>NZ_JBTLRP010000007.1:0-1536 GCF_054482795.1 Altererythrobacter sp. CAU 1778 | reverse complement strand
TCGATTGCTGGTAGCAAATAGCCATTTGCTTGCATTGACTTGCTCCTCCTTGTAGAGGAACAACTTCGCGTACCCTATTGTTTAATAATCTCTTTCTGCCGCATGGCGGCGTAGGGTGTGCTCGCCAGATTACGTTTTGCGCGAGTGGGCGTTAGATAAAGCGAGAGCTTTGCCAATGCCCTTTCAGGACAAGTGAATGGAAGTGGAGCCGCGCGGCGATTGAGCGCCTCGAATGACAGCTCTGCGCCCCAATTCCAGACGTTCAGGCGTTCCCTGCGGATGCCTGAAAGCGGACCGGCAGGTTTGCTCCGGCGATGGGCACCGAGAACGTCCGTTTAGGGGTGGTTAGCGGACGTTATGAAGCAACGCCGCTTTCAGGATCACTAGCGAGCTGGTTCGCGAGAACAGCGAATTCTTCTCCGGCACAATCGCTGTTTTCGAGGCCACGAATGGTCTGCGTCGCTCCGGTCTTCAACAAAATAACCAATGATGGCGCGCGGCTTACCGTTTTGAAGGTAACCTGCTTGACGTCCTCCCAGGCAACAGATCGCTGAAGCGTAGATCGGTGCAATCGCAGGCCCCAATCGGTCGCTTTGACTGCAACATTGTCCAGCAACCTCCATGCGAAGCGGAACGCCTCCCACAACAGGTACAGTGCCAACAGGGCGAGCGGCAAATTTATCCCGGCAAACGATACGGCATGCGTCAGTCGGATGAAGCCGAGATGCCGGCTGTCCTGCATATCGGTGGCTAAATCAGGCACGATTGCGGCTAGCCCGATGAGCGCGCTTGCCCCGAACAACAGGCAGACGAGAAGAAAGCCCAATGCGCCTCCGCGCCATCGCAATTCGGCTTTCGGTACATCTGTTGTCGTGTTGATCACGATCAAATCTAGATTCGTCATTTACAGTGGTCCAGTCTCACGTCCGCAATGGGGTCGTTACCGGTCGACCGGTTTAGGCAGTGGACCAGGCATAGCTTCCAGTCGGCTTTTGGCGCGCACCGTATGGCTGGGAGTGTCCGGGGTGGGGTGGAAAGCTGCCCCCTTCCCGATCGTTGGGTAGTCACAGATCGTTCGGCGTAGAGGGCGCAAAACGCAGCCAACCATTGGAAAAATTCAACCCGTGACCCACCATCATAAGGGGAATCAGCAATGCGGCCCAGCTTCGCCAATCCCACAAGTTCCCAAAAGAAGCGATTGTGGCTCCAAGAGAGATCAATCCCACGCAAAAGCTCGCAAAAGCAAGTTTGTCCAAACACAGCCTTGCAGCATGCGAGATGCGAGCTTGGCGGTTGTACCGTTGCCGTTTGCTCTTCCAAGGTCCGCTGTTAACTTTTCCAAGCGTCACTGCCTCTCTCCCGCTGATGCAATCTGAGCGAGAATGACATTAGAAAGATTTGTCCGCAATGGGTCGGAGCACGAACCCGCTTCGCGGGAGGGGTGCTGGCGGCGCGGGTTACGCCAGAGCAAGACCGTAGCGAGTAGATTGAACAAGGCCGATCATTCCGGCTCCTTCAACCGAGGAGTCGAGAGAT
>NZ_JBTLRP010000006.1:0-2526 GCF_054482795.1 Altererythrobacter sp. CAU 1778 | reverse complement strand
CGTTTAGAGTTTCGGACGCCGAGAGGCGTCGGAAAGTCGACGGTGCCCGAACCTGCGGGCCGCATGCGATGAGCTATGGGGATTTCGAGTTTGGGCTGGTCCTGGCGTCTGCTGACGACGCCGATAAGCGGACGGATGCAAGAGCCGCCCGTCCGGTTGTGTGTTGGCAAAACAGCCGCGGGAAGCTTGTCCGTCCGGTTTTGGCAACCAGACTGCTGCTTTTGGGTGTGCGATATGCGGACGTCATCGACGCCAGAAGCGTGGCCTTGGCGGGGTGTGACGGTATCTGGCCATGCCGGGTCACGGCGCAGGGTTCCCGGATGGACTGGCTCGACCTGGCGGGCCGCGCGGCAGGTAGCAACGTTGGAATATCTCGATGACGATCATGCGCCCGCCGCAGCACGGGCACGGTGGGCGGGGCTCGACCGGTTCGGGGCAAGGCTCGTCAGCTGCAGGTGGTGCGACCGCGAGCAATCGGCGAGCGTGTTCGAGGTGGGACTTGCGGGTGCTGCCGGCGAGCAGGCCGTAATGGCGGATGCGATGGAACCCGCGTGGCAGGCAATGCAGCAGGAAGCGGCGGATGAACTCGTCGGCGCTGAGCGTCATGATCTGCTGCCGGTCTGGGGCAGAGCGACGATAATCCTTGTAGCGGAACGTGACCCCATGCTCGTCGAGCCGCAGAAGGCGACTGTTCGAGATGGCAACCCGGTGGGTGTAGCGCGAGAGATAGGCGAGCACGGCCTCGGGCCCGGCGAACGGCGGCTTGGCATAGACCACCCAGCGCTTCTTCCTCACCGGTGACAAATGGCGCAGCAACGCACGGCGGTCGGCCAACTGCGCCAGCTTACCGAAGAAGGCGAGCTTGCCGGCATCGTGAAGCGCCAGCAGCCGGGTCAGGAACAGGCGGCGGAACAAAGCGCCCAGCACGCGCACCGGCAGGAGGAAAGCCGGGCGAGAGGATATCCATCGGTCCCCATCCGGCGCGATGCCGCCGCCCGGCACGATCATGTGGATGTGCGGATGATGGGTCATGGCCGAGCCCCAGGTGTGGAGCACGGCGGTGATGCCGATGCGCGCACCCAGATGCTTCGGGTCGGCAGCGATGGTCAGCATGGTCTGCGAGGCGGTCTTGAACAGCAGGTCATAGACCAGCGCCTTGTTGTGAAAGGCGATGGCGGCGATCTCGGCAGGGAGCGTGAACACGACGTGGAAGTAGCCGACTGGCAGCAGGTCGGCCTCGCGCGCCGCGAGCCAGTTGCGTGCGGCCACACTCTGGCACTTGGGGCAATGCCGGTTACGACAGCTATTATAGGCGATCCGCCAGTGCCCGCAGTCGGTGCAGGCCTCGACATGGCCGCCCAGCGCCGCGGTGCGGCATTGCTCGATCGCCGACATGACCTTGAGCTGATGCAGGCTCAGATGCCCTTCTTGGGTGGCCCGGTAGGCTAACCCGGCGGCACGGAAGACATGGGCGACCTCGAGCGAGGTGCGCACCGGCTCTCAGCCGCTCAGCACCTCGTTATCCGGTGCCGCCAAGGCCAGTCGGTCGAGCGGGCTGACAACTGCTCGCATCGTCTTCGTTGCCACCTTGGTGTAGAAGGCCGTGGTGTTGAGCTTGGCATGGCCGAGCAGTGCCTGGATAACGCGGATATCGACGCCGTCCTCGAGCAGATGCGTCGCAAAACTGTGCCGCAGGGTGTGCGGTCCGACCCGCTTGGCGAGATCAGCTGCTTCTGCCGCTTGAACGACGACCCGGTAGAGCTGGCGGGTGCTGATCGGCACCGTCGCGTTCTGACCTGGGAACAGCCAGCCATCGGCATGGAGCACCCCCTGTTGCCGCCCCGCGCGCCACCACTCCCGCAGCAGCACAAGCAGACCGTCGGGCAGCATGGCGTTGCGATAGCGTCCACCCTTGCCGCGTTCGATCCTGAGCAGCATGCGCTTGCTGTCGATATCGCGCACCTTGAGCGCCGATACCTCGCCGACCCGCAAACCCGCACCGTAGGCCACCGACAGCGCGGCCTGGTGCTTGAGGCAGGTCGTGGCGTCGAGGAGCCGCTTCACCTCGGGCTGGGTCAGCACAACCGGGATCTTGCGAGCATGAGCGGTGCGGACCAGCTTGCGGGCAAGCTCGGGCCGGTCGAGGGTGTGGGTGAAGAAGAACCGCAGCGCCGCGACAATGCTGTTCATGGTCGGCGCCGGAACGCCGGCTTCCTGCTGTTCGATCTGGAAGCGGCGGATATCCTCGGCGGTCGCGGTGTGGGGCGAGCGCCCCAGCCAGGTCGCGAACCGCCCGACATCGCGCAGATAGTTGCGCTGCGTCTCCGGACTGAACCGGCGCATGGCCATATCCTCGATCAGCCGCTGGCGCAGCGGGCTGATGGGCGAAACAGGTACAAGATCGTTCATCTCTCGACTCCTCGGTTGAAGGAGCCGGAATGATCGGCCTTGTTCAATCTACTCGCTACGGTCTTGCTCTGGCGTAACCCGCGCCGCCAGCACCCCTCCCGCGAAGCGGGTTCGTGC
>NZ_JBTLRP010000005.1:0-5132 GCF_054482795.1 Altererythrobacter sp. CAU 1778 | reverse complement strand
GTACGGTGTGCGCGAAGTTGTTCCCTATTTGGACCGTTGTGATCGACCACTTCCCCGCCCGATTTCCGATGGCAAAGGTCTTGGTTTCACATGGATTTTGTAGCCCATTCGGCGCTTGAAGGATAGGCTCACTAACCACCATCGGATCGCTGAAGTCGCGAATTTGTAGCAGATGGCCATATCCGTTTGCTTAATTGGAAATGTGCCGCCTATGCGGAGCCTGAAGTTATGAGCCCTTCGCGGAAGGCTCACCGGTGAACGCATTTCGTAATGCCTGATAGCGTTTCAAGCGGTGTGGATTGGCGCGTGGGTCTCCATCATTCTGGGTTTCCCAAATGATTGCTTTGTCCAAATGTCGCACAGCACGCTCGCGCTCGCGGGCGCTCAATGGACGTGGGGATGCGAGCCAGTTCAGTTCTGCTTCGAGTACGCCCCATCGCCATCGCTCTTCAAAACCCAGTAACGGTTTCGCCTGGTCGAGTGCGATTCTGGCAGCTTCAAAATGCGCCGCACCAGAACTCCCCGCAGCGAGTACGAGATGCGCTTCGGCGAGACCAAGCAGACTGCGCAACTGCCGATTGAAAACGTCTGGCGCCGGAGGGTCGAGGGCGAGTGCCTGAGTGAACGCGCCAACTGCCTCAGCGACCTCCGGCACCTTGCGCTGGTCAAGCCTTCCAAGTGCAACAAGCGACTGACCTAGCGACCGCCAGTCAAAGCCTGCATCGTCCTTGTAGATTGCTCCAGTCGCGATTGTTTGGCCAAATGCATCGGCGGCTTGTTCAAGCAATTCACACCTGCCAAGCTGATCACCGGCATAGTGCAGCTTTGAGGCATACATCCTTATGTCATTCGGCCAGCGCTCTGTATTGCTCAGACCGTACCGGGCATGGAGATCCCGGAATGCGGCGAAAATTTCGTCGACCTGCTTGTCGTCACCGTTGCGCACAGCAGGGATGACTTGCTGCACAAGATCAGTCTGCTCACGACTGATTTGCCATGCGTCGGGAGGGTTCGTTTCAATCTGACGTCTTGCTTGGTCGAGGGCGGATTCGCCGGGCCGCCGGATGCCACTTTTATCCCACAGACGCGTGGCGGTATCGGTCAGACGGGTCCACAGAGTGGAACGCGTTCGGCCACCACTTCGGCGCGCAAGCAGTGAATTGCTTGCCACAACCGCTTGCTTATGCTGTTCGAGTTGGCGAGGACTCAACGCTAGTACGGTAGGCCTTGCCCTTAGCCAGCGAGCGGCTTGCTGGCTAAACTTCAACGCCTCTCGGGACTGGTAAAACGCATCGTCCATTTCCCTGATGATATGCGGGATTTCGCCGAATCCTCCGCCTGCGACAACGATCTTCTGCAGCGCGCTATCGCTGGCCAGCACACTTCGGAACCGGCGGAAAGTTGAGAGCAGGTGCTTGAGCTCGAGCTCGGAAAGACCGGCCTCGATGTCGTCCAGCACCTCAGGCGCCATCGCTGAATTTGCGGCGAACTGTCCGTGGCCGCCATTCTGAACCTGCGCGATGTAAAACTTTGTGTGATGGATCAACCAGGCATCCGGCTGAACCTCTTGTCGGACCAACCCAGCATCCTCAATGCACCAACGACAGAACTGACTCACGGCTTCGGCGAGGACATCGCCATCACGTGCATCGAAGTCGGCATTCGTTACCAGGATAGTCGGCGCGAGAAGGACATGAGGCTGCGTCACAGTTCTGCGTTTAAAGGTCCGCACCAACTGACCCTCAGCCTCAGTCGCTTGAAGCGCATACCATTGCACTACTTTCGCGCCGTGTTTTCAATCCAATGCCCTCTAGCACCAAATTGTAATGCCGATACTGCCATTCATGCGACCGCATCCAACCCGCTGCGCTGGATGATCGACAGCAGCCGCAGAGCCGGACCTCCCGGTTTCTTCGCGCCGCGTTCCCAGTCCGACACAAGGTTCTTCGACACGTTGAGATAGCGTGCGAATACTGGCTGCGAGACGTGCTCTGCTTCCCGGATCGCCTTGATCTCGTCGGGCGACAGGACGGGCGCTGGCGCAAGGCAGGCCTCATCGAACTCACGCATGGTGCGCTTGTCGATGCTGCCAGCGTCGTGAAGGTCCTCCATCATCTCGTGGACGGCGGCCATCGCCTCGCTCTTGTAGGTCTTTGCCTTAGCCTTGCTCATCGTCTTTCACCTCGACCAATCGGCCTGCTGCAACTTCCGTTTCGATCTGGTCCTCGTCCAGCTCCAGCATGATGCTGGCAGCCTTGCGATAGACCTTCAGTTCCGCCACACTCAGGTTTGCCCGGTCGCTCTTGGCGAAGGCAAACACGAATATGGCCCGCTCGCCCGAGCGGAAGATCAGGATCGAGCGATAGCCGCCCGATTTGCCTCCGCCCTGGCGCGCGATGCGTTGCTTGATGAGGCCGCTGCCAAGATCGGCATCGATCAGACCGGTCTCGGCCCGATGCACGGCATCAGCAAGCGTGGCATCGCTGATCTTCTCCTTTGCCGCGAACTTGGCGAACCAGCGGTTGGCGTAGATGCGGATGCGCGGGTTGTCAGTCATGCAGCAGCGGCCCACTATCATACTTAGTGTTACGGCTCAATGAATATGAGCCGCTCATGTTTTGCTCGATCAGGTCGCCGATCCGCTGCGCTGCCTCGATCACATGCCCATCGTCAAGATGAGCATAGCGGGTCGTGGTCCGCACATCGGCATGACCGAGCAGCTTGCCGATCATCGGCAGGGTTTCAGAGTGGGCGGCGGCATGGCTGGCAAAGCTATGCCGCAGATCGTGGATGCGGATGCCGGGTAAGCCCGCCTCGTCGCGCAGCTTGCTCCACAAATTGCCGATGTCGGTGATCGGGCGCTGGGTGGCCGGGTTCCAGAACACAAAGCGCTGCTTCTCACGGCGTGGCAGGGCGTGGAGGATCGTCGCTGCCGCCTCGGCCAGCCAGACCGTGCGCGGGCCGGTCTTGCTGTCGGTAAGTAGCAAACGCCGTCCCCGCACCTCGTTCCATTTGAGGCATGTAATCTCCGACTTGCGGCAGCCGGTCAGGATCAGCAGACTGATCGCGGCGCAATGCAGCGGGAAGGTTTTGCCGTGCCGGTCGAGCACTTCGCCGATACGCCGGAACTCCTCATCGGACAGGAAGCGCTCGCACTTCCGCCCCTTGTTCTTGCGGATGTAGAGGCAGGGGTTCGAACCTTCGGGCCGAACGCCCCATTGTTCGGCCTTGTTGAACATGGCGCGCAGGATTTCACCGCATCGGTTGGCCGCGCCGGGGCCGCCGGTGTTGGTGATCCGGTTGAACCACTCCTGCACATGGCGTTCTTCGATCTCATCAAGGAACAGGCCTTCGAATGCCCGGTCGAGATATTTCCGCTTGTAGTAGCGGTGGGTGTAGAGCGTGGACGGCTTCCACTTGGGCGACACGCGGCCCCAGTAAGTCTTTAGGAAGTGCCGGTAGGATGGAACCTTGCGCAGCCGCTTGCGCTCCTCAGCCGGGTTGTCGCCGGTCTGGGCGCGGAGCAGCACCCGGCGCGCCACATCCATTGCCTGCGCACGGCTCAGCACTTTGGCGTTGCCGATCGTTACAGTGCGGGTGCGCCCTTCCATTTGCGCCTGAACGATATAGACCTTGCGCCCGCTCGCATAATGCCGAGTGCCAAAGCCGGGCAGTTCGCGCGTCCAGCAGGTCTTGCGCAGCTCGCCCAGGCCACCGCACTTGCCAATCACATGGAGTTTGAGGCTGCCCAGCTCCTCGGCGACGATCCCCCGCAGGGTCAGCGCGTTCATTGTCCGACTCCAATCAGGCGCGCAATCGAGCCGGATACGCGCTCGGCCGCATCGGCGACGATCTCGTCGGACAGGTGCGCATATCTGGTCGTCGTTTCTGCCAGCGCGTGGCCCAGCAACTTGCCAATCACCATCAGCGAGATGTTGTCGCGGATTGCGACCGAGGCAAAGCTGTGGCGTAGGTCATGCAAGCGGACATCCGGCAAGGCCGCGCGGTTGCGGATTTTCGACCAGTGAATGCCGAGCGTGATCGGCTTGTCGGGATTGCGGAACGAGGGGAACAGAAGGCCTGTCGGCTTCCGATCTGGAAGAGCTGCAATCACATCCACTGATTGCCGGTTGAGATAGACGATCTTCGCGCCGGTCTTGCTGTCCGGCAGCATCAGGCGCGGTTCCTGCACCCATTCCCAGCGCAGTTGCTCGATCTCTCCGCAGCGCGCGCCGGTGTAGATCAGAAGGCGGATCGCCGCGACATAGAGCGGCTGCTCGGCCTCATAGTCCCGCAATGCCGTGTCAAGCCGCCCATATTCGTGTGGCGACAGAAACCGTTCCATCGGCTTGCGCTTGTAACGCGGCGTGCCCTTGCAGGGATTGGAACCTCGTGGACGCAAGCCGAGGCGTTCGGCGTAGCCCATCATCACCGAGAACACCGGCAGCGTGCGGTTGAACACGCCGGGACGTTCGACAAAGCTGTCGCGCCAGAACAGGATGTCACCTTTCGCCAGATCGTCGACCCGCCGGTCGCCGAACGCGCCGAGGATTTCCTTGAAGATGGCGCTCTCGTTGCGCTTGCGGGTCGATGGTTTCCAGTGTCGCGAATAGTCAGCCCAGAAGCGTTCGGCGTAGTCGCGCAGCAGGGGCGCATCGCTCTTTTGCGCGGCGCGGGCCTTCTTGCGCGTCGGCAACCCATCGAGCGCCACCTCGGCCAGCTTCGCCCGCGCGAGGCGGCGCGCCGTAGCAGGCGAGATGTCGCAGGAGGTTCCGAGCGACACCCGTCGCGGCTTGCCGCGCTGGCGGAACAGGACAAACCACGTCCGCCTGCCGCCGGGATTTACCCGAAGGCCAAAGCCCGGCAGGTCGATATCCCAATATTCCCGGATGCGATTGCCCGGTTTGCGTCGGGCGATGTTGCCGTTGAGCCGTACCCGGTTGGACGGCTTTGCCTTTTCACCACTCCCACGCCCTTCACCAGATCGGGCCGAGGAATGATTCGTGGCCTCGATTGCTGGTAGCAAATAGCCATTTGCTTGCATTGACTTGCTCCTCCTTGTAGAGGAACAACTTCGCGTACCCTATTGTTTAATAATCTCTTTCTGCCGCATGGCGGCGTAGGGTGTGCTC
>NZ_JBTLRP010000004.1:0-67089 GCF_054482795.1 Altererythrobacter sp. CAU 1778 | reverse complement strand
TCCTTCAAGCGCCGAATGGGCTACAAAATCCATGTGAAACCAAGACCTTTGCCATCGGAAATCGGGCGGGGAAGTGGTCGATCACAACGGTCCAAATAGGGAACAACTTCGCGCACACCGTACGCGACAAATCGCAGGCGGTAGTCAGTAAAAAAGATCGTAAATACAGTGTGGTGATGGATTCTTGCAAAAATGGCAGCTTCTCAATCAGAAATGAATGGTCGCCAATTCGCCAATCGCATTTGATTGAAGGCAGCCAGGAATGGCGCGTTCCTGCGCATTCCGAGCGTTCTTGACATGTTCTCGTTTCTGATTTAGACAATAACCGCCTTTCGCAGTGCGTTCCGGGCTCCTGACCACAAGGAGTCCGTGCATGACACGGCCAAAATCTCTCCAGGTACATGTCACCGTCGAGCTCGCTGAGCGGGTTCGTACTGCAGCAAAGCGGCGCGATATAAGCGTCAGCGAATGGATCCGGTCGCTGCTTTCGCAGGCATGCGAAAACGACGATCTTGCATCCAAGCTCGAGGCATCGCTGGACCGCGTCAGCCGCCAATCGGTGTTCACAATGGTCGGCGTCGATGCCCTTCTCGCAGGGCATGCCGATCACGGTCTGCGTGAGCGAGCCCATCAAGCCTACGCGCGCAAATGCAAGGAACTCGGGCTTACCGCAAACGCCGGCGAGGGAGGTTCCGATGAAGCGTAACCTCGTCAACTTCACGCGCGGAAGTCAGCTGCTCGGGCACTTCAGCTTCATGTTTGCAGCGGGTCTCAAGGGGCCGCTGATCATCGCCGCCATCGGCATTTCCTGGACTAGCTGGTGGACCATTTCGGCAGGGCTGAGCGATCACGAAACCTACCTCGTCTGGATGCGAATTTATGCTGCCATCTACGGCTTCATGGAGTTCGATCCGGCCAAACAGGTCGCACTCGAAACGGGGTTGGGAGGAACTATCCAGCTCCCCATCATCATGCTCGATGCCTATCCGCCGGTGATCAATGCCTGGGATCATTTGCTCGACTTGGTGGGCGATGCTCTGGTGCGTTCGGCCTTGCTTCTCGTGCCGGCTTTCGTGCTGTTCTACTGGTTCGCGGCGCGCTTCGGCAGCCGTTCGAAAGAGCGCAAGCATGAGCGCGGTGCCATGCTCGTGACACTACCGGAACTGGTCGATGAGCTGCGCGGGCACAACCAGCGCGAGCGCGCCCGAGAGCTTTCGAGCGCCATGGGTTGGAAATGGCATCTGTGTTCGCCCAAGGAACTGTCTGCGGCATTTCCATACCGGCCCTCGCATCTTGCGACGGTCGTCTATCCCTGGAGGCTCGAACAGAGCCACGCCATGCTCATCGGGACCACCGGTATGGGCAAAACAGTCGCCATGTCGGACATGATTGCCGAAGCCCGCGCCAAGGGACAGCGCTGCGTCGTATTCGACCTAACCGGCGCTTTCATCGAACACTTCTACCAGGCCGACCGGGACATAATTCTGAACCCGCTCGACGCGCGCTGTCCCCAATGGAGCCTCTTCGACGAATGCCGCACCGAAGGTGAATTCTGGGCGGCAGCGGAAGCCCTCGTACCCCATGACGGGGGCGGGGAGGCGCAGTTCTGGGTCATCGCGGCGCGAGCCTTGTTCGTCGAGTTCTGCCTCAAGCTGGTGGCCGAAGGGCGGGGCACCAATGCTGCGCTTGCCCGCGAACTGATGACCGCTGATCTCTCGCGGGTCCACGCCATGATGCGAGGCACGATCGCCGATCCCCTGACTGCTCCTGAAGCCGCGCGCATGGCGGAATCGATCCGGGCAGTGTTCAACGTGAACGCCAAGGCGCTGAAGCTCCTGCCCACTTCCAGGCGCCGCTTTTCGGTCCGAGACTGGATCGAGGAGGGCGCCCATGAAGACGAGGGCACTAACGCCAAAAGAAGTGGCTCGATGGTCTTCATCTCCGCGCGCTACGTCGACATGAGCGTGTGCGCGCAGCTGCTCACGCTGTGGCTCGATACGGCAATGAATACGCTGATGACGATGCCGCGCACCAAGGACCTCAAATGCTGGTTCTTCATCGACGAGCTGGGTGCGCTTCACCGGCTCCCCGCTCTCGAAAAAGGCCTGCAGACGGCGCGCAATTTCGGCGGCGCAATCGTCACCGGCATCCATGCCTACGCCAAGCTCAAGGAGGTCTACGGTGAGAACATGGCGATGACGCTTGCATCGCTTGCCCGGACCAAATTGATCCTCGGTACGGCAGACCGCGAGACAGCTACCTGGTGTTCCGACTTCATCGGCCATCGCCAGGTTCGCGACATGGAAGAGGGCTACACCTATGGCTACAACAATGCTCGCGACGCCGTCAGCCTGACGCCGCGCAAGCATATCGAGCCCTTGCTGCTGCCCGACCAGTTGATGAACCTGCCGCGCCTGTCAGGCTTCATCAAATTCCCGGATGGCTTTCCTGCAGCGCCGGTCCGTTTGAAGCCGATAGACCGGGAAAGAATCGCACATGTCTTCGTCGGTCGGGCCAAGGATCGAGAGCCAATCCGGAAAGCCGAAGGCGAAACTGGGGGCGGCCAGACGTCTGCTAGTCCGCCAACAAACCAGAGCGAACATCCTTCGTCGAACGATGACGGGGCAGGCAAGCCTGTCGTCCCAAAGCAAGGTACTCTTCCGCTTGAGCCGGTAGTCGAGGCGGATGCCAAGCGATCACGCCAGCAGGCGGCGAAACAGGACGAAAAGGACATTCCCGACGACCTCAGGAAGCCGTCAGGTAAGTCCGGTCATCCGCGAAAATCGTCGCCCGAAGCAAGCAAGGCAACGCCGCGTAATTCCCGTCCATTGGTGCCGACAAATGCGGCGCTCCGCAAAGGCGATCATCCCGATGAGAAGGATCCATCGAATAGCGTGAAGGAGGGACGCCGAAGCGACTTGCCGCGGGCCGATCCGCCCTCGGATAAGCCGCAAGCCGTCGATCGGACAGCCCAGCGCCAGCGAGAGGCAGAAGCCCGCAAGCTCATGCTCGAAGACGGCGTTCCCGAGCAGGATCAGCCTTCGCACGGGGGTCCCGACCTCGGCGATTTCGAACTGTGACGCACGAGGCAGACGCCGCCGGGCGGAGTGACGCCTGATGCTCTCTGTAGCCAACGTCCGTACCGCCAGCGGCGCTGCCAACTACTTTGCCGCTGACAATTACTATACCCGCGCCGATGCCGAGAGATCTGGTCAATGGCTTGGCAAAGGCGCGGAGGCGCTTGGACTGCGAGGCGTTATCGAAGCCTCGCAGTTCGAGGCCGTGCTCAAGGGCATGCTGCCCGATGGAAGCCGTGTCGGGAGCGATAACAGGGCGCATCGCGCCGGCACCGACCTCACATTCTCGATGCCCAAGAGCTGGTCCATCCTTGCCCTCGTCGGCGGCGACAGGCGTATCCTCGATGCCTATGGCGCTGCCGTCCGCGAAACTCTGGCCTGGGCTGAGAAGAATCTCGCCGAAACCCGCATGGAGGTCCGAGGCAAGGAACGGGTGGTCGCGACGCGCAATCTCGTGATCGGGCTTTTCCAGCACGATACGAACCGCAATCAGGAGCCCAACGCGCACTTTCACGCCGTGGTTGCCAATGTCACCCAGGGACCCGATGGCAAATGGCGAGCGCTGAGAAATGACAAGATTTGGGAGCACAACACGCTGCTCAATGCCATGACCATGGCGCGCTTCCGCTTGGCCGTAGAAAAGCTCGGCTACCAGGTTGGGGAATACGGCAAACATGGCAATTTCGAAGCGGTGGGCGTTCCTAAACCCGTTCGTGATGCCTTCAGTTCGCGCCGTGCCGAGATCCTCGACAAGCTTTCGACGATGGAAGGCAAAGGCCTCGCGGCGCGCAATGCGGCCAATCTGATGACCCGGGCGGACAAAGGGCCGGTGGCAGACCGCCAGGCTCTCGTGAACCAATGGCGCGAGGCAGCAGCACAGTTGGGCTTTGATCCGAGGCTTGTTATTTCACAGGCCAATGCACGGGCCGCCACCGACATTGGCTCTGTCTCCGGAATTGGAAACTCGGTGCGATCGATCGGCCAGCGGGCGCGGATGCTGGCTGCGACGTTTACGGAGCGTCTGGGGCTACGTCAGGGCGACCCGCTTGTGCCGCGCGACATGGGGCGCCGGACGCCCGAGCAGATCGCCGCCGTTCATGCGGTCGCATCGGCGATCCGGCACTTGGGCGAGCGCGAGGCAGCGTTCTCGCGGACCGAGATATATCGCTCAGCGCTAGGCTTCGCCTTGCCCACTACTCTTGCCGATATCGAACACCGCGTCGACCAATTGCTGCGTCAAGGCCACCTGCAAAAAGGCAAGGGTGCAGATCGCAATCTTGTCACGACCCGCGATGCGATCGGGCTCGAGCAACGCATCATCGCCGCCGTCGAGAACGGACGCGGGCATGGAACTGCCGTGGTCGCAACTGATGTGGCCGGAGAGCGGCTACAGGCGCTATCTCAGCTCAAATATGGCCTAACCTTGAACCCTGGGCAGGAAGGGGCAGGGCGCCTGCTTCTCGCCTCGCACAACCGGATTGTCGCTATTCAAGGCGTAGCTGGCGCCGGCAAGAGTACCGTCCTCAAACCCGTGGCGGACATCTTGCGCGAGGAAGGCAGGTCCGTACTCGGGCTAGCAGTCCAGAACACGCTCGTGCAGATGCTTGAACGTGACACCGGCATTCCTTCGATGACGGTCGCGCGCTTTCTACGCCAACATCAGGGTCTTCTGGCAGGAGCAGACCAAGCGAGGCTTGCCGAAGCTCGCGCGTCTCTGCGCGGCACCACGGTGCTGCTCGACGAAGCCTCGATGGTCGGCAATGCCGACAAGGAAAAGCTGGTGCGCCTCGCCAACCTGCTTCAGCTCGACCGCTTCGCCAGCATAGGGGACAGGAAGCAATTGGGCGCTGTCGATGCGGGCAAACCCTTCGACGTCATGCAGCAGGCAGGCGTCGAAACCGCCATCATGAACACCAATCTGCGCGCGCGAGAGAGAGCGCTGCGTGACGCTCAATATGCAGCGCAGGGCGGAAATATCGATGAGGCCTTGCGACATCTTGGCCCGCATGTCGTCGCGTCGGGAAATACAGCCGCCGTCGATGCCGCGGCGGCCTGGCTATCGCTTTCGCCTGCAGAGCGGGAGGTGACCGCGATTTATGCTTCGGGTCGCAACTTGCGCGGACAGGTGAATGAAGCCGTCCAGACTGGGCTCAAGGCCAATGGAGAATTGGGACCCGGTTCCTTGGGTCTCACTGTGCTGTCGCGCGTCAACCTGACGCGTGAGGAAATGCGCTATGCGCGCAGCTATGCAGTCGGCATGGTGCTCGAAGTCGACCGCCGGCAAAGGGGGCAGGGGCTGCAGAAGGGCCGCTATGATGTGATCGAAACCGATCCCGCCCGCGAACGCGTGATGCTAAAGAACGAGCGGGGCAAGCGTTTTGAATTCCGGCCGGGCCAGATGAGACCGCAAGGTGAGCAGGATCCGCTGCGTCTGTTTGAGGTTCGCCCACTAGAAATTCACGATGGTGACCGCATCCGCTGGACGGCGACCGATCATAAGCGCGGCCTGCTCAACGCCGATCAGGCGCGCATCGTGGCGGCTGATGCCAAGGGTGTCACGGTGAAAACGTCGCTTGGCGCCGAACAACTGCTGGGGCTCGGCGACCCCATGCTCGAGCGTCTTGATCTCGCCTACGCGCTCAATGCGCACATGGCGCAGGGTCTGACCTCCGACCGCGGGATTGCCGTCATGGACAGTCGCGAACGCAATCTTGCCAACCAGCAGACATTCCTCGTCACGATAACCCGTCTGCGCGATGGTCTGACCCTGTTTGTCGACAATGCGGGCAAGCTCGAAGCAGCTGTTGAGCGCAATCCAGGAATGAAGCGCTCGGCACTCGAAACGGTCAATCAGCTGCGCGATGCGGCAGCAACGGGCCAGGCTAAGGGCAAGGCGTCTGATCGTTCGCAAGAACCGGTTCGCGAGCCGCCCGAACTCGATCGCTCGATCACCAAGCCCTTCGAAATCGGGATCTGACGCAGCGTCTATCCGCATGGGTTCATATGGCACCGGTTGACTGTTAGTTCTGTTTTTGTTCTCATGGCGACCATGTCTCGAATCGCCGATGAGATCCTGTTTACGCACATCGAGGTCGCGCTTGCGGTTGCGTCCGAAGCAACGCTTGTCGGGCTCGGTGCTGACGACCTGCGAACCCAGCGCAATGCTCGTGTCGATCTCGCGCGCCACCTGGTCGAACGCATGCAGGGTTTGGAGTTCGAAGGAGAGGGGAATGCCGGCAGGAGCTCTCAGCCCACTCTCTTTCCGGGCGATCTCTCGCCGATGGGCTGACCAGCATTGAGATGTGGCTGAGGCAATACTGGCTTATTGCAGGCGCGTCGGGCGATCTTTTCCCATCAGCTCTGCCACGCGTTTGCCGATGGCTTTCCAGGTGGCAATGCCCGCCTCGTCCTGCGCCAGCGCGCGCGCGCCGATCTGCTCGGCGACATGAAGCGGTGCATTCTCACCGTGGGATTTCAGAACCTGGTTGGCACAGGCCCAGAGTTCCCAATCGCTCAGCATCAGCCGAGACGTCCAACAAGGCCGAGGAGGAACGCGATCAAACCGTAGCCCACGACACTGCACGCCAAGAGAAGTTCTACATTGAATTTGGAGCGAGGAGGGCGGGGTTGTCCTGCTGGCCAGATCTGATCGCAGATGAGCTCGTTGAACCCGGCGCGGCGTCCGCAGACTTCCACTTCGCATCCGAGCAACCGACGTGCTCCACGCCCGGTGTCGAGCTCCCACACGCCGCCGCCTGAATGCAGTTCAAGTCCGAAGGGGCCTTCTACAAGACGGCCTGTCAGATAGAGCTCCGGGCTTAGCGGCATGCAGGCCCTTTCCAGTAGCGATCCCAACGCAGCACCGTGCGTGTCTGGATCATCGAGCAGGAGAGATCGGCTCCGTTCGGCAGTCGGCACCAGGCAGCCGTCCGGTTGCCGCCGGCCGAACCTTCCGACCGGCATGTCAATCTCGGTCCACGAACCACGACGTGCCCTGTCGATATGGTCCCGCGAGGGCCGCCAAGAAGATCGACGAGAGCGTCACGCGCTTCGATAGCCGACGCGTCGGGGCAGGGCTGGTTGGTTCGGCATGTTCCATCCATTTCGCGCGCGGCGATCCCGGCGATGCGGACATGGGGGCCTTCGGCACACCATATGGGTCCGTCGCCATCCCAGACATGCGTGGGTGTGCAGGTAAAGGTCTGGCCGGCAGCGACGATCGAGGCAGCGAGGAGGGCAAGCATTGGCGAGCTACCTAGCGAAGCGCGCGGCCGAACCAAAGCACGCGGCCGACAATGTTGATCGTCCGCTTCTCCAGTCCGCGCCAACTGGGATAGGCCGGATTGTCGCTAAGCACCGAGACCCGCTTGCCTTGCGGCTCGATTGCGACCCGCTTGACGCTGAGCATGTCGTCCATGCGCAGCACATAGATCCCGTCGCGCAGCCGCGACTGCCCATCATTGAGATCGACCATTACTTCATCGCCGTCATGCAGCGTTGGCTCCATCGAATCCCCGTGCACGGCGATGATCGAAAGGCTCGTCGCCTTGCTTGCGGTCAGACGGCGCAGCCACTTTTCGTCGAACCCGAACTGGGCGCATTTGGATTCCATTTCGGCCAAAGCGCCGTGCCCCGCCGAGGCTTCGACATCGAGAACCGGGACATGGACCAGTTCGACGACCGGGCCGGATCGCCGTTCGGGCGCACCGAGGATCTTCTCGTCTACTCCGAAAAAGCGGGCGAGCACGGAGCGGTCCTGCTCGTCCAGTTGCCGGGGACTGCCGCGGCGGATGTATTGCTGGATGTAGGCCGCGTTACGTCCAAGAAGGCGGGAGATTGAGGAGTAATTACAGCCTCGTTGCTGGATCAGATCGTCCAGGGCTTTGCGTGCATCTTCCATCGCTGCGGGTCCTATCGCATCCGTCTAGGAAATTCGATCCTAGACTCTAGGAAGTCTTCCTAATAAGAACATAACAAGAACACAAGCGGAAAGCGAGTCGAAGGCGATGGAGCTCCTGGACCAGATTGAGGGCTATTTGGCGCGAAGTGGTACGAAGGCCAGCATGTTTGGTAGGCAGGCAGTCGGGGACCCACGGTTTGTTCAGGATCTTCGCGAAGGGCGTCGGCCGAGGCGCAAGACGACGCAACGCGTCCTTAATTTTCTCGCGTCTACAGAGGGAGTTGCGTCCACGCTCTCGGATCGTGTTGACGTGTAGGCGGATTAGATTCGCATTGCTTTAATTACGTCCGTCCAGTAGGTGTGCCCATACAGAAACTGGTCAGTCCAGCTTTTGTGGGGGCTACGGGGCATGGACGTCGAATCAGGATTACGAAGAGGGGTAGAGAGCAGGCTGGAATTCATCGAATTCCGGTTGTTCTGGGAAGGTCACGTAAACCGAAGCGACATCGTCGAGACATTCGGGGTTTCAATCAATCAGGCGTCAGCCGATCTCAACAGATATCTGGGGCTGGCCGAGACCAACATGGTCTACGACAAAAGCGCACGGACCTATGTGCGAAGCTCTTCCTTCAAGCCAATCTTCCATAAGCCTGACGCCGAGCGGTATCTCACCCAGATCCGGTCGATAGCTGACGGGATCATTACGCCCGACGATGCCTGGATAGGCAGCGTTCCGGGGTTTGCTTGTGCGCCAACTCCTGCCCGCGGGGTGTCTGCACCCATGCTCAGAGCGGTCGTGACCGCAATCAAGCGCAAGGAAGCACTCGAGGTTCTCTATCAGTCGATGTCGTCGCCGGATCCGTCCTGGCGCTGGATCGCGCCGCATGCCTTGGTGTTTGACGGGTTCAGATGGCACGCCCGAGCACACTGCGTCCGTAGCGGTGAATTCAAGGACTTCGTCCTGTCCCGCATCGGTGAAACGCGGGCGAGCAAGGCTTCCGATGTCGCAGCTTCGCGAGATGTCGATTGGCATTGTGACGTTGACCTTATCATCGCGCCCCACCCCGATCTGAGCGCTGGTCAACGAAAGGCAATCGAACTCGATTACGCCATGGATCGGGGCAGGGCGACGATCCCGGTCAAGCGCGCACTCCTCTACTACGCACTAAAGCGCCTGGGGCTCGACACGGACCCGTCGGCTCGGCGGCCTCAGGATCAGCAGATCGTCCTGCTCAATCGGGAGGCGATCCATGCAAATCATTGATAACAATTCCCATCTGTGGGGTGAGGATCTAAAACAGGCGCTGACAAAGGGCTCGCGTGTGAAGATCGCCGCCTCCTGCTTCTCGATCTATGCCTTCGAGGCGCTCAAGTCCGAGCTTTCTAGGATCGAGAGCCTCCAGTTCATATTTACCGCGCCCACTTTCACCCCGAACGGGGCGATTGATCGCCTGACCAAGGAACGCCGGGAGTTCTTCATTCCCAAGGCGCGGAGAGAGAGCGGCCTTTACGGGACTGAGTTCGAAATTCAGCTCCGCAACAAGCTGACGCAGCGTGCCGTGGCACGCGAATGCGCCGACTGGATCCGCAAGAAAGCGAATTTCCGATCCAACGGGACTAAGGCGCCGATGCAGCAGTTTATGCATGTAGGTGGCCCCAACGGAGAGGTCGCCTACATGCCGATTAGCGGGTTCACCGCGGTCGACCTGGGTTACCAGAAGGGCGATGCCGTCTCGAATTTCGTAACCCGCTTCGACGACCCGAGCCACACGCAGATGTACCTGCAACTATTCGACCAGATATGGTCGGATCCTGAGAAATTGCAGGATGTCACGAACGCCATCTGCGACCACATCGAGTCCGTGTATCAGGAAAATGCTCCTGAACGCATTTACTTCATGATGCTCTACAACATCTTCCGCGACTTCCTCGAGGAGGTCGATGAAGATGTCCTGCCGAACGACCTGACCGGCTATCGCGAGAGCGTGGTCTGGAACAAGCTGTTTAATTACCAGAAAGATGCTGCCACCGGCATCATCAACAAGCTGGAAACCTACAACGGTTGCATCTTGGCCGACTCAGTGGGCCTCGGAAAGACGTTTACCGCCTTGGCGGTGATCAAATATTACGAGCTGCGCAACCGGTCCGTCCTGGTGCTCTGCCCAAAGAAGCTGGCGGACAACTGGCGCAACTATAACACCAACCTGACCACCAACATTTTTGCGAAGGACCGGTTCAACTACGACGTCCTGTGCCACACCGATCTGTCCCGCACTTCCGGGGAATCATTCGGCATCCCGTTGAACAGGGTGAACTGGGGCAATTACGACCTGGTCGTCATCGACGAATCCCATAACTTCCGGAATAACGACGTCTTCAAGGATCGGGAGACGCGCTACCAAAAGCTAATGAACAAGGTCATCCGGGCGGGCGTGAAGACCAAGGTCATGATGCTCTCGGCAACGCCGGTGAACAACCGCTTCACCGATCTGCGAAACCAGCTCGCGCTGGCTTACGAGGGGCAGTCCGAGGCCCTCAGTAAGAACTTGAAGACAGACACCAGCATTGAAGAGATTTTCCGCAGGGCTCAGAAGGCCTTCAACGAGTGGACGTCGCTGCCCCCCGAGGAGCGAACCGCGGCGTCGATCCTCAAGGCGCTGGACTTTGACTTCTTCGAACTGCTCGATTCCGTGACCATTGCTCGGTCCCGCAAGCACATCGAGACCTTCTACGACACGAGGGATATCGGCAAATTTCCGCAGCGCCGGAAGCCGCTGTCGTTCCATTGCCCGATTACCCAGCGGCCGGATGTAATGGGGCTGAACGATATCTTCACGCAGCTGTCGGTGCTGAAGCTCGCCGTCTATGCTCCCATCAGCTACATCCTTCCTAGCCGCTTGCGGAAATACGAAGAGATCTACGACACGCAAGTCGAGGGTGGCCGGGGCAAACTGCGCCAGGCCGACCGAGAGCGCAGCCTCCAGGCATTGATGACCACCAATCTTCTGAAGCGCCTCGAAAGTTCGGTCGCGGCGTTCCGGCTGACACTGCATTCGCTCGGCACCAACATTTCGCGCACGCTCGATGCCATCGCAGAGTTCGAACGAACTGGTCGCGGCGGGAGCATCGGTGACCATCTTGAAGAGATCAGCGAGTTCGACCCTGAGGATGAAGACCTGGGTGGCCTCGACGAATTCACCGTCGGCAAGAAGGTGCAGATCAGCCTTGGCGACATGGATCTGCCTTCGTGGAAGCATGACCTATCCGCTGACCTCGTTCTAATCGAGAGCCTGATCGCCTCGATGGAGATGGTTGCACCTGCCGATGACGCCAAGCTCCAGCACCTGCTTTCACTGCTCCAGCAGAAGATTCATGCCCCGCTCAATCCGGGCAACCGGAAGGTTATCATCTTCACGGCGTTCGCAGACACGGCCAATTACCTGTACGAAAATGTGGCGGCTTTCGCGCAACAGGAGGGCCTGCAAACGGGCAAGGTCACGGGATCCGACGCCCCCAAGACCACGCTCAAGAAATCCTACGATTTTCAGAGCGTACTGACCCTATTCTCCCCGCGCTCAAAGGAGAAGGCCATTGTCCTGCCCAACGAGCCAGGCGAGTTGGACATCCTAATCGGCACGGATTGCATCTCGGAAGGCCAGAACCTCCAGGACTGCGATTTCCTGGTGAACTACGACATCCACTGGAATCCGGTCCGGATCATCCAGCGTTTCGGCCGTATCGACCGCATCGGCTCCCCCAACAGCCAGATCCAGCTGGTAAACTACTGGCCGGACATCACGCTCGATGAATACATAAACCTGAAAGAACGCGTCGAAAACCGTATGGTGATCGCCGACGTCACCGCAACTGGTGACGACAACGTGCTAACCGCCAAGTCGAGCGATATCGCCTACCGAAAGGAGCAGCTCAAGCGCCTCCAGGACGAGGTGATTGAACTCGAGGATGTGAAGGCCGGCATCTCGATCACCGACCTTGGCCTCAATGATTTCCGCATGGACCTGCTCAATTACGTCAAGGAGCATGGTGAGCTCGACAACGTACCGTTCGGCATGCATGCCATCGTCCCGGCACAGCCAGAGCTTGGATTGCATCCAGGCGTCATCTTCGCCTTGAAGAACATCCATGACAGCGTAAATGTGAACCAGCAGAACCGGCTCCACCCGTTCTACCTGGTCTATATCGGTGACGATGGGGAAATCGTCGCCGACCATACCGAGGTCAAGCGGCTGCTCGATCTGATCCGCACCAGCTGCAAGGGGCAGATAGAGCCGATCCGGGAGGTTTGCCGGGTCTTCAACGAACGGACCGATGATGGGCGCCAGATGGTGCGGTACTCTGACCTGCTTTCCAGCGCAATCCGCTCCATGATCGAGGTGAAGGAAGAAAAGGACATCGACAGCCTTTTCAGCGGCGGGCGAACTACGGCGCTCACCCACACCATCGAGGGGCTGGACGATTTCGAGCTGATCGCGTTTCTGGTCATCGAGGGGGGATCATGATCCTCTACGAATGGCCCCGGGCTGCAGCGTTCGGGCGCGTAATCCCCAAAAGCAAGATCTACGAACATGCTAGTGCCAACTCCGCGCTGAAGGATCTCTTCGTGCGCGAGGTGGATCAGATCGTCTGGTCCCACAAGCTGGCCCCCGAGACAGTCAATCTGGCGGCCACGAAGCAGGTGGCCGAGATTCAGATTTTCCGCATCACCGCGCGGACGGCAACTCTGAACCGTGATGTGCTGCGTGCCATCGACAAGGCCATCCCGTTCCCGCTGATTTTCGAGTTGGTGCACGGCAACCGCGCCAAGCTGGTCGCAGCTAACAAGCGTCCTAGTGAGGCGGACAGCTCGCGCTGGGTGGTAGGCGATTATTTTGAGGGTGACTGGCTACTCGAGGATGCATCCCGAGCGCCCATGCCGGTGGCTCTAAATCTTGGGGCTCTTTATGAGCGGCTTCTGAGCCCGCTGGTTGAGGGGCAGACGGCCCGCCTGATCCCCGACACAGGCGACAGCCCGGCAACTTCCGGCAGCGCAACCGCACTCGGAGAACCCATCTCGCTGGAAACGCGCATCGCGCAGGCAGAGGCGATCAAAGCCAAAACCCGAGAGGTCGATCGGATCAAGGGGCGGCTGGCGCGCGAAAAGCAATTCAACAAACGCGTGACAATCAACGCCGAGCTGCGCGCAGCCAAACAAGAATTGAACCAGCTGAGGGCGGTCACCGCCGGTACTGCTGTTACGAATTACCAAGAGGACGACCATGGATAAGCTGAAGATGCATAGCCCCGACCTGAGCCAGGAGAACATCGCCAAGATCCGCGACTTGTTCCCCGGCTGCGTGACCGAGGCGCGCGACGAAGCGACTGGCCAGCTGCGTCTGGCGGTGGACTTCGATCAACTGCGTCAGGAGTTGAGCGACCACATCGTGGAAGGGCCGCAGGAGCGGTATCGACTCGATTGGCCGGGAAAAAAGAACGCACTTTTGCTTGCGAACGCGCCACTTTCGAAGACACTGTTACCTAATCGCGAGCAGAGCTTAAACTTTGACAGAACGCGAAATCTCCTGGTCTCAGGGGACAACCTCGAGGCATTGAAGCTGTTGCGAGAAACGTTCTTGGGTGATGTGAAAGCTATCTACATCGATCCTCCCTACAATACTGGAAGCGATTTCATCTACAATGACGACTTCGCGGAGACGACAGAGGAATATTTGATTGCATCAAGTCAATTGAGTGACGATGGCTCTCGACTTGTGGCCAATCCAGAGTCCCATGGCCGTTTCCACTCAGATTGGTTAACCATGATGTACTCACGCTTGAAGATTGCGAGAAACCTTCTTGCGGATGACGGCGTAATATTTGCTTCTATCAGTGATGAAGAGTCCGCAAATATGAAACGGCTCCTCGATGAAGTTTTTGGCGAAGATAACTTCATTGACACTATCGTAGTCGAAATGTCGACAACCTCAGGTCCAAAGACAGTTAATGCACAGCAGGGAACCATCGTAAAGAATGCTGAGTTTGTGCATGTATTTAGGAAGACGGCGTCTTTTGATAGCATAAGGCACACGCCATTATTTGACGGAGTGGTATCTTTTGATACTCACTATACGATTTGGATGAACGAAGACGGAACGTTGAGCACACTTGCCCAAAAGATGATTGAAGACGACAGAGTCGGTGCCGATATAGAAAAGTTTGGATTTTCTTCTCGAGGTTCGTTCAGCGTCAAAAATATGGATAGGCTGTTATCCGTATCTGATGCTGCAAAGGACTTTATAAATGGCAACCTCGACAAGATCGCTCGTATAGATAGGCCGCCAGTCTCTGCCGGTAACGAATCCACTGAGGTTGGTTGCTGGATTGCCTTCGAGGCAGATCACCGGACGTATTACCTAACGACTTTGTCAAATGGGACGCTCCAAGCTCTCATGCCTCTATCGTTAAATTATCGCATGTCTGACGATTACAAGCCTCGGTTTGGTCGCACCGTAATTCGCGGTGACCTATGGAAGGGTTTTTATCAGGACATGGGGAATGTCGCGAAAGAAGGTGGCATTGCATTTGCCAACGGCAAAAAGCCGGTGCGGTTGATAAAGCAGCTATTGAAGTGGGCTAATAACACCAAGGATGGTATTGTTCTTGATTTCTTCGCGGGATCGGGAACCACCGCTCATGCGGTCATGGAAGCTAACGCAGAGGACGGGCTAAACAGAACGTTTATACTTGTCCAACTTGATGAAGTTCCGGATCCAAAGTCAACTGCGGCGAAAGAGGGATTTGCAACGATAGCCGATTTGTCCGCCGAACGTCTTCGTCGTGCCGGAAAGAAAGTCCTCGAAGGCGAATGCCACCCTGACTGGGACCGCGATGTCGGCTTCCGAGTGCTTAAGGTGGACACGTCCAACATGAAGGACGTCTATTATCGCCCGGACGAGCTGAAGCAGTCCGACCTGCTGGACATGGTCGACAACGTGAAGGAAGGCCGCACTGCCGAGGATCTGCTGTTCCAAGTGCTGGTCGACTGGGGCGTGGACCTGACGCTGCCGATCCACCGTGAGACAGTGCAAGGCAAGACCATATTCTTCGTCGACGACAACGCCCTTGTCGCCTGTTTTGATCGTGGCGTGACCGAGGAACTGGTGAAGGAGTTGGCGAAGCGTGAGCCTTTGCGCGTTGTCTTTCGGGACAACGGCTTTGTCTCGGATGCGGTGAAGATCAATGTCGAGCAGATTTTCCGCCAGCTCTCGCCGTCAACAGACGTCAAAGCAATCTGAGGCTGCACTCATGAAGCTGAAATTCAAGGTCCAGCCCTATCAAACCAATGCTGTTGAAGCGGTGGTCGATTGTTTCGCGGGTCAGCCGAAGGTCGATGGCCTGACCTACCGCATCGACCCTGGCGAGAAGGCACAGGCAGCCGCTTTCGAGGAAGGGTTCAAGAACGCCGATTTCGCGCTAAGCGAAGCCCAGATTCTCGAGAATATCCAGACGGTCCAACGCCGCCAGAACCTGCCCGTTGCTCAGCGGCTGGATGAGTTCATGGTGCTCGATCGGAACAATCAACGCGTTGCTGCCCCGGCGACCTATCGACGCGATGCTCTGGCCGCGACCCGCGTTCACCTCGACGTCGAGATGGAAACTGGCACCGGCAAGACCTATTGCTACATCAAGACCATTTTCGAGATGAACAAGCGCTATGGCTGGTCGAAGTTCATCATCATGGTGCCCTCGATCGCCATTCGTGAAGGCGTTTACAAGTCTCTCCAGATTACCGCCGATCACTTCACGGAGACCTATGGCAAGAAAGCCCGGTTCTTCATCTACAACTCCAAGCGGCTGCACGAGCTGGAGAGCTTCTCCTCCGACGCCGGTATCAACGTCATGGTGATCAACATCCAGGCGTTTGCCGCGCGCGGCGCGGACAACCGCCGCATCTATGAAGAGCTGGACGACTTCCAGTCGCGCAAACCCATCGACGTCATCGCCTCCAACCGGCCGATTCTGATCCTGGACGAGCCGCAGAAGATGGAAGGTGCAGCAACGATGGAGGCGTTGCCGAAGTTCAAGCCGCTGATGATCCTGCGCTACTCCGCTACGCACAAGACCCAACACAACCGCATTCACCGGCTGGACGCTCTGGACGCTTACAACCAGAAGCTGGTGAAGAAGATCGCCGTGCGCGGCATCCAAACTCGCGGGCTCGCCGGGACCAATGCCTACCTTTATCTCGAAGGCATCGACATCTCGAAGAAGGCCCCGGTAGCCCGGATCGAGCTCGAGGTGAAGCTGAAGTCCGGCGAGATCAAGCGCCAGATTCGGCGACTAGAATTCCGTGACGACCTGTTCGTCGAGTCAGGTGATCTGGATCAGTATCGCGGCTTCACGATAAGTCAGATCGATTACAATACCGACACGGTCGAGTTCACAAACGGCATCGTGCTGAATGCAGGCGAAGCCAACGGTGATGTGTCTGAGCGCGATATCCGCCGCATCCAGATCCGCGAGACGATCAAGGCCCACCTCGACAAGGAAAAGCAGCTGTTCGTGCAGGGGATCAAGGTCCTGTCGCTGTTCTTCATCGACGAGGTGGTGCGTTATCGCGACTACAGCCAGCCAGACGAGCAAGGCGATTACGCCCGAATCTTCGAGGAGGAATATGAACTTCTGAAGATCGAATATCTGTCCGAACTAGCGATCGATAACGAAGCCTACCGAGACTACCTCGCGAGCATCGACGGGGCTAAAACTCACAACGGCTATTTCTCGATCGACAAGAAAACCAATCGCCTCAAGGATCCGGCGGTAGGTGCCCGTGCGGTCGATTCCGACGATGTCGATGCCTATGACCTGATCTTGAAGGACAAAGAACGCCTCCTGTCGTTCGCGGAACCAACACGATTCATCTTCTCCCACTCCGCCCTTCGCGAAGGGTGGGACAATCCGAATGTCTTTGTCATGTGCATGCTGAAGCACAGCGACAATACCATCTCGCGCCGCCAGGAAGTGGGGCGCGGACTTCGGCTGAGCGTCGATCAGCACGGGGACCGCATGGATCACCCGGCCGTGGTGCACGACATCAACGTGCTAACCGTGGTCGCGAGCGAGAGCTACAAGGATTTCGTCGCTGGCCTGCAAAAGGAAATCGCCGAAACCCTGTCCTCGCGACCGCGCCAGGCGACCGAGCAGTACTTCACCGGCAAGACTATGGTCACTGACCAAGGGCCTGTCGAGGTCACCGGTGCGATGGCCAAACAAATCTACCGCTATCTGGTGAAGAATGACTACACCGATGATGCCGATCAGATTGCAAGCGCCTACCACGATGCCAAGACTACCGGAACGCTGGCGGAGTTGCCCGATGAACTGAAACCTTACGCGGATCAGGTGTTCCAGCTGATCGACAGCGTTTTCAGCGATGTCCAGCTGCCCAAGGTAGGTGATGGACGCAAGCCCAAGACCAACCCGCTTAATACGAACTTCGACAAGAAGGAGTTTCAGGAGCTGTGGGCACGGATCAATCGCAAGGCGGTGTACCGTGTCGAGTTTGACTCAGCCGAACTGGTGACGAAGTGCGTCGGTGCGCTCGACAGCCAGCTGCGAGTGACACCGCTCCAGTACACAATTCAGGAGGGCGTGCAGAACGACGGCTTGCGGGATGACCAGCTCCGCGCCGGCGATGGCTTCACGATCACAAACACGACGACGGAACAAGGCGGCTCCATCCATTCGTTGGTGAAATATGACCTGGTTGGAAAGGTGGCGGAAAACGCGCAGCTCACGCGTGACACGGCTGCAACGATCCTTGGCCAGACCCAGCCGGCTGTATTCGGACAGTTCAAAATGAATCCCGAACACTTCATTGCCGAAGCCTCGCGGGTCATCGCCGAACAGAAGGCCGCCATGGTCATCGAGCGTCTGGCCTACGACGAAGTCGACGAGCGATACGACGTAGATATCTTTACGGCCAATCAGACTGGGCAGGATTTCTCGCGCGCCTCGGCGAAGCTGAAAAACCACGTCTATGACTACGCCATCACTGATTCCGACGTGGAGCGAGAGTTCGTGAAGGAGTTGGATACGAGCAGCGAAGTTGTCGTCTATGCCAAGTTGCCGCGTGGTTTTTTGATTCCGACACCGGTGGGTGACTA
This sequence comes from Altererythrobacter sp. CAU 1778, assembly GCF_054482795.1. NCBI lineage: Bacteria > Pseudomonadati > Pseudomonadota > Alphaproteobacteria > Sphingomonadales > Erythrobacteraceae > Altererythrobacter > Altererythrobacter sp. CAU 1778. Next base: position 48,949 of record NZ_JBTLRP010000004.1, on the reverse strand, counting down.
CAACCCAGACTGGGCAATATCGTTCAAGGCTGGCAGCGTCAGGCACATCTACTTCGTGGCTGAAACAAAGGGTACGATGTCGTCGATGAAGCTGCGCGAGATCGAAAAAACAAAAATCGAGTGCGCCCGGAAATTCTTCGACGAAATAAACCAGCAGATCACCGAGGATCGCGTCAAATATGACGTTGTGACGGATTATGGAAAATTGATGGAGGTTGTTGGCTTGGGCGGGGCGATGGCTGCCGGGAGTGTGGCATGAGACCTCGCTCCATCAACATTTTCCTGCTGGACGGTGACCCAGATGGCATCCGCGTCGCTCAAATTTCCATGTCGACGATCCAGGCGATTGCGTTCCGAAAGCTGCAGATGAAGCAGGTACGGGCTACATTTCCTGAATTGGCAAGGCCGGGCGTGTACCTCTTGCTGGGCTTCGATGAGGCACAGCCAGATCGGCTAATGGCCTATATCGGCGAATCCGAAGGAGTAGCTAATCGCCTTCAATACCATGCCGGCAATGACAAGGGCGTGGATAGCAAGCCTTTCTGGACTGAGACCATTGTCTTGGTGAGCAAGGACGAGAACCTCACAAAATCCCATGCCCGCTATGTTGAAGCCAGACTGATCGCGGATGCAGGTCTAAACGCACGCTGGACCCTGCTCAACTCCCAAAAGGCAAGCGAGGTCGGCAAGCTCCCGCTGCCGGACCGGGCAGCCATGGAAGAGTTCATCGACCAAACCAAGACGCTGGTTGGCGCGCTCGGCTGTGATCTTTTCAAGGTCGTATCTGGTGATCTGACAAACGGCAACAAGCTGGAAATCATAGGTTCGGCAACCGCGCCACAGGTTGTTTTCAACTTCCGCGGCCAGGGCTTCGCCGCTCAGATGTCGATCACGGCCAGCAGCGAGTTCGTGGTGACGAAGGGATCTATTGCCCGGATAAAAACGACGAACACCATCCCCAAGGGGACTGTCGCCTTGCGCTCCGATCTGCTCGCCAAGGGCATTCTATTCGAACAAAACGACGGCCTTCTGTTCACCTCGGACTACATCTTTTCGTCGGTTTCAGCCGCCGCGGCTACCGTGACTGGAGCCGCGGCAAATGGCCGAATCCTATGGCGATTGCCGGATGGTAAGACCTACGCAGAATGGGAGGAGGCTGTGAACTCTGAGCCTCCGTTCAAGTCGCATGATGAACTTCCGAGCAAAGAGCATACAACGTAGATTGAGCGCTGTTGATGGGTGCCCGCGTCAATTCTCGATGATCAACTCGGGGCAATTTTTGGGGCTACTCAACAGTCTTGGATCAGCGGCATGAAAACGCCGGTACGTGAACGTCCTGCCTAGGTTCTGAGGAAAGGATGCGCGTCTCTCGTGGGGCATGTTTCTATGGCGTGGGCCCTTGTTTCTGCTATGTTCTAAGGAGAAGCGAGATGAATGCGATCATGACCAAGTTTGACATCGACAACGCTGAGCATCGTACTCCGAAGTGGGAGGGGCTGTCCGAAATCGATCAGGCGATCCGTGACAATCGCGTGATGGAGTATCGGATCAAGAAGTCCTGGGCCGACCCGTGGGGACGGAAGCTGACTGTCTCGGGCTTGGCTGTCATTTTAGGCGTGTTTTTGTTCCTTGCCGGTGCGTCGTTCGGACTCTGGTGAATCCATTCATCACCATTCTTTCACTTCATCGGCCGACTCTGCGCTTGCGCCCTGAGCGCCACGGGTAACCGTATCAAGGCGGCTTCTGGATCCGCGGATCCGTTGGCGCCCGGCATCCTGAGCGCGCAGCACTTCGTCGTGAACGGTGCCGGGGTCTACCTGCGGCACGTTTCCAGAGACCCCTCCACCGATTTGGGCACGACCTCTGACAGATCCCGGTCCTGTGACCGAAGGGCGCGAGATTGGCTGTCCTGGCGTCAGTACGAGCCTGTCCTCAATCCCGTCGCGCAGCTGTTCAGCGTAGCTTTCGATGAATTTGCCCTGCAGCGCCTGACCTTCCGGACTGAGCTGAAACGTCAGGTCGTCGAACCGGATATTGCCGTAGAAGTCGCGATTGCGTTCGATTTCGACCAAGCCCCATTCGCGGTAGGCCTGTGACAGATTGAGGCTGCCTGTGGCGCTGTTGCCTTCGAAGAACGATGCCTGGCTTTCGAGGCGATTTGCCAGTTCCTCAGCCCGCCGTGCTTCGCGGCTGTAACTCTGGGCCTCGGTTAGAGAAGCGTTCATGCCGCTCGCGGTCGACGAGATCGAGGAACTCGACGAGGTACTGACACTGCGAACAAACCCGTCGCGCGTGCTCGACCAGTTCCTACTGTCCGACATTTGCGCGAGGCTGCCGAAGATGCGCGAGCGGTCCTCGGATGCGATGCCGATGTCGCTGTCGGTCCAGGTGCGAGTTCCGCCAGCCTTTGCCCCCACGTTTGCGGAAAGCACACCGTTGGTAACCCCAGCTTTAGCGCCTGCTTCGCCCCCAAGGAACCATGCGGTCGAAATGTCGTCAGCAGCCCTTCGTGAGAGGCCGAACTGACGCTGGAGGTTTGTCGAGGCCTGATCGACCTCGTTGAAGGCGGTCTGGACGCTGTCGGAGTTCGATGTGCCGGTTGCGCTCTCGAAAGCCGATCCTCGGCTGAATTGGCTGCGTAGCTCGCGGAACTTCGTGACGGCGCTGGTGGTCGATTCCGTCGCAATGTTCGCATAGCTCTCGCTGTTCGAGCGGGCTTGCGATGCCATCGTCGACAGGCGTGAAGTGAACTCCTGTCCGAGGCTGGGGGTGAAGGGATAGCTTGATGTGGGAAGCTGGTCGTAGCTGGCTTCGGGGAAACTCGTCGTCATCGAGCCGGTGTCGCTGAATGTCCGGGTCTGCGCCGCGCCATAGGTGAAGCTTGGCGCGATTGTCCCTTGTGCGAACTGGCGCGTCAGAACGCTCGAATTCTCAAAGCTCGTATTGCCTAGCGAGACGTTGCCCGTGCTCGCCTCGCGCGCAGCTTCCTCGGCAGCGTTCTGGCTCGGATTGAGATAGCTGGTCGCATGATGTGAAATTGCCATGGCGCCCTTGGCCACGCCGCCGGCCAGAAACGGCACCGAGGCGATGAGATAGCCTGCGAGCAGCCCGATATCGCTGTTCACATCGGCCATGCCGGTGAAGCTTGCAAGACTGAGCCCGCTGCTTCCAGCCACCGCGCTCATGTCCGCGGCGCCTTTGTACATCAGCATCATGTGGAGGATCACGAACAGCGGTCCCCATGCCGCCAGGTAGAAGAAACCTGTCACATAGCCCTTGAGTGCCAGCGGCCCGGTCTTGGGCAGCAGGAACAGTGGGAAGAGGACCGGAAACAGGGCGTAGAAGAGCACGGTCAGCACGACATTGAGAAGCGGCACCCACTTCATAGCGTTGCTGGCAATCGAGCCATAGGTCCGCTCGGTCTGAATATCCGCACGCGTTTGCGCGTAGACATCGACGCTGCCCGCGCCACTCGTTGCCGCCATTGAATGCATGGCCTGGCTCATCGCGTTGATCGTCAGCGTCTGCTTGAAGATCTCGGTCGCATTGGCCGAGACCCCGGTGAGGTACTGGTAAGCCACCGGCAGGTCAGCAAAAAGCTTGGCCTTGGCGAGGGCGGCGGTCTGGTTGGGATAGAGCTGGCGTCCGAAGACCGTCCCCATGCCGTCGATCAGTCCGGCCCACTGCGCGTTCAGCGCATCATAGGCTTCGCGGCAGGTGATGATATTCGAAGTCACCTGACCGGTCCCGGTGTCGCGGGTCAGGAAGCGCTGGGCCCGCGCCTGACTGCCGGGCGCAATGGTCGTCCAGATGTCGCTGGTCTCGGCGAGCTCCTTCATCGAATAGCGGCCAAGCAGCACGTCGTAGAACACGCATTGCCGGAAGTGCTCGTCGAGATTGGCGGCAAATTCCGGGTCGGAAATGCGCAAGGAGCGCGTGGCATCGTAGAGCCGCGCGCCGTAAATCATGCCATTCTTCGAGTAGTTGAGATCGCCCGGCAGCCCGAACACCACCTCGGCAGAGCCGGTCAGATAATCGCCGACTTGGCTCGTGAAGCTCGCCATCAGCGCAAGCCCCAGCGGCACATTGCTGACATTGGCGGGAGCGAGACTGGGGTTGAGCCGGTCGGTCACATGGACGTCGAGGCGCGGCACCATCAGGCACGAATAGATCAGTGTCGCACCAAGGAACCAGTTGATCCAGGCCCGCCAGTCCTGGTTGAACGCCAGCGTAATGGCGGAGAGGCCAAGCCCCATGACCATGACGACCTGCAGAAGGCTCTTGTAGCCTCCATTGCCCGTCCAGGCGGCGACCGCCTGAAAGACATTGACCAGGTAGTCGCCGCCGCCAACCGTGAAAATCTCGACCATGATGCTGGGCTCCCGCCGCTTTCGGCGCGCTGAAAGGGATCAGTGGGTAAGGGCGCGCGACTGCACGCCGCGCGACCAGTCGAGCGAGGCGGCCATGCCGGGCGACATCGAGGCAGCGAGCACGTTCTCGATGAACGCCGTCTTCTCGATGATCTGCATGATGGCGTTGACCTTCAGATGCGTGTTCGCCTGCCTGTCGGCGAGTGCCTGCCGAACGACATTCACTTGGCCTTGCCACATCGCGATCTTGGCCTCGTCCGCGCCGATGAAGCTCGACATCGAGCGGCCCGCTTCGCTGACGATCCGGTCGAGGACGGCGAACAGAAGATCGACACTGGCGATCTCCGCCAGCGTTTCGCGATCGTCTGTCGGCATGCCGCGGCCATAGGCCGCCTGGACAGTCAGGATCTTGTAAAGCGGGATCGAAGCAACCTGGAGCAGCTCCTTTTGCGCGTCGGTGATCGCGGTGTCGTCATGGATTGCCTGGATCATACCGGCAATCAGGGCTGCAACGCGCGGGCGCAGCGCCTTCGATGCGGGAAGGCTGAGGGACTTGAAGCCGGGGTCGAGGCACTTGTCCGGCTCGTCGCAGTCGAAGATCAGGACGTTTCCGCTGCTCGTCCCATCGAGCAGTGAGGTGACCAGCGTCGAGGACGCTTCCCCGACAATCGGCACGAACTTGCCCGGCTCATCATCCTTAGGCGGGACATAGATAATCGTGCCCAGCAGCGTCATTGCATATTCGGCGAGTTCCTCGTCGAAAGTGCCATTCGGCGAGAAGAACGCGGACTTCTTGAGGATCGTCCAGGTGTAGTTTCTCGCGACGGCGGGATTGACGTCGTCATATTTGCCCGAGCCCTGCGCTGTCGTACTCGACCGCTGGCCTTTGGTGCCGCACCCGTGCTTGGCGGCTGCATAGTCCGTGAAGATACCTTCCGAATTGCCGATCGCCTCGCAGATCGCCTTGTCGGCCAGATCGCCCTTGGGCCAGATGCCGCCCACCAGCCCCTGCGCCATTTCGCAGGAGTTGATGTTGAGGTTGTTCATGAGCTGAGCCTTCTGGCTGAACTCCTGCATGATCTTCGAGCATTCCGGGCAGACCGTGTCGATCGCCAGGCTGAAAGCGAAGCCCACCGCATTGTTGGCGACAGCCTTCAGCATCGCGACGATCTCGCTCGCGTTGATGAAGCTGAAGGATCCGGCAAAGATGTCGATGCCGCCGCAGCCCGCCCGGGCGCGCGGTAGTTGCAGATTGGCGATGTTGGTCGTCTTCTGCGGGAAGCGCGTCCAGACGTTGCCGAGGCTGTAATAGCCTGCCGACTGACCCTCGAACGCGGTTGGCCCGTTGACGTTGGCGGCGCCGCCAACATCATTGAGGAACGAGTCCATCGAACTGCCGACATCGGCCGATGCACTCGTAAGGGGTAGGGTGGCCGCGAGGATCGCGGCGACGGCACGTTTCATCCTAGTAGTCACGTCCGGCTTCCTTCGATGTGAGGAGGTAAATGCGGTCCTGAAGCTCGTCGGCGCTCATCACGCCGTAACCGATCGGGATGGGCTGGCCCTTGGCGGCATCCCAGAGCACGACCGCCGGCGTGACCTTGGGCTCGAGCCCCATGCGGCTGCGCTGATTGGTCTCGACGGTGTAATTCGGGAAATGGCGTGAGGGGCCGCCGTCCGTCGAAATCGCGCGCACCGTGATGTGCCAGGTCGACGCAACGCTCTGGACGATCGGCGACATGACTTCGCAGGCGCCGCAGCTCTGGGCGAAGAAGTAGAACAGCCCGTAGCGTTCGGACAGCTGCGCCATCACCGCATTGCGCTCGGCGTTGCGCGAGTCCTGCCACTGGCGCTTGCCGAGCGTCGAGACTGGCCGCTGGAGCGTGTAGTCGAGATCAGGATCCTGCCAGATCGCCCGCTGCCAGACATCGCTGAACAGCGATGCCCGGTCGAGCTGGGCGCGCTGATAACGGATATAGGCCGTCACATTGGCCGGCGTCGGCTCGAGAATCGCCTTGGCTTTCAGTTCGCGCAGATTTGCAGTGATGGCATCGAGCTGGCTCGTCGCACTCGGAGCAGGCTCGGATGTCTCCTCTTGCACTTCGGGCGGCTTGGGCCTGGCGCAATAGAACCAGTACCCAAGGCGTCGCTCCTCGCAGTAGAAGCTGTCCTGGCTGTCGCTGGTCGTGACCAGCGGCGGTTCCTGCCCGTGTGCCGGAGCACTGAGCGCGGGCGCAACGGCGGTGAGCGAGAGGCAGGCGGCAAGCAGCCGCCGGGCGGCCTTATTGGCTGGCGCGGGCATAATAGTCCTCGATTTTTTGCTGGATTTCGGTGGCGGCCTGGAGCTCGTCGGGCAGGCGCGCGGCATCGGTGAATTCGGCGTAGACCTCGCTGAAATCCATCTTCGAAAGATCGAGCCGCGAGAACTCGTCGATGGTGAAGCCAAGGCACTGCTCGGTCTTGGGCTTGCCCCAGGGCTTGTTCAGTTGCTGGCGGCCCTGTTCCTGCAGGATCCGCGAAAGCTTGGATTCAAAGCAGCAATAGACCTTCTTCTTGGTGAGGCAGACGCCCAGGAAGCTGTCCGAGCAATAGGTCCCGACATAGGCGCATAGGCCCTGCACATCACGCTGGTGAAGCAGCATTTCCTCGCGGCTGCAGCCGAGAGCGACAAGCAGCTGGATACCCGGAATGAGCGGGAAACCCTTGCCCTTGCAGCAATTGAGCACGCCGAAGACCTTGGACGAGCAGGTGTTGCGCGTACCCTTGAACAGGGTGAGCGTGTCGGGATCGAACTCGCGCCGTGCCTGGTCCATCGCGTTGAGCGCGACAACCGCGTCCTTGAACTCGTCATTGGCCTCGCGCTCGATCGTCTCGCACGAGCCATCGATGCAATAGACGTCGCCGTCGCAGATGAACTGGCTGGTATTGGTAGGCTGGTCCGGGACAGGGCAGTCGTAGACCCGCTCCCAGGTTCGACAGGGCTCCCCCGAAAGGCAGTCTTCGCGCACCAGCGAGCAGCCGGGCGTGCTTTCCAGAGTCTGGCAGTCCTGAGCTTGCGTAAATTGGGCGCAGGTATAGCTGCGCGACCACGCCCAGCAGGGCTGGGTGACCGCGATGCCGTCGACAATCCGGGTGACAGGATCGCTGTTGGTGCAGGTCTCGGTGTCCTGCTGGCATGAGCTGTCCGCAGCAAGGCCCGCGCACTGGCTTTCATCGCGGCTCGTCGTGACGACGTTCTCCCCGGTTACGGTGTAGGGCGTCGCGCCATCGATCGGTGCAGTGCAGCTTACGAGATCGACGCGCAGGTCGCCCGAGTTGCAGCCCCAGTAGATGCCGAGATAGGGATCGCACAGATTGATCGGATAAGACTGCGTGACCGTGCACTGCGGCGCCGGGTAGCGATTGCAATTGTAGATCGACGCCGGATCGACGCCGCTCCCGCCGACGCAGTAGTAGCCATAGACCTGCCGCTGCTCGATCGTGGCATTCAGCGTCACCGGGCAGCTTCTGCTCTCCTGGGTCGCGGTATAGCCGACATTGCAGGTCGCCATGTAGCGCGCTGCCGTGCCGGTTCCCGGAGGCAGGGGGACGCAGCGGCCCTGACTCCCGCTAATGCTCATGCCGCTCGTGTAGGAGAGCGGATCGTCGTTGATGACGTTGCTGCGCGCGACAACCGCGTCGAGGTCCTGGGGCGCGAACTGCGCACGGCGATCCATGGAATCGCGCATGGTCCGGTATCCGGTGTTCGCCGTTGCCTGACTCGCGGCTTCACGCGCCATCCGGTCTGGATCGTCGAAATAGCCCGACTGGTTCGGCACACCCCCGAAATTGGGAATACGGTTTGCGTCCGGGTCGGTTGTCGCTGCGCTCTGCGCTGCGGCCGCCTGGTCGCGCCCGAACGCTTTGCCGTCCGCCTTGGCCGCATCGGTCGTGCTTTGGGCCGAGACGCTTGCCGGCAGACAGGCGCAGGCGAGGCAGAGAAGGGGGAGGAGAAGCCGCTTCATGGGTCACTCCGTTGCAGGCGGGCAAGATGCTCGGATGCGAGAAGGGCGCCGGGACCGCCGCCTTGGGCGAAGGTTTCGAGCGCATAGGACACGCTCACATTGCCGCTCATCTGGTCGTGGGGGGGAACCTGGGTCCGGCAATCGAAGCCATCGCAGAGATCGAAATCGCTGCTGGTCACCACATAGGTGGGGACCGTCTCGATTCCGAAGGCGCGAAACAGGCGCGGATCGATGCCGACCGCGTCGAGCTTGCCGCCGTCCGCTGCGACTTTCGTGAGCGCCGCAGTCAGGGTCTTGGCGCTGCCTCCTGGCAGCCCGCGAAGCACGACCACACCGCCTGCGCGGCCGACGTCGTCCGCCATGGCGCGCAAGGCTGCCGGCGGCATCGAGAGCGAAGCGAAGGCGATGAAGCGGGGTGCTTCACCCAAGCCCTCGCTGGCCATGGTGCCCGCGTCGGCCACCATCTTGTCGAAATCGAAGACGTCCTCACTTTCTGGCCGCGCGGTTCTTGCCGCCTGCTCGGTGTAGCGCTTGCCGTGCGCCTGGGCTTCGGCGGCGCTGGCATTGGCTTGGCTAAGGACCGCTTCGGCGCGCGCGCGGGCACTGGCGGCAAGCGCATCGGCTTCGCTCGCCTCGACCTTGGCGCGGGCGCGTATCGCTTCGAGATCGAGCTCCGGCTCGCTCGTCTGCGCTGCGGCTCCCGCCATGGCGGCGGCGCCAGTGATCGACGCGATTACAAGGAGATGAGGGAGTATTTTCATAACGCGCAGCAGTTCCGTTTGCGCCAGACCAGATAGCCCATGTCCTCGCCGATGGCGGGATAGACCTGGCCTGCCGACATGAAGGTTGTGGATGCGCCAATGGGCGCGCAGGCGTAGCGGCCCTTGGTCTGCGGATTGGGATTGGTGGCCTGGAAGCGGTATTGCTGCTTCCTCATCACCGGCATCAGATACTTGCCGCAGAGCCCCTTGCTGCCCATCGTGCCCCAGGCCACGAGTTCGCGGTGGAGCTTATAGGAGAAGCGGGCGAGGGCGAGCCGCGATGCTTGGACATGCCCGATCGTCGCCGAGACATTGCCATTCAAGGGATACATGCTGCCCTGGCATCCCGCACACCAGAAGAGCTCGTCGGTCGGGAGCTTGGCCGTCGCAGCAATGCAGTCAGCCGCACAGGCCGCAAGCGCGAGCGGGTTGGCGAAGAGCACGGCCTCGGGGTTGATGATCGCGGTGAGCTCGGAATCCTGCCAGAGCGGATCGATCTCGGTGATGTAAAGAATGTCGACCGAGCCCTGTTCGAGGCACAGGAAATCGGCAACGATCTCCATCCAGTAGATCAGCGGATAGGCATACCAGTGGACATGCCACTGCGAATTGTATTGCGTCGCGCCGCCCACGGCCGAAGGACCCGCCATCGACTTGAACCCGATGTCGAAACCGGGATCGAGTTTCATCCCGCCGAGATTGACGAAGCACCAGGGCTTCATGCTGACGTCGGCAAGCCGCACCGGTTCCCAGAAGCCCATGGCGATGCCCGGCCGCAAACCGCACAGGCAAACGGGGAGCGCCGGGTTGCTCGTGTCGGGACGGCTCGACGGCCAGATCTTCAGGCCGCCGACCGAGATCGGAAACAGGCACGACCAGCAGATGTCAGTGATCGGATTGACGAACTTGCCTGTGCAGCGGCCCGGACCGGCAGATGCCTGCGCTGGCGAAGCGGCAGCAAGGCTCAGACTACAGGCAAGGAGCGCGCAGCATATCCATGTGAGAAGACGATTTTTTCTGCTCATGACGATGCGCGCTCCTTGGGTCGAACCGGCTGCTCGGTAATGATAAGGACGCGGCCCTGCTGCTCGACGGTTGCGGGCACGGCGCGGATGCCGAAATGCTTCACGAGGCTGCCGCCCTGGTCGAAATAGAAACGGCGCTGGCGGGCCTTCATCAGTTCAAGCGGCGCGCCGCGTACGAGGATGAGTTTGGCCTTGGTGCTGGCATAGCGCCGGGTTGCCCAGGCAAGCTGCTCGGGGTCATCCCCGTCGAGGAAGACCAGCGGCACACGCAGCGGTACGGTGTCGAGCGGATTAACCCGAGTTCCGGCGGCGACGATCACCCGGCCCTTGTCGTCGGCAATGTCGCGCTCCACGCTGATCGTCGGATCAAACCGCCAGCTACGCGCCGCCGCCGCGGCATTGATCCCCGCGACTTGCTCAGGGCGGTTGACGCGCGCGATCGTGCGCCGCTTCAGCTCCTCGTTAAGCTTGGCCGTCTCGCCGGTCTTCTCGAGATGGGTGAGACGCGCATGGATTTGCTCGAGCAGGTCAGGCTCGATCACGGACCAGACCGTGCCTTGCTGGCCGTAGTCGCGGGCGCTTGCCGACGCGGCCATCAGAAGAGCAACTACGAGGAATGGGGCGGCGCGCAGCGGTGTCACAGGATCGGCCTCCCGACCCCGAGAATGCGCCTGGCGCAGATCCACCCGATCGCCGCATAGCGGCTGTCGAAACCGTCCTTGTGCGCGGTGGTGACGAAATAGCAGCCTTGAGGCACCACGCCTGTCGGACCGAGCGCCAGTGGCTCGCCGAAACGGCTTGCCCGCTTGGCTACCGCGACTTTGCGGCCATTGACAAAGAAGCTGCGCTCCTTTTCGGTCACGATATCGCCGGGCATGCCGCTCACCTTCTTGCCGAACGGCTTGGGCTTCTTGCCGAAGTGCCTTTCGAGCAGCGGCGAGGCGGGAGGATCGAACAGGATGATCTCACCGCGCTGGGGCAGCGCGCCGCGATCGAGCCAGATCGCCCAGTAAGGCAGGCTCGGACTGGCGTTGATCATCAGCGCGTGGTCCTTCGAGAAGGCGGCGAGCGAGGTGAGCGCGAGCGCTACCGCGCCAAGCCCTGCCCACAGCGCGAGGAGCCGCCCGGTTGGCGAGTGGAGGACAAGATCAGCGGCGCGCATCGGGAATGGCCCCCACGCGGCGCGCGACATCGGCGCGCACGGCTTCGGTGAAATCGGGCGTGCTGCCGGCCACCACCGCTTCGGCGACAAGGACCGTGCGGCCCTCACGGCCCAGATGTTCGACCGAGGCTTCGACCGCCTGGAGATAGGCCTGGACGCGCATCTTGGTTTCTTCTGGCGGTCGGCCTGCGCGCGCTTCGGCTTCGATGAAGTCGCCCATGATGCGGCTCAGCTGCACGGTCACCACTTCGCGCTTGTCGAGCGCCAGAAGCTTGTCGGTCGCCCAGACGCCCCAGAGCGCCGAGCCGACCATGCTCAAACCGAGCGCGACGGCAGTCCAGTTCACCGCACTCATGCGGCCGCTCAGGGACGGTGTTGCCAATATGTTCTTCACAGCTTTTCTCCCGAGAGTTCGCGCTCGAGATCGTTGATGAAGCGCCGCAGGCGCCAGACCACGACGAGCGTCGCGACGCCGATGAGGACGAACTTGAACTCGTCGAGGAAGCCGACCTGGCGGCCCTGCTCGGCGCCCAGGAAACGGTCCGCAATATTGGCGAGATGGGCGAAGAAGACCCCGGCATCGCCGCCGGAAACCAGAAGGAAGAAGAGCAGCGGGAGCCCGAGCGCCATGAGGTAGCTCGAGGCGAGGAAGGTGCTGCCGCGAAGCACGATGTAACAAAGGTCGGCGGCATGAGACCGCCAGCCCTTGACCGGCAGATCGAGGCTGTCGCTGTCGGCACGGGCATCCTGGGCCCGGTCGATCGGCGTGACGAGATGGAGTGGCATCGGTTTTGGGTGTCCTTGGATGGAGGGAGAAGTCAGGTTCGATTGGCAAAGGCGATCCGTTCGATCGCGTCGGCAAGCTGGTGGCCGCGCGCGATTTCGGCATCGATCGCGGCAAAGGTCTGAGGCGAGCTTGAGAACAGCGTCGCCGAATAGTCGTCGAGGACGAGCCGGCCGATGGCTTCGGTCTCCGGGCCCTTGATGAAGACTTCCGAATAGTCGCTCCCCGAACGCTTCAGGCTGCGGATCAGGGTCTCGGTGCGATCGTCCATATCGAGGCGCTTCGACGCCTTGAAATCGGCGATCGTCTCGGGCTTCTGCTGGAGGATCAGCATCCAGTCGCTGTTTTCGAGCGCAGCGGTCGCTCCATCGGACTTGTAATAGTCGTTGAGTGACTGCGTCGCGGTTGCCAGCGCCCCGCCATATTTGCGGCAGGTGCGGGCATAGGTTTCGACGAACTCGCCCATCGAGCCGCCCTTGAGCATCGACCACGCCTCATCGATCAGCAGCAGCTTCCTCACCGAGCGCGGGCTGCGGGTCATGGCCTGGCTGGTCATGAACATGATCGCCGAGAGTACGACGCTGCGCAGTTCCTCGCGGGCGGCAAGGTCCGACATCTCGAAGACGGTGAAATCGGTGTCGAGATCGAGGCTAGCCTGGCCTTCGAAGAAGGCGCCATAGGTGCCGCCGGCCATGTATGGCGCAAGCGCGGTGGCGAGGTCGCTCGCGGCTTCATTGCCGAGACCGGCCAGTGCTTCGCCGACGCCGGTGATCGAGGCATCGACGCCCCGTTCGCTCCAGACCATGTTGACCGCCCGGTCGATCAGGCCGCGCTCGGTGTCGTTAAGCTTTGCGCTGTGCCGCGCCATTTGGCCGACGATCGCCTTGACCATGCCGAAGCAGTCGAGCCGGTAATCCTCGTCTTCGGCCGCGCGCTCGCCATCGATCATCGAGAACGGATTGAGGCAGAAGCCCGCCTTCATCGTGAACTCGACGAACCGGCCGCCTTGCAGCTTCACCGAATGCTCGAAGCTGCGTCCGTCGTCGATGACCACGACCTGAGCGCCAGCGCCGCGAAGCGCGGCGCACATTTCCTGCAGCAGCACAGACTTGCCCGAGCCGGACTTGCCGCAGATCGCGACATTGTGGTTGCCAGCATCGTTCTCGAACGGCGACCAGAAGAAGGGCTGGCCGCGTCGGCCCACGAACAGCAGGTGCGGATGGACGCTGCCGAGATACTCGCCCTGCATGGGAGCGATATTGGCCGCTGTCGTCGAGAGCACGGTCTTGAAGCGCTTGAGGCGCTCCATGTCCGCACCAAGCCCATCGGCCAGCGTCATCGGCATGGCCGCGAGCAGCCCCTGGATCTGCAGGTATCGCTCATCGGCAAGATCCCAGCCCGCCGCCTTGTAGATCGACTTGATCGCGCGTTCGTCGCGGTCTCCGCGGCCGAGCGGGGAGTAGGTCGTCAGGCCATAGAATACCCGCACCAAACGTCGGCCTTCCTGCAGCTCGGATTGCACATGCTGCCACTCGGCTGCCTGCTCGCCGATGCGGGGCAGAAAACGCGCGCTGCGCGTTCCAGCAAGGCTCGTCGTACGCATGAATTTGAAGCCGGCCTTGGCCGAAGCGGCTTCCTGGTCGGGATAGACGAGGCACAGCATCGTCGCCGCCGGGCAGGGGAAGCGCAGCTTGTCGGTGAACATGTCGCCAATGAGCCGCGCGCATTCCCACGGCGCCCAGCGCTGGGGCATGTTGCGCGAGGAAAAATGCCGAACGTCGAACGCGTCGGGATAGACCGTGCCGATCTCGGGAACGCCGTCCTCGATCTTGCCCGTCGCACGAAACCGCTCGGTCACGAGCCGCATCCGGTCTTCGTGGATGACGAGCTCGATATCGTGCCGGATCGCCTGGGCCGCGATCGCGTCGTTCGGATTATAGGGCACGGCATCGTCTTGCGGCGCGGTGGTCGGCGAGGTCAGGTCGTCGATGATGGCGATCAGTTGCTGTGGCTCGACTTCGGCAACGCCCAGATTGAGCGACTTCAGCATGGCAATAAGGCCGTCGCGGGTCTGCTTGAGATCCTCGTTGCTGACCGCCTTGGCCGCAGGCACGCCGACTGAAACGATGACCTGATGTTGCCGGGCGTGGAAGGGCGCATCCTGCGAGCCCGATTCCCAGACAAGGCCGTAGAGCCGACGCGCACGGTGTCGGGCAATCGCCTCGTAGACGCCGCCCTGGACATAGCGCGGTGCAAACCAGGGTGCGACGATCCGGCTGATGCGCGGGGATGCGAGATGCAGGACCTGAAGGCAGGCGCCTGCCGGAAGCCCTTCGGAGAAGAACGACCCGAGGATCTCGCCGGTGCGTTCATCCGCCCCGATCAGAGGGGTTACCGAAAGCACAAAGCCTTTTGAGCGCGCGTTGAAATAGAGCCGGCTCGCCGGATCGTAGACCCGGTAAGGGAGCCAGTCCGACAGCAGATCGAGCATTAGGGCAGGCCGGTCATGTTCAGCGTGCTCGGCATCGCCCAGAAGGCCGGTGAGGAGCCTGTCAACGATCGTCTTGAGTTTCTCGGCCATCACTTGGGCCCCTTTTGTGCCTTGGCGGCGTTCTTGGCGGCCTCGATCGCCTCGATGGTCGGGTAGATCAGCGGGGCCTTGTCGGCAGAGGGCCGAGGGGTTCGATCATGCGGGGGCTGCGCCATGTCGAACCCCTCGACCGCCGGTGCGCTGGCACCGGCAACCGCCTCGCGCGCCGTGGAGGGGAGGACCAGCGGCGAGGCAGAGGGGATGTCCTCAAGCGAGGACGAAGGCTGAAAGGGCTGACCGAGATCGAACGTCTCGGCTTCGGTCTGTTCGGCCTGGGGAAGGGTGGTGGTTTCCTTCAGGAGATCGCTCTTGGCCTGTGCGGCCTTCAGTTGGCGCCTGAGCTGCCGCATCAGCGGCGCGGCGGTATCCTCGCCTGCCTTGCGGCGCAGTTCTGCGGCCCAGCGCGGATTTTCGACCACCGCCCAGGCGACCGCATCGTCGTGCAGAGTCCCGGTCTCATCGATATGGGCCGGAAAGACGATCCTGAGCGTACGCTCGGAGGTGCGGGCCTGATCGCCGGATGCGACGGAAACAGGGGGACGCAGGCCGTCCTGGACCGTTCCGGTCGCGGACAGATCCTTGGTCGCGCGGGCATCGATCACCTGGCTGGGTGCGCAGTCGCCCTTGGGGGCACGACAGGTGAAATCGCCTTCGATATTGGTGCCGAAGGTGGCGCAGCCGCTGGTCAGCACGGCAAGGCAGGCAGAGGCGAGAGTACGGTGGGAAAATCCCATGACGATTATCCTTTCTTGGCCGGAGCGAGGGCGGCCGCTTTTGCGGGCTTGAGGAATTCGCGGAGCACGGAAGCCGGGCGATACCCTTCAAGGATCGCGCCGTCGGACGGGCGTACGATCACCGGCGTTCCGTTGAAGCCATGGGCCTTGGCAAAGGCCTCGTTGGCATCGAGCCCGCTCGTGTCGCACGGCTTCGGGTTGGCGAGGGCGAGACCCGAATAGGCCATATGCAGGGACAGCTCGGGGCGCGGCGAGCACAGCACCCGTTCGGCATCGCGGCGGCTGTCGGCCCCGAAGATCGAAATGGGCCGCTCCTCGACGCGCGCGCCGATCGCCGTCAGTTCGGCTTCGAGCTTCTTGCAGTAGCCGCAGTGGAAATCGGAGAAGACGACGACCTTGGGGCCGTTGGCTGGTCCCCAGGTGATCGCGCCGTTCGCGGGCAGGCCGGCGAGCGATACCTTCTGCGGGGTGGCGCGCGGGGCGGGCTGGCTTTCTTCGTTGGCATTGCTCCGCCGTGCAGCACCAGCAGCCAGCAAGTCTGGGTTGAGTGCGAGGAGACGGGCTGCCGTCAGGTCTTGCCGCGCCTCCATGTCGTAGATGCGCCCGATCACCAGATATTTGGCCGCGCGATCGACGTAGAACAGCGTCGATTTCGAGGCGACTTCGCACAGGCCGCCAAGGCCATCGCAGGTGATGGCGTCGATCGGCGTCTTCGGGAGGCGCAGCTTGAGCGCGGCGCGCACCTTTGCCGTGTCGGGAGCCTGAGCCGGGGAGGCGAGACTGGCCACGCCCCAACCCGTTGCGGCTGACAGGGCGACGACGGCAGCAACGGTCGCCACCGGTCGCAGCCAGCGCCGCGGCTTGGTGGGGGTTGGATCATTCGTGGCGGGGGTCATTGGGAGTTCCTCACGTAGACGCCGTCGAGGAAGACGATCTCGACATCGATGCCGGTCGGCATCTCGACGACGGGTTGGTATTGTTCGGCGCGCTCGATCAGATATTTGCTGACCGTATCGGCGGCATCGGCAGCGCCCTGGCCGAGCCCACCGCCGAGGATGTCGCCGGCAGAGAGCTTCGAGCGGGTGCCGTCGGCATTGGTCGTGACGCCGGAGAAGACGCTGTTGGCGTTCGCCGAAAAGCCGCGCCCGAACCCGCCGACAATCCCGGCAAGCAGAGCCTGGCTGACAAGGCTGCCCTCGCGGCTGACGACACGGCCACGCACGCCCGATTTTCCAGCAAAGCTGATGAAGCCTTTGACCTCGCTCACCGCGACGCGCCCACCGGGCTGGTCGCAGGTCATCCGCGCCAGCTTCACGTAAACCTTCTCGGACGAGAGATCGCCGCGCGCTGCGCCATTGACGATGCAGCCCTGAAGTCGGGTGGTTAGAACCTTTCCGTTCTGCATGACCGATCGCGCCGGACCGGTAATGCGCAGCACCACGGGAAGCGGATCGGTCTGGCTCGCAACGCCCGCTGATGCATCGACGCCGACAATGACCTTGGCAGGAGCATAGGAATTGGGCGGCAGATAATCCGGCGAGTCCTCGACCACCACCGGCGGCGCTTCCGGGCGAGCCGCCCTGAGGCCGCTGGCTCCTGCCTTGTCGGAAGTGAAGCTCATGAGTTTGACTTCACCGGGACCGGGCAGGCCGGTTCCACTTGCGCCCAGCGCAGCACCCGCAGGAGCAGGCTGAACCAGTCGACCGCGTGCATCATAGCCACCCGCCTGCGGGCCATAGGCCGGTGGCGGCAGGCTTGCGGCTGCCGGGGCGGCCTGGCTGGCGAGGCGCGACTTGAGATCCGCATTCTCAGCGGAGATCGCATCGATTGCGGCCTGGCCGTCGACGCGCATCGCCTGGTTTTCCGCCTTGAGT
Organism: Altererythrobacter sp. CAU 1778; assembly: GCF_054482795.1. Classification (NCBI taxonomy): domain Bacteria; kingdom Pseudomonadati; phylum Pseudomonadota; class Alphaproteobacteria; order Sphingomonadales; family Erythrobacteraceae; genus Altererythrobacter; species Altererythrobacter sp. CAU 1778. The sequence goes on along the minus strand of NZ_JBTLRP010000004.1, from coordinate 31,645 downwards.
GCGGCCAGCTGGGATTCGATTTCTTCGCGCGGGAGGCTCGCATCCTTCATGGCCTTCTGCTCGCGGGTCACGGCATCGAGACGATTGCCGTAAGTCGCGACGAACTCGCGCTGCGAAAGGTCGCGATTGATGAGCCCTGCCGTGTCGATGGTCTGCGCGGCGGTGGGATCATCGCTCTTCGCGCTGTCGTCCCCGCCCAGGATGAACCAGCTGCCGCCGACAAGCGCGAGTGCGCCCAGGGAGCCAAGCAGAAGCTTCTGCCGCCGTGCGGTCTTCGCGTTGAGGCTGGTTACTGGCGACGGCGATGCCGGATCGGCCTGTACTGGGGTTGAGATCGAGGGAGCATCAGTCATGACCCAACCCTCCGTTCGAACCGACGATGAAGGCGATCGTGCTTTCTCCCGATTTGAGAGTGGGCTGGGCGATCGAGATTGCGAGTGTCTGGGAGGACGCGAGATCCGCTTCGGCAAGCGTCAGCGGTTTGCGGCCACGGTTCGCCAGGCGGATGACCTTTCCGGCGAGCGCGCTGCCGCGGTAATCGGCGATGAGCTGGATTTCGAGATCGCCGACCCGTGCAGGAAGGGCTGAGGACTGCCGGACTTCGAAGCCATCGACCGTCTGGTCATTGGCCATGGCCTGGATGAGCCGCACTGCGCTCGTCTCCAGCGGCGTTTCGCTTTCCCAGCCAGATGCCTTGTTTGTCGCGATCGCCGGGTTGGTGATGAAGACTTGCACTGCCGGGACAGGCTCGACCTGGCAGGAAACCTTGTAGACGAAGCCCTTCTTGGTCGTGGCGAAGAAGCTGATCGACCGCGCTGCATAGGTCTCGGGCACCGACACGTAGATGTCGCCGCGCAGCGGTTCGTTGGTGACCGCAAAGTCGTTGTAGGGCGTGCCGGTCGAGATCTTCGAGACGCTGGCAAACTGGTCGTCGTTAAGCGCGAAGCGCGTCAGCTCGCGGGCCGACACGGCGCATTCGATGCTTGCTCCATCTGCAGCCAGTTTGAACTGATCGGCGGCCTGAGCGCCGCTTCCTGAAAATGCGAGGATGGTACTGGCGCAAAGAGCCAGGCTCCACGCGCGCGTCTTGCGTCGGTAAGCCATCACTGGGCCTCCTTCGTTGGGTCTTTGGGGGGCAACTGGCTGAAGCCTGACAGTGCGAGACGCAGGCCCCGGTAGGTCCAGTTGAAGCGGAAACGGCGCTCGTCGCTCGCGATGACCTGGGCACCGACAAAGGTCTTTAGCGTCCCAGTCACGTCGGACGTCAGCCCCTTGGGGTCGACGGTCATCGAGCGGATGACGAAGGCCTGGGTGACGTCCGAACCCCGCTGCTCTTCGACGATCCGGACGAGATCGGCCTTTAGCTGTCCGTAGCTTGCCGGATCGGCGAGCTTCAGGATCTCGTCCATCCAGTAGTCGAGACCCTCGGGGCTGCGATTGAGGAGAACGAGCGCGGCATCGCGGGTCACGAGTTCGAGATAGTCGGCCTCGACCCCCGCGCTGCTGACGGTGAGTTGCTTGGGGAGCGTTGGCAGGAGCACGACTTCGCGGTCGCGGGTGGCAGCAAGGCTGACCGCTACGACGAGCGCAATTCCAAGTCCGGCGCTGGTGAGCGCAAAGAGGTTGCGCTGGCGCAGCAGCGACTGCTGACGCTCGTGTGAAATGTCGGCAAACATGGATATCACCCCTCAACCGGCAAGCAGGCGGCAGTGGGAAGGCGGCGTCGACTTCAGGCCCAACAATCCGGCCGGCAGATACCAATAGGCGGCATGGGCTACCCAGGAGCTGGCGCGTCCTGCTTTTGCCTTTCGCAGCGCGAACCAGGCGCCGAAGGCAACGATGATGCCGATAAAGATATGCTGGCTGAGGATCCCCCAGGTGAAGGGGATGAGCATCCCGGCGAACTCGTCGATGGTCCAGAAGCCGATAAGCTCCGGATCGTCGAGCCGCCGCGGGATGATGTATGGGTCTGCCATGGCGACGCGCCTTCCCGTCCGATGCGTCAGATGACCGCGGTGACGACCGAGGTGACGATCGGAACACCCGTGCCAACGCCGATGCCGACACCGACCGGAACAGCGACCTGTCCGAGCGAGAACCGACCCGAGGCGAGACCGATGAGACCGCCCGCAAGGCTGAGGACGGTGATGATCTTGCCGCCCGAGCCTTCGAGGAAATCCGTGAATTTCGTGAGGGCAGGGGTGAAGGTCGTGTCAGCGCCAGCATAGGCGGCGCTGGCGGCCAGTGCTGCGACGGCAAGCGGTACTGCAAAGGTCATGGCCCGCCCGAACTTCGAGGGGTTCTGATTCATGGCGCCGGAACGCCGGGGGAGGGTGAGAGACTGCATATGGAGCTCCATCTGGAGGGGTGAACCCAGCGTTCTTTCGTTCGCTGTGTGTTCCACATGCATCTAGGAAATCGATGTAGGAAAGTCGGATTGACGCTGGGGCTGAAGCGGCGGACGGATATGGACGCATCAATTGGATGGCGTCGGCGATAATACGCAGAAACAGCGGTTTATCTGGTAGTCAGCGTCGACGAATTCCGACAGGGGCGGCGGTGATTGTCGGCGACTCGGGCCTAGGAGATGATTCGCCTAGAAACGAGATGTTCCGTAAATGTTCTTTTCATTTTCCTACATCGATCGCGCGCGATATGGCTACGACTCAGTTCCTCATCGTTGGAGTTTTTGTCGATGCATCAGCCCGCGCCATTCCGAGGCGAAGCCAACACCAGCCTCGCGCACATTCTTGCCCATGCAATCGAGTCGTCTGACAAGCCCAAGCACCAGATCGCTCGAGAAGTCGGGATCCACCGCGAGACCCTGCTTCGTGTCATGCGCGGCGATCGGCCGATCGGCCTTGATGAAGCCGCGCGCGTTCTCGATGTCTGCGGCGCCTTTCCCCGCGCCAGCATGATCCTCGCCCTGGCTGGTCAGGAGGATCTCGCCTGCGAATGGATGCGCAGCGAAATGGGGGAGTTCCTTGAGGACTTCTTTACAACCTTGCCAGGCCAGCTCGAACGAACGCTTGGGCGACGCGTCGAAGATTTGCGACCCCGGTGGGCGAACGGCACTTCGCAGCTCGTCGCCCGCATGCTTGCCAAGCACATTGATGATTTTGCCAACCGCGACATTTCGATGGCGCTGCCGCGCTGATTCAATTCACCTCGGAGGGGACCGAGATATTGACCTGACAGGAACGATCATGAATGCACATCCCCAGCCTACCGAGGACGGCGCAATCGCTGACCAGGCTTCGCCACTAGGCCCCCCGCCAGCACGGCTTTTGCGGCTGCCCGAAGTCATCGACCGTGTCGGCCTGCGTCGGTCAGCTATCTATCAGCGGATGAGTGAAGGGCGCTTTCCCAAATCCCGCTCGCTCGGCCCCAAATGCACGGTGTGGGTTGAGGAGGAAATCGACGCGTGGATCAGATCAATTGCGGACAAGCCGCATCGAGATGTTCTGTAAACTATCCTGAAAGAAATCATCGCGCTAAGTTGCGCGCATGGTTTATCGATACCCGGCAGGCAATCCTCTTCATCCTGAAGCCCTGAAAGAGAAGCAGCGCGCGCTTCGCGAAGGCTTTTCTACGCCGATGACCCTTCGAGTTCATCGCGCACTATCGTGGCTGCGACGGGCCGAAGCAGAACAAGATGATCAGGACGTTCGCTTCATCCTACTGTGGATCGGGTTCAACGCTGCCTACGCCGGTGACGTAGAAGCCTCGGCCAGCAGCTCAGCGCCAGAAGGTGAACGTGGACTCTTCCAATCGTTCTTCTCGACGCTCGTAAAGTTCGATGGGCGTCACCGTGTCTACGATGCGGTTTGGCAGCGGTTCAGTCAGGAAATCCGCCTCCTTCTGGACAATCGCTATGTCTACCATCCGTTCTGGCAGCATCAGAACGGCGCGCCAGGCTACGAGGACTGGGAACACAAACTCGAGCGCGGTCGCGTTGCCATCAATCACGCCTTGCGCGAACACGACACGGTGCGGATCCTGTCTATCCTGTTCGATCGGCTCTACGTGCTGCGAAATCAGCTGGTGCACGGCGGCGCGACCTGGAACAGCGATGTCAACCGCGACCAGGTGAGAGACGGAGCGTCGCTCCTTGGCTGCCTCCTACCGATCTTTGTCGATCTGATGATGGACAATCCCCAGCATGAATGGCCGATGCCGAACTATCCGGTGGTGGATTGAGCCTACACGCTTCAATTGCGGCCGAATTCACTCCGCAGCTTTCAGGAGTAGAATCGGCTCATTCCGCTCCTCTCGCGCAGCCTTCAACCACTCGCGCGGAGTAACGCCGTCTTGCTTAAGTTGGGCAAGCGGCGCCGCGCGGGTAGCAGCTATTGCTTCGCGCCGGCGCCAGCGCTGGGCGATGGGCGTCGCCTCATCGAATGCAGCAGCGATGGCGCCCGCCCACTCCTGTGAAGCGCGGTCGATGGAAGATGGAATACGCGCCATCACCAGATCGGCCTTACCCACGGTGCCGGTCAATCCCTCGATCTGGCGAGCATTCTCACTTGCCGCCGAGCTTGCTGCCTCGCTTTCGTTGCAGGCCATCAGGCAGGCAACCCGCAGGCCTCCAGCTAGTGAGAGTGCATCGATAATAGGATCCGCCAGCTCGAACTCTGGCGGCATGGCGAAGAGCAATTCGCGTGCGCGCCCCTCAAACCTATCCTGATGGGGGCGCGTCGCCTGTGCGACGTCAAGCCACACCTGGGTAGCGCGCTCCTGGTTCGACATTAGCCAGGCTTCCTCAAACAGCTTGACCTGAGATCGCAATGCCGAGAATTCGCTGGCCAGCTGATCCTGTCGAATGCGCTCCACCGCAGCGAGTATCCGGTCTGTACTTTCTGTAAGCGCAGCAAGAGTTTGCTCGACGCGCGACAGGCGTGCATTCATGATCCCGAACCCGACCAGCGACACACCTATTCCCGTTGCGCTGAGCGCCAAATTGGCAACGCCGAGATTTTCCAGCGTCTGCATGCCACTTGCCAGCGCGTCGACCTTACTCTCGACCCTTTTAACTCCGCGGCGGATAATCTCATTCTGGACATTCCCGCCGAGCGAGCTTGCCAACTGTCTGCCAGCGACCGCAGCTCCGGCGACCGGGTTGCCTGTCGTCATGCTCGTTTTAGCGAATGTGCTGCCAGCTCCCGACACAGACTCAAGCAAAGCTGCGGCGGCTCCGGTTTCCTGAAGGTATGAATGTATCTTGCCCTTGAGCGGGCCAGCAGCATGGCGGACGACGGAACCTACGATCCTGAGCTTCCCGGCCTTGATCCCCGTTGCTGCATCGAGTGATGCGACGAACATTCCTCCGATGTCGCTCATAGGGCCATGCTCCGCGCCTCGTTGCCTACGCTTTCCACCACTGCGATAAGTTGTCCCATCAATGGGTGTGGATCGCCTGCTGGCGCCATCCATGCCGTCTCGATGCGTGCCTGTGCGGAACGGCGGAGACGATCATGGAGACCCGCGCCGCTCTGCAATTTCTGACTCGCGGCTTCACTTGCCTCCCCGACCACTGAAAGCGCCCAGCTGCCCCATTCCTTCGCACTCTTCACGAGATCCTGGTTGGAGATGGTCTCCATCATTGTGGCTAGTCTGCCGGTGGAGGTTGTAACGGATCCCTTATGTGCATCCACATTAGGTTCTCCTTGGACATCGGGTTCAAGCGATGGCATCTGGAGCATGCTCAGGCTTTCGAGCAGCGCATATGCTAGCGCGTCGTATCCTGGGTCGATCGTACGCAACTGTTCAGCAGCGCCCTCGAACAGCGTCTCAAGCTCGCTGACGATCATCTCGCGCATTACCACGTCGACCCTTTCGCGAGTAAAACTGGCAGGATCCCAGAGCGTCTCAACGATGCCGGCTTCGGCAAGGCGCTCTTCCACCCCGCGCTTGGCTTCTATTCCAGCACGATTGACGATGCCCCAGATGGCCATGATCAGGTCGTCGCGCCACGACAGGGTAGCCTGGCGTCTTTCCAGCAAATCGAGATCCATCAATTCCCCCTTCTCAAGAGCTAGATTGCGGAAATGTTTGCTGAACACCAATCAAAATTCGCTGGACGTCTGTCGGTGCGACCATTTCTGACGTACCAGTAGTTGATGGGAGCACGGAAGGGATGCCGTGTGATGATAAATGTCGTGAGCTTTTGCTTTCTGGCTGTGCTCCTAGTGCTCACTGTTGGGCTCCTGGCCGCATTGCTGGAACTCATCGTAAGAGCGGTGCTGACGGTTGGGGTGGCTTTTGCCTTCGCTCTCGCTATCGGGATATTTAGCTCATCCGAGCTGGATAGTGGTGTTGGAAATGGCACCGTCGCCTTTGGGCTCGCTCTAATCCCGACTTTCTACTTCATTAGCCGGATGCGCGCCGCGCAGTCCGCACCGAAGGTAAGGCAAGGCGGGAATGACCTATCAAGTTGCAAAGATTTCCAGGCAGTAGCCAAGAGGGATTCGGCGTTCAGGACACGCAAGGGGCCCAAAGCATCCTTTGCGGACAAGGCGCTTAGCAACGCGTGGGATGAAGCGATGCGTCTCGCGCCATGCGCACAACTGGACGCTGCGCGCGAGGCCTGCGCTCAATTCATGTCCGCCAGCGCGAGCGCCAAGGTGCTTGATGTGGAGGTAATCGATTATGCCGTCTTCATTCGTCGTCAGGTTCCTGGGGTGGTGCGCGAAACGATCGAATTGGTCGCGGTTTTGGAACCAGCTGATCGCGAGCGTGCGATTTCAAATTTGATCGGTGATCTTGTCGCCGTTGGTAAAGGCGCTCGCCTTCAACTTGATCGGCTGGCTAAACCAATGCGGGATCAACTTGCAGCGCGCAGGTTGCGCATGGGTGTCGCAACGGGGCCCGTACAAGACAAACTACGGCCAGAAGGCTGAATTCGGTCAGACTGCTCTGAGTCATGCTGTCCGAATTTGCGACAGAAATGGTCATATAATGTGTGGATCGATGTCGAACTGACTTGCTCCTGCCGATCAGGCAGTTAGCAATGGTCCGTGATGACCAAGCGCCTCAGTAATCTCGATCGCACATTGAAGCTTGTGCACGCGCTTACGCAGAGCATCGAAGGTCTGACTCTCGACGAAATGGCGGCCTTGCTTGAGGTCAACCGGCGAACAGTCGAACGCTTGCGAAACGTCATTCTGATTCATTTCGATCTCGAAGAAACAATCGACGGTCGGATCAAGCGATTTCGGATCAAGGACAGCCCGGGACGTGCCTATGCAAGGCCGAGTTCTTCGGAGGTTGCTGCACTTCAGTCCGTGGTTGATGCCGGACGCCGCGAAGGTACGGTCAACAGCGAAGCGCTTGAGAAGTTGCTCTCCAAGATCAAGATTGCCTTCGATAGCGCCGAGAGGCGTCGGCTGGACAACGACCTCGATCTGCTCACCCGCCTACAACGCTCGCGTGTCGCAGCAGGGCCTGCTGTCATTGCATCGCCCGAAGATCTGACGACGATCCAGTCTGCCATCCTCGCATCTCATTGTGTTGACTTCGATTATCAGCCTGACTGGGCGGATGAGCCGTCGTGGCGCAGGGTTGTTCCCTTTGGTCTGATCCATGGACCGATCACCTACCTCGTGGGCAAGATGCCTGACCGGGACGATCCGCCGTTTACCTTCCGCCTGGACCGGATGACCAATGTTCGGGACAGCGGGATCGTCGGATGCCCTCCCGAAGATTGGGATCTCGATGCATGGATGGCCCGCAGCTTCGGCATTTGGCACGAGGCAGGTCATGAGATCGTTCTGCGAGTGCTAGCCCCGGCGGTTGATCGGGCGCGGGCTTGGCGCTTCCATCCCCATCAACAGTTCGAGGAAGATGGCGACGAGCTGCTTGTTCGTTTCCAATCAGGCGGCTTGTTTGAACTCGCCAATCACTTGTTCGGATGGGCCGGCGAACTGGTGATCGAAGGCCCTGATGCACTCAAGGACATAATGGAAAAGCGCATCGCTGCCGCGCAGACAATGCTGCGACCAGATTTGTCGTAATTTGCAGGCAAGGGGTGACGCAGTGGTCCAGGGCGAATTCTGAGGGGTAATCTTGAATGTTTGAAAACTGCCATCTTCGGATCGGCGAAGCGCCCTTTACGAGCTGCATGCCCCTCAGCGCGCAGCTCCTGGGAAGCCTTTATGCCTTACCTCAGTCCACCGAGAAGCCGCTGCGCGAGGCCCTTGATGCCTTGGGTGACAGCGTCCCTTGGGCAGAAAGCTTCGCGGTAGCGCCTGAGCAGACCACTGGTGCCGTGGGGGCGATGCTCCGCCACATGATGATGGCTACGCGTGATCTCGATCCGGCGTCGATCGGGATTGATGCGCTGCCGGGAGGGGGTAGGGCACGCCTTCATTTGGAGGCGCTGCGCAACCTCTGGATCAGCAGCGATGCCCTTGTTCCGTCCGATCTTGCGACGCTCAAGGCTTTCCTTGCGAGTGACGCAGGTGATGCTCTGCAGCCGCTCCAGATCGTCTGGGATCGAGACTGCGTTCAGCTGACCCCGCTGGAGCGCGCAGTGCTCGAGCACATCGAAACCCATCATGGCCAGCTGAGCGAGGACGATAATGACGTCGTCCGTCTGATTTCTGACCGGAAGCTGGCGCGGGCAACCGGATCGTGTCTGGCAGGCCATGTACAACGCCATCTTCTAGATCCGGATGTACCGGTCATGCCGCTCGACGACAGCCTGGCAATACTGTCCGTCCGAGACTCCCTGACCGAATGCGAGGCCGCGGCGGCTATCGTGCAGCGATGGCTGGCTGAGGATGCAACTCTCGCAGCCAGCGACATCGGCATCATCGTCCCGCAGGGTGCGGAATATGGTCATTATCTCGCAGAGACCTTCGCCCACGCTGGCTTGGTTGCATCATCGCTTCCTGGGGTTGGTCAGCGGAGGAACATTGGCGGCGAGGCTCTTCTGCATTTCCTTCAATGCCGACGTAGGCCAGCGCCCGCCATGGCGCTCGCATCGCTTTACTGTTCACCAGTCCTCTGCTGGCCCGAAGAAGTGGGAACGGCCTTGGCGGCAGCCGTTATGGGCGGCGACTTTCAGCCAAGAGAGGCTCGTGACCTTGCAGGCCGGCAGGCATCTCTCTTCGCCCTGATCCGCTCGGCCTCGCCTTCGACCAACGGCCAGCTCAAGGAGCAGATTCGATCTTTCCAGAGGCTGCTCAGCGACAACGAGGCACTCGCTGAGGATGTCGCTGAAGCTAAGCAACAGGCATCGCGCCTGATCGCAGCCCTTGGCAATGCCAATGACGCGGCAGAAGCTGAACTGGAGAAAGCCATCCAGATGGCAGCGGCCTACCAGGCTGCGCCACCGGCGAGAGGAGCTTACTTCCTCGGTGGCATCTCGGTGATGATGGCCCACGAAACACCCAAGCGGCCGTTTCGCAAACTTCTCGTCCTGGGCTTCAATGACGGTGCCTATCCATCACCGCCTGCGGGCAATCCGTTGTTCCTCGACAGCGAAGTCGCATCGATTGCCGATGTGACGGGCATCCAGTTGCCATCGCAGGCGCAGCAACTCGCTGCCGCGCTCGAGCTCTTCACGCGCCAGATTGGTGCAGCGAGCGAGCAGGTTATCCTCATCCTCTCGGAGCGTGATCGCAGCGGCAGCTCGCTCTCGGTGTCGTCGAGCCTGCCGCTGATCTCGCGGCTTGTGCAAGGTATCAAGGATCCGGAGGATCTGATCGTGCCTTTGAGCCATAGCGAGGGGACGATCTGGGACAGGCTGGTGGCGTGGAAACCCAGACCATTGATTGAACCGGCGCTGATGCCGGAGGTGCTGTCTCACTATGCGTTCGACTTCAATCTCCTGGGGCTGCGCCAGAAAGAAGATGGCAGTGCGCGAGCGCAGAGCCCGAGCCGGCTTGAAAAGCTTCTCGTCAGTCCTCTGGCCTGGCTCCTCGCTGAGTTGGGCGCCGAACATGTTTCCTGGCAGCCCGAGGCGCTTGACGTCATGCTTCGCGGATCCCTGGCGCACGAGGTTTTCGAACGCCTGTTCGTGCCCGGCAAGGCGCATCCGTCCAGCGAGGAGATCGAAGCTGCGGTGCCCGACCTACTGCTCGATCGCATACGCGCCTTGGCCCCGTTTCTCCAGACGTCGGCCTGGGCGGTCGAGCGCAACACGCTTGAGGCAGAAATCACCAAGTCCGCGAAGCATTGGTCGTTGGTCCTCAAATCCCTGGACGCCGAGATCGTGGGCAATGAGTTCTGGCTCTCGGGAGAACTGTTCGGTCATCCCGTGCACGGCAAGGCCGATTGCCTGCTGCGGCTTCCCGATGGGCAGCCGATCGTCGTGGATTATAAGAAGAGCAGTTCCGGCACGCGTCGCCAGCGCCTCCAGAAGGGATGGGACCTACAGGTCGATCTCTACCGGCGCATGAGCGTTCGGGTCGACGAGCGCAGCAACGAAGGCGTGGTCCGTATTGCCGAGGCGTTGAACGGGTGGTCGAAGCTCCCGGCAGTCGCCTATCACACGCTCAACGACGGGAATGTCCTGCTCAACGGGATCGACGAGTTCGATAGCGCTGAGGTCGAGCTTGTTGCGGGCGATATTGCCGAGCATGCGCTCGCGCTCATTTCGGCGCGGTTCGATGCTCTCAAGGCAGGACGCCTCGATACCAACACTACAGCCGATGAGAAGTTCTTCCAGCGCTCCGCCGCGCTCGGCACCTATGCGCTGGAGGACAGTCCGTTGATCGCCGCTTTCATGCGCGACGACATCAACCCCTCGGTGGCGCTTACGGACAATGAAGATGACTGAGCTTTCGATCGTTCCAGCCGGTGCAGGGGCTGGCAAGACCCATCATATCCAGGAAACCCTCACCCAGTGGGTGCGCGACGGCAAAGTTCGGCCCGAGCGGATACTGGCGGTCACTTTCACAGAGGCCGCGGCTGGGGAACTTCGTCAGAGGATCCGTGGAGCACTGATTGCCGACGGCAATTTGCAAGCGGCTTTGGCCGTTGAGCGAGCTTATGTCTCTACGATCCATGGCCTTGGACGCCGGTTGCTGATTGAGCACGCCTTTGCGGCAGGCTCTTCGCCGCAGCAACGTCTCATCGCGGAAGACGAGCAGGACTTGTTGATCCGCCGTTCGATCGAGGAGAACCAGGCGCTAAGCGAGCTCTCCCGTAACCTCGGGGCCTATGGCTACCGGGTAAGCTTCACCTCGGACGACACGGCTGAAGACAGCTTCCGCAAGACGTTGCTCGGCGTGATCGCACTCCTGCGAACGCTTGGACCGCGGGGCGGTGATCCGGCGATGGCCGACTTCGTCGATGCGTCGATCAGGCAGGGATATCGCCAGCCGGTCGGGACGCCAGAGGCCCTGGCGGCTGGCTTGAAACAGGCCGTCGACGCGCTGCTTCTCGCCTTTCCGAGATCGCTGGCCGACGACGCTGGTAGCGATGCGGCCAAAAAAGCCTTCCGGGACAATTTCCGCGCGTTGAAGCAAGCCGAACAATTGCTTTCGAGCGGAGATAAGGACTGGAGACTTTGGCAGCGGCTGCGTGACCTCCGCCAGTCCAAGCGCGGCAGTCCGACGCCTGATGGTTACGATGACCTGGCCGCTTCGGTCATGACGGCGGCCGACACACTGGTCTATCATCCGGGCCCGCTCGAAGATGCGGTTTCCCATGCTCGCGCGCTCGTGGAAGGCGCGCAATCGGCCATGGCCGACTACGAGACCCGCAAGCGGGAGCTCGGCGTCATCGATTTCAGCGACATGGTCACCAACGCCGCGCGGATCCTCGATGACAAGCCTAGCGTGCTTGCCGCGATCATGGACGAGGTGGACTGTGTCATTGTCGACGAGTTCCAGGACACCAACCCGATCCAGTTCACGTTCCTGTGGGCCCTGGCGCGGCAAGCGAAGCGCTCGCTCGTCGTCGGCGATACCAAGCAGGCGATCATGGGCTTTCAGGGCGCAGACCCACGGCTGACCGTCGCGCTTACCCAGCAGTTCGAAACCAGCCCGCTCAACCGGAACTGGCGTTCCGATCCGCGGATCATGGACTTCGTCAACGCGCTCGGCCCTTGCCTTTTTGGCGATGACTACACTTCGCTCACCGCGCAGAACCCCACCGGACATGACACCGCGCTTGAGATCATAGAACTGGCTAACAAGCGCGGCGCGCGCTCGGGCGGGAAACCCCAGCATTTTGTCGCGGATCGCCTCATCTCCCTGCTGTCCGACGAACATGTGACTATCATCGATAGGCATACGAAGAATCTACGACCGCTGGAGCCCAGAGACATCGCGGTCCTGTGCCCAACCCATAGCCATTGCGCGAGCTATGCCAGCGCGCTGCGATCACTCGGCCTGCCGGTTCGCGTGGCTGAAGGTGGCTGGTGGCAGAGCAAAATCGTCCAGGCCGCGTGCTTTGCCCTGCGTTTCGCCGTCGATCCTGCGGACAGCCATGCCGCGATTTGTACGGCCGCGCTTGGTCCTGGGGCCACAGCGCTTCCGGACGCGATCAGGGCGCTTGCTCAGCAAGGCCGGATCGACACGCCTGAATTGTCTGCGCTGCAGACACTTTGGCCCGACTCGCTCGCGACCCCAGTTGATCGTCTGGTTCATCAAGTCATCGAAGTCGCGGGCCTTCGCGAATGGTGCGACAGGCTCGATGACCCAGCCCAGATGAGAGCCGACCTGCTGCGGTTCGAAGCGGAAGCGGCAGCATTCATGGATGCTCACCGCGACATGCGCGAAGCATCCGGCTTTTATGGGCAGAGCGCCAACGTTTTTCTCGGCTGGCTTGAGAACAAGGTCGGGCTCAAAGGCGAAGATCTGCGGCCTAACCCTTCAGGCAGCGAGGCCGACGGCGTCGAGATCGTCACCTGGCACGCGTCTAAAGGACGTGAATGGCCAATCGTCGTTGTCTGCGGGCTCGACCACAAGCTCGACCCCCGTGCCGGGACCTTCAGCACCAAATTTCCGGGGTTTGACGATCTCGATCATGTGATCGAGGAAGCAACACTCGCCTATGCTCCCGAATTTGCCGCGCCTGAAGCGACCGATCGCTTTCTCCATGAACTCCATCCGGAGTCCGAAGAAACAGCGAGGCGGCTGCTTTACGTGGCCCTGACCCGTGCGCGGGACCGCCTGATTATCGAATGGCCGCAGGACGACGAGAAGGTTGATCCGCCTTTGCCGATCACTGGCCGCCGCCTTCTGAACGATGTCTGCGGCATCAGATTTGAGGGTAACCAGATCAGCGTCGGCGATGAGGATTTTCCTGCCCGCATGACGATCTGCAGTAAGGAGTTGCCGGCTTCGTTCGAGGCTGAGAACAAGGTTCATCTCGACGCGTCTGACCGCGAGCTGCGATTTGCCCTGGAGCGGCGCCCGATCGACGCACTGACATCCGTGGTAAGCCCATCGCAAGCAATCGCTACATCACGACCACTTCCTTCTCAGATCGAGACGCGTGCGATCGCACCAGGCGTCAAGCTGACCGGACCCGACCTCGTGCAGGCGACCGATAGGGGCACGGCGATCCATGAAGCGCTGCGCATTCTCCTGTGCCGTCCTGATCTACGGCATCGGGTAAAGGAGCATTGCCGCATCCTCGATGCCGAAGTGGAATTTCTATCGCAGCAGGCAGATGCCCTGCGACAGGCTCTCGCGGACATTGGCTATCCGCGACTGCATGTCGAGCAACCGATCGAGGTTCCTCTTTCAGATGGTGGGAGCCAGAGCATCATCCTGGATCTCATCGCTGAAGGCACCAGCGGGTTCATGATCGTCGATCACAAGAGCGGGGCGGTGGAAGATCACGCGCTTCGCTTCGAACGCTACTGGCCGCAACTGGCAGCCTATGTTGATGCAGTTGGGCTAATGGGTGGCAAGTCCGTTGATGGCGTCGCCGTATTCTGGACAGAGACAGGCGAACTGACGCTGGGCAGAGAGATCTGAGGGGCACTGGCACTTGGCGCTAAGAATGAGTTCAGCAATTGGCTGGGTCGATTTTGACGAGACAGAGCGCGATCGTGCGCAGCGGTTGATGGACCTGTTCCGTGAGCAGGATAGCCGCGATGAGCTTGGGCTTGGCGCGATCAGGGATTCCATAGCCGATCATCTCTTTCCCGGAACGAGCACCATTCACACGCGGCTGCGGTACATGCTGTTCATTCCGTGGATATTCGACTCCCTGCCGTCTCATCTCAGTCCGCGAGACATTGCAGCCAAAGCACGTCAGAAGGAAATCGAACTTTGCCAGGCGCTGATCTCTGGCGCGCCTGGCGCCGTTGGCATCATTGGCAAAGACGCTGGCGAGAAGCTCAAGCGCCTGCCGAGCAGTATCTATTGGTCGGGACTGGAAAGCTGGGGCATCCGGCAATTTCCTGGTTCGATTGAGTCCTATTTTGCCGCCTTGCCGCACTGGCCCAAGGATACTGGTAAAGATCACGTCGAAGACGACATGAGCGGGGCACAGCGGCATCGACATCTGTGGCATGACCGCATGCCTCAGCCCCCGAAGGGATGGCCTGACACCGTTGATTTCGATCTGGAACCGGACGAGGCGAGTTTTCTTATCGATCGCCTTGTCGATCGCCATCCCCACAGCCTCTTGACCTATTTGGCAAGTCGGAGCGATCGGGCAAAGGCAGATGCAATATGGCTGCATCCGCATATTGCGGATTTTCCTGCTCAGGCACGAGTGCTGGTTGAACATGCCAGGATATTCTCGGGCGTCATGCATGGCGCCGCGCTGCTCTACAATCTGCTGTTGAGTGAGCTGCGGGAAAACGAGGACTGGATTGAGCGCTACCAAACCGCACTCACCGAATGGAGCGACGAACTCGATACCAAGGAATTAGCATCTTGGTCGCTGGACGATTTCTGGCACGAGACACGTCATACCGGACATTCCGTTCTCGAACCGGCCAAGCGGTTTGTCACCGAATGGGTGGCCTTGGTGCGGAAGGAGGGAGGATTAGGCCGCAATCGCGACGCTGCAAACGCGCTCGTCATGACGCGTGAGAGGAGGCTCAAAAAGGGGCAATCCCGGTTTGCAAACAAGAGTGCGCGGGACCGTTGGCAAGGAGCATCCGGAACTGGAAGGTTTCAGTTTCGCTGGTCAATCGCACAAAGCCATCTGAAGGATCTCAAGCGTTGAACAGGGCAACGCTCGATCCCGAAAACCGGCTTCTGTACGGCGAAAGCCTTCAGGCTCCCCCCGGGTATCGCTTCGATGCCGGTGTGGCGACGACATTCTCTCTCGATTTTGAGACAGCGCTAGCCGTGCCGGTCAGCCTGGCTTTGTTTGCCGCCGACAATAGAGACGAAATTCTGCAGCATCCTATTGCTCTGCTCGAGGGAGCGGAGCGGATTTCGGGGCGCTTGGCCGTCTTCGCCGAGGCAGGTCAAATCCATGCGGGGCTAGCCCAACAATCTCGACTTTGCTCGTTGCTCGAGAAGGTTATCGTCGAAGTCCAAGCGCCAGGAGAGGGTAGCTTCCATCCGAAAATCTGGGCGCTGCGGTTCAAACCATTGGACGAAGAGGGCGATGATCTTCTGAGGGTGCTCGTATTGTCACGCAATCTCACGCGCGACAGGTCATGGGACATAGCCGTGCGTCTCGACGGACGCCGCACTCGCCAGCCTAAGGCCCAGAACCGTCCCCTGTATGCATTGCTCTCCGCGCTCCCAGATCTCGCGGTCAGCCCCGTCCCGGATGAGCAGCGGGCTCTCACTATGGAACTCGCCGAAGACATGCGCTTTGCTGAGTGGGCATTGCCCGATGCCTGTGAAAAATTTGAGTTCGCAGTCAACGGGCTGGGAGGACGGCCTTGGCAACCACCGGAATGCACCCGCATCGGTGTAGTCTCGCCATTTTGCGACGATGCCGCGTTATCGATGTTGGCTGGAAAGGCACGTCGATCCGCGGAAGTCTTGATAAGCCGACCTGATCAGCTTGCCTCCATAGCAGCCGAAACACTCGACGATTTCGAATATGTCGCGGTCATGGATGAAATGGCCGAGCGCGAAGACGGCGAGGAAGCCGTTTCGTCAGCTCTGGAAGGGCTCCACGCCAAGATAATCGTTGCCGAGCACAGCTGGGATACCCGTCTGACCTTGGGCTCCGGAAATGCGACCACACCCGCGTTCATCTCAGGACGAAACGTCGAGTTCTTCATCACATTTACGGGGAAGACGTCAAAGCTGGGGTCAATCGAGACCATTCTCGGCGAGAACGGGTTCGGGCGTCTCACTCGTGCTTACGATCCAGGAGAATTGGCTGCTGCTGACGCTTCCGAGCGTGCTGCTGAAAGGGTGCTCCTCATTGCTCGGCGGGCACTTGCCCGCGGATGCCTCAGCATCCGTTGTGAAGCAGACGCGACCGAGGGCCCAGGCAATTGGCGCATGTGGCTGGTTCCACCTGCTGGAGGCATTGCACTTGCAGACATCAACCGCGTGCGGGTTTGGCCGATAACCCGAGGCGAAGGGCACGCCAGGGATGCTCAGGTATCACTGGCAGCCGGTGAGGCTTTGGACTTGGGTGTGGTTCCGCTCGCCGATGTCACACGCTTTCTGGCGATCGAAATGAAGGAACGCGTAACCGGTCAAAGCATCCTTTTTAGCACTGGCTTGCCGATTGAGGGCCTACCGGCCGAGCGCGACGCAGCGATCATGCGATCGGTGATCAATGATCGCAAAACATTCCTGCGCTATTTGAGGCTCTTGCTCACCGCACTCGGTGATCCGTTTGCGGCGGCTTTGGCGGCCGAAGGAAGCGGCAGTGGGGCAGGTTGGGCCATGGCCGTGGTCGACGATGAGCCGTTGCTCGAGGAACTCGTCCGGGCCCTTTGCGCCAAGGATGGACGGCTTAATGCAGTTGATCGTCTGATGACCAGGCTAACAGAGCCAAATGTAGAAGGTGCCGATCCAATACCCGAAGAGTTTCGGGTCCTCTGGCAGACATTCCGTGCCGTTTTGGAGGAGTCCGGCAATGGAGAATGAGCCGTTCGACGCGGGCGCCGCACTCGCTCAACTCAAACGCTTTCAGCGTCGCACGGTAGACTATGTGTTCGACCGTTTGCATGGCGCCGATCCAGTGCGTCAGTTCCTGGTCGCAGACGAAGTAGGTCTGGGCAAAACCATGGTTGCCCGCGGGGTGATCGCCAAGACCATCGAAGCGTTGTGGAATCGATCAAAGCGGATCGACATTCTTTACATCTGCTCCAATCAGGCCATCGCCGCGCAAAATCTCAATCGTCTCAATGTATTGGGAAAGCGTGCGATGGCCTTGCCCACTCGCATGACCTTGGTGCCATTGCAGCTTCGCGGCGAACAAGATCTGTCTGCGAACAAGGTCAATTTCATCAGCCTCACGCCTGGAACCACGTTCAATCTTCGATCTACCACCGGGGTCGTCGAAGAACGGGCGCTCTTGCATCGCCTGCTTGAAGCCATGGGCTTTTCGTTCACGCCGCTCAGAAACGCGCTGCAAGTGGACGCCGGGAATGGACGCTGGGATGCGTGCGTCGGTAGCATGTCACTTGAGGGTATTGATCCGACGATAGTTTCGAACTTCCACGACGCAGTCCGTCAAGATGCATCGCTGTTGTCGGCGATCGACGAAATGATCTCGCTGTTCCCGCGCCGCCAGCCAACATACCCTGACGAGAAGCGTTGGAAACGAAACGAGGTAATCGGGGCGCTACGGAGCAAGCTATCGCACGCCTGCGTCAGTGCGCTTAAGCCGGATCTTATCATCCTCGACGAATTTCAACGTTTTCGGGAATTGCTGCGCGGTGAGGGGGAGCCGGCCGAGCTCGCACGGGCCCTGTTTGAGTATTCTGACGACACAGCCAGCGCACGTACCCTTCTACTCTCCGCAACTCCCTACAAGATGCTTACGCTCTCGGGCGATGAACCCGATGACGGCGATCACTACGAGGACTTCCTCGAAACAATCGAGTTCCTCTACGGCCGCGATAAGGGGGCGACCATCAAGGTCGAACTTGACCGCGAAATGCGCCGCTTCCGTAAGCTACTCCAGCAACTGCCGTCGAGCGCGACCGACGCCAAGCGCGCGCGCAACAAGGTTCAGCGTACACTGAAGCGCGTTATGGCGCGCACCGAGCGCGTTGGCAGTACTGCTGAACGAGATTCGATGCTGGCTGAGCCATCGATCAACGTGCCGCTCGCACCTGCCGATCTTCATCAGGCCGAAGCGTTTGCCCGCGTGGCGCGAGCCGTCGATGCGCGCGAAATCATCGAGTATTGGAAGTCCGCACCTTACCTCCTGAATTTTATGCGTGATTACACGCTTAAGCATCGCCTGAAGGATAAAGCCGCAAATTCGAACCCGGCCCTGATATCAGCATTGAGAGATGCGCAGGCGCTGGGCATCAGTCGCGAACAGGTCGAAGCTTATCAGCCGATTGATCCGGCTAATGGGCGCCTTCGAGCATTGATGGCCGATTTGTTTGATTCAGGGCTCCATCAGCACCTCTGGCTTCCCCCGGCGGTAACATATTATGGCCGGGCATCTGAGGGCACACCGGCTACGAAAGCGCTTGTCTTTTCTGCATGGCAGATGGTGCCCGATGCGCTTGCCGCACTGCTTTCCTACGAAGCCGAACGGCGGATGGGGGCAGCGTCGGTGGTTCGATCCTACTCAGAAGCCACGCGCCGCCGTCCGCTTCAGTTCAAGCTGGTCGATGGTCGCCCGGCTGCGATGCGCGCGCTACACCTGATCTATCCGTCACCAACACTAGCCAGAATCTGTGATCCGCTAAGCGTCTTTTCTGGCGCTCCGGAACAATTGTCGGTTGCAGAAATGCGCGCAGCGATTGCGGATCGTATTCGTACTGCACTGGGGCACCTGTTCGCCAAGGAAAATGGCGAAGAAGCAGCTGGCAGGGATGCAGAATGGTCCACACCGGCAACGATCGACGTATTGTTGAAGACCAAGTCTTCCGGGTGGCTGCAGTATCTCGGTTACAGATGGACGATCCAGGAGGAAGGCTTTCGAGAGCACATCGCCGAGTTGCGAAGGACTGCAACCGAGGCATCCCTCGGGAAGCTCGACAACGACACGCTGGATCTGCTGGTCGATGTAGCCTTGGGAAGTCCGGCTGTCTGTGCATTGCGCGCGCTCCATCGCATTGCGCCAGGACTGGCTTGGGATGACCCGCATTTGATGGACGCCGCGGCATCAATCGCTTGGGGTTTTCGGGCGCTCTTCAATCAGCACGACGCCGTTGCTCTCCTACGGCAAGAGCGCGATGACCATTACTGGCGCAGCGCATTGACGCATGGTGTCGAGCACAACCTCCAGTCAGTGCTCGACGAGTACGCCCATTATCTCGTCGAAGGCGAGGGTTTGGTTGGGAGCTCCGAGCGTGAACGTGTCGCCGGCGTGGCCGCGGCCATGACCCACGCCTTGTCAGTCCGTCCCTCCCAGATTGATGTCGATGATGTGGGAGTTGAGGACGGCAAGGTCGTCTTTCATCCGTCCATCAGGATGCGCGGTCGCTTCGCTATGCGATTGGCTGAATACAAGGATGATGAAGGCGGGACCGTGCGGCTCGGAAGCGTGCGAGATGCGTTCAATTCGCCTTTCAGACCGTTCGTGCTGGCCACGACATCGATTGGTCAGGAAGGCTTGGACTTTCATCCCTATTGCTATCGAGTCTATCATTGGAATCTCCCGGGGAACCCGGTCGATCTTGAGCAAAGGGAAGGACGTGTTCACCGGTTCAAAGGACATGCGGTCCGGCATAATGTTGCCCGGGCACACGCCGATGCAATCCGCACTTCTACAAAGCCACCTGCGGACCCATGGGAGGCAATGTTCAACGCGGCCAAGCGCGCTACCACGAGCAAATCCGAACTTGTTCCGTACTGGGTTTTTGATGGTCCGGTAAAGGTCGAGCGCCGCGTACCAATGCTACCCATGAGTCGGGAAAACACGCGGCTACGTTGGCTCAAACGCAGCCTGACACTCTACCGGCTGGCATTTGGGCAGCCGCGGCAAGACGACCTGCTGGCCTATCTTAACCGTCTCGTTGACGAGGGCGTCGACGTGGCTGCTCTAGAAGAATTGCAGATCAAGCTCGAGCCGTGATTGGTTCGGTTTGTTGGAGTGTCAATTTCTCAGGCGAGGCCAAGCCGGATCGGGGGAACCTCGACTAGCAAGTACGGGAGCGCTGAGCTGCACTCTGACCAGCGAAACGCATAATTCCTAGAGAGGGTAATCGGTGGCCCATACGCGCCGGTCTTGTAGGTAAGGGCGGTTCCTGCGGTATACTCCTGCTCATGGCGAAAATCGAAATCGCTCGTATCGCTGGAATAGCTACTCTGATCGACATAGTGACGATGATCGGTCGCCACCAGCATGAACCCTAGATCCGCGACATCTGCACACTGCTCCAGCCGGGCGATGTCCTTGAATACGTCGTAACGATTGTTTGGTTCGCGGTGGTTTTCCCGCTTGAAGAACTTGAGCTCGATGGCGCAGCGCCATTCGCGTCCGTCATCGTCCGTTAGGCGGAACCAGACGTCTATCCGCCCGCGTTTGCCTCCTTGGTTCCGCAAAGGTTTTTCGAGTTCGACGGAAAACGTCTCGCGCTCGCTGATAATCTCGAGATCGGCGGCCGACGAAATTATGCGTCCGAGGTGTAGCTGAAGAGTCGCCTCACTCTCGCATCGTACTCGTCCACCACTGATCTGGCGAAAAAGCGTCGGCACAGCGAGGTTCACGATATTCCGGAGGCGAGAGAGAGTCATTTTGTCCGTCAGACCTATTTCGGCTACTGCCATAATGATGCGAATTTGACACCGTAAGGCTCTTTTTCGGCTTAATGCGTCAACTTTGACGCATTATCGATTGCGGACACCGTCATGTCTGTAGGCGCATATGATCGAATTGGTCATGGCAGACTTGGCCCAATTACCTACAACGAGATCTGCGTCCCAGAAATCAGCACGGGGTCCAAGCCTGCCTCCTCCTGCTGGAGGAACAGCGAAGGGGCGCCGTCTGGGCGAAACGGCGAACCTGATTTCCACATTCCAAGCATGATCACCGCAAGCTTCCTGGCCACGGCAACGCGCGCCTTCAGGAACCCAACCCGCTGGGCCAGCTCGAGACCCCAGGTGCGAAGACGGCTTTCGATCTCAATCCTGCAAAGTAGCACGGTGGCTGCGGTAATCAGGTGCATCCGTGTAAGCTTGTTTCCGTGCCGACTGATACGCCCCCGGCGTGAAGTGGCGCCTGACTGATATAGGGTCGGGGTCAGACCCAAGTATGCTCCAACGTCACGGCTCCGCTCAAATCGATGTGGATCGCCGATGGCACTGTAGAACGAAAGTGCGATCACAGCTCCGACGCCGGGGATCGTCTGGAAATTGCGACAGGTAGGATTGTTCGATGCGATGTCGCGCATCTGCCGGTCAAGAATGGAGATCTGCTCTCTCAGAGCCTCGGAAATTTCGACGAGCGGTTGCAGATTGACCCCGATTTCAAGCCCGTGCTGTCGCATTTCCCGCACCTGGTCGTTCACCTCAGCGGCTAGCGCACCCTTTCCGTTCAGGAGTTTCACGTTCCCGCCGTATAACCTGAAAATCGATTGGATGAGCGCATCTGTCCTGGCGCGGTTCTTCAGCATTGTTCTCCGAACATTGATCAGGGTTCGGATATTCTGATGTTCCATCGGCTTCACGAAAACCTGCGACCCCATCGATCGAGCGAGCCGCCCGAGCTCTGCGAGCCCTCGAGCATCGTGGACATCTGTTTTCTGTCGCCTGATTGCCAGGAACTTGCTCGATTTGCGTACATCGACCACCTGAACAGGAAATCCGTATGAACGCAGTTCTCGAACCATCTGGGTGCCATTGCCGGCCTCGATCGTGAGGCACTGCGCTGCCTCGACGCCAAACCTCCGCAGAATATCTCTGATGGGACCGGATTTCGTTTCGCATATCGCTTCAAAGAGGATCCCGCCCTCTGCGTCGACGAGGCAAACGGCTGTTTCGAGATGCCCCGCATCGAGCCCCACCCAGTAGTGCTGATAAACCAACCAGCGCCTCCTTCGAAACTTATCCAGAAAGCCCAACTTAGGTTGGCCCGCGCAACTCGCCGAGTAGGAATTGTCCGCTCTGGCGTGATAGTGGAATAGGATATGCTAGGAGTTGATAGGATGACCCCAAGGCAAGCGCTTGATGATTTGATCCGCGAGCGGGAAGAGACGTACGCTGCGGTTTCGCGTCTACTTGGCCGAAACTCCGCCTATATCCAGCAATACATCAAGCGCGGCACGCCCGCGCGTCTCGATCAAAGCGACATCGCTCAGCTGGCTCTGCATTTCGATGTTCCTGCCAAACGGCTAGGTGGAAAAGAGAGTACCCCAACTCCGCGACGTTCAGTCATCACTGTGCCGGTCATTGAGGTCAAGGGCTTGGAAACCCCACAGGAACGCTCTCGCATCGTCGATGAAGCCTGGCTAAGGCGCCTATGCAACAGGCCTGCAGGTTTGGCGATCTTACCCATTGCTGGTGAGGCTATGCAGCCGACCCTGCAGAACGGCGACGAAGTCATAATCCAAAGGCTGCGCTCTCACGATGCCCTTCACGACGGACTCTATGCTGTTCGGGGATCATCAGAGACGTTCGTCAGGCGGATCGCTCTGGACCCGACCAAAAATCGCATTTCTGTCCTGACCGACCATCCCGCCTATCCAAGCTGGAACGGTGTTCAGCGAAAGGCGATCAATGTCGTCGGCAGAGTGATCTGGATTGGTTCTCAGGTGTCGTGAGTGGGAGCTATGCTGCCTGCGACATACGCCAAGTTGCGCTGTGAATGCCCACTGCTCGGGGAAAGTCGAACGGTTTGCCGCGATCGAATTTCCGCTCATCGCAAAGGACCCAAGCTGGGGGTATCACAGGGGGTATTTTTGGCGAAGCTGATAGAGAAATGACCTTTTAACAGCTGCTTAAGCGAGATTGGTGGATCCCTCCTCCGCTACCAGGAAATAGCGTCCGCATGTGTTCGCTTGCGTCCGTATACATCCGGATTGTTTGCCCAGATCGCTGATTTCAATAACAGATGTGCTACCACGCCAATTCGCTTGGGGCCGTATGCGTCCGTATGTGTTCGCTTGAAGCCGGGGCCTTTATGGGGGTATTTTGGGGTATCCTCGGGCAGTGCGAAATCAGGCGAGACCCCCAGCTGCGATCTGTGGCTCACAGCCGGATTCTCACGCTAGTGCAACGGCGTGCCCCAGCCCTTCCGCAACGGGATTGGTCGGAAAGATCCCAATTATTTAACGTGAGTTCGAGTCCCGCCTGAGGATTCGAACAGAGGTGGCCAACTTTAGGGCAGGGGAGGACACAACCTTTTCATTCCTAGGATGACCGCTTTGCGCCCTAATAGCGGCCATAAAGTCAGGCGAGGACAAGCCTGAAAGCTGCCATTCCATAGTTTCGTCTGATTGAGGAAAATAAGCCTTCAATCGCAATAGGTCGAAAAATTTTTTTCGCGATGCGTCTTGGTCGCTGAAGTGCGGCGTATGAAATCCTCATTAAGTTCGGCTTTGCCGTAACGTGACCGTGCACGAATTAAGTTGCTCCTTCATTATGATTTTCGGATGAGCACCACCCCAGCAATCACAAGCGCGCCGCCAGCCAGAAGCCAGGATTGATCGACAAGCAATGCGCTAGCCACGATCAATGCGGCAGCTAGAGGGCCTTTCAAGGACTGACGCTCATTGCGAAGTCCTGCGAGTTGCTCGATACTGAGCGGATCGAGCTGAACCGGCACATATCCTGACTTTGCGATCGAGTTCGCAGTGGCAAGTATGTCGGGCAAGGACGCCGACAACCCCAGCAGCTGACCGCGAAGTTTCTTCAAACCCGACCGAGCGCTAGCGAGCGAGAACCGCTCGGCGAAAAGCTCCGTCATGATCGGCCGGGTGTCCTCGGCAATGTTATAGTCGGGTGCCAGTGATCGGACGACACCCTCTGCCGTAAGCAAGGTACGCAGAAGGATGGCCAGATCGGGTGGCAGGACCAGTTGATAATCCCGCAAAAGATCGAAAACGCGGGAAAAAATTTGCGAGAACTCGATTCCAGAAAGCACGGTCCCCCTGAACTCTCCGATCAAATGATCGAGATCCACCGCGAGCGCATCGCGATCCACCTTCGGCGCCCCCGCCCATGCGAGCAGGACATCCGCGACTTCGCTCGTTTCCTCGCCAGCGATGGCAAGCACGAGCCGAACGATCTCGTCGCGCCTCGTCTTGGTGAGCGTCCCGACTGATCCGAAGTCGATGAAGCCGACATCCTGCTCGCCGATCAGGAAAACATTGCCGGGATGAGGGTCGCCGTGGAATTCGCCGTTCAGGATGATCATGCGCAGGACAGCGTTGGCATAGCTTTTAGCGAAAGCCGCCACCGGCGGGTCGCCGGATGGGCTGCCCAGCGAAGACGCGGGCCTGCCGTACAGGCGTTCCTGAACGTTCACCCGCAGCCCGGTCAGTTCCCAATGGATGGCCGGGGTCCTGACGCCGATGGTATCGAGATATGCGCCGATCCGCTCGCAGGCTCGGGATTCCGCAGCGAGGTCCATCTCCCAGGCTAGATTGCGGCCGAAGGTCCGCAGAAACTCGACTGGCCGGTAACGCGCGATGTCAGGCGAGCGTGCTTCTGCGATCCCGGCGAGGCGGACAAGGAGGCGCACATCCGCTTCCATCCGCGCGGCGGTGCCCGGGCGTCGAACCTTCACGATGACCTCGCTACCGTCCCGCAGCTTGGCGGAATAGGTCTGTGCAATCGAGGCGGACGCCAAAGGCTGTTCGTCGAATTCCGCAAAGTCGCTCCGCCAGTCCTCACCCCAGCTTGAAGCAAGTACGGGCTCGATATCTGCGAAGGGCACTGGCGACACCTGATCGTGCAGGGTTGAGAATGCCGTGATCCAGTGTTCGGTAAACAGATCGCTTCGGGTGGCGAGGAGCTGCCCCAGCTTTATGCCGACTGGCCCGATGTCACGGAGGAACGCCACAACTGCAGCCGGATGAAATTCGCGAGGATCGATGACATTGCTCGAAGAGGGAATAAATCCGAGGGCTCCGGCGAGATTCTTCGCGCCGTGCCTCATTAGGATTTGGCCGATCTCCGCGGCGCGAGCGATGCTGCTGATAGGCTTTTCCGGGGGCGATGCCATGATTTTACTCAGCCTCGGCCCGGAGTTGGTCCAGATTTTCCGATACCCTTTCAAGAGTCTGCTGCAACGTTTGCTTCTCGTCGGCGGCAATGTCGCGCCAAAGCAGACCATGAAGCCTATCCGCGGAGCCTCTCAGTTCGGGCAGCAGATCGTCAAGCTGCTCCGTGAGGATGAGCTGCCACGCTCGCCGATCCGTCTCAGCTCGAAGCCTTTTCATCAGCCCGCGTGCGCAAAGACCTGCAACCGTCTGGCCGATGGTCGCCGATTCCAGTTCCAGTTTCTTGGCGATTTCAGCCTGCGTAAGGGCAGGATCGCGAAGAAGTTGTCCGATGATCCTCCACTGTGTCTGATTGAGACCGATCCTGGCGACCCTCGCATCGTACACTCTGCGCGCGCCGCGACTGATCTCGTCCATAAGATAGAGAATGCGGTCATCATCGGTGATGACCTTCTGCCGACGCTGAGACCGTGACATGGTATCTGGTTTTTCATCCATAGCGCTGTGTAGTCGGATAGCCTCGGATGCCCAAATGCAAACTGCTAAATGCCTTTACTATCTGACTCACGGCTCATAGGGCGCGAGACGCGTTCACCTTTTACTGAGGCTGCCGAAAGAGTCAGATGACCGATAACTCCAACCAACCGGAGCAGGAGGGCACAACCCCAACGAAACCGCAATCGCGGCGTGGCTTGCGCATCGTGCTAATCATCGTTGGTCTTGCCGTGCTGCTTGGCGGGATCTGGTGGTACTACCGGCACGTAACCTACGGACAGTACATGCAGACGACCGATAACGCCTATGTCGCTGCCGACAGCGTCGTTATCTCTTCCAAGGTAGCGGGATACGTCGAAGAGGTCTTCGTGGGGGAGAACGAGCAGGTTGCTCGCGGCGGAGCCCTCGTACAACTGGATCTGCGGGATTATCAGGCGCAAGCGCAACAGGCGCGCGCACAGATCGCTGCGACCCTGGCCGGTGCCGACACAATCCGTTCTCAGGTAGCCGAACAGGATGCAGCCATTCGCCAGGCGCGGGGCCAACTCGCCGCCGCGCGCGCAGCACTGGACCTCGCGAACGACCAGGTGGCGCGATATCGGCCCCTTGCCGCGACAGGAGCCGAACCGCGGGAAAAGCTAGACCAGTATGAGGCGCAGGCGCGGCAAGCGCGGGCCGAACTCGTCGCCGCGCAGGCGGCGGTGGCTGCCGCGACCGCGCGCCGAGGGACCCTGTTCGAGCAGATCAACCAGACCCAGGCGCAGGCGGACGCTGCTCGCGCTCAGCTGGAAACAGCCGACCTTACGGTTGAATCGACCTTGCTGCGCGCCAGCAAGGCCGGACGCGTCGGCGATCTCTCGGTGAGGGTGGGCCAGTTCGTGCAACCGGGTCAACGTTTGATGACGGTGGTTCCGGTGAGGGCGATCTACGTGACGGCAAACTTCAAGGAAACGCAGGTCGGCCTGATCCGGGCCGGCCAAAGCGTCAGGCTCGAAGTTGACGCCCTACCCGACCTTGAGATCGCGGGACGAGTGGTCAGCATATCGCCGGGAACGGGCGCGGAATTTTCCATCCTCCCCCCCGAAAATGCCACCGGCAACTTTACCAAGATCGTTCAACGGATACCCGTCCGCATCGGTATCGATGCTCCCCCTGAAGTGCGGCGTCTGCTCGTTCCCGGCATGTCGGTAGTGGCTACGGTCGACACCCGGAATGCTGCCGGCGAATTGGAAGAGATCTCGAGTCGGACTCAATGACCGAGATACTGGCAGCGCAGGACACTTCGATCGGGCCGGCCGGGGGCCGAAAGAACGCAGACGTGACTGCCTGGGTCGCTGTGGCCGCGGGCGCGCTTGGCGCCATGCTCGCGACGCTGGACATATCAATCGTCAATTCCGCACTCCCCGTCATTCAGGGCGAGATCGGTGCCACAGGCGCCGAAGGCACCTGGATTGCTACGTCATTTCTCGTTGCTGAAATCGTCGTCATTCCGCTGAGCGCTTGGCTCGAACGGCTGTTCGGTCTGCGAACCCTCCTCATCATCGCGGTTAGCGCGTTCACCGCATTTTCGGTGCTATGCGGGATTGCAACCGACCTTACGACCATGATCATCGGCCGAACGGGTCAGGGATTCACGGGCGGAGTCCTCATTCCGACCGCAATGACTATTGTGGCTAAACGATTACCGCCGCACCAACAGCCAATCGGAATGGCCCTGTTCGGCATGACTGTGGTTCTTGGCCCCGTAATGGGGCCATTGATCGGCGGCTGGCTGACCGAGAACCTGAGCTGGCACTATGCCTTTTTCGTCAATGTGCCAGTCTGCGCAATCCTGCTGCTCTTGCTGTTTATCGGGCTGCCTCACGAGAAGCCCAAGTGGGAATATCTCACGGACGCCGATTGGGCTGGCATTCTCGGGCTGATCCTCGGACTGGGCGGTCTGACTGTTGTACTCGAGGAAGGGCACCGTGAGGAATGGTTCGAGTCCTCACTCATTCGCTGGCTAACGGTGGTGACCATTATCGGCTTTGCCTGTTTGATTTACGGACAGGTGAAGGCACGCAAGCCAGTCTTGAAGTTGCAGCTCCTGTTCAATCGACAGTTCGCCAGCGTCGCGATCATGGCGCTCGCCCTGGGCATGGTGATGTATGGTTCGACCTATGTCATTCCGCAGTTTCTGGCGATCATCTCTGACTATAATGCTTTTCAGACGGGACTGGTCATCTTCTGGATGGGTGTCCCGGCCTTTCTCCTGATGCCGGTTCTGCCCCTGATGATCCGCAAGGTGGACATCCGCATTGCCGTCGGCACCGGAATGCTGCTGATGGCGATCAGCTGCTTTGTCAGCACGAGTCTGACCGCCGAATCCGGCGGCGCTGTCTTCACTGAAAGTCAGCTTATCCGCGGGGCCGGAATGATACTTGCGATGATGTTCCTGAATCAGGCAACGGTTGCGTCGGTGGCCAAGGAAGACGCGGGCGATGCCTCGGGCATTTTCAACGCGGCCCGCAATCTTGGCGGATCATTCGCCCTCTCGGCCCTCGCTTCGTTCCAGGACCAGCGAATTTGGCACCATACGAGGCGCATGGAAGAAACGCTGAATGCGAACAGCGTTTCGCTGCAGACCTATCTCGACGGACTGGCGCGAAGCCTGGGCGATATGGAACGGGCGATGGCGGCACTCGGCGGCACTCTCCAGCGCGAAGCGTTCATCATGACCTACAATGATGTCTTTCTGGTGATGGGACTTCTCACACTCGCGACGGTCCCGCTTGCCCTGTTCCTCAAGCCGCTCCCGAAAAATGTCTCCCTTTCGATGCACTGAGCCCGAGATTATGCGCCACTTGCTACCTCCGCTTGTCACTATCGCCTTGCTAGCTGGATGCACGGCAGGGCCCGATTATGCAGGCCCCCCGGAAGTTGTGTCAGCAGACACGGGCGCTCGCTTTGTACGCGCTGGCAGTGACGTGAGCGCATCTGACCCGGCTGTCGCTCAATGGTGGCTGCTGCTCGGCGATACCGAGTTGACGCGGCTGTTGGAGGCTGCGCTGTCCGGCAATCCCACGCTCGCCGCAGCGCAGGCGCGCATTGCTCAGGCACGGGCATCCATCAGGCAAGACCGTGCGGGACGAATGCCAACGCTTGGGGCACAGGCCACTACCGTGCAGGGCCGGCTTCCTGGTCTCGACCTTCAAGGCGGGGCGCCCCCCCCGTCAGAGCAAACCAATCCTGACGCAGAAACCGACGACTCGCTCAGCTTTTACAATGTGGGCCTTAACGCCAACTGGGAGCTGGAGTTTGCCGGTGGCTCGCGCAGGCGCATTGAAGCCAGCAATGCCCAAGCTGCTGCAACGGTGGCCAATGCAGAGGACGCAAAGGTCCAGTTGACTGCCCAAGTGGCCAGCACCTACGTCAATTTGCGGGAGGCCCAATTCCGCGCAGAGCAATTTGAGGCGCAGATTTCGTTGCAGGAAGAGATCCTGGCGCTGACATACCAACGCTATCAGCGCGGTGCATTGCCGCTTTTCCCGGTAGGCACCGCGAATGCCGAACTGGAGATGCTCAAGTCACAACTTGCCGAAGCTGAAGCGGATATCGCAGTCCTGTCTGATGCACTCGCTATACTGACCGGACAAGTGCCGGGATCAGTTGATGCAGCGCTCACGACTGCGCATTCCATTCCCATGCCGCCAGAGCAGGTCGCGATCGGGGATCCGGCAAGCCTGGTGGCGCGCCGGCCTGACATAAGGGCGGCCGAACGGTCTCTTGCCGCGTCGACGGCGCGGATCGGGGTGGCCGAGGCGGCGCGGTTCCCGAAATTGTCCTTCACAGGGATCCTGGGCCTCGGCGGATCCTCGTTGGACGACGTTGTCGATGTCGGCGAATTCTCCGCACTCGCGATCCCGCGCCTCCAGTGGAATTTTCTGGATTTCGGCAGGGTAGACGCTGCGATCGACCAAGCCGGGGCGGCGCGCAACGAAGCAGTCGCCAATTACCAGCAGACGGTGCTTCTGGCACTGCAAGACGCCGAACGTGCCTTGGCTCGCTTCGGCCAGCAGCGTGTTGCGCTCGCTGCCAGTATGCAAATCAAGAAGCAGGCTGACGTCGCGGCGGACCTGAACCGCCAACGTTTTGCCGCAGGAGCGATCTCGAAGGCTGAGCTCAACCGGGCCCTGCGAGAACAGCAGCAGGCCTCAGCAGACCTCGTCCGGGCAAAAAGCGCCCTTACGCTGGCGTGGATTGCGCTGCAGAAGTCGCTGGGCCTTGGGTGGCAAGAGCCTGTTCGAGTTCAATAGTCCCGCCGCGATGATCAATTGATCCGGTTGACGAGAAGTAGGCGCCCCTGCCGCTGGCGACCAACTTGCCGTCGGGCTCGAGAACCCGGGTTTCCGCCACCGAAATCTGTCGCCCGAGCTTCACGATCTGTCCGTGAGCAGTGAGAGGTCCTGAGGTTGCAGAACGGTGGTAATTGACATGCAGATCGGCCGTCGCTCTCGCCGCGACGCCCCCCGCAAGCAGAGTATAAAGCCCGGTGAGGTCGACCAGTGAAGCCAGGATCCCTCCATGCGCCGACCCAATCATAGGGTTCGACACGATCTCTTCGCGCCATGGCATGGTGATCGCGATTCCCTGGTCGGAGCATGTTGCAATCTCCAGCCCAAGCCATCGGTGAAACGGCGCTATATGCAGCATTTCCTGCAAGCGCTCTCGATCGATCATAGCTCCCTCGTCCCCTGTGGCTGAGCCGTATCGCGAGAGTGATGGCGCCCTAGGAAATCGACGATAGCGGCGGAAAAGGCATCGTTCGCATCGCCCACGACCATGTGCGTGGCATCGGCAATATCGGTGTATTCTGCATGGGGGACGAGTTGTCGCAGATGCAAAACGGCCTCTTCGGAAACAAGATCGCTAGAGCCGCCTCGGATGAGGTGAAGCGGAAGCGTGAGATTCGCCGCAGCTTGGCTCAGCATTGCCGATTGACGTTCTTGGCTGTCTGGGTCGCCTTGTCTGGCTGACATTATATTACGGATAAACACAGGGTCCCAGTGCCAATAGAAGCGCCCATCCGGCTTCTGCCTCAGATAGTTTTTCAGACCATCGCTCGCGCCCCGCCTGGGACGATGCGGCATGTAGCGAGCGATCACGTCGGCCGCCTCCTCTGGTGAGGCGAAGCCGCTATCGACATGCTCTTCCATGAAACCAACCACGCGCATCACACCGCTAGGCTCCATGCGCGGGGCAATGTCGACCAATGTGAGTGAAGCAAAGCTACCTGGAGCAAGCTCCCCTGCGGCAATCAGTCCGGCGAGCCCGCCCAGTGAAGCGCCGACCAGCGCTGGCTTCTGGTCCAGGCGCGACGCTGCAGCGACCAGATCCGCCGCGAAGTCGCGCATTTCATAAGCTCCGCATGGCGACCAATCGCTGTCTCCGTGACCGCGCATGTCGAAGGCGATTGCGCGAAAGCCGGCTTGAGCCAGCTCGCTGACCACCCTTCTCCACGCGCGCCGTGTCTGCCCGCCGCCGTGCGCAAGAAGGACGGGTATGGCGTAGGCATCCCCCTCAGCCTCGGCTGTAAGAGAAATTGCGCCTGCGCCCTCAATCGTAAAGGTTTCTCTCGCCATCACTGGATGGTAGGAAAGGCGCGCTAAATAGTAAACCGATTTACTTTGTGGCTCTCGGCTCCGTGTTGGCTGTCCTGCAAGTGCGTTTTAACGACGGCAAAAGTCTATTCCAAGAGGGGTTTCTCCAGACCATTCTCTAATGCACCGGCTTGCGATTCGGTCAGCAGTCGCTGTCCGCTTAATCCGCTCAAAGATATAAAAGCTGCCTTTCCGCTTCCGTTTAGAGTTTCGGACGCCGAGAGGCGTCGGAAAGTCGACGGTGCCCGAACCTGCGGGCCGCATGCGATGAGCTATGGGGATTTCGAGTTTGGGCTGGTCCTGGCGTCTGCTGACGACGCCG
>NZ_JBTLRP010000003.1:314799-345929 GCF_054482795.1 Altererythrobacter sp. CAU 1778 | reverse complement strand
TCCTTCAAGCGCCGAATGGGCTACAAAATCCATGTGAAACCAAGACCTTTGCCATCGGAAATCGGGCGGGGAAGTGGTCGATCACAACGGTCCAAATAGGGAACAACTTCGCGCACACCGTACCCCGCGAATTCGGGATATAAGGCTCTCAAAACTTTGAAGAATAGTGGTTTGGGCGAAAGTCACCCGTCTGCGAGTTGAGCGGGCTTGCACCGATCCGCAGCCAACTCATTGCGAGGCAAGGTTCTGAAATAGCGATGCAAATTCGCCAATGTCTGCGAGTTGTCTGCGATCCATTCAATTCGCCCACCTCAAGCAGCGGTCAAGCCGCCGTGGCTCAAACTGGAACTTCTAACTGTACCTAATGTCTGAACGCAGCGCAGCCGGAGAAAAAGCGGTCGCCCAGCGCATAGGTAACATGCTTTCGCTGGGTAGGACCCGTCAGCTCGAGCTTATGGTTCGGGCGATCAATCGTCTTGTGGCGAGGGGAACATGTCGCCTTGAGGATCCTCGGGTGGAAGGTCCAATTCGGCTATCCCCCGAACCACAATACCGGGTGGTGCCAGCGCGTTTATGTCACTGTCGTCAGAAAGGATTTCCTCTGCTCGGGACGTAACAGCGATTGCTACAATCTGCTCATCAAACTTTGCTTTGGTACGTGTCGCGCTCGGATTCCGGCTCTTTCGGGTGCGTGCGAGCGCAGCGCATTCGATGGCCGCCATTTCGTCAAATGGTGCAATGCGGACGGCCTTCTTACCATGGAGGGTAGCAAGCCAGTCGTTGCCGACTGCGTCCGCCTTCGTAAGCATTTCTGCCAATGCTGGCGTCGGTATTACAAGGACGTCGCCACGTTTTGACATCGTATCGAGCAAGTAATCTAAACGCTCCTTGCACTTCGTCACAGGCTGCCCGTCTTCGTCCAGCGGTGCCGGCAAATCCGGATCAATTAGATAGAGCAGCACGGAAGCATCGGTGGCGACAATCAATGCTCGCTCTCCCCACCGTTGCGCTCGGCCAAGAGGTCGCTGTGTGGATCGCGGGACGTCGCCCAGCCGCCCGAACCGATCTTGCGCAATTCCTCCAGAACATCTTTCACGGGAGCCCGATCAAGTTTGCTATCGATGCGGTCGATCTTGAATCGCCGGAGTTCCCAACGGCCATCGCCATGGCGAAGCCAACTGCCTTCACCATGGAAGCGCACAGTCCCAATTCTAAACAGGGATGCTAGTTCGCGCCCCATAGCCTCGGGTGCCTCAAGCGAGTAGGTTTCTGTGCCATCAACAATGCCAACATGCACGGTGGCATCGCGGCCTTCGACCCGGACCACTTCACCGTCCAGAGTACCCATCTGCTTGATTGGCCCATACGTGAGTTCTGCCGGTCTATCACGGCCTTGAAAGTCGACACGGATCACGTTGCCGTCTCCGCCGGTCAAACTCCCGGTGGCGTTGTCGGCCCGAAGCATGTCGTCCAGCCGATTGTA
Organism: Altererythrobacter sp. CAU 1778; assembly: GCF_054482795.1. Classification (NCBI taxonomy): domain Bacteria; kingdom Pseudomonadati; phylum Pseudomonadota; class Alphaproteobacteria; order Sphingomonadales; family Erythrobacteraceae; genus Altererythrobacter; species Altererythrobacter sp. CAU 1778. The sequence goes on along the minus strand of NZ_JBTLRP010000003.1, from coordinate 344,446 downwards.
GGCGTTCCGCGCGCCTTTCGAACCTTCGCCTGCCGCAACTGAACGAACGCGCTTCTCAACCTTCGGCATAGCCGCAGTATCGACCTTCGCATGGACCACGGTCGAACTCTCGGTGAGCCGATCGAAATGCACTGCACTCTTCTCGCCCAACAAGTCGCCCAAAGCGACCAGGTATTCCCCAAGTCGCTCCATCGGTATGTCGTCCGGCTTGTAGCTACCGGCGATCCGAAAGGTGAATTCATTGGCCATCGATCGATCTCATGATGAGTCGTTACACTACGGAAGTCGATAGAAAATGAATGCGCGCCAGACCCCTGTTTTCCATACTCATTCCATACGGAACAAGTCGGGCCTCTCTAAGTCATTGAAAGATTGGCGCACCCGACAGGATTCGAACCTGTGACCTCTGCCTTCGGAGGGCAGCGCTCTATCCAGCTGAGCTACGGGTGCCTGGCCAGGCGGGGGAGCGTTAGTGCCTGCCATGCATCTGCGCAAGGATTCTCGGACACAGCCGGCACACGGTTAAGGAACGGATGTGGGGTATCCCTGCGTTCTTAACGGATTGCACACCATATTCGGGCATTTGAGGCCACTGGACGCAAGCGGGGGCCTCAATGGACATGGCACGCGGCCTGGGCGGACTCTCCGCCGGGCACGACGACATCGACGACAACGACAGCGCGGTACACGGCGCACGCGATGCTGCGTCGGCGGGTATTACCGGCGACGAGCGCCGGATGCAGGTGCGCGTCTACAATCACTGGGCGGGAATGCTTGGCGCGCGCCGCTTCCCCGAGATCGCCGAACTGGAAGCCGATCTGAATGCGGACCTGAAAGAAGACTTCGGGCCATTCAGCGTCATCCTCGACCTGTCCAAGGGCATCGAGACGCCCGGTATCCGTTTCGTCGGTCACAAGCTGGCCGAGGAATGCGAAATGGGGACGGACATCGCCATGCTGGGCGACGTCCCGGCACGCTCGCTGCTCAGCCGCATCACCGACCATTACCTCCAGATCCTCGCCAACGAGGCGCCGATCGGGTTCGAGGCGGAGTTCGTGAACCAGCGCGAGCAGACCATCCTCTACCGCGGCATCCTGTTGCCGTACTCGGCCGATGGCGAGGCGATCGACCACATTCACGGCGTGATCAACTGGAAGGCGATGGAGGTCTCCGCCGACTTGGCCGCCGAGCCAGCCGCGCCGCTGCTTTCGACCAAGGCGCCGGTGCTTTCGCTCGACGCCGCCGATCGCTCACCGGATCCCGCATTCGGGCTGGAACCGCTCGAACTGACGGATCTCGCGGACACGCTCGATGCGATGGCCGAGCCCGATGGCCTCTACGATCTCCTCGCTGCCGCGCGCGAACTGGCGCTGGAAGTGCAGGACTTCGACACCCGCAGCCGCCGCGCGCTTTATGCCGCGCTGGGCCGGGCCTACGATTTTGCGCTCGCCGCGGAACGGGAAGCGGAAGACTTTGCCGAACTGCTTTCCGACGCAGGCCTGAAGCGGCAGGCGCGCGCGCCGATGACGCCGGTGGCAAAGCTCGTTTTCGGGGTCGATTACGACAAGACCCGTCTGTCCGAATACGCCATCGCCCTGTCGCACGCGGCGCGGCTGCAACTCGAAGCCGGTGCATTCCTGCCGTTCCTCGAACAGGCAGAGGGCGGGATCAAGGGCGTGGTGGCCGCGGAACGCAAGGCGCGCCGCGGCGACACGCAGGCCAAGGTCAAGGCCAAGGGCCTCGACGCGCAACTGGTCAGCGAACTCGGCCAGATCGCGCCGCGCCAGCTCGAGGCGATTTCGCCGCAGGGCGAGGAATTCGCGCTTGTCATGGTTCGCCGGACCGCTGGCGGAAGAGTCGTCGTGCTGGACGAGGTTCCGGCGGACGAGGCGATGGTAGCCAAGGCTGCGCGCAAGCTGGTCAAGGCACGCAAGGCGCGTCCCGGCCTTCGCACGGCAGCCTGAACGCCGCGCAGCCCGGATGATCCACCACCTCCGTCTTAGCGATTTGGCAAGCGGAACCCGCATAGGACTGGCACCATGAGCGCACCGACCGATTTTCAGCCCAGCATCTCGACATCAGGCCGTGCCGGCTTCGGCGCTGCATCAGCGAGCGCGCTCAGCATGAAATGGGCAGCTTTGCAGGAAGCGGGCAGCGTGGTGTCGATGATGGCGGGCTTCGAGCCGGACAAGTCGACCTCCGAAATCCGCAACTTCCCCGCTATCGTGAAAAGCGCCGGCGGCTGGCGGCTCGAGGCGGCACGCCGGGGGATCGAGGATCTGACCGCGGTGATGGAAGCAGGCATGGCCGCACTCCTCGCCGTGAATGCGCGCGGGGCCGATGCCTCTGCTCCCGCCAAGGCGCTCCGCAGCGAATTTCGCCGCGCCAAGACTGCGGTGCTGCAGCTGGCACCGCCTGCGGGCAATATGGGGCCGCGCCGCAGCGCCTGATCTTGCCGGATCGCGGCTTGACCGGGTTCGCCGTTTGTTCCACCATGGCGGCATGAATCGCGCTGCCGTCCCTTTCGAAGACTGTCTTCCCGATACGCCCGACCGGCTGGTGGCGAGTGACGTCGCGCGCGGGATCGCGCGGCTGTTCGCGCGCAACGATATCTGGTGTTTGCCGGAAATGCCGCTGCGCAACAATCGCCGCGCCGACCTGATGGGCATCGATCCCAAGGGCCGGGTCATCATCGTGGAGATCAAGGTGAGCCGCGCCGACTTGCTCGGCGATGGGAAGTGGACGGACTATCTCGAACATTGCGACCGCTTCTATTGGGGCCTGCCGCCGACACTCGACCGCGCTTGTCTGGACGAAGCGGCGTTCGAGCCGGATTGCTGCGGGGTGATCGTCGCGGACGGCTACGATGGCGAGATTCTGCGCCCGGCCCCCTCGCGCCCTCTGGCCGCTGCGCGACGCAAAGTTGAGGTGGAACGGCTCGCCCGCGCATCGCTCCGTCGCCAAACGGTTGCCTGCGATCCCGATTGCGAGCCCTGGCGGACGATCAACCAGTAGCCGCTCAACGCTTGCGCTGCACCGGTCCGCGCGAGTAGGCCCTGCGCCGTGGATACAGCCCTTGCCATTGCCCTGTCGGCGCTCGCGATGAGCGTGATCGTCGCGTTGCGCTATGCCGCGACGAGCGGGGCGTTCGCGTGGGTGACCGGCCGGGTGCGGCCGGGCGCCTATGCGAAGCTGGACCGCCAGATCGGCAGGGAAGTGCGCTGGTCGCTGCTCTCCGCCGCGATCTACGGGATTCCGGCGGGCGTGGTCGCATGGGGCTGGCAGGAGCGCGGATGGACTTGCATCTACAGCGAGATTGACGCCATGCCGCTATGGTACTTGCCGGTGTCGCTGGCGATCTACCTCTTCGCGCATGACACTTGGTTCTACTGGACGCATCGCTGGATGCACCGCCCGCGCCCGTTCCGCATCGCTCACGCGGTCCACCACGCCAGCCGTCCGCCGACGGCATGGGCGGCGATGAGCTTCCACCCGTGGGAAGCGATCGTGGGGGCAGTAATCATCCCGGCTCTGGTGTTCCTCGTCCCCGTCCATATCGCGGTGCTTGGCACCGTACTGGGGATTATGACCCTGATGGGCGTGACCAATCACATGGGGTGGGAGATGTTCCCGCGCTGGATCGTTCATTCTTCGTTGGGCAATTGGCTGATAACTGCCAGCCACCATCAGCGTCATCACGAATTATATACATGCAATTACGGCCTTTATTTCCGTTTCTGGGATCGACTGTGCGGCACGGATCGCGGCCTCTCGCAGCCCTGAGCCTGCTGGCGTTGACTCCCGTGATCGGCGGCGCTGCGCCGGTCGCCGACGCCGCGCGCCTCACGGTGACGGTCAGCGAGCTGCGCTCGAGCGACGGCCTGGTGCGCGCCTGCCTGACGCCGGACCCCGGCGACTTTCCCAATTGCAAGCACCAGCCGGCGAACCACCAGTTGACCGTGCGGGCAGCGGACAAGGTGACCCTCGTCTTCAAGGGGATCGAGCCGGGTCGCTATGCCGTCGCGCTGCTCCATGACGAGAATGGCAACGGCAAGGTCGACCGCGCGCTGGTGCTGCCCAAGGAAGGCTTCGGCTTTTCGCGTGACGCCAAGCTGCAGATGGGCCCGCCGCGCTTCGACGCCGCGGCGATCGACCTGAAGAGCGGTCAGAATCGGCAGACCATCCGGATGCGCTACATCCTCTGACCGACCACGCCTGTGGCGAAGTTCCGGCGCCACGCGCCATCGCGATGGCGTGTTTTACGGTAAATTTACCATGCACCCTCCATGACCGCCCCATGGCAAGCAACTGGGGCCAGATGTGATGGACACGCTGCGCGGCGGATGGGACTTCGGCGACGACCGGAGCGAGGATTCGGGCGACGAGGCGTTCGTCGATTCGCCCGAGCGCGAATCGCCCCCGGCCCCCGTCGGCCAGGACGAGCGCCGGATGCAGGTGCGCGCCTACAATCACTGGGCCGGCGCCATGGCCGACCGAAACTACCCTGACGCCAAGGCGCTGCAATTGCGCACGCTACCCGATTTCGGTCCGCACAGCGTGCTGCTGGATTTCTCCAAGGGTATCGAGGATCCCGCCATCGCCTTCCTTGGTCCGATGCTCGCCCACGAATGCGGTGTCGACGCGGGCATTGCGCAGCTTTCGGACGTGCCGCGCCGCTCTCTGCTCAGCCGCATCACCGACCATTACCTGCAAATTCTCGCAAATCAGGCGCCGATCGGTTTCGAAGCGGAGTTCGTGAACCTGCATGGGATCGCCGTGCTCTATCGCGGCATCCTGCTGCCCTATTCCTCCGATGACGAGACGATCGACACCGTGCTCGGCGTGGTGAACTGGAAAGAACTGGCCGATGACGAATCCACCGAGCAATTGCTGCGCGAAATCGACCGGGCGATGAGCGATACGCAGGCTGTCACCCACGCCCGCGCCGATGACGCGATCGAAGACTGGGCCGACGCGCCTACGGGGGATTCCGAGGAACTCGCTCTCGACGCCGCGTTGGAACTGACCGACGAGGACACCGAGGCCGCGGAGGATCTCGAAGAGATGCCGGTGCCCGCCGCGCTCGCGTCCAACCCGTTCCTGAAAGCAAGCTACAGCGGATACAATCCCGATTTCTCGACCAATATCGATGGCTTCAGCGACGATTACGACGAGGACGAAGCGAGCGCCTACGAAGAGGGCGAGTACGAGGATGAGGACGAAACCTCGCTGGGAGAAGACGGCTTTCCGCAGCCAAGCTTCGGTTCGCTGACCGGCATCGGCTTCAAACGCGCGCTTGCGCCCGAAGGCAACGGCAAGGCGACGGTCGATCTCGGCACACCTATCGAGAACGATGGCGACGAAGATGGCGTGACGTCACACCCTGTCCCTCAGGCTTACGAAGCGCCGGAAGAAGACTTCCGCGGCCTGCCTCAGGCCTACGCGCCGGAGATGGTTTTCGACGACGAGGAATATGCCGACGAGGCGGAGGAGCCAATGGCGCTCGATGCCTTCGAGGCGATCGACGACGAACCGCAGGCTTCGCCCGAAGAAATTGCACCGGAGCATGAGCCGGTCCTCGAGCTGTTGTCTGCCGAGCCGCAATCGCTCGCCGACGAGCTCGCAGCAGCCCGAACGCTCGCCGGGCAGGCCGTCGCGAACGAGGATCGTACCCGCGGCGCGCTCTATGCCGCGATCTCGCGGGCGCATGATTTTGCGCTCTCCGCCGAGGCCGAGCCCGACACTTACGCTGAAATGCTCGATGAAGCAGGCATTGCGGTGCAGGAACGCGCCCCGATGACGCCGGTCGTGAAGCTCGTTTTCGGGGCCGATTACGACAAGACCCGCCTGACCGAATTCGCCACCGCGCTGGGCCATGCCCGGCGGCTGGAACTGGGCAAGGGCGAGGTCGAGCGCTTCCTGTCCGGCTACGATGGCGGCCTGAAAGCCGTGGTCGCGACCGAACGCCGCCTGCGGCGTGAGGAAAAGGGGCAGGCCAGCCCCGTCCGCTCCGCGCTGGCCAAGCTGGCAGGCAAGCTGCGCGACCTGCTGCCGGTGGCGTGGAACGACATCGCCAGGGACGGCGAGGAATTCGCGCTGGTCATGGTCCGGCGCGGCAAGGACGGATCGCTCGATTGCCTGGGCGAAATCCCGGCAGACGAAGCGCTGGTGGCAAGGGCGGCAAAGCAGCTTCTCGGTTAGGAATATCCTGCGAACCTGGGGCGGAAGGGGCGGCCGCGCGGGATACAGTTCCGGCGCGGCCGCATTCGCATGGAACCCTGCCCTGCCCGCTTCGTAATTCTCTCGTGAGCGAGGGGAGCACATCGATCGACTGGCTGATGGGGCCGCCCGCACGGGTGCAGCCCTATTTCGGCCACCGCAGCGGGCAGCGCATCCGCCTGTCCGCACGCGTGCTGCGCGCGCCACCGCACGAATATTCGCATGGCGCGACGTGGCAGAAAATGCGGAGCATGTGGCACCACTTCGCCTCGCGCGAGGTCGCGAACCAGAAAGTCGTCCTCGAAATCCCCTGCAAGGACACGAAGCCCGAGACATTCGAACTGGTCAGCGACCACGAAGGCTACGTGCATTTCGACGTCACGGCAGCGCGCGCAATGGACGTGCCGTCGGCCACCATGTGGGAAGAGCTTGCGCTGAGCTGGGTCAATCGCGCCGGACCGCAGACGGCCCCGGCCCATGTTCTCACACCGGGAAGCGGGACCGCGCTTGGGGTCATCTCCGATGTCGACGACACCATCGTCGAAACGGGCATCACCGGCGGAATCGGGTCCGCGCTTCGCAATTGGCGCCGGTTGCTCGCGCAAATGCCGGAGGAGCGCGACATGGTCGGCGGGGCGGATGCCTTTTACGGGATGCTCGGATCTGGCGGAGCGGACAGCGGTGCCACCCCGCGGCCCCACGCCATTGCGGCAACCGTCAATCCCTTCTTCTATGTCAGTTCGAGTCCGTGGAACCTTTACAGCTACCTCGTCGAATACAAGCGCGCGAAGGGGCTGCCGCTGGGGCCGATCGCGCTGCGTGACTGGGGCCTCAACCGTGCGACGCTGGGCAGCGCCAGTCATGGCGAGCACAAGCGCGCGGCAATCGCGGCAATTCTCGACATGCACACGCGCCTGCGCTTCGTGCTGATCGGTGACGATACGCAAGGCGACCTGCCCGCCTATGCCGAAATCGCCCGCGAGCATGGTGACCGGATAGCGGCCATCTTTATTCGCAAGGCGGGCGCGCCACTTTCCCCGGAGGAACTGGCGGCCAAGAACACGATTGCTGCCGCCGACATACCACTATGGCTGGGGGAGGATTTCGCAGAGGCCGGCGACCTCGCGCGGCAGGTCGGGCTGGTTTCGACCCGGAAAGCGGATGCCATCGTCGAAACGATGGTGGCAGCCGAACAGGGCGCGACGAGCGCGCCATAGCCTGCCGTTTCAGCACCGGTTAAGGGGAACAGGCGATAGCCGGAGCTGAATGCGTATCCTTTCCCACATTGCCGCGCTGGTCGCGACGCTCGTCCTGCTCGTTCAGCCCGCCGCCGCGCAAAGCGTCCTGCGCGATGCGGAGACAGAAGCGCTGCTCAACGACATGACCGCCCCGCTGGCCGAGGCCGCCGGGCTGGACCCCAGGAATGTCGACATCGTGCTGCTGAACGATCCGTCGATCAACGCCTTCGTCGCTGGCGGACAGCGGGTCTACATCCATTCCGGCCTGATCGAAGCGGCGCAGGATGCGGGCGAGGTGCAGGGCGTGATCGCGCACGAGCTCGGCCACGTCACTGGCGGACATATCGTGCGTTATTCCGAAGGCGCTGGCGTGGCGAACAAGATTTCCCTCCTCTCGCTGCTGGTCGGCGTCGCCGCGGCGGCAGCAGGCGCAGGCGATGCCGCGATGGGCCTGATGATGGCGGGCCAGCGTGCTGCCCTGGGCAAGTTCCTCGCCTTCAGCCGGGTGCAGGAAGCCAGCGCCGACGCGGCGGGGGCGGAATACCTCTCCGGCGCAGGGATTTCGGGCAAGGGGTCGCTCGCCTTCTTCGGCAAGCTGCAAAGCCAGGAGTTCCGCTACGGCGTCAGCCAGGACGACGATGCCGCCTTCACCCGCACTCACCCGCTGTCCGGCGACCGCATCGCGACCCTGCGCGAAAGCTATCTGAAGGACCCGGCGTGGGAACGGCCAACCGATCCCGAACTTCAGCGCCGCTTCCTGCGCGCGCGGGCCAAGCTGATCGGTTATCTGTCGGAACCCAAGCGCGTGATCGCCAGCTATTCCGGGGCCGATGTCCCCTCGCGCTACGCCCGCGCATACGCTTTGCACCGCGAGGCGCGCGTGGACGAAGCCTTGCAAGAGGCGGAGGCGCTGATGGCGGCGGAACCGGACAATCCCTATTTCATGGAACTGAAGGGCCAGATCCTGCTCGAATCGGGCCGTCCCGCCGAAGCGCTCACCCCGCTGCGCCGCGCGACGGAACTCACCCGCAACGAGCCGCTGATCGCCTCCATATTCGGCCACGCGCTGATCGCGACCGAGGACCGGGCGAATTACGACGAGGCCACGCAGGTCCTCAAGACCTCGGTGGCGCGCGACCGGCTCAATCCCTTCGCCTGGTACCAGCTCGGCATAATCTACGCGCAGCAGGGCGATATGCCGCGCGCGCGGCTCGCCAGCGCGGAACAGCAGGTCATGGCAGGCAATTATCCGGAGGCCATTCGCAGCGCGGGATTTGCAGAAAACGGGCTGGAGCGCGGCTCACCCGACTGGCTTCGCGCACAGGATATCGGCTTCGAAGCGCGCGCCGCGCTGGAGCAGGCCCGCGAACGACGCTAAGGGGGCAGGCATGAGCGAGAACAGCAGCAGCGCGGCACGTTTCCTCCTGCCCGCCATCATCGGACTTGTCGGCGGCGTCATCGGCGCAGCGGGTTTTGCCTATTCCGGCCTCGGCAACGCCGCGCAGGATGAGCGCACCCGCGCTTACCTCCTCGCCAATCCCGAAGTGCTGCCCGAAGTGTTCGAAGCCTTGCAGGCCAAGGAAATGCAGGCCCGGATGGCGCCGATGGGCGACGACATCGAAACCGCCTATCCCGGCGCAGTGCTGGGCAACCCCCAGGGCAGCGTCACGCTGGTCGAATTCTCCGATTACGCCTGCGGCTATTGCCGCGGCAGCGTGGCCGATGTGGAGAAGCTGATTGCCGACAACGACGAGCTGAAGGTCGTCATCCGCGAATATCCCATCCTGTCGGCGGAAAGCGCGGATGCCGCGCGCATGGCGCTCGCTGCGGCGGAACAGGGCAAGTTCGCCGCTTTCCACCACGCCATGTTTGCCGCAGGCCGCCCCTCTCCCGATACGATCGAGGCGGCGGCAAAGGCCGCTGGCGTCGACCTGGAGGCGGCGCGCGCCGCGATGGCATCAGGCCGGATCGACGAAGAGCTGAAGGCCAATCACGCCATGGCGGAGTCGCTGCAGATCGACGGTACGCCCGGCTGGGTGGTTGGCGATCAGGTGATGGTCGGAGCGGTCGGCCTCTCCGGTCTGCAGGACGCGATCGCCAAGGTGTCGAGCGAAACCTAGGCGGTTTCTTCCAGCGCTTCCTTATAGGTCGATTTCATCGGCTTGCTCATGACCCGCTGCACCATCGGCTCGAAGAAGGACAGCGGCGCGCTGTCGTAATTCGGGTCGAACGCGGCCTGATCGTATTTCTCGCAGAATTCGGCGCAGGCTTCGAAATGCGGGTGATCGCGATACTGCTCGCGCTGGTCACGATCCATGCCGAGGTGGTGGAAGTAGTAATAGCCCTGGAAAATGCCGTGGTGCTGCACGATCCAGTGCATTTCGTCGGTGACGAAGGGCTTGAGGATGGCAGCGGCGATGTCCGGGTGGTTGTAGGCGCCGAGCGTGTCCCCGATGTCGTGCAGCAGTGCGGCGACCACATAGGGTTCGTCCCGCCCGTCGCGATAGGCGCGGGTCGCGGTCTGCAGGCTGTGTTCCAGCCGGTCGACCGGGAAGCCGCCGAAATCGCCGTCCAGCAGCTTCAAATGAGCCAGCACGCGGTCGGGATTCTGCGCCGCGAAGCCTCGGTAGGCACCCGCAATGATCGCCCAGTCTTCCTGCGTCCCTTCCGTCATCGTGGTGAATTGCGCGCGTTCGCCGGTATCGTCCATCGTGCTCTCCTCGTGCAGGCAGGATAGGGCATAGCCGCAGGCGGCGCAAAGGCACAATTGCGCGGCCAGGCACCTGCGCTCCCTTGCTCTCGGCGCAGTTTGCGCCATATCCAGTGCTATGCGCGCGACGATGCAAGTCCTGCCGATCCAGCCGACGCCGTTCTTCGCCAATAAGAACCGCGCGTTCTGGAACCTCCAGATCGGGGGATGGCTGGGCGTGCTGATCTTCCGCAGCGCTTCCGCGCTGGCGAATTCCCAGCCCGCCGACCTGTTCGTCATACTGACGATCTCCACCCTGACCGGGTTCTCGCTCAGCCTGCTGCTGTCGGTGATCTACCGGGCGCTGATCAACCGGCCCGCCTATGTCACATGGGGGCTGACGGCGATCGTGCTGGGCGGTGCGGTGGCAATCTTCGCCGCCATCGATGCGTGGGTGATCGGGCTGTATTACCCCGATCGCGAAACCGCCTTCGCGCAGCGCCTGCTAAGCTATTCCTTCCTCAACCTGACGCTGCTCGGCGCATGGTCGGCGCTTTATTACGCCATCAACCTGTTCCTGCAGGTGGAGGAGCAGACCGACCGGCTCGAACGGCTCGAAGCGCAAGCGACCAGCGCGCAACTCGCCATGCTGCGGTACCAGCTCAATCCGCATTTCCTGTTCAACACGCTCAATTCGATCAGCACGCTGGTGCTGATGAAGCAGACGGAGCCGGCGAACGCGATGCTGACCAAGCTATCGAGCTTCCTTCGCCACACGCTGGAGAATCAGCCGGGCGGCAAGGTGACGCTGGCCGAGGAAGTGGAGACGCTGAAGCTGTATCTCGGGATCGAGCGGATGCGGTTCGAGGATCGCCTGCGGACCGACTTCAAGATCGACCCCGCCGCCGCCGACGCCTGCCTCCCGTCCCTGCTGCTGCAACCGCTGATCGAGAACGCGATCAAATACGCCGTCAGCCCTCAGGAAGAAGGTGCGCGCATCAGCATGTCGGCAAGGCGGGTGGGGGAACGGATCCGCATCACCGTGTCGGACACCGGACCCGGTGCGAACGCCCCCGGACCGTCCGCCAATGTCCGCAGTCTCGAATTTTCGGCTGCGGCGCATTCAGCGCACGGCAAGTCGACCGGCGTAGGACTGGCCAACATCCGTGACCGGCTGGCACAGGCATATGGCGCGAATCACAGGTTCGAGACGCGCAGCCCCGCCGATGGCGGGTTCACGGTTATCATCGAAATTCCCTACGAAGGGGAACAGAAGGACGAAATGCCGCCGCAGCCACAGCGGGCCATCCCTCCGGCCCCGGTCCAGCCCCAGGCCAGCGCATCCCCCGCGCTGGGCAAGGCGATTTCAGACCCCCAAGCCGCGCAACCCGCGCGCCCTATCGGAACACAGGCATGAGCATCAGAACGATCATCGTCGATGACGAGAAACTTGCAATCCAAGGCCTTCAGCTGCGGCTGGAGCCATTCGCCGACGTCGAGGTAATCGACACATGCGCCAACGGGCGCGAGGCGATCCGCAAGATCAAGACCGAGAAGCCCGACCTCGTCTTCCTCGACATCCAGATGCCCGGCTTCGACGGCTTCTCCGTCGTCAAGGGCGTGATGGAAATCGATCCGCCGCTGTTCGTGTTCGTGACCGCTTACGAGGAACACGCGATCCGTGCGTTCGAAGCGAATGCGGTCAATTACCTGATGAAGCCGGTCGAAGAGGACAAGCTCGCCGACACGCTGGAACGTGTGCGTCAGCGCCTGACCGAAAAACGCTCCGCCGACGAGGCGGAAAAGCTGAAGGAAGTGCTTTCCGAAGTCGCGCCCGATGCGGTCGACTCCATGAGCGAGGACGACGAGAGCGCGGGCCGTTACGAGAAGCTGATCAACGTCAAGGACCGCGGCCAGATCTTCCGTGTCGATGTCGACACGATCGAGCATATCGAGGCGGCGGGCGATTACATGATCATCTCCACCGGCGACAACTCGCTGGTGCTGCGCGAGACGATGAAGGATCTCGAACGCCGCCTCGACCCGCGCACCTTCCAGCGGGTCCACCGCTCGACCATCGTCAATCTCGATCAGGTTCGCCAGGTCAAGCCGCACACGAATGGCGAATGCTTCCTCGTCCTGGAAAGCGGCGCGCAGGTGAAGGTGTCGCGCAGCTATCGCGACGTCGTCGCGCGGTTCGTGCATTAGTTTGTGTTGCGAAGGCCCATCCGGGCCTTCGTCCTCGGTGCTGATCGCTCTGCTATCGCTCCGGGGCACCTGCGGGCGCGCCGTCGCGCTTGCGGGTTTCTTGTCGAAACCCGAACAGCGTTGCGCTAGGCCTCTTTCATGACTCAATTCTCCCTCCCCGGCTTCGACCTCGGCAAATTCGTGCGCGATACGCTGGAGGAGGATTTGGGCACCGGCCTTTCCGGCGGGGGCAAGGATGTGACGGCGGAGAGCGTCATTCCGGCAGGCGCGAAGTTCCAGGGCGTGATGGACAGCCGCGATGCGATCACGGTCGCGGGGCTGCCGGTAGCGGTGGGGTTCTTCCGCGCGCTCGACCCGACCATGACGATCGACATTCTGGTGGAGGAAGGCACGCAGGTCGGACCCGGTACCGACCTGATGCGCCTGTCCGGCAATGCACGCGCCATGCTGACGGCGGAACGGAGCGCGCTGAATACGGTGCAGCACCTTTCCGGGATCGCCACGCTGGTGCGGCAATATGTCGACGCGATGGACAATCCCGGCTGCACCTTGCTCGACACGCGCAAGACCATTCCGGGGCTGCGGCAGCTGGAGAAATACGCCGTGCGGATGGGCGGCGGGTCGAACCACCGCATGGGGCTGTGGGACGCGGCGATGATCAAGGACAACCACATCCTCGTCGCAGGCAATGTCGGCGAGGCGGTGCGCCGCGCGCGCGAGGCCGGGGTGAAGGACATCATCTGCGAGGTCGACCGTATCGATCAGATCGAACCCGCACTGGCGGCAGGTGCGACCCGCCTGCTGCTCGACAACATGGAGCCGGACACCTTGCGCGAGGCGGTGGCGTTGGTCGCGGGCCGCGTGCCGACAGAGGCGAGCGGCGGCATCAATCTCGACACCATCCGCGCCAAGGCGGCAACGGGCGTGGACTATGTCTCCGTCGGTCGCCTTACCCAGAGCGCCCCGGCTGCGGATATCGGCCTCGATTTCACGCCAATCTGATTGCCCCGGCAGCAAGTAAGGCTATGATTGCCCCTTCTTTGAGGGGGATCACGCCATGCGTCCGCAATCGATCAAGATGTTCGACTACCTGTTTCTCGGTTCGCTCGTTCTGGGCGCGCTGAACTTCTTCCTGACTTTTGACGATACGATGGCGCAATTGCAGGCCGATCCTGCGGTGGCATCGGCTGGGCTGGGTTCCGGCTTCGCGGTTACCGTCTTCGCAATCGGCATGGCCGTGTCGCTGCTGCTGTGGTTCCTCGTTTCGCGCGTGCGCAGCAAGATCGCCATGTGGATCCTGATCGCGCTGACCGTGATCGGTCTCATCATGCTGCCGGGCTCGCTCGCAACCCTGCCGACGCTGTCGGTCGTTACCTCGCTGGTGATCACCGCGATGCAGCTCGCCGCGCTCTATTATCTCTTCCGCCCGGACGCGAAGGCCTATCTCGACAAGAAAGGCCCGGTCGATCCGACCACCTTCGACTGAGGCGATGAAGCGCGCCGCCGCTGCCGTTCTGGCGCTGGCGGCGCTTCTTCCCGCGATCGCGCAGGCACAGGCCTATCAATGCCGGGTGCCGAGTGCGCCCGTTTCCATCCCGCGCCAGTCGCAGGCCGGGCCGACGCGCGATGTGCCGATCACCGGCTTCGCCCTGTCGCTCAGCTGGTCGCCCGAATATTGCCGCTTCCGCGAGGACAGCCGCAAGGATGCGCGCCAGTGCTCGGGCCGGGACGGGCGCTTCGGCATGGTGCTGCACGGATTGTGGCCGGAGGGACGCGGCGGTGGCTGGCCGCAATATTGCCCGACCCGCAATCGCGCCACGCCTGCCAGCGTCCGCCCGCACCTCTGCCGCACGCCCAGCGCCAGCCTGCTCGCGCATGAATGGACGAAGCACGGTAGCTGCCTGACCCGCCGGCCGGAGACATATTTCCGCATCGCCGGTATCCTCTACGATTCGCTGCGCTTCCCAGATTTCGACCGTCTCTCGCGCCAGAAGAACCTGACCGCTGGCGACGTGCGAGAGGCATGGCTGCTCGCCAATCCGGCATGGGACGCGCGCGGCGTCGGCCTAGACGTCGACAATCGCGGCTGGCTCGAAGAAATCCGCCTCTGCTACCGCCGCGACTACATGCCCGGCCGCTGCGACCCGCGCCGCTTCGGCCCGAAGGACAGTACGCCGGTGAAGATCTGGCGGGGATTGTGACTGGTCAGTAAGGGCGGTCGTGGCGTGGGGAACAGAAATTAAGGTCTAACTTCTTGGCCCGCAGTATATCGCGGCAAATCCGCAGATGCCTGTTCGAATGCCTTCCTTATTTCACTCAAGGTAAAGCACCGGTCCCATAACTCAGTAGCTAGCGTATTTATTGCTTGCCCAAGCACCGGATTTTCGGGCCACGGGTTTGTGTCAGTCAATTCCCGGAGGACAACGCTAAATTGGTAACTCGCCTCATATAGGCGAGTTTGCCAATCTTCCCGAGTTGCTTGGTCTGCCTGTTCAGTCATGAGGCGAACCTAACAAGTCTGCCAATGTCGGCAATGGGCTCGTCCGCAGAGAGCCAGCCTAACGCCGCTCCCTGAAAAAATCGCGCAGCAGTTCCGCCGCCTCGCCCTCGCCGACGCCGGAGACCACTTCGGGGCGGTGGAGGCATTGCGGGTGGTCGAACACTCGCGCGCCGTGCTCGACTGCGCCGCCCTTGGGATCGCCCGCGCCGTAGGTGACGCGCGCCAGCCGGGCGTGGACGATGGCCCCCGCGCACATGGCGCAGGGTTCCAGCGTGACGAACAGTTCGCAATCCTCCAGCCGTTCCTGCCCCAGCGCGGCAGCCGCGCGGCGAATCGCCAGCAGTTCCGCATGGGCGGTCGGATCGTGGCTGGTGCGCGGCTCGTTATGCGCAAAAGAAACGATTTCGCCGCGATGGACAATCACCGCGCCGACCGGCACTTCGCCCGCCTCTGCGCCAGCGCGCGCCTGCTCCAGCGCGGCGCGCATTGCTTCGGGAAGGGGCCAGCGAGTCATGCGCCCTGCTAGCGCGATGCTTGACGATTCGCGACCCTCCCGCTATGCGCGCGCCTTTCCCGGTATCAACAGAACCTTACGAGACGAGAAACACCATGTCGCGCATTTGCGAACTGACCGGCAAGGGCCGTCAGACCGGCCACAACGTGAGCCACGCCAACAACAAGACCAAGCGGGTGTTCCTGCCCAACCTGCAGAACGTCACTCTGCTGAGCGAAAAGCTGGATCGCAGCTTCAAGTTCCGCGTGTCGACCCATGGCCTGCGCTCGGTCGAGCACAATGGCGGTCTCGACAACTGGCTGCGCAAGACCCGCAACGAAAAGCTGTCCGCGAACGCCCGCAAGGTGAAGCGCGAACTGCTCAAGGCCGACAGCGCGGCCTGATCGGCGCTGCGGCCCTCACCGGGGCCGCGACGATCCTCGCATCCGTAATTCAGGAAGGACCCCCGCTTCCGGGGGTTCTTCTGTTTGCGCGCTCATCGCGCGGGTTCCAGCGCCAGCGAAGCAGCAGGGTTCGCTGGTACACGGCAAAATTGTCGTCCGAGATCATCCATATGTCGAGCGCCCCGCCCTTGCGTGGCACGACGGCGATCCCCTCGTAATTCTCCGTCGGAAAACCCGCTGGCAGCGAAAGCTCTTCCCACGGCAGGAGTTCGCCCTCGACGATATCAGCAGGCTCGGCGAGTGCGACACGCGTCACAAAGCCCGGCGGTAGCAGCTCCAGCCTGCGCATCAGGACGATCAGGCGCCCATCGGGCAATTGTGCCAGGTCGGTGGCGCTGGAACCGTAGGGTGGCTGGAAGCGAAAGCTTACGGGCTCACCGCCGTCGAGCGGATCGCTGGGAAACAGCAGCCCCTTGGCTTCATTCGCGGTGACCCCGCCCGTATCCTCGGCCAGCACGACGAAGCGCCCGTCGGAAAGCCGGGCCATCCCTTCCGGTCCGCTGTTGGCTGGCCAGCCTGCCATGCTGTCGGGGCGGACCTCCCCAAGCGGGCGCAGACCGCCGTCGACGCGGCGAATCGCGTTCGAGCTCTCGAAGCCCAGCCAGATGCGCCCCGCCCCATCCGCTGTCGCCGATTCGATATCGCGGTCCCACTTGGGCGTGTCGAGATCCTCGACCACGACGCGCAGGTCCCGCGGCTGCGGCTCCCCGGCTGCGTCCAGCTCTAGGCGCAGCGCAGTGCCAGCATCGCTCACCGCCCAGAAGCCGTCCCTCGTCACCGCAAGTCCGGAAAAACCACCCACTCTGGCAGTCGGGCCGACGATATGCCACGCGCCGGTAAGCGCGAGGTCGGTCCCACCAATAGTGTGCGGTATGGAAAGTGTTGCAATCGTAACCGCCGTCGGCCCCTGCGCGATGCGGGTTTCGCGCCACCACAAGCCGGGCGTGAGCGCCGCGGCTAGGGCGAGCGCCATGGCCAGTCTGCGTTTGGAGGTGCGAATGGGCGTATGTCCGTCGGTTCGGTAGCGGCAGGGCGGGCCGCCGCCCAGCGCACGCCGCTTGACGGGCGCACAATCGGTCATAGTGTCGCCCCATCGTATTCGCAACTCGGGCCGCTGCCATGATCGTCTCGCTAATCATTACGACAATACAGGCAAAGCAGTTTATCTTATCAGTGCTGTTGACTATCGAGAAGGCATTTTAACACAACCTACACAAGCGCTGGGCCGGAAGTCAGGCTATCGGTTTACATCGGGTCCAGAAACAGAAGCGGGTCGAGGCGCGCGTCGTTCCACTTCAGGCTCCAGTGGAGGTGTGGCCCGGTTGCACGGCCCGTGGCGCCGATATTGCCAATGTACTGCCCGCGTTCGACCCGTTCGCCCTCGCGCACCACGATTCGAGAGCTGTGAAGGAAGGCGCTGTTGAGCCCGTTGCCGTGATCGATGATCAGCAAATTGCCTTCTAGCGAAAATGGCTCGCTAGCGGCCAGCACGACCACCCCGTCCGCAGGTGCGACATAGGCCGTCCCGCTTCCTCCTGTCGCGATGTCGAGGCCGGAGTGATAGCTCCCCGGCTCTCCGCGATAGATGCGCTGCGAACCGAACCGCCCCGAAATGCGCCCGCGCACCGGCCACACGAAATCCTGCCGCCAGCCATCGGAGTTCGACCTGATCTCGCGCGCGGCGGCAATCCTTTCGAGTTCCGGGCGGCGGAGGCGCAGGAACGCCTCGGTCGGTCCTCCGCTCCTGCGCGCAACGTTCACACGCTCGATCTGCCAGTCGCGCGGCGCAATGCGCAGGTCGCGCACGTAGCTTGCCCCGTCATTGCTGGTCAGCACGAAACGCGCGTCGGCTGCGGCGTCGCGATCGAAGGCGGCAAAGAAGGTGCCGTCCTCGGCGATGGGAAGCGGTTGCCCGTCGAGCGTGATGCTGCGCGTATTTGCCGGCGCGACCCCGCGCATCCAGCCACCTTGCGTGAACTCTCCCGCAAGACTGAGCGCGCCCGGACGCGCGGGGGCTGGCGGTGGAGGCGTTTCGCTAACTTGCTGTGCAGCTACCAACGGCAGGGCAGCGTCCGCACCGCCCTGCTGGGGCGGAGCGCTGTCGGGCACGGCCTGGCAGGCTGCCAGCGCCAGCGAGAGGGCAAGGGCGGTGTGGGTGAAGCCGCTACGCTCAACCATCGGCAAGCAGGCGGCGTGTCGCGATTTCGGGCGTGGCGTAGGCTTCCTGCCGGTCGACGCTCCAATAGCGCAGTTCCTCCAGCGGGATCGCCTCGGCGGTGACGGCGCAGGCGACCCAGTGGCCGGGGCGCATCACGCGAAAACCGTTGGGGCCATAGACCAGCATGGCCTCGGAGCCGCCGGAGTGCGAGGAATCGGATTTCATCAGCATGGCTCCAACCTAGGCATTCATCCGCCGCCGAACAAATCCTCTTGCCGGGTTTCGGCGATTTTTGTGCGCGCCGGCTTCGGTTTGGGGGGCTGACTAGACACAGGAGGCGGCGATGCATCGCCCACGGCCACGTCGAGCGTTCCGTCGCAGAAAATGATGGTGAGCGCGCTTTCCTTTCGCGCATGGGCGGCATCGGTGATGGTCCTACCCGGCGGCGCAGTGACGCGAGCATAGCCGCGCGCCAGCACGCCATCGGGATTTAGCGAGCGCAACATCCGCTCCAGCCCGGCAATCCTCTCGCCACGCTGCTTCATCGGGCGGCGCAGCAGCACGGGATCGAGCCGCGCGTTGCCGAGGGCGGTCCTGCTTTCGCGCAGCCTGCCACGCAGCAGATTCGGCGAGAGCCGCGCCGACAGTCGCGCCAAGGGATCGCGGGCATGGACCGCCCTGTCCTTCAGTCCGCGCCGCAACCGTTCGGATAGATCATCGAGCTTCTGCGCCTGTGGTTGCAGCAGCGCCTCGGGTCTGGGCATCCGCCTCGCGCGCGTTTCCAGCCGCTCCCGCCCCAGGTCGAGCGGGCGGACCACGCCGCGTTGCGTGCGAACGCCGAGTTCCTGCAACAGCACGGCGAGGTCGCGCCGCACGGGAACCGCCATCTCGGCGGCGGCGGTCGGGGTCGGAGCGCGGCGGTCGGCGGCGAAATCGCACAGGCTGGTATCCGTTTCGTGGCCTACCGCGCTGATGATGGGAATCGAGCATTCCGCGACGGCGCGCACCGCGACTTCCTCGTTGAAGCTCCACAAGTCCTCGATCGATCCGCCTCCGCGTGCCACGATGACGAGATCGGGGCGCGGGACCGGCCCGCCTTCGGGCAGGGCGGAGAAGCCGCGCACGGCAGCAGCGACCTGCTCGGCCGCGCCCTGTCCCTGCACCAGTACCGGCCAGACCACGACATGCGTCGGAAAGCGATCCTCCAGCCGGTGAAGAATGTCCCGGATCACTGCCCCGGTGGGCGATGTCACCACGCCGATCACACGCGGCAGGAACGGCAGCGCGCGTTTGCGGCTTTCGTCGAACACGCCTTCTGCCGCCAGCCGGGCGCGGGTCTTTTCGAGCAGGGCGAGCAAGGCGCCCTCGCCCGCGATCTCCATGCTCTCGATCACGATCTGATATTTGGAACGACCCGGATAGGTCGTGATCTTGCCCGTAGCGACGACCTCTATGCCGTCTTCCGGCGCAAACGAGAGGCGCTGCGTGCTGCCGCGCCACATCACTGCATCGAGCACGGCGCTTTCGTCTTTCAGACTGCAATAGAGGTGACCGGAGGCGGCGCGCTTCACGCCCGACAGCTCCCCGCGCAGGCGGACATAGCCGAAGCGATCTTCCACCGTGCGCTTCAGCGCGGCGGACAGTGCGCTGATTGTCAGCGGCTCGGCGTTGTCGCCGGGGCGTCCCTTCGCTACCAGCCCGCTCTGGTCTGAGGAATTTTCGAAAGGGTCGGGCATGAATATCCTGCTGCTGGGGTCCGGAGGGCGCGAACATGCGCTGGCATGGAAGCTGGCGCAATCCCCGGCCTGCGAGAAGCTCTACGCCGCGCCCGGAAATCCGGGCATTGCGGAGGAAGCGCAGCTCGTGGCGCTCGACGTGACGGATCACGGCGCTGTCGCCGAATTCGTCCGCGCGCATGACGTGACGCTGGTGGTGATCGGCCCCGAAGCGCCGCTGGTCGACGGGCTGGCAGACTCGCTTCGAGCTGAAGGCATCGCGGTGTTCGGCCCATCGCGCGCGGCAGCGCAGCTGGAAGGGAGCAAGGGCTTCACCAAGGATTTGTGCGCGCGTGCAGGCATTCCGACGGCGGGATACATCCGCACCACCTCGCTGGAACAGGCGCGCGCAGCGCTGGATGACTTCGCCGCACCTTACGTCCTCAAGGCCGATGGCCTCGCCGCTGGCAAGGGCGTCGTCATCGCCGAAACCCGCGCAGAGGCAGAGGATGCGCTAGCCGACATGTTCGGCGGCCAGTTCGGAGACGCCGGGGCCGAAGTCGTCATCGAGCAGTTCCTCACCGGGGAGGAAGCGAGCTTCTTTGCCCTCACCGATGGGACCACCATAGTGCCCTTCGGCACCGCGCAGGATCACAAGCGCGTCGGCGAAGGCGACACCGGACCGAACACCGGCGGGATGGGCGCCTATTCGCCCGCGCCGGTGCTGTCGGAAGAATTGCAGGCTCAGGCCATGCGCGAAATCATCGCGCCGACCGTTGCCACCATGCGCGATGACGGCACACCCTATTCCGGTGTGCTTTACGCCGGGCTGATGCTGACCGACAGCGGCCCCCAGCTGATCGAATACAATGCGCGCTTCGGCGACCCCGAGTGCCAAGTCCTGATGACGCGTTTTCGCGGCGACCTGGCCGAGGTGATGCTTGCCTGCGCGCGCGGCACGCTGGGTGACATGCCCGCGCCGAATTTCTCCGAAGACACCGCCCTGACGGTGGTGATGGCGGCGAAGGGATACCCCGGCACGCCGGAGAAGGGTGGCGTCATAGTGCTGGGCGATGCCGAGGCGAGCGGCGCCAAGGTCTTCCATGCCGGGACGGCGGAGCGCGATGGCGCCTTGATTGCAAACGGGGGCCGCGTGCTGAATGTCACCGCCACCGGCCCGACCGCCACTGCCGCGCAGGCCGCCGCCTATGCCGCCGTCGATGCGATCGATTTTCCGAGCGGCTTCTGCCGCCGGGACATCGGGGCGCGGGAAATTGCCCGCGAAGGGCAGGCCGGGTGAAGCGCCTCCTGCCGCTCGCCTGCCTCGCCCTTGTCGCTTGCGGCGGCGGCGAGCAGGAGCAGCCGCGCGGACTTGGCGTCTATGACGAGAACCCGCAGAAATATGCCGCTCGCCAGCAGGCCGAGGTCGAGAGGTTGCAGGACCTGCCGCTCTCTGCGTGGCGCGCCCGCCTGATCCAGCTGGGCATCACCGAAACGGAAATCGCCACGGTCCCCGACCCCGATTACGATCTTCAGCGGCTGGAGCTGCGCCTCGCTCCTGCACGGGTCAGGCAACTCGACACTGCCGCACTTGCCGCACTGGTGCTCGACAGCGGCTTCCTCATCACCTTTGCGGATTCCGAAACCGAACGCGCAGTCGAACTGGGCGAGGCGATCTATCGCCGCGAACGCGAGAAGGCGATTGGCGAGCTCGCCGCGCATCAGGACCTTGCCAGGGTACCCCGCCGCAGCGAGGGCGAAAGCCTGACCTCCCTCGCCCGCCGGATCGAGCACTGGTGCGATTACGAACCCGGCGGCGCGCTGGAGGTGATCGACGGCGAATGGCTGCAATACACCACCGCGCCCGTCAGCAATGTCGTGGCCGAACCGCAACCCGGACGCGAGACCGCGCGGTTCGATTGCCTCCGCCGCGCGGTCTTCGCCACCCAGCTGCGCCGTTATTTCATCGGCTATCGCGGCGAACCGCCTCCGCCGATCTACTGAACGATCAGCCCAGTTTTTCTTCCACCAGGGCCTTGAGGTCGGCTTCGGGCCGCGCGCCGTAATGGCTGATGATTTCGGCGGCGCAGATGGCCCCCATCCGCAGGCTCGTCGCGAGGTTTTCGCCCCGTGCGTGGCCGGTCAGGAAGCCGGCTGCAAACAGGTCGCCCGCGCCGGTCGTGTCGACAACCTGCGCGATCGGTTCGGCAGCGACTTCGGCGCGCTCGTCGCCCGCGATGGCGACGGCTCCGGCGGCGCTGCGGGTGGCGACGATCACCGGCACCTTGCCCTGCAGCGCGGCAAGCCCGGCTTCGAACTCGCTCTCACCGGTCAGGCTGGCAAGTTCGTGTTCGTTGACGAACAGGATGTCGATCTGCCCCTCCTCGATCAGCGCGCGGAAATCGTCGCCGTGGCGATCGATCACGAAGCTTTCCGATGCGGTGAAGGCGACCTTGCGGCCAGCCTTGCGCGCAACTTCGATCGCCCGGCGCATCGCGCTACGCGGTTCTTCCGGGTCCCACAGATAGCCTTCGAGATAGAGGATGGCGGCGCTGGCGATCAGATCATCGTCGAGCGCGGCGGGCGGCAGGAACTGGCTCGCGCCCAGAAAGGTGTTCATCGTGCGCTCGCCATCGGGCGTGACGAAGATCAGGCAGCGCGCGGTGGAAGGCTGGCCTTCGCGGGCAGGTGTATCGAAGTCGATGCCGACCGCGCGGATGTCGTGGCTGAAAACGTCGCCAAGCTGGTCCTGCGCGACCTGGCCGACGAAGGCGCACTGTGCGCCCAGCGCGCTCATCCCGGCAAGCGTGTTCGCTGCCGAGCCGCCGGAGATTTCCTTCGCCGGACCCATTGCTTCGTAGAGGCGGCGCGCGCCGTCTTCGTCGACGAGAGTCATGCCGCCCTTGGCGAGGCCGAGTTCTTCGATCAGCGCGTCGTCGCATGGGGCCATGACATCGACGATGGCATTGCCGATGGCGATCACGTCGTAACGGGGCTGGGTCACTGAGCTGAAAATCCTGTGCTTGCGGGGAAGTTGCCGCGCCTTAGCGGCAGCGCGCCGCGCAGGGAAGGGGGGCGGATCGCTGGCCGATTGACTTGCGCGGGGGCAGGCCCCACTCCGGCCTGCGATCATGACCGCCGTTCTGTCCAGCCTGCTGCGCGCGCTCTCGAACCTGTCGCAGGGCGCAGTGCTGCGCGTCGCGTTGAAGAGCGTGGCGGCCACGCTGGCCGTATTCGTCGCACTCGGTTGGGCTCTGTCGCTGCTCTTGCCGCGGGTGATATCGCGCTGGCTCACGCTGAGCGACGATACATACGTGGTACTGTCGACATTGCTGGTGATCGTGCTGGGCTGGCTGCTGTTTCGCGTGGTCGCGCTCGCGGTGTTGCAGTTTTTCGTCGACGACGTGGTGGAGGCCGTGGAACGGCGCGACTATCCGCAGGCCGCACATTCGGCGCGCGCCCTGCCGTTTCGCGAGGATCTCGGCAACAGCCTGCGCGGGGCCGCGCGCGCCATCGGCGCCAACCTCATCGCCGCGCCTTTTGCTATCGCCCTGCTCTTCACCGCGATCGGCCCGGCAGTTCTGCTGTGGGCGGTCAATGGCTGGCTGCTGGGGCGCGAGCTGCACGACATGGCATGGCTGCGCCACCGCCACGCGCCAGAGGAAAAATCGCCGGTCAGCGCGGGCCAGCGCTTCCTGCTTGGCGGGGCGATTGCCGCGCTGCTGATTGTTCCGTTCGTCAATCTTGCCGCGCCCGTGCTGGGTGCCGCCGCTGCGACGCATCTCGTGCAGCGAACCCACCGCAAATCCGGAAAGCCTGTTTCATGAAGCGTATTGCCCCGCTCGCCCTGTCGCTGCTGCTGCTGGGTGCATGTGCCACCACCACGCCGCAGGCTGCACCACCGCCGCGTCCGGTCAGTACCGGCGTGCCTGCAACCGATCCCACGCCCCCGCCGCAGTCCACGGCCACTTTTCGCGCGCCGCAAGTCATGCGCGTTGCCGGTCTCGAGGGCGTGATCGGCAGCGGAGCGAGCGCGCTGATTGCCCGCTTCGGTACGCCGCGCCTCGACGTGCGCGAGGGGGATGTGAGAAAGTTGCAGTTCAGCGGCCAGCCCTGCGTGCTCGACATATACCTCTACCCTATGCAGCCGCAGGCGGAGCCGGTCGCCACCTGGGTCGAGACACGTCGCGCATCCGACGGGCAGGACGTCGACCGCGCCGCCTGCGTTGCTGCTTTGCGGCGATGAAACGCCGCCGCTAAACGCGTTGTTAGCCATTGCCTGCAAAGCCCGGTTTCCAGCCGGAGGGGATCGGGCGTTCATGAGCATCCAGTTTAGCGCCCTCGCGCAGCAAATCCTGCCCGGCGGAGGCATGGGCGCGGGCGACGCGGCGCGGGCGGAAGTCGAAGCTCTCTTCGCCCTCCATCGCGGCCTCGAAAATCCAGATCCGGACTGGTGCGAATCCTTCGTCGCGTCCGTGACCGCGTTCGTAGTCCGCTCGGCTGCATCGCCAGCAATCGACGGTGTGCGGGCAGATGCGTGGATGATCGTGCAAATCGATGCCGACGGTGGCGGCAGGTCGCTAGCGGAATTCGAAGCCTTGGTCCGCGTCGTCGAGCAAGCCCCCGCCTTGCGAGCGAAACTCAGGAGTTACGCGCTAGACCGGATAGAGCGGATCGTCCTTTCGGATCAGGAACCCTCTTGCAGCTGTGAAGAAGCACATCGTCCGTCCGTGCGAGATGCTGCGCCGAGCCTGGTGCGGCGGCTCCTTTTCGCTGGCGGACAGAGCGCCGAACCCCCGGTCAAAGGGGCAGAGGTGGAGCGGCTCCATCGGATGACTAAGGCAACCCGCGCGCATGGAGACGCAGCGCAATGGGAAGTGCTGCTTGCTGACTGCCTGTCGAACTATCTCGACGGCTTTCTCCGCGCCGAAACGGAACCGCGGGCGCTGGCCGGCTTCGTGGCGGACTGCAACGCAGATTTCGGTCGGGCGATGGGCGCGATGCTTCGCGGCATCTTGCACTCCTAGTGCGCTAGGCGTCTCGCGTCGGGCGAACTGCCAGTCAGCGTCAGACCATGAAGCTTTCGCCGCAGCCGCAGGCGCCCTTGGCATTGGGATTTTCGAATACGAAACCGGCGGTGAAGTCGTCCTCCACCCAGTCCATGACGCTGCCGATCAGGTAAAGGACACTTGCGCCGTCGATGTAGAAGACCCCGCCGGGGGTCTCGATCTTTTCGTCGAAGCCCTGTTCCTCGTTTACGTAGTCGACCGAGTAGGCGAGACCCGAACAGCCGCGCTTCGGGGTCGACAGCTTGACGCCGATCGCGTCGTCGGGCGCCTTGGCCATCAGGTCGGCGACTCGCTGCTCCGCGGACGGGGTCAGGGTGACCGCAGCCTTGGGCGCGGGGCGGGTTTTCGTGGTGGTGTCTGTCATGCGAGCCTCTTCTGCCAGAACAGCGCATTCCCGCTTTCCGGATCGAGCTGATAATCGCCATAGCCGAGCTGTGCGTAAAGCGCCCTGGCATTCGTATTGCCGCTCAGCACTTCGAGCGTGACCTTGCACGCCCCGCGCCGGCGGGCTTCGTCCTCGACCGCTTGCATCAACGCCTTGCCGATGCCCTTGCCGCGATGACCCGGCAGCACGGCGATGTCGTGAATATTGACCAGCGGCGCGGCGGCAAAGGTGGAGAAGCCGGTAAAACAATTGGCGAGGCCGACCGGCGCGCCATCCTCTCGCGCGATGAGCGAGAAGGCGCCGGGCATAGATGCGAGACCCTCCACCAGTGTGGCCCGTGCATGGTCGGACAGCGGCTCGCTTCCGCCCATCGGATCGCGCGCATAGGCATCGAGCAGATCGACGACCGCGGCAGCGTCTTCCGCAGAAGCGTAGTCCGCAAGGGCGATGGCGAGTGCGGCCACCTCAAAGCATTCCGAGTTCGAGGCGGGCTTCGTCACTCATCTTGTCCGGGCCCCATGGCGGATCCCAGACCAGATTGACCTCTGCGTGGCGTACGCCGGGAACCGAACCGGCACGGAGCTCGACTTCGCCGGGCATGGTTTCCGCGACCGGGCAATGCGGGGTCGTCAGCGTCATGGTGACGGCGACATCGGCTTCCTCCGTCACATCGACGCCGTAGATCAGGCCAAGGTCATAGATGTTGACCGGGATTTCCGGGTCGAAAATCTCCTTCAGCGCAGCGACGACCGCTTCGTAGAGTTCGCCGCCCGGCTCTCCGTTCGGCAGGCTCTGCGGTTTCTGCGCGAGGAAACCTTCGAGGTAATCCTTCTTGCGCTCCAGCTTGTCGCCGGCGCTTTCCTCGACCGCGTCCTCCACCCGCGCACGGGGCGGCTTGGCGCGCAGCGCGATATCCTCGTTGGGTGCCGGTGCGGCAATGAAGTCACTGTTTTCGCTGGTGTCGTCCATAATATTCCTCAGCCGAAAATCTTCTGCGTGCGGGCGATGCCGCGCATCAGGGCCTCGATGTCGCTTTCGTCCGAATAGAGGCCGAAGCTGGCGCGCGCCGTCGCGGGCACGCCGAGATGTTCCATCAGGGGTTGCGCGCAGTGGTGTCCGGCGCGGATCGCGACGTTCTCTTCATCCAATATGGTGCCCAGATCGTGCGGATGAACCCCCTCCATCGCAAAGGAGACGATGCCCGCCGATTTCTCCGGCCCGAACAGGGTGATGGAGTTCATTCCGCGCAGTTCGTCACGCAGCGTGGCGGCAAGCGCGCTTTCGTGCGCGAACAATGCCTCCATGCCGAGCGGTTCGAGATAATCGATCGCGGCGTGCAGCGCGATTGCCTCGGTGATCATGGGTGTCCCGGCCTCGAACCGCTGAGGCGCAGGCGCGTAGGTCGAGCCAGCAAAATTGACCCGGTCGATCATCGCCCCGCCGCCCTGCCACGGGGGCATGGCGTCGAGAATGTCGCCCTTTGCCCACAGCACACCGATGCCGGTCGGGCCGTAGAGCTTGTGCCCGCTGAAGACGTAGAAATCGCAGTCGAGCTCGCCCATGTCGAGCCGCATCCGCGGCGCGGCCTGGCACCCGTCGAGCAGCAGCTTCGCGCCGACGGCATGGGCTGCCTTCGCTGCGCGCTTGGCGCCCAGAACGCTGCCCAGCACATTGGACACATGCGCCAGCGCGACCAGCTTGTGCTGCGGGGTAAGATGGGCTTCGAGCCAGTCGAGGTCGATCCGCCCGTCCTCGGTCAGCGGGCAGACGTCGATTTCAGCGCCGGTACGCTCCGCCACCATCTGCCAAGGCACGATGTTGGAGTGATGTTCCAGCTGGCTCAGCATGATGCGGTCGCCCGCCTGCAAATTCGCCCCGCCCCAGCTTTGGGCGACGAGATTGATCCCCTCGGTCGCGCCGCGCACGAAGACGATTTCGTCCTCGCTCCCGGCCCCGATGAAGTCTGCTACCCGACGCCGCGCTGCTTCGTATCCCAGCGTCATGTTGGCCGAGCGCGAGTAGACGCCGCGGTGCACCGTTGCGTAGTCCGGCCCCAGTGCGCGTGCCATCGCGTCGATCACTGCGGTCGGCTTTTGCGCAGTGGCGGCCGTATCGAGGTAATGCCAGGGCGCGCCGTCCGCGGTCAGCAAGCCGGGGAATTCCGCCCGCCGCGCGTTAACGCGGGTAAGGGTCGCCGCCTCGCTCACAGGTGAAGGTCCACCTTGGCAAGAGCGACTTCCATCAGCGCTTCGCGCGCGTCATCGTCGTCGAGCGATACCATCGCATCACCGAGAAACGCGCGGACCAGCAGGCGCTGCGCCAGTTCGGGCGAAAGCCCGCGAGCGGCCATGTAGAAGCGCGCGGATTCGTCCATCTGCCCGACACTCGCGCCGTGCGCGCATTTCACGTCGTCGGCAAAAATTTCGAGCTGCGGGACGGCATTCACGCTCGCGCCGCGTTCCAGCAGCAACCCCTTGAAGTCCTGCGCCGCATCGGTTTTCTGTGCGTCGCGAACGACGTCGATATTGCCGAGGAAGTTGCCCGTCCCCTTGCCCCAGTGGACGCTGCGCACGGTTTGGTTGCTAGTCGCCTCGGGTTCCGCATGGACGACGCGGGTGACGAATTCACGCACGGTGTCGCGCCCGCCAACGGTGATGCCTCCGAATTCGAAATGCGCGCCTTTGGCCAGCGTGACCTCGATTTCGAGCCGCGCATATTCGGCGGAAGCCAGCACGGCGAACAATTCGCATCGCGCGCCTGCACCCAGCGTCACGCGCCAGCGGTGCAATTCGGTCTCGCCGGTGCGCGCGCCGTCGGCCACGGTCAGACAATCGCGAAAACTCTCGCCCGGCGCGACGGTAATCTCCCGCCAGTTGTCGAGCGCAACGCCCTTCAGACGCTCGACAGCGGCGTAGCGCCAGGTTTCGTCGCGGGTGGTCGGAAGCACTTCGCTCACTTGTCGCCCGCCCGCTGTTCGGCGAGGTAGCGAATCCCCGCCTCATGCGCCTTGTCGAGGCACGGCTGGAGCGATTCGGCGAGTTCCTGCATCTGCTCGCGCTTGTCTTCGGCGGAAAGCTCCGATTCCGCGATGGTCGCGAAGCCTTCGCGGTGCGGAGCAAAGCAGCGCAGCATGGCGCCGCAGCGGATCGCATCGATTTCCGGGTCACCGGTGCTCTGCTTGATGCGGCACTTCAGCTGGCCTTCGTCATTGTATACGCCGCCCTTCCACTCCTCGAGCTTCTCGGAAATCACGACGATCTCGTCCGCCACCGGCTGGCTGGTCGGCGTTGCGGGGATCGGCAGGGTCTGCATCAGCAGGATGATGGGTGCGAGAATGCTCATGCCGCCATCACCGCGTCATAGCCTTCCTCCTCCAGCCGCAGGGCGATGTCTGGGCCGCCGGTCCGCACGATGCGTCCGCCCGACAGGATGGAGACCTTGTCCGGCCGCACGACTTCGAGCAGCCGCTGGTAGTGAGTGATAAGCAGAACGCCCTTGGCAGGGTCACGCATGATCGAATTGATGCCTTCGCCCACCACGCGCAGCGCGTCGATGTCGAGGCCGGAGTCGGTTTCGTCGAGCACGGCGAAGGTCGGGTCGAGAATGCCCATCTGGACCATCTCGGCGCGCTTCTTCTCGCCGCCGGAAAAGCCGACATTGACGTGGCGCTTGAGCATTTCGGGGTCGAGCTTCAGCAGCGCCGCCTTTTCGCGCGCCAACTTTAGGAACTCGCCGCCCGACAGAGCCTCTTCCCCGCGCTGCTTGCGCTGCGAATTGAGCGCCTCGCGTAGGAACTGGACGTTCGACACGCCGGGGATCTCGACCGGGTACTGGAAGCCCAGGAACAGGCCGGCCGATGCACGCTCGTGCGGGTCCATGGCGAGCAGGTCTCCACCGTTGAAGCGCACGCTGCCGCCGGTCACTTCGTAACCGGGCCGACCGCCCAGCACATAGGCGAGCGTCGACTTGCCCGCGCCGTTGGGGCCCATGATGGCATGGATTTCCCCGGCAGCGACGCTCAGCGACAGGCCGTTGAGGATGGTCTTGCCGCCGATTTCGGCGGTCAGGTTTTCGATTTCCAGCATTCTCATCATTCTCGAATGTTCGTGTTTCAGTCGTCGCGCCGCGCGTGATTGTTGCGCGGTCCGGCGCGCGGCGGGCCGTTGCCGTCGCGGTCGTAGCGTGGCTTGCTCTGTCGCGGATTGGCAGCGTTGTGCGCGCGGCGCGCCTCGGCCTTGTCGGCAATCCGCATCCGCATTCCGGCGGTAATACGGGCGAGTACGTCGTCGATATTCTCGATGATGTCCGCCGCCTTGATCCGCATCACGCGGATGCCGACCGATTCCAGCGCGCGGTCGCTGCGGCGAGCCAGGGCTTCGTTCTGCCCGTCCTCGTCGATCATGATCGCCATGCCGAGATTGTGGCAGTTGAAATCGACGATCGCGCTGCCGACCACAGCGTGGCGGGTGAACTTGTGGCGTCCCAGATCGGCATCGGGGGGGGGGGGGG
>NZ_JBTLRP010000003.1:0-314789 GCF_054482795.1 Altererythrobacter sp. CAU 1778 | reverse complement strand
CATCGGCGAAGCGCTTCGCCAGCACCTTGTGCGCCTCCGTGGAATGGCGCTTCATATCGCGCGCACGATCGTGCAGCGCATCGAGTCGCTTCTCCGAAATCTCCCACCCGCGACCCTTCTTCTTGAGTGCGGGAGCTTCGCCATTCTCCGACGGATCGCGGAGGTTGAGGGTCTTGCGTTCAGTCATTGCTGCTTTCCGGCAGTTTCAGCGCTCTTGCGGGACCGAGCCCAATTGATCGCCACCACACTCACCGCAAACACCAAACCAGATATAAGTGCGGACAAGCCGAATGCTGTCCATTCAAGCTCCAAAATGCACGGCGTTGGCGTCCAAGGCTGAAAACTCTGATTCGCATTTGCGATTTGATTGGTGCACTCGTTGATGACTAGTCCCGGCTCCTGGGCGAGAAGCGGAATGATCACCGCGACTGAAAGCAGCACAAAGATAGAGGCAACCTTATGCCGGACAAACATAACTCCGAGGGCAACAGGCACAAGAAGATACCCAATCCCAATCACTAGCAGGGGTTCCGGAACTGCCACACCAAATATGGAATGAAAATAAGCCGTCACCCCACGCTCCCCTCAAGGGAGATCGCCAGCAGCTTCTGCGCTTCGACGGCAAACTCCATCGGCAGTTCCTTCAGCACGTCCTTGGCGAAGCCGTTGACGATCAGCGCCACGGCCTCTTCCTCGCCCAGGCCGCGCTGCATGGCGTAGAACAGCTGGTCGTCGCTGATCTTGCTGGTGGTCGCCTCGTGCTCGATCTGGGCGGTGGGGTTCTTCACTTCGATATAGGGCACGGTGTGCGCGCCGCAGCGGTCGCCCAGCAGCAGGCTGTCGCACTGGGTGAAATTGCGCACCCCGTCCGCATTCGCCGCCACCGCGACCTTGCCACGATAGGTGTTGTTCGATTTGCCCGCCGAAATGCCCTTGGAGATGATCGTCGAGCGGCTGCCGCGCCCGTTATGGATCATCTTTGTGCCGGTGTCGGCCTGCTGGTAATTGTTGGTCACCGCGACCGAGTAGAATTCGCCCACGCTGTCTTCGCCATTGAGCACGCAGGAGGGGTATTTCCACGTCACCGCACTGCCGGTTTCGACCTGCGTCCAGCTGATCTTGGACCGTGCACCCTGGCACAGCCCGCGCTTGGTGACGAAATTGTAGATCCCGCCCTTGCCCTCGGCATTGCCGGGGTACCAGTTCTGCACGGTCGAATACTTGATTTCGGCGTCTTCCATCGCGACCAGTTCGACCACGGCGGCATGGAGCTGGTTCTCGTCGCGCATCGGCGCGGTGCAGCCTTCGAGATAGCTGACGTAAGCGCCTTTCTCGGCGATGATCAGCGTGCGTTCGAACTGGCCGGTGTTCTCCGCATTGATGCGGAAATAGGTGGAGAGTTCCATCGGGCAGCGCACGCCTTCGGGCACGTAGACGAACGTCCCGTCGGAGAAGACCGCCGCATTGAGGCAGGCAAAGTAGTTGTCGCGCTGCGGCACGATCTTGCCGAGCCACTTCTTCACGAGATCCGGATATTCCTTCACCGCCTCGCTGATCGAGAGGAAGATCACGCCCGCGCGCTTCAATTCCTCGCGGAAGGTGGTGGCGACCGAGACGCTGTCGAACACCGCGTCCACCGCGACCTTGCGCGCGCCCTTTACCCCGGCGAGCACTTCCTGCTCCGCCACGGGAATGCCGAGCTTGTCGTAGACCGACTTGATCTCCGGATCGAGCTCGTCAAGCGAGGCCAGCTCGGCCTTCTTCTTGGGCGCAGCGTAGTAATAGGCATCCTGGTAATCGATCGCCGGATAGCCGATCTTGGCCCAATCCGGCTCCACCATGTCCTGCCACAGCCGAAATGCCTTCAGCCGCCAGTCGAGCATCCATTCCGGCTCGCCCTTCTTGGCGGAAATGAAGCGGACGGTGTCCTCGGAAAGGCCCTTCTCCGCATATTCGGTTTCGATGTCGGACGACCAGCCATGCTCGTACTCCGCCGCGCGGTCGGCGGCTTCGCGGGCGTCGCGGTCCTGAATTTCGATCTCTTCGGTCATGCCACTTCTTCGGTTCGGGCCAGTTCCGGGGTTCGGGCCAAATCTTCGGTTCGGGTAAGCTGGATCAGCGAGATGCCAGCAAGCGCGCCGCGCAGCGCGTCATTCACCAGCGGCCAGTGCGGGCGCAGGTTGCACGTATGGTCGACAGCGCATTCGCCACCCTCGATACAGGCGGTCAGCGCAATCGGGCCTTCGACCGCTTCGACGATGTCGGCCACGCTGATCGCAGCTGCCGGACGCGCGAGTTGCAGTCCCCCGCCTGCGCCACGCGTGGAGCGAATCAGGCCAGCCGCGGAAAGCTTGCTGACGACCTTCTGGACGGTCGGCACCGGCAGCCCGGTCTCGTTCGCGAGTTCGGCCGCACTCGTCCGACCGCCGCCACAATGGCGGGCCGCGGCGCTCATGGTGAGCACGGCATAATCGGCGAGGTTTGACAGACGCATTTCTAATCGGACCAATTTGTTCCGATTTCACCTATGCAGCCGCACCATCCGTTTCAACCGAAAACCCTTTATTGCGAGTCGTTTGCAGATGGCTCGTCTTCGGCCTCGCCAGTTTCGGGGATCAGCGCGATGTCGCCATATCCTTCGCTGCCCAGCGTGTGCTTGCCGATGGCGACCAGATTGCTCTCCAGCATCCCGGGCGTGCGCCCGGTGTAATAGCGCAGGTCGCGGATCAGGTGCGCCTGGTCGAAATAGGCGTCGAGGATCACTGCCTTCGCTTCTGGCGTAAGGTTAGGGTCCGCAAACATGGTGCCGGCACGTATGGCGCGGAACCGCTTGATTAGCTGAGTCGGCGGCTGGCCGAAAAAGCGCTTAGACAGGCGCTGGACCTGCCGGGCGGAAAGCTTCGCGGCTTCGAACAGGTCCTCCACCTTCGGATTGAAATTGCCGCTCAGCCAGGCGTTGATCACCTCAATCAGGTGGCGGTGATCGTCACGCAGCGGCTTGATGTGCTTTTCGAACAACGCGACCATCCGGTCCAGCGCCGCTTCCTCGCTTACGTCGCCATCGCGCAGCGCATTGCTCAGCGCGACCAGACCATCGGCCATCTCGGCGGGCAGCGCCTCGTGCGCCATCAGAACGCGGTCGCGGCTCTCGTTCACGGGTATGCCCGTCAACGCCGCCCAGCCCATCGCGGTTATCGAAATTCCAATCGAGCGCGCGGGCCCGCGAATTGTGAAATCATGGGCGCGCTGCATGGGCGTGGTGAGAAAGGCCGCGCTGGAATGTCCAACCGTCCCATCGGCGAACTGCATTTCCGCCGAACCCCGCCAGAACAGCATGAGCTGCGCGGAGTAGGCTGGCATGGCGTCCGTGATCTCCGCCTTATCGGTTTCGAACACGGTCAGCGTGTTCACATAGGGGTTCAGATGCGCCGGAGCGGGCACGAATCGGAACGTGAAAGGAAAATCCACCTGTTGCGCTCCCCGAAAAGGCGTCCCTTCCGATTGACTGGCGAGAAGCGCAGGCAGCCGGAACGAAGCGGGCTGCCGACCTGACGCCGGTCAGCCCCGCCGGCCTCTAGCACGGCATTACGATGGCGCAAAAAAAAGGGGCGGCTTCCTTTACAGGAGAGCCGCCCTCTAAAGTCGAGAACTCTTCGCATTGCTGCTTCGAGCCCTTCGGGTCGCAGGGATCAGATAGGCGATCCCGCGATTCGGAAATTGTATGAAAACGACAGGAATCATGTTCCTGAGACGGAATTATTTGTATGAATCGGACAAATCCCGTCATCTGTATGAAGGTTCTGTAAAGTCGACAGACTCGCGGTGCGCTGGCATAGCGGCGCGCGATGCTGTTCCATCTGCTGCGCCCGGCGCTGTTCACGATCGACCCCGAACGGGCCCACCGCCTGACCGTGGGTGCCTTGAGGGCGGCTCCCGCCTCTCCTCCGCCGGTGCCCGGCGCGCTGGCCACCGAATTGGCCGGACTGAAGTTCGCCAATCCCGTCGGGCTTGCTGCCGGCTTCGACAAGGATGCCGAAGTGCCGGACGCGATGCTGGGCATGGGCTTCGGCTTCGTCGAGGTCGGCTCGATCACGCCGATGCCACAGGCGGGCAACGCGAAACCGCGGCTGTTCCGGCTGGTGGAAGACCGCGCCGTCATCAACCGCATGGGCTTCAACAATGGCGGCGCCGAACTGGCCGCAGCGCGGCTTGCGCGGCGCAAGCGGGCGGGCATCGTCGGCATCAATATCGGCGCGAACAAGGATTCGGACAACCGCATCGCCGACTATGCCACGATGACGCGGATCATGGCCCCGCTGGCGGATTACCTCGCGGTCAACATCTCCAGCCCCAACACGCCAGGCCTGCGCGCCTTGCAGGACGAGGGTGCCCTGACCGGCCTGCTCGACGCAGTGCTCGAGGCGCGCGGGAACGGCGGGCCGCCAATATTCCTGAAGGTCGCCCCCGATCTCGAGCCGACCGACATCGAGGCCATCGCCCGCATCGCCCTTGACCGGAGGCTCGATGCGCTGATCGTATCGAACACCACCATTACCCGCCCTGCCCTGCACTCTCGCCATCATGGCGAGACGGGCGGACTGTCCGGCGCGCCGCTGCGTGACCTCGCGCTCCAGCGTATCCGCGACTTTCGCAGCGCGACCGGGGGGCAAATGCCGCTCGTCGGTGTCGGTGGAATAGCCAGCGTCGACGATGCGTGGGAGCGGATCCGGGCAGGCGCGAGCCTTTTGCAGCTCTACAGCGCGCTGGTCTACGAGGGGCCGGGCCTGCCGAAGCGGATCGCTGCCGGGCTGGAAAAGCTGATGCGCCGCGACGGCTTCAACACCATTGCCGAGGCGGTCGGAAGCGAATAGCCAAGGCGCCATGATTGCACGCATTGCTTCCAGCGCATCGCTCGCGCTGCTTCTCGCCGCCTGCCAGGTCACACCCGCATCGCTGGAGCCTTCGCCGCCGTTCAACGGCGCCGGTGCGGTTTCCGCCGCCGATCCGCGCGCGCAGGCCGCGGGCGAGGAAATGTTGCGGCTGGGCGGCAATGCGACCGATGCGGCAATCGCCACCATGCTCGCACTGACGGTGGTCGAACCGCAAAGCTCCGGCATCGGCGGGGGCGGCTTCCTGGTGCGCGGAGAAGCCGATGGCAGCGTGACCAGTTTCGACGGGCGCGAGACTGCTCCGGCAACCGCGACGCCCGAGTGGTTCCTCGCCCCAGATGGCTCCGTCCCGCCGTTCGAGGCTTCGGTCAAAAGCGGCCTCAGCGTGGGTGTGCCGGGCAACGTCGCGATGGCAGCCAAGGCGCACGCGGCACACGGGAAGCTCGACTGGGCGACGCTGTTCGGTCCGGCGATCAAGCTCTCGCGCGAGGGCTTCCGGATCAATCCGCGCCTGCGCCAGTCGCTGATCTCTACAGCAGAGCGCGCGGCATGGACCGAGAAAGGCAGATCGCTCTATTTCAATGCGGACGGCACGGCCCGCGCGGTCGGCTCGCTGGTCACGAACGAAGAACTGGCGCAGACTTTCGAAGCCATCGCCGCAGCCGGGCCGGAAGCCCTCTATTCCGGTATGCGGGCAGACCGGATTGCCACGACCGTCGCCGCCCAAACCCCGCACGCGGGCAAGATGACCGCAGCCGACATCGCGGGTTACCAAGCGAAGCAGCGGGCCGCGGTCTGCGGCAGCTATCGCGGCTATCGCGTGTGCGGAATGGGCCCTCCGACCTCGGGCGGTATCGCCGTGCTGCAGATGCTCGGCCAGCTGGAGCGGTTCGATCTCTCCTCGCTCGGCGTCGACAACCCCGCCACCTGGCACCTGTTCGTCGAATCGCAGCGGCTCGCCTATGCCGACCGCGAACTTTACCTGGGCGACAGCGATTTCGTGTCCGTGCCCGTCGCGGGGCTGATAGAGCCGACCTACATCGCGCAGCGCAGCGCACTGATCAGCGCGGGCGGCTCCATCGCCGATCCCAAACCGGGCGTGCCCGCCGGCGCCGTGCAGGCGCTCGCGGATGGGGACGAGCCAGAAGAGCACGGAACCTCGCACATCGCGGCCGTCGATGGGACCGGCACGATGGTCAGCTACACCTCCACCATCGAAAGCGCCTTCGGGTCGGGACTGATGGCAAACGGGTTCTACCTCAATAACGAACTGACCGACTTCAGCCGAACGCCTGCGGTGGACGGGCGCATGGTCGCGAACCGCGTCGAGGGCGGCAAACGTCCGCGCAGCTCGATGTCGCCGATGGTCGTGTGGGATCCGCAAGGTCGCCCGATGATGGCGATCGGTGCGGCGGGCGGTGCGACCATCCCGGTGCAGACCGCACGCAGCATCATCGGCATTATCGACTTCGGCCTGTCAGGCGAGGAGGCTCTGGGCCTGCCTTTCATCATGGGCTTCGGCGACACGGTGATGGTAGAGCAAGGTTCATGGCTGGAACGTGCCATTCCCGCTCTCAACGCGCTCGGCCATGCGAAGGTCGCGCCGCGCGAGGCAGGGGTGAAAGCGGGTGTCGTGCTACGTGGCGCCGATGGCTGGACCAGCGCACGCGATCCGCGTCTCGCAGGCAAGCTGGACATGCCATGATCCAGGCCGCCAACGCGACTTGCCGCTACGTTACCGGAACCCTAGAGCAACACGTTCGCTAACCCTGCAGCCAGCGAAGGGAGACGCCGCGCATGCAGCTGACCGATATTCAGACGACACCAAACCTGGTGCGCCTGTTTCTGAACCGCGCCGATGAAAAGGGTGCCGTCCCCTTCCTCGGCTACAAGCAGGCGCGCGACTGGCATACGCTGAGCTGGGCGGAGGTTGCGGACAAGGTCTGCCTGCTGGCGGAGGGGCTTCGCCGCATCGGGCTGTCGGATGGCGACCGCGTGGCACTGGTCAGCGAAAATCGGCCCGAATGGTGCATTGCGGATCTCGCCATAATGGCGGCAGGCTGCATCACCGTGCCCGCCTACGTCACCAATACCGAGCGTGACCATGTGCACATCCTCGACAATTCGGGTGCCAAGGCCGTGATCGTGTCCACCGCGAAGCTCGCCAGGCCGCTGCTGCCGGCCATCATGCGGACCGGCATTGCCGACCACGTCATTGCAATGGAAAGCCTGCCCGCCTTTCAGTCCGGCAAGTTCGACGTGCATAACTGGGATGCGCTGGCGGAAGGCGACGCCGCCGCTGCGCGCGCGGCGGTCGACGCGCGGCTCGCGGGGATCGGGCGCGAAGACACGGCCTGCATCATCTACACCAGCGGAACCGGCGGCGCGCCCCGCGGCGTGATGCAGAGCCACGGCGCGATCCTGTGCAACGTGTATGGCGCGGCACGCGTGCTGAGCGAGGACTTCGGACTGGGACAGGAACGTTTCCTCTCCTTCCTGCCGCTGAGCCATGCATACGAACATACCGGCGGGCAGTACCTGCCGATCGCCGCAGGCGCCGAGATCTACTATGCCGAGGGGCTGGAGAAGCTCGCCAGCAACATCGAAGAAACGCGTCCGACGCTGATGGTGGTGGTGCCGCGCCTGTTCGAGGTGCTGCGCGCCCGCATCCTCAAGCAGGTCGAAAAGCAGGGCAAGTTCGCGAACTACCTGATGGGCCGCGCGCTCGACATCGGCCAGCACGAGGCCGCGCGGGGCAGCAAGCGCCTGCGAGACCGGCCGATGAACCTGATTCTGGAAAAGACGCTGCGCCCCAAGATTCGCGCGCGCTTCGGTGGTCGCATGAAAGCGATGGTCAGCGGCGGCGCGCCGCTGAATCCAGAAGTCGGCACCTTCTTCGACGCCATGGGGCTGACCATGCTGCAAGGCTACGGCCAGACGGAGGCCGGGCCGGTGATCAGCTGCAACCGTCCCGCCGCAGGACTGAAGATGGACACGGTCGGCCCGCCGCTCGACGGGGTGGAAGTGAAAATCGCCGAAGATGGCGAAATCCTGGTGCGCGGCGAGCTGGTGATGCAGGGATACTGGCAGAACCCAGCAGAGACCGCGCGCACCATCAAGGATGGCTGGCTCCACACCGGCGACATCGGCCATCTCGATGCGAAGAACCGCATCGTCATCACCGACCGCAAGAAGGACATGATCGTCAACGACAAGGGCGACAATGTCGCGCCGCAGAAGATCGAGGGAATGCTGACCCTCCAGCCCGAGATCGCGCAGGCGATGGTCAGCGGCGACAAGCGACCCTACGTCGTCGGGCTGATCGTGCCTGACACGGAATGGGCGCTCGAATGGTGCCAGTCGCAAGGCAAGAAGTTCGATTGCAACGCGGTGCTCGACCAGCCGGAATTCAAAGCCGCCATCCGTGCCGCCGTCGACCGCGTGAACGCGGATCTGTCGGTGATCGAGAAGGTCCGCCAGATCGCCTTCGCCGACGAACCCTTCACCATCGAGAACGAGGAAATGACGCCGAGCATGAAGATCCGGCGCCACAAGATCAGGGAACGGTACCAGGCTAAGCTCGACGGGCTTTATCGGGGTTAGCGAATTGACGATAGATACTCGAAGCGCTGCGGTGGCGCTCGTTGCCCTGTGCCTTGCAGGCTGTGCCTACTCTGCGAAAGAAGCGTCCCTTCCCTCCGCGCTCGAAGCGGGCTGGGAAGGCGAGCGTGTCTGCGAGTTGCTGCACCAGACCGACACCCATCGCACCCTGCGCTGCACCTTCCCGCCGGGCGTTGGGCATGAGCGGCACTATCACCCGGCGCATTTCGGCTATGCTCTGAGCGGCGGGACGATGCGGCTGACCGATGGCGAGCGGACGCGGGATGCGACCATCGCCACGGGATCGTCCTATTCGAGCGATGGCGTCGCGTGGCATCAGGTCGTCAATATCGGGACGACGACCGTGACCTACCTGATAATCGAAGAACTCTAGGCCGTCTCGGCCACGAACTTCGGATTGAAATAGAAGTAACCGGCGTCACAAAGTCAAGGATTGCTATCAGGCGAAGCTGCACGGGCTGTATCGGGGTTAGCTAGAAACCGACGTTTCATGTGACCCAACTCACCGCTTAGTTTTGTAAAGCTGCCGGCTAGTTCGCTCTGAAAGTCAGCGGCCTCCGCTTGGCTAACAGTCCAACGTGAGTCGAGGCAAGCTCCGCGCCAGCAGGAAATTTGAGCTGGAGCTTCGTCATGTGTCACTAGATTAGCCCATCATGCCGCTTCGGCAACGAACTCCGGGTAAAAGCTCGGTTGGCGCTCGGACCAGCCGGGCGCGGTGGCGGCGGCTTCGCTGATGGACTGGAGCAGGTTCTTGCGCTGGGCGGAAGGTAGCATCGGCATGGCGGCGGCGGCGCAGAATGCGCTCGGCAGCCAGGGGCGGATTTCCGCGCCCAGCAGGCGTTCGTAGAGAAATCGATACGCGGCGAAGCTCGCAAGCCGGCCCTGTGCGAGATCGAACATGGTAACCCGTGCGAGCCCGCCGAGGAAATCGTCCGCCCCGTCGAGCGAGGGCTCGCGCGGCATGATGGCGCGCAGACATGCGAGTTCCTGATAGACGCTGTCCTGCTGGCGTATCGACGCCCGCTCCGCCGCATCACGGGACCATGTGACCAGTGCGTCCCCACGCTCCAACCCGACATCGAGGCTGCGCCGGATGTAGCGCTGTTCTGCCGCCGTAAAATTGGCGAATTCGCGCATCTCCGCAATCGCCATGCTCGCCGTGACTGCACCTGCCATACTCATTCCCCCCGGAAAGATACGAGGGGCAGTGTCGCGCAGGATGGTTAATTTCCCGTAAGCGGACCGCGCGCCTCTTTCCGAGAGACAAAACGAAAAGGGCCGCGGTTTCCCGCAGCCCCGTTCGAATCATTTGTCGGTAGGGTCAGACCTTGTTGCCGAGCGCGCCTTCAACTTCACCCTTCAGGTTCTGGGCTTCGCCCTTGCGTTCCTGCGCGCGGCCCTCGGCGCGGGTCTCGGGATTTCCCGATTCCTGCTTGATGTTTCCGGCGACCTCGTTGCCGATGCCTTTTGCCTTGTCCTTGAGTTCGCCCATGGTGAATTCCTTTCCGGAAAATTGCCTGCGATTATCGCGGCTTACCGAAACTCAACGCATGACGGCGACGCTTCGTTCCGACATGATGCGGCAAGCCGCGCCGCACCGGCGCCGATCAGATGAGACCGGCCAGCGGGCTCGACGGATCGGCATATTTCCGGCGACCCATCCGCCCGGCAAGATAGGCATCGCGCCCGGCCTCGACCGCAAGCCGCATCGCGCGCGCCATGCGGATCGGGTCCTTCGCCTCGGCTATGGCGGTGTTCATCAAGATGCCGTCGCAGCCCAGTTCCATGCCGACCGCGGCATCGCTGGCCGTGCCGACGCCCGCATCGACCAGCACCGGCACGTTCGCGCCCTCGACGATCAGTCGGATGGTTACCTGGTTCTGGATGCCCAGACCGCTGCCGATCGGGGCGCCAAGCGGCATGACGGCAACCGCGCCCGCATCTTCAAGCTGCTTCGCCGCGATGGGATCGTCGACGCAATAGACCATCGGCAGGAAGCCTTCCTTCGCCAGCGTCTCCGTCGCGGCGAGGGTTTCTCGCATGTCGGGATAGAGCGTGCGCGCTTCGCCCAGCACCTCCAGCTTGACGAGATCCCAGCCGCCCGCCTCTCGCGCGAGGCGCAGGGTGCGGACCGCCTCGTCCGCATTGAAGCAGCCCGCCGTGTTCGGGAGATAGGTGAAGCGCTTGGGATCGATAAAATCGGTCAGCATTGGCGCCTTGGGATCGCTGACGTTTACGCGGCGTACCGCGACGGTGATGATTTCTGCCCCACTCGCTTCCAGCGCAGCGGCGTTCTGCTCGAAGTCCTTGTATTTGCCGGTGCCGACGATCAGGCGACTGCGGAAGGAGCGCCCGGCGACTGTCCAGCTGTCGTCCGCCGGCGCTGCGACATCGCCGCCGCCGACGAAGTGCACGATCTCCAGCACGTCCCCGTCGGACAGGGCGATTTCGCCGAGTTGTGAACGCGGCGCGATGGCGCCGTTATGCTCTACCGCGACCTTGGCGGGGTCCAGCTCAAGCGAACGCACCAGCTCCGCGATAGTCGCGGCGGTGGTGCGGCGCGCTTCGCCGTTGACGGTGAGATCGAGCGATTGGGTGTCGGTGGCTTCCATGGGGAAGCGAGATAGCGCTCAGCGCGTGGCGCGCAAGTTCAGTATGTGTCCGGCAGCGACCATGGAGACGCCGATCATCGTCAGCACCGCTTCCGCCCAGCCATGACCGACCGCGAGCGCACCGCCCATGAACATCAGCCCGCCCATTGCCACGACCAGCGGCATCGTGCGGCGGTGGTTGAGCGCGCCGATGCCAATCGCGACAGCCGCCACGACCAGCGCGAAGACCAGCCCGAAACGATGAATCGAAGGCGACAGAAGCGCACCTCCGCCAAGCCCGAGGCCCGCGACCAGCACCAGGCCCGCCACGCAATGGACAAGGCACAGGCCGGAAAGCAGCACACCGACGCGGTCGAGCCGCCGCCGAATCGCGGAAGGTTGAACGGGCATGGGCGCTATGTATGTCACAGTATAACATTGTGCAAGCGCACAACGGCACGGTGCTTGCGAAAAAGCGGGTTGCGCGGCTGGCCGTGGCTCCGCAATGACGGTCCGCATGGCGACGACACTTCAAACCGGCATCGGCCTGCCCGCACGGTTGCGACCCGTAGCGTTGGCGAACTGGCTGTTCTGCGTCGCGCTGCTCGTCATCATCATGGTGGCGGTCGGCGGCATCACGCGGCTGACCGAATCGGGGCTTTCCATCACCGAATGGAAGCCGCTGACGGGCGCCATCCCGCCGATGAACGAAGCGCAGTGGCAGGAGGAGTTTCGCGCCTATCAGCAGATCGGCGAGTACCAGCAGGTCAACGGGCCGGCAGGCATGACCCTGGCCGATTACAAGTTCATCTACTTCTGGGAATGGCTCCACCGGCTGCTGGGCCGGGTCATCGGGATGGCTTTCGCCCTGCCGCTGGCCTGGTACTGGCTGCGCGGAGCGATCCCGCCAGGCTACAAACCTCGCCTGTTAGCGCTGCTGGCGTTGGGCGGAATGCAGGGTGCCTTTGGCTGGTTCATGGTCAGGAGCGGCCTCAACGCAGAAATGACCGATGTGAGTCACTTCTGGTTGTCGATCCATCTGCTGACCGCATTGTTCACGCTGGCCGGGCTGATCTGGACTGCGCTGGACTTGCGGCTGCTGGCTCGCGATCCCTCTGCCGGACCCGCCCGGCTGAGCCGCGTGGCAGTTATTGCCGGGGTGATCCTGTTCGTTCAGTTGCTGCTCGGCGCGTGGGTGGCGGGACTGAATGCCGGGCTCGCGTCAGACACGTGGCCGCTGATGCAG
Source organism: Altererythrobacter sp. CAU 1778 (assembly GCF_054482795.1). Lineage (NCBI taxonomy): Bacteria > Pseudomonadati > Pseudomonadota > Alphaproteobacteria > Sphingomonadales > Erythrobacteraceae > Altererythrobacter > Altererythrobacter sp. CAU 1778. The sequence continues at coordinate 302,442 of NZ_JBTLRP010000003.1, read as the reverse complement.
GGACGGTTCGTCCCCGAAGCCGACTGGTCGCGCGGTGCCGCCTGGACTTTCCTGCATGATCCCTTCTGGCTGCATTTCCTCCACCGCTGGTGGGCGTGGATCGCCGTCGCCGCGCTGGTGGTGCTGGCCCGGGCGGTGAAGCGCGCAGGCGAGCGGTCTGCCACCATCGCCATCCATGCCGCTTTCGGAACGCAGATCCTGCTCGGCATCGCCACGGTCATGACCGGCGTCACGCTGTGGCTGGCAGTCCTCCATCAGCTGGTCGGGGCATTGCTCGTGGCTGCGACGGCATGGGGCGCCCATGTCACGGGCCGGGCACCGCGCGCGATCTGACGCGATTGCCTCGGATCGGAAGCTGGGTTAGCTTCTTCGTCGAACCGGGGCCGATGTGACTGAATTTCCCACCATAGACCGCCGCAATTTCGCGCTGCTTGCTGCCGCGAGCGCGCTTGCCATGCTTGCCACGCCCGCATTCGCCACGCCGCTTGGTCGCCGTTTTGCCCCGCGGCCAGGCGAATATCGTTTTACGCGCCGGATCGAACGCGAACTTCGCGGCAGCGATCGTTTGGTGGTGGAGCGCACCTTCGCCGTCGCTCTGGCGGAGGAAAACGGCGGCTTCCATCTTGCCGGACAGCAAAGCACCGTGGCGGTGGAGGCGCCGGCCGCGCTCCAGGGGCTCGCGGATATCGAGCGGCGCCGACATGAAGTTGCGCTTTTCCCGCTTGACCTCGATCGCAGCGGCCTGATCGTCAGTGGCCCGGGCGACAGTTCAGCCGCCTCTCCCGCAGTACGCGAGGCTGTCGACGCGGCGATGGCGAAGCTGGCGCGGGACGGAAAGCTAGCAAGCGGCAATCACGCGGGTTTCATGCAACTGGTGCAGTCGTCTTTCGGCGCCTTTCTGTCTCGCCTGCCGACCGATCTTTTCGCCCCGCTCCGGACGGAGTGGGTCGAGACGCGCGAAGTGGCCGCCGGTGATGGCATCAGCGGGCAGGTGGAAATTCGTTTCGATGCGAGTGCCGATCCGCTGACCGGCCTGTTGCAACACGCCAGCCGCAACGTGCTGACCCGGCTCCACGGGACCGAACGGCAGGCGAGGGAAAGCTGGTCGCTGGAACGGACCTGACGCGCCGGGGTATTATTTTACCTCCCCGCAAAGCCGCGGTTTTCCTTGACCGAAGTGCCATGATCGCGCAAATGCGCCGCGCCCTGGCGGGTTTATCGCGCTGATTCTGTCCGCCGGATTTCTCCCCGCAGCCTTGCACGCATTGCAGCGGGGGCGATGCAAACTCGAAGGAAAACAGCCATGAAGGCTCTCAGCAAGGTGACCCGGTCGATCAAGCCGGCCGAGGTCGAGAAGAAATGGCATCTGATCGACGCCGACGGTCTCGTCGTGGGCCGCGTCGCGTCGCTTATCGCCAACATCCTGCGCGGCAAGCACAAGCCGAGCTTCACTCCGCACGTCGATTGCGGCGATCACGTGATCGTGATCAACGCAGACAAGGTGAAGTTCACCGGCAACAAGACCGCGAACAAGAAGTATTACAAGCACACCGGCTATGCCGGCGGCATCAAGGAAACCACGCCCCAGAAGATCCTGGAAGGCCGTTTCCCGGAGCGCGTTCTGGAAAAGGCTGTCGAGCGGATGATCCCGACCGGCCCGCTTGGTCGCCAGCAGATGAAGGCGCTGCACCTCTACGCCGGCACCGAGCACCCGCATGACGGCCAGAAGCCCGAAGTGCTCGACGTCGCCTCGATGAACCGCAAGAACAAGGTCACCGCATAATGGCTGACGAAACCAACAACGAAACCGTCTCCGACCTGGCCGATCTGAAGACCATCGCCGGCGACACGCCCGATGCGGATGCCGCGGCTATCGCCAACAATCCCGACGCACCGCTGCGCGAGCAGGAGCTGGACCAGTACGGCCGCGCCTACGCCACCGGCCGCCGCAAGGATGCCGTTGCACGCGTCTGGCTGAAGCCGGGCAAGGGCACGATCACGGTCAATGGCCGCGATCAGGAAGTGTATTTCGCACGTCCGACGCTGCGCCTGATCCTCAACCAGCCGTTCGGCATCACCGATCGCGAAGGCCAGTACGACATCGTCGCCACCGTCAAGGGCGGCGGCCTGTCGGGCCAGGCCGGTGCGGTCAAGCACGGCATCAGCCAGGCGCTCGCGAAGTACGAGCCGGCACTGCGCAGCACGGTCAAGGCGGCAGGCTTCCTGACCCGCGACAGCCGCGTTGTCGAGCGTAAGAAGTACGGTCGCGCCAAGGCTCGCCGCAGCTTCCAGTTCTCGAAGCGCTGATCCGCTTCGGCTCTCAGTTTCGATACCCAAAAGGGCGGCCTTCGGGTCGCCCTTTTTCGTCCTACTCGCCGGGAAGCTTGCCTTCGGGGACGTCCTCGACCTGCATTTCCGCAGTCGTCATTCCGACGTAGTTGCGCGCGCGCACGGTAAGCTCGCGACCGTCCCAACGAAGTTCGTTGAAGCTCGGCGGGGTCGAACGCAGGCGGGTAGAGAGCGTGCCCGCCCCGACCATGCGCACCGGGCCGTTCTTGGTGTCGTGAACGAGGTCGAAGGCGTCGTGCACGTGCCCGCTGATGACGGCAAGAACCTTGCGCTTCGCCAGTTCTTCCAGCGCCTTCTCGCCGCCGATGGTCAGCTGGCGGCCGTCCTTGCCTTCCTGCTTCAGCGGGTGATGCGCGGTGACGATGACGTTGCGTCCCTGCGGCAGCGCATCGATTGCGGCCAGCGTTTCCGCCAGCGCGCTGTCCTTCACCACCCCATCCGACCACGGCCAGCGCGCTTGCACACGCGGGGTCGTGAGGAGCGGCACGAGGCTGAGGTCGGGAAAGTCGAGTTCGCTCTCCACCGCACTTTCGAGCACACCAAAGCGGCGATAGGGCGTCAGCAACCGCTCGATCATGTTGTAGTAGGGCAGGTCGTGATTGCCGACCTCGATCGTCACGGGCGTGTCGAGCGCCCCGATCCATTCGCGCGCGGCGGTAAATTCGCTGTGCTTGGCGCGCATCGTCAGATCGCCAGTGATGGCGATCGCATCGGGTCGCTGCCGGGCGATCTCTTCGCGCACCCACGCCAGAGCCTCGCGGTTCTCGACGCCGAAGTGGATGTCCGAGAGTTGAAATAGCAGGATCGGGTCAGCCATCCGCCAGCCCAAGCAGATCGAGATCGAACGGGGCAAGCGAAAATCCTTCGCGTGCGCCGGTTGCCACTCGCTCTCCATCGCACATCAGCGCCATGACGGCGCCGTCGACCGATTCCAGCATCACTTGATCGAGCGTGCCGAGCTCGTCATGCGGCCCGTCACGGAAATTGCGTCCGAGAAGCGCGGCACCCTGCGCGGCGATCTCGCCGATGTCGTGGGCCGTGTAGCCTTCGACCACCATGCCGCCGTCCTCGGCAACGAGGCGGATGCCGGGGTAGCCATTTTCGTCGCCCTTGCCGCTTTCGGCTAGTCGCACCCAGCTGCCGCCCAGCGTGTCTTCGGCGACGTCCATAGTGGTGCCGACCGTTTCGGCTATGCCGCCGTCGCGCATGCTCTCACGCACTTCCGACCAGCGAGCGCCCGGGCCAGCGAGGATCTCGATCAGCGCGCAGCCACCGCTCCAGTTGATGCAATTGCGGCGGCGCGGAGAAAGATGCCCGCCCTCCAGCAATTCGAGCACCTGGCCGACGTCCCGGTCGCCGTAGAGGCTCTTGCACAGAAGGTTTTGCGTTCCACCGGGCAACGCCAGGGCGGTACCGCCCCATCCGGCGGCTTTGCTGAGCACCGATTGCAATGTGCCGTCCCCGCCGAGGACGACGAGCAGATCATAGGCGCCGTCATCCAGCGCCGTCGCGTCGGGAACTTCGCCCGAAGCGCAGTCGAGCTCCTTCGCCAGTTCGTATCCTGATGCAGACAGAGCGCGCGCGATCTCCTCGACGTTGCAGTCGTCATACGATCCGCTCATGTGGTTGCTCACCAGCAGCGCGCTCTTGCTCATCCCTGCATAGCGAATGGCGGTTGTGCCGGTTCCCGCGTCATACGCGGTGCGACAAGATCAGCCAGGCGGCGACGGCGTTAAGCGCGGAATAGGCGAAGTAGAACCACGCCCAGCCCGGAGAGCCGCTCCACACCAGCAGCATGGCGGCAAGCAGCACGGTGAACTCGATTCCCAGTGCCAGCCGCCCGCCGGACATGTGGCCGTAAAGCGGGATGCGGCCCAGCAGTGGATGCCGGCTCTCGATCACGGCCTTATGCAAAGCGAAATTGGCTATTCCGAGCAAGAATATGAGGATTAGCGGCATCTTTCCCTAATATGGTGTCGCACTCGTCGTTTGTCATCGACCGTTTGCCGTCCGTTTTGTGTCACTTGTCGACCGGCGATTCCTTCGTCGGTGGGTAACGGATGACAGTCGAACCCGGCGTGAACGCATGGCGGCAGCAGCCTATCCAGTGATCAGCGCCGCGGCGAACCCAGTCCCTGCCGCGGCGCGACCCTGAAGAGGAGGTTACGCCATGAAACTGCACTTATCCGCCGCCGCTGCGCTGACGATGATCACCAGCACGGCCATTGCCACCCCCGCCTTCGCAGACGAAGGCACGGGCACCAGCATGCACGTCAAATACGACGACCTCAATCTCGCCACCCCGCGCGGTCAGGCGCGGCTCGAACAGCGCATCAGGCGAGCGGCCAAGAAAGTCTGCGAATTCGATGAACAGCACACCGGCACCAAGGGCCGCCCGGTCGAAGTGCGCGAATGCTACAGCCTCGCCCTTGCCAGTGCGAACCGCGAGCTGGCGCTACTGATCGCGGACAACCGCCTCGGTGGTTGAACAAGCGCGGCCTGGGCCGCTCCCGAGACACGATTGACGGGCGCTCCCACCACGGGGGCGCCCGTTTCAACCGGCCCGGCTCAGCGCCCCGCCATCGACTTGACCTGCCGCAGGTAGGTGCGCCCGATCCTCAGCGCCTCGCCATTGTCCATTTCTGCCGACCAGACGCCCAGCCCTTCGTGCTTCAGGCCGCGGATCGCGCCTTTCCGCAGGATGGTGGAGCGGTGGATGCGGATGAATTCCGCCGGGTCGAGCCGCTTTTCCAGGCCCGCGATGGTTTGCAGCAACAGATAGCTGCGATCCTCCACGTAAAGCCGCACGTAATCACGCTCCGCATCGATGCGATCGACCTGGACGGCGTCGATGCGGATCAGCTCGCTGCGGTGCGGCACCCAGAATTCGCGCAACCATTCGTCACCGCCACGCGCGCCGCCGCTTTCCGCGCGGTCGGCAGCGCGCTGCACCGCGCGGCCCAGCCGCTCCTGCGTGACGGGTTTGAGGACGTAGTCCACCGCATCGAGATCGAAGGCTTCGACCGCGAAATTGTCATGCGCGGTCACGAACACGACCGCCGGGCGCGGCGTCTGCTTGGTCAGCGCCCGCGCAACCGACAGCCCGTCCATTTCCGGCATGGTCATGTCGAGCAGGACCAGCGCGGGATTCAGCGCTTCGATCAGCCGCATGGCGGACGCACCGTCGCTCGCCGTACCGATGACGTTCAGCGAGGGAATCTTGGAGCAGATCACCTGCATCCGTTCCACCGCCAGCGGTTCGTCATCGACGATCAGCGTCGTCAGCTTCGGCGTTTCGGCGTCCTCGCTCATGCGGTGTCGTTCCTTTCCAGCGGGATGCGGACATGGGTGGCGTATCCGTCGCCGGTCGGGCCGGAGACCATGTGGGCCTTGTCGCCATAGCGCGCCTCGAGCCGCTGGCGCACGTTTTCGAGCCCGATGCCGTAGCCGTGTCCCGCCTCGTCCAGAGTGCCCGGCCCCGGGCCGTCGTCTTCCACTGTCAGCACCAGCCGCCCGTATTCCTCGCGCGCCGAAATGGCGATCCGCACCGGACGGGTGGAGTTGGCGACGCCGTATTTGACGGAGTTCTCGACCAGCGGCTGGAGGATCATGCCCGGCACGCGGGCTTCGCCCAGTTGCGGCGGCAGGTCGAGCGCGACCACCAGCCGGTCCGGGAAGCGCACCGATTCGATGTCGAGGTAATGTCGCTGGAGCGCGAATTCCGCGGTCAGGGGCAGATCGGCCGTGGGATCGTCGGTCAGGCTCTGGCGATAGAAATTGGCCATGGTCTGCACCATTTCCTCGGCCTGCTCGTTGCGTTCGGTCAGGATGAGCGACGACAGCGAGTTGAGCGTGTTGAACAGGAAGTGCGGATTGACCTGGTAGCGCAGCGACCGCAGTTCCGCCGCGCGCGCCGCCTGCTGGAAGGTGCCCGCATTCCGCTCCGCCACCCGCGCGCGCTCGCCTGCAAGGATCGCGAAATAGAGCGCACACCATGCAAGCAGCAGGAAATAGCGCCCGACCGCGGTGTAGATAAGCTGCTGCCAGCGCACGTTCCCGTCCTTGGGCGCAGCGATGGTGATGGTCTGGCCCTGTTCTTCCTCGTCTTCCCCCAGCGGATCGTCCATGCCGCTCATGCCGGGCACGTCGATGACCAGATTGCCCGACGCGTCGCGACGCATGTTCACGCCGTTCTGGGCACCGGTATCCTCGACCACGCGCTGTTCCAGCTCGCGAAAGGCGAAGGTGTTGATCTGCGCGATGGCGAGCGCGATGGGAAAGGCGACCACAAGCGCGACCAGCACCTTCGCCCAGAAGGGACGCGCGTCCAGCAGCCGGATGATCGTCCACAGGCCAAGCGTCAGGATGATGCCAGCCAGCGTCACCGCCATGCGGATCGCCGCCATTTCGAGCTGGTAGGGCAGGCCCGCCAGCAGCGAGGTCAGCGTGTTCAGCGCATAGGCGCAGGCCCACAGCCCGAGCACGGAGCCCAGAACGATGCGGAACGGGACGACCACGTCTGCGCGTTCCGTCTTGAGGGTCGGACTGGCGTCGGCTGCAAGCATAAGCCGTGCGCTGATGCCGCAACCGCGCGTGCTAATCCAGCGCCCTCATCGAAGCGCGCCGAGCGTTGGTCGAAAGCGCTCAGCCGTTCTCGAGCAGATGTTCCTTCGCGATCTTCTCCCGCCAGTGGGCGGGCGCGAGGGTGTGGACATTGTTGCCCGCCGCATCGACCGCAACCGTCACCGGCATGTTCTCGACCGTGAATTCATAGATCGCTTCCATGCCGAGATCTTCGAAGGCGACGACCCTGGAGCCCTTGATTGCCCGGCTGACAAGGTAGGCCGCGCCGCCGGTGGCCATCAGGTAGGCGACCTTGAACCGGCTGATGACCTCGACTGCATTGTGCCCGCGCTCCGCCTTGCCGATCATGGCGAGCAGGCCGAGGTCGAGCATCATCTCGGTGAACTTGTCCATCCGCGTGGCGGTGGTGGGGCCGGCGGGGCCGACGACCTCTCCCATCACCGGGTCAACAGGACCGACGTAATAGATGGCGCGTCCGCGGAAATCGACCGGCAGTTCCTCGCCCTTGTCGAGCATCTCCTGAATGCGCTTGTGCGCCGCATCGCGCCCGGTCAGCATCTTGCCCGACAGCAGCAGCCGATCGCCGTTCTCCCAGCTCGCCACTTCCTCGGGCGTCAGATTGTCGAGATCGACGTTCTTCGCGGCCGCGTCCGGCTGCCAGTTGACGTCGGGCCACTGGTCCAGATCGGGCTGCTCGAGATAGCTCGGCCCGCTGCCGTCCAGCGTGAAATGCGCGTGGCGCGTGGCGGCGCAATTCGGGATCATGCCCACCGGCTTGCCCGCGGCATGGCAGGGTGCGTCGAGGATCTTGACGTCGAGCACCGTCGACAGTCCGCCGAGCCCCTGCGCCCCGACGCCCATTGCATTGACCGCATCGAAGATGTCGATCCGCAGCTGTTCGATGTCGCTTTGTGCGCCGCGTGCCTTGAGCTGCCCCATGTCGATCGGCTCCATCAGGCTCAGCTTGGCGAGCTTCATGCAGTGTTCCGCCGTGCCGCCGATTCCGATGCCGAGCATTCCCGGCGGGCACCAGCCGGCCCCCATGCTCGGGATCTGTTCGACGACCCAGTCGACGATGTTGTCGCTGGGGTTCATCATCTTGAACTTGGACTTGTTCTCGCTGCCGCCGCCCTTGGCCGCGACGTCGATGCCCACGGTGTCGCCGGGTACTATCTCGACCGAGAGGACGGATGGCGTGTTGTCGCGGGTGTTGCGCCGCGTGAAGGCCGGGTCGGCAAGGATGCTGGCGCGCAGCTTGTTGTCGGGGTGGTTGTAGGCGCGGCGCACGCCCTCGTCGACGACCTCCTGCAGGCTGCGCGTCGAATCGAGGCGGCAGTTCTGGCCCCAGCGCACGAAGACGTTGACGATGCCGGTGTCCTGGCAGATCGGGCGATGACCCTCCGCGCACATCCGGCTGTTGGTAAGGATCTGCGCAATTGCGTCCTTGGCCGCCGGGCCCTGCTCCGCCTCGTAGGCTTTGCCGAGCGCGCGGATGTAGTCCATCGGGTGGTAGTAGGAGATGAATTGCAGCGCGTCGGCGACGCTTTCGATCAGGTCCTCTTCCTTGATAATCACCATGTCGTTCATCGCATCGCGTTCCCGTGTTGCAGAATTGCGCTCTCCGATAGGCGCGTTACCCGCCATCGGTCAAAGCGCTTGGCCGCAACACCTCTTGCGCCTAAAGCTTGCCGGATTGCGCGGGCGTGTTATACAGATAACACACTAACGCGGCGGACGGGCCAGACGGAACGGAACATGACGACGACACTCGAACAGGACCACGCGCAGAACTCCGGTGGTTTCGCTAGGGCGCGCAAGGCGATGATCGACAGCCAGCTGCGCACCAGCGGCCTCAGCCAGCCCTTCGTGCTCGAAGCGATGCACCGCGTGCCGCGCGAGGATTTCGTGCCCGAAAGCGCCCGCGCCTCGGCCTATATCGACCGGGCGGTCAGGCTCGCCAATGGCCGCTATCTGGCCGCACCGGTGTTCTATGGCGCCGTTCTGGCCGAAGCGAAGCCGCGCGTCGAAGACAAGGTCCTGATCGTCGATGCGGGGAGCGGGTACCTGCCCGCCCTGCTCGAGCCGGTGGTCGCAGAAGTAACCGTCATCTCGCCGGAGGATGCCGCCAAGGCCAGCCGCAAGGGTGGGGAACACACCCTCTTGCTGATCGACGGCGCGATCGAAAGTTTCCCGGCCGCGCTCGCGAAGCGTCTCGCCCCGGAAGCGCGCATCGTGACAGGCCGGGTGGAACGCGGAGTGCAACGCCTTGCCGCCGGCCAGCTGGTCGATGGCGAGCCGCGCTTCGTGAACCGCATGGAAATGGGCATACCCGTCCTGCGTGAATTCGCCGCAGCAAAGGCGTGGAGCTTCTGATCATGATCCAGCCGCGCCGGTTCGCCAGGCTCAGCGCCGGCCTGCTCGCGGGCTTGTCCGTTTGCGCGCTGGCCGCGCCTGCCTCTGCCGACACCCTGCGCGAAGCGCTGGCTGCCGCCTACAACACCAATCCCACCTTGCAGGCCGCGCGGGCACAGCAGCGCGCGGTGGATGAGAACGTGCCGATCGAAAAGGCCGCTGGTTTGCCGAACGCCAACGGCACCGCCACGCACATCGAATTCCTGAAGTCGAGCGACAACAGCTTCTCGGCGCCCGATCGTTCGCTGTCGGCGGGACTGGATCTGGGCGTGCCGATCTATTCGGGCGGCGCGGTAAAGAACGCCGTGCGCGCGGCGCAGCAGCGCGTCGATGCCGGACAGGCGGACCTGCGCGGCACCGAAAGCGCGATCTTCAGCCAGGTCGTCGCCGCGTACATGGAAGTCATCCGCAGCGAAGCGCTGGTCGGCCTTTCGCGCAACCAGGTCGATGTGCTGTCGGTCAACTTCCAGGCCACCAGCGACCGTTTCCAGATCGGCGATCTGACCCGTACCGACGTCGCCCAGTCCGAAGCACGGCTGGCGATCGCGCAGACGGACCTGCGCGCTTCGGAATCGAATCTCGTTGCGGCCCGCGAACGCTATATCGAGCTGGTCGGCAACCCGCCCGGAGACCTCGAAGCGCCGCCGCCCCTGCCCGGCCTGCCCGATTCGGCGGACGAAGCTGTCGCCATCGCGATCGAGAACAATCCCGACCTCATCGCCGCGCGCGAACGGGTCGATGCGTCGGAATTCGACGTGCGCGTCGCCGGGGCGAGCCGCCTGCCGCGCGTCAGCGTCTTCGCGGGGAGCGACTACAGCAATTACTACGGCACACTCGGCGGTGCCGCTGCAAGCGAACTGGCACAGAGCGAGACGACGGCGAGCGCCGGCGTGCAGCTCAGCGTTCCGATCTTCCAAGGCGGTCGACCTGCGGCCTTGCGGCGCCAGGCACAGGCGCGCTCGAGCGTCGCGCTGGAGCAGGAAATCGCCGCCGAACGGGCGGTCATCGCGGATGTGCGGGCGGCCTATTCCAGCTGGCGGTCTGCCAATGCGATCATCCAGTCGAGCCTGCTGGCAGTCGACGCTGCGGAACTGGGCCTCGAAGGGGTGCGCGCGGAAAACACCGTCGGCAATCGCACGATACTCGACATCCTCGATGCGCAGCGCGAGCTGCTCTCGACACAGGTCCAGCTGGTGACGGCACGGCGCAACGCCTATGTCGCGGGCTTCAGCCTGCTTGCCGCGATGGGCCGCGCCGAGGCACGCGATCTCAACCTCGACACCGGCGGGCCGCTGTACGATCCGCAGGTCAATTACGACCGCGTGAAAAACATCTGGTTCGACTGGGGCAACGACCCCGCGCCCGTCCTCCGCTCGACGAGCACCATTGACACCGAGCCGCAGGACGGCGAAATTGCCTCGTCGGATATCGGGGGATCATGACGTCATGCGGCAAGAGGGCGAACCGTCGGTCGAGGAAATCCTCGAATCGATCAAGCAGGTCATAGCGCGGGACAACCGCGACACGCTGGCGGCGGACCGCAAGCGGCGCGCACCCGCGCCGGTCGAGCCCGTGGACGCGGACGAGGCCGAAGAAGTGCTCGACCTGTCCGAAGCTGGCGAAGTTCTGGGTGGGTCCGACATGGACGATGCCCGTTACGACGATGACGACGTCAGCGAAGGTTCGCTGCTCGACGAAGTGACCGAATCGTCGATGCGCGATTCGCTGGCTGCGCTGGCCATGCTGGCCGAACCCGGCAAGCGTCCGCAGATCGTTCGCAGCGGGGAAACCTCGCTCGAAGGCATGGTGCGCGAAATGCTGCGCCCGATGCTGAAGGAATGGCTCGACGCCAATCTGCCGTCCATGGTCGAAAAGATGGTCGCGGCGGAAATCGCACGGATCGCGGGCAAGGGCCGCTGATTCGCTAACGCCCTTGCGCGCGGCAACTTGCGCGCTAATTCCTCTGTCATGAAAATCGCACGTTTTTCGGCGGGCCTCACGCTCGCTCTTTGCCTCGCCCTTCCCGCTACGGCCCGCGCCCAGGTCGATGAACCCGCGCCGATGACCGCGCAGGATCTCGTCACCGCGCCGCGGCTTGGCGGGGCAAACGTGTCGCCTGACGGCAAGACGGCGATCTACCCGGTGACCACCACCGACCCGTCCAGCTACGAGCGCAGCACCGCCTATTACATGCTCGACCTTGGCACTCCGGGCGCTGCGCCGGTCGCGATCGACCTCGGCGATGCGGGCGACGCCGGCTTCGGCGCGGATGGCTGGGTCTGGTTCCTGTCCGGACGCGCGCCTGACGCGCCGGTGGAAGGCGCTGCCGAAACGCAGGTCTGGCGCGCACGACTTGCTGTCGATGGCACCGTCTCTGGCGCGACCCGCGTCACCGATGTTGCGGGCGAGATTTCCGGTTTCCGCGTGTCGCCCGATGCCAGCCGGATCCTGCTGTGGGGCAATGTTGCGCGCAGTTGCACCAGCTTCGGATGCGATGACAAGGCAACCCACCTTCCCGGCCCCGGAACCGGGCGTCTCTATCAGGGCGACGGCGGCTTCGTGCGCCACTGGGACACATGGGAAACCCCCGGCGTATACAGCCGCGTCTTCGCCTTCGACCTGATCGGCGGCGTGGCACAAGGCACCGGCACCGCGCTCGACGGCCCGCTGGCCGAAGGCGCGCTGATCGGCGACACGCCCACCCAACCCTTCGGTGGCGGCGAGGAAATCGCGTGGGAGACGGATTCTTCCGGCGTGTTCTTCGCCGCGCGCAATGCCGACGCGGCCGAACCGACTTCAACGGACGTCGACATCTATCATGCCGATCTCGACGGCAAGACGCTCGAAAACCTCACGGTAGACAACCGCGCCACCGACACGCTGCCCACGCCTTCCCCCGACGGGAAATGGCTCGCCTACGCCGCCATGGCCCGGCCCAATTACGAATCGGACCGGCTTGTGGTGCAATTGCGCGACCTCGAAAGCGGGGAAACGCGTGCGCTCACAGCGGCATGGGATCGCTCGGTCGGATCACTCGCATGGTCGCCCGATTCGCGCTGGCTCTACGCGACAGCGGGGGAAGTGCTGGATACGCCGGTCTTCCGCATCGACCCGCAAAGCGGCGAGGTCACCACGCTCGACCTCGTTGACGGAAACGAAGCGCATATCGGCAATGTCGTTCCCTTGGCAGGCGAGCGCCTGCTCTTCACCCGCGACGGCATTGCCAATCCAGCCGAACTCTACCTGTCGCAGGGCACCGCGCCCGCCGCGCGGCTGACCGACGTCGCCTTCTCCCGCTATGCCGCGATGGCGCCGGTGGAGACGACGCGCTTCCTCTTTGCCGGGGCGGAAGGCGACACAGTCTACGGCCAGATTCACAAGCCCGCCTGGATCGAGGAGTCACTTCCGGTGGTGCTTTACGTCCACGGCGGACCGCAGGGGTCATTCAACGACGTCTGGTCCAGCCGCTGGAACGCGCGCGCGGTCGCCAGTCACGGCTATGCGGTCGTCTCGATCGATTTTCATGGTTCGACCGGCTACGGGCAAGCCTTCACCGACAGCATCAATTCCGACTGGGGCGGCAAGCCGTTGGTCGACCTCCAGCTCGGGATGCAGGCCGCGCTAGCCCGCGATCCCCAGCTCGACGGCAGCCGCGCCTGCGCGATGGGGGCATCCTACGGCGGTTACATGATGAACTGGATCGCCGGAAACTGGCCCGACGGCTTCCGCTGCCTCGTCCAGCATGACGGCCTGTTCGACATGCGCAGCTTCTATTACGAGACCGAGGAACTGTGGTTTCCGCGCTGGGACTTCCAGGGCAGCTACTCCGAGAATCCCGAACTCTACGAACGCTGGAACCCGGTGAACTACGTTCGCAACTGGCGCACGCCGATGCTGGTGGTGACCGGCGAAAAGGACTTCCGCGTCCCCGTGTCGCAGGGCTTCCAGGCCTTCACTGCGCTTCAGGAGCGCGGGGTGGAAAGCCAGCTCCTCGTCTTCCCGGACGAGAACCACTGGGTGCTGAAGCCGAAGAACTCGCTCCAATGGCACGCCACCGTGTTCGACTGGATGGATCGCTGGCTGAAGGAATGAGCGAACCAGCCCAGGCCCCTGTCAGCGCCCGCAAGCTGGTCAAGGCCCAGCGCGCGCTTCGCTCCATCGGCGGCGACCATATCGAGCGGCACATCTTCCTTTGCGCGATCAGCGAAAAGCAGAAATGCTGCAAGCGCAAGGATGGCGAGCGCGCGTGGAAATTCCTCAAGACGCGCCTGAAGGAGCTGGGCCTCATGGGTCCGGGGCGCGGCGTGCAGCGGACGAAGGCAGACTGCCTGCAGGTCTGCGCCGCGGGTCCGATCGCCGTCGTCTGGCCCGACCGCGTGTGGTATCACTCCTGCGACGAAACCGCGCTGGAACGGATCATCCAGGAACACCTGATCGGTGGAGAGCCCGTGGCGGATTATATTCTGCACGAAGCGCCCCCGAAGATCGCGCTGGAAGACGACGGGGATGACGCCGACGACTGATCAGTCGCGGCGCGTGTGCCACTTTTCCCACTCGGTGCGGTCGCTGTCCATCCGGTCCTCCACCGATTCGTCGTGGCCTGTTCCGCTGGACAGGAACACCAGCCCCATCAGCGCCGCCATCAGCATCATCGCGCCCCCAATTCCGAGCGCGGTAGCGATGTAGAAGTGGATGGACACCATCCCGTCGCGATAGAAGAACCAGGCCAGCACCAGAATCACGGCGATCGTCGTGAATACGCCCATTATCTTCATCAGCCGCCGGTAACGAGCCCAAGCGAATTTGGCGTTGTCCGGATCGTCGAGCGGGGAATAGGGCATGTGGGCGATATGGGCGCAGCGGGCACCGCGCGCAACAGCAACCGGCGAACTGGCTATCCGGCGCAAGAAATGGCATGATGTGCTTCGGCCGGAGACATTTTCGCACGGTTTCCGGCTCACCGACGCCCGGAAGAGGAGACCCGCCCATGACCATCGCCCGCATCATCGCCGCTCGCGAAAGTGACGCGATCACATCGTGCAGCACTGGCGACACCGTGGCGGAAGCGGCGGCCCTGCTCTCCGAACGGCGCATCGGCGCGCTGCCCGTGTTCGAAAGCGGGGTGATCGCCGGGATCTTTTCCGAACGCGACCTGCTTTACTGCATCGCGCGCGAGGGAGCCAAGGTGCTGGACCGGCAAGTCGGTGAGGTGATGACCGCGCCCGCTATCACCACCACGCCTCAGACCTCTGTCATCGACGCGCTCAAGCTGATGACCCGCCGCCGCATTCGCCATCTGCCCGTCGTGGAGGGGGAGCAGGTCCGCGGCTTCATTTCGATCGGTGACCTCGTCAAATACCGAATGGACAAGATCGAGGCAGAGCGGAACCAGATGCGCGAATATATCCAGACCGCCTGAGTTCCGCAGGGCTAAGTCCTTGAGGACAGCCCGCCCGCGCCTTACATCCTTTCCATGGACGGACTCACTCTTACCCCCGCTGCGGCCAAGCGCGTCGCCTGGATTGCCGAAAAGCAGTCGCGCGCACCGGTGCTGCGCCTTTCTGTCGAAGGCGGCGGGTGCTCCGGCTTCCAGTACAAGTTCGACCTCGCCGAAGGGCAGGAGGACGGTGACATCGTAAGCGAAACCGATGGCGTTCGGCTGGTGGTCGATCCGGTCAGCCTCGACCTCGTCGCCGGTGCCACGGTCGATTTCGTCGAATCGCTTGGCGGCGCGGCTTTCCGTGTCGAGAACCCGCAGGCCGCTTCGGGCTGCGGCTGCGGCACCAGCTTCGGGATTTGAGTTAGACCCGCCGCCTCCTTTGAGGCATCAGGCGATCCATGCGTATCGCCAGCTTCAACATCAACGGGGTCAAGGCCCGCCTGCCTCGGCTCAAGGAATGGCTGGAGGAAACCCGGCCCAAGGTCGCCTGTCTGCAGGAAGTGAAGAGCCAGGACGACGGCTTTCCGGCATCCGAGTTCGAATCCATCGGATACAAGGCGATCTGGCACGGACAAAAGAGCTTCAACGGCGTCGCCATCCTCGTTGACGGCGTGGAACCTGTCGAAATCCAGCGTGGTCTGCCCGGCGACGATAGCGACGAACAGGCGCGCTATCTGGAGGCCGAGGTCAACGGCATCCGCATCTGCAATCTCTACCTGCCCAATGGCAATCCGCAGCCCGGCCCAAAGTTCGATTACAAGCTTGCCTGGATGGAGCGTTTGCGCGCTCGCATGGCGCAATTGTGGGCGGAGGAAGTGCCTGCCGTGGTGCTCGGCGATTTCAACGTGGTGCCGCAGGACAAGGACATCTGGTCACCTGCCGCGCTGGCAAACGATGCGCTGATGCAGCCCGAATCGCGCGATGCCTATGCCCGGCTGCTCGCGGACGGCTGGACCGACGCCATCGATACGCTCAACCCGCGTGGCGGCGTATGGACCTTCTGGGATTATCAGGCGGGGGCATGGCAGCGGGATCACGGGTTCCGCATCGACCACCTGCTCCTGTCGCCCGAATGCGCCGATCGCATGAGCGCAGCGGGGGTCGACAAGGACTATCGCGGACGCGAGAAAGCCAGCGATCACGCCCCGGTCTGGGTCGAACTTCGCGACTGAAAGCGCGGGATCAGCCCCGCGCGTTCCATCTCACTTGTAGAAAACGTGCGTCTGGATCGTCGCGCGGGCGACCTTCTTGCGAGCCCAGCCCGGCTTCACATAGGTCGCGTGGAAATACAGCGAATCCTGCACGGCGCTATCCCAGGTGTCGTTATGCGCGATGCGGGCGATGGCCTTGGCGCGGTTCCACGCCGTCGTGCCCTTGCGCGGGGCCGGGATATTGCCGCCCTTCACGAAAGAGAACTGCGAGCGCTGCTTGACCACGCCGCAGTAGCTTGACGGAAACTGGCGCGAATTGGCGCGGTTCATGATGACCTTCGCGACGGCGAGCTGCCCGGCGAGCGGTTCGCCGCGGGCCTCGAAATAGACCGCGCTGGCAAGGCAACGCAGCTGTTCCGACATGGATTCGCTTGTGTCGGTCTTTGCGACCAGTTCGTTCAGCGAGGCGGCCGTCACGGCAGCCCTGGCCTGCTCGACTTCGTCTTCGGCCACTTCGGGCACGTCCTGAACCACGGGTTCGGACACGAATTCGGGCATGTCGTCCGGCAGGGCCGGGAGTTCGTCCGGGCCCGCGATCGTCAGTTCGATCGCATCGGGAGCCTGGGCGAAGGCGCCGGTCGTTTCGGCGCCGAATAGCAAAGCACAGCAAGTTGCGGCAGCGCCAAGGGCGCCCGCCTTGCGGACAAATTTGAACATCTAAGCTACAGTTTCGGCGGTTGACCGCGCGGTCGCAGGCTATGGTTTCACTTGGTCGAAACCCGGCGCAAATGCTTGCGCGCCGATGCCTGCCGGCTGCCCCCCGTCTGCGCGCTCATCCATCCGGCCGGATTGCCGAAACGAATTGCCTGCGCTTTCGAAAAGTTGCCGGCCAAATAATGGTGCGCTGCAACAAGTCAAGCGCGGTAACCCTTCAGGCGATGAATCGTTCCGCATTTGCGACATCCAATTCGACGATCCACGCATCGCGGTCCTGATCTCGCCGCCGCTGCCAATATTCGCTAAATTCGCCAGGCTTTTCATCGTCTTGCGCGCGCGTAAGTTCGAACTTACGCGAACCGTCAAGCTGCGGCATGCGTTCGAAAAGACGGGTATTTGCGCCGTTTTCGCAACAAATGACAAGGATCGTCCCCGCATCCCGTTCACCTTTCGCCAGCACGGTTGCGAAGCCCCCGGCCGCCTGGACCGCTCGGATCATGCCCGCCACTTCGACATGGGTGGGCAGCCGCGAATCGCTCAAGCCGAGTATCCCGGCAATGAGGACAGCGGGATGCGGGAGCGCATGAAGGTGCCGGTTCCTCGCCCGATTTCCTCGCCCTCCGCATCGATCAGCCGCGCTTCCGCAACCAGCACGCGGCGTCGCCCGCTGACCCAGCGGCCTTCCGCCGTGACCTCCCCGGCCTTCACCGGCTTGCTGAAGTGCAGGTTGAAGGATGTCGTTAGCAGGAAGCGATCGCTGACCAGCGTGTTGGCGGCATAGAATGCCGCATCGTCGAGCATCTTGAAGTAGATCGTGCCATGCGCCGCACCCGCGGCGTGATAGGCGCTTTCGTCCACGGTAAAGTGGATCGTCGCCCGGCCTTCCTGCGCGATGGCAAGGGAGGAGCGGAACTTCGCGTTGATCGGCGCGGTGCCGTACAACCGCTCCAGCGCGCGCCAGTGTCCGGCGGCAGACTGGGCGTCCGCGTCAGGCAGCGCTCTGTTCCGTGGCGTTGTTGAGCATGGCGTAGATCGCCTCCGGGCTGTCGCACCTGAGCAGGGCATCCTGCATTTCCTCGTCGCGGACAAGCCGGGAAATCGCTGCCAGCGCATGAAGGTGCGTCGCCCCCGCATTCTCCGGTGAGACGAGACCGAAAACCAGTTCCACGGGCATACCGTCGGCCGCGTCGAATTCGACCGGGTCGTTGAGCCGGATCAGCGCTGCGACGGGACGGCCCAAGCCTTCGAGGCGCGCATGGGGTATCGCCACGCCGCGCCCGAAGCCGGTGCTGCCGAGGCTTTCGCGCTCTTCCAGCCGTTCCAGCACCTCGCCACGGTCGAGACCGTAGGCGGCTTCGAAAAGCGCGGCGAGGGATACGAGTATTTCGCCCTTCCCGCCCGCTTTCTGACAAGCGATGGCCGAAGGTTCCAGTTTGTACAGGCTCATTTTACGTCACAAGCGATCTGTCGCAATGCGCCGCGCCCGGCAGGCGCAGAGATGCGAAATCCGCCGCTTCTCCTTCAATGGAAAGGCTTTTGTACAGGGCAGCGCAGCCCTGCGCCGACCCTTCAGGACGGCTCGACCCAGCCGATCGTCCCATCGTCGCGGCGATAGACCATATTATGTCGCCCAGTTCCAGCGTTTTTGAAAAGCAGCGCCGGCGTGTGCCGCAGATCGAGCAGCATGACCGCGTCGGAGACACTCGCTTCGGGAATGTCCACGCGGGTTTCGGCGACGACCGGCGGCGCGTCGGCCTGTTCCTGCTCGTCATCGGATTCGTCTTCGCCACGCCCGGCGAAGACTGTGTAGGCGGCTTCTTCTTCCTGTTCGGCGAAAATGGCCTGTTCGTGACGGTCCTTCAGCCTGCGCTTGTAGCGGCGCAGCTGCTTCTCGATCTTCTCCGCTGCCTTGTCGACCGCCTGGTGCGCGTCATGCGCTTCGCCGTGGCTTTTCAGGACGAGGCCCTGCGTCACGTGCATCACCATGTCGCACTTGAATGCGTGGGTCGGTGCCTTGCCGATGGTCACGTTGGCGGACGTGGCGCGGCTGAAGTATTTCTCGACGATATCGTTCAGGCGATCCGTGGCGTGTTCCTGAAGGGCGGCTCCGGTTTCGACCTGATGGCCAGACACGCGAATATCCATGAACGATTCTCCTTATGTTTTGGGGCACGATGCGAAATGCACCGGCCCGGTCAGGCACCCCACAGCGGCGACTGGATCTTCTCCAGAAATGCCGCATGGAGCGCGAGTTCCTCTACAGTAGCCGAATGGGGGCGAGCCGGCCGCACTTCGCGGCTGGGCGCCTGCCCGATGACGACGGTCTGGATCGTGGGCGCCGCGCTTTGCTGCGCCAGTTCAAGCCCGATCTGCCGTCCGCCGGTCAGCTCGACATAGACCTGTGCCAGCAGCTCGGCATCGAGCAGCGCGCCGTGCAGCGTGCGATGGCTGCGGTCGATACCGTAGCGGGTGCACAGCGCATCGAGCGAAAGCTTTGCGCCGGGATGCTTGCGGCGTGCCAGCGCGACCGTATCGACCATGCGCGACGTGCAGACCGCGATGCGGCCGATCCGCTCCAGCTCGGAATTGAGAAAGCCGAAGTCGAAACCGGCGTTATGCGCCACCAATGGCGAGTCGCCGATGAATTCGAGCAGCGCCTCGACCTGCGCCGAGAACAGCGGCTTGTCGGACAGGAAGGAGGCAGAGAGGCCATGGACGCGCTCTGCCTCCATCGGCATGTCGCGTTCGGGATTGAAATAGCAATGGAAGGTCTCGCCGGTGGCGACCTTGTTGATCATCTCGATACAGCCGATTTCCACCATTCGGTCGCCGCTGCGGGGGTCGAGGCCAGTGGTTTCCGTATCGAAAATGATCTCACGCATTGCCTGACATATCCGCCTCGAACGCGCGGATTGCAAGGGTTTGCGCGTTATTCCGGCGGCGCTTCGTCAGGCGAGAGCAACCGCGCGACGAGGGCTGCGACCTGCGCGTGCGTGTCCGCCAGCGATCCGTGATTCTCGATCACGTAATCGGCCCGCCCGCGCTTTTCTGCATCGGGAGTCTGCCGCGCGAGGATCTGGGCGAATTTCTCCGCCGTCATGCCGGGGCGGGCGAGCACACGCTCGCGCTGGACGTCGGCCGGGGCGGAGACCACCACCACGGCATCGACGCGCGATTCCCCGCCTTTTTCGAACAGTAGCGGAATGTCGAACACCACCAGCGGCTGGCCGGCGTGTTCAAGCAGGAAGGTCTTCCGCATCTCCGCGACCGCGGGATGGACGATTGCCTCCAGCCGGGCGAGCGCCGCGTCGTCACCGAAGACCTGCGCTCCCAGCGCTGCACGATCGACTCCGCGCGGACCGGTGGTGCCCGGAAAGGCCGCCTCGATTGCCCGAAGCAGCGCGCCCTGCGGACCCTGCAATGCGTGCACGGCGGCATCGGCATCGAAGACCGGCACACCCTCTGCCTCGAACATCATGGCGACGGTCGACTTGCCCATGCCGATGGACCCGGTCAGGCCGATGATCAGCGGTCGGGTCACCGTGTCAGCAGCGCGCGCAGTTCGGCGTCATATTGCCGGGGCGCGGGGGCGCCGAAGAAGATTTCGAATGCCGCGCTCGCCTGGCCGATCAGCATGGCGAGCCCGTCTATCGTGCGGTGGCCCGCGGCATGCGCGTCGAGCAGGAAGGGGGTGCCCGGCGGATCGGTAACGATGTCGTAGGCCACGCTGCCGGGCGGTGCATGGCTCCAGTCGAAGGCCAGCGGTGGCTGGCCGCGCATCCCCAGCGGGCTGGCATTGACGACGAGATCGCAACACCCCTCGCGATCGTCGAATGCGAAATCGGTGGGGTCGGCAAAATGCGCGAGATCGACCGCGTGATGCTCGCCTTGGGTCGCGAGTTCATCGAGGAGAGAGCGCGCCTTGTCCGGGTTGCGACCGGCCAGGACCAACGTGAAACCTTCGCCGGCAAGTGCGGTAACGATGGCGCGCGCCGCCCCGCCGGTGCCGAGCACGCGGGCCATGCGGAAGTAGTGCGACCGCTTCAGATCCTGACCGAGCGGTTCGAGGAAGCCCGCGGCATCGGTGTTCGTGCCGACCAGCTGACCTTCCGCATTGCGCCAGATCGTGTTCACTGCCCCGATCGTGTCGGCGGGCAATTCCAGCCGATCGAGCATGTCGCGGACTGACTGCTTGTGCGGCATGGTGACGTTGCATCCGCGCCAGTCCGGATCGCCGCGCCGGGCGGCGAGGTAGTCGCCGAGCCCGTCCGCCGTCACATGACAGGCGCGATATTCGGCGTCGATCCCCGCCTTGCCGAGCCAGAAATTATGGATCGCGGGGCTTTTTGATTGCGCGATCGGGTCGCCGATGACTTCGGCATAAGGCTGGCTCACGCGGTCAGCTCCCCCATGGCGCGAAGTTCGCCGAGGACGGGCAGGAGCGGCATGCCCAGCACTGTGAACATGTCGCCTGCGATCCGCTCGAACATTTGCGGGCCCATCGCCTCGATCCGGAATGCGCCGGCGCAGTGGCCTATCGCGGGCCATTCGGCGTCGAGATAGGCGGCGATGAAATCCTCGCTCATCTGGCGCACTTGCAGCGTGGCGATGGCTGCGTGACGCCAGCTCACGACGCCGCCGGTGGCAATTGCGGCTGCGGAATGAAGCTGCATCGGCCGTCCGGAAAAGTAGCGGAGATGCTCTGCGGCCTCGTCCCGGCTCGCCGGCTTGTCGAACCGCTCCGCGCCCACCACCACGAGAGAATCGCTGCCGAGTACAGGGCGATCTTCGTCAGCAAAGGCGCCGGCCTTGGCCTCCGCCAGGGCAAGCGCGATCTGGTCGGGCCGCGCGCCGGCCATTCCGGCCTCGATGGCGCGTTCGTCCACATTGGCAGCGCGCGCTTCGAAGGAAACACCCGCCGCTTCCAGCATCGCACGACGCGATGCGCTTTTCGATGCGAGGACGATCATATGGGGTGGGGTCCGGGTCCGAGCGGTTCGATCTTGCCGTCCCGTTCGTGCTTCAGCTTGATGACGGCCGCAGCCGTTTCCTCGATCGAGCGGCGGGTGACGTCGATCACCGGCCAGCCATTGTCGGCAAACAGGCGGCGCGCGAATTTCAGTTCGTCCTTCACGCGGTCGTTATCGACATAGGAGGTCTCCGTCCCCTCGTTGAGCGACAGCAGGCGGTTGCGGCGGATCTGCACCAGCCGTTCCGGCGCGGTGGTCAGGCCGACGACCAGCGGCTGACGCAGGCCATAAAGCGCGGGCGGCGGCGGGCTTTCCACCACCAGCGGGATATTGGCGGTCTTGTAACCGCGGTTGGCGAGATAAATGCTCGTCGGCGTCTTCGACGTGCGGCTGACGCCTGCCAGCACGATGTCGGCCTGCTCCCAATTCTCCCACCCGACGCCGTCATCATGCGCGATGGTGAACTGGATCGCCTCGACGCGCGCGAAATAGGCATCGTCCATCGCGTGCTGGCGACCCGGCCGGGCCTTGGCCTGCTGGCCCAGATGTTCCTCCAGCGCCGCGACCGTGGGATCCAGCGCGGGGACCATCGGCAGACCAAGTTCGCGGCAGCGCTGTTCGAGGTGCATCCGGTTTTCCTCGCTCACGAGCGTGAACAGCACGAGCCCCGGATTGGCCTTGAGTTCGTCCATGATCCGGTCGAGATGCGCACGGCTGCGCACCATCGGCCAAAAATGGCGGATGACATCCGCGTCGTCGAACTGGGACAGCGCGGCCTTCGCGATCATTTCCAGCGTTTCGCCGGTAGAATCCGAGACAAGATGGAGGTGCAGCCGGGCCATGTGGACAAGTCCCGGCATAAACCACGGGAGGGCGCTGCGGACAAGCATGGGATGGAATTCGATCACCGCTGGCACGAGTTTCGCACGCACGCTTCTGCCCAGCCTCACGCAGATTTCGACAGGCTGGGGAAAAGGCGGACAAGTTTGGTTTGACTCAAGGTTCGCCGCGATTCACCGCCCCATCGGCCCCTGTTCAAAGCGGGACAAATCGGGCAGGTGCGCGCTGTCCCCGCTTTCCACAGGACCAACAGACTCCAACTACCTTCTATAAAATAATATTATTTATTTGATTGGACCCCTCGATGCCCGGCCCCTTGCTTGAAACCCTGCGCGGAAAATCGGCGGACAGGACGCCCGTGTGGCTTATGCGCCAGGCGGGCCGTTACCTGCCGGAATACCGCGCATTGCGGGCCGAGAAGGGCGGATTCCTGGCGCTGGTTTACGACACCGACGCAGCGGCCGAGGTAACGGTTCAGCCGATCCGGCGCTTTGGCTTCGACGGCGCGATCCTGTTCTCCGACATCCTGATCGTACCCTATGCGCTGGGCCAGGATCTTGAGTTCCTCGCCGGTGAAGGTCCGCACCTTTCGCCGCGGCTGGCCGAGATCGATCTGGACTCGCTGTCGCCGGTGCCGGAGCGGCTGGCCCCGATTTACGAAACGGTGGCGAAGGTGAAGGCGCAGCTTCCGGGCGACAGGACCCTGCTCGGCTTCGCAGGAAGCCCCTGGACGGTCGCGACTTACATGATCGCCGGGCAAGGCAGCCGCGATCAGCACGAAGCGCGCAGTCTCGCCTATCGCGACCCGGGAAAGATGCAGACGATCGTCGATGCCATCGCGGGGATGACGGTCGATTACCTGTCAGGCCAGATCCGTGCAGGCGCGGAAGCGGTGCAATTGTTCGACAGCTGGGCAGGCAGCCTCGCCCCGCGCGAGTTCGAGCGCTGGGTCATCGCCCCCAACGCCGCCATCGTCGCGGCGCTGAAGGAACGGCATCCCGACGTGCCGGTTATCGGCTTCCCCAAGGGCGCGGGCGAGAAACTGCCGAGCTACGCGCGTGAAGTGCGGCCCGACGCCATGGGCCTCGACGAGACCATCGACCCGGCCTGGGCGCATCGCGAGCTCCCCGAAGGATTGCCGGTGCAGGGGAATTTCGATCCGCTGCTGCTGCTTGCCGGTGGCGAACGACTGGAAAGCGCGGCACGCGAATTGCTCCGCACCTTCGAAGGGCGACCGCACGTCTTCAACCTTGGTCATGGCATCGACAAGGAAACCCCGATCGCTCACGTGGAGCGGCTGCTGAGCGTCGTCAGGGGATGACTTCGGCGCGCCGCGCGCCTAGGGCAGCACCATGCAGGAAACGCTCGCGATGACCTATTTCTGGCTCAAGGCCGGTCACCTGATTTTCGTGATCTTCTGGATGGCAGGGCTGTTCATGCTGCCGCGCATGTTCGTCTATCACCAGGAAGATGGCGCACCCGGATCGGCGGCCGACAAGGTATGGATCGACCGCGAGCGCAAGTTGCTCAAGATCATCCTCCTGCCCTCGATCATCGTCGTCTGGGTGCTGGGCCTGCTGCTCGCCGTCTCGATCGGCGCATTCAGCCAGGGCTGGTTCCATGCCAAGCTGCTGCTGGTCCTGATCCTGTCGGGTTATAACGGCTGGTGCGCGGCTTATGCGAAGAAGCTCGCGCGCGGAGAGCGGCCGTTGCAGGGCAAGAAGCTTCGCCTGCTCAACGAAGTGCCGGGCATCGCCGTGGCACTCATCGTCGTGCTGGTCATCATCAAGCCGTTCTGAGGCGGCGCATCGCGCGGCCTCCGCTCGCGGGCGGCGCGTCGATTTGCGAATTGACGCTGACTGGCCGCGGGCTTATCTCCCACAGCACCGGCACGGCTGGCGCGCATGATGCGCCGCCGGACCTGCTTTCTCCAAGCCCATAACGGTTCGCCGGCCCCCGAAAATCATCGAAAGTTACAAATCACATGCATCTCAAAGAACTCAAGCAGCGGGCGCCGGCCGAGCTTGTCTCGATGGCCGAGGAACTCGGTGTCGAAGGCGCCAGCACCATGCGCCGGCAGGACCTGCTGTTCGCCATCCTCAAGGAACTGGCAGAACAGGGCGAGGAAATCATCGGCCAGGGCACGATCGAAGTGCTGCAGGACGGCTTCGGCTTCCTGCGCAGCCCGGAAGCGAACTATCTCGCCGGGCCGGACGACATCTACGTCTCCCCCAATCAGGTTCGCAAGATGGGCCTGCGCACGGGCGACACCGTCGAAGGCGAAATCCGCGGACCCAAGGACGGGGAGCGTTATTTCGCGCTTACCAAGCTGACGAGCGTCAATTACGACGACCCCGACGCCGTGCGGCATCGCACCAATTTCGACAACCTCACCCCGCTCTATCCCGACGAACGACTGAACCTCGATACCAAGGATCCGACGGTCAAGGACAAGTCGGCACGCGTGATCGATCTCATCAGTCCGCAGGGCAAGGGCCAGCGCGCGCTGATCGTCGCCCCGCCGCGTACGGGTAAGACCGTGCTGCTGCAGAACATCGCCAAGGCCATCACGGACAACCACCCGGAAGTCTTCCTGCTGGTGCTGCTGGTGGACGAGCGTCCCGAAGAAGTCACCGACATGCAGCGCAGCGTGAATGGCGAGGTCATTTCCTCGACCTTCGACGAGCCCGCGACGCGCCACGTGCAGGTCGCCGAAATGGTGATCGAGAAGGCGAAGCGCCTGGTCGAGCACAAGAAGGACGTCGTGATCCTGCTCGATTCGATCACCCGTCTGGGCCGCGCATACAACACGGTCGTCCCGTCATCGGGCAAGGTGCTGACCGGCGGCGTGGATGCCAACGCGCTCCAGCGGCCCAAGCGTTTCTTCGGTGCGGCCCGCAATATCGAGGAAGGCGGCTCGCTTTCCATCATCGCCACCGCGCTGATCGACACCGGCAGCCGGATGGACGAAGTCATCTTCGAAGAGTTCAAGGGTACCGGCAACAGCGAGATCGTGCTCGACCGCAAGGTCGCCGACAAGCGCATCTTCCCGGCGCTGGATGTCGGCAAGTCCGGCACCCGCAAGGAAGAACTGTTGGTGGACAAGGAACAGCTGTCCAAGATGTGGGTCCTGCGCCGTATCCTGATGCAGATGGGCACGGTGGATTCGATGGAATTCCTGCTCGACAAGATGAAGGATTCCAAGACCAACGAAGATTTCTTCGCGACGATGAACCAGTAGGTCGGATGGTTGACGGGCCGGACCTTTCAAGGCTCTGGCCCGTCCAGCATTCATCGAGACCATTGACCGACGTGGGCGCCGCGCAGTATAAACTGACTTGGGGTTACAAACACTTAATCTAGGTTAGTATTCCGCGATGCGGCATTTCGTCTACATCAGCACTGCTGCCGCGGGCGTGGGTCCGGAGGATATCGCGCGGATCGTCGAAACTGCGCAGCGTAACAATCCGCCGCGCGGGATCACGGGCTTCCTGCTCTATAACGGGCGCAACTTCATGCAGCTGCTGGAAGGCGAGCAGGGTTCGCTCCAGTCGCTCATGCTCAGTCTGACGCGCGATACGCGCCATCACGGCATCGTGCGGATAGAAGACATCGCGATCGAGGAGCGGCTGTTTCAGGACTGGAACATGCCGCACCTCAGCATGTCCGGCGACCTGTCCGAAAAACGCAGGGAAATCGACGCCATGCTGCCAGATAACCTTGATCCGCAGGTGCGGCGCACGGTGCTGAACTTTACGGCGCTGAGCTAGCTCTTCTGCTGGCGGTCGAGCTGGGCGGCCATCATTTCCCAGACCTTGTTCACTGCTTTCAGCGGGCGAACCATAACCTTGAAATCGCAGATCATGCCGTCGTCGTCGAACCGGATCAGGTCGATCCCGTTGACGTGCACGCCCTCCATCTCGGTTTCAAATTCGAGCAGCGCCTCGTTCCCGTCCACCAGTTCGCGAACATAGCGAAAGCTGTCGTTGCCGAGGGTCTGCCCCGCCGCACTCAGATAGGCGGTGACGATGGCGCGCCCGTGTTGCGGCTTATGCACGACCGGCGAGTGAAAGACTGCGTCTTCGTGAATGAACGCCGCCAGTTCGCCCGGCTGGTTGCCGTTCTCGACCGCCTGATGCCAGTTCGCCAGCCCCTTGTGCGCGCTCATGCAACCTCCCTGAAACTCTCGGCCTGCGCCGCTGCCCAGGCACGCGCGTAATGCGTTGCGCCCGCGTCATCCAGCAGCTGCCCCTTTTCCAGGAAACCGTAGATATTGTCGATGGTATCGGAACGCGCGGAGTTCTGGCGTTCCGAGATATGGCACGGCGCGATTTCCCACGGTGAATCGAGCCCCATCGCCACCACCATTTCGCGCAGGGCGTGGAGCGTATGTCGCTGGAACCGGGTCACGCGCTCCGCCTTGGTCGGCACCACCAGCCCGCGCTGCCGCGTGGCATCCTGCGTCGCGATTCCCGTCGGGCAGCGGTCCGTGTGGCACTGCATTGATTGCACGCAGCCCAGCGCGAACATGAAGGCGCGCCCGGCATTGCACCAGTCCGCGCCCAAACCGAGGTTCATCGCCATGCCCGCGCCCGAATGCACCTTTCCGGCCGCGGCAACCTTGATTTCGTCCTTCAGGCCGGTCCCGACCAATGCGTTGCGGACGAGGATCAGCCCTTCGCGCAGCGGCATGCCCACACGGTTGGAAAACTCGACCGGTGCCGCCCCGGTGCCGCCTTCGGCGCCGTCGACCACGATGTAGTCGAGCCGGATGCCGGTTTGCAGCATTGCTTTCATCACGGCGAAGACTTCGTGCGGTTTGCCGACGCACAACTTGATCCCGACGGGCTTGCCGCCCGACAGATCGCGCAGCTTTGCCGCCCATTCGAGCATTCCGATCGGCGTACCGAACGCCGAATGCGCAGGGGGTGAGATCACGTCGCGCCCCGGCGGTACGCCGCGGGTCTCGGCGATTTCCTGGGTCACCTTGGGTCCGGGCAATACGCCGCCATGACCGGGCTTGGCACCTTGGCTCAGCTTGATCTCGATCATCTTCACCTGATCGATGGTGGCAAGATCGGCGAACTTGGCAGGATCGAACTTGCCGTCCTCCGTACGGCAGCTGAAATATCCGCTGCCGATTTCCCATACGAGATCACCGCCATGCGCCCTATGATAGCGCGAGAGGCCGCCCTCGCCCGTGTCATGGTAGAAATTGCCGGCTGCGGCGCCCTTGTTCAACGCCATGATCGCATTGGCAGAGAGCGAGCCGAAACTCATCGCGGAAATATTCAGCAGGGAAGCCGAATAGGGCCTGGTGCACTGGCTCGTCCCTACATCGACCCGCCATTCGAGTGGTATGTCCTCCTTCGGCGCGATCGAATGGGCGAGCCACTCGTATTCGTCGGAATAGACGTCCAGTTCCGTGCCGAAGGGGTGCGAATCGAGCTGGCCCTTGGCCCGCGCGTAGACCAGGCTGCGCTCGTCGTGATTGAATGGCCGCCCCTCCAGATCGCCCTCGACGATATAGGCCCGCGCGAACGGGCGCAGATCTTCCATCAACCAGCGGATCCGTGCGATCAGCGGATAATTCCGCCGCAGCGAATGCTTGCGCTGGAAGAAGTCCCATACCGCGATGGCCAGCAGCGGGAGAGTGACGATCAGCCCCCACCGCAACCATGATATGGCGAGGAACAGCACGCTTATCGCCAGCAGCGCCAGCGGGATGCCGAAACGGACAGCCAGCGCGGCCGAATCGCGCCACTTCGCGCGGTTGTGGATCATCCCAGGTGCTCGGCGAAGAATGCGGCTGTGCGGCTGTCCGCCAAGGTTGCCGCCTCTTCGTCACGACGCTTGCCGAATTCGGTGGCGAAGCCATGATCGAGCCCCTCGTAATCGTGCAGAGTGACCTTGGGATGGTCGTCTAGCCCCTCGTTCATGGCTTTCTGCGTGTCCTTGTCCACGAAGCCATCCTCTGTCGGGATATGCAGCATCAGCGGGTGCGCAATGGCGTGCTTCTCGCCCAGCAGACCGTCGATGCCAACCCCGTAATAGCCGACCGTCGCATCGACATCCGTGCGCGCGGCCGTCATGTAGGCGAGCCGCCCACCGAGACAGTAACCGACTGCGCCGACTTTCTCGACGCCTTCGCTGGAGCGTATGAACTTGATCGCCGCTTCGATGTCCTTGATGCCCATGTCCTGATCGAACTCGCCCATCAGCTCCAGGCCGCGTTGCATTTCCGGTTCGACATCCGGGTCCAGTTCGATGCCTGGCTCCAGCCGCCAAAACAGGTCAGGTGCCACTGCGAGATAGCCGTCTTCCGCCAGTCGGTCGCACTTGCGGCGGATGCCGGCATTCACGCCGAAAATTTCCTGAATCACCACGATCGCCGCCTTGGGCGTGTCGGCGGGCCGCGCCACATAAGCGCTGAAGCTGGCTTCGTTGGACAGTGTCGGGACAGTGACGGTCTCGCTCATGGGTGATAATTCTCCGTAGTCAAAAGGGCTGCGCCTGCGATAGCGCTTGCCCGCAGGCGATGGCAAACCCACATGGGTCACAGCGGTAACGGAGAAAACGCGATGAAGGTCCATGTCGAAATCGATTGCTCGCCCGAAGAAGCGCGCCGCTTCATGGGACTGCCCGATGTGCAGAAGGCGAACGAGATCTATGTCGACCAGTTCGCCAAGGCGATGAAGGGCGTATCCAGCGTCGATCAGTTGCAGGATTATGCCAAGCAACTCGCGCCGATGGGTCAGGTCGGCCTCAATCTTTTCAAGAGTTTCATGGAAGCGGGCGCCAATAGCATGGCCGCCAGCGCGGCTTCGGCGGACAAGAAGAGCGGCGACAAGGACGACTGACTGTCGCCTTTGCGACCGATGGACGGGACCGATACGATATTCGCACTGTCCAGCGGTGCGCCCCCGGCAGCTATCGGCATCGTTCGCCTGAGCGGTCCGCGTGCGATCGCTGCGGCGCAGGCATTGGCAGGCGCTGCCATCGAACCACGGCGCGCCAGTCTACGGACGCTGCGTGCCGCCAATGGCGAGGTTCTGGACGAAGCGCTTGTGCTGGTATTTCCAGGCCCGGCCTCACCCACGGGGGAGGATTGCGCGGAGCTGCATTGCCACGGGGGCCGCGCTGTTATTGCAGCGGTGACGGCCGAACTGGCTCGGCACGACGGGTTACGCCAGGCGCGGGAGGGCGAGTTCACCCGTCGTGCCTTCACCAATGGGCGGCTGGACCTCGCAGAAGCCGAGGGCCTGTCCGATCTCCTGTTCGCCGAAACGGAACTCCAGCGGCGAGCAGCTATGGCCAATTCCGGCGGTCAGCTTTCCCGCCAGATCGAAGCGCGCCGTTCGGATGTGCTGCGCCTATCAGCGCTGGTGGAAGCAGCGCTCGATTTTTCGGACGAGGATGACGTTGGCGACTTGCCACCCGCCTTCACAGAATCGCTGCAGGACGTCGTCGCGGACATTGATGCCGTCCTAGCGCTCCCAGCGGCGGAACGTCTGCGCGACGGCTTCCGCGTCGTCCTGGCGGGTCCGCCAAACGTGGGAAAGTCTTCACTTTTCAACGCAATACTTGCGGATGATGCGGCTATCGTCTCCCCGACCCCCGGGACGACTCGAGATTTGATCGAGCGCTCGGTCGCCATCGGAGGTGTGCCTTTCACCTTCGTAGACAGCGCGGGGATGCGCGGCGATGTGGCGGACGAAATAGAAGGAGAAGGCGTGCGCCGCTCAGGGGACGCGATCGCGAACGCCGACTGCGTGCTGTGGCTGGGCGATCCCGCCGCACGCCCTGACAATGCCTGGCTGGTCGCTTCGAAGATCGATCTTGGGGATTCGCACAGTCAGGCCGAGTATCGCGTATCGTCCGTAACGGGTGAGGGTATTGCTGAGTTGGTCGACGCCCTGCGCAATTTCGCTCGCCAGTCATTTTCGGGTGCATCGCGTGGTTCGGTCAACACACGACAACGGGGTCTGCTCGTAGAGGCCCGCATTTGTTTGAACGAGGCCGCGTCGTCCTCAGACTTGCTCATCACCGGTGAATATCTTCGCTCGGCCCGGTCCGCATTCGACCGGGTTGTCGGCCGAGCGAGCACGGAGGACATGCTCGATACCCTTTTCGGTGGCTTCTGCATCGGCAAGTAGGCGCCGCATGTTTCACGTGAAACACCGCGAACTCCTTGAACCAAACAGCGCCGCGGGATAAGCGGCGGTCCATGCAGGATTTCGACGTCATTATCGTCGGCGGTGGCCACGCCGGGTGCGAAGCTGCGGCTGCAGCCGCGCGGATGGGTGTGAAAGTTGCACTGGTGACGTTCGACCGCTCGGCAATCGGCGCAATGAGCTGCAACCCCGCAATCGGCGGTCTCGGAAAAGGCCATCTCGTTCGCGAGGTTGATGCCTTCGATGGTTTGATCGCAAGGGCTGCTGACGATGCTGCTATCCACTATAGAATGCTCAATCGGTCGAAGGGCAGTGCCGTTTGGGGTCCACGCGTGCAAGCTGACCGCAAGTTGTTCAAAGCATCGATCCAGCGCCAGATGGCAGCGTTTGCGAACCTTTCGATCGCTGAAGGCGAGGCGTCTGCTCTCGTCTTAACGGGCGGTCGCGTAAGCGGGTTGGATCTCGCGGATGATACGCGAATCATGGGTCCGCGCGTCGTACTTTGCACGGGCACGTTCCTCGGCGGGAAGTTGTTTCGGGGTGAGGAGCGACTTGATGGCGGGCGTATTGGAGAGAATGCCGCGCATCGCCTGGCTCTCCAGTTACGCGATGACGCTGCCCTCCCCATCCGCCGGCTCAAGACAGGTACGCCGCCACGGCTTGATGGGCGAAGCATCAACTGGGCCGCGCTGGAGGAACAGGCGTCCGACAGCGACAGCTGGACAATGTCGCCACTCACAGGGAAGCGCCGCAACACCCAGCTCTTTTGCGCAATTACGCGCACGACAGAGCGTAGCCATGATGTGATACGGGCCAATCTTCATCGTTCGCCGTTGTTTACGGGAGCGATTGACGCCTCGGGTCCGCGTTATTGTCCGTCGATCGAGGACAAGATCGACCGCTTCGGGGATCGCGATGGGCATCAGGTTTTCCTCGAACCGGAGGGGCTTGATACGCCGCTGGTCTATCCGAACGGAATCAGCACTTCGCTTCCTACGGATGTGCAGCACGACATGTTGCGGGCCATGCCGGGGTTGGAGCGTGTTACGATGGCCGTTCCTGGCTACGCCGTAGAATACGACCATATCGATCCCCGCGCTCTCGACCGCACGTTGCAGGTCCGCGATATTCCCGGCCTGTATTGCGCTGGCCAAATCAATGGTACGACCGGTTACGAAGAGGCGGCGGCGCAAGGACTCCTCGCTGGACTTTCCGCGGCGGCAGCGGTCACTGGAAGCGAAGGACCGGCAATCGACCGGGCGAACAGCTACATGGCGGTGATGGTCGACGATTTGACGTTACAAGGTGTGTCTGAGCCATACCGAATGCTCACAGCACGGGCCGAATACCGACTTCGTCTGCGCGCAAACAACGCAACGAGCAGGCTTACACCAATCGCGATTGCCACCGGTTGTGTCGGTGCGGAACGGGCCGATTGGTTCGAGGAGCGCGACGCAGAGAGAACGAGCTGGATGGACGCGCTTGATCGCGAGGCCAGTGCGGGTGAACTCCAAGCCGAGGGATTGGCAATTAAGGATGGACCAAAGGCGCGCCTATTCGATTGGCTGCGTTACGAGCAGATCACCATCGAAAAGCTGCGAGCACTCCTTCCCCCGGAACTCGACGCCACATCATCGATCGGTGCTGAAATCGCGGAAGACGCTTTCTACGCACCCCACTTGCAGAGACAGGACGCCGAATTGCGCGACCTTCGCGCCAGCGAAATGCTGCGGCTAGCGTCCGAATTCGATTATGCTTCTGTACCAGGCCTCTCGAACGAAATGATTGAACGTCTGACCAGCGCTCGGCCAGAGACCTTGGCCGCTGCTGGCCGCGTGCCGGGCGTCACACCGGCGGCGCTCGCTGCGTTGCTCGTCCATGCACGCCGTCGGTTGGCAGCCGCATGATGATTGATGACGAGCAAAGTGCTGCTGCTTGGGTCGAGGAACACTTCGGTGTGCCAGCCGTACAAAAATTTGAGCAATTGCGGGACCTTCTAGAAGCCGAAAATCGTGACCAAAATTTGGTCGCCGCTGCGACCTTGTCGTCATTATGGCGGCGCCATTTCGTCGATAGTCTCCAACTGCTTTCTCATGTTTCACGTGAAACATCGCAAACTTGGCTCGATTTGGGGTCCGGGGCTGGCTTCCCTGGCTTGGCGGTTGCAATCGCACGCCCGGATATCACAGTCACCATGATCGAACCCCGCAGGCTCCGTTGCGAGTGGCTGGAGAGAGCGTCATCGGCTTTGGAATTGCCTAATACTTACGTTATTTGTGCAAAAGCGCAATCTGTCGCTCCGTTTCCTGCTACCGTCATCTCCGCACGAGCGTTGGCCGCTCTTCCTAAGATTATTGCTATGGCTCGCCCGTTTTCCACACCGGATACGATCTGGGTTTTGCCCAAGGGTCGCAAAGCGGAGCAGGAAGTGGCAGAATTGCCGAAGAAGCTACGCTCCATGTTTCACGTGGAACAGTCGATAACCGATCCGGATGCCGGAATCGTTGTCGGTAACCTTTACCGTTAGGACGGGCACATGATCACCATTGCAGTCGCGAACCAGAAGGGTGGAGTCGGAAAAACGACAACTGCCATCAATCTCGCCACCGCGATGGCGGCAACTGGCTGGAAGACCTTGCTTGTCGATCTCGACCCGCAAGGGAATGCCTCGACCGGTTTCGGTATCGACAAAAACGACCGCGAACGATCAACCTACGACGTGCTGGTCGACAACGCCTCGCTCGACAGTTGCAAGGTTCCGACGGACATCCCGCAGCTCGACATCGTTCCGGCGACCGTCGATCTCTCGGGCGCTGAAATCGAGCTTGTTTCGGTCGAGGAGCGCAGCCAGCGCCTGCGTCTTGCCCTTGAGAACCATGAGGGTCATGATGTTTGCCTGATCGATTGCCCGCCGTCGCTTGGCCTGCTTACGCTGAACGCCCTCTCGGCTGCCGATACGTTGCTGGTGCCTTTGCAGTGCGAGTTTTTCGCGCTCGAGGGGCTGAGTCAGTTGCTGAATACGGTCGAGCAGGTGCAGCAGCGTTTCAATCCCGACCTCGGCATCATCGGCATCGTGCTGACCATGTTCGACCGTCGGAACCGTCTGACCGACCAGGTCGCCGACGATGTGCGCGATTGCCTGGGCCAGCTGGTTTTCGACAGCGTCATCCCCCGCAACGTTCGCCTGTCGGAAGCGCCGAGCCACGGGATGCCGGCGCTGGTCTACGATCACAATTGCGCCGGAAGTCGCGCCTATATTGCGCTCGCGCGCGAGCTGATCACGCGCCTCCCCCCCGAAATTACCGCCCGAAGGAACGCCGCATGAGCGAGGAAGCCAAAACCAGCGAAGCGGCCAAGATCGAAAAGGCGCCCCCCCGCAGGAAGCTCGGTCGCGGCCTCGGGGCACTGCTCGGAGAAACACAGCGCGAAGAGCCGCTCGCAAGGAGCCATGGGCGTGAAACCGAGCTGGATCCCGCGGTCACTTTGGCGAAGTCCGGCACCGGCGGTGAGAAGACGACCGGTGACAGTGTTTCCCGCCTTTCGATTGCCGAAATTTCTCCGAATCCCGATCAGCCGCGCACGCACTTCGACGAAGATGCGCTGGTGGAACTCGCGGCGTCAATTGCTGCGCGCGGCGTCATCCAGCCCGTCATTGTCCGCCCGATGGCGGACGGGCGCTATCAGATTGTTGCGGGTGAGCGGCGTTGGCGCGCCGCTCAGAAAGCACAACTTCATGAAATTCCAGCCATTGTTCGTGATCTCGACACGCGCGAGGTGATGGCAATCGCGCTGATCGAGAACATTCAGCGCGAAGATCTGAATCCCGTGGAAGAGGCTCGTGCTTATCAGGCGCTGGCCGAGGTCGAAGAACTCACCCAGGCGGAAATCGCAAAGCTGGTCGACAAGTCGCGCAGCCACGTCGCGAACATGCAGCGCCTGCTTGGACTGCCCGAGGCGGTGCTCGATCATGTTGCGGCCGGTAAGCTGTCGATGGGCCACGCCCGCGCCTTGATCGGGCAAGAGGACGCGGTGGAACTGGCGGAACAGGCGGTGGCGAAGAACCTTTCGGTGCGCGACGTCGAAAAGCTCGTCCGCCGCGCGAAGAAAGGCGACGCTCCGCCCGCAACCCCGCCCCGTCCGCGCGATGCGACCAAGGATGCCGACATTGCCGCGGTGCAGAGCCACCTCGAGGATTTCCTCGGCATGGCGGTGCGGATCAACGCCGATGCGGACCCGCGCTCCGGCGCGCTGACAATCCGCTATCGCACGCTCGACCAGTTGGACCTGATTTGCCAGCGCCTCACCGGCGGAGCGATCTGATCTAGCTTACTTGCCTTTGACGTATTTCGTTGCGGGCGCGCTCTTCACGTAGCGTTGCGCCTTCACCGACTTGGAGACAGTTCGTTTCGCCGGAGGCGAAATGCTGCGCTGGGCGACCGGAACGTCCTCCCATATCTCCTCGGTGGTAACGATGGTCCGGCACTCGCTGTTGTGCTGGTGCCCCATCTGCATCGGCACCATCATCACCGGGGCCGCATAGCCGTATCCATGGCCATAACCTCCGCGATAGCTTGCCTCGTGCTGCGCGAGGTAGGATTCGCAATAGTCGTAGCCATCGCTCTCGTAATACCCGTCGCGCTGACTTTCGGAGGCCACCGCTGCGCCTGCAGCGGCGCCGACAGCCGCGCCGACGACTGTCCCAACCGTGCGGTTGCCACGCCCGGCGATTCGGTTTCCGGCGATTCCGCCGATCGCACCGCCAACAAGTGCGCCGCCCACCCCGCGCCTGCCGTCACGGCGTCCGCCAAAACTCTGATCGTAGCGACGGCGACATTCGGCGAGCCAGGCGTCACGCTCAGTCCCGCGACTGCCGTACGCATCCGCGTCACCATGATAGGTACCGCGCCACTCGCCTTCGTAGTGGTCGCCATCCTGCCATACACCGACCCATTCACCGTCGTATGGTCCATCGCCATGCCCTTCATAGGCTGGCTCCGCAGGATGATCGGGATGAGCCGCAGCTGCCATCGGTGTCGTGAAAAGCGCCGCACCCGCAAGCAATACTGTCGGGCGGCGAAGCGATGGAAGGGTCATGGGTTAGCTCGCGTTAGTTACCGTTAACGCCGAATTAGCCATGAGTTGGGCAGCAATGCCAGAGCGGAAAGCTCTGCCTCGCGGCCCCGTCCCGAAACGGGAAGCCGGCAATGCTCGATAGATCGCTCAGATACGGGCAGCGAGGATGGACGCGAGAGCCTCAATCCCTGCGGCATCTTCGCTCTCGAACCGCGCGAGGCTCGGACTGTCGCAGTCGATCACTGCAATGACCTCGCCATCGCGAATGATTGGCACGACGAGTTCGGATTGCGTGTCGCCATCGCACGCGATGTGGCCGGGAAAGGCATGGACGTCCGGCACAAGTTGGGTCGCACCGCTCTTTGCTGCCGCGCCGCATACGCCCTGCCCGACGGGGATGCGAATGCAGGCGGGTTTACCCACGAACGGCCCGAGCACCAGTTCCCCGTCGACCATGCGGTAGAAGCCCGTCCAATTGAGATCGGGCAGGAATTGCCACAGCAGCGCCGCGACATTCGCCATGTTGGCAACTCCATCCGGCTCGCCTTCCGTCAGTGCAGCGGCGGCATCGGTGAGCTGGCGGTACAGCTCGGGCTTGGGAAGGGTCTCGTCAGGGCGGAAATCGAACATGGCCCGCCCTCTAGCTCACCCGCCGCTTGTCTGCCAGCGCCGCGAGGCATAGGAAGCGAGGCATGAGCAAACGTCGCAAGATCCTCATCGGATTCCTCGCCCTTATCGTCATCATTGCCGGAGTGGTCTTCTGGATTACCCGCGGCGACACGGCCGAACTGGCAGTGGACGAGGTGGCGGGCACCGATCCCACGCTGACCCAGCCGCGCAGCGAGACGATCCCGACGGTCAATATTGCCGAGCCGGTGGGCTGGGCCGACGGTGAGGCGCCGCTGGCGGCTGACGGTCTCGAAGTAACGCGCTTTGCCGAAGGTCTCGATCACCCGCGCATCGTCTACACAATGCCCAATGGCGACGTGCTGGTGACGCTGACGAACCGCCCGGCGAGCGAGGGCGACGGCGGTATCGTCGACATGATCATGGGATGGCTTTTCGCCAAGGCCGGCGCGGGCGACCCGTCCCCCAACAAGCTGGTGCTGCTGCGCGATGCCGATGGGGATGGCCGTGCCGAAGTGAACCGCGTGCTGCGCGACGATCTCGATTCGCCCAGCGGCATCGCCTGGCGCGATGGAACGCTGTACATCGCGGAACACGATGCCTTGGTATCGTTCGCGTATGAAGAAGGCGCCGATACGCTGGAAGGCGAACCGACCAAGCTGATGGACCTTGCGCCGGGCGGCAATCACTGGATGCGGAACATCGCGATCGATCCGTCTGGTGAGGCGATTTACGTGGCGGTCGGTTCCGCCTCCAACATCGCCGAGAAGGGACTGGCGCTAGAAGAAGGGCGCGCGATGATCTGGGAATACGATCTCGCCTCCAAGCGGCAGAGCCCTTTCGCCACCGGTCTGCGCAATCCCAACGGCCTCGCCTTCAACCCGCAGACCGACGAATTGTGGACGACGGTGAACGAGCGCGACATGCTCGGTTCCGACCTCGTCCCCGACTATCTCACCAACGTGCCGATCGGCGCACAATACGGCTGGCCGTGGGTCTACTGGGGCGACAATGTCGATATGCGGGTGGACCCCGGCGAAAGCCCGATGCCGCGCTATTTGGTCGAATACACGCGCAAGCCCGAATACGCGCTGGGGCCGCACGTCGCAGCGCTGGGTCTGGCCTTCGCCCGGGAAGGCAATCGCATGGGCGCGCAATATGGCAGCGGTGCTTTCATCGCGCGGCACGGTTCGTGGAACCGCAAGCCTGCCTCAGGCTACGACGTGGTCTTCGTGCCGTTCGACAATCGCGGCAATCCGGTAGAGGGTTCGACGCCCGTGCCCATTCTGACGGGCTTCCTGACCGGTGCCGGGACCACGCGAGGGCGCCCGACCTGGGTGAGCTTCGCCAATGATGGCGCCTTGCTGGTGAGCGACGATACGGCCGGGATCATCTGGCGCGTGATCGCGCCGGGTGCCGAAGCTGCGCCGCGGATGGAGCGCGAAAGCTATCAATCGCTACCGCCGCGTCGCGAATTGCGCGGCGATCCTACGGCGGCGTTCGAGGAAGACTACGCGCGCGAAGTCAACGCCACCGACTAAGCGTCAGAGCGCCTTTCCGGCCCGGCCTGCGAGTTCGACGATATAGTGCCAGGCCACGCGACCTGAGCGCGCACCGCGCCGCTTGGCCCATTGCAACGCATCCTCAGGTGCGTAGGCGAGGCCGTGGCGCGCTGCATAGCCTTCCACGATTGCGAGATAGGTCGGCTGGTCGCAATTGTGGAATCCCAGCGAGAGACCGAAGCGGTCGGCGAGCGCAAGCTGGTCGTCCACAACGTCGCGGGGATTCACGGGATCGTCCTGTTCCGCCATGTGACGCTCGACGATGGCGCGCCGGTTGGATGTGACGGCAATGCGCGTGTTGGCAGGCCGCGCCGCGACCCCGCCGTCCAGCACGCTGCGAAGGCGCCGGGGTGCAGCATCCTCGCCAGCACCGAAGCCGAGATCGTCGATGAAGACGATGAAACTGCGCTCCACCTCCCCGAGTTGCGCGAACAGGCTGGGCAGACTGTCGAGATGGTCGCTGGCCAGCTGGATCAGCGCAATATCTCCAACACGGCGCATCTGAGCGTCTCTCACCGCCGCACGCAGGAGGGCCGACTTGCCCATCCCCCGAGCACCCCACAGCAGCATGTCGTGGGCTGCATGGCCCTGCGCGTGACGGGTGACATTGCTCGTAACAGCGGACTTGGCCTGCTCGATCCCGGCCAGAAGGTCGAGTTCCGGCGCCTCGATGGCCGCAACCGGTTCTCCGGTCTCGCCGTTCCAGCGGTAGGCTGGCGCATCCGTCCAGTCGGTCGCTGCGCCTTGTTCCGGCGCAAGGCGGCGAAGCGCCT
Source organism: Altererythrobacter sp. CAU 1778 (assembly GCF_054482795.1). Taxonomy (NCBI): domain Bacteria; kingdom Pseudomonadati; phylum Pseudomonadota; class Alphaproteobacteria; order Sphingomonadales; family Erythrobacteraceae; genus Altererythrobacter; species Altererythrobacter sp. CAU 1778. The sequence continues at coordinate 263,770 of NZ_JBTLRP010000003.1, read as the reverse complement.
CTGCGATATCGCGCAGCGCCTTCGCTTTGTCGCTCATCCCGCGAGTTCTTCGCTCGAAAGGGCGTAGAGGAGATCGGAGCCGCCTTTCGCCGCCTCGGCCAAGCCGAGCGCCTCAGGAACGATGTGCGTGCAGAAGTAACGCGTGGTGACCGGTTTGGTCTTCGCCAGCGCCGGAGCTGCGCCGGCGTCGACCGCCCTTGCCTGTCGGACTAGCTGCCAGCCAGCGACCGCCACGGCCACCATGGTGCAGAAGGGCACGCTTCCCGCCAGCTTGTCGTCGAGGCTCGCTTCGGTCACCATCCATGCGCCGATCGCCGCGCAGCTGTTCGCCAGTTCGACGAGTTGCGGATATTCTGCTGCCTCCCCTGCGATTTCATCCATCAACCGGGCGAAGGCGGCGCCCTGCTCGAAGCCGAGCTTGCGCGTAACGAGGTCGGCGGCCTGAATGCCATTCGTTCCTTCGTAGATCGGCGCTATGCGCGCGTCGCGATAGTGCTGTGCTGCGCCGGTTTCCTCGACGAAGCCCATGCCGCCGTGCACCTGCACACCGAGGCTGGCGACTTCGACGCCGATGTCTGTTCCCCAGGCCTTTATCAGCGGAACGCAGATTTCCGCCCGCTGCTGCGCTGCCTCGTCACCGAGTTGTCCGCGATCGACCAGACCTGCGGTGTAGTAGAGCAAGGCGCGGGCAGCTTCGGTCAGCGCGCGCATCCGCAACAGCATTCGGCGCACGTCGGGATGTTCTACGATCGCCACCGGCGTGCGATCCGCCGCACCGGCGCGCGCCGACTGCACGCGGTCGCGGGCATAGGCCATAGCCTGCTGGGTCGCGCGTTCCGCGATATGCACGCCCTGGTTGCCGACGTTGACGCGCGCAGAGTTCATCATCGTGAACATGGCCGCCAAACCGCGGTTCTCTGCCCCGACCAGTTCGCCCACGCATTCGTCATTGTCGCCATAGCTCATCACGCAGGTGGGCGAGGCGTTGATGCCAAGCTTGTGTTCGAGGCTGACGCAACGCAGGTCGTTATGCGCGCCCAGCGTCCCGTCGTCCTTCAGGTGATACTTCGGCACGACGAACAGCGAGATCCCGCGAGAGCCCTCGGGCGCCCCCGGAGTGCGCGCGAGGACGAGGTGAATGATGTTCTGCGCCAGCTGGTGCTCGCCCCAGGTGATGTAAATCTTCTGACCCTTGATCGACCACTTCCCCGCGTGCGCGCCTTCCGTGATCGGCGTGGCGGTGGTGCGCAGGGCACCGACGTCGCTGCCTGCCTGCGGCTCGGTCAGGTTCATGGTTCCGGACCACTTGCCGCTCACCAGATCGGGCAGGTAGCGCGCCTTCTGCTCCGCCGAACCGTGGTGATTTATCGCCTCGATCGATCCGACGGAGAGTATGGGTAACAAAGTGAACGCCATGTTCGCCGCGCCCAGATTTTCGAGCACGTTACACGACATGGTCCAGGGCATCCCCTGCCCGCCATATTCGGTCGGCCCGGAAATCGCGTTCCAGCCCTGCTCGACGTAATGAGCATAAGCCTCGGCAAAGCCATCGGGCAGGCGGACGACGCCATTCTCCAGCTTGGCGCCTTCCAGGTCGCCCGCGCGATTGAGCGGCGCGAATTCTCCGGCGGCGAACTGGCCAATCCCCTCGACGATGGCGGCTACCATGTCGCTGTCGGCCGAAGCGAAGCGTTCGTGCCCGGCCAGCTCCTCCATCCCCGCGTTCACTCCGATGGCCAGCAGCTGGTCGTCGATGGGCGGGGTGTAGGGCGTCATGTGCTTTTCCTTGGCTTTTGCGAGGGTCTGCATATAGCCCCCGCCCCATGGCGGACAAGCGCGCTACGGAAATGCTGGCAGGCGATGCAGGCGGACTGGCGCGTGCGGAGGCGATTCTGAGTCGCGGTGGCCTGGTCGCAGTCCCGACGGAGACAGTGTACGGCCTTGCCGCCCGCGCAGATGACAGCGCTGCCGTGGCCGGGATCTACGCTGCCAAGGGCCGACCGGACTTCAATCCGCTCATCGTCCATGTTGCAGGGCAGGAGCAGGCCGAGCGGTACGCCCACGTCGAAAGTCGCGCCGCGCGACTTTTGGACACTTTCTGGCCGGGGCCGCTGACGCTGGTTCTGCCGAGGCGAGAGGACGCGCAACTTGCACCGGCTGTCAGTGCCGCCCTGCCCACCATTGCCTTGCGCGCGCCGGCTCATCCGCTGATGCGGGCGCTGCTGGAACGCTGCGACTTCCCCCTCGCCGCGCCTTCCGCCAATCGCAGCGGGTTCATCAGCCCGACGACGCCGGAGCACGTTCTCTCCTCGCTCGACGGGCGGATCGATGCGGTGATCGATGGTGGTGCGTGTCGCCAAGGGTTGGAATCGACCATCGTCGCGCTTCGAGACAATGGATGGAGCCTGCTTCGCCCCGGCCCCATCGCCATGGGGGATCTCGTCAGGTTGCTGGGGGAGCCTGTGGAAGCGAGGGCAGGCATAGAGGCGCCCGGCCAGCTTGCCAGCCATTACGCACCGGGAAAGCCCGTTCGGCTCGACGCTCGCACGGCGCAAGACGGTGAGTATCTCATCGGTTTCGGGGAAGTTGCCGGCGATTGCACCTTGTCGCCGGACGGCGACCTCGGCGAAGCCGCCGCGCGGCTCTATGACTGTCTCCACAGCGCTGCGCGCGCACCGCAACCGCGCATTGCGGTCGCTCCGGTTCCGGAGAAAGGCGTCGGTGTGGCTATCAACGACCGCCTGCGCCGGGCTGCGGCCTGAGGTTATTCCGGCTCGCGCAGCGGCAGCGTCTGGCGCACTGCCTCGATCTCGCGACCGACCTCTGTGCGTTGCTCGCAGGCATCACGGTCGCCTTCGCGGCAATCCTCGTCGAGCTTCCAGTACTTGCGTTCCAGCTTGCCGAGCTTTTCTTCGCGCTTACGAAGTTCGCGGCCGCGATTCTCATCGGCTTCGGACTGGCTGGTGGTGGCGAGGTCGACAGCCTTGCCCGCGACCTTCACCGGGGCAGTGACGATATCGGCAGCCGTGCTGACGAGACAGCCCGACAGGGCGAAGCTCATCGCGCAGGCGAGCGGAGCGGCTAGGGAAAAGCGGGCCATGGATACCTCCTGACCCGCTTTTCAGCAGCTTGCAATGATCCGGCGATGAACCGCCCGCAGGTTGCGCCTTAGTCTTCCTTCGTCTCGACCGTCTTGCAGATCAGCTTGCCCGAACCCATCGAGGATACTTCGCAGGTGGCATCGCCCGTCACGCGGACGGTGCCCGATCCCATGATCGTCGCCTTGACCGTCCCGTCGCTGGCGAACCCGGCGTCTCCGGAACCCATGACGGAGACCTCTGCCCCGTCGACCTTGAGGTCGGCCATGTCAGCGGATCCGCTGCCGGCAACGGTCAGGTCGAGCTTCTTCGCCCGCCCGGCAGCTTTGTAACCGCCTGACCCAGCGATGGTGACATCGAGTTCATCGGCATCGACGCCCATCGTTTCGACGGAGCCCGATCCCGCGATCGTGACCGAGGAATCACCGCGCAGCCCTTCGGACCGCAGAGTTCCGCTGCCTGCCAGCACGACTTCACGCAGCGCCGGGATGGTCACGCGAACGACGCTCTTTTCGCTATCGTTCCACTTGCCCTTCACGCGAATGATGCCGAGCGTGTCCTGGTCGAGCGTGAAGCGCATCCTGTCTGTCGCGATTTCAGAGCCTTCGACCACGACCGTCAATTGGTCGCCTCTGCTGACTTCCACCCTGTCGGACGATGCGAGCACTATGCCGCTAGGTGTTGCGCTGGCGAAATCGAGTTCGGACAGCGGAACGCCCTCGTCATCGTTGATCGAGATATTGCTGTTACAACCTGCCAGCGCGCCTGCAGCGGCGAGACCGGCGACGGGAAGCAAGGCCTTGGCCAGCGCGGGAATGAAGCGGAACGGCTGCATGATGATCTCCTCCGTGTGTGTTGGAGATGTAATACAGCGCCACGCTGTCCGCAAGCGAGGTTCGTCGAGCGCCATCACGCGCTCGTCGATGGTGGTCAGAATCGTCCTCTTCGAAACGAAAAAGGGGCGGCCGTTCAGGCCACCCCTTCTGATATCGTTACGTGCGAAGTGCGCTCAGGCTTCTTCTTCGTCCGTATTGTAATATTGCGGCGCGTGGGTGCGCAGCACGTCGAGGATCTTTTCGAGCGCGGTCGGCTCGTCGGTCTTTTCCATCGCGGCGAGTTCGCGCGCCAGGCGGCTGGACGCAGCTTCGAAAATCTGACGTTCGGAATAGCTCTGCTCGGGCTGATCGTCGGGGCGGAACAGGTCGCGCGTCACTTCGGCAATCAGCACGATTTCGCCGGAGTTGATCTTCGCTTCGTATTCCTGTGCGCGACGGCTCCACATGGTCCGCTTGACTTTGGGCTTGCCCTTCAGCGTTTCCATCGCTTCCTTCAGCGTCTTGTCGCTGGAAAGCTTGCGCATACCGATCGCTTCGACCTTGTTCATGGGAACGCGCAGCGTCATGCGTTCCTTTTCGAAGCGGAGGACGTAGAGTTCCAGCTGCATACCGGCGATCTCTTCGTTCTGAAGTTCGATCACGCGGCCCACGCCGTGCTTGGGGTATACGACATAGTCGCCAACATCGAAGGCGAGGTCATTGCCAGCCATGTAAGATAGTCCTTTTCTCTCGGCAGTCACGGTCTGCCCGGCTGTCCGTGCCGCAATGCGCGAGCCCGGTGTTCCAGCCTGTGCAACCCTGCCTGATACGGCTTTTCTCTGCGCCGAAAACGCACGGGGCTAAACGCCGCCGCACCGCATTCGGCTTCGGTTGGTCCGTATTATAACAGATTCGCAACAAAATTGCCAGCGACGCGAAGATTCGCATCGCCAAGCGAGAATCGCGCCTTGCCGTAGGGTCAGGGGTCGTCGCAGCGACCCGGAAGAAACTAGTCGCCTTCGCCCGGTTCGGGGGAGAAGAACTTCTCGAACTTGCCTTCTTCGTCCTTGTGCTCGTCGGCGTCTGCCGGCGGAGCCTTGGACTGGGTGATGTTCGGCCATTCGGCGGAATACTTGGTGTTCAGCTCCAGCCACTTCTCGAGGTTGTCCTCGGTATCGGGCAGGATCGCTTCGGCCGGGCATTCCGGTTCGCAAACGCCGCAATCGATGCATTCGCTGGGGTTGATGACGAGCATGTTCTCGCCTTCGTAGAAACAATCGACCGGGCAGACCTCGACGCAGTCGGTGTACTTGCACTTGATGCAGGCATCGGTGACGACATAGGTCATTTCGGCAGGTCCTCTGTTTCCTCATGGGCCGTTGGTGGCCGCTCGGGCCGTGCTATGGCGGGTTTTGCCCCCGCGTCAAGTTCGAGGTAATGGGCGCGCGCTTCTGCCGGAGGGCCGCGCCGTTCAGGCAACGCCAGCAGTTCGATCACTACCACGCCGCTCTTCAACGGGAGCGTGAGCACATCGCCGACACACACTGGCTGGTTGCACCGCTCTACCCGCGCGCCGTTGCGGCGGATATGCCCTTCACCGACCCACTTCTGCGCAGAAGAGCGGCTGCGTGCGAAGCGCAGCATCCACAGCAGGCGGTCGATGCGCACACCCTCGGACGTCAGTTGTCCCCTTGCTTCAGCAGTTCGGCGAGACCGGCGAAGGCGGAATGTTCGGGGCGCGGCGAAGGCCGCTGTTCCCTGCGGTGATCCTGAGCCTTGGCGCGCGGTGGCTTTCCGGCAGGCTTGCGGCCCTTGCCCCTTTGGCCGTCGCGCTTGCCATCGTGCCGCTCCCGGTTAGGAGAGCCGGCACGCGGCGGCTTCCAGTTGAAACGCGCAGGGGCCGGCGGGCCGTAGGCACCTTCCGCCAGATCGCCGAGCGGCTGCGCTCGGAATCCCGCATCGCGCAGGAAGTGAAGCAGGTTCTCCTGCCGCAGTCCCACCGAGATACCGAGCGACAGATCGCCGACGAAGTCCTTGAGCGCACCCTTGCGTCGATCGTGCGCGGCACGGAGAATCTTCTCCGCCACGTCCACCCGCACGTATTGATCGCCCGCGCGCCGATACCCCGAAGGCGGGCGCCCGTCGCCCGGCTTGACCGATTGCATATCGGCGGCGAGCGGCCGATGGTCCGCGCCAATGGCGTACAGCAGCGCGCGCGGAGCAGGCTTGAGCAACGCCGGCACGAAAATATCGAGAGCACCGATCGCGATGCCGAGACGCCAGATGGCCTTGCGATGTTCGGCAGGCACATGGCCGAGGCCCGACGCGTCGCGCCGCACGAAGCCTGCACCCTCGATCACGGAATGCAGGAGCGCACGCACCTCGCCCGGTGTTTCTGCATTCTCAGCAGCGTCCTCCAGCGCACGCAGGGGCGCCAGCGAGGCGAGTTGCGCATCCAGCCATTGCTCCAGCGCCGCCTGCAGGGCGGAACGCTCCGCCTCGGGCACTGTCGCAGTGTCGGGCTCCAGCGTGACGAGGGGGCGCGAAGGGCTCTTGCCCGCGCTCAACGTCGCCAGCTTCTCGTCATCCCGGAATATCGCGCCATCGCGCAGGGTCAGGTCGTTCATTTGTTCTGTGGTCATCGATCTCGCCTTTATCGCCAGAAGGCGTGGCAGATGTTTCTCCGCCGCGGCAAGCAGCAATTTGCGGTCGGCGTGGCTGGCACGGTGATCTACGGTGAAGCGGAAGCCCTCCATCCGGCCGATTGCCTGGCCCTCAACCAGAACGTCGCCTTCTTCGGACAGCCGCACGTCGAGCAGGCGTGGGTCGCGGCCCAGCGTCTTCATCAGCACTGCGGTTCGGCGGTTGATGAACCGTTCCGCCAGCCGTGCGTGAAGTGCATCCGAAAGGCGGGCTTCCACCGCCCGCGCCCGCGCCGCCATCTCGTCGCGCGCGAGCACCCAGTCGGGTCGCTGCGCGGCGTAGGCCCAGTTGCGGATCGCGGCGATGCGGCCTTGCAGCGTGTCGATATCGCCCTGCACATTGTCGAGCTGAGCGATCCGACCCGCAATGAAATCCGCGCCGAGATAGCCGCCGCGCAGATCCTGCCACAGCCGCGCCACGAGCCGCGCGTGCTGATCGACGCCAAGCTGTCGAAAGTCAGGCAACTGACAAACCTGCCAGAATCTCTCGACCTGCTTGGAAGACGTCACGCTGCTGGCAGTTTCCGGCTCCTCCGCCAGCCGCTTTAGCACGGAGAGGTCGATGGCCTGAGGTGGGGTGCGCAGGCGCGGATCCTGCGGTGGACGTTCCAGGTCGGCAATAAGCCGCTCGAGCGAATCGAAGCGCGGTTCGGCCTCCCGCCAGTACAAGTGAGTCAGCGGGGCGAAGCGATGCTCCTCGATCGCGTAGATCTCTTCCTCGGTGAACTCGGCCTGCCCGCGACCGCCGCTCATGGTTCCGAAGCTGCCGTCGCGCTGGTGCCGCCCTGCCCGGCCCGCGATCTGCGCCATTTCCGCCGGCTCAAGCCGCCGCTGGCGATGGCCGTCGAACTTGCTCAGGCCAGCGAAAGCCACATGATGGACGTCGAGGTTGAGCCCCATGCCGATCGCGTCTGTGGCGACGATGTAGTCGACCTCGCCCGACTGGAACAGCTCCACCTGCTTGTTGCGCGTGGCGGGCGAAAGCGCGCCCATCACCACCGCAGCGCCGCCGCGGAAGCGCCGGAGCATCTCCGCCACGCCATAGACCTGCTCCGCCGAAAAGGCGACGATCGCGCTGCGCGGAGGCAAGCGCGACAGCTTGGCGGCACCGGCGTAGGTCAGGGTTGAAAAGCGCGGCCTTTCGATGATCTCGGCCCGCGGAAGCAGGGCGCGCACCAGCGGTTCCAGCGTGGCAGAGCCGAGCAGCATCGTCTCTTCCCGACCGCGCGTGTTGAGCAGACGGTCGGTGAAGATGTGTCCGCGTTCCGGGTTGGCGGCGAGCTGCGCTTCGTCCAGCGCGACGAAGGCCAGCGGACCATCCGGTCCCCCGCCAAGGCGCGGCATGGCCTCGGCGGTGCAGAGGAAATAGCGCGCACCGGGCGGTGCGATCCGCTCCTCCCCGGTGATGAGCGCGACCTGGCTTTCCCCCTTGATCGCGACGACCCGGTCGTAGACCTCCCGCGCGAGCAGGCGCAGCGGAAAGCCGATCGCCCCGCTCGAATGCGCGCACATCCGTTCGATCGCGAGATGGGTCTTGCCGGTGTTGGTCGGACCCAGGACGGCCTTGATCGTGCTGTCGCTCACACCTGCGATGTGGCACCTGCCCCGCGTCAGGGCAATGGCACGGTTTGCGTGACAGCCAGCTGTCCACCACTGGCCGCGCGGAAACGTCGGTTCGGCAATGGTTGACGAAAAATTCACTTTAATCCGGCAATGGCTTGGCACTATGTCCGGCGACGGATCGAAATTGAGCGGACGGCGATGGTTCGTCCGCAGGGGACAGACGCTTTGACGGCAATCGCCGATCTCGACGGCCCGATGGACTGCGACGCTCTGCGCACGCGGCTCGTGCGGCGGCGTTCGTTGCGCGAGCGGATCGGCGAATTGCGCCACGCGGCCTCCGACACTCTGAACGGCATCGACCTGGCGCCCGACCTCGCGCGCAATATCGGCAGCGCAACCTGGTGGCGCGGTGCTGGAACGCTGGTCGCGCTGTCGGCCGTGGCGTTGGCTTTTTGGCCTGATTTCTCTCCCGCGGAAGCCGCCCCGACCATGCGCGTCGACGAAGGCATCCGCGACGAGTTCCGCACCCAGATGATCATGCCCTTGGCCCTTGGCGCCGACAACGGCCGGCGGATGTCCGCAACCGCGCTGGTCAAGCCGCTCAAGTCCGCGCCCGAACGCCCGCGCCTCGAACTGGTGGCGACGCTGGCACAAGGTGACAGCTTCAGCCGTATGCTCCAGCGCGCAGGGCTGGGAAGCGAGGATGCGGACCGGGTCGAACAGCTTGTCGGGCGAGCCATGCCGGTAGAACAAATCTCCGACGGGACGCGCTTCGACATCGTGCTTGGCCGGCGCCCCTCACCCGGAGCGCCGCGTTCGCTCGAAAGCATAGCGTTTCGCGCCCGCTTCGATCTCGAACTGGGGCTGGAGCGGCGAGGCGGCGGGCTGGTGCTCGATCCCCGGCCGATCCGCGTCGACGCGACCCCGCTGCGGGTTCGCGCGAATGTCGGCAACAGCCTCTACCGGTCCGCCCGCGCGGCCGGCGCGCCATCGAGCGCGGTGCAGGAATTCCTGCGCACGCTGAGCAAGCACGTCAATCTCGACACCATCGCTGCCAGCGACACGTTCGACCTGGTGCTCGATTACAAGCGCGCCGAAACGGGCGAGGCGGAACCGGGCAAGTTGCTCTACGCCGGGCTGGAGCGCGGCGAGAAGCCACGCGCGCAATTGCTGCGCTGGGGCAAGGACGGGCAGTTCTACGAAGCCTCCGGCGTGGGCGAACGTCGTGGCGGCATGGTTGCGCCGGTACCGGGGCGCGTCAGCTCCAACTTCGGGATGCGCCGCCACCCGATCCTCGGTTATCGCCGGATGCACGCCGGAATGGACTTCAAGGCCGGCCACGGCACGCCGATCCACGCAGTGAGCGACGGGGTGGTGGCCAGCTCCGGTCGGGCGGGCGGCTGCGGCAATGCGGTGAAGCTGAACCACGGCAACGGTCTCCAGACCCGCTACTGCCATATGAGCCGCATGGCGGTGCGCGCCGGACAGGGCGTGCGTGCAGGACAAGTAATCGGCTATGTCGGCTCGACCGGTCTCTCCACCGGCGCCCATCTTCATTACGAGGTCTATCGGGGCGGACGGGCGATTAATCCCGCGTCGGTCACCTTCGTCCAGCGCGCGCAATTGGAAGGGGCGGAACTGCAAGCTTTCCGCAACCGCCTGACTCAACTCAAACAGATCGATCCGGGCGCCGCGCTGATCGACCTGAAACCGCGCGAGAATGCGCCTGCCGAGCCGGTGCGCGAAATCGACCGCGTGGACCGCCCCGACCTCGCCGCGCGCTACGACGCAACTGCCCTATCGCGCAATTGAAGCCGCCGGGCTTTTGCGGCAGGGATGCCGCATGACCGGCTCCTATCCCAACACCCGCCTCCGCCGTACCCGCGCCTCCGGCTGGAGCCGCGCGCTGCATCGCGAAAGCCTGCTGACGCCCGCCGACCTGATCTGGCCCCTGTTCGTGACCGGGGGAAAGGGATTTGAAGACCCGATCGCGACGCTTCCCGGCGTCTCGCGCTGGTCGGTGGACGGTATTGCGAAACAGGCGAAGCGCGCGGTCGGACTCGGCATTCCCTGCGTTGCGCTGTTTCCGAACACGCAGGCCGATCGCCGCAGCGACGACGGGGCAGAGGCGTTCAACCCCGACAATCTCATGTGCCGCGCCATCCGCGCTATCAAGGATGCCTGCGGCGAAGAACTCGGCGTGCTGACCGACGTCGCGCTCGACCCCTATACCAGTCACGGGCAGGACGGACTGCTCGACGCTACGGGCTATGTCGCCAATGACGATACCGTGGCCGTGCTCGTCGATCAGGCGATCAACCAGGCCGAAGCCGGAGCTGACATCATCGCTCCTTCGGACATGATGGATGGCCGTGTGCGCGCGATCCGCATGGCGCTGGAGATGAACGGCCATCCCAACGTGCAGATCATGGCCTACGCCGCCAAATACGCCAGCGCCTTCTACGGTCCGTTCCGCGATGCGGTCGGCAGCACCGGTGTGCTGAAGGGCGACAAGAAGACATACCAGATGGACCCGGCGAACCGGCGCGAGGCCTTGCGCGAAGTCGCGTTCGACATTGCCGAGGGTGCGGACAGCGTGATGGTGAAGCCCGGCCTCCCCTACCTCGACATCGTTCGCGACGTGGCGGTGCATTTCGACTTGCCGGTCTTCGCCTATCAGGTGAGCGGCGAATACGCGATGATCGAGGCTGCCGCAGCCGCCGGCGCGGGCGACCGCGACGCCCTGGTTCTTGAAACGCTGACCGCCTTCAAGCGTGCTGGCGCGAGCGGGGTGCTGACCTATCACGCGGCCCACGCCGCCCAGCTGCTCCATGGCTGAGGCCATCCGAATCGAGACCGAACGGCTGGTGCTGCGCGACTGGAGAGCCGATGACGCGGAGGACTTCCATCGGCTCGGCTCCGACCCGCAGGTCATGGCGACGCTTGGCCCGGTGATGAGCTATACAGAAACGGAACAATTGATTTCCCGCCTGCAGGATCGTGCGCGCGAAGACGGGCACTGCATGTGGGCGGCCGAACGTCGCACGGACGGTCGGGTGCTCGGCTTCATCGGCGTGCAGCGCGGGCGGGTCGCGCCTATCGAGGGCGAGCTGGAAATCGGATGGCGCCTTGCGCGCGATTGCTGGGGAGAAGGCTACGCCACCGAAGGCGCGCGCGCCACGCTCGACTGGCTGAACGCGCATCGCCCCGGCGAACGCGTCGTCGCAATTACCTCGCGCAGCAATACGCGCAGCCAGGGGGTCATGGCGCGTCTCGGCATGGTCCGCGATCCCGCGCGCGATTTCGAACACCCGAACGTGCCCGAAGACAGTGTGCTGCGCCCGCACGTCACCTTTGTGAAGGAGCCACCGCTATGAGCGTCCGCCGCCCCGGAGTGAACATCATCCCGATCCACGGCCATACGCCTCGCATCCACGACAGCGCCTTTATCGCGCCGGGGTGTACGATCGTCGGCAATGTCGAGATCGGCGCGGACAGTTCCATCTGGTACAATTGCGTTCTGCGGGCTGATGTCAGCCGCATCGTGATCGGCGAGCGCACCAATGTGCAGGATGGCAGCGTGCTTCATTGCGATCCCGAACGCCCCGGCGACCCGGACGGATCGCCGCTGCTAATCGGCGACGACGTGCTGATCGGCCACATGGCGATGGTTCACGGCTGCCGGATCGAGGATCGCGGCTTCGTCGGCCTCGGCGCGATTGCGATGAACAAGGCGGTCATCGGCTCCGACGCGATGCTTGCCGCGGGCGCGATGCTGACCGAAGGCAAGGTGATGGGCCCGCGCGAGTTGTGGGGCGGTCGCCCGGCTCGCAAGATGCGCGATCTCGACGACATGGCCATTGCGGGCATGCGGATGGGAGTTGCGCATTACGCGGAAAATGCGAAGGCCCACGCAAAGGCGATCGACGGGGCGCTATAGGCCAAACCAAGGCATGAATGTTGCGCGGCGCAACTTTACGGGTCTGCGCTAGTCCCGGATCAAAGCCCGCAAGGCATCTATCCGGTCCGCTTCGTGAACCGGCTTGTCCCAGCGTATGCGATGGATGCGGGGGAAGCGCATGGCGAGGCCGCTCTTGTGGCGCTTGCTTTCATGGACGCTGTCGAACGCGACTTCGAACACGAGGCTCTTGTCGGTTTCTCGCACCGGGCCGAAGCGATTGACCGTCTTCTGGCGTACGTGGCGATCGAGCTTCTTCAACTCTTCGTCTGTGAAGCCGGAGTAGGCCTTGCCCACCGGTAGCAGTTCCGCGCCCGCATCGGGGTCGCCATCCCAGCAACCGAAGGTGTAGTCGGAATAGAAGCTGCTGCGCTTCCCGCTGCCGCGCTGGGCATACATCAACACGCAGTCGACCAGCAGCGGATCGCGCTTCCACTTGTACCAGTAACCGACGCGCCGCCCGGCGATGTAGGGGCTGTCCTTGCGCTTCAGCATCAGCCCTTCGATTGCGTCGTCGCGACTGCCTTCGCGGATTTGCGCCAAGTGGTCGAAATCGCGCGCCTCGACCACCTTGCTGAGATCGAAGTGATTGTCCGGCAGGCGAGGCACGAACTGCTCGAGCGCCGCGCGGCGATCCGTCCATGCGAGCTCGCGCAGATCCTCGCCCTCGCGCAGCAGCATGTCGTAGAGCCTGACGAAGGCGGGACTTTCCGCAAGCATCTTCTTGCTGACGGTCTTGCGACCGAGCCGCTGCTGAAGCGCGTTGAAACTGGCCGCCCCGCCCTCCGCCCCGCCCTGCACTTCGCCGCGGACCAGCAGTTCGCCGTCGAGCACGCAGGGAATGTCGAGTGCGCCGACCATTTCGGGGAAGGTCGCGGAAATATCGTCGCCGCTGCGCGAATAGACGCGCGTTTCGCCGCCGGCGTGAACCATCTGCACGCGAATGCCGTCCCATTTCCATTCGGCCGCGTAGTCGGAGAGATCGACGACCGTTTCCTCCAGCGGATGCGCGAGCATGAAGGGGCGGAACGTCGGCATGTTCTGCGTATCGGGCGGTTCAGCGCCGTCGGCCGCCCAGGCGAACAATTCAGCATAGGGCGGCGAGAGGCCGTGCCAGTATTCCTCGACATCCTCGATTGTTACCTCGAACGCCTGAGAGAACGCGAGCTTGGCGAGGCGGCTGGAAACGCCGATCCGCATCGCGCCGGTTGCCAGCTTCAGCAGGGCATATCGGCCGCTGGAATCGAGCCGGTCGAGCAGGCGGGGCAACTCGCACATGACCGACACGCGCGTCATGGCCGACAGCGCCCCCACCGCTTCGCTGACCGTCGGTGACGGCGCGACCTCTCCCACCGGGTCCGGCCACAGCAGGCTGGCGGTTTCGGCCGTGTCGCCGACGAAATCGCGGCTCAGCGTCCACAGCACGGGGTCGACCCGTTCCTTCATGATGCTTCGGATTGTCGAGCTTTTTACCGCCTTGAAATCCAGCCCGTCGGTCAGTGCGGCAAGCGCCCAGCCGCGGTCAGGGTCCGGGGTCGCGCGCAGATAGTCCGCGACCAGCCGCAGCTTTTCGTTGCGGCTCGTCGTGTAGACCAGGCGGTCGATCAGGGCGGCGAAGGCTTCCATCGATCAGTTGGCAATCACCACTTCGACGCGGCGATTGCGTGCCATGCCCGCGTCGTTGTCCGCGCCTTCGGGCGTGAGGTTCTGCGCGACAGGACGATCTTCCCCGACGCCCTTGGTCGTCATCCGGTTGGCGGCGATGCTGCGGACGTCCTTTAGATAATCGCGCACTGCCATGGCGCGGCGTTCGGACAATCGCTGGTTGTAGGCATCGTTGCCCTTGCTGTCGGTGTGCCCTTCTATCGCGATGGTCTTCGTGTCGTCAGCGGCGATGAGCTGCGCCAGCTTGTCGAGCGTCGGGCGCGCGCTGGCACGAATTTCCGCCTTGTCGAAATCGAACAGGACATCGCCGGGCAGTGCCACGACCGTGCCGCGCGAGGTTTGCTCCGCGCCGAGTTCCGAACGCAGTTGTTCCACTTCGCTCAGCGTCGAATTGGTCACCGCGCTGCCGGTTGCAGCACTGCCCGTTGCAGCCTGCCGCAGCGTGCTGGTCGAGACCTGCCGCCCGTTGGACAAACTACTCAGTTTTTTTTTGAGCCGTCGTCGGAAAATGCAGCATCCCTGACCGGCAGGACCAGGCGAAAGCCGGGGTTCGACGTGTATTCGTTGCTGGTCTGGTTGCCGTTGTTGATCATCAGCGTCGCATCGGTTCCCTTGGGCAGCTCACCCAGGAACACGAGGTCAGCCTCGATCCGCTGGCCGGGCTGGATCGTCAGGTCCGAATTCGTCGGCGGGGCGGAAAGGTATAGCTTCTGCCCGTCACCGGTCACGATGTAGGTGTTGTTCTGGCTGTAGCTGTTGAGCTCGATCTCGCGGTCCCGGCCGTTGCTGATGATTGCATGGATGATCGTTTCCGACGGTTTCACCTGCAGCGAGGTCAGTTGCACGACCGTCTTGTTCGGATGCGCGACCTGTATGTCGAGCGGCATGGGCTCGCCCGCACCGAACAGCCGGGATGCTACGGATGGCCCCTCGGGCGTCATGTCGACCTCTTCCGTGCCCGCTTCTGCTTCCTCGTCGGTCTTGATCGATCCGCAGGCAGACAACGCCAGCGCCATCGTGGCCAGGAGCGGGACGGGTACGAATTTCATGGGCGAGCCTCCATTCCAGAGCTTTGAAACCGTCGATGATGCAGGTGGGTTCCGATCCACGCGTCAGTCGTCCTCGTCCTCATAGCCGACCATGGCCAACGCGCGAGCCCGGCGCTGGGTAAGCTGGCACCAGCGCAGTAGCGCATCCTCGCGACCATGCGTGATCCACGTCTCCTGCGCGCCGACTTCCTCGATGGTGCGGGTAAGTTCGTCCCAGTCGGCGTGGTCGGAGATAACCAGCGGCAATTCGACATTGCGCTGCCGGGCGCGCTGGCGCACGCGCATCCACCCGCTCGCCATGGCGGTGATCGGATCGGGCAGGCGGCGGCTCCAGCGGTCATTGAGCGCGCTGGGCGGGCAGACGACGACTGAGCCGCGCATGTCGTCCTTGGAATGATCGGCGACGAGCCGCAATTCGCCAAGGTCCACGCCGTGGTCCTGATAGAGGCGACACATCTTCTCCATCGCGCCGTGGAGGTAGATCGGCGCATCGTACCCCGCCGCGCGCAGTTCCGCGATGACGCGCTGTGCCTTGCCGAGGGCGTAAGCGCCGAGAAGCACGCAGCGTTCGGGATTCTCTTCCAGCGCGGTCAGCACCTTGCCGATCTCGTCCGCGATGGGCGGATGAGTGAACAGCGGCAGGCCAAAAGTCGCCTCGGTGATGAAGATATCGCAGGGCACCACTTCGAACGGCGGGCAGGTCGGATCGCCGCGGCGCTTGTAATCGCCGGTGCAGACGATCCGCTCGCCATTGTGTTCGAGCAGGATCTGCGCGCTGCCGAGGACGTGGCCGGCGGGGAAATAGGTTGCATCGACATTGCCGGGCAGGCGTATCGTTTCGCCGTATTCAACCGGGATTGCCCTGGTCGGGATCTCGCCGCTCTCGTCCTCGACCCCGGTGCGATAGCGCAGAGCCATGATTGCGAGCGTTTCCGGCGTGGCGTAGGTTTCGCCGTGGCCGCCGCGTGCGTGGTCAGCGTGGCCGTGAGTTACAAGGGCGCGATCCACGGCTCGGCTGGGATCGACCCAGCAGTCGGCAGGCACGACGTGAATGCCCCACGGTTCGGGGCGGATCCAGGAAAAGGGCGCGGCGGGCATGGGTGTGAAATGAAAAGGGGACCTCCCGCGTTCCCGCAGGACGTCCCCTTTCGTGTCGTCAGCGCCAGAGCTTAGCTGTCGCCACTGTCGGCCTTGTCCTTGCCGACTTGCGTGTCGGGAGCGGTTTTGCCCTTCTTCGCCGAAGGCTTCTTCTTAGGCTTGGTTTTCTTCGCCTTGGGCGGTGCAGGGGTCAGTTCGAAGGCGAGCTTGTTGTCCTTCACCTTCACGTTGACCTCGCCGCCATCGGCGAGCTTGCCGAACAGCAGTTCCTCCGCCAGCGGCTGCTTCACCTTCTCCTGGATCAGGCGCGCCATCGGCCGGGCGCCATAGAGCTTGTCATAGCCGCGCGTGCCCATCCATTCGCGCGCTTCGCCGTCGAACTGGATGTGAACGTTCTGTTCGGCCAGCTGCAGTTCGAGCTGGAGGATGAACTTGTCGACCACCCGGCTTACGGTGTCGCGGTTGAGATAGGTGAAAGGCACGACCGCATCGAGCCGGTTGCGGAATTCCGGCGAGAACATCCGCTTCACCGCTTCCTCGCTTGCGTCTTCCTTGCTCACATCGCCGAAACCGATGCCCTGCTTCGCCATGTCGGCGGCGCCGGCGTTGGTCGTCATGATCAGCACGACGTTGCGGAAATCGACCGTCTTGCCGTGGTGATCGGTCAGGCGACCGTTATCCATCACCTGCAGCAGGATGTTGAACAGGTCAGGGTGCGCCTTCTCGATTTCATCGAGCAGCAGGACACAATGAGGGTTCTGATCAACCGCATCGGTTAAAAGACCGCCCTGATCATAACCAACATAGCCCGGAGGCGCACCGATAAGGCGGCTGACACTGTGCCGTTCCATGTATTCGGACATGTCGAAGCGTTGAAGCTCGATTCCCATGATGCTGGCCAGCTGCCGCGCGACTTCCGTCTTGCCGACACCGGTGGGGCCGGAGAACAGGAAGCTGCCAATCGGCTTGTCCGGATCGCGCAGACCTGCCCGGCTCAGCTTCATCGCGGTCGACAGCTTCTGCACTGCCGCGTCCTGGCCGAACACCACGTGCTTCAGATCGCGCTCCAGATTTTCGAGAGCCTTCTTGTCGTCCTTGCTGACCGACTTCGGCGGGATGCGTGCCATCGTCGCGATCACGGCCTCGATCTCGCGCGCGGTGATGGTCTTGCGCCGCTTGCTGGGCGGCTTGAGCATCTGCATCGCGCCGACTTCATCGACCACGTCGATCGCCTTGTCCGGCAGCTTGCGGTCATTGATGTAGCGCGCGGACAGGTCCACCGCGGTGCGCAGGGCGTCCGGGGTGTAGCGGACCTTGTGGTGTTCCTCGAAAGCGCTCTTCAGCCCCTTGAGGATCTTGACCGTATCTTCGATCGTCGGCTCGTTGACGTCGATCTTCTGGAACCGGCGCAGCAGCGCGCGGTCCTTCTCGAAGTGGTTGCGGAATTCCTTGTAGGTGGTCGAACCGATGCAGCGGATCGCCCCGCTCGACAACGCGGGCTTCAGCAGGTTGGAGGCGTCCATTGCCCCGCCGCTGGTTGCGCCCGCGCCGATCACCGTGTGGATCTCGTCGATGAAGAGAATCGCATCGGGCATCCCTTCCAGTTCGTTCACGACCTGCTTCAGCCGCTCCTCGAAATCGCCGCGATAGCGGGTGCCGGCCAGCAGCGCGCCCATGTCGAGCGAGTAGATCACCGCATCGAGCAGCACTTCGGGCACGTCGCCTTCGACGATCTTGCGCGCGAGGCCTTCGGCAATGGCGGTCTTCCCGACTCCGGGATCGCCGACATAGAGCGGATTGTTCTTCGACCGGCGGCAAAGGATCTGCACCGTGCGATCGACTTCCGATCCGCGCCCGATCAGCGGGTCGATCTTGCCTTCTTCCGCGCGGGTGTTGAGGTTGACGCAGAACTGGTCGAGCGCGGTTTCCTTCTTGCCCTTCTCGGCGGTTTTTTCGTCGGCCGGGGCCTGCGCTTCTTCCGCGCCCTGCGGCCCGCGCGCCTCGATCTGGCTGCCGCCCTTGCCGATGCCATGCGAGATGAAGCTGACCGCATCCAGACGGCTCATGTCCTGCTGCTGCAGGAAGTAGACCGCATAGCTATCGCGTTCGGAGAACAGCGCGACGAGGACGTTCGCGCCGGTCACCGTGTCCTTGCCGCTCGACTGCACGTGCAGGATGGCGCGCTGGATCACCCGCTGGAAGCCCGCCGTGGGCTGCGGATCGCCGCCGTCCTCGGTCTTCAGCGACTGGTATTCCTGATCGAGATACTGCTTCACCACCTCGGCCAGTTCGCCCAACTCCACCCCGCAGGCGTTCAACACCTGCGCGGCATCCTCGTCCGCGATCAGCGCGAGCAGGAGATGCTCCAGCGTCGCGTATTCGTGGCTGCGTTCCGCCGCGTTGTTCAGCGCGGTGTGCAGCGTCTTTTCGAGGTTCTGGGCAAAACTTGGCATACGTCTGGTCCTATGAGTCCGCAGGCGGGGATCGGTCTGCGGGGGAGTATGGGCGTGCGCGATGAACGCCCGCGAAACCGGCGGAAATTGTCGTCTCGGTCGCCGGAAAAACGATATAGGAACGCCCCGCCGCGAATGTGAGGGGGCGCAAGACCATCAGTCGCCATCCCTTTGGCGAAACAGCGCCTCCGCCGCGTTGCGGTGGGCACTGGCCTTCGCGCGGTGCGCTTTCACACGCGCAATCTCCGCCTCGAGCAGCGCGATGCGCGCGTCGAGTTCGTCCTGCGAATAAGGGTCGAGCAATTCGGTGGCGAGCTTGCTCGCAGCATCGCCGCGCGGGCGTGGACGGTCATCTTCATCCATCGGTTCCGTCACTTCGCCAGCCGCGGCGCTTGCTGTCAATCCCGCCGTTGGCTAGTCCCCACCGCCAGCGGCGCGCGGTCGCTTTTGGGCAACAGTGCTGCGCGACCCGCGCGGGGGCTTATGACCGGGGGTAAAATGGGGCTGGAACTTCCTTCCACGATGCTGGCGATGGGCTTTGACGAGCCGGGCGGGCCCGAAGTCCTGCGACCAGAAGAGCTTCCGGTTCCGCGGCCCGGACCGGGCGAAGTCCTGCTCCAGGTGAGCCATGCGGGGGTCAACCGCCCCGACGTGATCCAGCGCCGCGGCGCCTATCCGCCGCCACCGGGCGCTTCCCCAATACCCGGACTCGAGCTTTCGGGCACGATCGTCGCGCTGGGCGCTGGCGTGGAGCCGGAGATGATGAACCGCCGCGTTTGCGCGCTGGTGCCCGGCGGCGGCTACGCGCAATACTGCATCGCCGATGCGCGCCATTGCCTGCCGGTGCCCGCTTCCATGCCGATGGAAGAGGCCGCCGCACTGCCCGAAACGCTTTTCACCGTGTGGCACAATGTCTTCCAGCGCGGCCTGGCGCGCGATGGCGAAACGATCCTCGTTCACGGCGGCACCAGCGGGATCGGCACCATGGCGATCATGCTGTGCAAGGCCTTCGACATGACCGTGATCGTGACCTGCGGCAGCGAGGCGAAATGCGATGCTGCACGCGAAATCGGCGCCGACCACGCTATCGACTACAAGGCGCAGGATTACGTCGAGGAGGTAAAGCGCATCACCGACGGGGCAGGCGTCGAACTGGTGCTCGACATGGTGGCGGGCGATTACGTCGCGCGGGACATGGCCTGCCTGATGCCGGACGGGCGACACGTCACCATCGCCGTGCAGGGCGGCTTCAAGGCGGAAATCAACATGGCGGAGGTCATGCAAAAGCGCCTCACCCTGACCGGATCGACACTCCGCCCGCGCTCCGGCGATTTCAAGGCGCTGCTGACGCAGGACATCAATCAGAACGCGTGGCCGCTGTTCGCCAGCGGAGAACTGCGCCCGGTGATGGACCGGATCTTCCCGATGGCGAAAGCCGCCGCCGCGCATCAGCGCATGGAAGCGGGCGACCACATCGGGAAGATCGTTTTGGCGATGTAGTTCGGCTTACCAGTCGCCCGAAGGTTCGCCGAAGTCGCTGTCGAAATCGTCGTCGTCGGACGGGTCGCTGCCTTCGGGGTCGTATCCCGAAGCCGCGCTGCCTTCCACATCGCTCGACGAGATATCGTTGGCTGCGATTTCGCTGCCGTCGGCGTCGTCCATGGCGGAATCGGTGCTGGCCCAGTCGCCCTGGTTGTCCTCGTTCCATTGCGCCTGTTTGGCCCATTCCTCGCTCGCAGCAGTCATGTCGCTGGCGAGAAGTTCCGCCTCCTGCACCTTGGACGGGTCGAGCAGCACTCCGGTGAGGCCGATCAGTTCGCCGATTGCGGCAACCTCGCGCGTGCCGGAGGAGCCGGACTTCATGGATCTGGTCAGCGCCTTCATCGCCTTGCGGACGGCCACGGTCAGCTTCCATTCGGATACGTACATATCCTCCTTGCCGACTTTCAGCTTGACCGCCGGCACGTCGATGGTGGTGTGGACGACCGACTTGCCGGCTTCCACCGCCTCGACGCGGAACGCGTATTGCGCCTGCTCCGACCCGTCGGGGCTGAGGATGGTGAAGGCAATCGTATCGTCGCTCGGCCGGCTGTGCTTGATGGAACTCGCCGCGGTGATGAAGCCGATCTGCGGGCGCGCGTCGATTTTGCCGAGCGCCGCGAGAACGTCTGCCTGCGGACGATCGAAGGATGTGTTGAAATCTTCCTCGCCCCCGCAGGCGGCCAGCAGGCCAGCCAGGAGCATGACGAACAGTTGGCGCATGGGCGCGTCTCCCTTCCCCTAGAACTGCACGCGTATAAGGCATAAGGAGTTACCCAAGCGTTGCTGGAGGCGGTGCGGGGCGAAAGACCTTGCCCAAAGCGCCGCCAGCGCCTACACCGCAAGGCGCAACGGCCGCTCCGAAAGGGGCGGCCCTTCTATTTTTACCGGAGATTCCCGTGGCCGACGAAACCCCGCTGATGCCGCACGCGACAGCCGCATGGCTGATCGACAACACCGCGCTTTCCTTCGAACAGATCGCCGAATTCTGCGGTCTGCACATCCTCGAAGTCCAGGCGATGGCGGACGACCTGGCAGGCGCGAAATACACCGGACGCGATCCGGTTCACGCGGGCGAGTTGAGCCATGTCGAGATCGAGAAGGGTCAGAACGACCCCGAATACCGCCTGCAGATGCAGCGTGCACCGGTCTCCGTCAGCCGCACCAAGGGCCCGCGCTACACGCCCGTGTCGAAGCGCCAGGACAAGCCCGACGGCATCGCGTGGCTGCTGCGCAATCACCCGGAAATCACCGACGCGCAGATCGGCAAGCTGATCGGCACGACGCGCAACACGATCAACGCCATCCGCGATCGCTCGCACTGGAACATCCAGAACATCCAGGCGAAGGACCCGGTCACGCTTGGCCTGTGCTCGCAGCGTGAACTCGACGCCGTCGTCGCCAAGGCCGCGAAGAAGGCCGGTATCGAGGAAACGCCTTCGGACGAGAAGGCGCTGGGCGGTTCGGACAAGGAACGCCTGATCGAGGAACTGCGGCGTGAGCGCCAGGACGCGGAAAAGGCTGCTGCCGAAGCCGCGCAGGAAGCCGAAGCCGCGGCATGGCTCGAAGCCCGCAAGGGCGAAGGCGACGCCGCAGGCTCCTGATAAGACTGCCGAAGCGAGGTGAGGGCGCAGGCGGTTTTGCTTGCGCCATCGCCGCGCCCCGCGCATGATTGCTGACATGGATGTCAGCAAAGCCGATTATCGTCACGCCTGCGCGTGGGACCTCGATCTCCCGCCCCTGACCCTGCCGGAGATGTTCCTGGCTTCGGCAGAGCGCACGCCGGACGCGCCGGCCGTCGACTTCATGGGGCGGCGCTTTACCTATCGCGAACTGGCCGATGCTGCGCGAAGCTTCGCCGCCGGATTGCAGGCCGCAGGCTTTGCCAAGGGCGATCGGATCGGCCTCTTTCTGCCCAATGTGCCGATGTACGTCGCCGCCTATTACGGCGCGCTGATGGCGGGCGCGGTGGTGGTCAATTTCTCTCCGCTCTACACAGCGGACGAGCTGTGCCAGCAGGTAGAGGATTCCGGGGCCAAGGCGCTCGTCACGCTCAACGTGCCCGCGCTGCTGCCCACCGCGCTCGATGTGCTCGACCGTTCCTCGCTGGAAACGCTGGTGGTGGGCCATCTGGCCAATGCGCTGCCCAAGGCGAAGGGACTGGCTCTGCGCCTGCTCGGGCGGAACAAGCTTTTCCCACTCCCGAAACGCGCCGACGTGCTGCGCTGGTCGGACATGCTCGGCGCAGGCGCGCCGCAGCCGGTCGCGCTCGACGCCGTGCAGGACATTGCGCTGCTGCAATATACCGGCGGCACGACGGGCGTGCCCAAGGGCGCCATGCTGACACATCAGAACCTCTCCGCCAATGCGCGTCAGGTGAATGCGATCGACCCGTGGAAGCACGATGCGGATGACGTGATTCTCGGCGTGCTGCCGCTGTTCCATGTCTTCGCCAACACCTGCGTGCTCAACCGCACCATGCTGAAAGGCGGGTGCATTGCCATGCTGCCGCGTTTCGATGCCAAGGACGCGCTCAAGACGCTGGCACGGGTCAAGGCAACCGCGCTTCCGGGCGTACCGACCATGTATCAGGCGCTGCTCGACCACCCGGACTTCGCTTCGACCGACTTTTCATCGCTGAAGATCTGCATTTCGGGCGGCGCACCGCTCAATGCGGTGCTGAAGGCGAAATTCGAGGCAGGCAGCGGAGCGCGACTGGTGGAAGGCTACGGTCTCACCGAAAGCTCCGGCGTGGTCAGCACCAATCCTTACGAGGCGGGCGATATGGCCGGCACCATCGGCCAAGTCCTGCCACGCACCGAAGTCCGCCTGCTCGACAAGGAAGACCCCACCCGTGCCGCGCCCGAAGGCGAGCCGGGCGAACTCGCCGTGCGCGGCCCGCAGATCATGCGCGGATACTGGAACCGGCCCGATGCCGATGCCAAGGTGGTGCAGGACGGCTGGTTACGCACCGGCGATGTCGCGCAGTGGGAGGAGCACGGCTTCCTCCGCATTGTCGACCGGATCAAGGACATGATCGCGGTCGGTGGCTTCAAGGTCTTTCCCAGCGAGGTCGAAAAGGCCGTCCAGCCGCATCCGGCAGTCAAGGAGGTGCTGGTGATCGGCGTGCCCGACGACTACCTCGGCGAGAGGCCACAGGCCTTCGTCACGCTCAACGACGAGGCGCACGATGTTACCGGCGATATGCTGCGCGACTGGGCGAACGGGCGGCTCGGCAAGCACGAGCGGCTTGCCGGCGTCACCATCCGTCAGGAATTGCCAAAGACGATGATCGGGAAGCTCGACCGCAAGACCCTGCGCGAACAGGAACTGCGCGGCTGAGCCTAAATCAGCTCGCGAGCGTCAGGTGCGCCTGGTCGTCGTCAGCCTTGGGCGATTGAGCTGCTGACCTGGCGCCGGGTTGCGCCTTGCGCGCACCGAAGCGGCCTTCGATCTGCGCGCCCTGTTCGACCGTCAGCGTGTCGTAGTTGACGTCGCCCTCGATCTGCGCGCTCTTGAGGATCACCAGTTCGCGCGAGACGACCGAGCCCTTGACCCGCCCTGCCAGCCGCGCGCTTTCCGCCACGACTGCGCCGTTGATCTCGCTCCCCTCGCCCTGGACGAGGTTGGAGCATTCGATATCGCCTTCGATCCGGCCATCGACATGAAGGTCGACCGATGCCGAGATATTGCCGGTGATCGTCACATCCGATCCAATCACGGAGAAGGTGGAGCCGCCTGCCATCGGTTTCGCCATCTTAGGCGCCGCCGCGCTGGGGAAGTCGTCGGGCTTCTTTGAGAACATTGGGGGCTGTCTCCAGGAAGGGACGCGGGTTCACCGCGCGTTCGTTGATCCGCACTTCAAAGTGCAGGTGCGGTCCGGTAGAGCGACCGGTGCTGCCGATCGCCCCAATCACCTCGGCAGCGTCGACCTTCTGACCGACCTTTGCATTGAAGCGCGACATATGGGCGTAGCGCGTCATGAGGCCGTTGCCGTGGCTGATCTCCACCGTGTTGCCATAGCCGGACTTGACGCCGACGAAGCTGACCCGGCCTGCTGCGGCGGCATGGATCGGGGCACCGCGCGGGCCGCGGAAATCGAGGCCTGAGTGCATCGCACCCCCGCCAGTGAAGGGATCGCGGCGGAAACCGAAGCCAGAGGAAATCGAGCGGATGTCGGCAGGCATGACCTGCGGGATGCCGGCAAGCCCACGCTCCAGCGCGTCCATCCGCGCGAGGCTGAGGCCCAGTCGCTCGAAGCGCGGATCGTCCAGCTCGAACTTTTCGAGCGGACCACCCTGCGCGCTGCCTGCGCTGCGGACGATGGCATCGGGATCGAGGCCCAGCTTGCGGATCGCCTGCGCGGCGCTGGCGGCGCGCGCATCGGCGAATCGGGTCAACCGCTCCACCAGAGCGAGCTGGCGGGCTTCGACCTTGGCGAGCGCGGCGGCCTCGGGAAGCGAGGCGCTGACCTTGTCGACCGTCTTCGCAGCTTCGCCGGTGCTGTCGGAATGGGTGGCGTCGCCCGTGATGTCGGCGGGCAGGGCTTCGACCATTTCCTCGATGAAGGCCTGCCGCTTTTCCAGATCGGTCGCGACGGCGTCGATATCGTGGCGATAGGCTGCCACCCGGCTTTCCGACTTGGCGACCTTGGCTTCACGCGCAAGCAGAGAGGCGGCTTCCGACGACGCCCGAACCTGCGCGATCGCCATACCGCCCATGCTCAGCGCCCAGACGAGCAGTGCGGCGGCAATACCGCCGGCTACGAGCATCTGCAATTTCGTGGTGATGGTAATGAAGCGGACCTGTCCCTGCGAGCGCATGAAGAATTCGCGCTCCGGAAACCAACGGGCAATGCGTTGCCCAAGCCGGACCTTGCTGGCTGTATGCGTCAAAAATTAAGTCCCCACGACCCGTTATGTGTGCCGCGGGCCTAGGGAGCGAAGATTAACAGGGCAAACTAACGCGGGGTTATATTGGGTGAGTTGAGTGAGTCCCGGGATGAATCGTTTCATTTGCAAGAATCTCGGGAACGATCAGCCCGCTTGCGCATTTGCAGCGGCTCGGGTCCCGATTCGTTCCTCCCTCCCCCACGGAAAAATGGCGGAATACTGCGGCTGACAAGCTGGCGCAGGGATGTTACGCTCGCGCGTATGGCTACACAGATACAAACTCACACCGACGACAAATCTCAACTGATACAGGCGCTTGGCAAGGCCGGGCGGGCAGCGCAGCGCCAGCTTGCGCGGCTTGGCAGCGATGCCAAGGCCAAGGGGCTGCTGGCGGCTGCCGACCGCATCGAGGCATCGCAGGAAGAGATTCTCGCCGCCAATGCAACGGACATGGCCGCAGGCGAGGCGAAAGGATTGACCGGGGCTCTGCTGGATCGGCTGAAGCTCGACGAAGGCCGCATCGCCGCCATCGCCGACGCGGTGCGGCAGGTCGCTACGCTGGATGACCCGGTCGGCCAGGTCATCGAGCGGACCTCGCGCCCCAACGGCCTCGAACTGTCGCGCGTTCGGGTTCCGATCGGGCTCATCGGCATCATCTACGAAAGCCGCCCCAACGTCACCGTCGATGCGGCCGCGCTCTGCGTTCGGTCGGGCAATGCGGCGCTGCTGCGGGGCGGTAGCGAAGCGGTGCATTCGAACACCGCGCTCGCCAAGGCGTTCGGCGAAGGGCTGGCGGAGGCTGGCCTGCCTGCCGAAGCCGCGCAGCTGGTTCCGGACCAGGACCGCGCGCTGGTTGGCGATATGCTGAAGGCAAGCGGCCTCATCGACATGATCGTGCCACGCGGGGGCAAGAGCCTGGTCGAGCGCGTTCAGAAAGACGCGCGCGTCCCGGTGCTCGCTCACCTCGACGGCATATGCCACACCTATGTCCACGCGGCGGCCGACGCGGAAATGGCGCGGGAAATCGCACTCAACGCCAAGATGCGGCGCACCGGCATTTGCGGGGCGATGGAAACGCTGCTGATCGACGAAAGCTTCGGCGAAGGTGCGGCGGTGGTGGGCGCTTTGCTCGACAGCGGCTGCGCCCTGCGCGGCGATGCAGGCGCGCAAGCGCTCGATCCGAGAATCAGTGCGGCAGCCAATGACGATTGGGACACGGAATATCTCGACGCGATCCTCTCGGTGAAGACCGTCGCCGGAATGGACGAAGCGCTGGCGCACATAGCCGAGCACAGTTCGGGTCACACCGATGCCATCGTGACGTCGGATGACGACGCGGCGGAGCGATTCCTTGCCGAAGTCGACAGCGCCATCGTGATGCGCAACGCTTCCAGCCAGTTCGCCGATGGTGGGGAATTCGGCCTCGGCGCGGAGATCGGCATTGCGACCGGACGGCTCCACGCGCGCGGACCGGTCGCGCTGGAAGGGCTGACCACCTACAAGTGGCAGGTCCGCGGCACCGGCCAGACGCGCCCTTGAGCAGCCGTGTGAGCACACGCCGGTGAGAACCGCGCCGCCGCGCCGGGTCGGCCTGCTCGGCGGCAGTTTCAACCCCGCGCATGGCGGGCACCGACGCATCTCGCTCTTCGCCCTACGTGCGCTGGGGCTGGACGAGGTGTGGTGGCTGGTTTCGCCCGGCAATCCGCTGAAACCGCGTGACGGCATGGCACCGCTGGGCGCGCGGGTCCGCTCTGCGCGCAAGCAGGCCCGACGCGCACCGATCCGCGTCTCCGCGATCGAGCGCGAGCTGGGCTCGCCCTATACGGTGGACACGCTCAAGGCCGTGAAGCGCCGCTTCCCGCGCACCGACTTCGTCTGGCTGATGGGATCGGACAATCTTGCTCAGTTTCACCGCTGGCGAGACTGGCGCGGGATCGCCCGCACCATGCCGATTGCGGTCATCGCCCGTCCGGGCTATGATGCCCGTGCTGCAGCGAGCCCCGCCGCGGCCTGGATGCGCCGCTACCGGATCGACGCCGCCAGTTTTCGCCACTCCGGCAAGTGGAGCGCCCCTGCGCTGATTGCACTGCGTTTCGACCCCGATCCGCGCTCGGCGACGGCCATCCGTCGCGCCGATCCCGATTGGGCCGCACGCCATACCGGCTCGCCGGTCCGCGACCAGCTGACGCGCTCGCTCATCCCACATTCAAATCTGGGGACACAGGCATGACTGCCTGCCGGTTCGCCAGCTTGACATGCGGACCACGGAGCCCAGATCCTTTTCATGAACGCCAGAGCATCCATGCCCATCGATAACGCCAATTCCATCGTCAACGTCCCGCCCGCAGATGCCGGCACGGATTCGGACGCGCTGCACAAACTCGTGCTCGAAAGCCTCGACGACGATCAGGCGCAGGACATCGTCTCGGTCCCGCTCGCGGGCAAAAGCTCGATTGCCGATCACATGGTGATCGCCACTGGCCGCTCCACGCGGCAGGTTGCGGCGATGGCCAGCAAGCTGGCGGAGCGGGTCAAGCACGCGGGCTTCGGCAGTGCGCGCGTCGAAGGCCTGCCGGCCGCCGACTGGGTGCTGATCGACGCTGGCGACGTGGTCGTCCACCTGTTCCGCCCCGAAGTCCGCAGCTTCTACAATCTGGAGCGGATGTGGGGCTTCGGCGAGGGCGCCGCCGCCGGCAACGCCTGACGTCGCTGGGGAGGGCGGTCATGCTCCTCCACATCGTGGCGCGTGGAAAAATAGCGCGCTCGCCAGAGGCCGAGCTGCTGGAGCGGTACGAGACGCGCATCGGCTGGCCATTCAAGCATACAGAACTGCCGGAAAGTGGCGGCAGGATCCCCGATTCGCTGCGCCCGGCGAAGACGGTCCTGCTCGACGAACGCGGGCGCGACTATTCCTCGGAGGCCTTGGCCGGACATCTCAGCCGCTGGCGCGACAACGGCGTGCGTGAGGCGCGTTTCATTATCGGCGCTGCCGACGGCCATGCCGAAGCCGAACGGGCAGAGGCGGACCTGCTGCTGTCCTTCGGCAAGGCGACCTGGCCGCACCTGATGGTTCGCGCGATGCTGGCCGAACAACTCTATCGCGCGACGACGATCATTGCCGGGCATCCCTATCATAGGGCAGGGTAGGGCCATGACGCCACGCTTGCCCGCCATCCTGTTGTTTTCGGTAACCCTTGCCGGTTTCGCCGCGTTCGGCCCGCCGGTATTGGGGCAGCGTAGCGCAGGCTACACTGACGCTGCGCAGTCGCGGGCCGCGCTCGACCGGGCGCTCGCCCAGCAGAGCAGCGCGGCAAAGCGGGCAGAGACGCTAGAACGCCGTGCCCGCTCCGCCACGCAGACGGCGCAGAAGACCACGCAGGAAGCCGCCGCAATCGCCGCCCGCATCCAGCAGAGCGAAGCAGGGCTCGCGGTGGCAGAGGCCCGCATGGGACTCATCGCTGGGCAGCAGCGCGCGATCCGCACCCGCATGGCGAAGCGACAGAAGCCGGTCGTCGGGCTGACCGCCGCGTTGCAACGGTTCGCCCGCCGCCCCGCCGCGCTGTCGGTGTTCCGGCCCGGGTCGGTCAAGGATGCCGTCTATCTGCGCGTCATGCTCGCCAACGCCGCACCCGAAGTCGCACGCCGCACCGCCGATCTGCGCGCCGATCTCGACCGCAGCCGTGCGCTCCAGCGAGAGGCGCAGCAGGCGATCGAAGTCCTGCGCACGGGGGAGGGCGAACTTGCGCAGCGCCAGCAGCAGCTTGCCGCGCTCGCGACGAAGCAGCGGCTGGCGGCGCGCGATCTGGCCGGCACTGCCGGGCGGGAATCGGAGCGGGCGCTCGCGCTTGCGGAAGAGGCGCGCGACCTGGACGCGCTGGTGGACAGGCTCGACGAGGCGGGCGAATTGCGCGAACGGCTAGCCGCTTTGCCCGGCCCCGTGCTGCGGCCCGCGCAACCGCAACGTGCCGTCACTGCCGAGGTGGCGCCGCTTCGCAGCGCTGACCGGGGCGCTCCACGCCCTTACCGCGCTCCCGTCGATGGACGAACGCTCGCTGGGTTCGGCGCCATTGCGGACACGGGCTTGCTGAGCGAGGGTGTGGTGCTCGCCCCGCGTCCCGGCGCGCAGATCGTTACGCCGGGCGCAGGCCGCGTCGCCTTTGCCGGGCCCTACCGCGGATACGGGCGCATCGTGATTGTCGACCACGGCGGCGGCTGGGTCAGCCTTATCACCGGAATGGTTCGCGTCGATGTCGAGGTTGGCGAAAATCTGGTTTCCGGCTCGCCACTTGGCGTCGCCGCGCCGGACCGCCCGGCCGTGGCACTGGAGCTTCGCCGGAATGGCGAGCCGGTCAATCCGCTCGACTATATCGGCTGAACTGCGTCTCCTCATGCAAGCTGGCGTTAAGCGGAGGGGCGCTATAGGCTCGCACCAAGGACAAAAGGACTGCGCATGAAATTTGCTTCGACGATTCGCGCGGCGGCTCTGGTGACCGCTGTGGCGATCCTCCCCGTAACCACCGCCAGCATGGCTGCGGTGGACGGGCGCACCAGTCCGGAATTCGCCAAGCTCTTCGCAGTCTACCAGCGTATCAAGTCGAGCTATGTCGAAGACGTCGAAGACGACAAGCTCGTGCGCGGCGCGATCGACGGGATGCTCGCATCGCTCGATCCGCATTCCGGCTATCTGGATGGCAGCGCGCTGCAGCGGCTCGAAACCATGATCGACGGAAATTACCAGGGTCTCGGCATCTCGGTGACGATGGAAGACGGCGCGGTGAAGATCATCTCCCCGATGCGCGGCAGTCCGGCGGAGAAGGCCGGGCTGAAGGCGGGCGATTTCATCACCCATCTCGACGGCAAGTTGATCTATGGCCTCGACCTCGACGAGGCGGTGGCCCAGATGCGCGGCGAAGCGGGCAGCTCGATCGAGCTGACCATCGTGCGCCCCGGCCGCGATGAACCCTTCGATGCCGTCGTGACCCGCAGCGTGATCGAGCTGGAGCCGGTGACCTACGAATTGCAGACCGGCAAGATCGGCGTCGTAACCGTCAACGAGTTCTCCCGCGATGTCGGACGCGATGTCTACGATGCGGTTACCGCGATGAAGAAGCAGGCCGCAGGACGTCTCAACGGGCTCGTGCTCGACCTGCGCTCCAACCCCGGCGGCTCGCTTGATGAGGCCGTGGCGCTGTCCGACCTGTTCCTGTCCGATGGGCAGATCGTGTCGCAGCGCGGGCGCACGCGGGGTGAGGCGATCTATTACGAATCCGAAACCGTCTATCGCGGCGATGTCGCGTCCGATGTGCCGATGATCGTGCTGATCGACGCCGGTTCTGCGTCCGCATCGGAAATCGTCGCCGGCGCCTTGCAGGATCGCCAGCGCGCGATCATCATGGGCGAACGCAGCTTCGGCAAGGGTAGCGTGCAGACGCTGCTGCCGCTGACCCGCGACAGCGCACTCAAGCTGACGACCGCGCTCTACTACACGCCTTCGGGCCGGGCTGTGCAGGAAGGCGGCATCAAGCCCGATATCACCGTGCCGCAGCTGTCCGATCCCGACGCCGCGAAGCGCGCCAAGTTCAGCTACCGCGAAAGCGATCTGCGTGGTCACCTGATCAACGAACTCGCTCTCGAAGACAAGGATCTGGAAAGCGACAACAAGGACGACCCGCGCTTCACCCAGACCGCCGAGGATCTGGAGAAGCAGGGGATCGAGGACTTCCAGCTGCATTACGCGCTGGAAACCCTGCGTCGCGGCAGCACCGTCGCTGTCGCCCGCCGCCCCAACTGAGGCAGACGATGCGCGCGGATCCGAACCTGCGGCTGGCCCATGCTCTCGCCGTGGCCCTGCCTGCGCTGCTGCTGGGCGGAGCCTATGTTTCGCAATACGGATTTGGCCTGCATCCATGCGAGATGTGCTGGTGGCAGCGCTGGCCGCACTTCGCGGCTGTGGCGCTGGCCCTGGTAGGCTACGTCCTGAAGCCGCGCTGGCTTTTCGTCGCGCTTGCCGCGGGCGGTATATTGACCTCCGGCCTTATCGGCGGCTTTCACGCGGGCGTCGAATACGGCTGGTGGGAAGGGCTGACCTCCTGTTCCACCACTGCCGCGCCGGCACCCGGCGCAGACCCGATGGACGCGATCATGAACGCCCCGCTGATCCGCTGCGATGTCGCGCCGTGGTCCCTGTTCGGCATCAGCCTCGCTGGCTGGAATTTCCTCGTATCGACGCTTGGTGCGCTGGCGATCTTCACACTGCTCGCCAAACGTGACAGGGTCGCGAAATGACTGACTCAAGACGCGAAGCGATGATACGGGTCGACCAGGCAGGCGAATTCGGTGCGAGCCGTATCTACGCCGGCCAGCTTGCCGTGATGGGCGATCGTGGCCCGCACTCGACCGAAATCCGCGCCATGCAGGCGCAGGAGGAACGGCATCGCGAACAGTTCGACGCGCTGCTTACCCGGCGGGGCATCCGCCCGACCGCGTTGCATCCGTTCTGGAACGTCGCCGGCTATGCGCTCGGCGCGGGAACGGCGTTGCTTGGCCCGGAAGCGGCGATGGCCTGCACCGCCGCGATCGAGACCGAGATCGACGAGCATTACTCGCAGCAGCTCGACGCGCTGGAGGCCGATGGCGACGATCCCGAGCTTGCCGACATGATCCGCGAATTCCGTGACGACGAGCGTGAGCATCGCGATGCGGCCCTTGCCGCGGGGGCGGAACGCGCGCCCGCCTATGCGCTGCTTTCCGGCGCGATCCGGCTTGGCTGCCGTCTAGCCATCCGCCTCTCGGAACGGGTCTGACGCTTCAGCCGCAGTTCACCGCCGCCGGAGCTTATCGGCGGCTTATTCGTTGCAAGAGATGATCATGAAAACGCTCCTTCCCGTACTCGCCACTCTCGCGCTGACCGCACCTGTCACTGCCTTCGGGCAGGAGGCCGCGCTCGAAGCGGGCAGCACGGACAGCGACTATACCGTCAACCAGCTGATCATCTACGGCGACGACGAATGTCCGCAGTCGACCGGCAACGAGATCGTGGTCTGTGCCCGTAAGTCCGAGAACGAGCGCTATCGCATCCCTGAAAACCTGCGCCTCAGCGGCGATCCGGCGAACGAAAGCTGGACCAAGCGCGTGCTCAGCTACGAAACCAACAGCCCTTACGGCCAGTACGCCTGTACGCCCGTTGGCGCGACCGGCGCGGCGGGCTGCACGGCGGAGCTGATCGACCAGGCGTTCGAGGAACGCGCCACCGGCCAGAACGTCCGTTTCAGCCAGCTGATCGAGGAAGCGCGGGCGGAGCGTCTCTCGGAAATCGATGAGCGCACGGCTGAAGAGCAGGAGCGGGTCGAACAGATCGAACGTGAATACATGGAACGGATCGAGCGGGAACAGCAGTCCGAAGCCGATGCCGCCGATGCCGAACCGCTGCCCAGCCCGACTCAGCCGTAAGCCGCGCACAACCGCGATTTAACGCTTTTGCGCTAGGGGCGTTGGCATGAGCCAGCCCATACGCATCCTCACCGTCTTCGGCACGCGCCCCGAAGCGATCAAGCTCTTCCCGCTGTGCCACGCGCTGGCCGACGACTCGCGCTTCGACAGCCGCGTCTGCGTGACCGGGCAGCATCGCGGGATGCTCGACCAGGTGCTGGAGATTGCCGGGCTTGTGCCGGACCACGATCTCGACGTCATGCAGCCGGATCAGACGCTCGATGCGCTGACCGCGCGGCTGCTTACCGGGATCGGCGCGGTGATCGACGAGGAGCAGCCCGACTGGGTGGTGGTGCAAGGCGACACGGCGACAGCGATGGCAGGCGCGATGGCGGCCTATTACCGCAAGATCCGCGTGTGCCATGTCGAGGCCGGGCTTCGCAGCGGCAATATCTACCATCCCTGGCCCGAGGAAGTGAACCGCAAGGTCATCGGCAGCATCGCCGCGCTCCACTTTGCGCCGACCGAGACTTCGGCAGCGGCATTGCGGGCGGAGAATATCGACGCAGCCACAGTCCACGTCACAGGCAACACGGTGATCGACGCGCTGCACTGGGTCACGGCGAAGATCGAACGCGAACCCGCGCTGGCGAGCGGCCTTGCCGATCTCGAGGCGCGCTTCGCAGGCAAGCGCATCATCGGCGTCACCAGTCACCGGCGCGAGAATTTTGGCGGCGGGATGGAGGGGATCGCCTCGGCCATCCGCCAGCTCGCCGCGCGCGAGGATGTGGCGGCGATCTTCCCCGTCCATCTCAACCCCAATGTCCGCAAGGTGATGAACTCCACGCTGGAGGGGCTGGACAATGTCGCGCTGATCGAGCCGCTTGACTATCCGCACTTTGCCCGCCTGCTCGACATCGCGACGCTGATGCTGACCGACAGCGGCGGCGTGCAGGAAGAAGCCCCCGCGCTCGGAAAGCCGGTGCTGGTAATGCGCGAAACCACCGAGCGGCCGGAGGGCGTCGCAGCAGGCACCGCGAAACTGGTTGGCACCGACCCCGCCACCATTGTCAGCGAGGCCAGCCGTCTCCTAGACGACGCGGAGGCCTACGAAGCCATGGCCCGCGCGCACAACCCGTTCGGTGATGGGAAGAGTTCAGGCCGGATCGCGGATTTGCTGGCCGGAAATGTGCGCGGCAGTTAGTCTCATTCGTATAGGCGGTAGGGCAGCCAAATCGTGTCGAGCGTTTTGAGGAGAACATTGATGAAACCGATAATCGCTATTTTGCTCCCGTTGGCTGAAATTATTACGTACGCTCCGGGAGATAATGGGCCGTTCACCGAAAACGCTTGGGTATGTCACTTTGAAAATGCCCAATCGTGTGTCGGGAAAGATTGCAGCGTTGTGATGAACCGAGGTCCAGTCATTCTTTCCCATCGTGAGATGACTATATCTCGGTGCAATTCAGACGAGCGTCAATGTCGGCTTTATCGAGCCAGAATATCCTCGAAGTATGAGCAAACGACTTTTGATGCTTATGAATTCTCAGGCGATCATTATCTATATCTTCTCCAAAAGAACCTTGATTTTACCGAGATTATGAGAAGCGGGAACCGAGAGGTATTTGGAAACGGAAAATGCGAAGAAATGCTCACTCCACCGTCAATTTACGTTCCTATTAAATAGTTTGAGATCGGTAGTGGGGTGGGCCAGTCGAACTCTTTTGGATTTTCGTCCAGCCCCGCTCCATCGTTACCGCTAAATTTACCTCTCCCTGCCATGCCCGCATCCGAAGAAATCGCATTCGGGAAGTGAGCGTATGAAAGGGCAGAACGCCCCCCAGGTCTGCGTCGTCGGGCTCGGTTATATCGGGTTGCCCACCGCGGCAGTCATCGCGCGCGCCGGGATGCCGGTTCACGGCGTCGATATCACGCAGGAGGTTGTCGACACGATCAACCGCGGCGCGATCCATATCGAGGAGGTCGATCTGGAGGCGCTGGTGCAGGGGGTCGTGCAGCGCGGGCTGCTCAAAGCCTCGACCGACGTGGCTGAAGCGGACGTGTTCGTCATCGCCGTGCCCACGCCTTTCGCGAAGGACGGCAAGCACACGCCCGACATCTCTTATGTCCTTGCGGCGGCGGAGAATGTCGCGCCGGTGCTGAAGGCTGGCGATACGATCATCCTTGAATCCACCTCGCCCGTCGGCACGACCGAGCAGATGCGCGACCTCATCGCAAAGAAGCGCCCCGATTTGAAGGTGCCGGGCCTGTGCGAAGGCACGCCTGACATTGCCATCGCCTATTGCCCGGAGCGGGTGCTGCCCGGTCGAATCATTGAGGAACTGACGAACAACGACCGCTCGATCGGCGGGATCACGCCGCGCTGTGCGCGAAAGGCGCTGTCCTTTTACAAAAGGTTCGTGCGCGGCGCCTGCGTCACCACCGATGCCCGCAGCGCGGAAATGACCAAGCTGGTCGAAAACGCCTATCGCGACGTCAACATCGCCTTCGCCAACGAATTGTCAGTCATCGCGGATGCGATGGACCTCGACGTGTGGGAAGTCATCAAGCTCGCCAACCGCCATCCGCGCGTGAATATCCTGACGCCGGGGCCAGGCGTGGGCGGGCACTGCATCGCGGTGGATCCGTGGTTCATCGTCAACGGCGCGCCGGAGCATTCGCCGCTGATCCGCACCGCGCGCGGCGTCAACGACAACAAGATCCGCCACGTGATCGCTCGAGCGACCGAGCTGGTCGAAGCGCATCCGGGATCGAAGATCGCCTGTCTCGGCCTCGCATTCAAAGCGAATATCGACGATCTGCGAGAGTCACCGGCCCGGCTCGTTGCGGCAACATTGGCTCGCCAGTTCGGTGAACGGGTGTCCGTGGTCGAACCTTATATTTCGGAGCTTCCCCGCGAGTTCGCGGAGACAGGTGCCGGTCTGACCGATATCGACAGCGCGCTAGAAGATTGCGACGTCTTCATCGTCCTCGTCGATCACGACGTGTTCAAATCCGTCCCCTTGCAGGAACGGATGCGGAAGGCGGTCTACGATACGCGCGGCATCTGGCCCGACCAGCCGAGCGCCGCGGTGGTCGAGGACGAGCTTATCCGCAAGCTCGCCTGACCTACTGGCTGGGGTAGCGTTCGAACTCCGGCAGATCGCCGAGGGTTTGCATCCAGCTACGCCGTTCGGCCGTCTGGATCTGCGCTTGCGGTGTCACGGCGTCTGGATCATCCAGTGTGACCGACTGAACGTCTACCACGCCCGGCAGAGTCTTTTCGTTGATGAAGAACAGCGGCGTGCCGCACGTGCCGCAGAACTGTCGCTGCGAACCGGCGTGCGATTCGTAGCTTTGCGGCTCACCCTTCGTGATGCGGAAATTGTCGGTCGGTATCGCCAGCCATGCGACCATGGGCGACCCGCTCGCCATCTGGCAGTCGCGGCAATGGCACAGCGCATGGTGCACCGCCGCGCCTTCGACCTCGTAACGCACCGCGCCGCAGCGACATCCACCCTGTGCCATCATCATCTCCTGTCAGGTTCCGCATGGAACATAGAGGAAACATAGGCACGAGGAAAGCGCGTTCAGCCCAGTGCGATATCCGGCGCGTCTTCCTGCTTCATGCCGACCACATGGTAACCCGCATCCACATGATGCGTTTCGCCCGTCACGCCCGACGACAGGTCGGAGAGGAAATACAGGCCCGATCCGCCGACGTCCTCGATCGTGACATTGCGGCGCAGCGGGGAGTTCAGCTCGTTCCACTTCAGGATGTAACGGAAGTCACCGATGCCGCTCGCCGCCAGCGTCTTGATCGGTCCGGCGCTGATCGCGTTCACGCGAATGCCGTCGGGGCCGAGATCATTGGCAAGGTACTGCACGCTGGTTTCCAGCGCGGCCTTGGCGACACCCATGACGTTGTAATGCGGGATGACCTTTTCGGCGCCGTAATAGGTCAGCGTCAGTATGCTGCCACCTTCGCGCATCATCGCACTCGCCCGCTTCGCCACGGCGACCAGCGAGTATGCGGAGATGTTCATCGTCATCAGGAAATTGTCGAGGCTGGTGTCGAGATATTTGCCCCGCAGCTCGTTCTTGTCCGAAAATCCGATGGCATGGACGACGAAATCGATCGTTTCCCAGCGTGACTTGAGCGTGTCGAACGCTGCATCGAGCCTGCCCATGTCGGACACGTCGCAATCGAACAGGAAATCGCTGTCCAGTTGCGCGGCCAGCGGCTCGACCCGCTTGCGCAGTGCATCGCCCTGGTAGGAGAATGCGAGCTCCGCCCCGTGTTCGTGCAGCTTCTTCGCGATGCCCCAGGCAAGCGACTTGTCGTTCGCCAGCCCCATGATCAGGCCACGCTTGCCCTGCATCAAACCCGTCTTCGTCATTCCCCGCCTCCTTCTGCGGACACTTCCCTGCGGCGCTTGGCGCGCGCGCGATCGTCCCACTGGCCGAGGACGTTCTCTTCCTCTTCCGGCGTGACGGCGAGCGCGGCGTTAAGCTCAGCACCGATCACCATCCCTAAGCCGACCAGCCAGAAAAAGAAAAGCGCGATCATGATGCCCGACAGCGCACCGTAGGTGAGATCGTAGGCGAAGAAATTGCGGAGCACCATTGGCAGGGCCGTCGTCACCGCCAGCCACCACAGCGTGGTCAGCAGCGCGCCCGGCCACTTGGGATAGCGCCGCTTGCGATAGGCGCTGGGGGTCAGTGTGTAGAACAGCAGGTAGATGGAGCCGAACAGGCCGAGCGCGGGGACGATGCGCGAGATCGACAGCATGCTGAGCGCATCCGCGAACCACGGCACCTGCGCCTCGATCAGCTGTTGCACCGCCCCGATCAGAACCTGCGCGATCAGCGAGACGAGCAGCATGACGACCGCGCCCACGATCAGGCCCGCGGACAGCAGGCGATAGGTCCAGAAAGCCCGCGTCGCCCGTGTGCCGTATGCGCGGCGCAGGATGTCGCGCACGGATTCGATCAGGCTGCCCACCGTCCACAAACCAACCGCGCCACCAGCCCACAGGAACCAGCCGCTGCGCGCATCGATCACGTCGCGGGCAACCGGCTCGATCACGTTGGCGACGACCGGCGGCAAGGCGAACAGGATGGCGTTGATGGATGCGGCGCGCTCCCCTTCCTCACCGATGGCGGAAAAGATCGCAGCCCCGGTGATGAAGAAGGGGAAGATCGCGATCAGCGCAAGATAGGCGAGATTGCCTGCGTGGATCATCCCGTCGTTGAAGGCGCCCACGATGACCCGCTTGGCGATTTCAAACGCCCGCTTCACGAACGGCTTGTCGGCCGCGTTTTCCGCGTGAAGGCGCAGCGCGTCGAGGCGACGTTGTTCGGGGGAGAGGGAGCGGACCTCGCGTTCTTCGCTTTGAGGGAGGTCTGCTTCGCTCATGCCGTCCTTGCCGTAGCCGCTTTCGGTGTCGTGACGGGAGATCAGACCCCCAGCTCGCCGCGAGGATTGCGGTCGTCTGTCCAACCCTCCAGCGCCTTGGCAAGTTCCGAGACATCGTCCGGCAGGTTGATCTCGAGCGTGACGAGCTGGTCGCCGCGCGTGCCGGATTTGGCAGTGAAGCCCTTGCCTTTCAGGCGCATCACCGTCCCGCCGCTGGTGCCGGGCTTGATCGTCAGCATGACCGGGCCGTCGACCGTCGGAACCTTGACCTTCGCACCGGCGACCGCCTCGCTCAATGTCACTGGCAGGTCGAGCCGCACGTCATTGCCCTCGCGGCGAAAGAAGGGATGTTTTTCCACCGCTATCGTCACGATGGCATCGCCCGCGCCGCCGGGGCCGGGTTCGCCCTTGCCCTTTAGCCGCATCTGCGTGCCGTCTTCGACGCCCGCGGGCAGTTTCAGATCGATAGTCTTGCCGTCGCCCAGCGTAATGCGCTGATCGATGCGCGCGGCAGCATCGAGAAACGGGACCTTGAGGCGGTACTGGATATTGGCGCCCTTGGCCGGGGGGCGCCGCGTCTGTTCGAACCCGCCGCCCATCGGCCCTGCACGGCTGCGCGAGGCACCGCCGCCGAACAGCCCTTCGAAAATGTCGCCGAGGTCCGGGCCGCCATCGCCGCCGCCGAAGCCCTGGAAATCTTCTGCCGTGTAATTGCGGCCGCCTGCACCGGGGCGAAAGCCGCCGCCCGT
This sequence comes from Altererythrobacter sp. CAU 1778, assembly GCF_054482795.1. Lineage (NCBI taxonomy): Bacteria > Pseudomonadati > Pseudomonadota > Alphaproteobacteria > Sphingomonadales > Erythrobacteraceae > Altererythrobacter > Altererythrobacter sp. CAU 1778. The sequence continues at coordinate 225,342 of NZ_JBTLRP010000003.1, read as the reverse complement.
GCCGGAACGCCCGCCACCGCCGCCCATGCCGAAGGGCATCCGCGGATTGCCATCCTCGTCGATCTCGCCGCGGTCGTATTGCGCGCGCTTCGCCTTGTCGGAAAGAAGGTCGTAGGCGTTGGTGACCTTCCCGAACCTGTCCGTGGCTGCGGGATTGTCCTTGTTACGGTCGGGATGAAGCTCCTTCGCGAGTTTGCGATAGGCGCTCTTGATGTCCTTCTCCGTTGCGCTGCGCGCGACGCCCAGGGTTGCGTAAGGATCGGCCATGGCGTGTTAGCTAGGCACGACAGTGGCAAGTGGCAAGCGGGAGGGTTCCCTCGTTTTGCCGGTGGGGCTAGGAGACAGGGGCGATGGACCACGAAAGCGCAATTCCCGACTCCGACCCGATGGGTCTTTTTGACGCCTGGTTTGCCGAAGCCGAGGCGAGCGAGCCGAACGATCCCAACGCCATGGCGCTGGCAACGGCGACGCCTGCGGGTGCGCCTTCTGTGCGCATGGTGCTGCTGAAGGGCAAAGATGCCGACGGCTTCGTGTTCTATACTAATGCCGAGAGCCGCAAGGGCGAGGAAATCCGCGCCAACATGCAAGCCGCGCTTTTGTTTCACTGGAAGAGCCTGCGCCGCCAGATCCGCATCGAAGGCCCGCTGGAAGAAGTGAGCGCAACCATGGCGGATGCGTATTTCCATTCGCGCCCGCGCAAATCGCAGATCGCGTCCGCCGCCAGCGACCAGTCGCGTCCGCTTGCCGAGCGAGACACCTACTTCGCGCGTGTTGCCGCGATCGAGGCCGCGCATCCCGAAGGCGACATACCGCGACCGTCCCACTGGACCGGATTTCGCGTTCGTCCCACGGCGATAGAGTTCTGGCTCGACCGGCCTGGCCGAATGCACGACCGCCGCCGGTTCACCCGCACCGCCGAAGGAGCGTGGTCGAACACGCTGCTCTATCCGTGACCGCCACGACGACTTCCGGCGCTGACAGGCGCGCGGCGCTTACCCGCAGCGCAGCCTTCGCTTCCATCGCTGTGGCCGTGCTGCTGGTGTCGCTCAAGAGCTGGGCGGCGTGGAAGACCGGTTCCACCGCCATGCTCGGCAGCCTTGCCGATTCGGCGCTCGACCTAATCGCCAGCCTGACGACGCTGGTGGGCGTGTGGATCGCGGCCATGCCGGCGGACGAGGATCACCGTTTCGGCCATGGCAAGGCGGAGGCGCTGGCCGCCATCGTGCAGGTCATGCTGATCGTGCTGTCGGCCGGGGGCATCGCCTTTCGCTCCATCGGCCAGTTGTTCGGCAATGCCCAGACCTCCGCTGCGCAGGAAGGCATACTCGTCTCGGTCATCGCGATTGTCGCCACCTTCGCGCTGATCGGCTGGCAGCGCTATGTCATTGCGCGCACCCGTTCCGTGGCCATCGCGACGGACAATGTGCATTACCAGTCCGACCTGCTGCTCAATCTCGCCGTGATCGCAGCGCTGGTGCTGGACCAGTATCTCGGCCTATCTAAGGCGGACCCGCTGTTCGGCCTCGGCATCGCCGCCTGGCTCCTGTGGGGCGCATGGCGCGGCGCGAGCGAGGCGATCGACCACCTGATGGACCGCGAATGGCCGGAAGATAAGCGCCTCGCCTTCGTTGCGGCGGCGGCGAAGCACGACGAACTGTCGAACCTGCACGATTTGCGAACCCGCACCAGCGGCGGGCGCGATTTCGTGCAGTTCCACGTCGATATGCCCCCGCATATGTCGGTCGGCGAAGCGCACGACATCATCGAGCGGGTCGAGCATGATTTGTGCCGCCAGTTTCCCGACATGGAGCTGCTGATCCATATCGACCCGGAAGGTCATGTCGACGAGCCGGACAATCCGCTGGTCGAGAAAGACGAATTCAAGGCGCTGAAGGAGCAGGGTTCCGAATGAGCATTCCTTATCCCTACTGGCACGTCGACGCCTTTGCCGACCGTCCTTTCAAGGGCAACCAGGCGGCGGTCATGCCGCTGGACGAATGGCTTGCCGATGATGTGCTGCTCGCAATCGCCGAGGAAAACAACTTCGCCGAAACCGCGTTTCTCGTGCGGGACGAAAGCGGAGAGGCGGACTGGGAATTGCGCTGGTTCACCCCGGCAATGGAAATCCGCCTGTGCGGCCACGCCACGCTGGCGAGCGGTCACGTGCTGTTGCAGCGCGACGGTGGGGAGCGCGTGACCTTCCGCACGCGCAAGGCCGGCGTTCTCGAAGTGCGGCGGCTTGGCGATGGATACGAGCTGGCGCTGCCCGCTATTCCGACGACCCGGGGGGAATGGCCCGAAGCGGCTGCGTTACTCGGTGCGGAGCCGGAAGAGGTCCATCGCAATCCCGACCGCTACAATATCTTCCTGTTCGAAAACGAAGCGCAGGTCCGGGCGCTCGATCCCGATCTGCGCGGTCTGGGTGCGCTGGGTGATGACCAGTTCATCTGCACCGCGCCGGGCGAGAAGTTCGACGTGGTCAGCCGCGTTTTCGTGCCCGGTGGCGGGGTGGACGAGGACAGCGTCACCGGCTCCGCCCATGCAGCGCTGACGCCGTTCTGGGCCGACCGGCTCGGTCGCGACAGCTTCACCGCGCATCAGGCCAGCGCGCGCGGGGGCGACTTGCAGCTCCGGCTGGAGGGCGAACGCGCCTGGCTGGGCGGACAATGCGTGACCGTGGTCGAGGGCAGCTTCTACTTCTGATTTAGAGCAGGGCCGCGCCTTCGCAACGGAGCGGCTCAGGCACCCCGCCTATCGCTCCGGATAGAGTGCGACGATTTCCGCCAGATCCGCCACCAGCGGACCGCGCAAGGCATCGTCGCTCTTGCCCAAGCGCACCACGGTGAGCCGCTGGTCGGGGGACACCAGAACATATTGTCCGAGATGGCCCACCGCCGCAAACAGCGTCGACGGCCCCTGTTCCGGGAAAAGCACTTGGTCGTCGCCTCGCTCTTGATTGGCGACGTTGAGCCAGGTCTGTCCGCCGTAATCGGGCGCGCGCGGCGAGCTTTGCGTCATGAACTCGATCCAGCCGCGCGGAACCAGCTGCGCGCCCCGGTGCGAGCCCTTGTGGCGCAGGAATTCGCCGAATTTCGCCCAGTCGCGCGCATCGGCATGGATCAGGCTGCCGCCGATCATCGTTCCGCTGGCGTCGTACTCGGGCGTGGCGGAATCCATCCCCAGCGGTTCGAACAGGCGTGCGCGCAGGAAATCGTCGACCGCGCGGCGGCGCTGGTCGGGCGTGCCGTCCGGAGCGAGAACGCGCGCGGCCACGTCGGCAAGGATGACGGTGGTGGCGGTGGAATATTCGAACACCCGCCCGGGTCGCGATTCGAGCGGCTGCTCTTCCGCCCAGGCGGCCATGTCGTCGCGTCCATCGAGGAACAACATCCGCACTTCGGACGACCGGTAGATGGGATCGCCCGCTTCCGTGTGGCGCAGGCCGGAGCGCATCTGGAGCAATTGCCTCAGCGTGATCTCTCCGCGCGGATCGCCTTGCCGCTGCCATTTGGGAATGGGCGGCGTGCGGTCGAGCGAGAGCTTGCCGTCCGCCACGAGCATTCCGATCATCACCGCGGTGACGGTCTTCGCCATCGACCAGCTGATGAACCGCGTCTCGGCGTCGTAATCTTCACCATAGCGTTCGGCGGCGATTTCACCTTCGTACATGATGACGAGAGCGCGGGTTTCTCCGATCCCTTCAGGGTCGTCGAACAACGCATCGATCGCCCGGCCAAGCTGGTCGCGCGGCGCACCGGCCTTGTCGGTGATGGCCGCAAGCGAAGCTTCGCTCGGCGGGGGTGGCCCATCCGGCGCAGCGTCTCCGCAGGAGGTCAGGAGAAGCGCCGCCGAGGTCAGGGCTGGCAGCAGGACGCGCGAGGCGATAGGGGGGCGGGGCGGCGGCATGGTGCGCCGTATTCTCGCAGAGTGGGGCGAATGGCAACCGCAGGCAGACGCAAAATGACGCGCAGCGCTGGCTCCAAGCGAGCCGGAAGGCGCAGCAACCGGCCTCTGTGGCTGGCGGCGCTTGTTCTGGCCGTCGTGGCCGGCGTGCTGTTCTGGTACCGTGCTCCGCTTACCGGCTTCACCCAGACCGGCGCGTCCTATGGTGCGCGGGTGGCCTGTGCCTGCCGCTTCGTCGGCGGACGGGCGCTTGAGGACTGCCGCAAGGACTTCGAGAGCGGCATGGAACTCGCGATCCTGAGCGAAGATGCCGACGAGAAGAGCGTCACCGTGTCATTCCCGCTGCTAGCCAGCCAGACCGCGACGTATCACGAAGGTTATGGCTGCGTGCTGGAGGAATGGGACAGCTAGGTGATTTCGGCAGGCTCGGTCGTGTCGATCCACCCGCCGCCGACCACGCGCTCCCCAGCGTAAATCACCGCGGCCTGCCCCGGCGCAACCCCAAACTCCGGCGCGGCGAAGTGCAGGGTCACTGCGCGGCCGTCACCCAGCGCGCCCTCGATAGTCACCGACACCGGCTTCGCGAGCGAACGAACCTTTGCGGTCAATCCGTCTGATCGATCGGCTCCGATCAAGTTCGTTTCGATAATGCGCGCGCTACCGACACCTAGCAACCGCTTCGGACCCACCTTCACCTCGCGACGGTCGGAGTCCAGGCCGATGACGTAGAGCGGTTCGGGTTGCCCGCCGATGTCGAGGCCACGGCGCTGACCCACGGTGTAATGAATGATCCCCTCGTGCCGCCCCAGCTCCTCGCCGGTCTCGGCATGGACGATCGCTCCGCCCACGATACCTTCGGGGCGGACTTTGCCGATGATCTTGGCGTAGTCTCTGTCTGGCACGAAGCAGATGTCCTGGCTGTCGGGCTTGCCCGCGACGCGCAGCCCCGCCGCCTCCGCCAGATCTCGCACCTGCGTCTTGGGCAGCCCGCCGAGCGGGAAGCGCAGATAGGCAAGCTGCTCGTCCGTGGTGCCGTAGAGGAAGTAGGACTGGTCCCGCGCCGGATCGAGCGCGCGGTGCAGCTCCACGCCTCCCTGGGCATTGACGACGCGGCGGACATAATGGCCGGTGGCGAGGCAGTCCGCGCCAAGTTCGCGTGCCATGCGCAGCAGGTCGTTGAACTTCGGACCCATGTTGCAACGAATGCAGGGGATGGGCGTGCGACCTGCAAGATAATCGTCCGCGAACTGTTCGACCACTTCGTCGCGAAACGCACTTTCATGGTCGATCACGTAATGCGCGATGCCAAGCCGCTCGGCCACGGCCTGTGCGTCACGTATGTCGTCCCCCGCGCAGCAGGCACCCTTGCGGCCCGTCGCCGCGCCGTAGTCGTAGAGCTGCAGCGTGATGCCGATCACTTCCGCGCCGGACTGCGCCGCAAGCGCCGCGACGACCGAGGAATCCACCCCGCCCGACATGGCGACGACGATCCGGCACTCATGCGCGGGGCGCGGCAGGTCGAACAGCGCGGCGGCATCGGGCGCGCGTGCGGCGTCGAGGGTTTCAGCGGTATTCATGACGGTGGCGCGCATACACGCTTCGCCCGGTCCCGTCGACATGGCGCTACGTTCCAACCCTGGACGGGTCTTAACACCGCGTCCACCATCACTAATATCCGGTGAAACGACGCTTTACCTGATCTTGACGGATGGGCCGATATACCCACCGTCATGTTGGAAGAGACCTTCCCCTTTGTGGCGCCGGACGATGGCGAGCAGGCACCCCTGCGCACGCTCGGCTGGGCCGAATTGCGTGCCCGGCTGGGCGCGGCGCACGAGCTGCGCGGCCTGCTGGCGGCCGGCGACGACCCCGCTCTGACAAGCGAGCGCGGTCGGTTCGACGTGGACAACACACGTCGCGCCGTGGCGCAGCGGGAAGGCAAACTTTCTGTTAACCATGAACTTTCAGCGAATGGCAAAGCCGCTCCGGCCAGTTCCGAAGCGCACGATATGCCAGCTGCCGATGCCGACCGAGGACGCCAATGATCGAGAACCAGAAAATAAGGCCTGCGCAAGTGATCGGCCCTCTCGGCGAGCCGCTGACGCTGGAGGATCTGCCCTCGCCCACGACCAAGCGCTGGGTGGTGCGTCGCAAGGCGGAGGTCGTCGCGGCGGTCAATGGCGGCCTGCTGACGATCGACGAAGTGCTCGAACGCTACGGCCTGACGCTGGAAGAATTCGCCTCGTGGCAGCGCGCGGTCGACCGTTCGGGAATGCAGGGCCTGCGCGTCACGCGCATCCAGCACTACCGCGATCTTTACGAGCGGCAACTCAAGTACTGACCCGATGACAAGTTGGGAGCCGTCGCACCCGCACTTGCGCCTATGGCAAGCGGGGAACGATTCGGCTCATCGCTCGCTCCTGAGCTACCTCCCATGAAAAAGGGGGAACCGTCTGCCTGACTGGCCCGTTATGGGCTCACCGGGTCGGCGGGAATGAACAGGAGGAAGTACAATGGGTTGGATTATTGCAATTGTTGTCGGCGGTGTCGCTGGCTGGCTCGCAAGCATGGTGATGAATCGCGATGCCTCGATGGGCATCATCTGGAACATCATCGTCGGTATTATCGGCGCGCTGATCGGCAACGCCCTGCTGGCGCCGCTGCTCGGCTTCGGCGGAAGCATCCAGACGTTCGATCTCGGCGCATTCGTGATCGCCATTCTCGGCGCGATCATTCTGCTTGCGATCGTGAACCTGGTTCAGCGCGGCCGCGTTCGCTAAACCCCTCACAATCTAACGCGAAAGGCGGTGGCCCATGGGGCTGCCGCCTTTTTCGTATGTGCTCGGGTCCTCGCAATGTCGCTCGTCGCGAAGATATGCCGCTGGTAGAACCCGCGATTGCCTCAAAATCCTGCGCCGCCTATGGAGTGCGACGAGTTCGCTGGAACCATGAGCATTAGAAGGCTTGTTTCCGGTGATGTAGGTGGCTAACACACCTGTCAGGCCTCGGGACGGGCCATCTGAAGGGGTATTCGAGGCTCTCCGCGATGAATTACGAAACTTCTGTTCAGCCCGACGCGGGCACGATGGATCGTTCGGATCTGTCCGGCGAGATCCGGGAAGAACGTTCGGTTGCGCGCTGGAAATGGCCGCTGATCGCCATCGCGGTGCTTATCATCGCCGCGGTGATCTATGCGATCGCGACCGGCGGCGCGGAAGAGGACACGAGCGCCCTCGACAACCAAGTGCCCGTCGTCAGCGTGATCAAGCCGGGGCGCACCACCATCGATGGAGAGATCGAAGCAAGCGGCTCGCTCGCTGCAAGGCGTGAGATCCAGGTCGGCGTAGTGGGCGAAGGCGGCCGCGTGGTTTCGGTTGCGGTGGATGCCGGCAGCTGGGTCAACCAGGGGCAGGTGCTCGTCTCGATCGATCGTTCGGTGCAGAACCAGCAGCTTGCCAGCGCGCAGGCGCAAATCGGCGTCGCGCAGGCCGATCTCAATCTGGCTCAGGCCAATCTCGAACGCGCGCTCAAGCTGGTGGAGCGGGGCTTCATCAGCCAGGCCGATATCGACCGGCTGACTGCGACCCGCGACGCGGCCCGTTCCCGCGTGCAGGTGGCGCGCGCCTCGGTTGGCGAATTGCAGGCCCGCAATGCGCGACTGAATATCTACGCGCCGTCCTCGGGACTGGTGCTCTCGCGCAGTGTCGAAGTCGGTCAGGTGGTCAGCGCCGGCAGCCCGCCGCTCTTCACCATCGCCCGCGGTGGCGAGATGGAGATGCTGGCGCAGGTCGGCGAAAGCGATCTCGCCAAGCTCAGCACCGGCGTCGCGGCGGAGGTGATTCCCGTAGGCACCGAGCGGACGTTTACCGGACAGGTCTGGCAGCTCGCGCCCACGATCAGCGAAACCGATCGTCAGGGCACGGCGCGGATCGCGCTTGCCTACGACCGCGCGCTGCGCCCCGGCGGCTTCGCGACCGCGAAGATCAAGAGCGGTACGATGACCGCTCCGATCCTGCCCGAAAGCGCCGTACTGTCTGACGCGCAGGGCTCATTCGTCTATGTCGTGACCAATGACAGCAAGGCCGAACTGCGCCGCGTGACGCTGGGCACGGTGACCGCGGCTGGGATCGTCGTCGCCGAAGGACTGAACGGTAACGAGCAGGTCGTGCTGCGCGCCGGTGGCTTCCTCAACGATGGCGAGGCCGTGCAGGTCGGCAAGGTGGAAAACAGCGGGCGCTGATACGGCGATGAACCTCAACAACATCTCTGCCTGGTCGATCCGCAACCCCGTCATCCCCCTGGTGATGTTCACGGCGCTGCTGCTGGCGGGCCTGCTCAGCTTCATCCGGATGGACGTGGTCAACACGCCGGACATCGACCTGCCTTCGGTCATCGTCAATATCTCGCAGCCCGGCGCCGCGCCGACCGAGATCGAGAACCAGATCACGCAGAACGTCGAGTCTGCGGTCCGCTCCATCAACGGGGTGAAGAACATCGTTTCGACCGCGGGAGAGGGCTACTCCCAGACCTTCGTGGAATTCGAAGTGGGCATCGAGGTCAACGATGCCGTGAACGAGGTCACCAACGCCATCGCACAGGCGCGCGGCGGCCTCCCCGAAGGGATTTTGGAACCCCGCGTCCAGAAGGTCGAAGTCAACGGCGGCGGTTTCCTGGGCATTTACGCCATCGAAGCCAACGACATGACGATCGAACAGCTCAGCTGGTTCATCGACGATACCGTGGCCAAGCGAATGCTCGCGATCGAGGGCATGGCGGAGGTCAATCGCTTCGGCGGAGTCGATCGCGAAATCGTGGTGACGCTGGATCTCGCGCGCATGCAGGCGCTCGGCATCACCGCGAGCCAGATCAATGGCATCCTGCGACAGGCGAACGTCGATGCTGCCGGCGGCGAAGCCGAGGTCGGCGGGACGGTGCAGTCGGTGCGCGTGCTCGGCAACACCGACAGCGCCTTCGAACTGGCGAACCGGCAGATCCAGCTGGGCGGAGGGCGCACCGTCCGCCTCGCCGAGATTGCCACCGTGCGCGATGGCTATTCGGAAAAGACCTCGATCAGCCGCTTGCGCGACCGCGAGGTGGTGAACTTCGCCATGTCGCGCGCACGCGGCGCGTCCGACGTGACGGTGTGGGAGCAGGTGCAGGAAGTCATTACCGCCCTGGAAGCCGAGAATCCAGGCGTCCGCTTCATCCCGCTGACCGATTCCGTCCGCTATACCGAAGGCCAGTACGAAAGCTCCATCGCCGCGATGATCGAAGGCGCCATTCTCGCCGTGGTCGTGGTGTTCTTCTTCCTGCGCGACTGGCGCGCGACCGTCATCTCGGCAATTGCCATTCCGCTGTCCGCCATTCCGACGTTCTGGTTCATGGACCTGCTGGGGTTCAATTTGAACTTCCTGTCGCTGCTCGCCCTCGGCCTGGTGGCCGGGGTGCTGGTCGACGATGCGATCGTGGAGATCGAGAACATCGTGCGCCATATGCGCATGGGCAAGACGGCCTATCAGGCCAGTATCGACGCGGCCGACGAAATCGGCCTTGCCGTCGTCGCGACGTCCTTCTGCATCGTTGCCGTGTTCCTGCCGGTTGGCCTTATGCCGGGCATCTCGGGCCAGTTCTTCCGCAACTTCGGCATTACGGTCGTCGTCTCCGTGCTGATGAGCCTTGCCGTCGCACGTCTGATAACGCCGATGGTCGCGGCCTATTTCCTGAAGGCGAAGGGCCATGCCGAACACGGCGAAGGCCCGATGATGGACCGCTACATGGCGTTGCTGAACTGGACGCTCGACCGCTCCAACATGGCGCAGCGGCGCGCGGACCTGCCCGGTCCGAAACGGCGTTGGCTTTACATCATCGCCACGATCGTCACGCTGATACTCATCCTCGCGGTGTCCGGCGGGGTGGTCTTCGGGGCGTTTTCCGCACTCTCGTCGCTCGGCTTCCCCGATGGCCTGATCGACACCGGCCCGGACCGGCCGTTCGTCGCGGCCTTCGCCGAGAAGGTGCTATCGATCGTCAAGCTGGGCATCGTTCTGGCGGCCGGCTTCGCTGGCATCGTGTTGCTGTTCCTGCTCCTGTCCTTTGCGACACGCGCATTCGGACAGCGATTGCACCAGACTTGGCGCTATCTGGCGGCACGCTTCTTCGATCATCGCGTGTGGATGCTGGGCATCGGCTATTTCGCCTTCCTGCTGACAGTCCTGCTCTTCACCAACACTCCGTTCCAGTTCCAGCCCGACATCAACGACGATGGCGCGCGGGTCGAGATCGAGATGACGCCCGGCACCTCGCTGGAAACGACCGAGCGGGTATCTCGCCGCGTCGCGAACATCCTGTGGGAGCAGCAGGAGACGGAACGCGCGCTCGAACGTATTCGCGAAGGCGAAGCGACGATCTACATCGGGCTAAAGCCGGATCGCGAGCGGACCTCGATCGAATACACGCGCGCACTGGCGCCGGTGATGGCGCAGATCCCGGACGCGCGCGTCCGCTTCCAGTCGCAGAACGGCGGCGGCGGCGGTACCGGACGCGACATCTCGATCATGCTGGCCGGGTCCGATCCCGAAGTTCTCAACGCAACCGCCAATACGCTGGTGGACCAGATGCGCGAACTCGACACGCTGGTCGCGCCGCGCGTCAGCGCCGATCTATCGCGCCCAGAGCTGATCATCCGCCCGCGTGAGGAGCTTGCCGCAAGCCTTGGCGTCACGACCGTCGCGATCAGCCAGGCAATCCGCATCGCGACCATTGGCGAAATCGACCAGAATGCCGCCAAGTTTTCGCTCTCGGACAGGCAGGTGCCGATCCGCGTCAGGCTGTCGAAGAGCTCGCGCGAGGACATCGCGACGATCGAGAACCTGCCGGTGCCCACCTCTAGCGGCGGATCCGTGCCGCTGGGCCGTGTGGCCGACATTACCTTCGGTGCCGGTCCGACCGCGATCGAACGGTACAACCAGAACCGTCGCGTTCTGATCGGCGCGGACCTTGCTGCCGGCGTACTGCAGGGCAATGCGATGGAGCAAATCAACGCGCTCCCCGCGCTTGCCGAACTGCCGCAGGGCGTCATTCGCGACCAGGTGGGTCAGGAACAGGCGCAGGCCGAACTGGTGGTCAATTTCCAGGTCGCGCTGGTCGCCGGCATCCTGCTGGTCTTCGCGGTGCTCGTGCTGCTCTACAAGCGGCTGATGAGCCCGCTGGTGAACATGTGCTCGCTCGCGCTGGCGCCGCTGGGCGGTATCTTGCTGGTCTGGATGGTGGGGCAGCCGATTTCCATGCCAGTGCTGATCGGCATTCTCATGCTGCTCGGCATCGTGTCGAAGAACTCGATCCTGCTGATCGACTTCGCGATCGAGGCCATGGCGCATGGCGCGAACAAGTTCGATGCGATCATGGATGCCGGGCACAAGCGCGCGCAGCCGATCGTTATGACCACGGTGGCCATGACCGCGGGCATGGTGCCGACCGCAATTTCGCTTTCGGGCGACGGCGCATGGCGCGCTCCGATGGGTACGGTGGTGATCGGCGGCTTGATCGTCTCCACCCTGCTCACGCTGCTGATCGTGCCGGCGGGCTTCAGCCTGGCCGACAGTTTCGAGCGGCGGATCGGACCGTGGATGCGCGAGCGGATGCTCACCTACAGGCCGGGTGATGAAAATCGCCCGATCGCGGGCAGCGTCGAACCGGCCGAGTGAAGGGGCGCCTCCCCAGCGGAGCGGCAGCTATCACCGCCAATCCCCTTTTGGCAGACCGCGCGCGACGTATGCGCATCGTTGCCACGGGCCTGCTGCTGGCGATGGCGGTGCTGTTCTTCATCGCCCGGCGCTTTGCCGAGGTGCATCCCGCCTGGGGCTTCGCGGAAGCCTTCGCCGAGGCTGCCATGGTCGGTGGCCTCGCTGACTGGTTCGCCGTGACCGCGCTGTTCCGCCGCCCGCTTGGCCTCCCGATCCCGCACACTGCCATCATTCCGGAGAACAAGGACCGCATCGCCGACACGATGGCGGCTTTTCTGCAGGAAAACTTCCTGACGCCGCAGGTCGTGGCTCGCCGGATGCACAACATGAACCTCGCCGCTGCCGCAGGCGAGTTCCTGACAGACCCTGCGCGCGAGGCGGGAACGCGCATCCGCAGCGGGGCGAGCCAGCTCTTCGCCGATATTCTCGAATCGCTCGACCCGGAACACATGGGCGGGCAGGTCCGGGCCGGGCTGAAGGCGCAACTCGCAAAGCTGGAAGTCGCGCCGTTGCTCGGCCGGATGCTCAGTGCCGCGATAGCCGACAACCGTCATTTGCCGCTGCTCGACAGCTTCATCCGCTGGGCCGCGCTGACGCTGGAGGACAACGAAGACCTCGTGCGCGACATCATCCACGCCCGCGCCAACGCGCTGGTGCGCTGGACGGGTCTCGACGAACGGCTCGCCAATTCGGTGCTCGACGGGCTCTACAAGCTGCTGGCCGAGACGCTGGTGATGCCGAACCACCCCTTGCGAGCAAAGGCGCAGGAGGCGCTGGACAAGCTGGCGCACGATCTCGTGCATGACGTAGAAACCCGCGCGAAGGTGGAGCGGCTCAAGCTCGAACTGATCGAAAATCCCGCTCTCGCCGAATGGTGGCAGGGCGTGTGGGAGCGGCTGCGCAAGGGTATGCTGGAAGCTGCGCGCAATCCCCAGGGTATGCTTGGCGGGCAGATCGGGGAAAGCCTTTCTGAACTCGGCAAGACGTTGCAGGCCGATACGCGCCTGCAATCGATGATCAACCGCTTCGCCCGCCGCACCGCAGTCGGCATATCGAGCCGCTACGGCGGGCAGATTGTGCGACTCGTTTCGGAAACCGTGCGCCGCTGGGATGCGCGCACCGTCACGGACCGGATCGAGGGCGCGGTCGGGCGCGACCTGCAATTCATCCGCGTCAACGGGACGCTGGTCGGCGGGCTGGTCGGCCTGACCATCCACACGCTGACAGTGGTGGTATGACAGGCGCGCAGGCTTTCCTTACGACCGAACGGCTTGAATTGTGGAAGCCGGTCGCGAGCGACATCGCGGAAATGTTCGCCATCATGCAGAACCCTGTCACCGGCAGGTTTCTCGGAAACACGAGCGATCCGGCAGAACACTTCACCCGTTTCCAGCGCAATGCGGGAAGCTGGCCGATATTCGGTTACGGCATGCTGATGCTGCGCGAAAAAGGTCGGGCAAGGTTGCTCGGCAATTGCGGCATCTTCCACAGCTGGCGCGGGCTGGGCGAGGATTTCGACAATCGTGCGGAGGCGGGCTGGATCCTGGCCGCCGAGGCCGCGGGCAAGGGCTACGCCAGCGAGGCGATGCGCGCAGTCTACGACTGGTTCGATGCCGAACACGGCCTTGCGACGGTGTGCATGATCGCGCCGGAAAATGCCGGGTCGATCAACGTGGCGCACAAACTGGGTTTTGCCGAAACACGCCGGACGACGTTGGCCGATGGCGATGACGTTGTCCTGTTCGAACGTTCGGCACCCGAATAGGTTGCTAAATACCTTGGTAGAGAATGCTGGTCAAGTAATACGACCTCATGGGCTGTCCATCCGCATCGATTGCAGGTTCGAATTCCGCCTTGCGCATCTCGTCGCAGGCAGTTGACTGGTGATAATCGATGCGGCCGTGGACCTGCAACACGCAGTCGCTGACGCTGCCGTCAGCCTCGACCATTACGCGCATGTCCAAGGTCGCCTGCTCTCCTGCTCGCAGAGCGGTTCTCGGATAACGTTCGACGATTTCCCCTGTGATTTTGGCAAGGTCTTTTGGCTGGGCGTAGCGCGTGACCGTGAGATGCCGTTCCAGGTCGAGCCCCCAGGCCCGCACGAGATCCTGCGTGCAGGTGTTGAGCGCGGCGATTGCCGGGCCGAGCGTGCCCGTTCGCAGGATGACTTCGCGCGAGCCTTGCTTTGCGGTGATAAAGTCGATCCGCTCTGCGTCGGCCTTGTCGAATGCGGGCAGCGTCGTGCCCTGCCAGGGATTTTCGCCTCGCTCGTGTTCGATCAAGGCAACCGAACTGAAGATCAGTGCTGCGCCGTAATCGTTGAACGTGCCAAGGGAAGGGCGCGTTTTCCGGCTCGGATCAGCATCGCCCATGGACAGGATGACATCGCGGCCCTTGTTGAATTGCGCGAAACCCGGACCGGCCATGATCAGGCCAGCCAATTCGGAAGGATAGGTCTGCCGGAAGAACAGGATATGCTTGTTGTCCCCCTCACCAAATACGCGGAAGAGCATGCAATTGTCCTCCGCGAACTCGAGACGCCAGTTCGAACTGGGCGAAAGTTCCAGCGGCTCCGCGCTGGCCGGCGCGGTGATGGTCAGTGCGGCCAGAGCGGCACCAAGCGAAAGAAACCTGATCTTCATGACTTGTAGTCTATCGACTGCAATTCGTTCGGCAAGAGCAAGAAAAAGGCCCCGAACCTTCGTCCGGGGCCTTCGAAATTACGATTTGACGACTTCGGCTCAGAGCTTCTCGGTCAATTCCGGCACGATCTTGAACAGATCGCCGACCAGGCCGATGTCCGCGACCTGGAAAATCGGCGCGTCTTCGTCCTTGTTGATGGCGATGATGGTCTTGGAATCCTTCATGCCCGCAAGGTGCTGGATCGCGCCCGAAATGCCGATGGCAATGTAGACTTCCGGCGCGACGATCTTGCCGGTCTGGCCGACCTGGTAGTCGTTGGGGACGTAGCCCGCATCGACCGCCGCGCGCGATGCGCCGACTCCCGCGTCGAGCTTGTCCGCCAGCGGGATGATGTATTCCTGGAAAGTCTCGGCATCCTTCAGCGCCCGGCCACCGGACACGATGACCTTGGCGCTGGTCAGTTCGGGTCGCTCGCTCTTGGCGATTTCCGCGCCTTCGAAGCTGGAAAGACCTGCATCACCCGGACCCGAAGCGTCTTCGATCGATGCCGAGCCGCCTTCCGGTTCCGCCTTGTCGAAAGCCGTCCCGCGCACGGTGATCACCAGCTTTGCATCGGAGCTTTCGACCGTCGCGATGGCATTGCCGGCGTAGATCGGACGGGTGAAGGTCTTGTCGCCTTCGACAGAGAGAATGTCCGAGATCTGCATCACGTCCAGCAGCGCGGCGACGCGCGGCGCGATGTTCTTGCCGGTGGTGGTGGCCGGCGCGACGAAGGCGTCGTAGCCGTCCATCAGGCCCGCAACCAGCGGCGCGACGTTTTCGGCAAGGCCATGGCCGTATGCCGCGTCGTCCGCCTTCAGCACCTTGGAAACGCCCGCGATCTTCGCTGCCGCTTCTGCAGCGCCGCCGCAGTCATGGCCCGCGACCAGCGCGGTTACGTCGCCCAGCTTGGCCGCCGCGGTGACGGCCGCAAGCGTCGCGTCCTTGACCGAGGCATTGTCGTGTTCGACCCAAACGAGAGTGTTCATTTCGTCTATCCTTCCTTGAGCACGCGGCCGCTTACGCGATCCCGAGCGCCTTGATCTTCGCCACCAGAGCGTCGACGTCCGCGACCTTCTCGCCCGCCTGGCGAACCGTCGGTTCTGCCACATGGGTCGTGGTCAGGCGCGCCGTGGTATCGACACCGAAGTCGGCGGGCGTCTTCATGGCGAGCGGCTTGCTCTTTGCCTTCATGATGTTGGGCAGCGAGGCGTAGCGCGGCTCGTTCAGGCGAAGGTCGGTGGTGACGATGGCAGGCATCGCGAGCTTGACCGTTTCCAGACCGCCGTCGATTTCGCGCTTAACGGTAACGTAGTCGCCATCGATCGAGACGGTGTTCGCGAAGGTGCCCTGCGGACGGCCCATCAGCGCGGCGAGCATCTGGCCGGTCTGGTTGGCGTCGTCGTCGATCGCCTGCTTGCCCAGAATGACGAGGCCGGGCTGCTCTTCTTCGGCGATCGCCTTCAGGATCTTGGCGACGGCGAGCGGTTCGACCACGTCGTCCGTTTCCACCAGGATCGCGCGATCGGCGCCCATGGCGAGAGCGGTGCGCAGCGTTTCCTGCGCCTTGGCCGGGCCGACGGATACGGCGATGATTTCCTCTGCCTTGCCCGCTTCCTTCAGGCGGATGGCTTCCTCGACGGCGATTTCGTCGAACGGGTTCATGCTCATCTTGACGTTGGCGAGATCGATGCCCGAGCCGTCGGCCTTGACCCGCGGCTTCACGTTGTAGTCGATCACCCGCTTGACGGGGACGAGGATTTTCATCGGCTTTCCTTCCAGTCGCGTTCCGTTGGCGCCCTGCTACCTTGCGTTTACGTAAACGTCAAGTTGTGGGGCGAGTCCATACTCTCTCAATCCGGCCCTCTCCCTTGCGTTCCGAAGGGGCGAGGTCAACCGGCTTTTGGTGCCGCAACTGAAAAAGGGGTACGGAGCTCTGTCGAGCGCCGCACCCCTCAAAAATCATGCCAGCGGTTTGCCGCGGGGCGGCATCGCGATCAGGCGGCCTTCTTGACCTCGGCCACGATCTTGCGCGCGGCGTCGCCAAGGTCGTCGGCAGGGACGATCGGCAGGCCGGAATTGGCCAGGATGTCCTTGCCCTTCTCGACATTGGTGCCTTCGAGGCGGACGACCAGCGGGACTGAGAGGTTCACGTCCTTCGCCGCTTGCACGATGCCGTCGGCAATTACATCGCATTTCATGATCCCGCCGAAGATGTTGACGAGGATGCCTTCCACCGCCGGGTCCTTCAGGATGATCTTGAACGCCGCCGTCACCTTCTCGGTCGTGGCGCCGCCGCCAACGTCGAGGAAGTTGGCCGGGAACGCGCCGTTCAGCTTGATGATGTCCATCGTCGCCATGGCGAGGCCCGCGCCGTTGACCATGCAGCCGATGTTGCCATCCAGCTTGATGTAGGCGAGGTCGTATTCGCTCGCTTCGACTTCCGCCGGGTCTTCCTCGGTCTCGTCGCGCATCGCCTCGACGTCCTTGTGGCGATAGAGCGCATTGCCATCGATGCTCATCTTGGTGTCGAGCACCAGCAGCTTGCCATCCTTGGTTTCCACCAGCGGATTGATCTCGAGCATTTCGCAGTCGAGATCGATGAAAGCGTCGTAGAGCTGCTTCGAAAGCTTCTGCGCCTGCTTGTTGAGGTCGCCCGAAAGCTTCAGCGCAAAGGCCACGGCACGGCCGTGATGCGGCATGAAGCCGGTTGCCGGGTCGATGGTGATGGTGGTGATCTTTTCGGGCGTGTTGTGCGCCACGTCCTCGATATCCATGCCGCCTTCGGTCGACACGATCATGGCGAGCCGTCCGGTGGCGCGATCGACCAGCAGCGAGAGGTAATATTCGGATTCGATATCGACGCCATCGGTGACGTAGAGGCGGTTGACCTGCTTGCCCGCATCGCCCGTCTGGATTGTGACGAGGGTGTTGCCGAGCATTTCCTCGGCATCCTTCTTCACGTCGTCGATCGACTTGGCGAGGCGGACGCCGCCCTTGGCGTCGGCGCCAAGCTCCGCGAACTTGCCCTTGCCACGGCCGCCGGCATGGATCTGCGCCTTCACGACATAGAGCGGGCCGGGAAGCTGTTTGGCGCCTTCGACGGCTTCTTCGACCGACATGGCAGGGTGGCCGGCGGGGATGCCGATACCGTATTTCGCGAGCAGTTCCTTGGCCTGGTATTCGTGAAGGTTCATCGCGTCGTCGCTTTCGCTTGCAAGATTCGAAGAAGAGGGTTTCGCGCTGCGCCTTGGCATACCCTGCCGCGCTTGAAAAGTGCCGCGGCGGCGCGCATGGGCCGGGGCGAGCATGATCGACCAGAAACGCCTCGAATCCATCGTCCGCGAAGCCGGTCGAATGGCGCTCTCGCGCTGGCCGGGCGATGGGCATACGGTGGCAAACTGGGAGAAGTCTCCGGGCAGCCCGGTGTGCGAGGCGGATCTGGAAGTCGACGCCTTCCTCAAGCGCGAACTCGCCGCGCTGCTGCCGGCGGCGGGATGGCTTTCCGAAGAGACGGCGGATTCGACCGCGCGGCTGGAGCGCGGGCTGTGCTGGTCGGTCGATCCGATCGACGGGACGCGCGACTATCTGCGCGGCCGCCCCGGCTGGGCCATTTCGGTCGCGCTTGTGAGCGAGCGGCGCCCGCTGATCGGGATGCTGTTCGCGCCGGTCGCGGGCGAGTTCTGGCAGGCGACGGCAGGGCAGGGCGCCACGCGCGACGGTGCGAGGCTGCGGGTGGCGAAGCGGGATGAGCTGGCTGGCGCGCGCGTTCCCGCCGACTCGCTTCCGGCTGCCGACCGCATCCTCGCCATGGTGGACAAGCCCAACTCGATCGCCCTTCGCATCGCCAAGGTGGCGGCGGCAGAGGCGGACATCGTCGCCACGTTGCGCTGGGGCTACGAGTGGGACATCGCGGCGGCCACGCTGATCGCGCGCGAGGCGGGGGCGTCCGTTTCCGATGCGCTGGGTGCGCCGCTCAGCTACAATAAGCGCGATCCGCGGATGCTGGGCCTGTTGGTCAGCGCACCGGGCATTCATCCTGCCGCCGTCGCGCATCTGGCGGAGCGCGCAGCGACGGCGCAGGCGAACAAACCGCCGCTCTAGATGCAAGAAGGGGCGCCCCCGCAGGGACGCCCCTTTTCATTCGTCGTTCGCTGCGAAATCAGCGGGCAGCGTTCACGTCTTCCTGGCTGATCGGCGTGATCTTGATTTCCACGCGGCGGTTCAGCGGCTCGTTGATGTTGTCGCCGGTCTTCACGCGCAGATATTCGTACTGCTCGCCATAGCCCTGCGTCGCGATGCGGGCGCGCGAGACGCCGCGCGATACCAGGTAGTTGGCAACGGCTTCAGCGCGCTGCACCGAAAGCTGCTGGTTGAGCGCGGTGGAACCGGTCGTGTCGGTGAAGCCGTACACGTCGATCAGGCTGTTGGGATACTTGATCAGGCTCTGCGCGACCGTGTCGAGCGTGGTCTGGAAGCCAGCGTTGATCGTCGCGGAACCGGTGGCGAAGGTCACGCCGTCCGGCAGACGGACGAGGATGGCTTCCTGGTCGCCGAGTTCTTCCACATCGACGCCCGAGCCGGCAGTCTGTTCGTCCAGTTCCTTGATCTGGTTGTCGAACTGCTTGCCGATCACGGCACCGGCCGTGCCGCCGATGCCCGCGCCGACGATGCGTGCGGTCTTGCCGCCAACCACGTCGCCAAGCAGGTAGCCGAGCGTACCGCCGACCACTGCGCCGATGCCGGTGCGTGCGATCTTCTGTTCGCCGGTGTTGGGATCGGTGACGCAGGCAGTGGTCATGCCGGCCAGCGAAATCATGGCGATACCAGTCATCAAAGTGCGTTTCATGTGGGGGTCCTCCTAGACCATTCGTTTTATTTATTGCTTCGGGCAGCGGCTTGCGCCCGCATCAATGCAGTTATGTCCCACAACGCCGCTGCGGGGCTGCCTGTTCCCGAACGAGACTGTCCCGAGATCAATAAAGTCTACTTTTCGCGGAAAGCACTCTTTCCTTCGCGAGCGCCGCACGATCTGCTAGCGCCAGGGCGTGGCACCGTTTCCCTGGACCGATATCGTCATCATCGCCGGCTTGATCCTGCTCAACGGGGTCTTTGCCATGTCCGAACTCGCGATCGTTTCTGCGCGGACCGCGCAGTTGCGGATGGAGGCCGACAAGGGCAGCGGCGCGGCGAACACGGCGCTGGCGCTGGCGGCGGATCCCGGCAAGTTCCTGTCCACCGTGCAGATCGGCATCACGCTGATCGGTATCATTGCGGGCGCATATTCCGGAGCGAGCCTCGGAGGACCGCTGGGCGAACGGCTGGTCTGGCTGGGTCTTCCCCCCGAATACGGCGAAATCGGCGGCTTCGTGCTCGCGATCGTGCTGACGACCTATTTCAGCCTCGTGGTGGGCGAACTTGTCCCCAAGCAGCTGGCCCTGCGGCTGGCGCCGCCCATCGCCATCGTCATGGCGCGCCCGATGGCCCTGCTGGCGCGCATCGCCGCACCCTTCGTCTGGCTGCTCAATCGCAGCTCGTCGGCGCTGGTCCATCTGCTGGGCATCCGCACCAAGGGGGAACAGGGGCTTTCCGCCGAAGAGCTGCACATGATCTTCGCCGAAGCGACCCGGACCGGTGCGATCGAGGAGGAAAGCCGCGCCCTGCTTTCGGGCGTGATGAAACTCGCCGACCGTCCGGTGCGCGAGTTGATGACTCCGCGCACGGAAATCGATTCGATCGACGTCGCGTCGGACGAAGCGGAAATCCGCCGCGCGATCGAGGAAAGCCCGCACTCCCTGCTGCCCGTGGTGGACGGCTCTCCCGACAATGTCATCGGCGTGGTCAAGGTGCGCGAAGTCCTTGCCGCCATGCTTGCCGGAACGCCGGTCGATCTTCGGGCGCTGGCGAACAAGCCCGCCATCGTGCCTGACCAGCTCGACGCCATGGACGCGCTGGAGGACTTGCAGGAATCGGGCGTCGGCATGGCGATGGTGCATGACGAATACGGACACCTCGACGGGATCGTGACGCCCGCGGACCTGCTCGAAGCGCTCGTCGGAACGTTCGCCAGCCACCAGGACGAAGGCGACGGCCCGATGCTGACGGAACGGGCCGACGGTACGCTGCTGATCTCGGGTGCCATGCCCGCAGACGCTCTGGGCGAGCGGCTGGGTATCGACCTGCCCGAACAGCGCGAATTCGCGACCGCAGCCGGCTACGTGTTGCACGTCCTCAAGGAACTGCCGGTGGAAGGCGACAGCTTCACCGAGCAAGGCTGGCGCTTCGAGATTGTCGACATGGACGGGCGTCGGATCGACAAACTGCTGGTCGGTGAGGCCGAGGATTAGCGCGTAATTACGAAGGGCGGTTCGACCCTTCGATCTCAGGCGCTGACCTTTCCGTTACGCTGCGAGGCCTCGGCGAGCGCGCGCTTGCGCTCGCGGTCCCCTAGGCAGGGACCGACGTTTGTCGTCGGCGGTAAACTTAACGCTTGAGGTCGTTCAGACGCCGGCAGCAGCGCGGGCGTACTGACCGTCGCCTTCAGGGGCGGAGATGATGTCGCGGGTGACCGCGCCCTTGGCGACGGTGTTGGTCGCGACATCGCCGACCTGGCTGCGGATGCCGGGGGCCGCTTCGCCCGCGCGATCGATCGCGCTGGTTTCCACGCCGCTGCGCTGTGCCGGGCCGCCGAACAGTGCGTCGAGCGCTTGGTCGGATGCGGCACCTTCGGACGGGCGCGGCGCGCCGGGAGCGGGCGGGACCAGTTCGAAGTCGGGCGGAACCACCAGCGGAGCCTGCCGCTGCACGGCGAATTCGTCCGGCCGTTCGCGGCCCAGGATTCCGGTCGAGCCGCAGGCGGAAAGCATCGCGCTCGTGGCGAGCAGCAGGGTGAGATGGATCGTCTTACGCATCATCAATTCTCCGCAAGGCCGGCGTCGGCCCGCTGTTGGTCATGGTTGCCGTCCTTCTCGCGAACGAACAGCGATCGGGCAAGGATAATCACCACGCCGATGGTTATGGCGGCGTCGGCAACGTTGAAGATCATGAAGGGCCGCAGCTCCCCGATGTGGAAATCGGCATAGTCGAGCACGTAGCCATAGCTGACCCGGTCGACGATATTGCCCAGCGCCCCGCCGAGGATCAGGCCGAGGCCAATGATGTCGCCGCGTGCCTTTTCGCGCAGCATCCACACCAAGACGACCAGCGCGATCAACCCGGTGACGAGGATCAGGCCCCAGCGCATCTCCGTGCTGGTCGCCTGAAACATTCCGAGCGAAACGCCGTAATTGTGCACCCGCGTCAGGTCGAAGAACGGCAGCAGGTCGATCGTCTCGTGCAGCTTCATGCCGAGATCGACGTCGACGATCTTCTTGACCCACTGGTCGATCACGAAAACCAGCGCGGCCAGCGCCAGTCCGATCAGCCGGTTGCGGGTAAGCACGCCGCTCATGCCACCACGTCCTCGCACCGCGCGCACAGCTCGCCGTCTTCCTCGACTTCGGGAAGCAGGCGCCAGCAACGGCCGCATTTGTGGTCGGTGGAGCGGGTCACGGTCACCTCGTCGCCCTGCCCACGCACGACTGACGCGGTGATGAACAGTTCGGCGAGGTCTTCGTCCGTGAAGCCTTCCGGCACGGCCGAGGCGGGCACGGTGACGTGCGCTTCGTTGCTGGAGCGGATGGTCTTTTCGCGCCGCAGCGGCTCTATCGCCTCGGTCACCCGTTCACGCAATTCGCGCAGCTTCGCCCATTTGGCCATGTCCGCTCCGACGCGCGGGACGCTCGGCCATTCGAGCAGATGAACGCTGCCGCCCTGCTCGCCGTCTGCGGGATAGCGCGTCTGCCACACTTCCTCGGCGGTGTAGACCAGCACCGGCGCGGCGTAGCGGACCAGCGCGTGGAAGATCAGGTCGAGCACGGTGCGATAGGCATTGCGCTTCGTGCTTTCCGGCCCGTCGCAATAGAGGCTGTCCTTGCGGATATCGAAGAAGAAGGCCGAGAGGTCTTCGTTCGCGAAATCGACCAGCAGGCGGGTGTAGGCGTTGAAGTCGTAATTCTCCGCCGCGTGGCGCAGCTTGTCGTCGAGCTCGGCCAGCAGGGCGAGCGCGTAGACCTCCAGCTCCGGGATCTCGCCCGTATCACTCATGTCGCCGATAAAACCGTCGAGCGCGCCGAGCAAATAGCGGAAGGTATTGCGCAACTTGCGATACTGGTCGCCGACGCCCTTCAGGATTTCGTCACCGATGCGGTGATCCTCGGTGAAATCGACGCTCAGCGCCCACAGGCGGATGATGTCCGCGCCGTATTGTTCCATCACCTTGATCGGATCGACCGTGTTGCCGAGGCTCTTGGACATCTTGCGTCCGTCGCTCGCCATGGTGAAGCCGTGGGTTAGCAGCGTGTCGAAGGGCGCGCGGCCGCGCGTGGCGCAGCTTTCCAGCAGGCTCGCCTGGAACCAGCCGCGATGCTGGTCGCTGCCTTCGAGGTAGAGATCGGCGGGCCATTGCAGGTCCGGCCAGCGCCCGCTTTCGAGGACGAAGGCATGGGTGCTGCCCGAATCGAACCAGACGTCGAGAATGTCGGTGACCATCTCGTATTCGTCCGCCGTGTGATCGGGGCCGAGATATTCCGCCTTGCGGCTTTCGTCCCACGCATCGATGCCCTCTTCGCGCACCGCCGCCACAACTCGTGCATTCACGGCGGCGTCCTGAAGGTAGGAGCCATCGGCCCGCACGAAGATCGTCATCGGCACGCCCCATGCCCGCTGGCGGGAGAGCACCCAGTCGGGCCGCCCTTCCACCATCGATCCGAGCCGGTTGCGGCCCTTTTCCGGGATGAAGCGCGTGTCCGCGATGGCTGTGACCGCGCGTTCACGCAGAGTGCCGCCGCCGTCCAGTTCGCGGTCCATCGGCACGAACCACTGCGGGGTGCAGCGGAAGATGACCTTGGCCTTGGAACGCCAGCTATGCGGGTAGGAATGCTGGTAATCCTCGCTCGCGGCGAGCAGCGCGCCTGCTTCGCGCAGGTCCGAACAGATCGGGCCTTCGGGCGAATTGAACGGCTTGTTGATGACGCTGCGGCGCCGATCGTCGTTGCCGCCCAGCCATTCCCAGTCGTCGCGGTAGAGGCCGTTGTCCTGGACCGCGAATTGCGGGGTGAAGCCGTGCGCCTTGCACAGGTCGAAATCGTCCTCGCCATGATCGGGCGCCATGTGGACGAGGCCGGTGCCGCTGTCTGTGGTGACGAAATCGCCCGGTAGGAAGGGGCGCGGCTTGGCGTAGAACCCGCCGAGATGGTGCATCGGGTGGCGCGCGACGGTTCCGGCGAGGTCGGAGCCTTTGACCTCACGCATTGGAACAAGAGCGCCAATCCGACCTTCCGCCGCACCGAGTAACTCCAGCGCTATCAGGAATTGGCGACCGTCGTCATCGCGTTTTCGGCAAAGGCGATACTCAATTTCCGGCCCATAAGCCAAAGCCTGATTGACCGGGATCGTCCACGGCGTGGTCGTCCAGATCACCGCGTGGGCGCCGACCAGTTCCTCGATTGGCGATTCGGTAATTTCGAATGCCACGTCGATCTGGGTCGAGGTGATGTCCTCGTATTCGACCTCGGCTTCGGCCAGCGCGGTTTCCTCGACCGGGGACCACATCACCGGCTTCGATCCGCGGTAGAGATTGCCGCTTTCCACGAACTTCATCAGCTCGGCAACGATGGTCGCTTCGCTGTCGAACTGCATGGTGAGGTAGGGATTGTCCCAGTCCGCCATGATGCCGAGGCGCTTCAGCTGTTCGCGTTGCACGTCGACCCAGTGTTGGGCGTAGGCGCGGCATTCGGCGCGGAATTCGCGTGCCGGAACCCCGTTCTTGTCGCGCTTCTTCTTGCGATACTGTTCCTCGACCTTCCACTCGATCGGCAGGCCGTGGCAATCCCAGCCGGGAACGTAAGGCGCGTCCTTGCCGAGCAGGTTCTGCGTGCGGCAGACCATGTCCTTCAGCGTGTGGTTCAGCGCATGGCCGATGTGCATGTCGCCATTGGCGTAGGGTGGGCCGTCGTGGAAAATGAACTTATCGCGCCCCGCGCGTGCCTCGCGCAGCTTGGCGTACAGGTCCATGTCCTGCCAGCGCGCCTGTATGGCCGGCTCCTTCTGCGGCAGGCCGGCCTTCATCGGAAAGTCGGTCTTCGGCAGGAAGACGGTGTCGCGGTAGTCGCGTTTGGTTTGTTCAGCGTCGCTCATAATGCCCAATTCAGCTTTGGCAGCGCCGTTAGAGCAAAGCGACCACCGGATAAAGCCCGTTGCCCTTTAGCGGTTGCGCCGCGCTGCATGGACGGCGCGTGCCGCCTCCAGCTGCGCCTCGCTGCGCTTGTCGGTGGAGGGGAACAGCGCGGGGCTGATGCTCCACATGTCGTCGACCCACAGGAAGCCGTTGTAGCTCGCGGGCACTTCGCCCAGTTGCTCGGGCAGAGTGATGCCCGAGAGATCGCTCGTGCCGCCGGGCGCAACCATCACGATGCGCGCGCCGACATCCTCCATCCGCGCGATGGCGCGGTTGGGCCAGCCGGGCAGGCCCTGCGCGTCAAGTGGGACGATCAGCGTGTTGCCTTCACAGGCCGACGGCGTGATGCCGATCCAGCCCCACACGCGATAAGCGGAATCGCATTCTGCGGCGCGCTCGGCGCTGAACACCCAGGCTTCGGGCAGCAATTCGCGCATCCGGGCGACTGGCCCCGCTTCGTCAGGCGCGAAGAAGCCATCGCTGCGTCGCACCGGGTCGCGTCGCGCGGCCTTCAGTTCCGCTACCAGCGCGTCGGCCAGAGCAGGGTCGCTGCCGGACAGGCGGAACATCAGCGGCTTGCGCTCGGCCCGCGCAAAAAGTTCGTCCATGCTCGCAATCGCGCCGACGCCTTCGCCCCGCAGCGGGTAGGTCTTGCCCCCATCGGGCGTGTAGCGATAGCCTGCATCGAGCGCCTTCAGTTCGGCCAGCGTCAGGTCGGAAACCGCGCCCTCGCCATCGGTCAGGCATTCGAGCGGCACGTCGGGGAACGCGACCACGCGGTTATCGGCGGTGCGCGCCACATCCACCTCGACCATCGCCGCGCCGCGCGCCTTGGCTTCCTCCAGCGCGGCGACGCTGCCGGGAATGAAGCGGTGGAGCAGCGGCTCGATCTCAGCGATATTGCATGTCGCGTCGGCAGCAGGGTCGGCCGGCAGCTGCGCCATTGCCCGATGCGCCACCAGCTTCACCTTGCCCGCAGGCGCATCGGCGATCCAGCTGGCGTTGAGGAAGGTCAGCAGCAGGAACGCGAGCGCGACTACGAAGCCGATACGATAGAGCCAGCGCTTCACGCGAGCAGCGCCTTCGCCTGTTCGCAATCCCGGTCCATCTGCGTGACCAGCGCATCGAGATCGTCGAACTTCGCTTCGGGCCGCAGGAAATGGTGGAAGGCGACTTCGATCTCCTGCCCGTAAAGGTCTCCGGAGAAGTCGAAGAAGTAGGGCTCGAGCAGCTCCTTGGGCGGTTCGAACTGGGGGCGCACGCCCACGTTGGCCGCGCCTTTCAGCAGCTCCCCGGTCGCGAGGATGCGGCCCGTGACGGCGTAGATGCCGAACTTCGGGCGCAGATATTGCTCCAGCGTCAGGTTCGCGGTGGGGTAGCCTATGGTGCGCCCGCGCTTGTCGCCATGCTCGACGATGCCACGCACCGCGAAGGGGCGGGTCAGCAATCGTGCCGCTTCCCGGGGATCACCGTCGCGAAGCGCTGCACGAACCCGGCTGGAGGATACAGCCTCGCCCCCTTCCATAACGGGGGCCACGGTGCGGTGGGCGAGGCCCATGCCGCCACCGAGTTCGCCCAACAGCCCGACATTGCCCGCCGCGCCCTTGCCAAAGGTGAAATCCTCGCCCGTCACCACGCCGTGCGCGCCGAACCGTTCGACGAGGATGCGGGTAATGAATTCCTCCGCGCTGGTGCCCGACAACTCGGCGTCGAAGTGGAACACCAGCATCGCGGTCGCCCCGGCGGCGAGGTAGAGTTCCTGCCGCTGTTCCAGCGTGGTGAGGCGGAACGGCGGGACATCGGGCTTGAAGAAGCGGACGGGGTGGGGATCGAAGGTCGCGATGATGCTCGGGCGGCCTTCTTGGTGTGCCCAGCGAATCGCCTCCCCCGCCACCGCCTGATGGCCGAGGTGGAAGCCGTCGAAATTCCCCAGCGCGATGATCGCGCCGCGCAAGGGGCCGGGCAGCGCCGCGCGATGATCGAGCCAGCGCATCAGGCGGCATCTTCTTCATGGTAGCGGCGCAGGGTGACGAAGCTGTAGGCGGGGGTATCGCCCGCCGCCTCGCAGTCTTCACGCGCGACGACTTCCCATTCGCTGCCGAGCGGGGGCATGAAGACATCACCGTCGAATTCGGCATGGACTTCGGTCAACTCGACCTGCGTCGCGATGGGCAGGAAGACGTCGTAGATTGCCGCCCCGCCGACGACGCAGATGTCGCCGTCGCCCGCCATCGCCAGCGCCTCCTCGACCGAGCGGGCAAGTTCGGCGCCGGTCGAATCCCAGCGCTCGCGCCGGGTGAGCACGATGTGGCGGCGGCCGGGCAGCAGTCCGGGCAGGCTCTCGAAGGTCTTGCGGCCCATGATCATCGGCTTGCCCATGGTCAGCGCCTTGAACCGCCTGAGATCATCGGAAATGTGCCAGGGCAGCTGGCCGTTCTTGCCAATCGCGCCATTGGTTGCGCGGGCATAGATGCAGGTGATGTCGCGGGCCATCAGTTGGTCGCAGGCGGCCCGAGCCGAGTGACATGGCCCATCTTGCGCCCCTCGCGCACTTCGGACTTGCCATAAAGATGGAGGTGGTTGGCAGGATCGCGCAGCAGCTCGACCGCCTGTTCGACATCGTCTCCGATCAGGTTTCGCATCACCATCTGCGGCGCGATCGAGGCTGTGTCGCCCAGCGGCAGGCCGCAGATCGCGCGGATATGGTTCTCGAACTGGCTGGTGACCGCGCCCTCCACCGTCCAGTGGCCGGAATTGTGCACGCGCGGCGCCATTTCGTTGAACACCGGCCCCTCCGCCGTGGCGAAGAATTCCAGCGTCAGCACACCGACATAGGCGAACTGTTCCGCCACCTGCGAAGCGAGTGCGCGGGCAGGCTTCAGCTGCGAGAGAATCGCATTGCAGGCGGGCAGGGTGGAGCTGGCGAGCATTCCGCCGGTGTGGTCGTTCTGCGTCGAATCCCAGAAGCGGATCTCGCCGTCATGCCCGCGCACGAGGATGACGGAGAACTCTGCCTCGAACTCCACGAAGCCTTCGTAGACCATCGCCGCCTGCGGCAGCGCGAGCGCGGCGGCTTCCTCCGTGCTGCGAAAGCGCCACTGGCCCTTGCCGTCGTATCCGTCGCGGCAGGTCTTAAGGATGCCGGGCGTGCCGATCCGGGCCATGGCGGCCGCCAGGTCGTCGCGCGAATTGACCTCGGCGAAAGGGGCAGGCGAGCCGCCCATCGAGGCAACGAAGCGCTTTTCCGAAAGCCGGTCCTGCGCCCAGCCGAGCGCGTTGGCCGTGGGAAACAGCTTGTCGGCAATCGGTTCGAGCGGCGCGGCAGGCACGTTCTCGAATTCATAGGTAATCACGTCGCACGTCCCGGCAAAGCGGGCGAGCGCATCGCCATCGTGCCAGTCGGCGCAGGTGAAATGCGCGGCGACCTCTGCCGCGACGCTGTCTTCCTCCGGCGCGAAGATATGGCACGAGTAGCCCAGCTGAGCGGAGGCAAGGGCCATCATCCGGCCCAGCTGGCCGCCGCCGAGGATGCCGATGGTGCTGCCCGGCTCCAGCATCAGTCGACCGGACGCTCCGCCACCGCATCGGTGCGTTTCTGGCGATAATCCACCAGTCGCTGCGCCAGCGCGGGGTCGTTCAGCGCGAGGATCGAGGCGGCGAGGATGCCCGCATTGGTCGCGCCCGCCTCGCCAATCGCCAGCGTGCCGGTCGGAACACCCGCGGGCATCTGCACGATGGAGAGCAGGCTGTCCCAGCCCGACAACGCCTTCGATTTCACCGGCACGCCCAGCACGGGCAAATGGGTGAGTGCCGCGATCATGCCGGGCAGATGTGCCGCTCCGCCCGCGCCAGCTATGACGACCTGGAAGCCTTCTTCATGTGCGCGCTTGCCGAATTCGTGCAGGCGGTCGGGCGTGCGGTGGGCCGAGACGATCCGCGCTTCGTATGCGACGCCCAGTTCCTCCAGCGCTTCGGCCGCGCATTTCATGGTCGACCAGTCGGACTGGCTGCCCATGACGATGGCAACCGGTGTGGCTTCCTGTTGTTTGGCCCCCTCGGCCATGTCAGCGGTCCTTCAGGTAGTAGCGTTCGCCCGGCTGCATCGCGTCGTCGAACTCGTAGACGATCGGCTGGCCGGTCGGAATCTCGAGGCCGGTGATATCCTCGTCCGAAATGCCGGAAAGGTGCTTCACCAGCGCGCGCAGCGAATTGCCGTGGGCGCTGACGATCACCGTCTCGCCCGCTTCCAGCTGCGGCACGATGGCGCTCTGATAATATGGCAGCACGCGCTCGATCGTGAGCTTGAGGCTTTCGGTGCGCGGCACGGTGATGTCGGCGTAGCGCGGATCGGCGGACAGGTCGAATTCGCTGCCTTCGTCCATTTCGGGCGGCGGCACGTCGAAGCTGCGGCGCCAGACATGCACTTGTTCGTCACCGTGCTTCTCGCGCGTCTGCTGCTTGTCGAGGCCGGTGAGACCGCCATAATGCCGCTCGTTCAGGCGCCAGTCCTTGGTTTCGGGAATCCACAACCGCCCCGCCTCGTAAAGCGCGAGGTGCAGCGTGCGGATCGCGCGGGTCTGCAGGCTGGTGAAGGCAACGGTTGGGAGCAGTCCCTTGTCGCGAAGCAGCGTACCGGCCGCGCTCGCTTCCTCCACGCCCTTGTCGGTCAGGTCGACGTCCCACCATCCGGTGAAGCGGTTTTCCAGGTTCCACTGGCTCTGGCCGTGGCGGACGAGGATGAGGGTCGGCAAGGGGTCGGCCTCCTGTTTGGTCGCGAGCGCGACGCCCTAGCGTTCGGGCCCGGTTTTGGGAAGGTGTTGAGTCGCACTGTCCGCGCCCCCCAATTCGCGGGCCTGAGCCTTGCGACGCCGCAGGTTCTCTCGCAGCTTGACGGCCAGCCGTTCCTCGCGCGTCATTTTGTCTTCGGGTTTTGACATTATCGAAATCTCTTGCCGTCATAGCGGCTGCGGCTCAAGCATTGCTTGACATTGCAGGCGCCCGCGACAATAGGCCGCGCCCGTCCGCAGGCGTTGCCAACAGGCAGCCGGCCATCCGGATGCTGCTGTAGCTCAGTGGTAGAGCGCACCCTTGGTAAGGGTGAGGTCGGGAGTTCAATCCTCCCCAGCAGCACCATCGTTTCTCTGCCCGACAGTTCCATTGGACGAGCGCGATTTCGCTTGTCGGGAAGCGGTGTGTTGCTAATCTAACGCACCATGAGCGATAGCCCTCCCACCGAAGATACCGAGCTGACGCCGGTCGATCCGCGTTACAAGAACATGCTGCGGCTGGTTGTGGTGCTCTGGGCACTGCCGCTGATCGCGGCCGCGATCGCTGCGGAGGTCGCCGGGGTGTTGCCGCTGGGCGTGGTGATCGTACCCGTGGCGCTGCTGCTGGGGTGGACGATCCTTCGCCTGCCGCTGCGGCGCTACAATGCGCGCGGTTACACAATGGGCACCGACCGGCTGCGGACGGTGCGCGGATTGCTGTTTCGCAGCGATACGGTGGTCCCGTTCGGGCGGGTCCAGCATCTCGACGTGCATCAGGGTCCGCTGGAGCGCGCCTTCGGGCTGGCCACGCTGGTGCTGCACACGGCGGGCAATCACAATGCCTCCGTCGCCCAGCCCGGCTTGCGGCACGACGATGCCATTGCGATGCGCGAGGCTATCCGCGGCCATATCAAGCGCCAGACGCTCTGACGCCGATGTCAGAGATGGACGAACACGCGACGGGCGAACCCCAGCGGACGCACCCGCTGGGCCTGCTCGTCAACGCGCTGCGCGGCGCGAGCAATGCGATCGTTCCGATCATCGCGATCGCGTTCGGTGGCGACAACTGGGGTCTGACCGGTGGACTGGCGGGCCTCGCCATGCTGGGCGTGGTGGCGCTGGTGGGCCTCGGCTCCTTCCTCAAATGGTATCGCCTGACCTACACCATCAATGCCGAAGACATCCGGGTGGAGAGCGGCGTCCTGTCGCGACAGGCACGTTCCGTCCCGTACGAGCGGATCCAGGATGTCAGCCTCGAACAGAAGTTGCTGGCGCGCGTTTTCGGGCTGGCGGAGGTCAAGTTCGAAACTGGCGCGGGCGGCGGCGAGGATATCGCGCTCGCATGGCTGACCGTCAGCGAGGGGGAGCGGATGCGCGAACTCGTTCGCGACCGGCGCGACGCGGAAACCGTCGCAGCGCCGGCTGGCGCCGCTTCGGTTCAGAATATGCCGGACGTGGCGATGGACGCGCCCATCTTCACCATGTCGCCCGCTAGGATCGCGACCTTCGGGATGTTCGAGTTCTCGCTCGTCGTGCTCGCCGTTCTGGTCGGCGTGGCGCAGCAGTACGATTTCCTTATCCCGTGGGACCGCCTCCCGTTCGACGGGCTGGACGATATGCTCGAAGACCGCAGTCGCCGCGCCTTTGCCGCGGCTGACTGGGCCTTTGCGCTGACCTCGCTCGTCACGGGGCTGGGCGGATTGATCCTGCTGGGCATCGCGACCGGAATCGTGCGCACGATGGTGCGCGAATGGGGCTTCAGGCTCGACCGTACGCCCAAGGGCTTTCGCCGCCGCCGCGGCCTGACGACGCTGACCGACGTGGTGCTGCCCGCCCACCGGGTACAGGCCGCGATCGTCGGCAGTGGGTGGATACGGCGCATGTTCGGCTGGCATGGCCTGAAGTTCGTCAGCCTGGCGCAGGACACTTCCGGCTCCTCGAGCCACGCGGTCGCTCCGTTCGCGAAGCTCTCGGAAATCTGGCCGATCGCGCAGGAGGCGCAGATCATGCCACCAGACGAAGATCTCGAATGGCAAAGGCCGAACATCTGGCGCTGGCTGAGCGAATCGGTGCTGCTGGGCGCCGTGCTCGGCCTCGTCGCGCTGGGCTTGTCGATCAGCGGTGTGGGATTTGCCTGGATGCCGCTCGCGCTGGTCGGCGTCGCTGTTCTGATGGCGGCGGGCAATGCGCTCGCGTGGTCATGGCACCGTCACGCCATCGACGAGGCGCAGGTGTACACGCGCACGGGCTGGTTCAAGCCGCGTCTCACCATCGCGCCGCGCATGAAATTGCAAACAGCGGAGATCACGAGCGGCCCGTTCGGACGATTGTTCGGCTATTGCGACATTCACTTCGGGCTCGCCGGCGGAAGCTTCGCCATTACCGGAGCGTTGCCGGAGGAAGCGGAGACGATCCGCGCCGCCGTGGTGGACACGATTGCGGCAGTCGATTTCTCGGACCTGCCGCAATAGCGCGTCAGGCGCGCAGATCCGCCCAGTCGGGATGCTCGTCGAACTTGCCATCGACGTAGGAGCAGCGCGGCACGATCTTGAAGCCCTGTTCGCGCGCGTCGGCAATCAGGCGATCGACCAGCTTGCCGGCGACGCCCTGGCCGCCGATGGGCCGCGGCACCACAGTATGCGTGGCGACCCGCACCGAATCGTCGCCGCCCTGCGGTTCCCACTCCAGATACCCGGTCTCGCTCGCGCCCTCGACATTGGCGACATACTTGCCGCCCTGTCCCTGAACGTGATGAGTGATGGTGACGTCGGCCATGCAATTTCGCTCCTTCTTGCGCTCAACGCCGCGATGGCTAAGGGCGTTCCAGCATGAGCGCCGATCGCCAGTTTCTTTCAGACAACGCAGCCCCGGTGCATCCGCGCCTATGGCAGGCGATGCACGATGCGGACGCGGTGGACGCGCCGTATGATGGCGATGCGCTGTCGCGGCGGCTGGACGATGCCTTCGCTACCTTGTTCGGGCGCGAATGCACCGTGTTGTGGGTGGCGACCGGGACGGCGGCGAACTGCCTTGCGCTCGCCAGCATGGTGCCGCCGCACGGCGCGGTCGTGTGCCACCGGGAAGCGCATATCGAGATGGACGAAGGCGGTGCGCCGGGCTTCTTCCTTCACGGCGCCAAGCTGCTGCTGGCCGATGGCGAGGGCGCGAAGATCACGCCGCAGGCGGTGCGCGCGGTCATCGACCCGATCCGTGACGATGTGCACCAGGTCCCGCCCGCCGCGATCAGCGTGACGCAGGCGAGCGAATACGGGCGCTGCTATCTGCCGGAAGAACTGGATGCGATAGGCGCGCTGGCAGGGGAACGCGGCCTTGGCTTCCACGTAGACGGCGCACGTTTCGGCAATGCGGTGGCGCATCTCGGCTGCTCGCCCGCGGCTGCTGCCGGTCCGGCGGACGCGCTCAGCTTCGGCTGCGTCAAGAACGGCGCGATGAACGCCGAAGCCATCGTCTTCTTCGACCGCGCGCTGGCCGATGTCGCGCATTACCGCCGAAAGCGCGCCGGGCATTTGCAGAGCAAGGGCCGCTACCTCGCGGCGCAATTGCTCGCCATGCTGGATGGCGACCTGTGGCTGGAAAATGCGCGCGCTGCCAATGCCGCTGCCGCCGCCCTGTCGCAGCACGCTGGCGAACGGCTGATGCACCCGGTCGAGGCGAACGAGGTCTTCATGCGCCTGACCGCGGCGGAGCGTGCGCGCCTTCGTGAACAGGGGTTCGGCTTTTACGACTGGGGCAGCGATGCCGCCCGCTTCGTCGCCAACTGGGCCACGCCGATCGAGGCGGCGCAGGCACTCGGCCGGGCGATCGGATCGCTGTGAGCGAAACCCCTCCGCACGCTCTGCTTCGCCCTGCCATTGCAGTGCCGTTCCTTGTCACGGCGCTGATCTGGGGCAGCACCTGGTTCGTCATCACGACCCAGATTTCGCAGGCTACCGCACTCTGGTCCGTAACCTGGCGCTTTGCGCTGGCGACACCGGCGATGTTCGTTCTTGCGATGGTGCTGCGTCATAAGCTGGCCATGAGCCCCGCCGCCCATCGCCTTGCGATATTGATGGGGCTGTTCCAGTTCTGCGGGAATTACGTCTTCGTTTACAATGCGGAACAGCATCTGACGTCCGGCATCGTCGCACTGCTGATCGGCATGATGCTCGTGCCCAATGCTATACTGGGGCGATTGCTTCTGGGCGAAGACATTACCCGGCGCTTCATGTTCGGCAGCTTCGTCGCTCTCGCCGGGATCACGCTCCTGCTGGTCAATGAGGCGCAGGCGGCGCCGCTCGGCGGCAATGTCGCACTCGGCACGGTGCTGGCGCTGGTGGCGATGCTGGCAGCCTCCATTGCCAATGTTATCCAGGCCAATCCGACCGGCAAGTCGGTGCCGCTTGTGACGTTGCTGGCATGGTCGATGCTCTACGGCACGCTGATCGACGGGGCGCTCGCCGCCGTGCTCGAAGGGCCTCCGATTTTCCCGAAAGCATCTGCCTTCTGGCTCGGCACGGCATGGCTGGCGCTGGCAGGATCGGTCGT
This sequence comes from Altererythrobacter sp. CAU 1778, assembly GCF_054482795.1. Lineage (NCBI taxonomy): Bacteria > Pseudomonadati > Pseudomonadota > Alphaproteobacteria > Sphingomonadales > Erythrobacteraceae > Altererythrobacter > Altererythrobacter sp. CAU 1778. The sequence continues at coordinate 191,428 of NZ_JBTLRP010000003.1, read as the reverse complement.
AACCTTTCCGCTCTACTACAATCTGGTGCGGCAGCTCGGCGCAGGCCGCGCCGCTTACAACGGCGTGATGGTGGTGGTGATCGCGATGGTCATTTCCACCCTGTTCGAAGGTTACCGTTGGACTCCGCTCGCGGTTGCAGGCGCGATCCTTGCCATCATCGGGCTGGTCATCGCCCTGCGCGCCAAACAGATCAAAGCAGGCTCCTGAGCCCTTCGCGATAGGTCGGATAGCGCGGGTTCCAGCCCAGCACCCGCTTGGCCCTGGTGTTTGCGACGCGGCGGTTCTCCGCATAGAAGCCGCGCGCCATCGGGCTGAGGTTCGCTTCCTCCAGCGTCTGCATCGGCGGCGGTGATACCCCCAACAGGCGGCAGGCCTCTTCCGTCACGCAATTGTTGCTGGCGGGCAGATCGTCGGAAAGGTTGTAAGCGCCGGGCGGTGCATCGCTGGTCAGCGCCGCGATCACGCCGCTGGCAATATCCTCGACATGGATGCGGCTGAACACCTGCCCCGGCAGATCGATCCGCCGCGCCTCGCCCGCTCGCACCCGGTCGAGCGCGCTGCGCCCCGGCCCGTAAATCCCCGGCAGGCGGAACACCCTGCTGCCCAGTTCCAGCCACTTCGCGTCCGCCTCGCTGCGGGCAGAGCGTCGTCCGGTGCCGGTCGGGCTGGCCTCGTCCACCCACGCGCCGTTCGCGTCCCCGTAGACGCCGGTGGAGGAAAGGTAGCCGTACCACGCCCGACCGAAGTCGCGGCCATAGGATGCGAGCGCCGGGTCGAGGCCGCTGGCCCGATCGGGCGGCACGCTGGAGAGAACGTGAGTCGCTCTGCCGAGCGCGCCCCGCACCGCATCGGCGTCCGCGAATTGCACATCGCCGTCGCTGCCGGTTGCGGAAACGTCCCAGTCCAGCGCCGTCACCTTTTCCGCGATGCGTTTCGCGGTGTAGCCGAGCCCGAAAATGAACAAATGCGCCATGTCCGCGTTCTAGCGGTTGGACCCGCCCACCACACACCCTAAATCGAGCACCATGGACATTATTCGCAATCCCGAGATGGCCGATGCGGCCGCCGAGCCTCACGACCCGCCCGTCATCCGGCGCGAGGATTATCGCCCGTTTCCGTGGATTGTCCCGCATGTGAGGCTGGAATTCGACCTCGACCTCGACAGGACACGCGTCACATCGCGGCTCACGGTCGCCCGCAATGCCAAGGCCGACGGATCGCCGACGATCCGCCTCAATGGCGATGGCCTGACGCCGCTGGCGGTCGAAATTGACGATCAGCCCGCTGCCGACTGGACCATGGACGGCAACGATCTGGTCATCCCGCTGTCGGGCGATGCCCATGACATCCGCATCGTCACCGAAATCGCGCCGAGCGATAACAGCCAGCTGATGGGGCTTTACGCATCGGGCGGAATGCTCTGCACGCAATGCGAGGCGGAGGGGTTCCGCCGCATCACTTTCTTCCCCGACCGGCCCGACGTGCTCAGCACCTACACGGTGCGGATGAGCGGTCCGAAGGCGCAGTTCCCGATTCTGCTGTGCAACGGCAACGAGACGGCGACGGGCGAAGGGCACGACGGCATCCACTGGGCCGAATGGCACGATCCGTGGCCCAAGCCGAGCTACCTCTTCGCGCTGGTCGCGGGCGACCTGGTCGCCAATCGCGACAGCTTCACCACCATGAGCGGCCGCGAGGTCGACCTCGCCATCTGGGTGCGTGACGGCGATCTCGAGCGCACGCATCACGCGATGGATTCGCTGAAGCGCAGCATGACGTGGGACGAAGAAACATTCGGGCGCGAATACGACCTCGACGTCTTCAACATCGTCGCGGTGAGCGATTTCAACATGGGGGCGATGGAGAACAAGGGCCTCAACGTCTTCAACACGAAATACGTGCTGGCCGACGTGGAGACTGCCACCGATGCCGATTTCGACGCGGTGGAAGGCGTCATCGCGCACGAATACTTCCACAATTGGTCGGGCAACCGCGTGACCTGCCGCGACTGGTTCCAGCTGAGCCTGAAGGAAGGCTTCACCGTGCTGCGAGACCAGCTCTTCTCGCAGGACATGGGCAGCGCGCCGGTCAAGCGGATCGAGGATGTGCGCGTGTTGCGCGCGGCGCAGTTCCCCGAAGACAGCGGACCGCTCGCCCACCCGATCCGGCCCGACAGCTTCCGCGAGATCAGCAATTTCTACACGGCCACGGTGTATAACAAGGGTGCCGAGGTCATTCGCATGATGCGCACCCTCGCCGGAGAGGACGCTTTCCGAAAAGGCACCGACCTCTATTTCGACCGCCACGATGGCGAGGCCGCGACTTGCGAGGACTTCATCAGCGCGATCGAGGATGGCGCCGGCCTGGATCTCGAGCAATTCCGCCGGTGGTACAGTCAGGCAGGCACGCCGAAGGTGGCCGTTCGCGTGTCGCATGACGGCGATGTGGCGACGCTGCACCTGTCGCAGACGGTTCCGCCGACGCCCGGCCAGCCCGACAAGCAGCCGATGCCGATCCCGCTGAAGATCGCCTTGTTCGACCGCGAAACCGGGCGACATGATGGTGAACGACTGGTCACGCTCGACACAGCTGAAGCGAGCTTGAGCTTCGACGGATTCCCTTCCGAACCGGTCCTGTCCATAAATCGCGGCTTTTCCGCGCCGGTATCCATTCTCCGCGACCTGTCGGACGACGACCTGGTCTTTCTGGCCGCGCATGACGACGATTCCTTCGCACGCTACGAAGCCTTGCAGGACCTCGCGACGCGGTATCTGGTCGCGGCATCTACCGGCGCGCTGGACGAGACGCGTCGCGCTTCGGGCCGCGAGGCGCTGCGCACGGCGCTGGCCGCCGTCATCGCGGACGATCGGATCGACGATCTGATGCGCGGCGAACTGCTCGCCCTGCCGAGCCAGTCCTATATTGCCGAACAGATCGACCGTTCCGACCCTGCGGCCATCCATGCCGAGCGGGAAGCGCTGAAGGCCTGGCTGGGCGTGGCACTGCAACAGGAACTGCATGGTCTTTACGACCGCGCGGAGAAGGTGCCGTTCTCGCACTCGCTGGAGACGAAGGGCGCGCGCAAGCTGAAGGCCCAGGTGCTTGGCTTCGCGGCAGCGAGCGACCCGGCCAAGGCCGCGGAGCTTGCAGCGTATCAATACGACCGGGCCGACAACATGACCGACCGCCAGTCCGCCTTGTCGGCGCTGGCGGGGCTCGACCATCCGGCGCGCGAGGAAAAGCTGGCCGACTTCCACCAGCGCTTTACCGACAACGCGCTGGTCATCGACAAGTGGTTCATGACGCAAGCTTTCTCGCTCCACCCCGACGTGCTGGAACAGGTAAAGGCGCTGGCCAACCATCCCGACTTCACTTTGCGCAATCCGAACCGCGTGCGCTCGCTATACATGGCGTTTGCGGGCAATCCGCACGGCTTCCATGCCGCCGATGGGGAAGGCTATCGCATGATTGCCGATCTCATCCTCGCGCTCGATCCGATCAATGCGCAAACGGCGGCGCGATTCGTCATTCCGCTTGGCCGCTGGAAGCGGCTGGAACCCCATCGTTCGGCCCTGATGAAGGCCCAGCTGGAGCGGCTGGCCGCAGTGAAGCTGTCGCGCGACACGTCAGAGCAGGTCACACGCTCGCTTGGCTGAAGCGCTCACCTCGCCAGTTCTCGAAGCTGTCCCGCACGGCTTCATGACGCGTACCGGCGGCGTTTCGACCGGTGCCGTCGCGGGTCTCCAATGCGGGTTCGGCGCCGATGACGATGCCGCAGCCGTGGAGGAGAACAGGCGGATCGCTGCCGAAACCGTGCTGCCGGGCGCAGCACTGGTCACCGTCTATCAGGTTCACTCCCCTGATGTCGTGGTAGTGTCCGGGCCGATCAGCCTCGACGACCGCCCGCGCGCGGATGCGCTGGTCACAGACCGGTCGGACCTGCTGCTCGGCATCGTCACCGCCGATTGCGCGCCCGTTCTCTTCGCCGATCACAAGGCAGGGGTCGTCGGCGCCGCCCATGCCGGCTGGCGCGGCGCGGTGGACGGCGTGATCGACAACACGGTCGCCGCCATGCGGAGCCTCGGCGCGCGGCCCGAACGCATCGTTGCCGCCGTCGGCCCGTGTATCGCGCAGGCGAGTTACGAAGTCGGCGAGGATATGCGGGCCGAGTTCTCGCCCCAAGACCATGCATTCTTCGCACCCGCGCGCGCGGGTCATTACCAGTTCGACCTCGAAGGCTATGTCGCCGCGCTGTGCGCGCGCGCAGGCGTCGGGGCGGTCGATCGTCTCGGTCGCGACACTTATGCCGATCCGGAACGCTTCTATTCCTACCGCCGCGCCACCCATCGCGCAGAGGCCAATTACGGTCGCCAGCTTTCGCTGATCGGGTTGCGCTGAAGCGCAAGGAACTTGCCAAAAACACGGTTGGCACGCGGGTCTTTCGCAGCTATCAGCGCGCGCAAAGCGAGACCGGCGGGGGTTTTCAGGGCACCTGCTGCAATGGTCGCGAGGGGCTCCCTGCATACGCGATCTCAAAGGCACAATCCCGCCCGTCCGGGCTGGTATGAGGCAAGGCAAGTTTGATGGCAGACACCACTGCAAACACGATTCCTGATACGCGCGACGATACCGTCGCCGTGGACGGCGAAGGCGCGCGCCGCCGCGACTTCCTGACCATCGCGGCGGTTTCCGCTGCCGGGGTCGGCGGCCTGACCATCCTGTATCCGCTGGTCAGCCAGATGGCGCCGTCGGCCGACGTGCTTGCCGAAAGCAGCACCGAAGTGGACATCAGCGCGATCGAGCCGGGGCAGGCGATCAAGGCCGTGTTCCGCAAGCAGCCGTTGTTCGTGCGTCACCTGACGCCGCAGGAAATCGCCGCTGCCGATGCGACGCCCGCATCCAGCCTGCGCGATCCGGAATCGCTCGAAGACCGCACGAAGGAAGGCCACAAGGCGATCCTCGTCACCATGGGCGTTTGTACCCATCTCGGCTGCGTGCCGCTGGGCGCTGCCGAAGGCGAGATCAAGGGCGAATTCGGCGGCTATTTCTGCCCGTGCCACGGCTCGCACTACGACACGGCCGCGCGCATCCGCAAAGGCCCGGCACCGACCAACCTGGTAGTGCCCGACTATGAATTCACCTCCGACACCGTGATCCGCGTCGGCTGAGGAGCAAGAGACACACCATGAGCTTTCCCTGGGCCAGAGAATACAAGCCGGCCAACGGCCTGACCAAGTTCCTCGACGAGAAACTGCCGCTGCCGCGCTTCGTGTATAACGCGGTCGGTGCCGGCTATCCGGTGCCGCGCAATCTCAACTACATGTGGAACTTCGGCGTTCTCGCCGGCTTCTGCCTGATGCTGCAGATCGTCACCGGCGTGGTGCTGGCGATGCATTATGCGCCCAACGCGCTGGTCGCCTTCGATTCGACCGAGCACATCATGCGCGACGTCAACTGGGGCTGGCTGATGCGCTATGCCCACGCCAATGGCGCGAGCTTCTTCTTCATCGTCGTCTACATGCACATTTTCCGCGGCCTGTTCTATTCGAGCTACAAGGCCCCGCGCGAGATGATCTGGCTGCTCGGCGTCGTGATCTTCCTCCTTATGATGGCAACCGCCTTCATGGGTTACGTCCTTCCCTGGGGCCAGATGAGCTTCTGGGGTGCCAAGGTGATCACCGGCCTGTTTGGCGCGATCCCGCTGGTGGGCGAGCCGTTGCAGATCTGGCTGCTCGGCGGTTACGCGCCGGACAACGCCGCGCTCAACCGCTTCTTCAGCCTGCACTTCCTGCTGCCCTTCGTTATTGCCGGGGTCGTCATCCTGCACATCTGGGCGCTGCATATTCCGGGCTCTTCGAACCCGACCGGCGTCGAGGTGAAGAGCGAAAGCGACACCGTGCCCTTCCACCCGTATTACACGGCGAAGGACGGCTTCGGACTGGGCGTGTTCCTGATCCTCTATTGCGCGTTCGTGTTCTTCATGCCGAACATGCTGGGCCACCCGGACAACTACATTCCGGCCAACCCGCTCTCGACTCCGGCGCTGATCGTGCCCGAATGGTATTTCTATCCGTTCTACGCGATCCTGCGTGCCTTCACCTTCGACTTCATCCTGCCGGCCAAGCTGTGGGGCGTGCTCGCGATGTTCAGCGCGATCCTGGTGTGGTTCTTCCTGCCCTGGCTGGACCGCTCGCCGGTGCGCAGCGGCCACTACCGCCCGCTGTTCAAGATCTTCTACATCATCCTGCTGGTCGACATGGCGGCGCTGTTCTACCTCGGCGGCGCGCACGCCGAAGAGCCGTACATCATGCTCAGCCAGCTCGCGACGGCGTATTACTTCCTGCACTTCCTCGTGATCCTGCCGATCGTCTCCTCGATCGAAAAGCCGGATCCGCTGCCCCGTTCGATCACCGATGCGGTGCTTCATTCGGACAAGAAGCCGGTGCTGGGCGAAAACGCGACACCCGCGGTCTAAGGCGACAAGGAAAGAACCCCACATGATCCGCATTATTGGATTTTTCGTCGGCCTGGGCTTTACGCTCGTCGTGCTGATCGCCTTCTTCGCCGGGGTCGGCCCCGCGTTCGGGGAGCTGGCCAAGTACGGCCAGTTCGTCGCGCCGACGGCGGAGCACGAGTTCCACAAGTATCCGCGCGAAGCCCGCGTGCCGACCGATGGCGTATTCGCGCATTGGGACCAGCAGCAGCTGCAGCGCGGCTACAAGGTGTACAAGGAAGTGTGCTCGGCCTGTCACTCGCTGCGGCACGTCGCCATCCGCGACCTGCATCAGCTGGGCTACACCGAGAACCAGGTGAAGGCCGAAGCCGCAACCTGGACCGTGCCGGGCGTCGATCCGAACACGGGCGAGGCGACCACGCGTCCCGGCCTGCCGACGGATTACTTCCCGTCGCCCTATCCCAACGACATCGCCGCGCGCGCTGCGAACAACAACGCGATCCCGCCCGACCTGTCGCTGATCACCAAGGCGCGTCACGACGGCACGAACTACGTCTATTCGCTGCTGACCGGCTATCAGGAAGCTCCGGCGGAACTGGCGGAGGAATTCCCCGAATTCACCACGCCGGACGGGCTGCATTACAACCCGTATTTCCACAGCCTCAACATCGCGATGGCCCCGCCGCTGACTTCAACCGGTCAGGTGACCTTCGATGACGGCACCGACGCTTCGGTCGACCAGATGGCGAACGACGTAGCGGCCTTCCTGCAGTGGGCGGGGGAGCCGACGCTGGTGAAGCGCAAGCAGACCGGCTTCTGGTTCATGGGCTTCCTGCTTTTCGCGACGATCCTCGCATGGTTTGCCAAGAAGCAGGTATGGTCCAATGTGAAGCCGCGCCGGGACGACTGATCGCCCTTCCTGTGAAATTTGCGAAACGCCCCTGCGCCCAACCGGCGTCAGGGGCGTTCTGCTTTGCAGTGAAGAGGCGCGCATGACCCCCGAAGAGCTGAAGGCACTGGTCCGCACCGTGCCGGATTTCCCGGCACCCGGTATCCAGTTCCGCGACATAACGACCCTGCTCGGCCACGGTCCCGGGCTTGCCGCGACCATCGAGCATCTCTCCACCAGTGCACGCGATTTCGGTGCGGAGGCGGTCGCCGGAATGGAAGCGCGCGGCTTCATCTTCGGCGCAGCGGTGGCCGCGCGGCTCGGCATCGGCTTCGTGCCCGTGCGCAAACCCGGCAAGCTCCCGATCGCCACCATCACCGAGGAATATGCGCTCGAGTACGGCAGCGACCGGCTGGAAATGGACCCCGATGCCATTGCCGACGGACAGCGCGTCGTGATGGTAGACGACCTGATTGCAACTGGCGGCACGGCCTTGGCCGCCGCATCGCTTCTTCGCCGCGCCGGCGGGGACGTTGCCGGCGCCTGCTTCGTCATCGATTTGCCGGATCTCGGCGGGGCGCAGCGGCTTCGTGACGACGGCCTGGCCGTATCCGCGCTGATGGATTTTCCCGGCCACTGAACACACTTACAGCGTGTTTGCGGGATAGAACGCCGCCCTCGCGCATTTGCCAACCATACGCCGGATGTGTCACCATCGGGCCGAAGGACATTTTGCGTCCGAACGAGGGGCAGACAGACACTTATCATGGAAAGCCAGGCACTCGTCATTGCACTGGTCGGCGTACTGGGCATCGGCGCGCAGTGGATCGCCTGGCGTACGGGTTGGCCCGCAATCGTCCTGATGCTCTTCGCGGGCTTCATGGCCGGTCCGGTGCTGGGCGTGATGAACCCGCGCGAAGCGTTCGGCGGAATGCTCGAACCGATGGTCTCGATCGGCGTCGCGTTGATCCTGTTCGAAGGTGGGCTGAGCCTCGACTATCGCGAACTGAAGAACTCGGGCGACGGCGTGCTGCGGCTAGTGGTGCTCGGCGTTCCCTTCGGCTGGCTGTTCGGTTCGCTCGCCTGCTATTATATTGCCGGGCTCAACTGGCCGGTCGCCATTCTCTTTGCAGGTATTCTGGTCGTGACGGGCCCCACCGTCGTGCTGCCGCTGCTCCGCCAGAGCGCGGTGCAGCAACGGCCCGCAGCGATTCTCAAATGGGAAGCCATCGTCAACGACCCCGTCGGCGCGCTGTGCGCCGTGGTCGCCTATGAATATTTCCGCAAGCTGGCGGAATCGCCCGGCGCCTCGGTGGTCGAAGTGGTTCCGCCGCTGATCATCGCTGCGCTGCTTTCGGGAGCCATCGGCTACGCTGCGGCGCGCGTCATCGCCTGGAGCTTCCCGCGGGGCTTCGTGCCGGAATTCCTGAAGGTACCGGTGCTGCTGGTGGCAGTGGTCGGCGTCTTCGTCATGTGCAACACGATCGAGCACGAGGCGGGTCTCGTCGCGGTTACCGTTATGGGCATCGCGCTGGCCAACATGCACGTTGCCAGCCTCCGCTCCATCCATCCGTTCAAGCAGAATATCGCCGTGCTGCTGGTTTCGGGCATCTTCATCCTGCTGTCCGCCTCGCTCGATTTCGAACAGCTGCGCAATTTCGAATGGCGCTTCGGCGTGTTCCTGCTCGCCCTGCTGTTCCTCGTTCGCCCGGCGACGATCCTCATCAGCCTGCTGTTCAGCTCGGTACCGTGGAACGAGCGGCTGTTCCTCGCCTGGATCGCGCCGCGCGGGATCGTGCTGGTCGCCATTTCCGGCCTGTTCGCACTGCGCCTCAACGAACTGGGCTATCAGGACGGCAACATCCTCATCGGGTTGAGCTTCGCCGTCGTGGTGGCAACCATCATGGCCAGCGGTTTCACCGTCGACATTGTCGCCCGCCTGCTCAAGGTGAAGGGCGAGACGCGGCCCGGACTGCTGATCGTCGGCTCCACTCCGTGGACGGTCGCGCTGGCGCGGCAGCTCCACCAGCTCGATACCCCGGTGATGATCGTCGATTCGAGCTGGCAACGCCTCGCCGCCGCGCGGCGCGAGGGGCTGCCGACCTATCATGGAGAAATCCTCAACGAAGCGACCGAGCACAACCTCGACCTCACCCCGTTCCAGGTCCTCGTGGCCGCGACCGAGAACGAAGCGTACAACGCGCTGGTCTGCAGCGAATTCGCACCGGAAATAGGCACCGATTCCGTCTATCAGCTGGGCGAGCCGGGTGACGATGACGATCACCGTTCGCTCCCGTCCAGCCTGCGCGGGCGCGCCCTGTTCACCGAAGGCCTGGGGGTCGAGGACCTGCAGGAGCGCGAGGCCGAGGGCTGGCGGTTCCGCAAGACGCGCCTGTCCGAACGCTACGATTTCAGCAAGGCGCAGGAAAACCTGCCGGAGCGCGCGCATCTGCTGCTGATCCTTCGCCCCACTGGCAGGATGCGCTTCTTCACCCACGCCGCCGCGCCAGAGCCGCGCGAAGGCGACATCATAATTTCCTATTCCCCGCCGCAGATCGAAACGCAGGAAGAGCGCGCCAGCCGCAAGGCAGCCAGGGGCGACCGTGCGAAACCCGAACCGGCATGATCCAGCAAGGCCCGACCATGACACGCAATCTCGTCATCCCATCACTTCTCTCGCTCGCGATGCTCGCCGGCTGCGGCGGATCGGAGAGCGAGCCGGCACCGCCGCCGCAGGAGCCTGCGGAGGATGCCGCGACGATTGGTGCCGATGGTAGCGGCGATGGCTCGATCATGCGCTCCGACATCGACGAAACGCCGATCGTCGAGCCGGAGCCGGAACCCATCCGCCTGACGCTTTCCTTTGCCGATGGCGGCAGCACGTTGACGGACACTGTGAAGGAACGGCTGACCGAACTCGCTCCGCGCATCGATGCAGAGCAGGGCTGGCCGATCATCATTCGTGGCCATAGCGACGCGGACGGCAGCGGGGATGCGAACACCCGCGTCTCGCAGCGGCGGGCGCAGGCGGTGGCCGACTTCCTCGTCGAGCAGGGCGTGGATGAGGCCAGCATCACCGTGATCGCGTTCGGTGCGCAGAATCCGAAGCAGCCCAATGCCCTGCCGGACGGCTCACCGAACGAGGCCGGTCGCAAGGCAAATCGCCGCGTGGAACTGACCTACGCGCCCGAAGGCTGGCAGCCGGAGGAAGCGGATACGGACGAGGATCTCGGCATGCCGGCGGAAGCGTCTCGTTCCGAAGCTTCGCAATCCGGTTGACGAACCCCTGCGCGCGGTGGCAAGCGCAGCCTCGCTTTTCCGGCGGCCGCATCGGCTGCCTCACGGGCGGGTATAGCATAGTGGTAATGCTCCAGCCTTCCAAGCTGGCTAGAGGGGTTCGATTCCCCTTACCCGCTCCAGACTTTCACCTCTGACAAAGCGCGGGGACAAACACCTATGCAGATCGAGAACATGGCCGCCATCGTCACCGGCGGCGCGTCGGGCCTTGGCGGAGCGACTGCGGCGCGGCTTGCCGAAAAGGGCGCGAAGGTCACCATTTTCGATCTTAATGAGGACAAGGGCGTCGAACACGCCAAGGCCATCGGCGGTCGCTTTGCCAAGGTCGACGTCAGCAGCAACGACGCCGTCGCCGCTGCTATCGCGGAGGCGGAGGAAGCGCACGGGGTCGCGCGCATCCTGATCAGCTGCGCCGGTTTCGCACCCGCGGTGAAGACCGTGGATCGCGACAACAATCCGCACGATCTCGAACTTTTCCGCAAGACGCTCGAAGTGAACCTGCTGGGCACCTTCAACGTGCTGTCGAAATTCGCCGCTCGGCTGATTCCCGCGGAACCCCTGCCCGGCAAGGACGGCGAACGCGGGGTGGCGATCAATACCGCTTCCGTTGCGGCCTACGAAGGCCAGATGGGGCAAGCCGCCTACTCTGCGTCGAAGGGCGGCGTGGTCGGCATGATGCTGCCCATCGCGCGCGACCTCGCCCGCTTCGGCATCCGCGTGAACACCATCGCGCCCGGCATCTTCCTCACGCCGCTGATGCTCGGCCTGCCCGAAGCGGCGCAGGAATCGCTCGGTCAGCAGGTGCCTTTCCCCAGCCGGCTCGGCCAGCCGGAGGAATATGCGCATCTGGTGGAAAGCATCATCACCAACCCGATGATCAACGGCGAATCGATCCGCATCGATGGCGCGATCCGAATGGCACCGCGGTAAGGCGCGCCGATGCCGGGCCCGCTCCACGGACTGCGCATCGTAGAATTTGCCGGCATCGGGCCGGGGCCGTTCTGCGGCATGATGCTGGCCGATCACGGCGCGGAAGTCATCCGCATCGACCGTGCCAGCGGCACGCGCGGCGGATCGCAACCGATCACCACGAAGGACGTGCTGGCCCGCGGGCGCAAGTCCATAGCGCTCAACCTGAAGGACGAGGCTGGCGTGGCTCTGGCGCGCCGGATCTGCGCGACCGCCGATGGGCTGGTCGAGGGCTTTCGCCCCGGCGTGATGGAGCGGCTGGGTCTTGGCCCTGACGTCCTTCTCTCCGACAATCCGAAGCTCGTTTACGGCCGCATGACGGGCTGGGGCCAGACCGGCCCGTATGCTGCTTATGCCGGGCACGACATCAACTACATCGCACTGGCCGGTGCGCTGGCCCATTTCGGTCGCGCAGGCGGCAAACCGACGCCGCCGATCAACATGGTCGGAGATTTCGGCGGCGGCGGCATGATGCTCGCCTTCGGCATGGTCAGCGCCCTGCTGAACGTGGCGCGTGGCGGCGACGGGCAGGTGATCGACGCCGCCATGACCGACGGGACGGCGGTGTTGATGGGTATGCTGCACGGCATGAAGAACATGGGCGTCTGGTCGGAAGATCTTGGCGCCAACATGCTCGATACCGGCGCGCATTTCTACGACACCTACGAAACGGCGGACGGCAGGTTCGTCTCCATCGGTAGCATCGAGCCGCAATTCTATGCCGAGCTGCGCCAGCTGGTCGGGCTGGACGATACCGCCTTCGACGCTCAGCACGACCGCGGGCAGTGGGACACGCTGAAGGAGCGGCTGGCCGAAATCTTTCTGACGAAGACGCGGGCCGAATGGGACGCGCTGCTCGAACACACCGACGTCTGCTACGCACCCGTCCTGACCATGAGCGAGGCGGCGGAGCATCCCCACAATGTCGCGCGCGGCACATTCGTCAGCGTTGCCGGCGATACGCAACCAGCGCCTGCGCCGCGCTATTCCGGCACAACTACGGGCGCGCCTGCGCCTGCGCCGATGCCGGGCGCACAGACGGACGAAGTGCTGGCTTCGCTGGATTTGTCGGCAGACGAGATCGCCGCCCTGCGCGACAGCGGCGCGCTCGGTTAGTCGGCGAAGGGCCGTTCACCCACGATCGACAGGTCGTAACCTTCGAGCGCAACCAGCGACTGGTGCGAATTGGTGATCAGCATCATCTCGTGCACCCCGAGTTCGGCGAGGATCTGGGCGCCAAGACCGTAGTCGCGCAGCTCGTCCATATCGGGCTTGGGCACCTTGCCCGCCTTCATCTCGAGATAGCTGGTCCACTGGGCGGAACGCGCGCGGTTGAGAATTACGATGACGCCCGCGCCTTCTTCCGCGATCATCCGCATCGAGGTTTCGAGCACGCCGGAGCGCGGATCGTCCGCGCCCAGGCAGTCGTTGAACAGGTCGAGAGTGTGCATCCGCACCAGGGTCGGCTTGCCCGGATCGACATGACCCAGCGTCAGCGCCATCGTTTCCTCGCCGGTCGCATTGTTGAGGAAGCTGCGCACGGTCCATTCGCCCGCGTGGCGAGTCTTCAGGCGGGTTTGCGCCGCCTCCACGACCAGCCGGTCGTGCTTGCGGCGATAGGCGATCAGGTCACGGATCGTGCCGATCTTCATGTTGTGCTGCCGCGCGAAACCAACGAGATCGTCGAGCCGGGCCATCGTGCCGTCGTCGTTCATGATCTCGCAGATCACGCCCGAAGGGTTGAGACCGGCGAGGCGCGATATGTCGACCGAGGCTTCCGTATGCCCGGCGCGGATCAGCACGCCGCCTTCGCGCGCGACCAGCGGGAAGACGTGGCCCGGCGTCACGAGATCGCCTGCACCCTTGCTCGAGTCCACGGCCACGCTGACGGTGCGCGCACGGTCGGCGGCGGAGATGCCGGTGGTCACGCCTTCGCGTGCCTCGATGGAGGTGGTGAACGCGGTTTCGTGGCGCGTGCGATTGTTGCGGCTCATGAGCTCGAGACCGAGCGTTTCGACCCGCGACTTGGTGAGCGTGAGGCAGATCAGCCCGCGCCCGTGGGTCGCCATGAAATTGATTGCGGCAGGGGTCGCCATCTGCGCTGGGATGATGAGATCGCCTTCGTTCTCGCGGTCCTCGTCATCGACAAGGATGTACATCCGGCCATTGCGCGCTTCCTCGATGATCTCCTCGATCCCGACGATCACGGGCTGGTCGTCGCTGTCTGACAGGAACCGTTCGATCTTCGCAAGCGTGTCGCTGGTCGGGTTCCAGCCATCCTCGGTGCAGTCGCGCAGCGTGTTGGCGTGGAGGCCGGCAGCACGGGCAAGGGCAGAGCGGGACATGGTGCCGTCAGCCACGAGCTGGCGAACCTTTGCAATCGTCGAGTCGGCAGTGAGTGCGTTCATGGAGCGCGAGCTATCACCGCGATGTGACGTTCGCAACCGGCAATGCACACTGAAATGTGATTTCAGCCGAGGGCGTCGGGTCCGAAAGCTTCCGGCAGCAAGTCCGACAGGCGCAGATCGCGCACTTCGTCCGGTCCGACACAGTGAACGACGGGGTCCGTCCCGCCGAGCGCCGCCAATTCGTACAGCACCTGTCGGCATCGCCCGCATGGCGTGATCGTACCTTCGCCCGACCCGGTAACGGCCACCGCGACCAGCCCCCCGCGCCGCCCCGCCGCCATGGCGCTGCCGACTGCCACGGTTTCCGCGCACAGCGTCATCCCGTAACTTGCATTCTCGACATTGCAGCCGGTCACCACCGCGCCATCGTCGAACAGCAATGCGGCGCCGACATGAAAGCGCGAATAGGGGGCATAGGCCTGCGCCTGCGCCGCGCGGGCCGCTGCTATCAGCTCGTCGCGCGACACGCTCATGGCTGCACCACCAGCCAGCGCAGCGCATGGTCGCTCGCCTCGCTGCGCAGGCGGGAATTGGCGGTCCAGATTGCCCAAGGGCGCTTGGCATAGGTCGGGGCGAAGCGGTCCTGCGATACCCACAGGTTGCGCCCCATGCGCGCGGCGACATGGTGCTGCGCCTCGAAGCTGCGAGAGAGTTTGAGCACGGCGGGTTTGCCGACGTGCATTTCCACCTGGTTGAGAAAGGTCATGAGTTCGCTCTCCACTGCCGCTTCGCTGACGTTGCCCTCGCACGCCTCGCCGCCCTGGTCGAGTTCGATCGCGGGCGGCAGCAGGCTTGCGTCGCGCGGCACCACGGTGACGAAATTGGCCGCCTGCGTCTCCGCCGGGGCGCAGGGATCGAAGCGATGCACTGCGCCCACCTGCAACCCGGCTGCCTTGGCGGCGGCGAGGTTGCGGGTGAATTGCGTGTCCTGCCGCCGCGCCCCGTCGCTTGCCTCGAGATAGGCAAATTCCCCGCCGGTCGCACGGACCTGATTGAAGTTCATCAGCCCGTCCTGCTCACCGGCGAGCACACCTTGCAGCGGATACTGGTCGCGCGGGGGGATCCAGTGGGTAACGTGCCACCACGCCCAGCCGCCTGCGACCAGGGCCGCCAGCAGCAGGAATCCGAAGACATAGCGCACCCAGCGCGGTTTGCTCTTGCGCCCCATCTCAGCCCTTGATGTGGAGCACGCAGATCAGGGTGAACAGCCGCCGCGCGGTGGGGAAATCGGTTTCCACCTTCCCCTCCAGCCGTTCGAGCAGCAGCTCCGCCGCATGGTCGTGGACCCCGCGCCGCGCCATGTCGATCGTCTCGATCTCCGACGCGGTCGCCTTGCGGATCGCCTGGTAATAGGAATCGCAGATCGCGAAATATTCGCGGATCGGGCGGCGGAATCGTGCGAGGCCGAGGATGATCGTTTCCACCGGATCGCCGCCCTTTTCGGCTGCGATCTGCAGCATCAGCCGCCCGTCGGGGACCGAGAGCTTCAGGTGCCAGGGACCGTCCATGCCCTTGTCCGCCGGGCGTACCGGGCGAAAGACGTTATCCTCGATCAGGTCGAAGATCGCCACGCGCCGTTCCTGCTCGATATCGGCGTTGCGCCATATGATGGTCGCCTCGTCGAGTTCGATATGGGCGATGCGATGATCGGGCATGGCGCCGCTTTCGCAAGCCGCGCCGCATAAGCCAAGGGCTTTCCCACAGACCTGTCCGCGGCTTCGCGGATTTCGGCCCTTGCCCCGCGTCGCCGCGCCCACCATTGTGCGGCCCGTGTCCGATACAGATGTCATGATCCGCCCCGGCGAGAGCGCCGCGGCCAGCGCCGGCGATTCGCCCGCAGGCCGCGCCCTGCCCGCCAATCTCGATGCGGAAGCGGCCTTCCTCGGCGCGGTTCTGATCGACAATCGGGTGCTGGAGGAACTCACCACCCCGATTCGCAGCGACCACTTCTTCGAACCCCTGCACCAGCGGATCTTCGAACGCATCGTCACCCTGATCGATCGCGGCGCGATCGTGACGCCGGTAACGCTAAAGCCCTATTTCGAAGCGGACGAGGCGCTGAAGCAGGTCGGCGGGACGTCCTATCTAGCGCAGTTGACCGCCGACGGGCAGGGTCTGCTCGCCCCGCGCGAACTGTCGCAGCAGATCTACGACCTCGCCCTTCTGCGCGAACTGGTCAGCGTCGGGCGCGGACTGGTGGAAGGCGCGCTCGACACCAGCGTGGACGTGGCGCCGATGGATCAGGTGGCGCGGGCCGAGGCGGACCTGTTCCGCGTTGCCGAGGGCGCCTCCACCGGAAGCGAGGCCTCCAGCTTCCGCGACGCCTCGCTCGCCGCGATCAAGATGGCCGAAGCCGCGATGAATTCGGGCGGCGGGCTGTCGGGCAAGACGACCGGACTCGATTCGATCGACCACAAGACCGCGGGCCTGCACAATTCGGACCTCATCATCCTTGCCGGGCGTCCGGGCATGGGCAAGACCTCGCTCGCCACCAACATCGCCTTCAATTGCGCCGAAAAACATCTCGAATGGCAGCGGGACGGGGGCGAGTTCAATTACGGCGCGCCGGTCGCCTTCTTCAGCCTCGAAATGAGCGCCGATCAGCTCGCTACCCGCGTGCTGGCCGAACAGGCGGAAATTTCGTCCGAGTCACTGCGTAGCGGCAAACTCAGTCGGGAAGATTTCCAGAAGCTGTCCTACGCCAGCCAGCGGCTGGCCGAGCTGCCGCTTTATATCGACGACACGCCGGCGCTTTCCATAGCCGGCCTGCGGACGCGCGCGCGGCGGATGAAGCGGCGGCACGACATCGGGCTGATCGTGGTCGACTATCTGCAGCTGTTGCAAGGTTCGGGCCGCGCCAACGACAACCGCGTGAACGAGATTTCGGAAATCAGCCGCGGGCTCAAGACGCTAGCGAAGGAACTCGCCGTTCCGGTGATCGCGCTTTCGCAGCTCAGCCGCGCGGTCGAACAGCGCGATGACAAGCGCCCCATGCTTTCCGACCTGCGCGAATCGGGCAGTATCGAGCAGGATGCCGACATGGTGTGGTTCATCTTCCGAGCCGACTATTACCACGAGGCGATTCGCCCCGAGATGCCGACCGAAACCTCATCTCCGGACCTTCAGGAGAAATATCGCATCTGGGAAGAACGCTATCTGGAACTGCGCAACAAGGCGACGCTGATCGTCGCCAAGCAGCGCCATGGTTCCACCGGCAATGTCCCGCTGCATTTCCAGGCGGAAATCACCAAGTTCACCTCGCCCAACTTCAAGGACTACTCGGACTACGGTTACGAGTGATCAGAGGCCGAGGTTGAGCCTGCGGCTGACGGTATAGTCGACCACCGACACGAGGAACCACGACAGGTTCCAGCGGATACGGTTCAACAGCGTCGCCTGGCTGCGATGGTATTCGCGCGTGATTCGCTTCGATGCGGGCAGGTGCAGGGCGATGAATTCGCGCATCCGTTCCGCCAGCGCGGCATCCTCGATCCGCAGCATCAGCTCCAGGTTGATGTACAAGCTTCGCATGTCGAAATTGGCGCTGCCGACATAGACTGCGTCGTCCACGACGATCAGCTTCATGTGCAGCTTGCACGGCTCGAATTCGTAGAGTTCCGCACCCTTGCGAAGCAGGTAGTTGTAGAGTGAGCGGGTGGCGCCGAGCGTAGCGTTGTTGTCGGACTTGCCCGCCATGATCAGCCGCGCCTCGCCCTTTTCCGCGATGCGTCCGATGCGGCGGGTGAGCCTGCGCGAGGGCGAGAAATAGGCCATGACCATGTCGAGCCGCCTGCCCTCGACCAGATCCTTGCTCACGCAGCGCGCCCAGCTCGACAGCCCGCGCGTCGGGCCGCCGATCAGCAGCTGCACACGGCCATCGCCCGGATCCCATTCGCGCACGCGGCGCCGGATGTCGCGAAACTGTGCCTTGGGGTGTGCGGCCCATTCCTCCAGTTCGTCGTACCATTCGCCGAGCCGGTCGACCGCTTCCCCCTGAATGACGAGGCCCAGGTCGTGCCAACCATTGTCCTGCGGCGCGGCGAAGTAGCTATCCTCGACGTTGAAACCACCGATCATCGCGCGCTTGCCATCGACCAGCACGATCTTCTGGTGGTTGCGGATCAGGTAGCGGCGGCTCCACTTGGCGCTGAAGACGCAGTAATGCGCCCCCGCGTCGCGCAACCGAGAGAAAAAGGCCTCGTCCGCATCGGCGCCGAAACCGTCGACGATCAGGTGAACGTCCACCCCACGCTCCGCTGCGGCGACCAGCGCATCGCGAACGCGCCTGCCGGTATCGTCGTCGCTGAAGATGTAGAAGCACATCCGGATGCGAATGGTGGCATTCTCCAGCAGATCGCACAGCGTTTTCAGCCGGTCGCGGCCAGAGGGGAGAAAGCGCAGTTGCTGGCCCTGAGCGGCGATCTCGAACGGCGCGGCGTCGTGAAAGCCCGTGCTCCCGGAATGTTGTTCGCAAGGGTCTGCGGCCTTGGCCGCCGGGGCCGGCGCGGGGGGTGTGCTCTCCATCGCGAACCGGCTTAGACCGCCCGCCTCGCCCGCGCAAATCCTTGACTCTCGCGGGGGCGCGGCCTAGTTGCCCGTCCTTTCCGACAACCTTTTTGCCTATCGGAGTGCCCTATGGCGCGCGTTACCGTCGAAGATTGCGTCGACAAAGTCCCGAACCGTTTCGATCTCGTCCTGCTTGCCGCACAGCGTGCGCGCGAGATTTCCGGCGGTGCCGAGCTGACGATCGACCGCGATCGCGACAAGAACCCGGTCGTGGCCCTGCGCGAGATCGCCGAACAGACGATCAAGCCGGACGAGGTCAAGGAAACGCTGGTCCAGTCGCTTCAGACCGTCCTGCCTGACGACGATGACGAAGAAGACGAAATCGGCTCGCTCAGCCAGTCGGCCGAAGCGCTTCGCATCACGGCGGCCGCTCCGGCCCGTTCGACCTCGATCGGGGCCGACTACGACGGCTGATTCTCCGGGGCACGCGCTGCTCCGTTGCTGAAAAACATGGCTTCCTGATGCCTCGTCTCGCCGTTAAAGCGGCGGGCGGAGGGCTCATGACCGATATTACCGATGCATTCGGAACGGCGACCGAAGGCGGTCTCATCGCGCGTGCGATCGAGCAAGAGGGCAACCCCGGCGCCGCGGCTGTGACGGACACGGGGCACTTCGCCGAAGGCCGGTGCCTCAACTGCGGAACCGAACTGGTCGGCAGCCACTGCCACGCCTGCGGCCAGGAGGCGCACCTCCATCGTACGCTCGGCGCGTTCCTGCACGACCTGCTGCACGGCGTATTGCATTTCGAAGGCAAGATATGGACCACGCTGCCCATGCTGGTGCGGCGTCCGGGCGAACTGACCCGCCGCTATATCGATGGGGAGCGCAGGAAGTTCGTTTCACCCATGGCGCTTTTCCTGTTCGGCGTCTTCCTGATGTTCGCCGTGTTCCAGCTCGTCGGCCTGACCGCACCGGTCGATATCGAACCGTCCAGCACCATGGTGCGCGAAAACTTCGAGCGCACCGTCGAGCAGGCGGAGAGCGATCGCGATACGATTGCGGCAGAGCTCTCAGCGATGCCCGCCGACGATCCTGGCCGGGCGGCAAAGGCGGACGATCTGGCCGCAGCGAACGAAGCGGTGGACGGGCTCCATAAGGCTCAGGATTTGGGTCTCGGAAATTCGGGTTTCACGGCCGCGACTGGCGAGGCCCAGAGCTTCATCGGCAAGCTGGCGAAGAAATGGGACGAGAACCCCAGCCTGATGCTCTACAAATTGCAGGCCAATTCCTACAAGTTCAGCTGGCTGCTGATCCCGCTGTCGATCCCCTTCGTCTGGGTCCTGTTCGCGTGGCGGCGCCGCTTCAAGGCTTACGATCACGCGATTTTCGTGACCTATTCGCTCAGTTTCATGACGCTGCTGTTCATCACAGCGTCGCTGCTTACCGCGGTACCGGGGCTATGGTGGGTTGCGCTGACGCTGATGGTGCTCGTGCCGCCGGTCCACATCTACAAGCAGTTGCGGGGCGCGTACTCGCTGTCGCGCCCCTCCGCCTTCTGGCGGCTGTGCGCCCTTTCGATCTTCATCTGGATCGTCGTGACGCTGTTCCTGCAGATCCTGCTGATGCTCGGCGCGGTCTAGCTGCCGACACGGGGCGGGCGACCTACTGGCCGCGACCGGTCGCTTGCTGCAGCGCGTCGATCCGCTTCGAGGCTTCGGCCTTGGTCAGCGTCTCGTCATAGGCTTCGCTCTGGTGCGCTTCCTCGCTCAGCGTCTTGAGGTAACTTGCCTGCGCGCCGGTCATCTTTTCATCGCCGGTCGTCCAGTCGTCTGGGTCCTTCTCCGCATTCGTGACGGGTTCGGACTTCGGGGCATGGGTCGGGGTCGTGCTGCTCATCGGGTAACTCCTTTCCCGATCAACGGCCATGTTCCTGCAATGTTCCTGTCAGTTGCAAGGATATTCGCGGATCAGCGCGGCGCGCCATGCCGCGGTCAATGTCGCCTTGCGGCGCTGCGCCTCGGGCACACGACCTAGCATCGCAATGACCTGGTCGGCATCCATGCCCTTCTTCCTCTCAGCCGCGGACACGCAATAGACAGGCGTGCCTTTCTTCGTCGCAGCCTCGTTCTCGGCTTTCACGACAGTCGCCGCTGCCTTGAGCTGGGCCATGCGCGGGCGGGTGCGCTTGTCGAAAAGGGCTTTCATGCCTTTCGACTGAAGCTCTTTCGCATCGAGGTAGAATTCCTGCGCGTTCACATCGCCCGGACCTGCCATGGCCGTTGCCGGTATTGCGCCGACTGTCGCCGCCGCTGCCGATGCCAAGAGATATGCACGCATAACAAAAGCCCCCTCCGTTGCCGAAGGGGGCTTTGTTCGATTTCTGAGATGAACCGAAGATTAGCTGGGCAGATCAGCCCGGCTGCGGCGAGGCATCGCCGCTCGGCTTGCCGCCGGAGAAACGCTTGCCAGCCTTGGGGATTGCGGAACCGACCACCGGGCGAAGCGCCGGGCCGCTCGGCTGGTCGGGCCGTTCGATCGTGCCGTTGTCCAGCAGGTGAGTGATTTCCTCACCGGTCAGCGTCTCGTACTCGAGTAGGGCCTGCGCGAGCAGGTGGAGCTTGTCCTCCTGTTCGGTCAGCACTTCGGTCGCGCGTTTCAGGCCCGATTCGACCAGTTCCTTGATCTCGGCGTCGATCAGCTTGTTCGTCTCGGCCCCGGCCATGGTGCGCTGGGTCTGACCCATGCCGAGATAGCCTTCCTGGCTCGATTCGTACTGCAACGGTCCGAGCTTGTCGGACATGCCCCACTTGGTGACCATGTTCCGGGCGAGGTCGGTGGCATACTGGATGTCGCCGCTCGCGCCGCTCGAAACCTTGTTGTGACCAAAGATGATTTCCTCGGCCACGCGGCCGCCCATGGCGACAGCGAGGTTCGCGTGCATCTTGTCGCGGTGGTACGAGTAGTTGTCGCGTTCCGGCAGGCGCATGACCATGCCCAGCGCGCGGCCACGCGGAATGATCGTTGCCTTGTGGATCGGGTCCGACGCCGGTTCGTTCACGCTGACCAGCGCATGGCCGGCTTCGTGATAGGCGGTCATCTTCTTCTCGTCGTCGGTCATGACCATGGAGCGACGTTCGGCGCCCATCATGACCTTGTCCTTGGCGTCCTCGAATTCCTGCATCGCGACGAGGCGCTTGTTGCGGCGCGCGGCCAGCAGCGCCGCCTCGTTGACGAGGTTGGCGAGATCCGCCCCGGAGAAGCCGGGCGTGCCGCGGGCGATGGTGCGGCTGTTGACGTCGGGCGCCAGCGGCACCTTCTTCATGTGCACTTCGAGGATACGCTCACGCCCGTCGATGTCGGGCACCGGCACCACGACCTGGCGGTCGAAGCGTCCCGGCCGCAGCAGTGCCGGGTCGAGCACGTCGGGCCGGTTGGTGGCGGCGACGATGATGATACCTTCGTTCGCTTCGAACCCGTCCATCTCGACCAGCAACTGGTTGAGCGTTTGTTCGCGCTCGTCGTTGGAGTTGCCGAGGCCATGGCCACGCGAGCGGCCGACCGCGTCGATTTCGTCGATGAAGACGATGCAGGGCGCGTTCTTCTTCGCCTGTTCGAACATGTCGCGCACGCGGCTTGCGCCGACGCCGACGAACATCTCGACGAAGTCGGAGCCGGAGATGGTGAAGAACGGCACGCCCGCCTCACCCGCGATCGCACGGGCGAGCAGCGTCTTGCCGGTACCGGGCGAGCCGACCAGGAGCGCGCCCTTGGGTATCTGACCGCCGAGCTTCGAAAAGCGCTGCGGGTCCTTGAGGAATTCCACGACTTCCTCCAGCTCCTCGCGCGCTTCGTCGATGCCTGCGACGTCGGCAAAGGTGACGCGGCCCGATTTCTCGGTCAGCATCTTGGCCTTGGACTTGCCGAAGCCCATCGCGCCGCCTGCGCCGCCGCCCTTCTGCACCTGTCGCAGCGCGAAGAACGCAATGCCGAGGATAAGGATGAACGGCAGGGTCTGGACGAGGATGTAGAGCAGCACATTGCCCTGTTCCGTCGGCGCGCCCGAGAACTTGACGCCGTTCTCTTCCAGCAGTCCGGGCAGGCTGGTGTCGCCCGGAACCGGCGTGGTGGCGAAGGTCTTGTCATTGGTGAAGGTGCCGGTGATCCGGTCTTCCGCGATCTGCACTTCGCTGATCGACCCGCTGGCGACCTGCGCGCGGAAATCGGAATAGGGAATCTCGGTCGAGGCTTGCTGCCCCGTGTTGCCGACCAGCGACACCACCAGCAGCAGCGCGAGGAAGATGCCGCCCCACACCATCAGGCTCTTGAGCCAGGGCTGCGGTCCGCCGTTTTCTGGACCTTGCGGCTGATCGTCGTCGTTCATCGGGAATCCCATCCTTTCAACACGAGCAATGTAGGCACGACCGGGTGAATGGCAAGATAACGCCGGACCGCGCCTGCCCCGACATTGGTCCTAGTTGTCGTCGAGCCATTCCAGCAGGCTGGCGAGGCAATCGCGCGCCAGCATCTTGCTGCGTTCCGGGCTCCAGCCCTGTTCGGCGTCGGGCCAGTCGTCATTGTCCTTGAACGGCATTTCCAGCGTCATCGAACAGGCCCCGAACCGCTCTGCCAGCTGGTTGGTGCTCATCGAGAGGTTGGCCGTACCCGGCTTCGACACGGGATAGCCCTTCGCGGTCTGGAAGTCGGGCGTGCGCCGTTCCAAGATCGCCTTGTAGCGGTTGAATTGCTGGCCCAGTTCGTCGGTCCAGGACGGAATGCCCTCGAAACCGGCGAGGAAGACGGCGGCAATGGCTTCGTCGCCATGCACGTCGATCGCGAAATCGACGCCGGTTTCGTCCATCGCATTGCGGATCGCGAGGACTTCAGGCGACTCTTCCGCCGTCGGCGTGTGCCATTCTCGGTTGAGGTTGACGCCCTTTGCATTGGTTCGCAAATGGCCCCTGCGCGAACCATCGGGGTTGCAATTCGGTACGATGTGGAAGGTGCATTTGCTCCGCAGCGCGCGGGCGAGGGCGTCGGCAGGATCGGTCAGGCATTCCAGCGCGCCTTCCATCCACCATTCCGCCATCGATTCGCCGGGATGCTGGCGGGCGTAGAGCCACACGCTCGTCTCGCCGGTGCCCATCGTCAGGCAGTCGAGCGGTTGGCCGTCCAGCGTTTCGCCGAGCGAGCGGTAGGAGACGCCTTCGCAGGCGGCAGCTTCGGCGACGAGGTCGTGATGACGCTCCATCGAATAGGGCGCGAAGTAGGCGAACCACGCGATGTCGCTTGCGGGTGTGTAACGGATGGTCAGCTTGCCGGCGCTCTTGTCGTAAGTGCTTTCCGCCCGGGCCCAGTATTCGCGGTCTTCGGATACGCAGGCGCGGTAATCGGGCCAGCCTGCTGGATAAGCGCTGTCGGCCAGCCCTTCGATCACCAGCTCCAGCTCGCGACCCGCCGCGCCCGAAACGCGGAAGTGGAACCATTGCTTGAAGTCGGACTGGTGGTCCTTGCGAATGGCGAGGCGCGCGCTGGCACCGTCGATGGAAAGAACGTCGATATTGCCGCTGTCGAAGGCGGCGTTCACCTGGATGTCTGTCATTCGACGGAGATAGTCTCTCCGTTCTCTCCCGGCCAGTCTTCAAACAGAGCATCCGCCAGCCGGGCGGCATTTGCGCGGGGATCGGCAAGCTCGCCATCGGCGCGCGTCGCGAAGCTGGAGCGACCCTCCCACAAGGCCGAACGGGTGGCGCGGTCGCGAATCGTCACGCCCAGTTCGCTGCTGAGAATTTCCGGCGGCGGACCAGACAGATCGATGCCGAGGCCAAGGCCCACGCCCGAACCGTAGGTGCCGGTCGATCCGCCGACGCCGACGCTTACCGGCCCGCGATCCCGGCCAGCGCGCTCGGTAAAGCTTTCCAGCCGGACTTCGGCGACCTGCGCGCTGGTGGCGTTGCTCGTCACCGTATAGCCGAGCTGCGCGAGTTCCGCCGCCACCGCATCGCGATAAGCCGCGAACAGCAGGCTGTCGCCTTCTCCGCCGGGGGCGGCCACGACCGCGATCGTTCCACTGCCGATCGGCGCACCGGCGGGGTCTACGAAGCGGGTCACCTGCACCGGCGTGGTGTATTGCGAGGACGAGGCGCAGGCGGCAAGGCTGGTGCCCGCGGCGCATAGAAGGAAAAGGGCGGATTTCATCATGACGGAATGCTCTCTATTTTCAGCAATTTGCGCGGATGCTACGCTTGGCCGATTGCATGAGCTATTAACCGTTTGTCTGCCGCTGCGTTCCGGGGAAGCTGTATGAGCGAATTGACCAGAAATCCCGTGTTGGTGACCGGGGGGGCGGGCTACATCGGCAGCCATGCGGTTCTGGCCCTGCGCGACGCAGGCTGGCCGGTCGCCGTGATCGACAATCTGGTCACCGGGTTCCGCTTCGCCGTGCCGGACGATGTGCCCTTCTACGAAGGCGACATCGCCGACGATGCGCTTCTCGCGCGGATCGTTGCCGAGCAGGGCATCGGTGCGATCATGCACTTCGCGGGATCGGTGGTGGTGCCCGATTCGGTGGCCGACCCGCTCGCATATTACGAGAACAACACGGTCCGCAGCCGGGCGCTGATCGCTTCCGCCGTGCGCGGCGGAGTGAAGCACTTCATCTTTTCCTCGACCGCTGCGACCTACGGCGTGCCGCAGGTAGAGCGCGTGGCCGAGGATACGCCGACCGTGCCGATCAATCCCTATGGCTGGTCGAAACTGATGACCGAGCGGATGCTGGCGGATACCGCCCATGCGCACGATCTCAATTACGGGGTGCTGCGCTACTTCAACGTGGCGGGGGCCGATCCGCAGGGACGCACCGGCCAGTCGACTGCCGGCGCGACGCATCTGATCAAGGTCGCGGTCGAGGCCGCGCTGGGCAAGCGCGAAGGCGTCAGCGTCTTCGGCACCGATTACGATACGCCGGATGGCACCGGCGTTCGCGATTACATCCACGTCAGCGACCTTGCCGCCGCTCATGTCCTGTTGCTGGAGCGGCTGATCGAAACTCCCGCCGAATCGCTCACCATGAACTGCGGTTACGGACGTGGCTTTTCGGTCATGGAAGTGCTCGACGCCGTGGACCGCGCGACCAATGCGCCCATCCGGCGCGCGCTGGCCCCGCGCCGAGCGGGCGATCCGGGCGCGCTGGTGTCCGACAATGCGCGCATCCTCGCGACGCTCGACTGGCGGCCGCAGCACGATGATCTCGACACGATCGTCGCCCATGCGCTTTCGTGGGAGCGGAAGCTCGCAGAATTGCGCGCCGACGGGGCGGGTTTGCCTTGACTTGGTCGGAGGCGCCGCCTAACCGCGCCGCTTGAATTTCCAGCACCGCTGACCATCTGTCACCGTGCCCGATTACTTGGAAGAGATACGATGAAAGTCCGTAACAGCCTCAAGTCGCTGAAGAACCGCCACCGCGATTGCCGCGTCATTCGCCGCCGTGGTCGTACTTACGTGATCAACAAGACCAACCGTCGTTTCAAGGCGCGTCAGGGCTGATGATCCACCTTTCCGCGATTCGTCGCGGAGACCGGACGAAGCGAAGCCTCCGCCAGTGCGGGGGCTTTTTGCTTGTCTGGAGAAGACAGCGATGAACTCCGTCAAGGCGATCGTGTTCGACATCGGCCGGGTGCTGATCGAATGGGACCTGCGGCTGCTTTTCGCCAAGCTGATCGACGATCCTGCGGAACTGGACTGGTTCCTCGCCAACGTGGTGACGCCCGAATGGCATTTCCGCCACGACGCGGGCGTTCCGCTGGACATCATGGTGCCCGAACGTCAGCGCGAATTTCCAGAACACGCGGCCCTGATCGAGGCCTATCGCCAGCGCTTCCTCGAGACGATTCCCGGCCCGGTGCCCGGCACTGCGGCGCTGGTCGAACGGTTGAAGTCCTGCGGGCACGAACTGTTCGCTCTCACGAATTTCGGCAGCGAGTTCTGGCGGCAATTCCGCCCCACCGCGCCGGTGCTCGACCACTTCCTCGACATCGTCGTTTCCGGAGACGAACAGCTCGCCAAGCCGGACCCCGAAATCTACGCGCTCGCGGAACGGCGCTTCGGATTTGTCGGGCAGGATGTGCTCTTCATCGACGACAACGACGCCAACATCGCGTCGGCCCGCGGATACGGCTGGCAGGTGCATCACTTCCGCGATGCCGCCACGCTGGAAGCGGATCTCGACGCACGCGGCCTGCTCTCCGCATAGCAAAGACCCCCTGCCGCTCGGCGCGGCAGAGGGTCTCCGGCAAAGGTCATGCGGCGTGAAGAGGGACGCCGCCTGACGAAACTGTCAACTCAGCGGGCGGCGGCGTTGCACTTTGCCAGTGCCTTGTCGTCCAGCGCTTCACCCTGCACGGCAAAGCTTTCCACCGCGCCGTGTCGCTTGGCGAGCCGCGCGCAGGTCTTCACAGCGCTGGAGCTGCCCTTCAGCCCTGAGCAATCGGTGCCCTTGCATTGCCAGTACGTGTCCGCCAGCGCGCCGCTGTAACCATCGGTGACGGGCTGCTGCAGCCGGGCGCTGTAATGTGCGCCGGCTGCCTGGGCTTCGACAGGGGCGGTGAGCGCGCCGAAACCGGCGACGGTGTAAAGGGCAGCGCCGACGAACAAGGCGAGCTTGCCGGAGGTGGGGAGAGGGAGAATCATCACACGATACCTTTCGCAGTCGAGGGTAAGGGTTTTCAATCGAAACCAGTTGCAATTCCGCACCTATATAATTAGGTTTTGAGTTGCAACCAAAAACTGGAAATTTTTTGAGATTGCCGCGTTTTAAGGTAATCAGGTCCGCGATGGGTCGGAGAAGGATAGCGAATGGGTGAGATCAGAGAGCCTCTGCGAGACCTGGCCTGTGGTCTGCCGGGTGCCCTCGAGGTCATGGGCGAACGCTGGAGCTTCATGATTCTGCGTGCGAGCTTCAACGGCCTGCATCACTTCGAGGAATTTCTGAGCGAGCTTGGCATAGCGCGCAACATCCTCGCCAACCGGCTCGCCAAGCTGGTCGAGCATGGCATTCTCGAACGCCAGCCCTGCCCGGAAGACCGTCGCAAGGTGGAATATCGCCTTACCGAGAAGGGCTTCGACCTGCTGCCCGCGATGATTGCACTGCGCCAATGGGGTCAGAAATACGGTGCCGAGGTGATCGAGAACCCTGTGCTCGTGGACGAGCAGGACCGATTGCCGATCGGCCCGGTTTCAATCCTCTCGCACGATGGCCGTATCCTCAATCACCACGACCTCAACCTCGTCGATCGCAACACTGTCGGCCAACGTCCCGACGGTACGCAATGCTGTGCCGCGGACAGCGCTCCATTGCAGCGCGTCGTCGGTCTGGACTGATCGCTGAGCAAAACAGAAGCTCCGCTCCACACGCCGGACGGACGCTATATCGTGGTGCGCGGCCGGTTGTGGCGCGCGAGCAACCCCGACCTCACCGAGAGCGAGCGCCAGACCCACGTGAGCCGCCTCATGGACGCGCGCCGCGCGGTGCGCGATGCGAAGCGTTCCGGGGATGCCGCTGCCATGCGCGAGGCGCGGGCAGGCGTTCAGTCCGCAAAGGAAGCCTTGGGCGAACGCGGCCCCGTCTGGTGGCGTGACGGCGCGCCCGACGAAAACCGCAAGCTGGCGAAAAACTCGACGTATGCAGCGTGGTGGAGTGCGATGACGCCTCAGGAATAGCTGTGCAACAGACGCATCAGCGCAAGGCGCGACGATACTGCCGTCTTTGCGAAAACCGCGCGCGCATGGCTGCGGACCGTTTCGTAGCCCACGCCCAATCGTTCGGCGATGACGGGCAAATCATCCGCGGTCCCCGCCAGTAGCACCGCCACCTCCGCCTCGCGCGGAGTGAGGCCGAACAGCGGGGCGAGCATATTCGCTTGCGGCAGGGCCGTGACGCTTGCCCCCGCGATGGTGACGACACAGGCGAACGCACCGCTGTCTTCGTTCAGCGCGATCAGCGGCAACGGCTCCAGCCGCAGAAGCAGCGGCGCGCCCGATTCGCGCGGAATGGCCAGCCACGATCCGGCACGACTGCTGGCCTGCGGATGGCACGCGCGACGAACCTGGCGGGCCAATTCCTGTTGCAGCGTTGCATTACCGACGCGCAGCCGGTTGCCCACGGCCCTAAGGCTGTCACCTGCCGCAACCACCGCTTCCGCCGCCGGGCTCATTTCCCGTATGCGGCACTTCGCGTCGACGACCAGCACGGGCTGATGCGCACCGGCAATGCGCGGGCGGTCGTGCGCGATGCGTGCTGCCCGTTCGAGATGGCTGTAGACGGTGGAAAGCATTTCCGACTGCGTATCGTCGAGTGCGCCTTGCTCGGCCGTGGAATGAAGCGCGAGTGCCAGTGAAAGGCTGCCGCCCGTTTCCTGTTGCAGACTGTGGTAATCGCCGCTGCCGAAATCATGGCGGATAAAGTCGCGCCACAACTGCGGCTCGTTGGTGAAAGCCGTATCGGTGTCGGCAAATCGGAACCGGCCGTCAGCCGATCGGGCGCCAGCCCAGCCCGGATCGAACGGCACCAGCTCGTTGCGATAGAGTTCCAGAGCATCGTCCATGCGCGAGGTTTCCGGCCCCGCCACCGAGCTGGCGACGAGGCTGTGCGAACTCTTGTCCGTAATGGCGAGGAAGATCGCATGGCCGCCGGAAAGATCGCGAAACCCGCGCATCGCCGATTCCCAGCGCGCAGGCTCCAGCACGCCTTCGTAGATATCGCCGATGATCTGGGCCAGCGGGTCGCCGGTCGTCATGATTTACCCCCGAAACGGATCAGCTTGATCCGGAAAACCCTCAAAATGCTCCAGACATCCCCTGATCGGGGGATGCGTTCGATCCCGCCTTCATTCTATCGAGACCCCGCGACCCGAGGGGAACCCAAGTTCCTTTCAACTTTGCGGGGGGCGGCTTCGGCTGCCCCCTTTTTTCATGCCCGCGGTGCCTGCCGCCGATAGCTGAGCGCTTCGGCCACGTGGATGCGGCCGACCTGATTCGCCCCGCCAAGGTCGGCGATGGTGCGGGCCACTCTCAGAACCCGCGTATAGCCGCGCGCGGAGAGGCGCATCGCCTCAGCCGCCTGCATCAGCAGCTTGCGACCGGGCTCGTCCGGCCCGGCGAATGTCTCCAGCGCCTCGCCGTCGAGGTCGGCATTGGTCCGCGCGCCGGTCTCCTCGCGGCGGGAGGATTGCACTTCGCGCGCGGCGGCGACTCGCGCGGCCACTTCGGCGCTGCCTTCGGCAGGCGGCGGCATGGTCAGGTCCATCGCGCTGACCGGATCCACCTCGACGTGGAGGTCGATACGGTCGAGCAGCGGGCCGGAAACCTTGCTCTGGTAATCGGCCGCGCATTTGGGCGCGCGGCTGCACGCGAGCGCCGGATCGCCGAGATGCCCGCAGCGGCACGGGTTCATCGCCGCGACCAGCTGGACATTGGCGGGATAGGTCACGTGGGCATTGGCGCGCGCGACATCGACCGTCCCGGCCTCCAGTGGCTGGCGCAGCGAATCGAGCACGGCGCGCTGGAATTCCGGCAATTCGTCGAGGAACAGCACGCCGAGATGCGCCATGCTGACTTCGCCCGGCTTGACCTTCAGCCCGCCGCCCGTCAGCGCTGCCATGCTGGCGGAATGGTGCGGCGCGCGGAACGGGCGCGCGCGGCTGATCCGCCCGCCCTCCAGCGTCCCGGCGACCGACTGCACCATGCTGACTTCCAGCGCCTCGCCGCTCGACAGCGGCGGGAGGATGCCCGGCAGGCAGCTCGCCAGCAGGGATTTGCCCGCGCCGGGCGGTCCGACCATAAGAAGATTGTGCCCGCCTGCCGCCGCGATCTCGAGCGCTCGCTTGGCGGTTTCCTGCCCCTTGACCTGCTTCAGGTCCGGGCCGTGGCTCCTGTGCTCCACTTCCCCGCGCGATGGCTCGGGCAGGACGGCGCTGCCTTTCAGGTGATTGAGCAGACTGACGAGATCCGGAGCGGCCAGCACGGGCACTTCGCTTGCCCAGCGCGCCTCGGCGCCCTGGCTGACGGGGCAGACAAGGCCCTTCTCCTGCTCGCTTGCGTGGATCGCGGCCAGCAACACGCCCGGCGAAGCGACGATCCGCCCGTCCAGCGCCAGTTCGCCCACGGCGAAGAAGTCGGAGAGTTGCTCGGCATCGGTCACGCCCATGCTGGCGAGCAGCGAGAGCGCGATCGGTAGGTCGTAATGGCTGCCTTCCTTGGGCAGGTCGGCAGGCGAGAGGTTGATGGTGATGCGCTTGGGCGGCAAGGCGAGGCCCATGGCGGAAAGCGCGGCGCGCACGCGTTCCTTGCTCTCGCCCACGGCCTTGTCCGCCAGCCCGACGATATTGAATTTTGGCAGGCCCGGTGCCAGCGAGCATTGCACTTCGACGCTGCGCGCCTCCAGCCCCAGATAGGCGACCGTCTGCACCAGCGCGACCAAGCCCTTTTCCCCTTGCGATCCCCGAACCTGCCTATTGATAGCGGCTAGCTCGCCGCTGTCGAGGCGCGAGGCGATTAACCTGCTGGTAAGCCATTCCTTTCGTCATTCGATCAGGTGCTGGCGGGCAAAGGGGAAGGCATGGTGCTCCGCCTCGCCGCTCCTCTGCTCTGCGCACTTGCGCTGATTGCCGCGCCATCATCGGCGCGTGAACTGTCGCGTTCCGTGACGAGCGAACTGCGCGCCGACGGCAGCCGCGTCACCACCACGACGATCGTCAGCGAAGTGATCGAGGAGTGGGACGTGGCGAGCGGTGGCGGCGAGCGGGCCGTCGATCTCGCCCGGCCGCACAACACAACTGGCCTCGCCCAATTCGGACCCTTTACCGTCATCGACGAACGCCGCGCGGCATTCTCCGGCATCACCGATTCGGCCAGTCCGGCAGCGTTTCGGCGGATGCTCGCGGCATATCCTGCGCTCGACACCCTGGAGTTCGGCGACTGTGCAGGCACGTTCGACGACCGCGCCAATCTGCAGGTCGCGCGGATGATTCGCGATGCCCGCCTGACGACGCATGTGCCGGCCAGCGGATCGGTGCGTTCCGGTGCGGTCGAGCTGTTTCTGGGCGGCGCCGAGCGGCGGATCGACGATGGCGCGGAATTCGCGGTGCATGCGTGGGAAGACGAGGATGGGTTGCAGGCGAGCGACTATGCGCTGGGCCATGAACAGAACGCCAAGTACCTCGCCTTCTACCGCGCCATGGGGATGAGCGAATCGGATGCACTGGCGTTCTACGCCATGACCAATTCGGTGCGGCACGAGGACGCGTTGTGGCTGGATGCGGCCGATATGCGCGGATGGCTGCACATGAGCGCGCCCGAACCCGCTCTGCCTGCGGCCGCACCTGCGATCGCCTATCTTGACTTGGGCGAGTTGCTCAACTAGGCGCGCGCTTCGTATCCCCCAGTGAATCAGGCGGTCGCCTTTCGCGGGCGGCCCTTTTTGTTTGTTATCGAGGTAATTCGCCATGAAGCGCACTTTTCAGCCGAGCAATCTCGTGCGCGCTCGTCGTCACGGTTTCTTCGCCCGCAAGGCGACTGTCGGTGGCCGCAAGGTGCTCCGTGCCCGCCGTCGTCGCGGTCGCAAGAAGCTCAGCGCGTAATTTGATTTGCGCTGGCCCATTCGGGCCAGCCTTCTCGCCTGGCGGCCAGCAGCGCTGGCCCCGCTGCGGGCGGCCGGTTGGCCTTGCGGGCCTCCGGCCCGTTTTTTTGCCTAGCCATCTGACGAAGGCCTCGGTTTGCGACTAGCAAACCGCAAGCGCAAGCGCGCGCCCGCAGCCGCCCGTACCGTAGCGTAGGGATCGGCGCCGGGGACGAACCCGCTGATGCAGGTTCTTGAAACAAATACTCTCCCCACGCACCTCGGCTTTCCCTATCTTCCTTCTATGCAACCCTCCGTCCTCACCCGTCGCGCGGATTTCCTCGCCGCCAACCGGGGGCTGCGCAATGCGCGCAAGGGGTTCGTCCTGCTGACCCGCGCGAACGATGGGCAGGGCAAGCGCTTCGGCATCACCGTGACCAAGAAGATCGGCAACGCTGTGGTCCGCAACCGCATGAAGCGCCGGTTCCGCGAGCTCCTGCGCGATGCGCTCCCCGCGGAAGGCCTGCCCGACACCGACCACGTGCTGATCGGGCGCGAAGGCGGGGTGGAGCGGGACTTCGCCGCCCTGCGCCAGGAACTCGGCGAAGCGCTCGCCCGCGCGGCGCAAGGGAAGGGCGATCCGCGCCGCCCGCCCCATCGCCAGCGCAATCGCAGCCATCGCGCATGAAGCAGATCTTCATATGGATCGCACGCGGCTGGCAGCTCGGCCCAAGCCGCATCATCCCGCCCACCTGCCGCTACGCTCCCTCATGCTCCGAATACGCCATTCAGGCGCTGGAGAAATATGGCGCGATGAAGGGTGGATGGATTGCGGCGAAGCGGCTAATGCGCTGCCACCCCTGGGGGGGTCACGGCCACGACCCGGTGCCTTGAGGCGCCGCCAGCCGACATTTTTGATGACTGACTAGGATCGCGAGTGGACAACCAGCGCAACCTCCTGATCGCCGTCGTGCTCAGCCTCGGGCTGATTCTCGGTTGGGATCTCATGATGAACCGTTTCTACCCGCAGCCGGAAGAGCCGGTGGTGGCAGAGGCCCCGGCCGCCACGGTTGACGGCGCGCCGTTGACCGCGGCCGAGCGCGAAGCTGCGGCCCGCCCGCGCCGTTCGCGCGAAAGTGGACTGTTCGATCCGGAAGACATCGCCGCGGAAGAACGCGATCTGGCTACCAACCTCGCCGCGCCGGACCGCGTGGCGCTGGAAAGCCCGAAGCTGGCCGGTTCGATCAATCCGGTCGGCGCGCGCATCGACGACGTCACGCTGACCGATCACCGCCAGTCGATCGACAAGGATTCCGGCCCCGTCCGGCTATTCTCCCCCAGCGGGACGCCCGCGCAGTATTTCGCCCAGTTCGGCTGGGTAGGGGACGGAGTCCGCACGCCGCCGATGGACGCGGCCTGGCAGGTATCCGGTGAGCGGCTGACGCCTTCCACCCCGGTGACGCTGAGCTGGAACAATGGTGCAGGCCAGCTCTTCCAGACCGTCTTCACCATGGACGAAAACTATATCGTCACGGCGGAGCAGAGCGTGTCGAACACCTCCGCCAACGCCATTGCCCTGCAGCCCTTCGCCAGCCTCAATCGCACCTCGATCACTGCCAGCCCGAGCACCTGGAACATGCACTCCGGCCCGATCGGCGCTTTCGACGGGGCGGTCGATTTCGACTATGACTACGATGATGTGGCCGAAGCGCGGGAGGTCTCGCCCGAAGGGACCGCCGACTGGCTAGGCTTCACCGACACCTACTGGCTGTCGGCGTTGATCCCGCAGGACGGCTCGCGCGCGCAGGCCGACTTCCGCAGCCTCGGCAACGACATCTACCGGGCCGACCTGATCTACGACACCGTGACGGTGCCCGCGGGAAAGAAGTTCACCCGCACCACCAGTCTGTTTACCGGCGCCAAGGAAAGCAGCGTCCTGAGCGCATACGAGGACAGCGGGCTCGCCAATTTCAGCCGCACGATCGACTGGGGCTGGTTCGAAATCATCGAGAAGCCGATCCTGTGGCTTCTCAAGCAGCTGTTCGCACTGGTCGGCAATTTCGGCGTCGCGATCATGCTGCTGACGCTGATCATTCGCACGATCCTGTTCCCCATCGCGCAGAAGCAATTCAAGAGCTTCGCCGGCATGCGGGCCGTCCAGCCCAAGGTGAAGGCGCTGCAGGAACGCTACAAGGATGACAAGCCGAAGCTGCAGCAGAAGATGATGGAGCTGTACAAGACGGAAAAGGTCAATCCGCTCGCGGGCTGCCTGCCGACGCTTTTGCAGATCCCGATCTTCTTCGCGCTCTACAAGGTGCTGATGCTCTCGATCGAGATGCGTCATCAGCCCTTCGTGCTGTGGATCAAGGACCTGTCCGCGCCCGATCCGGCGACCGTGCTCAACCTGTTCGGCCTGCTGCCGTTCCAGCCGCCCAGCTTCCTTGCTGTCGGCGTACTGGCGGTGATTCTCGGCTTCACCATGTGGCTGCAGTTCCGCCTCAACCCGACGCCGATGGACCCGGTGCAGAAGCAGGTCTTCGCGCTCATGCCGTGGATGCTGATGTTCGTGATGGCGCCCTTTGCCGCGGGCCTGCTGGTCTACTGGATCACCAACAACGTGCTGACCATGGCGCAGCAGAAGTATCTCTATTCGAAGGACCCGGCCCTGCGCGCCGCGGCCGAGAAGGAGAAGGCGGACAAGGCCAAGGCCAAGGCCCGCGAAGCTTCCCGCACGGTCGAGGGCTGACGTGGTGGAGCCGGACGCCGCAGAACAGGCCGCGCTGGAAAAGCGTGCGGCCAAGCTGTTTTCGGGGCGGGTCGAATTCCTGCTGTCGGCGCCGGACCTCAAGTTCCTGCCGCAACCGGGCGTGCCGGAAATCGCCTTTTGCGGACGCTCCAACGTCGGCAAGTCTTCGCTGCTCAACGCGCTGACTGGGCGCAAGGCGATTGCGCGCACGTCCGTGACGCCGGGTCGCACGCAGGAGCTCAACTTCTTCGAAGTGGGCGAACCGACGCAGTTCCGGCTGGTCGACATGCCCGGCTACGGCTTTGCCAAGGCTCCGGTGAAAGTGGTCGAGCGGTGGAAGTCGCTCGTGAAGACCTATCTGCGCGGACGCGCCGTGCTCAACCGCACGCTGGTGCTGGTCGATTCGCGCCACGGACTGAAGGCGGTGGACCGCGACATGCTGACCATGCTGGACGAAGCGGCGGTCGGATACCGGATCGTGCTGACCAAGGCGGACAAGATCAAGGCGAGCGCGCTTGAAGACGTCCGCGCCGCCGTGGCGGAAGAAGCGAAGAAGCACCCCGCGGCCTATCCCGTGCTGCACGTGACCAGCAGCGAGAAGGGCATGGGCATTGCCGAATTGCGCGCCGCGGTTCTGGCCGACGCCGAGTTGTAGGCGCTTCGCTCCCGTTAATTCTCGACAGCTTCTGCATGAACGCCTAGGCGCATGGCGTCTAACTGCGGGACATCACATGAAGCTGATCATCGGCAACAAGAATTATTCCAGCTGGTCGCTGCGCGGCTGGCTGGCGGCGAAGCAATCGGGCCTGTCGTTCGAGGAATTGACGGTCAATATCTCGGGCGAGGAATGGGAACAGGCCAAGGCGCAGGAAGGTGATTTCCAGCCCTCTGCCGGCAAGGTCCCCGTGCTGTGGGATGACGATGTCGTCGTGTGGGACAGCCTGGCCATTCTCGAATATCTTTCCGACAAGGTCGGGCGCGACCGTTTCTGGCCCAAGCAGGACGCCCCTCGCGCCATGGCCCGCGCCATGGTCGCCGAGATGCACTCCAGCTACCTCGCGCTGCGCCGCGAATGCCCGATGAACATTCGGCGGCAGGTCGACGGCCACGAAATCACCGAACAGTGCCGCAAGGACATCGTGCGCATCCTCGGCCTGTGGGCGGAGGCCCGCGCGCGCCACGGACAGGGCGGCCCGTTCCTGTTCGGCACCTTCAGCGCGGCGGATATCTTCTACGCCCCCATCGTCAGCCGCTTCCTGACGTATCGCGTCGGCGTGCCCGGCTTCGCGCAGGCCTACATGGAAGCGGTATGGGAGCATGACTGGATGCAGACATGGATCGCTGCATCCGAGGAAGAGCAGTGGACCATCGCCCAGTTCGAGGTGGCTGCCTAGGCGGGCCGCTGCGTATCGTAGCGTGACCCGTCACGGCGGAAGTAGCCGCCGTGCGCGAAGGTCATGTCGATATCGGGATATGTGCCCGAATCCTCAGATGCCGCGCCGCCGCTGACGGCCACGAACACGCAGTCCGTCTCGCCGCGGTTCTGCAAGTGGTGGCCGTTCTTCACGCCCGCCGGCCATGCGAGCACGTCACCGGGGCGCACCACGCATTCGCCGCTATCCTCGACCAGCACGGCTTCGCCCGACAGCATCACCAGCAATTCGTCTTGCCCGGAGTGCCAATGCCGCTGGCTGGACCATGCTCCGGGCTTCAGAACCACGTGGCTCGCGCCCAGCTTCGTCAGCCCCGCGACCGGCGCGAGGCGGCGGTACCAGCGGCCCTGCACCGGCTCGTCATGGGGCGGCGGGTAGCCTGTCGCATTGGTCTGCGGGATCGAATCGAGATCGAGCTTGGGCATCGGCGCACTCTCCTGCTAGCGCTGCGCTGATGAGCGATGTTCTGGATTATGCCAAGCGGCTGATGGAGTGCGAAAGCGTGACGCCCGCGACCGGCGCGGTGTTCGATGCGCTGGAGGAAATGCTGGCGCCGCTGGGCTTCGCAGTCACGCGGTTCAAACGCGGACAGGGCGCTGCGGGTACGGACGAAGCGCCGGTCGAAAACCTGCTCGCCGTCCGTCATGGCCCGCCGGGTTCGCGCCACTTCGCCTTTGCCGGTCACCTCGACGTCGTGCCGCCGGGCGAAGGCTGGACCAGCGCCGCCTTCGCGCCGCAAGAGCGTGGCGAACTGCTCTACGGACGCGGCGCGGTGGACATGAAGGGCGCGATCGCCTGCATGGTCAACGCGGTGCGCGATGTTCCGGCAGAGGCGGGGACGATCAGTTTCCTCATCACCGGGGACGAAGAAGGCCCGGCGCTGCATGGCACGCGCGCGTTGATCGACCGGATGCGGGATGACGGCATCGCGCCCGACCTGTGCCTCGTGGGTGAGCCCACCAGCGTCAACCGGCTCGGCGACATGATGAAGATCGGGCGGCGCGGCTCGGTCAATATCTGGCTGGAGGTCGAAGGCAGCCAGGGACACGTTGCCTACCCGCATCTGGCCGACAATCCGATCCCGAAGCTGGTCGCGATGCTGGCCGAACTCGACGCGCTGGTGCTGGACGAAGGGACCGACTGGTTTCAGCCGAGCAATCTCGAAATCACCGATATCGAAGTTGGCAATGCGGCGCACAATGTCATTCCCGGCAAGGCGAAGGCGCGGATCTCGATCCGCTTCAACGATTGCCATTCGGGTGCCTCGTTGTCGGAGATGGTCGCGGGCATCGCCGGGAAGCACGGCGGCACCGCACTCCCGATCATCAGCGGCGAACCGTTCCTGACCCCGCCCGGCGATTTCTCGCAGATCATTGCCGACGCGGTGGAGGCGGAGACGGGCTTCCTGCCCGAGGCATCGACCACCGGCGGCACATCCGATGCGCGCTTCCTGCGTGCCGTGTGCCCGGTGATCGAATTCGGCCTCTGCAACGCGACCATGCACAAGACCGACGAGGCTGTGGCCATTGCCGACCTTTCCACGCTAAGCCGCATCTACACGCGCGTCGCCAAGGCCGCGCTGGGAGGGGACGCACGAGCATGAAGACCTGGTTCGCCATTCCGCTGTGGCAGCGCGTGATCGCCGCGCTGGTGCTGGGCATCGTCGTCGGCCTCGTGTGGGGTCCGGGGGCGGAAAGCATCAAGATCATCGGCGACGTCTTCATCGCCTTCATCAAGATGCTGGTGGTGCCGCTGATCTTCTTCAGCCTCGTCTCCGGCGTGGCGGCGATCGGCGACTTGCGAAAGCTGGGCGCAGTCGGCGGGCGGGCGTTGCTGCTGTTCGTGGTGACCGGGCAGATCGCTGTCTGGCTCGGCCTGTTGCTCGGTACGCTGATCAAGCCCGGCCTGCTGGTCGATCGGGGCTCGATCGAGCTTGGCGCGGTCCCCGAACCCAACGAGACGACCTGGCGCGAAATGGTGCTCGGCGTCGTGCCGCAAAGCCCGGTGCAGGTCATGGCCGACGTCAACGTGCTGCCGCTAATCGTCTTCGCCCTGCTGATCGGCGTGGGCATCCTGATGGCTGGCAAGGAAAGCGAGCCGCTGGGCAGGATCTTCGACGCCGGGTCGGTGGTGATGCAGAAGGTCACCATGATCGTGATGGAGCTGACCCCCTTCGGCGTCTTCGCGCTGATGGCATGGGTGGCGGGCACGCTTGGCTTGTCGGCCCTGCAGGCGCTGGGGGCGCTGGTCGCGCTCAACTACCTCGGCTGCCTGCTGATCATCGGGGTGATGTATTCGGCGATGATCAAGTTTCTCGCCAAGCTGCCGGTGATGGATTTCTTCCGCGGTATCGTGGACGCAATCGCGGTCAGCTATTCCACCGCCAGCTCCAATGCGACGCTGCCGGTGACCCTGCGCTGTGCGGAGCGGAACCTCGGCGTCAGCAATTCGGTTGCCAGCTTCGTGATCGCGCTGGGCGCGACGATCAACATGAACGGCACGGCGATGTATCTGGGCCTCGCAACGCTGTTCGGCGCGCAGATCTTCGGCGTCGATCTCAGCTGGGTGGACTACGGCATGATTGCCATCACCGCGACGCTGGGCGCGATCGGCGCAGCAGGCATTCCGGGCGCGGGCCTGATCATGATGGCGCTGGTCTTCGGCACGGTCGGCGTGCCGCTCGAAACCATCGCCTTCGTCGCCGGCGTCGACCGGATCATGGACATGA
Source organism: Altererythrobacter sp. CAU 1778 (assembly GCF_054482795.1). Lineage (NCBI taxonomy): Bacteria > Pseudomonadati > Pseudomonadota > Alphaproteobacteria > Sphingomonadales > Erythrobacteraceae > Altererythrobacter > Altererythrobacter sp. CAU 1778. Next base: position 152,388 of record NZ_JBTLRP010000003.1, on the reverse strand, counting down.
TGCGCACCACCACCAACGTCACGGGCGATGCCGCGGTGGCGACGACGGTGGCGGTGATGACGGGCGAAATCAATCGCGAGGAAATGATCTCGGCGGACGACGTATAGGGTCGCGCCTTCGCGTCAGCGCAGCTGGCTGTCCTTGCTGCCGCGTCGGTTGATCGCGGAATGCCGCGTGCCGGCATCGCGAACGGCCTGGCAGCTTACGCAGGTCCGGGTGGACGGCAGGGCCAGCCTCCGCCGTTCCGGAATGGGCTCACCGCAGTCGTCGCAATGGGTCGCGCCCGCACCGCCGTGCATCCGCTGGCGCGCTGCCTTTACGGCGTCGGCCACCGTGTCGTCGATCTGATCCTGAACTGCGCCGTCGCGGGTCCATCCGCCTGCCATGTCTATGCTCCTTTCCGGATCAACGCATGACGGGGATCATATTTCCTCGCGCCAGCGGATTAGCGCCCCTTGGGCTGTTCCAGCACTTTCTTCCGGTAACTGCACAGGTCCACCACCTTGCAGCGCCAGCACTCCGGCGTCCGCGCCTTGCAGACATAGCGGCCGTGCAGGATCAGCCAGTGATGTGCGCCCAGGCGGAAGGGCTGGGGAACGCGTTTCTCCAGCTTGGCCTCGACATGGTCCGGCGTCTTTCCCTTCGCCAGGCCCGTGCGGTTGCCGACCCGGAAGATATGCGTGTCGACGGCGAACGTCTCTTGCCCGAACCAGCAATTGAGCACGACATTGGCGGTCTTGCGCCCCACGCCGGGCAGGCGGACGAGATCGTCGCGCGTGTCGGGAACCTCGCCGCCGTATTCGTCGACCAGCAGCCGGCTCAATGCGATGACGTTCTTCGCCTTGGAATTGAACAGGCCGATCGTCTTGATGTGCTCGATCAGACCAGCCTCGCCCAGCGCGAGCATTTGCTGCGGCGTCTCGACCTCGGCGAAGAGCGCGCGTGTCGCCTTGTTGACGCCCACATCGGTCGCCTGTGCCGACAATGCCACCGCGACGACGAGCTGGTAGCAATTGCCATATTGCAGCTCGGTCTCCGGCTCCGGATTGTCCTCCGCGAGGCGGCGGAAGAACTCGAAAATCTGGTCCTTGGTCATCGCGTCAAAGGCCGAGCACGTCCTGCATCCCGTATCGACCTGGCTCCCGGCCGACGAGCCATTCGGCCGCACGCACGGCCCCGCGCGCGAAGATGCGGCGGTTCTCGGCGCTGTGGGAGAGGGTGATGCGCTCTTCCTCTCCGGCGAAGATCACGCTGTGTTCGCCCGCCACCGTGCCGCCGCGCAGAGCCGCGAAGCCGATGTCGCCGGGTTTGCGCGCCCCGGTCTGGCCGTCGCGGTCTGAATCGCGATGGTCGTCGAGCGAGACTTTGCGCCCGTCTGCCGCCGCTTCGCCCAGCAGGATGGCCGTGCCGCTGGGCGCGTCGACCTTCATGCGGTGGTGCATCTCGACGATCTCGATGTCCCAGTCATCGCCCAGTCGCGCCGCTGCATCGCGCACCAGGGCGGCCAGCAAGGTGACCCCGAGCGAGGTGTTGCCGGTCTGCAATACGGCGATCTCCGCCGCCGCGGCGTCGATGGCGTCGTGATGTGCGCGCTTCAGCCCCGTGGTCCCGATCAGCAGCGGAACACCGGCCCCGCGCGCGGCAACGAGACTATCGTCGAGACCGCTGGGATGGGAAAAGTCGATCAGCACATCGCTCAGATGCGCGAGCGCGGCGACATCTCCGCCCCGGTCGATCCCGCCCGCCAGTGTATGTTCCGACCCGTCGATCAGCGCGGCAATCGCTTGCCCCATGCGCCCTTCGCTGCCGATGATGCCGATGCGTGCCATTGATACTCCCTCGCAAGACGTGCTTCATGGGCGGTATGAAAGCCATTCGCAACATCGTCGTCCTGACCGGGGCGGGTATCAGTGCCGAGAGCGGGATCGACACGTTTCGTGCCGCTGCCGGGCTTTGGGAAGAACACCGGGTGGAGGACGTTGCCACGCCCGAAGGCTTCGCGCGCGACCCCGACCTCGTGCTGCGCTTCTACGACATGCGGCGCGCTGCGCTGTCGCGGGCAGAGCCCAATCCCGCACACCATGCGCTCGCCCGGCTGGAGCGCGAGTTCGATGGCGAACTGCTGATCGTCACGCAGAATGTCGACGACCTTCACGAGCGCGGTGGCGCGCGCAATGTCCTGCATATGCACGGCGAGTTGAAGAGTGCCCTCTGCACGGCGTGCGCGGCGCGAAGTGCGTGGGACACGCCCATGCTGGGCCGCCCGGCCTGCCCTGCCTGCGCGGCGACCGCCCTGCGCCCCGACGTCGTCTGGTTCGGCGAGATGCCCTATCAGATGGATCGGATCTACTCTGCATTGAGGCAGGCGGACCTGTTCGTTTCCATCGGCACCAGCGGCGCGGTCTATCCCGCGGCAGGATTCGTCCGCGATGCCAGCGAGCTTGGCGCCGCTACGCTGGAACTCAACCTGGAGCGCAGCGAAGGCTCGCACTGGTTCGACGAATCAAGGCAGGGGCCGGCAGGCGAACTGGTCCCCGCATGGGTCGAAGAGGTGCTGTCAGCCGGAACGTGAGACACCGGGCGGGCGTTTTGACTGCCTGATGAAGACGCCTGTCATTCCTTATCTCGCGGCCACCATTGCACTGGCGCTTGCCGGATGCGGAAGCGACCCCGACGCGGCTGGCCCGGCGATGACGGATGGGGAGGCGACACAGGCCACGGCTTCGCCCGCGCCAGCCACGCCGCCCGCTGCCGCCGAAGCGCGCGGGGAAACTGGGGGACCGACAATTGCGGACCTCGGGCTCAAGCCCGGCGTGTACACCCGCGGGTCGGCGGCGGGGTGCGACAGCCTCGCCAATGCCTCGGTCGCGACGTTCGACGGGTTGGGTTTCGGCGGACGCAACTCGGTGGATTGCCGCTTCGATCCCGCATCGCGCGACGGCGCTACATTCGTTGGCACGCAGACGTGCATCGATACCTACAGCCGTGAAGAACGCGCCGAGCCGCTGACCATCCGCGTCGACGGTCCGCGCGCCTTCACGCGCACCGACGCTTACGGCACGGCAAGCTACGCCTATTGCGAGGGCGAGGCGCTGTCCGACTGGGGCGGCTGAGCGCAACCGCGACATTCCGGGTCCTTGGCGATGGCGAGCGTGCGCATCGCCGGTTTCATGCCATCGAGTATGTGCAGTTTCCCGAACTGCGGATCGCCCAGCGCCGCCCTGCCGCTCAGCAGCACGCGCAGTCCCTGCATGGCGGCGAAGGTCCCGACCCAGCCCGCCATGGCGCCGAGCATCCCGTCCTCGGCACAAGTGTCGCAATCCTCCGCATCGAAAGCGTCGCCCACGAAGCAGCGGTAGCAGGGCTGGTCGGCATGGTGGCCGGCAAAGGCGCCGACCTGCCCCTGGAAACGTCCCACCGCTGCGCTGAGCAAAGGGACACCAAGCGCCACGCAGGCGTCCGACACGGCGAGGCGCGTGGCAAAATTGTCCGTGCCGTCGAGTACCAGCTGCGAACCTTCGAGCAGACCCGCGACGTTGTCACCGCTCACCCGGTCGTCGCGCACATCCACTGCAATCGCGCTGTCGAAGTTCGCCAGCCAGCGCCGCGCGGCAACGGCCTTGGCGTGCCCGATGTCGCGCTGGGTATAGATGGTCTGGCGCTGGAGATTGGAAAGTTCGACATCGCCATCGTCGATCAGCCGGATTTGCCCGACGCCCGCACCGGCAAGATATTGCAGCACCGGCGCGCCAATGCCGCCAAGGCCCACCAGCGTTACCTGCGCCTCCGCCAGCGCCACCTGCCCCGCTCCGCCGATCTCGGGCAGCACGATGTGGCGCGCGAAGCGGTCAAGGCGGTCGGGGGGTAAAGCCATGGACAGGCTGTTTAGAAGCTGTGGGTGTCTTGTCGAGAAGTGATCGCAAGCCGTGTCCCCGCGCAGGCGGGAGCCTCATGCAAGTCAGGTCGAAACTGCGGGAGACTCAGGGCTGCGCCGGGAATCGGTTCGGTCAGGAACCTCTCAGCTCTCCAGCTGACGCAGCAGGCTCCGCACGTCGCCGTCCATGTCGGCGTCGCGCTTGCGCAGGTCCTCGATCAGCCGCACCGCGTGGATCACGGTGGAGTGATCGCGTCCGCCGAACTTGCGGCCGATTTCCGGGTAGCTGCGCGGGGTCAGCACCTTGGAAAGGTACATCGCCACCTGCCGCGGACGAACCACAGCGCGCGCGCGGCGCTTGGAGCTCATCTCGCTGCGGTCGACGCGGTAGAACTGGCACACGGTGCGCTGGATCTCGTCGATGGTGATGCGCTTGCGATTGGCCGAGAGGATGTCGGTCAGCTGTTCCTCGGCCAACTGGAGCGAGACTTCCTGCCCCGTCAGCTGGGCATAGGCGATCAGCTTGTTGAGGCCGCCGACCAGCTCCCGCACGTTGCGGGTGATGGTCCGGGCGAGGAAATCGATCACGTCTTCCGGCACGTCCAGCGGAGCGAAGCGGGTAAGCTTCGATTCGAGGATCGACTTGCGCAGCTCGATATCGGCGGAGGTGATATCGGCGACGAGGCCCATCGACAGGCGGCTGAGCAGGCGCGGCTCGACCCCGTCGAGCGCCTGCGGCGCGCGGTCGGCGGCGAAGACCAGCCGCTTGCCCTCGGCCAGCAGCGCGTCGATCGTGTAGAGCAGTTCTTCCTGCGCGCTGGCCTTGCCGATGATGAACTGGATGTCGTCCACCAGCAGCAGGTCGAAACCGCGCAGCCGCGCCTTGAATTCGATCATCTCGTTCTGGCGCAGCGCCTGGACGAATTCGACCATGAAGCGCTCGGCCGAACAGTAGAAGATGCGCGCCCGCGGATGGGCGGCGAGGAAGGCGTGGCCGATCGCGTGCAGCAGGTGCGTCTTTCCCTGGCCGGTGCCGGCCTTGAGGTACAGCGGGCTGAACTGCGGCGGCTCGGGCGCGGCCATACGCTGCGCGGCATTGCAGGCGAGGATATTGGTGCTGCCGGTGACGAAGGCGGCGAAGGTCAGCGAGGCGTCGAGCCCGACGGAGCTGGTGAAGCCCTGCGCACCCATGCTGCCGCCACCAAGCGCGATGACGCCGCTCTCGCCCACGTCGTTGGCGGCGATACCGTCGCCGCCCAGCTTGATGTCGGCCATCTGCCGGCGACCGGGATGAACGGAGATCCGCACGTGGCGAATCTCGCTGCGGGCGATCTTCCACGCCAGGCTCAGCCGGTCGTGGAAACGATCGTTGACCCAGTTGGCGGAGAATTCGGTCGGCAGGTAGAGATCGAGCGTGCCGGTATCCTTGGCGACGCTCCCGACGCGGATCGGCTTGATCCACTGGCTGTGGAGCTGGTGCCCCAGATCCTTTCGCAAGCCCAGGCTGATGTCGGCCCAGTCTGCTGCCAGGTCTACGGCTTCCTGCTCTTCCAAGATCTTCTCCTCCTGCGCCACACCGGCGCGCACAGTCTTGTGACCGTGCATTCCCGAATTCGTCATTCTGGTCCCGCCCCAATCCTGAGCAACGGCCTGAGGCAGGGTTGGCCGGGCGCAGGCAAAGCTGCGCCGCTGGCGCGGCACCCCCCGGAACCGCTACCCCTAATTCAGGCTATCGATTTTTCAGACACCCATTCCGGAAGACCCGGCGGGCAGGAGCTTTGTGAAAGTCTGGGGGGTCGCAGGCAAGTGGCCGGATGCAAAAAAACTGAAATAATCCGGCTTGACACTCCGCAGTCCCGCAGGCCTCCGTTCAAGTGGCTGTTAGCTAATGGAAAACCACTGTTTCACGGTGCGAATCGTGGATTTCCCTAGCTTTGTGCAATGCGTCATCGCTCACACGTTACGGGCCACCGGCGGACATCATGCGGACACGAAAAAGGCCGGCGCTGAAAGCACCGGCCCGATAGTTCGATGTTCGAAATTCGTTCCGCATCGGCACCATCAAGATGCCGAATCGAAGCGCCGAATCAGAGAGCGGCGATTCGCTTCGACAAGCGCGACATGCGGCGAGCGACGGTGTTCTTGTGCATCACGCCGCGAGCGACGCCACGGGCCATTTCCGGCTGAGCGGCACGAAGCGCGTCCTGCGCAGCCTTCTGGTCGCCGGTTTCGATCGCCTGCTCGACCTTCTTCACGAAGCCGCGAATACGGCTCTTGCGCGCGGTGTTGATGTCTTCGCGGCGCTGGTTGCGGCGAATGCGCTTCTTGGCTTGCGGCGTGTTGGCCATAAGATAACTGTCCTGTCGTCCTGTCCGTCGGGCCGCACACGTCGGTGGGCGGCGAAAAGCTTTGTGTTGCGTGTACGGGAGGCGGGCCGAACCCGCCGGAAAGCGCGCCACATAAGGGCGGGCTGCCGAATCGTCAAGGCAAATGCCATGTGCGCGCGGGTGCGCGCTTCAGGCTGGCGGGGCGTCGGGCTGACGGTCGGGATGCGCGGCAACGAAGGCAGGGTGCTGCTGGCAGTCAGCGATGACCTTCGCAAGCTGCGGAAACGCGCCCATGTCGACGCCGAAGCGCACGGCGTTGGCTTCCTGCGGAACCAGAAAGCACTCGGCATAACCGGGCGCGTCGCCGAACAGGTACGTGCTGGTCCGCTGCCCCGCGATGTCTTCCAGCGCTGTAAAGCCGAGCGCGATCCAGTGCCGCGCCCAGGCGTTCACGCCATCCTGGTCCTGCCCGTAATTGGCGCGCACGTATTTGAGCACGCGCAGGTTCTGGATCGGGTGAATATCCGCCGCGATGGATAGGGCGAAAGCGCGTGCCTGCGCGGCGCGAATCGGGTCATCGGGCAGCAACGGCACCTGCGCGCGCGTCGCTTCGAGATAATCGATGATCGCCATCGACTGGTGCAGCCGGGCGCCGTCGATCTCCAGCACGGGGACTTGCGCCTGCGGATTGACCGCGCGAAACGCATCGCCCAGCTGCTCCGCGTCGAGCAGGTTTACCGGCACGTAATCGTAGTCGATGCCTTTCAACCGCAGTGCGATGCGCACGCGATAGGAGGCGGTGGAGCGCCAGTAGCTGTAGAGTCGCGGCAGTCCCATGGGCTCGGTTTCCTCTCCGGTCATTTCTGGCAGCGGGGGCAGAACCACGTGCTGCGCCCGCCCTGCACGATGCGGCGGATCGTGCCGCCATCGTCGCGATGGCAATCGGCACCCTCCCGCCCGTAGACATCGAAACGCGTCGCGAAATAGCCCAGTTCCCCGTCAGGTCGAGCATAGTCGCGCAGGGACGAGCCGCCGTCGGCGATGGACTGCTCCAGCACCTCGCGGATCGCGGGCACCAGCGCGCGCAGTTGCGGGCCTGTCACGCGTCCACCCGCGCGGCGCGGCGAAATCTGCGCCCGATAAAGCGCCTCGCACACGTAGATATTGCCCAGCCCGGCAACGATCCGCTGGTCGAGCAGGCATAGCTTGATCGCCTGTTTGCGCCCCTTGAGCGCGGCGCGCAGATACTCGGGCGAAAGCAGCGCGCCAAGCGGCTCCGGACCCATGGCGGCAAACTGCGGCCAGGCTTCCAGCGCTTCGGTATCGACGAGGTCGACGGAGCCGAAGCGCCGCGGATCGTTGAGCGCGAGGCGGGCCGCGGCCGTTTCCAGCACCAGATGGTCGTGCGCGCCCAGTTCCTCCGGATCGATCCGCCAGCGACCGCTCATGCCGAGATGAAAGACCAGCGTATGCCCGCGATCGGTGTGGATGAGGCCGTATTTCGCCCGGCGCGAGAGGCCGGTGATGACCGCCCCCGTCATCGCCTGGACCAGATCGGGCGGGAAGGGACGCCTGAGGTCCGGGCGCGCCAGCGTGATCCTTTCCACCCGTGCACCATCGAGCACGCGGGCCAGCCCGCGCACGGTGGTTTCGACTTCGGGAAGTTCGGGCATTCTCGTATTCCGGCGGGTGACAGGGTGTCGCGCGCGGCAAATGGCAGATCGCCGGAAGCGGCGCCAGCCCCGACCCCACTTCAACACCCTTTGCCGACAGGGCAATTCACTCTAAGGCGCTGGCCATGACTGATGCCACCAACGACACGGTTTCCTTCGGCTACGAAGACGTCGATCCGGAAGAGAAGACCCGCCGCGTGGGCGCGGTGTTCTCCAGCGTCGCAGCCAAGTACGACGTCATGAACGATGCGATGTCGGGCGGAATGCACCGCCTGTGGAAGGACCGCTTCGTCAAGCGCGTGAAGCCGCAGCCGGGCGAAGCGGTGCTCGACATGGCGGGCGGCACCGGCGACATCGCCTTCCGCATGGCCGCACGCGGCGCCGAAGTGACGGTCGCGGACATCAACCAGGACATGCTCGACGTGGGGATTGAGCGCGCGATGGAGCGCGGCATCACCGGCCTTTCCTGGTCGTGCCAGAATGCGGAGGCGCTGACCTATCCGAGCCGCCAGTTCGATGCCTACACCATCGTCTTCGGTATCCGGAACGTCACGCACATCGACAAGGCGCTGGCGGAGGCGCACCGTGTGCTGAAGCGCGGCGGCCGGTTCTACTGCATGGAATTCAACAGCACCCAGTGGCCCGGCTTTCGCGAGATCTACGACATCTATTCGCACAGGATCATGCCGCAGATGGGCAAGATGATCGCGGGCGACGAGGACAGCTATCGCTACCTCGCGGAATCGATCCGCCGCTTCCCGAAGATGGAAGTCTTCGAAGGCATGATTCGCGACGCGGGCTTCGCCAACACGAGGGTCGAACCGATCCTGGGCGGGGCGGTCGCCATCCATTCCGGGTGGAAAATATAGGGTGACTCGCCCGGCGACGCATATCCTGCGGCTCCTGAAATGGGGCCGGACCCTCGCACGGCACGGCGCGCTGCGGGGGATCGAACGTGATCCGAACACGCCGGCTCCGGTGAAGCGGCTGGCGCGGATCGCGCGCTTCGGCACGGTGCAGCCGCGCGAGCCGGACTATGCCGCCGCCTTCCGCGCCATCGGTCCGGCGGCGATCAAGCTGGGCCAGACGCTCGCGACAAGGCCCGACCTCGTCGGAGAGGACGCCGCACAGAACCTGCTCAGTCTGCAGGACGACCTGCCGCCGGTGCCCTTTGCCGCCATCCGCGCGCAGATCGAGGCGACTTTCGACCAGCCGCTCGAGGCGCTCTATTCCTCGGTCGACGAACATCCGGTCGGTGCGGCCAGCATCGCGCAGGTCCACCGTGCTGTCACCACCGATGGCCGCGACGTCGCGATCAAGGTGCTGCGCCCCGGCATCCGCGAACGCTTTGCGCAGGATCTTTCGACCTACGAGTGGGCCGCCGCGCATCTGGAGGCGATGGGCGGGGAAGCCGCGCGCCTGCGCCCCGCGCTGACCATCGCCAATTTCAAGCGCTGGACCAATCGCGAGCTCGACCTGCGGCGCGAAGCCGCGTCGGCCAGCGAACTTGCCGAGGCCATGCACGGCTTCGAGGGCTATTGCGTCCCGTCCATCGACTGGGACCGGACCAATGGCCGCGTGATGACCGTCGAATGGATCGACGGGATCAAGATCAGCAAGGTCGACGAACTGCGCGCCGCCGGTCACGACCTTCCCGATCTCGCCAACCGGCTGGTGCTCGCTTTCCTGACGCAGGCGATCAGCGCGGGTTTCTTCCATGCGGACATGCACCAGGGCAATCTGTTCGTGCGTTCCGACGGAACGATCGCCGCGATCGATTTCGGCATCATGGGCCGCATCGACCGCCGTGCCCGGCAATGGCTGGCGGAAATCCTCTACGGCCTCACCACCGGCAATTACCGCCGCGTCGCGGAAATCCATTTCGAGGCGCAATATGTGCCCAGCTATCATTCGGTCGACGAATTCGCGACTGCGCTGCGCGCCGTGGGAGAGCCCATGCGCGGCAAGCCGGTGAGCGAGCTCTCGGTCGGGCAGATGCTCGACGGCCTGTTCGCCATCACCCGCGATTTCGACATGCAGACCCAGCCGCACCTGCTGCTGCTGCAAAAGACCATGGTGATGGTGGAAGGCGTGGCGACCCAGCTGAATCCGCAGATCAACATGTGGGATACCAGCGCGCCATTCGTGCGCGGCTGGATTCGCGACGAACTGGGGCCGGAAGCCGCGCTCGCCGATCGTATCCGCACCGATACCGAGACGCTGCTGCGGATACCCGAACTGGTCCGCCGAATAGAAGACAGCTTCCCGGCGAAGGGTGGCGCGCCCGAGCCGCCGCCGCTGCCGGAAGTCGAACTTCTGTGGGAACGTCGCGCTCACCCGGAACGGCGCTGGCCGGGCTATGTCGCGGCCGCGCTGGCGGGCGGGGCTGCGGTATTTGCCGGAACGCTGCTCGGCTGGATCGCCTGACGGCCTAGCTCAGGGTGGAGCCTGCCTCCGCCTCCGCCAGCGAATGATGGTGCGGAAGGAACTTCGCGCCCAGCAGCATCAGCACAACCGAGAGCGCCTCCACCGCCATCGGCTGCCAGAAGTCAGCGCCCGTCCCGTCGCCGAAGATGCTCACCAGCCGTCCGAAGAACGCAACGCCGAACAGTGCGGCCGGGACGAGCAGGATGTCGCCATTATATCGCCAGGCACCCGTTATCGCGGCCACTGCGCTGACCAGGAAGAAGGCTGTCATGTCCGCGCGCAAGGTGGCGAGGCCGGTTGAACCGTCTGCCATCAGGCCGAAACCCGCCGCCGCGCTGCCCGGATTGACCAGGAAATTCAGCCCGAGCAGCCCGAAGAACAGCCCCCAGACGAACAGACTTGCCCGCAGAAACAGTCGCATAGCGGTGGCTCCCCTCTTTCGTTATCGCGAAATTTACCACGCCTTGCGCGGCTTTGCTTAACCAAACCGCTGCAAGACTGGCATAAGGGGAACAGCAAGGCTAGGCTGGAAAATGCACCAAATGGCCGCGGAGGGCTTCGGCAAAAGCATGTCTCACCCACGGATCCTGCTCGTCGTGGGCGGCGGAATCGCGGCTTACAAGTCGTGCGAACTCGTGCGCCTGATCCGCAAGGCTGGCGGCGAGGTGACCTGCGTGCTGACCGATGGCGGGCAGCAGTTCGTCACCCCGATGACGCTGGCCGCGCTGAGCGAGAACCCGGTCTATACGACGCTGTGGGATCTCAAGAACGAGGCCGAGATGGGCCACATCCAGCTCAGCCGCGAGGCCGATCTGGTGGTCGTCTGCCCGGCGACCGCAGATCTGATGGCGAAGATGGCGGCGGGCGTGGCGGACGATCTTGCCACCACGCTGCTGCTCGCGACCGACAAGCCGGTGATGTGCGTGCCGGCCATGAACGTGAAGATGTGGCAGCACGAAACCACGCAGCGCAATGTCGACTTCCTGCGGCGCGCGGGCGTGCGGGTGATGGAGCCGGACGAAGGCCCGATGGCCTGCGGCGAATTCGGACCGGGCCGCCTGCCCGAACCCGAAATGGCGTGGCTGGAAATAGCCGACGCGCTGCAGCTCGATCCGGGCGATGCCGGGGCGGGCGAGATCGAAGCCTATCTCGAAGCGCTCGAGCCGGAGGATGCGGACGAATCCGACGCCCTGCTACCCGATGTCGAAGAGGAGGCTTACGAGCAAGCGGAGGAGCCTGCACCGCGTCAGGGTGGTCTCTCCGGCCTGCTGGCCTCGATCATCCCGCGCAGCACCAGGCGCCGCAATCAGGAAGAAATCGAAGAGGCCTATTACGCCGAACCCGAAATCGACGATGCACCGCAGGTCGAGGAAGATGTCTCCGGGGAACTTTCCGGCGAACCCGAACCCGAATCCGCGCCGCTGACCGGCCTGCTCGCCTCCAAGGGCGGGGCCGCGCGCACCGATCTGCGCGGCGAAGTGGCCGCCGCCGGAGCCTCGCTACTGGCTGGCAAGGGTGCCGCGCGCGCCGCGCCGCCGACCGATGCGCAGGCGATCAATCACACGGTATCCCTGCACGGCGATGCCGCCGCACCGCAATCCGCTGCTGTGCTCGGCGGTTACTCGCTCGACGATCCGCTGGAAGGTCAGCCCGCCTTCGACATCGATCCGGAACACCGACCGCTGTTCGGCAAGCACGTGCTCGTCACCGCAGGGCCGACGCATGAGCGGATCGATCCGGTGCGCTACATCGCCAACCGCTCCAGCGGGAAGCAGGGTTTTGCCATCGCCGCCGCCGCCGCAACGCTGGGCGCCCGCGTGACGCTGGTGGCAGGGCCGGTGCATCTTGCCACGCCGCCGGGGGTCGACCGCGTCGACGTGGAAACGGCGCTCGAAATGGCGCAGGCGGTCAAGTCAGCGCTGCCCGCCGATGCCGCGGTGATGGTCGCCGCGGTGGCCGACTGGCGCCTGCGCGACACGGCGGAGGAGAAAATCAAGAAGCGCGGCTCCGCCCCGCCCGCGCTCATCCTCGAGGAAAATCCCGACATTCTCGCCACGGTCGCCAGCGGCACGATGCGCCCGCGCCTGCTGGTGGGCTTCGCCGCGGAGACCAACGACGTTCTCGAAAACGCGCGCAAGAAGCGCCGCAGCAAGGGTGCCGACTGGATCGTCGCCAACGACGTCAGCTTCGGCGAACGCGGCAGCGTGATGGGTGGCGCGTCCAACACTGTCCACATCGTTCAGAGCGGCGATGTTGAAACATGGGACGAGATGCCGAAAGAAGTCGTGGCGATGAAGCTGGTGGAGAAGATCGCCGATGCCCTCAACAACCCGGCCGACGACTGAGCGGATCGCTATCCAGGTCAAGCGCCTGCCGCATGGGCAGGGACTGGACCTGCCCGCCTATGCCACCCAGGGCGCTGCCGGAATGGACGTGGTTTCCGCCGAAGACGTATCGATCCCGCCGGGGGAGCGGCACGCGGTCGCCACCGGGCTATCGGTCGCAATTCCCGCAGGCTACGAAATTCAGGTGCGACCGCGCAGCGGCCTCGCGCTGAAGCACGGCATCACCGTGCCTAACACCCCCGGTACGATCGACAGCGATTATCGCGGCGAATTGAAGGTCATCCTGATCAACCACTCCCGCGACGACTTCAACGTCATGCGCGGCGACCGCGTGGCCCAGCTGGTCGTGGCGCCGGTGACGCAAGGATCATGGGACGAGGTCGATGAGCTGGACGCCACAGCGCGCGGCACCGGCGGCTTCGGTTCGACCGGCGGGCACGAGAAGCTCTAGTTCGCTTGAGATTGGCCGGGGCGCGCTAACAGCGCCGCTGATATTACCCACAGCGCGGCAAAGAAGGCGAGGAGCCCCCACTCGACCGCGTGTCCGGGCATCAGGCGGGTCGCCGCGATGCCGATTGCAAATTGCAGCACCGACAGCGCGGCTGAAATCACGGCCATCGGCCTCGCCCGAAAGCGCAGCATCGCGCCAAGCGACACGGCACCGATGACGGCGAGAAAGAACGCGGGGTTTACCGGCGAGTCCTCGTCACCGATGATGCCCACGGCGGCGTTGCTCCAGACAGTGAAGAAGCTCGCGAGCCCGAACAGCGCCAGCCCCGCCTTTCTGCTTAAGACTCGCTGCCGCGCGGCGAATTCGATCATCGCGCCGAGCAGGCCCAGCATGATGGCTGCGAACAGGAAATCGCCCGCGCTCCAGTCGACGTCTGCACCCAGCGTCATGGCTATCGCAGGCAATGCAAGGAGCGCAGCGGCAGAACCCCAACCGGCGATACGCCAGCCGCTGAAATGCCGGAGAGTGGTGATCGTCATGGTCATGGCCTTTCGTTTCGTCCGGAACGCCGTGCCTTCGCACCGCACCCGTCTGAGCGGCATGAGGAATATCTGAGCAATCGCTGAAAAGCTTCCGCCCGGTCGCCTGCTCGCCTAGGCCGGAGAGGTGGAAACGGCACCCGGCCCCTACCGCTTCGGCAGCTTCACGCTCGATACGACGCAGCGCGAATTGCGGCGCGATGGCGCGCCGGTCGAACTCGGCAGTCGGTATTTCGACGCGCTCGTGTTGCTGGTGGCAAACGCCGGGGAGCTGGTGGGCAAGGACCGCTTCATGGACGATGTCTGGCGCGGCGTGCCGGTAACCGACGAGGCGCTGACCCAAGCCATCCGTACCTTGCGCCGCGCACTGGGCGACGATGCCGTCGCGCCGCAATTCATCGCGACCGTTCCCAAGCACGGCTACCGCTTCGTCGCGACGGTCACTTGCGGCGCGTCGCCCGTCGTGACGCGCGTCCGGGGCGGGCGCATCGCCGGGGCTGCGACTTTGGGCGGTGTTGTGTCGGGTGCGTTGGCCGGACTGGCCTATGGCCTGACCGGGACAAGCGGCGGTGCCAGTGCGGTGCTGGTGCTTATCGCGCTTGCCGCTGCGCTCGGTCTGCTGGCGGGTGCGGGCGTGGGGCTTGGCATGGCGCTGGGAATGGAACGGGGCGGTGGCTGGCGATTGCCGCTCGGCGGCGCGATGGGCGGGTTGGCGGTCGGTGCGCTCGGGCACGTACTCGGACGCGACGGGATCGCGGCGCTGACCGGCGCGGTGCTCGGCCCGACGACGGGCGTGTTCGAGGGGCTGATCCTGGGATTGGCGAGCGGGCTGGCCGGCGGCCATGCGCTCTCTGCCGGCCGCTGGAGATCCGCCTTTGCCGGAGCTGTTTCGGGTTCGCTTGCCGGGGCGCTGATTGCCTTGTCGGGTGGTCGGTTGTTGGGAACCAGCCTGCGCGAGCTGGAAGCGCGCTTTCCCGGCTCGAACCTCGATGTGGACCGCGCCATTCACGCCATCGGCCATGTGCCCGCGACCATGCTGGAAGGCGCGGCTTTCGTCGCGGCGCTTGCCCTGTCGATAAGCATCGCCCGTCGCACCTGACAAAAAGGGCAGGCCTTGCGACCTGCCCCTTGTGTGTTCTGGATGCGGGCGCCGGAGTGGCGCTGCAGGTTGCGGTCAGCGCGCGGTACGCCGGGCCGCCATGTCTTCCGGCTTGATCGAGATACGCATCGTTTCGCCCGAATTGCCGGGGAAATCGGTGAACATCGCCTCGACGAGATTGGGCACGAGATACTGCAGGCGGTTGCTGGTCGACATGGCCTGCGCCTTGCCTTCGAACAAACGCTGCCCGTCCGAAGCGCGGTCGATCTTCATGTCGATGCCGCTCGTATAGACGGTGTAGCTGCTGACTTCCGGGCCGCCGAACCACGGGTCGTAGAAGCCGTAGCCCCAGGCGCTGGTCGGACGATAACGGTAGTAGCCGTTGCGGGTGCGATAGTAGCGCGACGGACCGTAGAAGGAACGGTAACGGAACCACGGATCGTAGAACGGGTCGTTGTAGAACCCGGTGCTGCGGACCCGTTCCCGCCCGCTGTCTACGCCGTAGTCGAAGCGGACCAGCAGAGTTGCATTCTCCGGCGCGGCCTCGGTGTATCCGAGCCGAGCCATCTGCGCTTCGACGTGATCGGCGTATTGCGAGAATTCCAGCCCGCCTGCCAGCGCCGGATCGTCCGCCACAACGGCGAAGGTCTGGCCCGAAGGCGCGGGAAGCTGGGTTGCGAAACGCGATACGTCGGCATTGAAACCGGATGCGCAGGCCGAAAGGCTGGCCAGTACCAGGGGCACCGATGCCAGCTTCAGCGCGCGGGCGAGCTTGTTGGGATTTGGCATGTGACGAACTCCGAAGGTCATGCGAAGGCGACGCACCGGCCCGGGCGGATAGTTGGAGGCCGGACGCGCGACTTCGCGCATCGTTGAACCGTGCTCTACCGAGGATACGCTGAACAGGTTTTGAATGCGCGACTTAACGCATGTTGAGTTCAGCGCCGCCCGTGGACCAGCCCAAGCGCGCTGTACGCCGCGTTCAGCGTGGGCCGCGCCATGTCCCGCGCGACCGATGCGCCCTTGGCGAGAATCGCGTCGAGTTCCTCGCGATCGTGCACCAGTTCGCGGAAACGCTGCGAAATGGGGTTGAGCGTTTCGACCAGCGCCTCGCCCAGCACCGGCTTGAATGCGCCGAAGCCCTGTCCGCCGTATTCGGCCAGCGCCCCCTCCACCGTGCCGCCGGTCAGCGCGGCGTATATGGTGACGAGGTTCAGCGCCTCGGGCCGGTCGGCAAGGCCCGCTTCCTCGCTTGGCAGGGGTTCTGGGTCGGTCTTGGCCTTCTTGATCTTCTTCATCACCGTATCGGCATCGTCGACCAGTTCGATCCGACTCATGTCCGAAGGGTCCGACTTGCTCATTTTCCTGGACCCGTCACGCAGCGACATGATGCGCGCCGCGGCGGGCGGGATGTAAGGGTCGGGCAGGGTGAAGACCGGCGCATCCTCGGCACCGAAATCATTGTTGAACTTCTGCGCGATGTCGCGCGCCAGTTCCAGATGCTGCTTCTGGTCTTCGCCCACCGGCACGTGGGTCGCCTGATACAGCAGCACGTCGGCCGCCTGAAGCACGGGATAGGTGAACAGCGCGACGCTGGCGCCTTCGCGGTTCTTGCCCGCCTTGTCCTTCCACTGCGTCATGCGGTTCAGCCAGCCCATCCGCGCGGTGCCGTTGAGCAGCCATTGCAGCTCTGCGTGTTGCGGGACCTGTGCCTGGTTGAACAGAACCGAGCGATTGGGGTCGATCCCGCAGGCCACCAGCGCCGCTGTCATCTCCAGCGTGGCGGAGGCGAGTTGCCGCGGATCGTGCGGCATGGATATCGCGTGGAGATCGGCCAGGAAGAACAGGCACTGCGCGTTTTCTTCTGCGCTACCGCTGGTCGCTGCTTGAGCGCGGGCGTCCATCTCGTCCTGCATCCGCACCCAGTTGCGGATCGCGCCGAGATAATTGCCGAGATGCAGGTTGCCCGTGGGCTGGATTCCGGAAACGACGCGCATGGGGACTTAAGGCTCTCTCTTCTTGGTCAGGGTGGCGATCCGCTGCCGGTCGATCGCCCCGATGGCGAAAGCGATACCGAAGTAGACGGCGGCCGAACAGGCCACCAGCGCCAGCAGGGCGCCTGCACGGGCGAACATGCCGGCGGCATACCAGCCGGTAAGCAGGTCGCGCGCGAACCACAAGGCCAGGCCCATGACCGCCGCCGCGACCAGCTGGCGCGCGATCCGACCCACCAGCGCCAGCGGCGCGCGGTAATATCCGCGCTTCACCAGCACGACGTAGAGATAAGCCACGTTGATCCACGCGCCGATGACGCTGGCGAAGGCGATTCCGACGACGCCGTAGTCGCGCACCACGGCAAAGTTCAGCACGGTGAATACCGCCAGCGAGATGAAGGCGGCCCACACCGGCGTGCGCGTGTCCGACCGGGCGTAGAAATTCGGCACCAGCACCTTGACCAGCACATAGGCGGGCAGGCCCATCACCAGCGCGGCGAGCACGTTGCCTGTCATCACGGCCTGCTCGATCGAAAAGCGCCCGCCCTGGAAGATCATGGTGATGAACGGCACCGCGCAGACGGCCAGCGCCACGGCAGCCGGGATCGTCAGCAGCATCGACAGCTCGATCGCGTCGGATTGCACGCGGTCCGTGCCTTCCTTGTTCTTCGCCCCGACGAAGCGCGACAGGGTCGGCAGGATCGCGGTGGACAGCGCGATCCCGATGATACCGAGCGGCAGCTGGTTCAGCCGGTCGGCGTAGTTCATGTAGCTGATCGAACCGCTGTCGAGCTGGTTGAGGAAATAGAGCTGCACCAGCGTGTTGAGCTGATACGCCCCGCCGCCGATCGCCGCGGGTAGGGCGATGATCGATAGGCGCTTCACCTCAGGCGTGATGCGCGGCCACAGCAGGCGGGGGCGGAACCCCTCTACCCGCAGCCAGTAATAGACCCACACCAGCTGCACTAGGCCGCCAACGGTCACCGCCCACGCCTGGTTGTAGCCGACATCCTCGACCGTCCAGCCGAGGTGGCCAATGGCGTAGTCGCCGAACAGCAGCGCGCCGATCAGCACGAGGTTGAGGAGTATGGGGAAGCTGGCCCCCGGCGCGAACCGGCTGACCGAATTGAGCATCCCGGTGAACAGCGTCACCATGCTTACCAGCAGGATATAGGGGAACATGATCCGTGCGAAATCGACTTCCATGGGGAAGTTCGCCGGATCACGCTCTGCATCGCCCAGCAGGGTGATGATCAGCGGCATCGCCAGCATCATCAGGGCGCAGACCACGATCAGCACGGGCAAGAAGACGCTCAGCACGTCGTCGGAGAAGCTGCGCGCGTCCTCCAGCCCGCCCTCGCCGTGCAACCGTTTCGAAAACATCGGCACGAAGGCGGCGGAAAACGCGCCTTCCGCGAACAGGCGGCGGAAGACGTTGGGCAGGATGAAGGCCTGGAACCACGCGTCGGTCACCGCATTGGCGCCGAGTACGCGGCTGAAGATCATTTCGCGCGCAAGACCGGCGACGCGGCTGACAAGCGTCAGCCCGCCGATGGTCCCGACATTCTTGAGCAGGCTCACGCGGCTGTTCCGCGCTCAGGCAAGGCTCAGGCGTTGCCTTCTGGGTTGCCTTCGAAGCCGGTCGGTACCCCGCCCCCCTGCGGCTGGCGCTGGGCGAGCTGCTGCATGTAGAGGCCCTGGAAGTCGATCGGGTCGAGCATCAGCGGCGGGTAGCCTGCGTCACGCACGGCATCGCATACGACGCGGCGGGCGAACGGGAATGCGAGGCGCGGGGCTTCGGCATAAAGGAAGGCGTGGGCCTGATCTTCGGGCAGGTTGCGCATCCCGATCAGCGCACAATAGGCCAGTTCGACGATGTAGGCGGTGCCGCCTTCGCATTTGCTGGTCACGCCGATCTTCAGTTCGACTTCGTGGATCTCGTCGCTGATCTTCTGCGCGCCGATGTTGAACTGCACGTCCAGCTTCGGCGAATCTGCCCATTGCAGGCTCTGCGGCGCATTGGGGTTCTCGACCGAGAGATCCTTCACATATTGCGAGATCAGACCGGCGCTCGGCTGATTGTCGGCGCCATTCGCGCCCGCATTGCCCTGAGCGTTGTCGAGATCGACCAGGATGTCGCCTTCTTCGGCCATGGTATTTCTTTCCGTGTGATAGCTGTGGCTTGGTTGGCCGCGCGCCTAGCACCGCGCGAGCCCCTCCGCAACGCATGACGCCCGAAGGTGCGGCGTTTGCGCCAATCGCGGTCCACAGACGTTGTTCATTTGTAAATCGTCACTATTTCGGGCACGATTGTTAATCGCGCCGCGTTATCGCCTTCGCCGCGCACAAATTGCTCAAGGACCGGGACCGAACACGTGACCGAAATCGTCATCCTCGCCATGATCGCAGCCTTCCTCGGCCTGCGCCTCTACTCGGTGCTGGGGAAGCGTGCGGAACACGATGAACAGCCGATCCCGACCCGCTTCGAACAGCCCAAGCGTGCCGAGCTGGAGGACGAACAGCGCCCCGCTTCGCAGCAGCAGGGGCAAGCGCAGACGGGCGCGCTGGCCGAACGCCAGTATCCCGGCTTCCCGCCGCAGATCGACCGAGGCCTGCGAGAAATCGCCGCGGCCGACCGCGGCTTCGAACTGCTGACCTTCCTGGAAGGGGCACGAAGCGCTTACGAGATGGTGCTGGAAGCCTTCTGGAAGGGCGACCGCGAAGAACTGCGCGAACTGTGCGACGACGATGTCTACGAAGGCTTCGTCAGCGCGATCGACGCGCGCGAAGCGGCAGGCGAAACGCTTGAGAACCGCCTCATCCGGATCGAGGAAACCAAGGTCGAAGGCGCGGAAATGGACGGCCGCACCGCGCGCATCACCCTGCGCTTCGTGTCGGACATTGCCGCGGTGACGCGCGATGCCGAAGGACAGGTTGTTGCCGGATCGCTCGACGATGCGGTCGAAAGCCGCGACATCTGGACCTTCTCGCGCGATACCCGCTCGGCCAGCCCGGCCTGGGTGCTCGACGAAACCGACGAAGGCTGATTCCATGCCGCTGACGCTGCGCGGTGCCGCATCGCTCGCCGCGCTGGCGATGGTCGCCGGTTGCACCGTGATTCCCAAGGGAACCGGCGGGGCACCCGGGCTTCCGCCGGAACCCGTCACCCCGACCAGTGCCGTAACCGCCAGTCTTGCCGCCGGGCCGCGCGTCACCGCGCTGGGCATCGGTCAGGCGGATGCTGCCGCCGCACTGCGATCCTTCATCGAGAGCTGCCCCCGTGTGATGGCGCGCGATGATGCCAGCGGGCTGACCACCGGTTCCATGTGGGAAGCGTCGTGCCGCGCCGCAGGCACATGGTCCGCCGCCGATCCGGTCGCCTTCTTCGATACCTATTTCGAGACGGTCCGCGTCGGCCAGGGAGAGGCTTTCGCCACCGGCTATTTCGAGCCGGAGATAGAAGGCAGCCGCACTTATCGCCCCGGCTACGCGCCGGTCTATGCCATGCCGAAGGATCTCGTGCGCGACTGGCCTGCAGAAACGCCGCAGTCCGAACGCACCGGTCGCGCGCCGCTGGGGCGCTATGACGAGAACCTGCAATTTGTCCCCTATTACACCCGCGCAGAGATAGAGGACGGCGCACTCAATGGGCGCGGGCTGGAGCTGGCCTGGGCGAAAGATCCGGTGGAGCTGTTCTTCTTGCAGATCCAGGGATCGGGCCGCCTGAGGCTGGACGACGGCAGCGTCCTGCGGATCGGCTATGCCGGGCAGAACGGGCACGGCTACACCGGCATCGGCGGAGTGATGCGCGAACGCGGCCTGCTCGGCGACGGTCCGGGGCAATATGCCGGATCGATGCAGGGCATCATGCAATATATCCGCGAAAACCCGGCGGAGGGGCGCGAATTGATGCGTCTCAACGAAAGCTGGGTCTTCTTTCAGGAACTGACCGGCGATGGCCCGCTTGGTGCGCTGAACGTTCCGGTGCGGCGCGAAAGCTCGGTTGCGGCGGACCCGGCCTTCACCCCGCTCGGCGCGCCGGTGTGGCTCGACCTCGACCGCAACGAGGCGGACGGGCTGTGGATCGCACAGGACACCGGCGGCGCGATCAAGGGTGCCAACCGCTTCGACACGTTCTGGGGCGCGGGTGAGAATGCGCGCGTCATCGCCGGCGGCATGAGCGGGCGCGGGCGTGCCTATCTGCTGCTGCCCAAGGGCACGCTGGCGCGCCACGGCGGGCAATGACCGCCCGCGCCGGGATACCGCGCGGCCTCAGCGAAGAAGAACAGGCGGCCTGGGCCCGGCTGGCCCATACGGTAACGCCAATGGCTGGCCGCAAAGCGCCCGTTCTCCCGCGCGAGAAAGCCGAGGAGGCGACGCAGCTCGCGGCCCCGCCGAAACCGGCAAAATCCGCATCGCCCGTCCGCCGTCCTGTTCCATCGCCAGCGCCGCAAGCTGCCAGCACGCTCGATTCGCACTGGGACAGGCGGCTGAAGAAGGGTGAGATCGCGCCAGACTTCACGCTCGACCTGCACGGCCATTCCCTCGATGCGGCATATCAGCGGCTGATGCGTGGGCTGGCGCAGGCGAAGGCAATGCAGGCGCGGCTGGTGCTGGTCGTCACTGGGAAGCCCCGCCCGGTCGATGCCGCTGACCGCGGGCACGCGCGCGGCGCGATCCGTGCCAAGATCCTCGACTGGCTGGCCGCCAGCGACCATCACGCCGACATCGCCGCCATCAGAGGGGCCCACCGCAGGCATGGCGAGGCAGGCGCGCTGTATATCGTGCTAAAGCGGCGGCGCTGACGAAGTCTCGGCCAGCTGCGGGCGATCTTCCAGGCCGAAACGCAGTCGCGCCCAGATCCGTTCGTGAAAGAAGTAGAGCGCCAGCTTGGTGAACGCTTCCAGCCCGCCGATCGAAACCGCCGTCGCGACGCTGCCGGTAAAGAACCATGCGAGCGCGAAGGTATCGACCGAAGCGATGAAGCGCCACAGGCCGGTCTTCACCGTCGTCCGCCGCAAGGTCTCTCGGTGGCGGGCATCGCGGAACACGATGCCCCACCCGGTCAGCGACCAGGCGCGTTCGTGGATGAAATACAGGACGAACTTGGTCGCGACTTCGGTGATCGCGATGTAGCTCGCCGTTTCCAGAGCGTCTTCCTGCGCCACCGGGGCACCGAACATGGGGCCCAGATAGGTGATCAGCAGGTAGGACAGGATCAGCGTGTCGATGGTCCCGACAGTGCGCCATGACACGGCCTTGGCGATGGAGCGCCAAGGCTTGATATTGGGCCGTTCTGGCGGATCGAGCCGCGGCAGCTCCGGCCCGAAGATCGGCTTTTGGGGGGGTCCTTCATCGCGGCAAGAACGGCAGGCGGCGCGGCCTCATGGACCGTGCTGGCGCCGATATTCGGCCATGGCGTCATCGAGCCGCGAATAGACATACGGGCCCACGCGGTACTGTGTTGCGGTCTCCGCGATTATGCCGTCCGGCAAGGGGGTGGCAGGAATGACGGAGCCGCCTTCGCTTTCCCAGGCAGCAGTGCCCGGCTGGCCGGATGTGGGGGTTGCGGGCTGTTCGGCGCTCATTTCAGGCCTCCTCGTCTTCGTCGCTACGCTCGTCGCGGGGCCAGCCTTCTTCGGACAGGCCGTTGACCTTGCGCCACTCAGCGATGCGCTTCGCCCGGCCGCCCAATTGCTCGGCGGCTTCCTTGCGTTCTTCCGATGTGCCGGAGCGGTCGGCCTTCATCGCGGCAAGCTGGTGGTCGAACAGGAACTGGTTCATCGGCATCGCGAGGCATCTTTCGTTAGATGGGGGCAAGCGCGGGCCGCAGGCATTCCGCCCGCGGCCCGGCCTATGGGAAATCAGCCCTGCTGGTTGCGGGCCTGTTCCTTCTGCCTGTCGCCGTCGCCCTGCTGCAGGTTTACGGCGCGTTTCTTGCCGCCGTCGACTTCGCTGGTTTCGAAACCATAACGCTGGTCGACTTCGGGTTCCTGCGCCTGCTGCTGCAGGTCTTTCTTGCGGAAGGGCAGGGCATCGCCGCCCTTTTCAGGGCTGATCGTGCCTGCGCCCTTGTGGAATCGTAGCTCTTGATGGTGCCGAAATGCGTCATCTTTCATTCCTTCGAACGAGTGTGCAGCGCGCCAGAATAGACCCGGCTGCGACTAAGAGGCGGAATGGAAGGAAAGGGCTTCCCGTCGTGGGGAGCGGTGACCGTCGATCGCGACTGGTAGCTGATACTTAGATGGGTAGGCCGCCCTGCGAATACAACCGCTTGGCAGCAGACCGCAGCGAGAGTTAGCGCGGGCCCACTTGTGCCCGGTGCAGCAGCTTGTGGTCCGCCAGCACCAGCGCCATCATTGCTTCGACCACGGGGGTGCCGCGGATGCCGACGCAGGGGTCGTGGCGGCCCTTGGTGACGATCTGGGTATCCGCTCCCTCCCGCGTCACCGTGTCGACGGGGGTGAGGATGGAGCTGGTCGGCTTGAAGGCCACGCGGCACACGATCGGCTGGCCGGTGCTGATCCCGCCCGCGATGCCGCCCGCATGGTTCGCCTCGAAGCGCGGGCCGTCATTGCCCCCCCGCATCGGGTCGGCGTTCTGCTCTCCGGTCAGGCGCGCGGCGCCGAAGCCGTCGCCGATCTCCACGCCCTTGGTCGCGTTGATGCCCATCATCGCGGCGGCGAGGTCGGCGTCGAGCTTGGCATAGACCGGCGCGCCCCAGCCTGCCGGGACGCCTTGTGCCACGCATTGTACCACCGCGCCGAGCGAGGAGCCTGCCTTTCGCGCATCATCTACCAAAGTCTCCCACCGCTTCGCCGCCGCCGCATCGGGGCAGAAGAAGGGATTGTTGCCGATCTCGCCCGCGTCGAAGCTGGCTAGGTCGATGGCATCGCCGCCGATCTCCGCCACATAGGCCGTCAGTGTCACTTCGGGGATCACCAGCCGCGCCACTGCGCCCGCCGCGACCCGCGCTGCCGTTTCGCGCGCGCTGCTTCGCCCACCGCCGCGATAGTCGCGGAAACCGTATTTTGCGTCGTAGGCGTAGTCGGCGTGGCCGGGGCGATAGGCCTTGGCGACCTCCGAATAATCCTTCGATCGCTGGTCGGTGTTCTCGATCATCAGGCTGATCGGCGTGCCCGTCGTCTTGCCTTCGAACACGCCGGAGAGGATGCGCACCGCATCGGGCTCCCGCCGTTGGGTGGTGAACTTGTTCTGCCCCGGCTTGCGCGCATCGAGGAAGGGCTGGATCCCGGCTTCGGTCAGGGCAAGGCCCGGCGGGCACCCGTCGACCACGGCGCCCAGCGCCAGGCCATGGCTCTCGCCCCAGGTGGTGAAGCGCAGCACGCGTCCGAATGTGTTCCAGCTCATGCGCCCAAGTCCTAGCCGCTGGCGCCTGCCTGTCGAGAGCGTTTCCTACTTGGCGCGGGCATGGCGCAGCTTTGCTCGGCGATCAGGCAGCGAGGCAAACCGCCTCCGCGCGCGGGCAGACAACGCCGACATTCTCCCGAAGACGATAATCCGGTTTGCAGTCTGGCAATTGCGGGCGAGAACGGGCAGGAACAAAACGCGCTCAAGGTGCGCGTAGGGAGCGCGGAAACAGTTCGATGATTGCGAAGTTGACGGGGACGCTGGACGATTTCGGGGCCGACTGGGCGGTGATCGACGTCGCGGGCGTGGGCTATCTCGTTCACTGTTCGGCCAAGACGCTGGCGGCCATGGGTGCGCGGGGCGATGGCGTGACCATCTTCACCGACCTCCAGGTGAGCGAGAACGACATGCGCCTGCTGGGCTTCGCCGACGGGGCGGAACGCGACTGGTTCCGTTTGCTGACGCAGGTTCAGGGCGTGGGCAGCAAGGTCGCGCTGGCGATCCTCTCCGCGCTTTCGACGGCGGAATTGCAGGCCGCCTGCGCCGCGGGCGACGCTGCCACCGTGGCCCGCGCGCAAGGCGTCGGCCCGAAACTGGCGGGACGCATCGTCAACGAATTGAAGGATAAGGCGGGCGGCCTGGCCGTATCCGGCGGGCTCGGCGCAGCGGCGCTTGTCACTCATGCCGGCAGTGCCAGCGCCGATGCGGTCAGCGCGCTGGAAAACCTCGGCTTCAAACCGGCGGTCGCCGCGCAGGCGGTGGCGAAGGCGCAGGCCGAACTGGGCGAAGATGCCGCGGAGGGCGATCTCATCCGCGTGGCGCTGAAGCGGGCCGCGGGCTGATGGGGGGCATTCCCGACACACGCAATTCACGCGGCACGCTGGAACGGGCACCGACGGGGCGGGCCGATACGCGGTTCGAGCGTGGGAAGCCGCCCCGTCCGCCTCGGCCCGAGAGCGGCTGGCGGCGGAATCTGCGTTCACCGCATGGGTTCTGGACCTTTGCGCTGGCGGTTGCGGTGCTGGCAGGCCTCGGCCTGGTCTTTTTCGTGGTATCAATCGTCGGATTTCTCCCGGTGATCTTTCTCGCGATAAGCCTCACATGGGTGCTGATCGGGCATGCCACCGAGCTTGAGGATGAGCTGCCGACCGAAAAAATCAAAGCCCAGCTGGCCGACATCGTCCAGCATCTTGGCGAGCGCTTCGTGAAACCCGAGTGCCCCAATTGCGGCACCTCTGTTTTCGCGGTCGAGCACGCCGAATACGGCGCAGGGAAATTCGGAGAAGGTATCATCCCCGCGAAGGAATGCACGCAATGCGGTGCCGATCTGACGGAGCCGGTCGATGACTGATCCCGTGCCACTCCATTCGCCCGAGCGTCAGCCGGAAGACCCGGACGCGGCGCTGCGGCCCAAGTCGCTGGCGGAATTCGTCGGACAGGAAGCGGCGCGCGAGAACCTGCGCGTTTTCATCCAGTCTGCCAAAGCGCGCGGGGAGGCGATGGATCACACGCTGTTCTTCGGCCCGCCCGGCCTCGGCAAGACCACGCTGGCGCAGATCGTTGCCAGGGAACTCGGGGTGGGATTTCGCGCGACGAGCGGCCCGGTCATCGCGAAGGCAGGCGACCTCGCCGCTCTGCTGACCAATCTCGAAAGCGGCGACGTGCTGTTCATCGACGAGATCCACCGGCTGAATCCCGTGGTGGAGGAAATCCTCTACCCCGCGATGGAGGATCGCGCGCTCGACATCATCATCGGCGAAGGACCGTCGGCGCGCAGCGTGCGGATCGACCTGCCGCCCTTCACGCTGGTCGGCGCGACCACGCGGCAGGGGCTGCTGACCACGCCGCTGCGCGATCGCTTCGGCATTCCGGTGCGGCTCAATTTCTACACGGTGGACGAGCTGGAGAAGGTGGTCACGCGCGGGGCGAACCTGCTCGGCATGGCAATCGATTCCGCCGGCGCGCGCGAGGTGGCTCGCCGTTCGCGTGGCACGCCGCGCGTCGCCGGGCGGCTGCTGCGGCGGGTGCGGGACTTCGCGCAGGTCGCGGGCGATACGACGATCACCGCAAGGGTCGCGGACAACGCGCTCACCCGGCTGGAAGTCGATGCTCTAGGCCTCGACGCGATGGACCGCCGCTACCTCACCATGATAGCCGACATCTACAAGGGCGGGCCGGTGGGCGTGGAAACGCTGGCCGCCGGCTTGTCGGAGCCGCGCGACACGGTGGAAGAGGTGATCGAACCCTATCTCATCCAGCTCGGCCTGGTGGCGCGCACCGCGCGCGGACGATGCCTCAATGATGCAGGCTGGCAGCATCTCGGTATCGTGCCCCCCGTGAGTCGACCCGATTCGCCGCAGGGCCGCCTGTTCGGCGAGAAATGACGGTCTGGAGCCGACCGCCGACGAAGCTTTTTGCGCCAAACGGTTCCACATTGGGACAATGCGGCTCGTCGGGGCACGAAACCCTGTAAAAATGCGACTTTTACGCGGCTTTTGTTAGTTAACCGGGCTGTCGGAATCCCCGGTTCGCGTGTTTCCTGCCTACTGAGCCAATCGCCATAGCGCCAACTTCGCGGCGCAGGGGCGACGGTTCGCAACAGGAAAAGCGAGAACTGCCCATGTCCGTCCGTATGGCCCTAGCCAAGCTTTCCGCAATCGCTGCGGGGGGTGCGCTTGTCGGAGGGGGCGCCGTCCACGTCGCGGAAGCGCCCGTGACAGGCAGCCCGACCTACAAGTCTGCGAAGGGCGAAACCTACGTGAAGGGGCAGCCGCGCTACGTGAAGAGCCAGCCCAAGCGGGTGGCCGATCGCTCGATCCCGAAGAAGACCAAGCGCATTCGCCGCGTCATCACCAAGGAAGAGACGATCTGCGAAACGCCGCCGCAGATGGCGATGGCCATGCCGCTCCCGGCCCTGCCGCCCTTGCCTCAGCAGCCGATTTCCGGCGGCGGCGGTGGCGGCGTGACGGTGGTCGGCGGCGGACCGGGCTTCGGTGGCGGTTTCGGCGGAGGTTTCTTCGGCGGCTTCTTCGGCGGTGGCGGTGGCGGCGGCAGCGTTGTCATCAGCTCGACCACGGGCGAGGGTGTGCGCGACATCATCATCGACAACAACAACCAGAACAGCACGACGACCAGTTCGGGCGGAAGTTCTTCCTCGACCTCGTCGGGCGGCAGCTCCACATCGACAAGTT
Source organism: Altererythrobacter sp. CAU 1778 (assembly GCF_054482795.1). Classification (NCBI taxonomy): domain Bacteria; kingdom Pseudomonadati; phylum Pseudomonadota; class Alphaproteobacteria; order Sphingomonadales; family Erythrobacteraceae; genus Altererythrobacter; species Altererythrobacter sp. CAU 1778. The sequence goes on along the minus strand of NZ_JBTLRP010000003.1, from coordinate 125,097 downwards.
CGGGCGAGATCAGCTCGTCGACCGGTCAGGTGTCGACCAGCACCGGCGGCGTCAGCACCACCACCTCGACCACTTCGGGCAACGTCTCGACGAGTTCGGGGAATGTCTCGACCAGCTCGGGCAACGTCTCGACCAGTTCTGGCAACGTGACGTCGAGCTCGGGCAACAACGCTTCCAGTTCGACTTCGACCAGTTCCGGCACGATCACCAGCACGACCAGTTCGGGCACGGTGACCAGCACGTCGTCCACGTCGACGTCGGGTGATGTGACATCCAGCACCTCGACTTCGAGTTCGACATCGTCCTCGACGTCGAGTTCCACGTCGTCGTCGACGTCATCATCGACCTCATCCTCGACTTCGTCGTCCAGTTCGACGTCGACGTCGAGCGGCGGCACGACCACGAGCAGCGGCACCACCGGGACGCAGGTGCCCGCGCCGCCGATCACCTTGCTGTTCGGGGCCGCGGCGGTCGCGATGTTCGGCCGGCGTCGTTTCGCCCGATCGAACGGCGCAGAGGCCGCACAGATTGGCTGATCCGTCAGCGCCGCCGGGGGGGGGCTGTCGCAGGGAAAAAGAGGGCGGCCGCGAGCCGCCCTTTTTCATGGTGCGCAGCGACCTCACCAGCTCAGCTGCGCATCACGAAACCAAGATCAGGCTGCGAGCTTGCGCAACACGTACTGGAGGATGCCGCCGTTGCGGTAGTATTCCATTTCGTTGGCGGTATCGATCCGGCACAGCGCGGTGAATGCGAAGGTCGAACCGTCTTCGCGGGTCACCTCGACCTCGATATCCTGTCCCGGCGTCAGGTCGGCCAGACCCTTCACCGTGAAGCTGTCGGTCGCCGCGAGGCCGAGCGTTTCGCGCGTGGCGCCATCCTTGAACTGCAGGGGCAGCACGCCCATGCCCACGAGGTTGGAGCGGTGGATACGCTCGAAGCTTTCGACGATCACGGCGCGGACGCCGAGCAGGATGGTCCCCTTCGCCGCCCAGTCGCGGCTGGAGCCGGTGCCGTATTCCTTGCCGCCCACGACGACCAGCGGCGTTCCGTCCGCCTTGTGCTTCATCGCGGCGTCGTAGATCGCCATCTGCTCGCCCTTGTAGGTGGTGTAGCCACCTTCCACACCGGGGACCATTTCGTTCTTGATGCGAATGTTGGCGAAGGTGCCGCGCATCATGACGTCGTGGTTGCCGCGGCGGCTGCCGTAGGAATTGAAGTCCGGCTTCGCGACCTGGTTTTCCATCAGGTATTTGCCCGCGGGCGAATCTTCCTTGATCGATCCGGCGGGGCTGATGTGGTCGGTCGTCACGCTGTCGCCGAGGATGGCGAGCGGCTTGGCCTCAATGATGTCCGTGACCGGCGCCGGGGTCATTTCCATACCCTCAAAATAGGGCGGGTTGGCGACGTAGGTGGAGCCGGGACGCCACTGGTACGTGTCGGAACCCACGACATTGATCGCCTGCCAATGCTCGTCGCCCTTGTAGACGTCGGCATAGCGGGTGAGGAACATGTCGCGGTCGATATTGGCCGCGCGGTGATCGGCGATTTCCTGATTGCTGGGCCACAGGTCGGCGAGCATCACGTCCTTGCCGTCCTGGTCCTGCCCGATCGGGGTCTCGGTTATATCCTCGGTCACCGTGCCCTTGAGCGCGAAGGCGACGACGAGCGGCGGGCTGGCGAGGAAGTTGGCGCGCACATCGGGCGAAACGCGGCCTTCGAAGTTGCGGTTGCCGGAAAGCACGGAGGCGGCGACGATGTCATTGCCGTTGATCGCCTTGCTGATCGGCGGGGCGAGCGGGCCGGAATTGCCGATGCAGGTCGTGCAGCCATAGCCGACGAGGTCGAAGCCGATGGCATCGAGATCGTCCTGCAAGCCCGATTTCACGAGGTAGTCGGTGACCACCTGCGATCCCGGTGCGAGGCTGGTCTTCACCCACGGCTTGGGCTTCATGCCCCTGGCGTTCGCGTTGCGCGCGACCAGTCCGGCGGCAATGAGTACGTCCGGGTTGGACGTGTTGGTGCAGCTCGTGATCGCGGCAATCACGACGTCGCCGTCGCCGATATCGTGATCCTTGCCTTCCACCGCGACGCGGGCCGGGCCATCCTTCTTGTAGGTCGTCTTGAGGTCCGTATTGAACAGCTCGTCGAGGTCGGGCAGCGCGACCTTGTCCTGCGGACGCTTCGGCCCGGCGAGGCTGGGGACGACCTTGCTCATGTCGAGCGAGAGCGTGTTGGTGAACACCGGTTCGTTGTCCGGATCGAACCACATGCCCTGTTCACGGCAGTAAGCCTCCACCAGCGCAATGCGGTCCTCGCTGCGTCCGGTCAGTCGCATGTAGTCGAGCGTCTTGTCGTCGATGCCGAAGAAGCCGCAGGTCGCGCCGTATTCGGGCGCCATGTTCGCGATGGTCGCGCGGTCTGCGAGGCTCAGCGTCGCGACGCCCGGCCCGTAGAATTCCACGAAGCGACCGACGACGCCGACTTCGCGCAGCATCTGCACGCAAGTCAGCACGAGATCGGTGGCGGTGATGCCTTCTGCCATCGCGCCGGTCAGCTTGAAGCCGACCACTTCGGGGATCAGCATCGAGACCGGCTGGCCGAGCATGGCCGCTTCCGCCTCGATCCCGCCGACGCCCCAGCCCAGCACGCCGAGGCCGTTGATCATCGTGGTGTGGCTGTCGGTGCCCACGCAGGTGTCGGGGTAGGCGATCGCCGCACCGCTTTCATCGTCGCTCGACCAAACGCCCTGCGCGATGTGTTCGAGGTTGACCTGGTGGCAGATGCCGGTGCCCGGAGGAACGGCGGAGAAGTTCTCGAAGCTCTTGGAGCCCCACTTGAGGAAGTCGTAGCGTTCGGCGTTGCGGGCATATTCCAGCTCCACGTTCTTCTCGAACGCCTTGGGGTGGCCGAACTCGTCGACCATGACCGAGTGGTCGATGACCAGATTGACCGGCACCTGCGGATTGATCTTCGCCGTGTCGCCGCCAAGCTTGGCGATGGCATCGCGCATGGCGGCAAGGTCGACCACGCAGGGGACGCCGGTGAAGTCCTGCAACAGCACGCGCGCGGGGCGGTACTGGATTTCCTTGCCGGTCTTGGGATTGTTCTGCCAGTCCGCGATCGCCTTCGCATCGTCGACCGAGACGGTGAAGCCGTCATCCTCGAACCGCAGCATATTTTCCAGCAGCACCTTCAGGCTGAACGGCAGGCGCGACACGTCACCGATTTTCTCCGCGGCCTTCTTGAAGGAATAATAGGCGTATTCCTTGCCATTGACCGAGAGGGTTGAGCGGGTTCCGAGCGTGTCCTTGCCGACCTGGGTCATGCGTGCTGTGTCCTTTCGTGAATGCCGATGCGCCGCGCCGAGTGAGAACGCGGGTTTCCGGCGCAGAATTTGCCCGTGCACTGGTCAATGGAAGGCGTCAGGTCAAGGGGGACCAAGGGCGAACACCGCTCTGGCAGCGGCCTTCAGGCGCAGCTATGCGGGGCAGCGATGAAAGCAGGACACCTTTGATGGCGGCGCAAGGCGGCTCACGGCAGCGGATCGGCGTGGCAATAATGGCATTGGCGCTCGTCGTCGCGGCGTTCCTCGGCGCGATGCTCGGCTTCGTCGTCGATTTCGGGACGGGCGAGGACAAGGATACAGAGGCCGCCGCGGCGGAGGGCGCTGCAGCCGGCGAAGGCTAGAGCGCGGTCTGCTCGGTCCGCCGGGGGCGGGTGACGATCAGGCACCCGGTCACGATCAGGGCGGTTCCCGCCAGCGTGGTTCCGGTAACGCCCTCGGCAAAGAACAGCCAGCCGAACAGGACAGCCCAGAGAAATCCCGAATATTCGAGCGGGATCAGCACCTGCGTCTCCTCGCGGGCATAGGCCCATGCGATGGTCATCGCGCCCCCCACCGTAAGCAGGCTGGCAATGGCGACCTGGCCCAGCACCGGGCCGCTTGGCATAACGAGCAGCCACGGCGCCGCGACGCAGAATATCAGCGCTGCAACGCCGCTGTGGAAGGTCGCGATCTCCAGCGGTCCGGCGAGTTGCGACTGCTTGCGCATCACGATGAAATTGTAGGCATACAGCATTGCGCTGACGAGGATGGAACCGATGCCGAGCGCGGCATCGGGGTCCAGCGTGTCGCGCCCGATTCGCCCGCCCACGATCACCAGCGTGCCTATAAATCCCAGTACGGACGCGACGATTGCGCGGCGGTGGATCTTCTCGCCCAGCAGCACGCGCGCCAGATACAACGCGACCAGCGGCGCGACGAAGCTGATCGCGATGGTCTCCGCGATCGGCAGCTTGGTCAGCGCATAGAAGAATGTCAGCGCCATGAAGGCGGAAACGAAGCCGCGTTCGATATGCAGCTTCATCGCCCGGTGTGCCGGCCAGTGCTTGCGCCGCGCCAGCCAGACCGGCGCGACCATCAACGTCGCCAGGGTGGAGCGCAACAGAGCCGCGCTATAAGCTCCGACGGCCAGCGAAGCGCCTTTCATGTACGCGTCCATCAGCGACAGGAAGGCAACGCCGATCAGCGTGGACAGGATCGGCAGGAAGGCGACGTGGCGCTGCATGGTTTGCGCCCATACCCGCACTGCTTCGCCGCGGCATCTGCAAACGCACGATTCAGCGTGGGTAAACTTCGCGGGTCACACAGTTGACCAGACCGGGGGCTTGGGCGAAAATATCCAGCACAATCCCGGCCATGTCGCGGCAATCTCGCCGTGCAGACCGAACAACTGCAAACGGAACATCATGCGCCTCTCGATCCGAAATTCGCTTGCCCTTCGCACCGTTGGCCTCGTCGCGGCAGCCGTAGCCATGACCGGAACGGCCGCCGCTCAGCAGGTCACCGCCGAGCCTGTCGATCCCGATCCGGGCTACGAATCGGTCGAGGAAGCTTTTGCCGCAGAGGCCCAGTCCGCACCGATGGTGCAGCCGATTCCGGAAAAGATCCTCGTTCGGGACTGGTCGATCGCCAATGCCCAGGCACTGCTCGGCATCGTCGAATCGATCGGCACCGAGGGATTGATCCCCGCCGATTACAAGCCTGCCGAACTGCGCTCCGCGATCGCTGCCGGCACCAGTCCGCAGCTGAACGACATCGCCAGCCGCACCTTCATCTGGCTGGTCGAGGACTTGCGCGACGGGCGCACACCGATGGATGCGCGCAAGCAGTGGTTCGTCTTCGACCCCGATGCCGACCGTATGCCGAGCGAGGATCTGCTCAGGCAGGCGACGGCGAACGGCGACGTTGCCGGCGTGCTCGCATCGCTCGCGCCGCAGGTGCCCGAATATGAGGCGCTGAAGGCCGAACTGGCAAAGACGCCGGCCGCGCAGACGAAGAAGCGCGCGCTGATCCAGGCCAATATGGACCGCTGGCGCTGGCTCGCCCGTGACCTGGGGCGGCAGTACCTCATCACCAACGTCCCGGAATATCAGCTGCGCCTGACGGTCAATGACAAGATCATCCGCACCTACAAGACCATCGTCGGCAAGCCGGGCAGCACCGCAACGCCGCAGCTGGCCGAAAATGTCGAAGGCGTGATCTTCAACCCGACGTGGACCGTGCCGCAGTCGATCGTGAAGGGCGAAGGTCTGGGCGCGAAGGTGCTGGGCAATCCTGCCTGGGCTCAGCGCGCCGGCTATAAGGCGACAAAGGGCGCCAACGGCTTTGTCACCGTGGTGCAGCAGCCCGGACCGACCAATTCGCTCGGCATGATGAAGCTCGATATGCCGAATGCCCATGCCATCTTCCTCCACGACACGCCGAGCCGCGGCCTGTTCGGGCAGGACAGCCGGGCTCTGAGCCACGGCTGCATTCGCACGGAACGCGCGGTGGAACTGGCGATGACGCTGGCGATCCTGCAAGCAAAGATGCCCGCCGCCGAAGCGGTCGAAATCTCCAAGAGCGGTGAATACACCCGCGTGGGATTCGAGCGGAAGATGCCCGTCTATATCACCTATTTCACCATGGGCAGCGACATCGACGGCACCATGCGCAGCTTCGCCGATATCTACGGACGCGATGCGCCGGTGCTCGAATCCTTCCAGGCTCCGCGCAAGCCGAACCGCTCGCGCGTGACGGACGAGGAAGTGGTCGAGATCATCGACGACCTGCGCACCTGACGAATGAATGGGTGGCTGGGGGCGTGACGCCTCCGGCCATTCAGAAGTCGACGATCACCGCGTCGAGATCGAGCCTGTCCGCATAGAGCAGGCGCCCGCCGGAAAGCTGCGTAAGCGCCAGCTTGAAATTGTCCGGCCCCATGGCAAAGCAGCCGTTCGAGCGGCCAAGCCGCCCCCAGCGATCGACATGATCCTGCGTTGCGTAGCCTGCCGAATGCATCACGATATAGCGGCTGAGAGCATTGTTGTTGGTCGGGTCGAGCCCGCCCAGCCGGATCGATGTGCCGTAGCGCCCGGTGTACCATTCCCACGTCACATAGGCCCCGCGACTGGTCGCGTTGGAGCCTTCGATGTTGGAGAAATTGTTGAGCCAGCCGTCATGTTCCGGATCGGAACCGGTGCCATGGCTGACGAGGTAGCTGTTCACCTCGCCCCGGTCGAGATTGACGAAATGAAAGCGCGGGCGGGAGGAATGGGCGGCGAAATCCGCAATCCCCACGATGTCGCGCCGCCAGATCGCCGCGCCGGCCTTGTCCAGTTCGCGGCGGGCGATGGCGAACAATTTCTGGTCGCGGGCCGACAGCGTGCTTGCCTGCGCGGGCCGCGTCAGCGGCGACACGCCTGCAGCGGCGGCAAGGCCGCTGGCGATACTGCCTGCCAGAACGCTTCTGCGCGAAAGGTGGATCATGCTCATGTCTTAGCGCGACCTATATGGCAGCGCGCTGAATGGCGGCAAGCGGTCTTGAAGCCGGCGGGCGTTCACGCCGCCCGTTCCGCCTCTTCGCGCAGCATGGCAATGGCCTGGCGGCTGGCGTCGACATAGGCCGTGCCCTCGTGCCGCTTGGTGCCGATGAAGTGCAGGAAGGCGGTGTCGGCGGGCCAGGGCTCCCCGAAGTGATTGATGTAACGCGCGCTCGGCAGGAGCACTGGTTCCGGCTCGTTGGCGAGCTGGAAATTGGATGCGACCTGCTCGGTCCCCCATTCGTGCGTGGCGTCCTTGCCGATCATCCGCTCCATCTCGACCAGGAAGGCGGCGGCCAGCGGGCGACCCTGGCCCATCGCGGCAAAGCCTGCAAAGCCGGAGCAGCCACGCAGATATTTCCACTCGCGTTCCGCCGGGATCGTGTCGAGGCGCGATTCGATGCGTGCCTGCACGTGATCGTCGCGTCGGCCATCGGGATAGAGTTCGCGCGCGATCTGCCCTGCCGGCAACGCCCCGATCTCGCCCTCCGGCCCTCCGAGCAGGGCGAAGCTGCGGTTGCGCGCGATGGCACTTTCGACCTCCGGTACGGGGCCGAGCGTCACCGTGTCGCTGTCGAGCTGGATCCAGTATTCGCTGCTGCGCCGGTCGAGGATCGTCAGCAGCCGTTCCCATGTCCCGCCCTTCGGAAAGGGGCCGCGTTCCACGCTGGCGATGTCGATGATTTCCGGGTCGCCGCAATGCCGCGCCAGTTGTGCGCGATCTTCCGCCGTCAGCGTGCCGTCGTCCAGCAAGGCGATGCGCCCGCGCCCCAGCTGGTGCCATAGCGATTTCACCGCGACGAGATAGGGCGCGACCACCTTAGTCCCGATCATGGAGAACAGCACCAGCCCATCGTTGCGCGGCACGATCGGCGCGGTGTCGAAGATGTCATCGACCGCCCGCGCGTGAATCGCCGCCTCGATGCGGTTGCGCAGCCGGTAGGGGAGGTAACGCTGGATCATCATGCGACGGCCGTCTTTTCCTTTGCCGACCGCATTAGCCGAACAGCGTTAACGATCCGTTGGTTGCGAGCGCGTCCGGTCAGTCGTGCAGCACCATGGAATCGCCCGCGATTTCGACCCGTTCGACCTGCGAGAGGAAGCTCTGGCCAAGCAGCGTCACGTCCAACCCTTCCGGGATGATCACGGCGGAAACGTTGCTGGCGCGAATGCCATCGAGTTCCACGCTGTCGAGCGTTACCGGAACGCCGTAGACGTCGCCGCTCGCGCCGCGTCCGATCGGCGCGATCTCGCTCGAACTCCAATCCAGGCCGAGGCTGCGCGCATCGTCCCCGGTCAGTGCGACGATGCTTGCGCCGGTGTCCACGAGGACGTTCAAGTCCTGCGAATCGACCGTGATGCTGGCGTAGAAGTGGCCATCCGACTGACGGCTCAGCTTCACGATGCCGCCACTCGCCGGGTCTGACCCAGAGGCAGGGCGGCTGGTTCCGGGGCGCGGGAAACCGGATGTGCCGACCGCGACCTTGTTGCCGCTGGGCGTGCCGGGCGCATCGATGCTCCACGGGCTGGGGCGCGAATTGCCGACCGCTTCGCCAGCGGCAATTTCGCCGGGCTGCTCCGGCGCGCCGCCACAGGCGCAAAGCGTCAGGGCGAGCAGGATCGAGGCGCGGGTGCGGATCATCGCCGTGCGGCATACGACGGTGCCGCTTAAGGGGTGGTAAAACCTGCCAGCGCTTCATGGCTTGGAGCGGGAAAGCAGGCATTCTCCTGCGCCATGGCGATCATCGATGCGGCGTGCCGTTCCGCCACCGCACGGTCGTCGGTGCCGTATCCCCCGCCAAGCGCGCTTGCGACCGGAAGCCGGCGCCGCCGCGCCTCGCCAACCACGTAGCGATCGCGCGCCGCCAGCCCCGCGTCGCTCAGGGCCAGCCGCCCCAGGCGGTCGTCGCGATGGGGATCGACGCCCGCCTGATAGAGCACGATGTCCGGCGCGAAACCGTCAATCACGCCGGGAAGATGGGTGGTGAGGACATCCATGTAACCGTCGTCGTCCAGCCCGTCTGGCAGGGCAAGATCGAGGCTGGATCGGGCCTTGCGCGTCGGGAAGTTCTTCTCCGCGTGCAGCGACAGCGTGAAGACATCGTCGCGCCCTGCCATCAGGCTGGCCGTGCCGTCGCCCTGATGGACGTCGCAGTCCACGATCAGAACGCGGCGCGCATCGCCTTCCCCGATCAGGCGCGTCGAAACCACCGCAAGGTCGTTGAATACGCAATAGCCAGCGCCGGTGTCGTGCAGGGCGTGGTGGCTCCCCGCCGCGCTGTTGGCGGCATAGCCATGCTCCATCGCCAGCCGCGCGGCGAGCCATGTGCCGCCATTGGTATGTCGCACGCGCGACGCGATGCGCGGGGTGACGGGAAAGCCGATGCGCCTTTCCTTGGCGCGCGGGACGGACGCGGTGAAGACCTGCTCGACATATTCGGGATCGTGCACCGCCTCCAGCCAGCGGCGCGGGATCGGCGCGGGTGCGTGTTCGACCAGCGCGAACCCCTCGCGCGCAGCCCGTACGCGCAGCGCGACCATGACCAGCATGTACTTGTCGAACCGGAACGTCCCGCGTTCCGGCGGGGGAGCCATGTAGTCGACGTGGTGAACGACGTGGAGCACGCGCCGCGCCTATGCGGCAAAGGCAGCGTTCGGGCTTTCGCGCTGTTCGCCCGACTTAGGCGGCCGTCCCAGCCAGTAGCCTGCCGCCAGCGCTGCGCCCATCCAGCATGCCATCACCCCGACCAGCAAGGTGTCCCAGACCATCAGCGCCCAGACGATGGGGTAGGGTCGTCCCATGGCAAGCGTGTGGTTCGTACCGTGCACCCACTGCGCCGGCGCAAAGGCGAGCATCACCAGCAGCCCGATCAGCAAGGCTGCCAGCCAGCCGACCGTGTAACTCCGCCGCAGCGTCATGGTGCGGTCGCCGAACAGCGGTCCGAGCAGGTACACAAGCAGCGGCAGAAGCACGATCTGGACGACGAAGGTGATCGCCAGCGGCAAGTCCTGGGCGGACGATCCCGCGAGGACTTCGAACAGCATCGTAGCCGCCACGTTCACGGCGAGCGCGATCAGGAACGGCCTCCACGCGATCGTGCGCAGGTCCCACCAGCGTGTCCCAGCTCCGCCGATAAAACGCGCTGCGGCGAAGATGGCGAGGACTAAGCCAGCGATCTTGGCATAGCCGAACAGCCAGCGCGTGTCCGACATCGCCTCGGCGTTGAAAGCCGCCTTGCTGACGAACATCCCGGACTGGATCTCGTAAACGTGCTGGACGAACTCGGGCACCATGACGAGCAGCGGGATGATGGGTGCGAGCCTGAAGATCGACAGCCCGCCGAGGAACGTGACCTTCAGGGCATCCCCGATGCGGGCGAAGGCTTCCCTCATTCAGCCGCCACCGCGTGCGGATCGAAGGCCGCGGTCTCGCCGGCGTCGATCTTGGCCGCCTTTTCCTCGACCAGTCGCACGATGTGATCGAGCATCGCTTCGTTCTCGATGTGGTGGTCCTTCACCCCGGAAAGATAGACCATGTGCTTGCCGTTGCCACCGCCGGTCAGGCCGATGTCGGTTTCGCGGGCCTCGCCCGGCCCGTTGACCACGCATCCGAGGACCGAAAGGCTCATCGGCGTCTTGATGTGCTCCAGCCGCTTCTCCAGCGCCTCGACCGTGCGGATGACGTCGAAGCCCTGCCGCGAACAGCTGGGGCAGGACACGACGCGGACGCCGCGCGTCCTCAGACCCAGCGCCTTGAGCATTTCGAAGCCGACCTTCACTTCCTGCTCCGGCTCGGCGGACAGGCTGACGCGGATGGTGTCGCCGATGCCCGCCCACAGCAGGCTGCCGATGCCGATGGACGACTTGACCGTTCCGCCGATCAGGCCGCCAGCCTCGGTGATGCCGAGGTGGAGCGGGCAGTCCACCGTCTCCGCCAGCGCGTGGTAGGCTGCGACGGCGAGGAACACGTCGCTCGCCTTCACTGCCACCTTGTATTCGTGGAAGTCGTGATCCTGCAGCAGCTTGATGTGGTCGAGCGCGCTTTCGACCAGCGCTTCGGGGCAGGGCTCGCCGTATTTCTCCAGCAAGTCCTTCTCGAGGCTGCCCGCGTTCACGCCGATGCGGATCGCGCAGCCATTGGCCTTCGCCGCGCGGACGACTTCTGCCACCCGCTCTCCACTGCCGATATTGCCGGGATTGATCCGCAGGCAGGCCGCGCCCTTGTCCGCAGCTTCCAGCGCGCGCTTGTAGTGGAAGTGGATGTCCGCGACGATCGGGACATTCGCGGCGCGCGTGATTTCGTCGAAGCGTGCCGTCGATTCCTCGGTCGGGCAGGATACGCGGATGATATCGGCCCCAACCTCCTCGCACCGGCGGATCTGGTCGATCGTCGCGCCGACATCTTCCGTCGGCGTGTTGGTCATGGTCTGGACGCTGATCGGCGCATCGCCACCGACGGGGACATTGCCGACCATGATCTGGCGGGACTGGCGGCGCATGATGTCGCGCCAAGGGCGTACGGAAGACATGGTCGGCAATATAGGCCGGGCAGCATGAAGGAGCAATGACAGCCGCATGCGCTTGCGGCATGAGGGGTGGATGAGCGAAGTCCCAGGCAAAACCGGTTCCGACACCCCGCTGCTATTCGGACGCGTCCTCGACGGAAGGGGCGGCGGACGCGCGATCGCATGGGAAGAGGCGAAGGGCTGGCAGCCCGAAGCCGCGCAGGAGGTGCTGTGGGTGCATCTGTGCCGCAACCGACCCGGCGTCCAGCAATGGCTGGAACAGGGACTGGGCCTACCGGAACCGTCGGCCGAACTGCTGGTGAGCGACGCGACCCGCCCCCGTGCATTCCGCGAAGGGGAAACGCTGGTCGCGACCCTGCGCGGGATCAATTTCAATCCCGGTGCGGAGCCGGAAGACATGGTTTCCATGCAACTTTGGTGCGACGGCCGGCGGCTGGTGACGCTGCGCCGCGATCCGTTGCAGACGCCGCGCGACGTGCTCGCGCTGATCGATGCAGGCCGCGGTCCGGCGGACGCGGGAGCGTTGATCACGAATCTCACCGAGTTCATGATCGCCCGCATGAACGCCTCGGTCGTCGACATGAACGACCATATCGACGAGCTGGAAGAAGCCGACGTCGAGAGCGAGGGCGAAAAGATGCTCGCCAAGGTTTCGACCATCCGCCGCAATTGCCTTGCCCTGCAGCGTCACATGGGGCCGCAACACGTCGCGCTGGAAGCGATCAGCCGCGAGGCGCCGGCATGGTTCGAGGATCATGACCGGCGCGAAATCGCCGAGAGCATCGATCGCCTGCGCCGTTATCTCGACGACATCGACGTCAGCAAGGAAAGCGCCGTCGTGTTGCAGGACGAATTGCGCGCACGCGCGCTGGCACGCTCCGAACGGACAAATTACCTGCTCACCATCGTCGCCGCGATCTTCCTGCCGCTGGGGTTTCTCACCGGCCTGCTGGGCATCAACGTCGGCGGCATACCGGGGACCAAAGACGGCGACGCCTTCTGGATCGTGGTCGGCCTGTGCGGGGTGATCTTCGCCGCCCAGATGGCGCTGTTCTGGCGCTGGCGCTGGCTGTGATGCCGATTATGACAGGATTTGTCATATTGGTAACATCAAGAGTCAGTAGGCCTGTAAGCTAACTTTTGGCATTGCGGCAATGCGAGGTGACGGAGGGGTCTGATCACTTTCGCAGACGGTCGAAAGGCCGACCATACGGGGGCAGGACCGGCAACGGTCCACTTCGCGACACCGATCGCGAACGATGGTCGGACATCGGCAATCGCCGCACAGACGGCATACTCGCGGAGACGGTTCGGCGATTGGGGTGCCGAATCGTCTCCGCGAAATTCTCATCCGCTTCCGCCACAACCGCCCGCGCCGCACTTGCGCCTGCGCCGCTTGGCTGGCAAACGCCCGCCCACAAAAGAAAATCAGGGTCGCTGAACTCCATCTAACGGGATCGGCGCGTGGCAGGTTTATCCATCCTCTATGTGGAGGATGACCCCAGGACTGCAGAGCAGGTTCGCGAGCTGGCAAGCCGCGAAGGCGACACGCTGGTGTGGGAAAGCACCGGCAGTGGCGGGCTTCTGCGCGCCGGCATGGGGGGTGTCGATGTCATCATACTCGACCGGATGCTGGACGATCTCGACGGGCTGACCGTGCTCCGCCGCCTGCGCGAAAGCGGGGTCGGAACGCCGGTGCTCATGCTGTCGGCGCTGGGCCGCACCTCCGACCGGGCCGAGGGGCTGGACGCGGGCGCCGACGATTACCTCGCCAAGCCGTTCGAGGCGCCCGAACTGCTCGCCCGCATTCGCGCGCTGCATCGCCGGTCTTCCGGAAAGGCACATGACGCGGTGATCATCCACGGCGCGTTCGAATGCCATGTGAAGGCACGCACCGCGTTCCGCGACAACACGCACATTCCGCTCAGCCCCAAGGAATTCGAGCTGTTCCGCTATTTCATCGAGAACGCGGGCGAAGTCGTGACGCGCGACATGCTGCTGAAGGACGTGTGGAAGATGAATTTCGATCCGCAGACCAACGTGGTCGACGTCAATATCGGCCGCCTCCGCCGCAAGCTGGAAAAGGACTTCGATACGCCCGCACTGGAGACGATCTGGGGCATCGGCTACCGGATGCTCGATGGCCGGTAGGTGAGAAAAGGGCTGCCGCAGCGATGACCCATTTCCCGATCAATCGATCGATCATCACCCGGCTGGTCGTCTGGGTCGTGATTATCGCCGTCGTGGTGATCCAGCTGCTGTGGTTCCTGACCGATACCTCGATCCGCCGCGCCAGCGACGAAGCGATCGCTTCGGCCGTGGATGCCGACCTCGCGATTCTCATGACCGCTTACGACGAGGATGGCGTCGATGCTTTGGCGGGCCTCGTCGAAGAACGGCTGTCCCGTCCCACGGGAATGGCCGGCCAGGCGCATTACCTCCTCGTGCGCGAAGGCGAGGATGTGCTCGCCGGCGACATCGCGCAATGGCCGCAACTCGATACCAGCGGTACGACAAGAACGCCCGACGGCACGCGGCTGTATGCGCGCGTCGCCCGACCGGAAGAGAAACTGCGGCTGGTTGTCGCTAGGGAGCTGACCGGGGGCGAGGCACTGCTGTCGCAGGCGGCCGTGGCTTTCTTCCTGGGCGGGGCGGCGATCATCATCCTTGTCGGCCTGTCCGGGCTGGTGACGGCCCAGCGGCTGGCCCGCCGGATCGACCGCATCAACGATGCCTTTCGCGGCCCGGACCCCAAGATGCTCGCGGCGCTGGCACAGGATCCCGGCGCGAATGACGAGATCGGCGAACTGACCCAGCACAGCGCCGCATCCATTACGCGCATCAATCGCCTCCTGACCGAGCAGCGCGAGCTTTCCGACCGCGTCGCGCACGAGATGCGTACGCCGCTGGTCCATCTCGACAACCGGCTGGTCAAGGCCGTGCGCGCGGCAGAGGATCCGGAGAAGGCCGCCGACCTGCGCGGCGCGCGCGCCGATCTGAAAGAGGTGGTCGACCTGCTGGAATCCGTCCTCGACATTTCAGCCAACGAGGCGCGCCGCGGCGATCTTAGCGGGCTGGAGGAGGTCGATCTCACCACGCTAGTGACGCGGATCTGCGAGATGTATTTCGAAAGCGTGGAGGAGGCGGGGCTCACGTTGCGGCACGACATCGCGCCGGACGTCAGGTTGCCGGGGGAGGAGATGCAGCTGGCGCGGGTCTTCACCAACCTGCTCGACAACGCGATGAAATACGTGCCCGAAGGGGGCACCATCACTGTCCGGCTGGAGCGCGGTCCCGTGCTTCACGTCGCAGACGATGGCCCCGGTATTCCCGAAAGCGCGCGCGCCACGATCTTCGAGCGGTTCCGCCGCGGAGCGATGAAGTTCAATGCCAGTCGCGGCGCGGGTCTCGGCCTCGCGCTCGCCCGCTCCATCGCGGAGCGTCACGGCCTCACCCTCACGCTGGAGCCGAGCCAGAAGGGCGCACATTTCCGCATGGGGACGCCACGCGACGGGGTGTGAGGCCGAAGCCGGTACGTAACCGGTACGTGGCTACAGGCGCAGTTCGTAGAGAAATTCGTCGTCGCGGTGGTTGCCGACCCAGAAGTCGATGTCGGCAATCTTGGCGAACCCGTAGCGCTGGTAGAACCGCTGCGCGCCCGTGTTCTCGGCCCAGACCGAAAGCTGGATCGCATCGCAACCGCGGGCGCGCGCTTCGCCAATCGCCCATTCCATCAGCGCGGCGCCGATGCCTTGTCCGGTCGCGTCGGGCTGCGTGTAGAGCTGGCCGAGGGCGATCGGATCGCGCGCGTCCGAATACTCGCTGTAGCTGCTCGGGTAGCGCATCTTGCAATAGCCCAGCAGGCGCCGATCGTCCTGTGCCAGCTGGTGAATGATTTGCGGACTGGCGATCTCGTCGCGGACCACCTGCGCGGAATACGCCGTGCTGATGAACAGATCGAGGTCTTCGGCCGTGTAGAGATGTCCGAACGCACCGCAGAAACTCTCGCGCCCGAGGTCGGAGAGGGCGGCTACGTCGTCCAAAGAAGCGGGGCGCAGGATCATGACCCCGCGCCCCTACTTTCATTCGGCGATGCTGTGAAGCTTTACGCGCCCGGCGGCAGCGGCTTGTCTGACGTGCCGGGGACAGTACCGGTGGTGGTGGTGGTCGAACCCGGCGTCTTTGCCGCGCGGTCCCACTCTTCCAGCTTGCGGCCGGCCCATTCGCGCCCGCCAAGGCCGAAAGCCAGCGCGCCCGCGACGGCGATGCCGATCACGATGGCGCTGAACGCGGTTTCGGTGATGATGTCGCCGACGCCGGTGTAGCTGAGGCCCATGAAAGTGAAGATCACGATCGTCGCCCAGCGCACGATGGTCGCCGCGGTCGATTGCCCGTCCGCACCACCGATCAGCTTGGCCAGCAGATTGGCGATGAGGAAGCCGAAGCCGATGACCGCCGCACCGAACACCACGCGGCCGCCCAGAGCGAGAACCTCGTTCAGGATATTGGTGAGTTCGGGGAAGCCCAGCATCCGCGTCGCCGCAATGGCAAAGAACAGGATGATGGCGACCTGCACGATGCGCGCAATCACGCTCGACGCCGTGGTGCCTTCCGACAGCAGGCCCGTTTCGGCGAGCGAGCGATCCACACCGAAGCCGGTCATGACTTCCTTCAGGATGCTCACGACGAAACGGCTGATCACGTAGCCGATGCCGAGCAGGATAGCGGCCGCGATAATCCGCGGAATGGCCGCAAGGATCAGGCGCAGCATGTCGCTGGCCGGTTCGGAAATCGATTCGATGCTCAGCACGTTCAGCGCCGCGATGGCGACCGGGATGGCAATCAGGATGTAGACCACCGTGCCGATGGTCTTGCTGATCGTGCGGTTGCCGGTGACGGTTTCCACGCCGCCGCGGTTGGCCCATTTGTCCAGGTCGACGGTCTGCATCGCCGTGACGGCGATGTCGCGCACGATGCCGGCGATCATCAGCCCGACGAACAGCAGGATACCGGCACCGATCAGGTTGGGCACGAACTCCACGGTCGATTCCAACAGGCTGTTGATCGGCCCGCTGACGGCATTGAGTTCGAGCACTTGCAGAATGGCAAGAAGGCCGAACAGCCAGATGAACAGGGACACGATCTTGCCAAGCGATTCCCCGATGCTGGTGCCGGCGCCGGTGTGCCGCTGGAGCAGCGGAACTGCGTCGACGATCTTGGCGAATGCCCATTTGGCCGCCTTGGCCAGTGCCCATGTGACGATCAGTATACCGATCGCCATCAGTGCCTTTTCGAGCAGCACCATGGCGAGGTCCTGATCGAAGCGGTAATTGCCCATTTGCATGTCGACTAGCTCCCCTGCTTTCGTTGACTTGCAGGCGTTCTAACACATTGCAGGGCAAAGACGAAATGCGCCCCCGATGTTTGTTGCCGCCGGTCAGCGGGTGGAGGAGTATTTGTCCGCCTTGCGCCTGCCGAAGCGCATGTCGCCTTCCAGCTTCGCGCGAAGCTGCGCGTAGAAGGCTTCGAGGAAGGCGCGTTCATCGCCTGCGCCGGGATGCCAGCCGATCTTGCGGCAGATCGTTTCCTGCACCTGCGCGATTGCTTCGGGTCGGTCTTCGCGCAGGACCTGTTCGAGCACCTTGAGCTCGTACTCGCCGTAGACCGACAGTTCGGCTTCCCCGAAATCGTAAGTCGCCCCGCTCAGGCGAGAACGGCCGCGCGCCCCTTCGCCAACCGCCAGCACCTCGCCCAGCCGCGTCTTCTGCGCTTCCACCACCCAGGTGCCCGCAATCACGTCGCCTGCGCGCAAATTGTCCCGGTTGAAGAAGGGGAAGCCCATGAACAGCGCGAACCACGCGGCGGCGGCGATGCCGGTCCAGCCGCCGTCCTCCATCCCGAATATGAACACCAGCGGCAGGAATATCTCGATGTCGCGTAGCAGGTTGCGCGCGATGACTGCTTCCGCCGTCAGCCGCCCGCCGTCGCGCGAGGCGATGCGGATGCCGGACATTCGCTTGCCCGGCGTCGCGCCGCGCGGGCCAAGCTCGAAATAGAGGAAGTATCCGTTGCGCAGGAAGAACACGAACAGGATGAAGATGACGAGGATGAACTCGAGTGCGCCGGGGACTTCACCATCATTGCCCTCGATCTGTCCGATCAGGTTGATCCCGAGCAGGCCGAGAACGAGGCTCACTACCAGCATCGCGGTCGCAATGACGATGAAGTCGATGATCAGCGCCCCGACCCGCGCGCCCTTGGTGGCGACGGTCAGCGGCAGGGCCAGCCCCTCCGGCGTCACCAGCATCCGCTCGCGCTTGGCGCGCTCGGCGTCGAGAATGGCGGCGGGCGAGGTCATGCCCCTGCCTCGCCCCGCTGGCGGCCGGGCAGCAGGAAGTAGCACAACCACGCAACCAGCATGAAAACGCCGACGGTCGCGCGGGAGCCCGGATCGCCGACAAGCTGCCGGACATAACCTTCGAGGATCGCGGCAACGATGAGCATGATGACCGCGCCGACCATGACCTGAGCCGCGCGCCGCCCGCTTTCCGCTGCCGCCGTCAGGATTGAGCGCTGGCCCGGAAAAGCCATGTTTCGCCCGATGTGCAGCCCTGCGGCGCCCGCCAGCAGGATCGCGAACAGTTCCGTCGTGCCGTGGACGCTCAGCCAGGCGAGGAATTCGGGCAGTGCGCCCGCCTCCGCATAAAGCCATAGCATGGCGCCCAGCATCACGGTGTTCTGCACCAGCAGCATCAGCGTCGGGATGCCGAAGGCGAAGCCCAGCGCAAAGGCGAGGATGCAGACCTGCGCGTTGTTGTTGAACAGATAGGCCGCGAAAGCGGACAGCCCGCCGCCGTGATCCTGCGAACCCAGCGGGCCGAGCAATTCCGCGCGCGTCGCACCGGGCACACGCTCTCCCGCCAGTTCGGCGGGGACGAAGGCGAAATACCAGTCGGGATTGGCATCGACCAGCAGCCAGCCGACCGCCGTGCTTGCCACCATCACCGCCAGCGCAATCCAGATGTCACGCGCGATGTCGCGCACGCTGGCGCTCCACCCGCCGAACAGGAACCCGCGCAGCCAGCCGCTGAGCGAGGTGCGCGGGCCGTAGACCTGGAACCACGCGCGGCGCACCAGCCCGTCGAGATAGGTCAGCGCCGAGGCATCGAGCGAGGTCTCCCGCGCGACCGAAAGGCTCGAGGCAGCCATGCGGTAGAGCGCGGGCAAGGCCATCAGGTCTTCGTCGGAGACCCGGCGCAGGCGTCCCTTCTCCATCGCGGTGACGATCTGCTCCAGCCGCTGCCATTCGTCTTCCCGCTCCAGCCGGAACCGGTCGGAACGCAGGACCGCCTGCTCCAGCGCGTCGCCCGATACTGTCGCCATATCGCTCATCCGATCGTGCCCCCGCGCTTGATGTCGAGATAGCGGTCGATCAGGCGGTAGGAGATCGCCTCCCACGGCGCTTCGATCACGTCGACACCCATGTGGCGCAGCCGCTCCAGCACCAGCGCCCGCTCTCGCGCGAGCGTATCGGCGGTGACGGCCATCGCCAGCGTGTCCATGTCCTTCGGCTCCTCGCCGACAAGCTCTTCCAGTTCTTCGTCCTGCATGGTGACGAACAGGACGAGGTGGTGCTTGCTCAGTCGCCCGATGCTTTCGACCATCATCTGCGCGCTGGTGAGGTCGGTGAAGTCGGAGAACAGCACCACCAGCGAACGACGCTTGAGCCTCGCGGCCAGCGTCGCCAGTGCAAGGGTGAAGTTCGGCTCCTCGCTGCGATAGTCCAGCCCCGCGGCGGATTTCTGCAGGCGGTGGAAAGCGCGCGCTTCGTTGTAGAACGGCGTTGCCACCTGCGGCCGCGCGGCGAAGCCGAACAGCGCCACGCGGTCGCCGCCCTTGAGTGCGATGTAGGACGACGTCAGCGCCGCCGTAACCGCCCGGTCGAGCCGGGCGACGCCTTCGATCGGTTCGCACATGGCCTGCCCGCAATCGAAGGCGAAGACGATCTGGTTGTCGCGCTCGCTTTCATATTCGCGCGCCTGCAGATGCATGTGCCGCGCGCTGCGTTTCCAGTCGATCCGGCGGCGGTCCATGCCGGGTTCGTATTCGGTCATGGCTTCGAATTGCGTGCCCGCGCCGCGGATACGCCGCGCGACCATGCCGAACTGCGCATCGCGAAAGAAGGCCTGCAATTGCGGCGACCGGATCGGGCCGAGCGCGGGGCGAACCGCCAAGCTTGTATCGAGTGCGCGCTGGGCTTGCCGTGCGCCGAGGCCCAGCGGACCTGTCCAGCGCAGCCACAGTGTCTCGATCGGAGCCTCGCCGCGACGTTCTGGCCGAAGATTCGCCGTCGCCATCCAGCTGCCGTCGGGCGTGGACGACAGCGGTGCTTCCGCCCGCCCGCCCCCGCCCAGGCGCGGATCGAATGACAGCGCGGCTTCCGCCGTCCCGATCTGCGCGCCGGGCGCAAAGTCTGCCAGCATGGTCAGCTCCGCATCCTCGCCCACCTCGACCAGCGGCGGGGCCAGCAGTCGCGCATCGGCCAGTTGCCCCGCCAGCACCGCATCGGCCAGCGACAGTACCAGTAACACCAGCGCCGCCAGCGGCACGGCTAACCACAGCGAAGGCAGCAGGGCGCCGACCACCAGCGCGACCAGCGCCAGCGCGGCGAGCAGCCTTGCGGTCAGCACGGTGGGCACGATGGGGATGCGGCGGAACATGATTCAGACGGCGCCCTAGCGCGGAGCCTCCGTCTGTTCGACGAGGTCGGCGACCAGCGTCTCCACCTCGCGTCCCTCGATCTCGGCCGAGGGAGAGAGCGTCAGGCGGTGACGCAGCACCGACGTCGCCAGCCCCTTGATGTCGTCGGGGATCACGTAATCGCGCCCGTCGAGCGCGGCGCGCGCGCGCCCTGCATTGGCAAGCAGCACGGCCGCACGCGGGCTGGCGCCGGTGGACAGTTCCGCCGTCTCGCGCGTGGCGCGCACCAGTCGCACGACGTATTCGACGACTTCCTTCGCCAGCGTGACCGATTTGACGGCCTCCGCAGCGGCCTGCGCCTGTGCTGCGCCGACCACCGATGCGACTCCGAAATCCTCGGGCCGGGCGGGGCCGGTGTGCTCGCCGAAGCGGGTCACGATCGCGGCTTCTTCTTCCAGCGATGGGTAAGGGACCAGCAGCTTGAACAGGAAGCGGTCGAGTTGCGCTTCGGGCAGTGGGTAGACGCCCTGGCTCTCGATCGGGTTCTGCGTCGCCACGACCATGAACTGGTCGGCCAGCGCGTGGGTTTCGCCGTCCAGCGTCACGCGGCGTTCCTGCATCGCTTCGAGCAGGGCGGCCTGCGTCTTGGGCGGGGTGCGGTTGATCTCGTCCGCCACCAGCAGCTCGGTGAAGATGGGGCCGCGCGTCAGAGTGAACTGGCTCGTCTGGAAGTTGAACAGGTTGGAGCCGAGAATGTCACCCGGCAGCAGGTCCGGCGTGAACTGGATGCGCCCGAAGTCGAGCCCGATGACGCGCGCGAAGCATTGCGCCATGAAGGTCTTGGCCGTCCCCGGAGGCCCTTCGAGCAGCACGTGTCCCTGCGCCAGCAGCGCAATCAGCAGGTGATCGACCATCTCGTGCTGGCCCACCACCGCCTTGCCGATTTCCGCCCGCACGGCCTCGGCCAGCGCATTCACATCCGTCAGGTTCATACTCATCGTGTCTTTATCGTCCTTTCGAGCGATTTGAGCGCGCGGGCGGCGCGCAGCAAGTCGTTGGGTCCGCGTGCGCCCCGCATATCGGCAGCGAGGCTGGAAAAGCTGGGTTCGTCCGGCTGGCGGCGGTTCAGCGTCTCGTCGATTGCCGATTCCACCTCGCCCGGCTCGCCGCGCTCGCGCAGGCCGAGGCGCTTCGCGATGCGATAGCGCATCAGCCGGGCGTAGGGATCGGCGAGCAGGTGCGGGCGGCGCGCGCGCTGGATCAGCGCGGCGCTGTTGGCGACCAGCTGCCGCTTGCCGAAGGCGATCGCCCGAGCTTCTGCCAGCGGCGGACCGAACCGATTGAAAGCGCGCCAGCCCACGACGATCCCGGCCAGGATCAGGCATAGCGTCGCGGCAAGAAAGGGCGGGGTAAAGGCCAGCGTCAGCAGGTTCTGCGTCCCGCCAAGGCCGTTCAGCGTGGTGTCGAAAACGATCGGCAGATCGTAGCCGTCGAGCGCGACGAGCACCAATGCCCGTCCCGCCTCACCATTGCTGCGCTGACTGAAGCCGTAGTTGTTGAGCAGGTCGGGTTCCGCCACAACGACAATGGGCCACTGGTCATCGTCGCGATCGTCGTAAACGGCGCTTCGCCCTGCCGATTGCGCGAGGTCGGGATAGCTGCCGTCGTCGAGATAGCCCGCGAGCATCTGACCGTGGTCGTCACGGACGAGCGCGACAAGGTCGTTGCCGGAGATCGACTGCACGGCGTTTGGCGCCACGGGCCGTCCGGAATAACCAAGGCCCGACCAGCTCGTGCCGTCCTTGTCGAGACGGATTTCGCCATCGGGCAGCGCGTCGAGCTGGCTCAGCCAGCCGGGCGATTGCGACCCGGCCAGGATGACCCAGCCGTCCTCCGCCTCGTTCGACACGCCGGGCGGCACGCGCATTGCGCGCCATTTCGGCAGCACCAGCATGGTCGGACCGACATAGCGCCGGTCCTCGATGATGGTCTGGATATCTTCCGCCTCCGCGGCGAGCGGGGGTGTCAGGACAAGCAGCGATTCGTCATCGTGTGACGCGGCATCGCGGCTGATGTCGACGTCCTGCCCGCTCGCCTCCAGCAATTCGACCAGCGCCGCATAGCCGGTCAGCCCCTTGCCGAGTGCGTGTGCGCCGCCGTCGTTTGCGTCGCGATTGGGCTCCCCCATGCCAAGCAGATAGAGGAGCGCGACGAACACCGCGCCGCCGAATACAATCAGCGCGATGGCGCTGCGACGGCTGAAGGGGCTCGCGGTGCGTGCGCTCATGCGGCCACCGCGCTGCTGCGAAAATCGGTCAGAGCGAAGTCGGCATAGGCCCCGCGCGCGGCGACCCAGTCTTCCTCGACCAGTGGGCGCAGCGCGAAGAGGCTGCGCTCGACCCGGGTGGAGATGGCGCCGAAGGCCTGCTTGGCGCGGTCGGACAGCGCGGGGATGCGCCCGATCTCTCGCGCGGTGCTGGACGGTTCGAGCCAGTCGGGCCTCGCGCTGGCGATGTGCTCCACACTACGGCGGAGCAGCAGGTGGGTCGCCTCATCATAGCGGCCCTCGGCAGCAAGACGATCGGCTTCCTCCAGCAGGGCGGCGGCATCGGTGCGGTCAGGCACCCAGTCCGCTTCTTCCTCAACCCCGCCGGTACGCTTCGCTTCCAATCCCATGAGCGGGGCCAGAATGCGCCAGGCGAGAAGGAGAACGCCCGCGACGGCCAGACCCAGCAATATCCATTTCACGACGAACCAGCTGCTTCCGAAAAGCTGAGCGACCGGTTCGAAAATCCGGGCAAGAAAACGTCCGATGCTCACAAGCCAATCAGGCGGCGGATCGGGTTGCGGCATTTCAATAGGAGAGAACTGGATATCGCCATCGGCGCGGATCTCGCGCCAATGGTCTTGCGAACCCGCGATGCGCTCCCCCGACTGCCCCGTTCCCGTCGTCACGATGTTCGTGGTGGCACGGCGGGGGCGAGCGTTCAAGCGCGCCGCGCGCGGTCAGCCCCGTTTGCGTGCCGAAGCGTAACTGCCGAGCGGCTGGAAAGCCTTGGCGTGGAACTGCAATTCCTCCAGCGCACGGTCCACCGCCGGATTGCCGGGGGCGCCGATGATGTCAGCGTAGAACATGGTCGCGGCAAAGCTCGCGCCCGACTGGTAACTTTCCAGCTTGGTCATGTTGACGCCATTGGTCGCGAAGCAGCCGAGCACCTTGTAGAGCGCGGCGGGCACGTTCTTCACCTCGAAGGTGAAGGTGGTGATCGCTTCCTGCCCTGCCAGCGTCGCGGGATCGAGCGCCTCCCGCGCCAGCACCACGAAACGCGTGGTGTTGTCGGCGGCATCCTCCACATTGTTCTCGATGATCTCGAGGCCGTACAACTCGGCCGCCATGGCGGGTGCGATGGCGGCGATGCCGGTCTCGCCCCGCTCCGCGATATAGGCGGCGCTTGCGGCGGTATCGGCGTGGCTCATCGGGACGATGCCACGTTCCCGCAAATAATTGCGCGACTGGCCGAGCGCCTGCGGATGGCTGTAAGCCGCGGCAATTTTGCCGAATTCGCCGCCCGGCCCGCGCAGGCCCATCAGCGCGTGGCGGATCGGCATGAAGTATTCGCCGACGATCGACAGACCGCTTTCGGGCAGCAGGAAGTGGATGTCGGCCACCCGGCCATGCTGCGAATTCTCGATCGGAATGATCGCGCAGCCGGCCTCGCCGCGCTTCACCGTGTCGAGCGCATCCGCGAAGTCGAAGCACGGCAAAGGCAGTGCTTCCGGTGCGAAACCGCGCGCGGCGGAGTGGGAATTCGCGCCCGCCGCGCCCTGAAAGGCGATGGCGCGTTCCGGCGCGGCGCTGGCACTGGCGCGCATCTGGTCGACCAGTTGGCGGGCGGGGGCGGGGAAACTGTCCATGACTGCGCGTGCGCGTAGCCAGCAGGTGCGCGTCGGGCAAGCGCGGTTGTCGCTTTAGCTGCAAAGCAGGTCTTGCGCGCGCCAAGCCGCGACACTAGAGCGGCGCGCAATCGCCACATTTGTGCCAACGCTACTGCGGAACGATATTTCGATGAACGATCGCACCAACACGATTTTCGGCTGGATTCTTGGTTCGGGCATCGTCGTGCTCGGCCTCGCGAGCCTGTCGAGCCGGCTGTACCATTCCGAATCGCCGGAAGAGCCGGGCTATTTCATCGACGCTCCCGAAGAAGCTGCGGGTGCCGATTCCGGCCCGCCGCTGGCACAGTTGCTGGCAGAAGGCGACGCCGCCGCGGGCGAACAGGTCTTCGCCAAGTGCGTGTCCTGCCACACCATCAATTCCGGCGGCCAGAACGGCATCGGCCCGAACTTGTTCGGCGTGCTGGGCAAGCCGATCGGCAAGCACGCTGCCGGTTTCGCCTACTCCGATGCCCTGTCCGGCCACGGCGGCGACTGGAGCTACGAGAATATGGACGCCTGGCTGAAGAGCCCGCGTGCCTTCGCCAACGGCACCAAGATGAGCTTCGCGGGTCTCGGCAAGGCGGAAGACCGTGCCAACGTGATCCTGTACCTTCGCGAAAATGGCGGCGGCCCGGCCCTGCCGGCATTCGTGCCGGGTGCCGAAGGCGGCGATGAAGCGGGTGCGGAAGGCGAAGCGGCCGAGGGTGCGGAAGACGCCACCACCGCGCCGGGCGCAACCGCTGGCGTGGTCGGCGATGCAACGCCGGAAGCTGCCGGTGCCGTCGCTTCGGAAGTCCCGGTTCCCGCCCAGTAAGGCTTTCAGCCGCAAGGGTGTCTAGCTGGCGTCCTTGAACCCCTGCGCGATCACGTACCATTCCGACGAGCCCTTCCGGCTCGCAGGCGGTTTGGCGTGTTTGACCGTCTTGAAGTGCTGCTTCAGCAGCGTGAGCAGCTGCTGGTCGGTTCCGCCGGCAAGCACCTTCGCAACGAAATCCCCGCCGGGCGCAAGATTCTGGATCGCGAAGTCTGCGGCCAGTTCGACCAGGCCCATCGTCCGCAGGTGATCGGTCTGCTTATGGCCGACCGTGTTGGCCGCCATGTCCGAGATGACCAGATCGGGCGTCGCTCCGCCCAGCGCCTCGTCCAGCGCGACCAGCGCCTCGTCCGAGGTGAAGTCCATCTCCAGCAGCACCGCGCCCTCGATCGGCTCGGTCGGTAGCAGGTCGATGCCGACCACATGGGCGCGCGGCTGCTGCTTGCGGACCACCTGTGTCCAGCCGCCCGGCGCGACGCCCAGATCGACCACGGCACGCTTGCCGCGCAGCAGGCTGAACTTCTCGTCCAGCTCGATAAGCTTGTAGGCGGCGCGGCTGCGGTACCCATCGGCCTTGGCCTGCCGAACGTAAGGATCGTTCAGCTGCCGCTCCAGCCAGCGGGTCGACGAGGCAGTCCGTTTGCGCGCGGTCTTGACCCGCTTGCTGGTGTCCTTCGCCCCGCGGCTCATCCTTCGTCTCCGCGGTCGGCGATCAGGCTGGCGCGGTTCTCGCTGCCTTCCAGATCCGTGCTGATGAGATTGCGCAATATGCCCTCGCGAATGCCGCGGTCCGCGATGCCAAGGCGTGCCGCGGGCCAGATGTCGAGAATGGTGTCGAGTATGGCACAGCCCGCGACCACCAGCTCGGCCCGGTCGCGGCCGATGATCGGCAGTGCGGAACGATCCTTGTAAGACAGGGTGGAAAGCTGTTCGGTCACCTTGCGAATGCCGTCGGTCGGCACGATCAGCCCATCGACCGCGCGCCGGTCGTAGCGCGTCAGGCCGAGATGTACGCTGGCCAGCGTCGTCACCGTGCCGCTGGTCCCGAGCAGGCGCTGGTCTGGCGAATGAAAGGGGGCGATGCGTTCGGCAAACTCGGCGAAGCTGTCGCTCACCAGCTTGCGCATCTTGTCGTAACGCGCGGTGCGCTGGCGGGCGGTGGTCTCGTCCCGGCCGCAGGTGTCGGTCAGCGAGACCACGCCCCAGGGCACGCTCTGCCAGTCGACGATGCGCGGGATCGGTCCGCCCGATTCGATCAGCACCAGTTCGGTAGAGCCGCCGCCGATGTCGAAGATGATTGCCGGGCCGACCCCGTCCTCAAGCAGGATGTGACACCCGAGCACGGCCAGCCGCGCTTCTTCCTGCGCGCTGATCACGTCGAGCGCGATGCCGGTTTCCTGGCGCACCCGCTCGATAAAGGCATCGCCATTGCTGGCCCGGCGGCAAGCCTCCGTCGCCACCGACCGGGCAAGGTGCACGCCGCGCTTGCGCAGCTTTTCCGCGCAGATCCGCAGCGCCTCGACCGCGCGGTTCATTGCCGCATCGCTCAACCGCCCGGTGGTGGCGAGCCCTTCGCCAAGCCGGACCACGCGGCTGAAAGCATCGATCACCACGAAGTCGTCGCGCGTCGGGCGCGCGATCAGCAGACGACAGTTGTTGGTGCCGAGGTCGATCGCAGCATAGGACTGGCGAAAGTTGCGGTGCGGGGGGCGACGCCACTGGCCGGCACCCACTGGAGGTGCCTGGTTTTCGTCTGTCGTCCCGGAGCCATCGAGGCCTGCGGAGCCCGCATCGTGCGGGGCAAACCGCGAATTGCGCCCATTCTCCCGGCGCGGCTCCGGCGGAGAATGATCCGCCATCGTATTTCCAGCTTTCTTATGTTCTTTCCGTCGGACCGTAACGATCCGACACCTGGCGCCGATGCTAGCGATGAGTTGCATTGGCGGCAAGGGCAGCCCTTGACCGCCCCCTGCCGCCCGCCTAGATGGCCTGCCTCTGCGCTGCGGGGCGAATCACTTCGCCTGCATTCGCGCGACCCGGATTGCCCCGTCGTCTAATGGTAAGACTACGGACTCTGACTCCGTCAATTGAGGTTCGAATCCTCACGGGGCATCCAGCTTTTTCAGACAATTAACGGTTCAGACCAGCGTCGCACTCTCGGCGATCTGGGTGATGCCGCGCTTGCCATCGGCACGGCCGAGCTGGACGACGATGTCGATCACCGATGCGGCGTAGGTGATCGTGTCCGAGTGGCTGAGGCCGATGCCGGTCTGCATCACCATCAGCGCCAGCTGGTCGAGCGCGCCGCGCGGGCTGTTGGCATGAACGGTGGAGAAGGAGCCGGGGTGTCCGGTGTTGATCGCGCGCAGGAAGGACACGCTTTCCGCCCCGCGCAATTCGCCCAGCACCACGCGATCGGGCCGCAGCCGCAGCGCGGCCTGAAGCAGTTCGTTGGCGGTGACCTTGGCTTCCCCAAGCTCGCCCTTTACCGCGACGAGACCAACGCCGTTGTCGCCCGGCAACCTGAGTTCGGGCGTATCCTCGACCAGCACGACGCGCTCCTGCGCGGGGATTTCGCCCAGCATGGCGTTGAGGAAGGTCGTCTTGCCGGTGGAGGTACCGCCGGAAATGAGGATCGTCTTTCGTGCAGCGATGGCAGCACGAAGGAAAGCCACGGGCTCTGCCTGCGCGTCCGGCATGGCGTGTGTGCGTGCCGCGACCAGAGGGCCGGTATCGTAGGCATCGAGCGGCAGGTCGAGGCGGCGGTGGCGACGGATGGCCATTGCCCAGTGCCGCCGCGTCGCGGGGGGACCACAGAATTGCACGCGCGCGCCGTCGGGCAGGGTTGCGCCGAGCAGCGGGTGCTCGCGATTGATCCCTTGGTGGCTGACCCGCGCGACCTGTTCGGCCAGGCGCTGAACCAGCCGGTCGTCGATTTCGGGCGCGGCGACGCGCTGCATTCCGGGCACGCCCGAATCCTCGATCCACACCTCGCCCGGTGCGTTGACAAGGATTTCCGTCACCGTGTCCCGCGCCAGCCACGCAGCGAAAGGGGCGAGATAGGCGTCGAGATAGACGCTGCCGCTCTGCAGCACGGGCTGCGGGTCTTCCACGGCGCTCAGGGGTACGACCTCGGCGCTCATCGGATCAGAGCCGTGGGGCTTGGCTGAAGTCGAGATCGCGCGCGGTAAACACGCGGATCGGCTCGCCCTGGCTGACGCGCACGGTCGGGCCGATGTTGCTGCCTTGGTTGATGGCCGCCGCGGCAGCTCCGCCACCGCCGCCCAGAACAACCGAGCTGCCACCGCTCGCCACGGTGGAAAGACCGCCGATGACGCTCAGCAACATGGCCGAGCCGAAGCGCTTGAAGAAGTGGTTGTCGACCTTGCCTGGCAAACCGGTGTTTCCGGCGAAGTCGGTGGCGGGCGATTGCAGCGCCACCGAAACGCCGTCGGGCCGGATCAGCCGTGTCCAGATCACGTAAGCACGTTTCTGCCCGTTCTGCAGCCCGCTCTGGTACTGCCCGATGAGGCGCGAGGAACGCGGGACGAGGATGCGCCGCCCGTCGTAGCTGCGCACGTCCTGGCTGACGATGGCGCGGGTGAAGCCGGGCACGTCGGTGTCGATCGCCGTTTCCAGCACCGCGGGGATCAACGTTCCCTGCGTCACGGTGGTGGCGGGATCGAAGTTGCGCGCGGCAGCAGCGGCTGCGCCACCCACGCCGCCAACGCGGCTGGCGAAGTCGCTGGCCGAGCCGGTGCCTGCGCCAGCGTCTCCTGCCGGGGCGGACACCGCGCCCGATCCCATAGCCTGCGGCAGCGCACCTGCGTCGAATACGACGGTGGGCGAGGAATAGGGATTGGAGACAGGACCCATCGCGACTTGCGGCGGGGCGGCGAGCACCGGCGATGGCGCGGGATCGCGGCGGGGCGATGTCACGGGGGCGGAACTGGCATTTCGCTGGACACCAGGATCGGGGACGCCGTTCTGGCCAGGATTTGCTGCCGGACCCGCAGGCTGCGGCTGGGCGGCGGCCTGCTGCTGTTGATCGGCGGGCGAAGTGCGCGCGGCGTTCATGCCCCACAGCGTCGCTGCGCCGAGAAGTGCGACCACCGCGATCCCGCCGACGAGGCCGAGCGCGTCGGACTTGCCCTTGCGCTGGGAGACGACGGGATAGGATGCCCGGCTGGCGAAATCGATGATTTCCGCCCCGCCGTCCTCGCGCGGATCGACGTCGTTTGCGACATCGTGCTTCGCGGCGAAATTGCCTGCCAGTGCCATGACTTATTCCCCCCTGTGCGCGAGCGAAGGCTCGGCAGACTGGCGGGCTTCGCGGACCGGCCTCTGGTTAATCAGCGTTGCGAGGTTCTTGCCCGAACGCAGCACGATTTCGCGTGGCACCCCGTCGACCACGATGGTCTCGCCGCGCACGGCGTAATTGACCGGCCCCTCCGTCCCCTCGTGATCCTTGATCAGGATGGCAGGCACCGGCGTTCCGGCGGGCCAGGACAGGAATGTCGCTTCGCCATCGTCGTAAGTGCGTGCGGGCAGCAGCTTGCGGTCGCCCTTGCTGGCCCAGGCGAAGTTGAGTTCGGCGGGATCGGTCACGGCGTAGGGATCGGCCGCGGCCTGCAGTTCCGCCGCATTGGGCGCTTCCGCGAGTTGAGGTGCGGCTTCGTCCTCCGGCACTTCGGGATAGGTGAAGCGCAGGACGTAGAGCGGGCTCGCCTTGGGGCTGGCGACCAGATCGAACAGATAGGTGTGGCGGTTGGTGATGACCGTCATGTTGGTCGCCGCGCGCGCTCCCAGCGGTTTGACGAACAGCAGGTTCGCGCGCTTGTTCGGCGTGACCTGCCAGCTGGTCGAATCACCAATCGCGACATTCTCGATCTGCTCGTCATTGCCGAACTGGATCGTCGCCTGCACATTGGTGCGCCCCTCGATTGTGACGACCGAATCGGCATCGTAGAGCCGCTCGACGAGGCGAGGGTCCTCGGCATGGGCCGGGGCGGTCATGGCGCCGGCCAGAAGGATTGCCAGCAGCGGCGCGGGCAGGTGGCGGGTCATCGCAATTTCTCCGTGGTGCGAATGGGGGCGGCGCGGAAGCGGCTGCCGATGCCGCGAGCGCGCGAGGTGGCGGCGGAGCGGGTGGCGGCGGACTGCCGCTCCCCGGTCGAAATCACGGTGGTGCGGCTGTGCGAGGCGTGACTGCCTCCGCCGCTCGGGTCGTTGGCGGCCGCGGGGGCGCTCACGCCGGAAAGCGTAATGCGCCGCTGCGGAGCGAGGCTCGGCTGCTCGGTGACGGTGGACGCAGGTGCGACAGATGCCGGGGCATTGGTTGCGATTTGCGGCGCAGCGGCGGGCCGATCCATCCGTTCGCCGCGCGCGAGGCCGAAGACGCTCCATCCCGCGACCATCGTCCCGGCGGTGCGCATCACCATCACCATCAGCGCGATATGGACCGCGCCGATGATGAAGAAAGCCATGGCCGCGCGCGCGTCGATCTCGCCGGGCACGGTGACCAGTCCGCCGATCACCGGCACCGCAAGTTCGAGCATGAGCGAGCCGCCCAGCACGGCGAACAGCGGCGCGACGGCCAGTAGCACGAGCCCCTTGACCCAGCCAGCGAACAGGCCGCGCGTCCCGCCGAACAGCGCCAGCACCACGAACACGGGGCCGACCGCGATCAGCACTGCGAGGGCAATGCGCGTCGCCACCAGCACGCCGACCGTGCCGAGCAGCAGCATCATCGCGCCGAGCCACATCAGGCCTTCGGGGGAAAAGGCGCTGGCCGCCGCCTCGCCGTCGGGGGCGCCGTTGGAGCCGGCTTCCGCCGCCTGCGCGACGGCGCCGAACACGACGTCGATCTTCTGCGCGAAGGTGTCGGTGGCCGAGCCGCTGACGCCCGTCAGCACGCCCGCGATCTGGTCCGGCGCGCCGACCGCGAGGTTCCACACCACGCTCTGGTAGGCGACCCAGCTGGTCGCGAAGGTCAGCACGAGGCCCAGCGTCATCATGCGCGGCGTGAGCGCCCCGATGCCGAGGCTGGAGCGGCCGGTTATCAGCGAGAATGCGAAGAACGCGACGTATAGCGTCAGCAGAATGGTCAGCGCGGGAAGCAGTGCGCCTTCGCTGCCGAACAGCCGCCCGAAGGCCGCCTGCGCCATGCCGTTGGCGACGCAGTCCACGCCCTGAAGCGAGGATGCGACGCCGTTGCCGACGGCCCCGACGGCCTGCTGGCAGGCAGCGGCGTTCACTCGGCTGCTTCCGGCATCGCAAAGCGCTCGTCATTGTCGGTCGCTTCGCCGGGCCAGGCATGGCCGGTCAGCGCGGGATA
Source organism: Altererythrobacter sp. CAU 1778 (assembly GCF_054482795.1). Lineage (NCBI taxonomy): Bacteria > Pseudomonadati > Pseudomonadota > Alphaproteobacteria > Sphingomonadales > Erythrobacteraceae > Altererythrobacter > Altererythrobacter sp. CAU 1778. The sequence continues at coordinate 93,920 of NZ_JBTLRP010000003.1, read as the reverse complement.
CCACTTGGCCGGATCGTCGCCGACGGCTGCGCGGATATTGTCCAGGCGACGCACCGCGCTCTCGCGGCCCGACAGGATCGTCAGGACTTCGGGTGCGTTCGACAGGTCGAGCCGGACGACGACGCTCGCGTCGGGCTGGCGGATCAGGAAACAGCGGCTGTGCGCGGGCAGGCTGCGGATCAGCGCCAGCTCGTGTCCCGTCAGGCCGAAGCCGTCGCAGTAATCCTCCGCCCGTGCGCGGGCATTGGGCATGAAGATCATCGTCGCGGTCTGTTCCACCAACGCGGTCGATATGCGGCTGTCCAGCGCGTCGCGCGCGCTCTGCGTGGCGAAGCCGACCAGGGCGTTGCGTTTCCGCAGCGTCTTGAGCCAATCGCGAATGCGCGCCGCGAACACCTCGTCGTCGAGCGCCTTCCAGCCTTCGTCGATCAGGATCATGGTCGGCTGCCCGTCCAGCCGCTCGTCGATGCGGTGGAACAGATACATCATCACCGGCGTACGCAGGCGCGGATTTTCGAGCAGCGCGGTCATGTCGAAGCCGAGCACGCGGGTGGAAAGGTCGAGGCGATCGTCCGCATTGTCGAACAGCCAGCCGTGCTCGCCATCTTCGATCCACGAGGTCAGCCGGTCGGCAAGGTCGCCTGGCTGCGGACGCCGCGCACCCGACAGCAGTTCGCGGAAATGCCGCAGTCGCCGCAGCGAGGCATCGTTGGCGTAGGCGGCGTCGACCGCGGCGCTGATCGTTGCCAGCTCTTCCGGTCCCTCCGCCTTCAGCAGTACGCCCAGCCAGTCGCGCAGGAAGGCGCGGTTCGCCGGATTGTCGGGCAGGGCCAGCGGATTGAAGCCCGATGGCGCGCCGGTGTGGATGCGGTCGTAGTTTCCGCCGATGCCGCGGATGAACAGTTCCGCCCCGCGGTCCTTGTCGAACAGGATCGTGCGCGGGGAAAACTTCTGCGCCTGCGCGGCAAGGAAGTTCATCACCACGGTCTTGCCGCTGCCGGATGGCCCGATGACGGAAAAGTTGCCGAGGTCGCCATTATGGAAGTTGAAAAAGAACGGCGTCGCGCTGGTCGTCTCCAGCAGCGCCACCGCTTCGCCCCAGTGATTGCCTTCCGCCTGTCCGAGCGCGAAGCCGTGCAGCGAACCAAAGCCCGCCATATTCGCAGTGGAGATCATCGCACGGCGGGCGAGGAAATGCTCGTTGCCGGGGAACTGGCCCCAGAACGCCGGCTCCAGATTGGTATCCTCGCGCACCGCGATGGCGCCGGTGTCCGACAGGGCGGCTGCGCAACTTGCTGCAAGATCGTCGAGAGCGTTAAGCGACTGCGCGCGCACCAGCACGGTCAGGTGGTGATCGCCAAAGCCGCTCGAGCCGGCACCCAGCGCATCGCGGGCGGCGATCATGTCGCCACGTTCGGCCATCGCTTCCTCGTCGGCGGACTTGAGGCGGCGGATGGCAAGGTCGATCCGTTCGCGCGCGGTCTGGCGGTCGGCGGGGGCGAAGCTTTCGCTTACCACCATTTCGCACGGCATCCGCAGCATCGCGTCGAGCAGGCCGGGGCTGGTCGCTTCGGGATAATCCTTGAGGCTGAGGATGGCGGCGAAGTCTGCGCCCTGCGCCCCGCGCAACTCCATCGCGTCGAGACCGAAACTGGCACGGCGATAGGGCAGCATCTGGCCGATGTCGGTGTCGTCTGCCGGACGGCGGACGGGGCGCATTTCGCCATTGTAGAGCGCGCTCAGCAATTCGAGCAGTTCGTTATTGGTGCCGCCACGCGCGCCTTCGTAATCGCCAAGCACCCGGGCGCCATATTCGGTCAGCGAGGCGGCCATCGCTTGTGCTGCGGCGCGCAGGGCCTTCAGATCTTTCGGATCGGCTTCCACCTGCGGGCGGCCCTTGTTCTTCCAGCGGCGCGACATCTTGTCGGCCCAGCCCGCCTTGCCGCGCGCCGGGCGGCGCACCAGCGTGACGAACTGGTCGTTGAGATAAAGCGTGTCGCGCGACAGCTTTTCCTGCCAGCGCGCGTCGATATGCGCGGCGAGCGGGTCGGCGAATTCCGCTTCCAGTTCTACCGACACGCGGCGACGGATGACGTGGTGGTACATCACGAAGCGCGCATCGAGGGTGGAGCGCAGCATCACCTCACGCGTCGCGGCGTGAGCATTCAGCGCTTCGCTGTCCTCGGTCTCGAACAGCAGGCCGGGCACTTGCAACGCGGTCATCAGCGAGCCGTCGCGCAGCAGGATCGTGCCGGCATCGACCAGCCGGGCATAGGGCAGCCGGTCGCCGACGCGGGCTTCCTTCGCGTTCCATGCAGCAGCACCGAACCATTTGGTCATATCGCAGCGGCCCTCCCGAGGCCCGGTTTGTGCGTCAGCGCCGCGCTCAGGCAGCGTAGCTGTTGCAGCCCCAGTGCTTCCAGTTGGGCACGCGGGGACATTTGCTGACCTTGGCCAGCCAGAGGTCGAAGATGCGCGGTTCGCGCAGGCAGGCGAAATAGCCGATGGCGTGGACCACCAGCGGGATCGGCAGGATCCACAGGCTCTTGAAGATCAGGAACGCCTCGGTCGTCACCAGCGCGTTGATGATGAAATAATTGAACGTGACGCCCGCGAACATCTGCGGCCGGGTAAGCGCGCGGTGGACCGGGTGGCGGGCCAGCTCGCTCACCTCACGCGCCTCCGGCGGCGGCCTGAATGCCCGACACGATCGAAGCTGCGCCGAACAGGATGAAGCAGCCGACGATCACCGTCGCCCCGAAACGCCAGTTCATCCGGCCCGTCAGCATCATGAAGCCAACTGCAGCCACCGCCATTACGGCGACAGCCGTGGCGACATTGCCCAGCATCGTTCCCTGCATCCAGCCGAGCGCGGCCACGATCGGGCCCGACCCCTGCGGATCGGCGCTTTGCGCGAAAGCGGCGGTGGGGGCGAACATCGCGGCAAATGCGATGGCCGAGCGGATCAGCGATGTCATTGGTAGGAACTCCGGGAGTGGTTGGAGAGACGGCCCATGATGGCCGCAACGTAATTCTGGGTTTCGCGGATGCGGGGGATGCCGCCGGCGCGCTGCACGCGACCGGGACCGGCATTGTAAGCTGCCAGCGCCTTCTCGATGTCGCCGCCGAACCGGTCGAGCTGTTCGCGCAGGTAACGCGCCCCGCCTTCGAGGTTCTGGCGCGGATCGTTCGCATCGACGCCGAGGTCGCGCGCCGTGCCCGGCATCAACTGGGCAAGCCCGCGTGCGCCGACCGGCGAGACGGCGTTGGTGCGCCAACGGCTCTCCTGCCACACCAGCGCCTCGATCAGCGCAGGGCTGATGTCAAAGCGGCGGGCAAGCATGATGACATCTTCGCGGAACGGTTCGGGCAGCTTGGCGCGGTGGCGTTCCGGATCGGCAATTGCCTCGTCCGGCGTGTGCACATCCTGAGGAACTTCGCCGGCAGGCTGGGTCGGCGTCTGCGGTTCGGTGGAAGGCGCACTTGCCTTCGCGAGCGCGATCCATGCCGAGCTTTCGCCGTTCACCTCCATCACGTCCGCGCAGGCAGGCACAGCCGCCAGGGCAAATGCCCCGGCCAGCGTCGCCGTTACAGCGCGTGGGAGAATCGTCCGTCCGTCCATGCCCGGCCTTTTGTGGGCGGGAAATGACATCTGCGTGACAGAAATGGGATTTTGCCGAGCGGTCGCGAAAAGCTGCGAAGCCGGGGCAAAAATGTGCCCGGCGATCCGCGAGGATGCCGGGCGCAAGGGTAAGGCCGGAATGGACCTTATGTCATGATGGTCACTTCATCGCCCAGGCGCGCGAGCTCTCGAGGCGGGCGAGGCCGGTGCGGGCAAGATTGCGCGAATCGACCCAGCTGCCGTCGGCCATTTCAAGTCGTGCGCGCTCGCCGCTGCGGATCGCCGCGACATAGGCTTCGCGCGCATCCTCCAGCTGGCCGACCTCGATATAGGCGGCAGCAAGATTGATCAGGAGCGCAGGGTCTTCGGGCGCGTCGGCGCGCAGCGTTTCGAGGTGACGGACGGCGGCAAGCGCCTTCCCGTCGCTGAGCTGCAAGAAGCCGGCATCGGCGCTTTCGATTTCAGGTGCGGTGGCGGGGGTCTGCGCGCTGAGCGCGGCAGCCAGAAGAGTTGCAATCATCCGTGTTCTCCCATTTTCGTTATCGCCAGATTGCGCCGTGTTTCTCACCAATGCAACAAAACCGTAACATTGTCACAAAACTGAAACATTGGCGCGGCCAGCATTATATAAGTCGCAGTGCGAACGTCACATCTGTCACATCGCGCACTTAATCATCACACGGAAATAAAACGGCTTTCCTGCAAGAAAACTGTCACGTCGCGGTCCTAGCTGGCGATTCGAGCCAAGCATTCAGCTCGACAGACTTCAGTGTTCAGGGGATCGACACCGTGACCAATCTTTCGCGTATTCTTGTAATCACTTGCAGCACGCTGGCGCTTGCCGCCTGCGGCGGCGAGGAGATCGTTTCGCCCGGTACCGGCGGCAATGTCGTCATCAACAATCCGGCGCCCACGCCCGCGCCGACACCGACGCCGACGCCGACCACCACGGCAACTGCCGCAGCCGACTGCCCGTTCATTGCCGATCCGCAAGGCCTGACCGATCGCGGCACCATCAGCGGCCCGACCGGCAGCTACCGCCTGTGCCAGCTGCCCGCGCGCTTCAACCGCAACTCGACGCTCTCTTTCAGCAGCGCCAATGCCGCAGTGATCTACCTGATCGACGGCCAGGTCGATGTCGGTACCGACGGTGGTCCCGCAGCCGACGCTTCGGACGGTCTCAGCGATACCAACGTCACGCTGACGATCGACCCGGGCGTGACCCTGGTCGGCCTCGACGGATCCTATCTGAACGTCAATCGCGGCAACAAGATCATGGCCGACGGCACCGCCGCGCGCCCGATCATCTTCACCAGCCAGCAGAACGTGCGCGGAGAGAATACCGATACGTCGAGCGGCGACTGGGGCGGCCTGATCCTCAACGGCCGCGCGCCGGTGACGGATTGCCTGTCCTCCACGGCAACTCCGGGTACGGTGGCGTGCGAGCGTGAAGTCGAAGGCACCACCACTCCGCCTCGCTACGGCGGTAATGTCCGCAACGACAGCTCGGGCAGCGTCAGCTTCGTCCAGCTGCGCTATTCGGGCACCGTGCTCGCCAATGGCGACGAGCTTCAGGCACTGACCACCGGCGGGGTCGGCTCGGGCACGAAGTTCGAGAACATCATGTCGTTCAACAGCGCAGATGACGGCGCCGAGTTCTTCGGCGGCGAAGTCAACATCAAGGGCCTCGTGGTCGTTGGCGCGGAAGACGATTCGCTCGACACCGACACCGGTGTGCAGGCCAATCTGCAGTATGTCGTCGCCGTCCAGCGCGCCAACACGGGTGACACCATCCTCGAAGGTGATTCGAACAATTCGCTGACCGACAACACGCCGCGGGCGCGCACCAACATCGTCAACGCGACGTTGATCGGCAGTTCGGGCGTGCTCGACCAGGTTCTGCGCTTGCGCGGCGAAGCGGACTTCAGCTTCGCCAACACCGTGATCGTCGACCGCACCGATGCAACGCCCTGCGTCCGCATCGACCTGCCCGGCACGCTCGCCGCGGCGGGCAGCCAGGCCGACGAAGCCGGTCCGCCGTCGTTCGATTCGGTCGTGCTCGACTGCGCCACCAACTTCCGCGACGGGTCCGACGGCGTGACCGCAGCCCAGACGGAAGCGGCCTTCGATGCCGGCACCAACAATTCGAAGAGCTTCACCAACACGCTGCAGATGAATTACATCAACGGCGCCAACGAAGATGCCGTAACGGCCTTCGCTGCCAGGGGCATCAACGCCTTCTTCGAAAATGCCGGCCACATCGGCGCGGCGCAGGCGGGCGACACCCGCTTCGAAGGCTGGACCTGCGATTCGGTGACGGTGACCTTCGGCAACAACACCGGCCTTTGCACATCGCTGCCGGTTTACGCCTGATCTGACGCACGGGACGGGGCGCGGCGGCTAGGGATGCTGCCGCGCCTCGCCTTCACCATGCAGCGGCGCCCAAGGCGCGCGCCGCTCTTTGACGAAATTCCAGGGGGATCACCCGCCATGTCCATCGGGACAAAATTCACCACCGCGCTGCTGCTGGGCACGGCGCTCGCATTCCCCGTGTCGGCCTTCGGGCAGGATGCTCCCACGAGTTCCGACGTCGCCTCCGAACTCGCGACCGAAGACGAGCAGCCGCAGGACGTTATCGAAGGCGATGTCGCAGAGCCCGACGTGTCGATCCCCGGCGGTGCGATCATCGTCACCGGCCGCCGCATCCGCGACGTGCAGCGCAGCTCCAGCCAGGTCGTCAGCGTGCTGTCGAGCGAAGATATCGCGCGCACGGGCGAAGGCGACATTGCCGGCGCCCTCGGCCGCGTCACTGGCCTTTCGGTCGTCGGCAACGGCAGCGTCTATGTTCGCGGCCTCGGCGATCGCTACTCGCTCGCGCTGCTGAACGGCCTTCCGCTGCCCAGCCCGCAACCGCTGAGCCGCGTCGTCCCGCTCGACATCTTCCCGACCAACGTCGTCGCATCCTCGCTGGTGCAGAAGACCTACTCGGCCAATTTCCCCGGCGAATTCGGCGGCGGCGTCATCAATCTGACCACCCGCGCTGTGCCGGACGAAAGCTTCGTCAAGATCAGCGCCGGCGTCAGCGGCGACACCGAGACGACCTTCCAGGACAGCCTGTTCTATTACGGTTCCGACTACGACTGGTTCGGCTTCGACGACGGCACGCGCAGCGTGCCGCCCGCGTTGCAGGCGTTCTTCGACAGCGGCCTGCGTATCGGCGATCCCGCTGTCGACCAGCAGGAAATCGTCAAGCAGCTTGGCAATCCGAACCTCGTCGTTCTCCAGAAGGTGGAGGAGACCCGCCCCAATCTTTCCGGCGGCATCACTGCGGGCACCTCGATCGACATCGGGGACAGCGGCGTCCTCGGCATCATCGCCACCGCTTCGCTCAGCAACAGCATGCGGACCAAGGTCGTTACCGCGCAGAACCCGTTCTCGACCGACCTTCAGCTCGATCGCGATTCGCGCAATTTCGTGACCGACAACCGCATTCTTGCCAATGGCATGCTCGGCTTCGGCCTGGAGGTGGGCGACCACAAGTTCCGCTGGACCAACCTGTTCATTCGCGACACGCTGAAGCAGGCAGGGCTCGGCTTTACCGAACAGTTGCTCGATGGCGACAGCCTGCTGACGCAGGACACCGCGTGGTTCGAACGCCAGCTGTTCGACACGCAGCTGGTGGGCGAGCTGGAGTTCGGCGACATCTCGCTCGATTTCCGCGGCGGCTATGCGCAGACGCAGCGCAATGCGCCCTACGAATACGAGTTCGTCTACGTTCGCACCAACAACCCGAACGACGCGACCGGCGACATCTACATCAACGTGCTCAACCGCCAGCAGGGCAGCGGCTCGGTAGCGTTCTCGGAACTGACGGAAGACCTCTATTACGGCGGTCTCGACTTCAGCTTCCCGGTTGCCGACTGGGCAAGCGCGACGCTGGGCTACGCCTACACGCTGACCGACCGCTTTTCCGAACGGCGGCAGTTCCTGATCGATGGCGACAACATCCCGTCCGGTGTCGGCGCCCTGCGGCCCGACCTGCTGCTCGGCGATGCGTTGATCGACTATTTCGACATCGGCCTCAGCGAACCCACCCAGACCGACCCGGCCTTCGCCGCCGATCTGGAAATCATGGCCTATTACGCGAAGATAGTGGCGGAGCCGGTGGTAGGCCTGAACCTCGATCTCGGCGTGCGCTACGAAGATGCGGTGCAATCGGTGGAAACGGTCGCGCGGTTCGACCAGCCGTTCGTCTCGCTGGCTTCGACCGACATTCGCAACGACTACTTCCTGCCGGGCGCGACGCTCACCTGGGAAGTCACCGACAGCCTGCAGGCGCGGCTGGCCGCGTCCAAGACCATCGCGCGTCCGCAGTTCCGCGAACTGATCTTCCAGCCGTTCACGGACCCGGAGAACCAGCGCCAGTACATCGGCAACCCCTCGCTCGGCGATACGGAACTGATCAATGCCGAGGCGCGGCTGGAATACTACATGGGCGGCGGAAGCCGACTGTCGGTGGCGGGCTTCTACAAGGATTTGGACAGCCCGATCGAACCCTATGTCTCGATCGGCGCCGACACCAGCTACACCACGCGGTTTGCCAATGCGCCGGGCGCGCAGCTTTACGGCGCCGAAGTGGAACTGCAGTACAATCAGGACCTCATCGGCCTTGGCGGGATGTTCCAGACCAAGCAGGCTATCCTGCTGGCGAACTACACCTACACCCAGTCGGAACTGCAGGTCTCGGCCGGCGACGTAACGCGCATCTTCACCGCTGGCGTCGGTCCGATCGACACCGCGGCAGAGCTGTTCTTCAACGATGGCGAGCCGCTGACCGGCCAGTCCGACCATCTCGTCAACCTCCAGTTCGGGATCGAGGATACGGAGAAGCTGCAGCAGCTTACCTTCCTCGTGAACTATGCCAGCGAGCGTGTGACCCGGCGTGGCACGGCAGGCCTTCCCGACATCGTCGAGAACCCCGGCCTGACGGTCGACATCGTTGCCCGGACCGAGCTCAACCTGTTCGCCCAGCCGTTCGAAGTGAAGGTGGAGGCCCGCAACATCTTCGGGCGTGACAACTTCGAGTACCAGAGCACCGGCGAGAACCGCATCGAGGTGAACACCTACGACGTGGGCACCAAGTTCAGCCTGTCGGTTTCGACCGAGTTCTGAGGCGACGGAAAACGAAAAGGGCGGCCGGGCCATGTGCCGGGCCGCCCTTTTGCTGTCTGGTCGAAATCTCAGTCGAGAATGTCGAGCACGTAGCCCTTGCGGTGAACTGTCCGCAGCGCACCTTGCGCGCCGACCTGCTTGAGCCCCTGCCGCAGGCGCTTCATCCAGACGTCGACCGTGCGCAGGTAACCGGGGTCGCCTTCCTTTCCGAGCGCCTCGATAAGCTCGTTTCGCGAGAGCACGCGGTTCGGGTTCTCGGCCATGTAGCGCAAGAGCCGGAATTCGTTGGGGCGCAGCGGGATGGGCTGCCCGTCCCAGCGCGCCTGTTCCGCCGCGAGATCGATGTGCATCCGCCCCAGTTCGAGATTGCGGAAGCTGGAGCGCGTGCTCCGCCCGCCTTGCAGCGCCATGACCCGGTCGAGCATGATGCGCCGGTCGATCGGCCCGACGACATAGGCATCGGCGCCGGCGTTCAGCGCGCGCTTGCGATCGTCGAAATCGTCATGGTCGAGCACCATCGTGATGTGGGCATTCTCGGTCCGTTCATCGGCGCGGAGCCGGCGACACATCTCGAGCCCCGAGAACTCGTCCATGATCCAGTCGACGAAAATCCATAGCTCTCCCTCGACCAGCTTCTTTAGCCCCTGCGGCCCGAGCCGGCTGAAGGAGAAAATCTGGTTGTCGTGGACGAAATCGGGATGCTCGTCGCCATCCGGTGCGGTGCAAAGAATATTCACTCGAATCATCACCCAAACCCAGTTGCAATGCGGGAATTGGCGCAGCGATGTGACGCGAATGTTACGCGGCGCGCGCAAACTTGCATTTCGGAAAAGATGGCAACCGGTCGGACCTGCGACAGGCCATGCAACTTTTATTGTGCAGTGCAGCGGAACGCAAAGCGTGGTATCTGGTTGTGAGTCGGTGGGCGAAACGAAAGGTCCGGACAGCATGGCATTCGACGGCAAGCAGGCACATCTTCCCGGCGACCGGGGCGCTGTCTTGCAGATGTCTTCGGCCTGGCACCGCACCACATTGTCGCTGGTCGGCAATTATCCTCCCCGCCAATGCGGCATCGCGACGTTTACTGCGGACGTGGTCCGCACGCTGAGCGAATACCAGCCCGATATCACGCCAGAGGTCTGGTCGCTGGAAGATGCGCCGGACGTCCCCGTGGATGGCGTGACCGGCACGATCACACGGCAGGACCCGGCAAGCTACGCCGCGGCCGCGCGGGCCTTGAATGCCTCGCCGACGGACGTCGTCTGGCTGCAACACGAATTCGGAATCTTCGGCGGTCCGGACGGAGAGATGGTCTGCGATTTCGTTGACCAGATCGCGGCGCCGCTGCTGGTGACGTTCCACACCGTGCTGGAGCATCCGTCGGACAATCAGCGCCGCATCATGGACCATCTGGTATCGCGCGCCTCGCGCGTGATGGTCATGTCCCACGCCTCGCGCGAGCGGCTGATTGCCAGCCACGGCGCGCCGGCGGAACTCGTGCAGGTCATCGAACATGGCGCGCCCGACCGTCCGTTCGGGCGGGAGGCGGAGTTCAAGGCCGCGCGCGGCCTCGGCGACCGTCCGGTGCTCACGACCTTCGGCCTGCTCGGTCCCGGCAAGGGGCTGGAGAACGTGATCGACGCGCTCCCGCGCATTCGTGCCGCCAACCCCGACGCACTCTATCGCATCGTTGGCGCGACCCACCCGAACCTCGTCGCACAACATGGCGAAAGCTATCGTGATGGCCTGAAGGCCCAAGCCGAACGGCTGGGCGTTGCCGACATGATCGAGTGGGACGACCGCTTCGTCGATACGCCCGAACTCCTCGACCAGCTCGAAGCTTGCGACATCTATCTGACGCCGTATCCGGGGATGCAGCAATCGACCAGCGGCACGCTCAGCTACGCCGTTGCCCTCGGCAAGGCGGTGGTCTCGACCCCCTATGTTCACGCGCGCGAATTGCTGGCCGACGGGGTCGGTCGCCTGGTGCCGCCGAACGATCCCGGCGCCATCGCTACGGCAGTGTGCGACCTTCTGTCCGATTCGACAGCGCTCACGGCTCAGAAGCGCCGGGCATGGCAGCGCGGTCGCGTAACGATCTGGCCGCGCTTTGCAGAGGCGGTCGCCCACATGGTTCGCAATACCGCCGCGCGCTGCATTTCACGCGGAGCGGTGCGCCCGCCGTCCTTCACCGCGGTGGCGCGAATGAGCGATTCGACCGGCATGTACCAGCACGCGATCGGCGTGGTGCCGGACCGGAACCACGGATATTGCCTCGACGATAACGTGCGCGCACTCATGCTCGCCAATGTCGCCGTCCTGCCGGAGAAGGAGCGGACCGCCTACGCGCTGACCTGCGCCGCCTTCATCCAGCACGCCTGGAACGCCGATGCTGGCGGTTTCCGCAACTTCATGCGCTTCGACCGGAGCTGGTGCGAAGACCTCGGCTCCGAAGATTCCAACGGCCGCACGCTCTGGGCGCTGGGTCGCACGATGCACGACAACAGCGACCCCGACCTGCGCGACTGGGCGGAAAAGCTCTTCGATCAGGCCTTGCCCGCGTGCGAGCGGATCGACAGTCCGCGCGCGCTCGCGTTCATCACGCTGGGCGCCGTCGCTTCGCTGGAGGCGCGACCGGGGCACGAACCGTCGCTGGCCGCTGTCAGGCGTGGCGCCGCAGTGCTCGCCAACCTGCTGGAAGCAAGCCGGCGGCCCGACTGGTTCTGGTTCGAAGCCGTGCTAGCCTATGACAATCCGCGCATGTCGCAGGCCCTCATCGAGGCAGGTCGGATTTGCGGGAATGCCCAGTGGACCGAACTCGGTCTGGAGACATTGCGCTGGATCTGTGAACGTCAGACCGGTCCGGGCGGGCGCTTCCGTCCGATCGGTTCCGAAGGCTTCGGTCTGCGCCACGAACAGCGTCCGTTCGACCAGCAGCCGTTGGAAGCGCAGGCGATGCTCGACGCGTGCGCCGCCGCTGCGCGCGTGGATAACGGTGCCCAGTGGTCGCGCTATGGGCTTTCCGCCTGGAACTGGTTCTTCGGCGCGAACGATCGCGGCGTCGTGCTGGCCGACCCGGCGACCGGCCTGTGTCGCGACGGCATCAACCCGCGCGGTGCCAATCTGAATTGCGGTGCAGAAAGTATTCTGGCGTTTCAACTGGGCTATCATTCCATGCTAGCGCTGCTCCCCGACACCACGCAGGAATCGGGAATAGCGCTTGAGCCATCCATCATCGAACGACAGCCCATTGCAAATCCATGATTTGCGGCTGCACGCCGATCCGTCCCGCGTCGTCCTGCGTCCCTTCCACCTTGGCTGGCAGGCGAAGAATGCAGAGGGCAGTCGCGCCATGCGGCTGGTCGAGAACGTTGCGGAGCTGAGCGAAGCTGAGGTCGAGCGCGAATACCGCAAGGTGCTCGCCGACTTCAGCGAGCGGCACTGGCAGACCGAAAACATGTTCGCAGAACGCTGGGACGAGGTCGAACATTCGCTCGACCTGCAGTCCCGCGATTTCACGCCGATGCGCGAGAAGCTGATCGGGGCGTATTTTTGTCACGAATACACCTACGCCGCCGCGGCGCTGATGAACCCGTCCATCGTGCCGCATCCCGACCAGAGCGGTTGCAGCGAAGGGTCGGTCCGTTTCGTCATGTCGCTACGCGCGGTGGGCGAAGGGCACATCAGCTCGATCGTCTTTCGCGAAGGCATTGCCTATGGTGACGGCAGCTTCGACCTCTGGCCGCAGAGCGCCTTCGGCACCTCGGTCGAACTCGACGATGCCAGCCTGTCGGACAGAGACAGCGCGGTCATGGTCCATCGCCACGTTGATACCAGCCTGTCGAACACGGTCATCTTCCCGATCACCGAGCAGCAGCGCAACGGGCTCGAAGACCTCCGCCTCGTCCGTTTCGATCATGGCGACGGGGATTTCGAATGGATCGGCACCTACACTGCCTATTCAGGGTCCTCCATCCGGTCGGAACTGCTGCGAACGCGCGATTTTCGCCGCTTCCTGCTCGAACCGATCGACGGGCGCGCCGGCCGGAACAAGGGCATGGCACTGTTTCCGGAGAAAGTCGGCGGAACCTACGCCATGATCGGCCGGCAGGACGGCAAGAACCTCTATTTCCTGCGCAGCAACCGGATCGATCGCTGGGACGACGAAGGCGTGCTGATGATGGAGCCGCGCTTCCCGTGGGAATTCATCCAGATCGGCAATTGCGGCAGTCCGATCAAGACGAAGCATGGCTGGCTGCTGTTCACCCACGGCGTCGGCGCCATGCGGAAATATGCGCTTGGCTGCGCGCTGCTCGACCTCGACGATCCTTCCAAATTGATCGCCCGGACGGCGCAGCCGGTGCTGACGGCAGAGGATGCCGACCGCTCCGGCTACGTGCCCAATGTCGTCTATACCTGCGGCGCGATGCGGGTCGGGGAACAATTGCTGATCCCCTACGGTATCTCAGACAGCTCCGTCGGATTTGCCAGCGTCGGCATCGACGCGCTGGTCGCGACGATGAGCTGAGGCAAAGGGAAAGCGTGCTATGTCCCGATTGATTACCCCTGTGGTTCTTTGCGGCGGGAGCGGCACGCGCCTCTGGCCGCGCAGCCGGCGGGACCGGCCCAAGCCATTCCTGCCACTGCTGGGCGACCGGACGCTGTTCCAACAAACGCTCGACCGTTGCGCGGACACCGCACGCTTTGGCGCCCCGGTGGTGGTCGCGGGCGCGGCGCACATGGATTTCATTTCCGATCAGGCAGGCGATGACGCGACCGTGATCGTGGAACCTGCCGCACGCAACACCGCGCCGGCGATCGCCCTTGCCGCCGCTGCATTGCCACCGGACGCGATCATGCTTGTCTGCCCGAGCGACCATCACATCGCTGACCCCTGCGCCTTTGCCGAGGCGGCAGCGCAGGCGGCGGAACTTGCCGCACGCGACCACATGGTGGCGTTCGGAATAGCGGCCGTGCGGCCGGAGACAGGCTACGGCTACATCCGCCGGGGCGAGGCGATCGAAGGCGGTCACGCGGTCGATCGTTTCGTGGAAAAGCCTGACCGCGAAACGGCACAAGGGTTCCTCTCCGACGGGGGATACGACTGGAACGGCGGCATCTTTGCCTTCCGTGCGGGCGCTTTTCTCGACGAGCTTGAACGCCACCGTCCCGACATGGCGAAACTTGCGCGCGAAGCCGTCGCGCGTGGTTCGCGAAGCGGCAACGCGCTTCACCCCGATGCGGATGCCTTCGCGCAGATCGAAGGGGAATCGGTCGACTACGCCGTGATGGAAAACACCGACCGCGCAGCCGTGGTCAGTGCCGACATGGGCTGGTCCGACGTCGGCAACTGGGAAGCGATGCGCGATGCCCGCCAGGGCGATGCCGATGGCAATCGTGTCTCCGGCCCCGCGGAACTGGTCGATTGCCGCAACGTGCTGGTCGAAACCGATGGCCCACACGTTTCGGTGATCGGGCTGGAAGACGTGATGATCGTCGTCGATGGCGACCGCATCCTCGTCACCACGGCGCAGGGCGCTGCGCGGGTGGGCAAGTTGGAAGGAGCAAGCCAGCAATGACCGCCTGCCGCATCCTCGATACAATCACGGTCGAAAAACCTTGGGGCCGGGACAGCTTGCCAGCGCCCTTCACGGGCACCGGCGAGGGACGCATCGGCGAAATCTGGTTCGACCCGCCGCCGGAAATGCCCGACGTGCTCGTCAAATACCTCTTCACCAGCGAAAAGCTGTCGGTGCAGGTGCACCCGTCGGACGCGCAGGCGCCTGAGGGATCGCGCGGCAAGGAAGAGTGCTGGCTGGTGCTGGATGCTGAACCCGACGCGCGCCTGGCGGTCGGTTTCAAGCAAGGCATCTCGCCCGAGGCGATGCGCGCCGCCGCACTCGATGGCAGTATCGAGGACCTTCTCGAATGGCACCCGGTCGCGCGCGGCGACTTCTTCTATCTTTCCGCCGGGACGGTCCATGCCATCGGGGCAGGTCTCTCGATCCTCGAAATCCAGCAGAACTCCGACATCACCTATCGGCTGTTCGATTACGGCCGCCCGCGCGAACTGCACCTCGACGAAGCAATCGCCGTCGCGAAGGGGGAGCCTTATCCCGATAGCGCCAAGCGGCGGTTCGATTTCGACCGCACCAGCGAGGTGGTCGGCGGCAGGCATTTCCGCGTCGACATCGTGACCGGACCGGACGCGGCGGCGCAGACCGGCGGCGCGATCTCCGGGCCCGTCATGGTCCTGCCACTCGAAGGCGCGCCTGCCTGCGACGGGCAGACGATAGCTGCCGGCCAGGCGGTGCTGCTGTCCGATCTGGCGGGCTTGCAGACGCGGGACGGCGACACGGTGGTGCTGGCCAGCCGCGGCAATTAACGCTTCGCAGTTGCTTGCATGAAGCGGCGGGGATAGGCCGCTCGCCATGACAGAAGAAGAAAAAGAACGCGCTCTGTCGGAGCGCAAATTCTACCGTGCCCAGCAGGAAGCCGAGTTCAGCGACAAGGCGCCGCACCAGACCCCGCAAACACAGCACCCGGCCTATCGGCTGGCATTTCGCGACACCGATTTCCTGCTGCGCGAGGAACTGCGCCCGGTGCGTTTCCAGCTGGAACTGCTCAAGCCCGAGATGCTGCTCGACGAAGCGGGCGTGGGCTCGACGCTAGTGATGTACGGCTCTGCCCGCATTCCCTCGCCGGATCAGGCAGAGGCGGTGATCGAGGCGAGCAAGAACGGTTCGGAATACGAACAGAAGGTCGCGAAGAACCTGGCTGCCAAGGCGAAATACTACGACGAGGCCTACAAGCTCGCGCGGATGGTCAGCGAAAAGTCGATCATCGAGGACGGGCAGCGCCAGTTCGTTGTCTGCACCGGCGGCGGCCCGTCCATCATGGAAGCGGGCAATCGCGGCGCGAGCGAGGCGGGCGCGGAATCGGTCGGGCTCAACATCATCCTGCCGCATGAGCAGGCGCCGAACACCTATGTGACGCCGTACCTCTCGCTCAACTTCCACTACTTCGCGCTGCGCAAGATGCACTTCCTGCTGCGCGCGCGCGCGGTGGCGGTGTTCCCCGGCGGTTTCGGGACATTCGACGAGTTCTTCGAACTGCTGACGCTGATCCAGACCGGCAAGATGAAGCCGATCCCGATCCTGCTGTTCGGCAAGGACTTCTGGAGCCGGGTGGTCGATTTCGAAGCGATTGCGGAAGAAGGCACGATCTCGAAGGCCGATCTCGACCTGTTCCGCTGGTGCGAAACCGCGGAAGAGGCATGGGCCCACATCGCGGGATTTTACGAACTGAGCTAGTCGAGCCGCCGCACGGCGTGGTGGCCCATCGGGCCGTGCCCGGCGCCCAGGCCGGGCGCTTCCTCGATCGCGCGCAGCACGAACTGGCGGCCCAGCGCCACCGCGTGTTCCACGCTCTGCCCGTGGCCGATCAGAGTCGCGATGGCGCTGGACAGCGTGCAGCCGGTGCCATGGGTATGACGTGTCGCAATGCGGCGATGCTCGTGATGCGTCGCGCGGCCATTGGGCGCGACCAGCACGTCGATGATCCGCTCGTCATCGGTATGCCCGCCCTTGGCCAGGACATGGCCACCGAACTCCGCCGCAAGGCTGGCTGCCGCCGATTCCATTTCCGCGGTGGTCTGCAACTGCCGGTCCGAAAGCAGGCGCAGTTCCGGCAGATTGGGCGTGATGACATGGGCGCGGGGAAAAATGCGATGGCGCAGTTCGTCGATGGCGTCCTGCGTGATCAAGGCCGCGCCGCTGGTCGCCACCATCACCGGATCGACCACGACCGGCAGGCCCGGATCGAGGCTTTCGAGCACTTCGGCCACCGCCGCGATGACGCCCGCATCGTGGAGCATCCCGATCTTGATCGCGTCCGCGCCGATATCGTCGAGGCAGGAGCGCGCCTGCGTCGCCACGAAATCGCCGGTCAGCGGGACGATCGCCTGAACGCCCACGCTGTTCTGCGCGGTCACTGCGGTAATCGCGGTCATGGCGTAGCCGCCGAGCATGGTGATGGTCTTGATGTCGGCCTGGATCCCCGCGCCGCCGGAGCTGTCCGAGCCGGCGATGGAAAGTATGCGAGGCGGCGGCTTGCTCATGCCTTGAACCGCCGCTCGGTCGAGGCGGGATTTCGTTCCTGCAAGGCCGCACTGCGCGTCGGGCGATCCATCAACTCGCCGCCGCAATTGGGGCAGCGATCGTCGAGCGCGTCGGCGCATCCGGCGCAAAAGGTGCATTCGAAGCTGCAGATGAAGGCGCCGGGCGCCCCTGCCGGAAGGTCCGTGCCGCAGCGTTCGCAGTCGGGGCGCATCTCCAGCATCAGGCAGCCTTCGCCACTGCGTCGCAGATCGAATCCACGACGCGATGGACCTGCGCCTCGTCGTCGCCTTCGGCCATGACGCGGATCACAGGTTCTGTGCCGGAAGGCCGGATCACCAGGCGACCGCGGCCTTCCAGTTCCGCTTCCGCATCGGTAATCGCCTGCTTTACGTCGGCCGCTTCCAGCGGAGCGCCCCCGGAATAGCGCACGTTCTTGAGAAGCTGCGGCACCGGATCGAACAGGTGGAGCAGTTCGCTTGCCGGCTTGCCCGACTGGACCAGCGCGGCCAGCACCTGAAGCGCGGCGACGCTGCCGTCGCCGGTGGTCGCGTGTTCGAGCAGAATCATGTGCCCCGATTGCTCCCCGCCGACATTGTATCCGCCCGCGCGCATCGCTTCGAGCACGTGGCGGTCGCCGACCTTGGTGCGAATCAGCTCGATGCCCTGCCCGGCGAGGAAGCGTTCGAGGCCGAGATTGCTCATCACCGTGGCAACGACACCGTGGCCAGCCAGATCGCCGCTTGCCGCCAGCCGCGTGCCGATCAGCGCCATCAGCTGGTCGCCGTCGACAACCTGGCCTTTCTCGTCGATCACGATCAGGCGGTCGGCATCGCCATCGAGCGCGATGCCGATATGCGCGCCTTCTTCCACCACTCGCGCACGAATCGCGTCCAGCGCGGTGGAGCCCACGCCGTCGTTGATGTTTAGCCCGTTGGGAGTGACGCCCATCGCGATCACTTCCGCGCCCAGTTCCCAGATCGCGGTGGGCGCAACCTGGTAGGCGGCGCCATGCGCGCAATCGACGACGATCTTCAGTCCGTCGAGCCGCACGTCGTCGCCGAGGGACTGCTTGATCGCGTGGATGTAGCGCCCGCGCGCGTCCTCGATCCGGCGTGCGCGGCCCACGGCCTCGCCCTGCGCCAGCCGCGGTTCTTCCTCCATGTAGCGCTCGATCGCTTCCTCGTCCGCATCGGACAGCTTGAACCCGTCCGGGCCGAACAGCTTGATGCCGTTATCGGCGAAAAGGTTGTGGCTCGCGGAGATCATCACGCCGAGGTCGGCGCGCATCTCGCGGGTCAGGAGAGCGACTGCGGGGGTGGGCAGCGGACCGGTCATGATCACATCCATCCCGACGCTGGTGAAGCCCGCGACCAGCGCGTTTTCCATCATGTAGCCCGACAGCCGCGTGTCCTTGCCGATCACCACGCGATGCTTGTGATCGCCGCGCAGGAAGCGGCGGCCAGCGGCCTGCCCCACGCGCATGGCAGTGGCGGCGGTCAGCTTGCCATCGTTGGCGCGCCCGCGAATGCCGTCGGTGCCGAAGTAGATGCGTCCCATTCGTAAAACCCGTGCTGTCTTGCCTCGCGGCCCTGCCGCGCCCTATGCGGCAGGCTTCTGGCCAATCCCTCGCGCAAAGGGAAGGGTCTTGGCACGGGAGACGGGTCTAGTGGGCGAAACGCAGCGAGACGGCGAGACGCTGGTCACTATCACTCTGCCGGTGTGGTGGACGCTTGGCGGGCTCGTCGCCGGGCTGGCGGCTGGCCTGGTATTGCCGCAGGCCTGGCTTGAGGGACCGATTGCCGCCGTGGCCGGGCCGGTCGGATCGCTGTGGCTGCGCGCCTTGCAGATGACCATCATTCCGCTGGTTGCGGGGTTGCTGGTGCTCGGCATCGTGCAGATGGTTCGCGCGGCCAGTGCCGGGCGGGCGGCGGTCAGGATGCTCGCATGGATGCTCGCCATGCTGATTGCGGGAAGCCTTGGAACCACTCTGCTGCTGCCGCTGCTGCTCGACGCCTTTCCGATACCCGCTGCCGCGGGATCCGTTCTCGGCACGCAGGACCTTGCCGAACAGACGGTTCCGGTCCTCAGCGATTTCATCACCTCGCTGATCGCGCCCAATGTCATCGCAGCCGCGGCGGAAACGGCCATGTTGCCGCTGACGATCTTCTTCGCGATCTTCGCTGTCGCACTGACGCGCTTGCCGGTCGCGCAGGCGGAAAGCCTGCTGGCGGTGTTCCGCGCGCTCGCCAACGCGATGCTGGTCGTGATCGGCTGGGTGCTCTGGCTGGCCCCTGTCGGCGTTTTTGCGTTGGCGCTCGGCGTGTCGGCGCGCGTCGGGAGCGGCGCGGCATTCGCGACGCTGGGGCATTACATTCTCGTCGTCAGCGCAATGGGCGCGCTGGTGCTGCTGCTCGCCTACGTGGTCGGGATCGTCGCCGGGCGGGTTAGTCCTGCCCGCTTCGCGCAGGCCCTGTTGCCAGCGCAGGCCGTCGCGATCTCGACGCAAAGCTCGCTCGCCAGCCTGCCAGCCATGCTCGACAGCGCGCGTCGGCTGAAGCTGCGCGAGGAGACGGGCGAGTTCGTCCTCCCGCTGGCGGTCGCGATCTTCCGCGCAACCAGCCCGGCGATGAACCTCGCCGTCGCGATCTACGTCGCGCATCTGGCGGGCATTCCTCTGACCGCGGCAACTTTGGCGGCCGGGGTGGCGGTGGCGCTGGTAATCAGCGTCGGTTCGGTCAGCCTGCCCGGATCGATCAGCTTCGTCATCTCGATCGGCCCGATCGCGCTCGCCATGGGCGTTCCGGTGGAACCGCTGGCGTTGCTGGTGGCGGTGGAAATGCTGCCCGACATCATGCGCACGCTCGCCAACGTCACCGCCAATGTGGCAGTCGCTACCGCGGTTGACCGTGCGGTTGCGCCCGACGAGCCGCTCTAGCCTGCTTTCCTGCAACCAAGCCGCGCCTCGTGCGTTGGACGGTTGAACATCACTGCGACCAACAAACGGACGGAGATACCATGAGCTTTGAACTTATCCCCCTGCCATACGACGACAGCGCCCTCGACCCGGCCATTTCGGCCGAGACGCTGTCCTATCACCACGGCAAGCACCATCAGGCCTATATCGACAAGACCAACGCGGCGATCGAAGGCACCGACCATGCCGACAAGTCGCTGGAGGAAGTCATCGCGGCGGCACGCGGCAACGACCAAGGCCTGTTCAACAACTCCGCACAGAGCTGGAACCACGGCTTCTACTGGCATTCGCTGGCGGCCGACGGCGGTTCGCCTTCGGACGAACTTTCCAGCATGATCGACGAAGCTTTCGGATCGAAGGGCGACCTCGACAAGAAGCTTGCCGAAAAGGGTGCAGGTCACTTCGCCAGCGGCTGGGTCTGGCTCGCCGAAAAGGACGGCAAGCTTTCGATCGAGGAAACGCATGACGGCGACACGCTTGCCGACAGCGATTTCAATCCGCTGTTGACGATCGACGTGTGGGAACACGCTTATTATCTCGATCACCAGAACGCGCGTCCCAAGTATCTCGACGCGGTGATCGGCGGAAAACTGAACTGGAGCTTCGCTTCGGAAAACCTCGCGCGCGGGACGACGTGGAAATACCCGTCCTGATCGACGCCTGATCGAACGACCAGAGGCCCGCTGCACGATTGCCGTGCGGCGGGCCTTTTCGTTTGTTCAGTCGTCCGCGTCGGGCGCGAGGTCGAGCAGATTGGTCTGGAACAGCGGTTCGCCGAATATGAAGCCGACGAGGTTGGGTCGACCCAGGTGATCGAACAACGCGGTAAGCGTCAGCAGGATCGGGACAGAAAGAAGCGCCCCTGCCACGCCCCAGATCCATGTGAAGTAGCTCAGCGCCAGCAGGATAAGCACCGGGTTCATGGTGAAACGCGCGCCAAGGACCGAAGGCGTTACGATGTTCGATTCGACCGTGTGCAGGCCGAGATAAAGCGAGGCGGGGAGCAGGCCCAGCAGTGCGGATTCCGCCGTGCCGAGGCCGAACAGCGTCAGCAGGGCGACCATCACCATCGGACCGATATAGGGCAGGAAGTTCAGCAGGATTGCCAGCCCGCCCCACATGATCGGCGCCTCCAGCCCAAGGGCCCAAGCACCGGCGGCCACGATCAGGCCCGCACCGAAATTGATCACCGCTACCGTGAGGATGTAAGCGGCCACGCGGTCCTGCACGTCGCGCATGACGCGCGCGGCCTTCACGCTGCTGCCGAAATGCGCCCGGTCGAGCAGAAGGCGGCGGCGCAGGCGAACGCGGGCTTCGATCATGAAGAACGCCATCAGGAACGTCAGCAAGACGGACAGAACCACGCTTGGCGTTGCGAGGGCGAATTGCTGGAAGACCGATGGTCCTGCCAGCACGACGGTCTGCCCTTCCTCCTGTCCCAGCACATCTGCGAAACGGTCGTTCAGTTCCGCTGCCCAGGTGAACTGGCTGCGAAGCTGGTCGAAACGAGCGGAAAGCAGGTCCACCATCTCCGGCACCTTGTCGACCAGGCCGACTGCCGGTTGCAGCACCAGTCCGAAGGCGAGAATGACGATCAGGAAGAAGAACAGCAGCGCCAGAAGCGAGGCGAGCACGTTCGGCAGGCCGATCCCGGACATCCGGTCGGCCAGCGGAGAGAGAATGATCGTAAGGATGATCGCCGTCGTCAGCGGCAGGAAGACCACCGCACCGATCGACAGCACGAAGGGCAGGGCGAGGAACAGCCCGATGCCCAGCAGCAGCACCAGCGACGAGATCAGCCGCAATTCCTGTTGTGCGAAGCCCATCCGCCGCATCGGACGCGCCTGCGGGTCAGGCCGCCCGGCCTCCAGATCGTCGCTCATGCGGTCCGCCCACCTGGGGACGGTTCAGCGCGTAGGAACAGCCTCGCCATTGCCAGCTGCCACCTCGTCCAATTCTTCGAGGATGGCGCGATGGGCGCGCGGATCCTCGCTCGCGCGTTGCGGAATATCGCCGTCCTCCAGCATGCTCGTCAGCGCAGAGCGGGCACGGCCCACGCGGCTTTTGATCGTGCCGACCGCACAGCCGCAGATTTCGGCAGCTTCCTCGTAGGAAAAGCCGCCGGCACCCACCAGCAACAAAGCCTCGCGCCTTTCGGCGGGCAGCGTGAGCAGCGCACGGTGCATGTCGGACAGGTGGATCGGTTCCTCCTGCCCCGCGGGCGCAGTGAGGATGCGTTCGGCGGTCAGTTCGTCATAGTCGCCGCGGAAGCGATTGCGGCGCATGTCGGTGAGATAGGCATTGCGCAGGATGACGAAGGTCCATGCGCGCATCGAGGTGCCGGGTTCGAACCGTTCCTGCGCGGCCCATGCCTTCAGCAAGGCTTCCTGAACCAGGTCGTCGGCCATGTCCGGACGCCCGCAGAGACCGCGTGCGAAGGCACGCAGATGCGGCACGACCTCTGTGAGTTCGCGTTTGAAGTCCGCCAGTTCGGCGTCCGTTCGCTTGGGTCTGTCCCCTCCCGGCTTGCTCATGTTTTCTTGTCGTCCAGCTGCGAAAGGAGATCGCTGAAGGACTCGGGCAGGGGTTCTTCCACGACGGAATCGTAGAAGTCGCGCAAGCCCTTGGCCCATCCCGGGCCGGGCTTCGTTCCGGGCGATCTTCTCTTGGTCACATCTTTCTCTTTGTCGCTGGTCATATGTGCTCGATGGCCCCTCTGCCAACCCGGCCACGCATGTGGAAGGTCGAGATTGTCGTGCTTGTGTGCGATCCCTCGTATCGATCCCGCGCGCACGACGAATGATATTGCAAGGGAGGGAACGCATCGTGCGCCCGCCGGTTCCCTACATTGGGTCTAAACAGGGAGTCTTGCGTGACTGCGATCGAGGGGAAAGGTCTGACCGGCATTTTGCCGGCCAGAAAAGTTGCGCTCGACGCCGCGACGGGGACTGATTGAGACCATGGCGACTTCCAACTTGCAGGCGGTGCGGCGCAACCGCCTACTGATCCGCTTCCCTCGTGCCCTGCCGATCGGCATCTTCGCGCTGGTCATGGCGATCACCATTCTCAGCGCCTTCGCGATCGAGCGTCTGGAGGCCGAGAATCGCGCCGCCCGCCAGAGCGAGACCGCGGGAAGCGTGGCTGCATCGATGGAGAACCGGGCCACCGCGGTTGCCGCCTATCTGCGCGCGGGCGCCGCGCTGTTCTCTGCATCGGAAGAAGTCACGCCGACGGATTTCCGCCGCTTCGTCGATGGCCTTCAGATAGAACCGGAATATCGCGGCTCGGACGGGTTCGGCTGGGCCCAGACCGTGCCGGTCGACCGTATCGATGCCTTCGAAGCGCGCCAGCAAGGCTTGCGCAGCTCGGGCTACGAAGTGCAGCCAAGGCCGCAGGCTGGCGATCTGTTCGCAGCTCCGGTCACTTTCATTCACCCCAATACGCTCCGCAACCGGCGCGCCTGGGGATACAACATGTATTCGGAGGCAAACCGCCGCGAAGCCATGATGGAGGCCGCGCAGAGCGCCGGTCCGGTCGCGACCGCTCCCGTGGTGCTGCGGCAGGAAGGTGCGCAGGACGCCCCCGGCTTCATCATCTACATGCCGGTCTTCCGGCGCGACACCGATGCGATCCCGATCGGCTATGTCTACAGCCCGTTCAACGCGCAGAAATTCATGGAAGCGGCGACGGAAAAGCTCTCGACGAGCAATTACGCCATGGCGATCTACGACCAGAAGGCCGATCAGCTGCTTGCCTCCATCGGCGATTTCGATGCTGCGAACGATGAATACATCACGGACGAGATCGAGATTGCGGGTCGACCATGGCAATTGCGGTTCGAAATCCCGCCGTCGGCCGGCCTTTCGTTGTTGACGCAGTTGACGCTCCTGTTCGGCGTCATGGTCGCTGCCCTGCTTGCCTACGTCGCGCGATTGCTGACGCAGCAGGCGTCCGAAGACGAAGGGGCCATCGCATGGTTCGAAGAACAGAACTCGATCCGCAACTCGCTGACGCGCGAACTCAATCACCGGGTCAAGAACACGCTTGCCAACGTTCTGTCGATCATCGCTTTGACCCGTCGCCGGGCCTCGTCGCTCGACGAATTTGTCGACGGACTCAACGGGCGTATACGGGCGCTTTCGGCGACGCATGACCTGCTGACGCAGTCGGACTGGGCAAGCACGCCGATCCGCGCGGTCATCGACGCGGAACTGGCGCCTTACGCCCTGGATAGCGAGACGCACCATCTGGTGATCGAGGGGCCGGACGTAGGACTTGCGCCCAACGATGCGCTTTCGCTCGGCCTCGCGATCCACGAGCTTTCGACCAATGCCGCCAAATACGGCGCACTCAGCGTGCCGGGCGGAACCATCACCGTGCGCTGGCAGAGACTGCGCGATAACCTTGCCGAGATTTCGTGGGAGGAATCCGGCGGTCCCGACGTGCCGGTCTCGCCGCGGCGTGGGTTCGGCCTCGACCTCATCGAGAAGATCGTCGCGCACGAACTCGGCAATCCGGTGGATCTCGTCTTTGCCGAACACGGTGTCGAATGCAGGCTGATCGTGCCGGTCCGGCAGCCCACCGAGTTCGTGCCCCGCGCCGCACAGGGCTGACGCTCCTCCGAAGCACAAGAAAAAGCGGCGACCCGGAACTCTCCGGATCGCCGCTTATCTATTTCAAGGAGTAAGCCGCATAAGGCGGCACCCCGGTCAGCCCTTCTGGCCGAGGAACAGCGCCTGGCTGATAGCTGCACGCACCGTCGATTCCTCGAACGGCTTGGTCACGAGGTAGGTCGGTTCGGAGCGGTCGCCGGTCAGCAGCCGTTCCGGATAGGCCGTGATGAAAATCACCGGCACATCGCACAGCTTCAGGATGTCGTCGACCGCATCGAGGCCGGAACTGCCATCGGCCAGCTGGATATCGGCAAGCACCAGCCCGGGCGTCTTTTCCGCAACGACGTCCTGCGCCTGCGTGCGGGTGGCGGCCGTGCCGCAAATCTCATGGCCGAGCGAGGTGACGAGGTCTTCGAGCTGCATCGAAATCAGCGGCTCGTCTTCGATGATGAGGACGCTGGTCGCGGACTCGCGATCGATTTCGGCAATCGCTTCCTGCACCAGGGAGTCGACCTCAGACGGGTCCATGTCCATGATCGTGCCGGCTTCCGCGCTGGTAAAGTCTTCCAGCGTTGTCAGCAACAGCGCCTGGCGGTTGAGCGGAGTGATGCGGCTGAGCTGTTCGGCCGCGCCGCTTTCGGCAACGCCGGGCGCGTCGGCATCGGCAACTTCGAGATAGGCGCTCGACCAGATCTTGTTGAAGGCACGGTAGAGCGGCACGCGGCCTTCGCCGAGCGAGGCCTTCAGATCGTCATCCGCGAGTGCGGCTTCGAGGGTCTGGCGCACGAAGGCGTCGCCCGTCGCCTGCGATCCGGTAAGCGCGCGCGCGTAGCGACGCAGGTATGGGAGATTGGAAGCGACTTGTGCGCTGAGTGACATAATTGATTCCCGTGCAAGTGTTCTCCGCTTGCAACGACCGGCCCCGCATCGGGTTCCCCTCATCGCAATCGCATCGCCTCATGCGCCAGCAACGGGCAGATCGCAAAAAATTTCGGGCAGCGGGAACAGGCTGAAAGGTGGTGCATTATCCATGTATCACCGCCGAGACCCCCCTCCCGTCCAAGCGGCTGGTGATACGATCCCGAAAGGCCTCCATTCCAAGAGAATGGAGGCCTTTTTTCGGTCATGGCAAAATGGGCCGACGCACGGGAGCGCGCAACCGGCTTTTGCGGTTAGCAGTCAGCTTTGATCAGGAAAGAGGTCAGGCGACGGAATTGCGCAGGCGAGCGATCAGTCCGGGCTTCGCGTCCGCACCGTCGATTGCCGCAATCAATTCCTCACCGCTGTAGGGCTTGGCAAGCACCGTGCCGAGCTGCGCGATGTGTTCGGGCACGTCTTCGGGCGTCCCGGTCGAGAATATGATCCGCGGTTTGCGATGGACGATCTGTGTGACGAGTTCGGCGATGGCCCAGCCATTGTCGCTATCGGCCAAATGCACGTCGAGCACCGCGATCTGCGGACTGAAACTTTCCAGCTTTTCCATGGCCTTCGCGGTGCTGGCGCAGGTTTCGACCTGACTCGCCCCTGCGTCGAGCAAGGTTTGTTCGATCGTCAGCGCGAGCACGGCATCATCTTCCACGACAAGCACGTTGCCGTAGTTCTTGCCGGCAATCCTGCCGGCTTTCCTGCCCTGTAATTTTCTTGCCATTCGGCGCTCCGCGACTGTGCGGTTTGAAACGGGCGGAATCTGGCGTTGTTCCTCGCCGCAGCTAGAGATCGCGCGAATAAATGACGTATTCGCGGTTGATCGTCGCCTCGATCGCATCGGCAATCGCGATCATCCCCTGGTTGTCTTCCAGGATCCACCCGATTTCCCCGCGTGTCGCACCGTAGCGGGTTATGGCGTTCTGGCGGATCTTCTCGATCATCATGAAAGCAAGCTGGCTGGCGACACGGCTGCTCTGGAGGCGTTTGACCACGCCCATCAAGGGTACGCGCATGGTGCGACACTGGGGGTTGCGCAACCACAGCAGCAGCTTCGCCCACCCCAGCGGCAGGAGCTTGCCGTTCACTGCCTTGATCGGTTCGTTGAAGTCGGGAAGGGTCATCATGAAGGCGACGGGCTCTCCCTCGATCTCGGCGATCATGATCAGGTCTTCGCGAACCAGCGGCTTCAGTGCCTTGCCGACATGGGCGACTTCGCTTTGGGTAAAGGGAACGAAGCCCCAGTTGTCCGACCAGGCGTTGTTGAGAATGTCGAGGATGATCGCCGCGTCGCGGTCGAAATGGGCCAGTTCCACCTGCCGGATGTTGATCTTCGGATTGCGCTCCCCCGACTGGACGATCCGCGCGATCAGCGGCGGAAAATCGCCGGTGATGTCGAGTTCGTAGGTATAGAGGCTCTTCGCCCGGGCGTAGCCCGCACTTTCGACCCAGCTTTCGTAGCGCGGGTCGTGATGGCCCATCATCACGGTAGGCGAGTGGTCGTGGCCCTTGACCAGAAGACCCGGCTCTTCCCAGATCGAAAGGCTGATCGGGCCGAGCGCGCGGGTCATGCCTTGTCCGCGCAGCCAATCCTCCGCAGCGTGGATAAGGGCGTGCGCGGCAGCTTCGTCGGTCGCTTCCAGCAGGCCCCACATGCCGGTGCCCGGCCCCATTCCTTGTTCCACCGGCTGTTCCAGCGCCAGCTCGTCAATGTGGGCGGAAATGCGACCGACCGTTTCGCCATTCCGCCGCGCCAGGAACAGCTGCATCCGCGCGTGTTCGTGAAACGGGTTCTTGCCGGGGGTGATAAGATCGCGCGCTTCCTGGCGAAGCGGGGGTACCCATGCCGGATCGCCGGCGTTCAGCCGATAAGTGACATCGAGAAATTCGCGCGTGTCGCGCTTGCCCGACACAGGGGCGACCACTATTTTGCCGTCAGCCACACGAGCCCTTTCCGTTCAGCCTGGCTTAGCCCTGTGTGTGGCATACGGGCATTGTCAAGCGGGCCTTTGCCGACACTGCCCGGCGATGATACAGCGCCCCCCGGGTGCACTTCCCCCTACAAGCAGATCGAACCCGACCATGAGCACGCAACCGATTATCGACACCATCGCACCGACCGCGGGCTCGCCAGCCCCGGCGCGCCGTGTCCACGCCGATATTCCGGACGACAAGGCGATGCTGCGCGCCGCGCGAGACCTGACCAAGGACATCGCAGAGGCCCGCGGTGCGATCTACTGGCCGGACCTGCTGATCTCGGCGGGTCTGGGTTATGCCGGTCTGGCCGGCGCTATCCTGCTGGCAAACCCGGTGGCTGCGGTGGCGAGCGGGCTGGTCGCCGTGCTCGCGCTCTATCGTGCGTTGCTGTTCATCCATGAAATCAGCCATATTCACCGCAGCGCGCTGCCCGGATTCCGGCTCGGCTGGAACCTGCTTGTCGGAATACCGATGCTGACCCCGTCCTTCATGTACGAGGGCGTTCACACGCTGCATCACAAGCGCACGCAATACGGGACGAAGGACGATCCGGAATACCTGCCGCTCGCGCTGATGAAACCGTGGTCGCTGCCTGCGTTTGTCGCGATAGCCTTGCTCGCGCCTATCGGCCTGATCATTCGCTTCGGTATCCTTAATCCGCTCAGCCTCGCGATCCCGCCGCTGCGCCGGACCGTGTGGGAGCGTTTCTCCGCGCTGGCGATCAATCCCGATTTCCGCCGCCGCCCGCCCGAAGGCGAATTGAAAGCGCGCGTCCTGTGGCAGGAGGTCGGGGCCACCGTGTGGGCCATCGCCCTGATTGGAAGCATTTTCTTCATCGGCTGGCGCCCCTTGCTGATCGCGCTTGCCGTCTTCTCCGTCGTCGGCGTTCTCAACCAGCTCCGCACGCTTGTCGCGCATCTGTGGGAGAATGAAGGCGAGCCGATGACCGTGACCGCCCAATATCTGGACTCGGTCAATGTCCCGCCTCCGGGCCTGATGGCCGAACTGTGGGCGCCGGTCGGCCTGCGCTATCACGCGCTGCATCACCTGATGCCGTCGATGCCTTACCACTCCCTGCCGGAGGCGCATCGGCGCCTGGCGAAGGCGCTCGGCACGGATTCGACGTTCCACGGTGCCAATCACAAGGGCATGGCGGTGCTGGTCGGACGCATAGCGCGCAGCACCATGACGCGGGGCCGGGGCATCTCCTGATCCCAAACGGAAACGGCCCCCGCATCGCTGCAGGGGCCGCTTCACGTCAAAGGCGAAAACGCCTTAGTTGGTGGTGACGGTGGCCGAAGGATCTTCGTCCATGTTCACGTCGACCGCGGTTTCGCCGTCGTTGATCGAAGCGTTCACGCCGTCTTCGCTGACGGAGACCGTGTCGCTGGTGTCGGCGGCAGCCGCGTCACCTTCGACCGTGCCGTCGACCATCGCGTCGCCAGCAGCGGCGTCTTCGGCCGGCATGGTGGCTGTGGTGTCTTCGGCAACGTCCGTGGACGGCGCTTCGGCTTCGTTGCAGGCGGCGAGGCCGAGCGCGATGGGAAGAACCAGAGCGGCGGTCAGAGCAATCTTCTTCATAAGTCTTCTCCTGAGAGCGCGCCCTGTCATGCGAAAGGGCGACACAAACTAAATAAGGCGCCAATCGGGCAATGCAAGCCTTATTTGCGCCACATTCCGCTATTCCTCGGTGCGGATGAGCACGGCCTCACCGATCAGCGCGAACAGCACGAAGGGAGCCCAGGCTGCCAGAAGTGGCGGGTAGCCTCCGAAATTGCCCATGGCGAGCGCGGCGTTGTCGACGACGAAATAGGCAAAGCCCAACGCCATGCCGATCACCGCGCGGACGAACAACTGCCCCGATCGCGCGAGCCCGAAGGCCGCCACCGCACCGAGGATCGGCATCAGCAAGGCGGACAGCGGACCGGAAAACTTGTGCCACCATGCGCCCTTCAGCTCCGCCGTGCGTCGCCCGGCGGCGTCGAGCGCGTCGATATGGTCGGACAATTCGCCCGCCGACGTGGCATCGGGATCGATCTTGCCCAGCATGATCTGCGCCGGTGTCAGGCGTTCGGCCACGATAAAGGTCTCGGGGGTTTCCACGGACAGGGCGGGGCCGACGTCGAACCGGGTCGGCTGCTCCAGCGCCCAGCCGGGGTTTGCGTAGGTCGCACGGTCCGCGCGAAACTGGCGCACGATCGCGCCGCCCTGTCCCCGCTCGTAGAAGGTCACGCCGCTCAGGGTGATGTCGTCACCTTCGCCCGACACCAGCCGGGCCACCAATATGTCGTCGTCCGATGTGAAATAGGCGTTGGTCCGCGCCTTCTCGTCCGTGGGGATCGGTCCGAAATCGACGGCATCCCAAGCCTGCAATTTGGCCGAGGCACGGGTGACCACGGTTTCGTTAAAAGTGAAGCTGATTGCC
Source organism: Altererythrobacter sp. CAU 1778 (assembly GCF_054482795.1). Classification (NCBI taxonomy): domain Bacteria; kingdom Pseudomonadati; phylum Pseudomonadota; class Alphaproteobacteria; order Sphingomonadales; family Erythrobacteraceae; genus Altererythrobacter; species Altererythrobacter sp. CAU 1778. The sequence goes on along the minus strand of NZ_JBTLRP010000003.1, from coordinate 64,093 downwards.
GAGATCACGCCTGCCGTCAGCACCAGCGGCGCGAGGATCTGATGCGCCGAGAGGCCTGCCGCCTTCATCGCGATCACCTCGCTGTTGGCGTTTAGCGTGGCGAGCGTGATGATGGTTGCCAGCAGCACCGAATAGGGCAGGAAGCGCGCGACCAGCTGCGGCGCGCGCAACGAGACATATTGCAGCACCTCGGCCTGTCCGTTGCCCGGCTGGGCGAGGATGTTGCCCGTCTGCGAAAGCAGGTCGAGCGCCTGCAGGACCACCACCAACATGACCAGCACGGCGGCAATGCGGACGACGAACGTCTTCGCGAGGTAGGTCGTCAGCCTGCGCGAGGGGAAGAAATCAAGCCGCATCCGCGCCTCCGATCACGCTGGGCCGTGGATCCCGCCGAACCTTGCGAAGCAGCGACTTGAAGCGTTTTCCGAGCTTGGCAAAGGCGGTTTCCATCCACCCGATCGCCTGCCCGCCGGGAACATAGGCGACGCGGTAATACATCCAGATGATCAGCGCGGCGAAGATTGCGAACGGCCCCCATAGCGCGAGCCACGGATCGAGCCGGCCAAGCGAGGCGACCGATTCCCCGTACTGATTGATCTTGTGATAGGCGACCACCATCACGATCGACACAAACACGCCCAGCGCGGAGGTCGATCGCTTCGGCGGGATCGCCAGTGCCACGGCGAGAAGCGGCAGAAGCAGCATCATCACGACCTCCACCATGCGATAGTTGAAAGCGGCCTGGCTCTGGTCGCGAACGAGGTCGGAAGCGCCCTTGTCCCAACCCAGTTTAAGCAGTTCGGGCAGGATATACTCGCGGTCTTCCTTGAGGTCTCCACGACCGCGGAACCGCTCGATCGCAGGCAGATCGATCGGCAGATCATGGCGCGAGAAGCTGAGGACGCGCGGGTCGCTGCCGGGAATGTCCTGCACGATGGTGCCGTCTTCCAGCCGCAGAATGATCGTGTCGCGATTGTCCTTGTTCGACAGGAAGCGCCCCTCGCGCGCGGAAATCGACAGCACTGTGCCCTTGGAACTGGCGACGCGGGCGAAAATGCCCATCAGGCGGCGGCCCTCGTCTTCGCTTTCCTCGACGCGCAGCGCCATGCGGTCCGCCAGCGTGACGAATTCGCCGACCTTGATCGAGGCACCCAGCGCACCGGAGCGAAGCTGGAACTCCAGCTCTTCGTAGTAATAGCGGCTGAGTGGCTGGAGATAACCGACGATGGCGAAGTTGAGCGCGGCAAGGCCGAAGGCGATCATATAGGGCACGCGCAACAGGCGCCCGTAGCCGATCCCGACCGCGCGGAAGACATCCAGCTCGCTGCTGGTCGCAAGTTTGCGGAAGGCCAGCAGTATGCCGAGCATCAGGCCGAGCGGAATGGCAAGACCGGCATATTCGGGCAGCAGGTTCGCCAGCATCCGGAAGACGATGCCGACCGGCCCACCCTCTGCCGCGACGAAGTCGAACAGTCGCAACATCTTGTCGAGCAACAGCAGCGATGCCGCGATGACGAAGACGGAAATCATCGGCACCAGCACCAGGCGCAGGATATAGCGGTCGGTGGCGGTGAAGAGTTTCAAGGGAGGAATATGCTCGCGCTGGGGTCCGGTCGGGTCCGGCTATAGCGCGGCATCACACCGCGGTCATGCCCTTCAGGCTTTTTCCAGCGTGCATTGCAGCGGATGTTGATTTTGACGCGCGAAATCCATCACCTGGTTCACCTTGGTTTCGGCAATTTCGTAGGGGAAGATGCCGCATACGCCGACGCCCTTCTGGTGGACGTGGAGCATGACCCGCGTGGCCTGTTCCAGGTCCATGCTGAAAAAGCGCTTCAGGCACATGACGACGAATTCCATCGGCGTGTAATCGTCGTTGAGCATCAGCACCTTGAACTGGCTGGGGCGCTTGGGCTTCGTCCGCGTCTTCGTCGCGAGGCCGACCTGGCCGTCGCCGTCGCCATCGTCCGGCGGCCCTTCGGGCGCGTCGCCCGCAAGGCGTGCGGGAAGGATGGAGAAGGTGGCGGGGTCGATCATTGAACCGCGAATATCGCAAGAGTCGGGCCGCGCTTCAAGTCGCGGGCACTCAAAAAAGGTCAGCTGCAAAAGGTCGGGCCGGACAGTCTCGCGACTGCCCGGCCCGTGTTTCGGGGTAACCCCCGGTTCCCCTGCCGCGGATTTTGGAGAGGAGAGAGAGCCGCGGCGGAGAAAATTCGATCAGGCTGCCTTGGACAGCTTTTCCGAAGCGACGCTCACGCGGCTCGAAATCGGCGCGAAGGCATCGTTGAACAGCTTGACCATCATTTCGGTGTTCTTCGAACCGAAGGCGATGGCATTGTCGAAGTTGCGGCGAGCAATCTTGCTTTGCAGCTGGAACAGCTCGGTCGGCGACTTCACGGCAGCCATTTCCTTCATGTCGCCGGTGACGGTCGAGTAGGCGCCCTTCATTTCTTCGACATAGGACTTGCCCATGTCCTGCATGCCGGTGCCGAGCACCTTGCCGCTTTCTACCATGGCTTCGACGTTGCCCTTGCTGAATTCGACCATTTCGCCGGTGAGGGCGGTCGACTTTTCGTAGGCGGTCTTGGCGCGGGTCTGCAATTCGCTCATCGCGGTCTTCATCGTGTCTGCGACGGTGTTGGTCTGGGTCTTGGCCATGATGGTTTCCTTGAGTTCGGTAAGTGTGGTTTTGGGTTCGGCGGGCTGCGCCGGTTTCTTCAGCGACGGAATGGTCAGATCGCTGGCCTTCGATTTCGCGGGCAATGTCTTCGCCTTGGGGGCAGGCTTCTTCGCAGGAGCCTTCTTCGCCACTGCCTTCTTGGCCGGAGCCTTGGCGGGAGCGGGAGCCTTTGCGGCGACGGCCTTGGCGACCTCTGCCGGTTTCACTTCCGGCTTCGGCTTGTCCGCCTGGACGGCCTGAGCGACAGCCTTTTCACTGACCGATTTCTCGGCAGCTTCGGCGAAAGCCTTTTCGCTGGCTTCGAGGGTCTTGTCAGCCGTGGCATCTGCCATGTTTCATTCCTTGGTTCGATCGCTTTGTTGCACTGCACAATAAGCATCGGCAGTCGACCTGTCAAGGAAATTTGTGCACTGCACAAAACGGCAAGGGCGCCCCGGTTACCGGGTGCGGACGTATGTCCCGGGCGCGTCTTCGATGACCTTGTCGCCCTTGCTTCCGGGCACACGCTTGCCTTTCGCCGCAACCGTTTCGGAGCCCTGTGCGGTCAGCCATGACAGCCAGTCCGGCCACCAGCTTCCGGGGTGCTCGATCGCCCCTTCGCGGAACTCGGCAAGTGAGGATACCTCAGCCTCGTTGGTCCAGTACTGGTATTTCTTCGCATCAGGCGGATTGACCACTCCCGCGATATGGCCGCTGCCCGCGAGGACGAACCGGGTCGGCCCGTCGAAATGGCGGGTCATCTTGAAGACGCTGGCGGCCGGCGCGATGTGATCTTCGCGCCCGGCCTGGATGTAGGACGGCGTCTTGACCCGCGTCAGGTCGATCGGCGTGCCGCAGGCGGACATCTCGTCGGGCAGGACCAGGCGATTGTCGCGATAGAGATCGCGCAGGTAACTGCCATGCCACTTCGCCGGAAGATTCGTGGTGTCGCCGTTCCAGTGCAGGAGGTCGAAGGCGGGATAGTCCTCCCCCATCATGTAATTGTTGACGACGTAGTTCCAGATCAGGTCGGTCGAGCGCAGCATGTTGAAGGTCGCCGCCATGAAGCGCCCGTCGAGATAGCCCGGCCCACTGGCCTGATCGACCATCGCCAGCGGCCCCTCGGCGATGAACGCTTTGAGATCGCCGCCTTCCTCGAAATCGACCTGCGCGGTGAAGAAGGTCGCGCTCCTGACCTTGTCGGCTTCCTTGCGCCGCGCGAGGATCGCCAGCGCCGCGGCGAGTGTTGTGCCTGCAACGCAATAGCCGATCGCGTGGACGCTGGGCACGTCGAGCCGGTCGCGGATGAAGTCCACGGCGTCGATCTCGGCCTGGATGTAATCGTCCCACACCACGTCGACCATGCTCGCATCGGCCGACTTCCAGCTCGCGACGAACACGGTGATGCCCTGTTCCACCGCCCAGCGAATGAAGCTTTTCTGCGGATTGAGGTCGAGAATGTAATAGCGGTTGATCCACGGGGGGAAGATCACCAGCGGCGTTTCCAGCACCTTGTCCGTGGTCGGCGTGTACTGGATCAGCTGGAGCATGTCGGTCTGGTGCACGACCTTGCCCGGCGTGATCGCGATGTTTTCGCCAAGGGTGAAGGCATCCGCGTCTGTATGGGTGAGCTGGCCCTTGCGCAGGTCCGCAAGCATATGCTCCGCCCCCTTGACGAGGTTCTCTCCGCTGGTCGCCATCGTACGTTCGATCACCAGGGGGTTGGTCATCGCGAAATTGGCGGGCGACAGCGCTTCCAGTGCGGTGCGGGTGGAAAAGCGCAGTTGCTCGCGCTTGTCTTCGCTCAGGCCGTCGATCTGGTCCACCATCGCCTCGAGCCGTTCGGCCAGCATCAGATAGGTCTGGTGGATCAGCGCGAAGACCGGTTGCTCGCGCCACTTGGGATCGGCGAAGCGGCGATCCTTGCGGGGGAGAGCGTCGGCATTGACCTGCGCGCTTTCGAGGCCGGTCTGGCCATAGAGCGACATGACGGACTGCCACACGCGCATCCCTTCGTTCCACAGTTCCTGCTGAACATCGGGATGGGTGAACGGCATCGAACGATACCAGCCTTCGAAGAAGCTTGACCACTGGGTCGGATCGAGGAATGGCGGCGGTGTCTGCGACAGGGCGGTTTCGCGCTGGTAGGCGGTCCATACTTCCTGCAGCTTCTGCATGTTCTCGCCCCAGCGCGCCGGGTCGATGGCGGCGACGCCGCCCGCCTGTGGCGAGCCGAGCAGGGGAAAGAACATCTGCTGCATCGCGGCGGGATTGGGCGTGAACATCGTCGCCAGCGTCGAGGGGTCGAAGGCGGGCGTATCGTCGGATTTGTCCATCGCGGCTTGTCCTATCAACTCTTGTGCGGCGCAGCAAACGCCGCGGTTAGGCGTTGCGCTGGCGATTCGATTGCGTCACAATTGTGCGCCCAGCTTAGCCAGAAGGCACAGGATATTTCCCGAATGGACGACGAATTCTATCGTATCAAGCGCTTGCCGCCTTATGTCATCGCCGAAGTCAACGCGATGCGGCACGCGGCGCGGCAGTCGGGACGCGACATTATCGACCTCGGCATGGGCAATCCCGATCTGCCGCCGCCCGAGCACGTGATCGACAAACTGTGCGAGGTGGCACAGAACCCCGATGCGCACGGATATTCCCAGTCGAAGGGTATCCCCGGTCTGCGCAAGGCGCAGGCCAATTACTACCAGCGCCGCTTCGGGGTGGAGCTTGATCCCGAAAGCGAAGTCGTGGTCACGCTGGGGTCCAAGGAAGGACTTGCCAGCCTCGCGACCGCGATAACCGCGCCGGGCGACACCATTCTCGCGCCCAATCCCAGCTATCCGATCCATACCTTCGGCTTCATCATCGCGGGCGCCACGATCCGTTCCGTACCCACGACGCCGAATGCCGACTATTGGGATGCGCTGGAAAAGGCGATGTACTTCACCGCCCCGCGTCCGACCATCCTGGTGGTCAACTACCCGTCGAACCCGACGGCGGAGGTTGTCGACCTGGAGTTCTACACGAAGCTCGTCGACTGGGCGCGCGAGCACAAGGTCTGGATCCTTTCCGACCTCGCCTATTCGGAGCTTTACTACAACGGCAAGCCGACGCCCTCGATCCTGCAGGTTCCGGGCGCGAAGGACGTCGCGATCGAGTTCACCTCGCTGTCAAAGACCTATTCGATGGCGGGCTGGCGGATGGGGTTTGCCGTCGGCAACCGCACGCTGATCGCGGCACTGACGCGGGTGAAAAGCTACATCGATTACGGCGCCTTCACGCCTATTCAGGCAGCAGGCGTGGCCGCGCTCAACGGGCCGCAGGACATCGTCGAACAGAACCGCCAGCTTTACCACAAGCGGCGCGACGTGCTGGTCGAATCGTTCGGGCGTGCGGGTTGGGACATTCCGTCCCCACCGGCCAGCATGTTTGCATGGGCGCCCTTGCCGCCCGCACTGAAGGACATGGGCAGCCTGGAGTTTTCCAAGCAATTGCTCACCCATGCCGAAGTCGCGGTCGCTCCCGGTGTCGGTTATGGCGAGGATGGTGAAGGCTACGTCCGCATCGCTATGGTCGAGAACGAACAGCGGCTGCGGCAGGCCGCGCGCAACGTGAAGCGTTACCTGTCGTCCATGGGCGTCAACACCAGCGCGGCCTGACGGCAGGCGCCAGCATCCGCAGTCTCCCGGCTTGCCTGTCTCGGCCCGCCTCCGTTAGCCGGGCTCGGGACAGGGTCTGCCGGGACAAGGGGGCCTCATGATGACGGGGTCTGCTTGTGGGACGATATTCCTGGCTCGGGCGGGGTACGCAGCCCGTGGCGCAGTTCGACCTGCGGCAGCTGGGCTGGACCCTAGACCTGACGCTGGCAGGAGTGCATCCGCTGCTGTGCGATGGCCGCGATATGCCAGCGCAATGCCTGCGCGCCCGAACGATCGCCGTGGGAGTCGACGACAGCCACCAGCGCATCGGACTGATCGCGGCAGGCTGTGCTGATGTCTGCGGATCGTCCGTCACGCTGGAAGAGCTGGCGATGCGGGTCAGTCGCTCGGTCATCAACTACACCCGCATCCCGCGCAGCTGGCATATCGGGCCGCTGACGCTCGACCTCATCCATCGCGACGCGCAGACCGGCGGGCGGTGGATGGCGCTTCGTCCACGCGAATTCGAGCTGCTTTGGCGGCTGGCCGAGGCGCGGGGTCGGCCCATCAGCCGCAAGGCGCTGCTCCGCGACGTCTGGCGCCTTCATCACGATCCGGGCACGAACAGCGTGGAGGTGCATATCTCGCGCCTGCGCGCGCGGCTGGCGCAGTTCGGGGTGGAAGGGCTGGTGCGGACCGACGACAGCGGCGGCTATCTGATGCACGACATGGACCGCGGCCTTTTCGGCGGCCATGGCTTTCCCGACCCCGGCCGTTATGTCATCACCGAGCCAACCGAAGCGAGAGAGACCCCAGCAGATGAGCGAGCAACGCATCACGATCGAAGTGACTGACCACGTGGCGCAGGTGCGTCTTGCCCGGCCGGACAAGATGAACGCGCTCGATCCCGCGATGTTCGATGCGCTGGCCAATATCGGCGATGCCCTGGCCGCGCATCCGGGCGTGCGCGCGGTGGTGCTTTCGGGCGAAGGGCGCGCCTTTTGTGCCGGGCTCGATCTTGCATCGATGGCAGCCGGTGGGTCGGGCAACGATCTCTCGGCGCGAACGCATGGCAACGCCAACACGCCGCAGCAGGCCGCGATGGCATGGCGAAAACTGCCGATGCCGGTGGTCGCGGCGATCCACGGCGTGTGCTTCGGCGGCGGTCTCCAGATCGCGAGCGGCGCGGACATCCGCGTCGCGGCGCCCGACACGCGCATGGCGGTGATGGAAGCGAAATGGGGCTTGGTGCCCGACATGGCAGGCTATCCGCTGTGGCGCGGCAACGTGCGCGACGACGTGCTGCGCGAACTGACCTACACCGCGCGCGAATTCTCGGGCGAGGAAGCGCGCGAATACGGCTTCGTGACGCATGTCGACGCCGATCCGCTGGCACAAGCCACAGCCATCGCGCGCGAAATCGCAGCACGTTCCCCCCACGCGAGCCGCGCGGCGAAGCGCATCTCCAACGCCTGGTACGACGACAGCACCGACGCGCTGTTGCTCCGCGAGAGCGAGGAGCAGATCAAGCTGCTGCGATCGCCCAACCAGATCGAGTCGGTGCGCGCTGGCATGGCGAAGGAACCGCCAAGCTTTCACGACGCGTGACGAAGCGGTGTGCCAAGCCCATTGCGCCGTCCGCGCGCTTGGGCTAGCAGCGCCGGTCTCCGCGGCGCTTGCGCCGGATGACGGGATGAGGCCCGATGGCGGAGTGGTTACGCAGAGGACTGCAAATCCTTGCACGCCGGTTCGATTCCGGCTCGGGCCTCCACCTGTTGCATTGAGGCATTGCACCCGCACCGCCATGCGGATATGGGCCGCCTCCAGTGCCGCTTTAGCTCAGTTGGTAGAGCACATCATTCGTAATGATGGGGTCAGGTGTTCGAGTCACCTAAGCGGCACCACCACTTCCAGCAGGCAAATCAAATAGGTTAAGGGTAACGCCCCTTGAACTGCGTTGCTCGCTTGGGTCCTGCTTGGGACCTTTCAAAGAGGAAAATCGTCGCCACCCACTGCAATTCCAATTGGCGATCGACTGCTATTTTTGACCGCTTCTGGGCCGGAAGCTGACGGTCCGCTTTTGGCCCCTTTTATCGAAAGGCTGCCAGTCCGCTAACGACCCGATTGCGGACATTGGAGAAGCGTCAGCTACGCGCACTCACTTCGGACGCTCAGGTGCTAATAGCCTGTTGTCGCAAGCTGGCAATCGTTCGCACCAAGTATCGAAGATGGCAGCCTTTTCTTCCTGCCAAACTTCGACCTCGCGGTGCCGTCTCACTGGGTATGAGGGGCGTAATCCACTTCGTGCGAAGTCCATTTGTTGGCCTTGATGCGTGCCTTCTGCGCTTCGACTTCGGCACGGTCCGGCCTGCCATAACAATTGATCGAGAAGGCGCCGGGCACCTGTGACGTGATGTATTCGCGCCAAGGGGGTGTCACGTCGAGATCCTGCGCGCCGCCGCGCGTGGAGACCTGCACCGGGCCGATGCGCGAGAGATACCAGTCGTCACGAGGACCGCCGTCGAGTGGCTTTGCGTTGGCACTACAGAAGTAATACAATGTCTCAATGGGATCGCCGTATGGGGCCGCCGCCGCACTCCCAGAGGATAAGCCTTGCGGTGAGACCGAGCCTCGCAGTTGTCCGTTTTGTGATCCGATCTGCGACTGTCCCTGCGCCGCGCGATATTGCGCGTTGCCCTGCGACAACCCGCGGTTGATGGAGCCTTGCAGCTGTGATTCCATCTGCGCGTTGCTGGCCGCGACCTCTGCGCTACCCTTGGCCATGGCGGCGGCCATCTGGGCATTGCCGCTGGTGACCGCCGCGCCCTTCAACATCAGCTCTGCCGCGGTCGCCGCATCCGCACCACCCGCTGCAGCGGCAACACCGCCGACCGCGGCACCTAGGAGCGTGCCGAACAGGCCGCCGCTCCCGCGTTGCTTGGGAGCGGTCAATCTAGCGATTGTCGATTGGATGTCGGCTCCGGCCGGAGCGTAATCGAAAGTGATGGTCTTCTTCCACTTTCCGTTCTTCAATCTGAACGTGGCTTCTGAATAGCCGCCGGAAGGGCGGACTTGGGATTCCACTCGCGCTTCCGGGTAACTGATCTGAACACCAGTTTCATTGATTGAGACACTGTCAGCGCGGGCGATCGCCACGGATTGGGTGATGGGATCGTAGGAATACATAATCCAAGTAAATGGTTGCTGAGAAATCCGACCCTTCGTAACATCAGCCGAATCGACGAAAAGCGAAACCCCCGGGACATTCCAGTAGTAGTAGTTGATCCTCTTTTGGCTCCCGTCCGAGCTGGCTTTGGCCGAAAATGCGCGACCCGTGCGATCTGCCAGGCTACCCCAGACTTGACTAAGAACAGCCGGGTCTTGAACACGCGTTAGTTCATGGCCGATTTCGACCACCTCATGCGGCGACAAACGCCGATAGGTGACCGGCTCATCCTGAAGGACACGGCCCTGAAACAGATACGTTCTGTCCAGCGTAAGACGCGTGTTGTCGCCCGCCAAGGAGAAACTGATCTTGTCAGACTGGTCGCCCTTCGTAGCTTCGATTGTCGTGGCGGAGACCCGTGTGCTCCATTCGCCAGATGCATCCGTCCAGACGGGGCGACCATCGCGCAGTTCGATCGACGAGGATTTTTCCTTTAGAAGGTCTTCGAAGCGTAATACTTGTCCGGAAGCAGATGGTTCGAACCGGAGAATGCTGCCGGGCGCGTACCAGTATCCTCCATCGGCGAGAGTCGCGAAGGCTAGCCAAGCATCGCTCGCGATGGGACCCGCCCGGACCTTGTCGGGCGCAGCACTTCCGCTTTCAAGCTTTTCCAGCAGGGCCTTGCGAAGCACCTCACAGACTTCGGTCTTTTGATCGACAGAGCACTGATCGGCATAGGATTGCTCCAGGCTCTGTGCTCCCGCAGGTGCCGCCAGAAGGAGCGCTGCTGCGGCGAGCGCGCGGGTCGTAGTCATAGGTTAGTCTACACCAACAGATTTGATAATTCGCCCTTACGCCCACCAAATTACCACATTGTCAACGCCGCGGATCACCGCCCATTCTTACGGCAGCTTTTCATGCATTCACAATTAAAGTGGACAGTCCGCAATCGGCCCCCGAGCTGACTGTAAGGCGTGCTGAGCAGAATGTCCGCTTCCCACCCAATTCGGGACAGCTTCACCGAGCTACAGATGTGCCAATAGCAGACTGGCGGCTATCGACCCGGTTGCGGAGGTTTCTTAGGTGTCGTCTTCCTCATAGAATCGCACTTCGACATTGGCGAAATGCTCTTCATCTCCAAATCCCGCACCAAGGTCGTAAAGATAGAGAGTTACGGGGCAGGATTGGCTCTCTGCCCACTTTATAGCCTCGGACACCGACACGGCTTCAAGCGCCTCGTAATCCACTGTCACCTTCGGGTCTCCTCGGCCGCAATTGGCCAACGAAAGAACGATGGAAGATCAATTTAGAGTTAGTTTCGTGTCCGCTTTCGGGGAGAGCCTGGAGGCACGGCTACGACCGAAATGGGGCGCATTCCAGACCGGCCGAAACTGGGCCGAAAGCGGTCGTTCCGCTTTTTGTCCGAATCTCGAAGCGAACTGACGGACAATCTTCGACCTATCGGGGGGCAAAGCGCACTGCCAATAGCAAAACATCGATAGGTCAATGAAGCGATTGAAACTAGCTAGATCGTCGTAGGGCCTGCCTGTCGATGTCCCGCCGTCAATTTTTAAATTACTGTTGGTCTACACCGAGAGCATGTGTGACGCTCAAGGCAACGTCATCCCCCCATCGCGCATGGGCAAGCCCGAGGGAACACCCGAAGTAACCGACGTAACCGACGTAACCGTCGAGCTGGCAGAGACCGATGGCCGGACACGAATGACGATGACCCATGCCGCTGTGCCTGCAGGCTCTGGCGGAGAAGGCGGCTGGAAGCAGGCGTTCGACAAGCTTGAGGCGGTTTTGCTGGGCGCTGACTAAGACCAAACGTTCTTGCTCGGTCTGCAAGGACATAGCGTATCACGTCCTGCTGCAATACGATCTTTTTTCGATCTCGGCCCGGAATTGGCGAGAGGTTCTCGGAGAAGTCTACACTTTTAAAGGCTCGCTCTGAATTGCCGACGATCCTAGGTAAAGCAGACATTCGGCTAATGAACCGTCTGCTGATAATCGATGGGGAAGATGAACTAGGATGCGGGCTGACTGACCCTCAATCGCCTTAGCGAATGCTTAGCTATCAACTCGGTATCGTTCTCTAATGCGAACGGAAATAGATCTCGACGCGGCTGCTGCGGCCGGTTTGATTGGCGAAGATCAGGCGATAGCGCTGCGCAACTTCCAAGCCAAGCAGGATGGCATGCCCGCTCCGACCTCGGAAAAATTCCAGCTGTTTGGCGGCTACGCAGACCTTGTGATCGGCTTGGGCGCCGCGATGATCCTAGCCGCAGTTGGCCTATTTATGGCCAGTCTCGGCAACCCGAAATACATTTGGCCTTTGCTTTCGATATCTTGCGGAGTCACGTGCGCCGTGCTCTTCAAACTCACCCTGCGGATAAAACTTCGCTCCGCCCCGGCCCTGGCCTTAGTGCTGACGGCAGCATTTGCTGGGTTCTCTTTAATTGGCTTGGGGATCGTGGCAGCTGCCGCTGCCGAGGCCTCACCGATCCGGCCAAGGGACTATACTCTCCCCATCTTCCTTGTGATTATTGCGGCACATGGGCCCCTCATGCGCGCTCACTGGTGCGCCTTCCGCTTCCCTCCGACAATCGCGCTTGCAATCGCAGGCTATGCTTTTGCTCTCTTGCTGGCCATTGGACAGACAGTTGGTTATAAGAACCAGTGGATTGTCGCCGGGGCGGCTCTCGCCATTGCAACTGGCACTATGATCGCCGGAATATGGTGGGACCTCACTGACATTCGCCGTGAAACCGAACGGTCACAGGTCGCCTTCTGGCTCCATTGTCTCGCCGGGGTGCTGATGAGTCGTGCGCTGTTCTGGCTTTTGACCGGAACCGGCATGGAGGATGGCCAACTGATCCTAACCGGGCTCCCTGTTGCAGATCTTCCCTATGTTTTGCTTATGGTGGCAGGCGCAGCAGTGATTTCCCTGCTGCTTGACCGGCGCTCGCTGCTTGTAGGCTGTCTCGTGCCCACCGTGGGCATCTTCGATCAGTTCGGCAACGGCGACTTGGCAGCCGTAATGGGTCTTCTAGTAGCGGGAAGCTCGCTGATCTTCTTCAGCGTGACCTGGAACGATCTGCGCACTCGCCTACTTGCAATAGTCCCACCGCGTCTTGCCGCGCAATTGCCGCGCGCCAGCCTCACTGTTTCGGGCCAACGACCGACCCGCCGCCGGAGCGAACTGTGGCGGTTACGTTAGTCTAATTACAAACGAGGCACACCGATAATTCACTGACCATACCTTGCTTTCGAGAAACTATAATCGAGCGTTCATCCAAAAAACGATACGAAACATTTCGCCCTCGACGGTGATCAAGCACTGCACGCTTACTACACCTTTGGCTCGCGAATTAGCAGCCACGGGTTGAATGCTTAGTCGCTCGCACGCTCCCGGATCGCGGAAATGGTATCTGCTGTTGGCACTGGTAAGGTATCCCTCGGACGTCTGAAATTGGCGCGTTGCAGCCATCGACCCTAGGCTGAAGCCACGGCAGCTTTCGGGCGAAAAGCGCGGCCACTCGAATGGCCGGGATCAGGGCGCAAAGCGGACGTCAGCGAGGCAGAGTGACGAATATTCTCCAAAGATCTGAGTGCCCATCTTTATCGTCTATGGGGCACCACCACTTCCAGCAGGCAAATCAAATAGGTTAAGGGTAACGCCCCTTGAACTGCGTTGCTCGCTTGGGTCCTGCTTCGGACCTTTCAGAGAGGAAAATCGTCGCCACCCACTGCAATTCCAATTGGCGATCGACTGCTATTTTTGACCGCTTCGGGGCCGATAGCTGTCAGTCCGCTGTGAATTAAATACCTGGAAAAGCTGACACCTCCGCGCTGCGTACGGTGTGCTCTATGTCCGCTTCCGGGCGGCGCTGGCGATTGACCTAGTGACCGATATTAGGGCGCGTGGCTGCCATCGACGCTAGGCTGAACCAACGGCAGCTTTCGGGCGAAGATCGCGACCACTCGAACGACCGAGATGGAGGCGCATTCCAGACCGGCCGAAACTGGGCCGGCTGCGGACCGGCGGGTTCGGGCCCGCTGATGTGCGAAGCGGACATTCCTTCAGGAAGTTCGCGAGGCTAAAGAGACTCAGAATCAGTCACTCGCGAGGCCTTTCGCGCTCTCCGGCTTCAGACACTCGTTCATGTCTGCGGCTGAACGGCGCGCATCCTCATTCATCTCAGCAGTCGCGCCGCTTTGACCCTCGTTGGCCCTCCGAGACTACAGCGGCAGTTGACTTTTGGATGGTCGCGTTCCTGGACGCTTGAAGCTTGTCGGCTCGGCGTCAGCCATAGCAAACGAAGCCGCCCCAGTGACGGACGTCTCTGAACCCGACGATCGCGCGCGATGCAGCGAGATCATCCCGCAGGCGTCGTTCGGCGTTCGTGTCGGGTGGTCCGAGCGTGGTCAGCCAGTCCGCGATCTCGCCGTTGCTCGAGTCCCGCAACCACACTTGAGCAAGGCGCACGGCGTCGCGTGGGGCGATGCCGCTGCGGATGGTGTCGAACAGGCGGCGCGAGAACAGTGAGGCGGCTGCGTCGTTCACGTTCCAGAGCGTGCCGACGACAGTGTGGGCGCCCGCCACCAGGAACGCGACTGCGAGGCTGGTGAACTCGTCCGCCATTTCGTGACCGTGCACGGCTGAGCGACACGCGGAGAGGACGACCAGCGACAGGTTCGAGCAATCGACCTCGAGGATGCCGGAGACGCGGAGCGCATCGTCCGCCGTAAGGATCAACCGTGACGCGGTCGGCTCCTCCGTCTCCATGACCCCATGACATGCGAAGTGCGCAATAGTGGAGGTCGGCAGGGCTTCCAGCACGGCACCGCTGGAAAGCTCGGTGCCTGCCAGATCGCGACCTCGGGGCATCCAGGCCCGAAGCTGGCTCGTCTCGGCTGCTGCGTGCCGCAGTGGGTTGCCGGGCAGGGCGTCGGCCGCGTCGACGATCAGAGCGGACGAACCCTCCGGGGCCGTTCCGTTGCCGAGCAACTGCGGCGTCGGCAGCACGGCGAGAATGGAGTCGTCTACGACCTTGCAGGTCCCATGGGCGACCGCGCTCCATGGTATGCCGCCCAGCCGGCCCGCGGGCACGACGAGCAGGCGAGGCGGCAGCCTCTCGGGGAAAGCCGCTGAGATCATGGCCGCCGCGGACTCCATGGTGGCTGGAGAGGGCGGAGACGGCTGGTCCGAGAATTCGAACTCGATGTCCGGCACCGTCCTTCCGGTCATGCCCGAAGAAGTGACGGTCAGGACGTAGGCTCCGTAGCGCGTCGAGACGGGGTAGAGGATGGCGTCGAAGGCTCCTCCGAGATTGTCCCCGCCAACGGGGTCGGCACGGTGACCGAGCAGGAGTGCCGCCTGCGACCTGTCGAGAAGCCGGACGGCAGCATCGGGCTGCCCGAGGTTCACGAGCGCGAGGCCGGCAATAGCGGAGACGCTCTGCTCGCGCCGGAGCGCCATCGCCCGCTCGCCTATCCCCTGCGCTGCCGCCAGCCGCTGCGCGCGCTGCGAGTCCAAGACTTCGAACGCCTCAACGACCGCAGTCCAGTCCCGACCCACGTTGCGGTGCATCAGGTTGGAGGCTGCCAGCCACCCGATCTCGTCGCCGGCATGCTCCCGGGCGGTTCTGTGCAGTAGGGACAGCCAACCCGAGTCGTGCTCCCGGGCCAATCCATGTGCGAGGTGGAAGGTCGCGAGGTTGACGGCGGTCAGGGCATCCAGCTCCCCAACCGTGTCCGGCCGTTCTGGAAGGATGAGAGCCAGGCCGGCAGCGGCGTCGATGAGGCGGGGATCCGGATCCATCGTGAAGCGCTCGATCAGCGCGCACATCGCGGAACCCGCCAGCGCCTCCCGCTGAGCCGAGTCCCGCGGAAGGCGTCCAAGCGCCGACCGGTACAGTTCGCCCGCACGTTCGGCGTCCGCCACGTCGAAAGCGAAAAGTCCGTTAAGGGCACGCTCTTGGTACGCGTTGGCGGCCGTTACCTCTTGGCTCCAGCGGTTAGCGTTTCTTGCATCGGTTAAACAGAGCCCCAGCTCCGCCGCCTCAACGGCGCGATCGATGTCGTCCTGCGCACGTGTGACGCGATGCCGGTCGTGATAGGCGTGCGATACCGCGAAGAGCACGTCGTCGCCGATGAGGTCTTTGTGATCGGCGGCGCGCTCGATCGCCTCGACGGCTTGGTCGAGATGGCTCACCGGCCCCCCGCGCTGGTAAGCCAGAAGGTGCCAGTTCGCCATCGTCCAATTCAGGTGGGCGATCGAGGCGTCATCGTCGCTGTGAGCGAGGCCCTCCTGCAGGGCAGCTTGCGCCTCATCGGACGCGGCGTCGCCGCCGTGGTCCATGAGTGCGATCGCCAGCGAATTGAGCATCCCGGCACGGTCCGTACTGGTCTCGGCAGCTTCGCGCAGGGCGGCCAGGGCCGCGTCCAGATCGGGTCTGCCGCCGCCATGCTCGTGGCGGTCCAGCAGGAGGATCGCGCGTTGCTGTAGAAAACCGGCTCGGCCCGCGAGATCCTCCGGTGCGATGCGCCGATGGTGTGCGAGGCCCTCCGCGGAGAGTTGGATCGCTCTGCCAAGGCTTGGCCGGTGACCTTCGGCCTTCCAGCGCGCCTTGTGGAGGCTCACCATCGCCGCGTATGAAGACCAGACCTCGTGCGCCCTCAGGTTGTGCTTCTGCAGCCGATCAAAGATGTGCTGCGCCCTCCCGAGACGGGAGAAGTCGGCGAAGTCGGGTGCGACTGTCGCATAGCGGACGAGCATCGCGATGAGCACGTCCCGTCCGCCAGCTGTCATTGGGACGGCCAACGCCTTATGCAGGTGGTCCAGCGCGCGCCGACGGTTGGTTCGGGTCCCGGCCTTCACGATCCGCTGCACCGCGGCGAGGTGGGCGGCGGCGGCCTCGGGGTGCTTCGGGCCCAGTCCGGCGAGCGCTACCTCCGACATCGCGATTGCCTGCTCGAGGTCTTCCTCCGTCCCATGCTCGAGGGCGGTAGCGATGTTGAGGATCGCTTCCGCACGCCGGACGGGGTCGCGCTGCTCGTCTGCTAGCTGACGCCATATCGCCGCGACGTGACGGGCCACTCCCGGACGGGTCGGTAGCTCCGCCAACGCGGCCAGCGCCTGGTTCCAACGCTCGCCGTCGGCGTGGCGCCGTCCCGCATCCTCAGGCAAACTAATACCCCCTGCGATTCTGGCAGCCAACAATGCGCGATGCGGACGACGAGGGTATGGGAATGCCGGGCCGCCATGCTGGATGGCACCATTTATCGGTCGTGAAGTAGTGATTAGCCAAGAACGTCTGCTTATGCTGCGTCGGCTGCGGCGGCGTCTGCAACCCGCTGTCGACGTTCCGTCCATGTCTTCTGGAACTGAGGACCTTTTGAGTCGGGCGGTGAGACAGGACGTCGGATGAAGACCGGCACCGGCGCGGGCAGTTCCGGTCCGATCACGATCGCCTCGCCCGGCGCCAGCATCGGAACGAACTGCGCCGCGCCGCGATCAAGATCACCGCATGCTCGCTCGACTGTTTCCCGATCCTGATCGTTGGTGAGGCGGTGAACGACGAGCGTTCCGAGCTGGCTGAGCACGTCCTGAGGAACGTCTCTGGGACGCTGGGTCGCAAGGACGCAGGTCAGTCCGTATTTACGGCCTTCCTTGGCGATGATGCCGAAAGAGTCGAGCTTCACGGAGGAATACTCGTCACCGACGGATCGACCGAGGAACTGGTGCGCCTCGTCCAGAAAGATGACGATCGGGGCCGCGACAAAGGTCCCCTTTCTCGCCTCGCCTAGCAGGAAACGGCCGATGACGTTCAGCAGGATCTCGCGCGTGCCATGCTCGAAGCGCACGTCCTTGAATGACACGATGGCTACGTCACGACGATCATCGACCACGAAGGATCGCAGCTCGTCGACCAGGGAGGCACCGTGCTGGCCAAACACGCATCTCAGCTCCTCCGACGTCACCAGCGTGTTGATCCGCGAGGTCAGGGTCTCGCAATAGGCGACCCCATTGTTGTCGACTCCGCCGAAGTGGCCTTCGTTTCCCGTGGCAAACACGCACTCCTGCCTGATCTGGGCCGGAAGGTGCTCGATCGAAAAGTCGCAGCCGGGTGAGTGCAGCCGGTCGGAATGCGCTCGCACTGCCTCCAGGAAGGGGCGTCGGGGCTTGTTCAGCTTGACGATAAGGCCGTCGGTGACGGTCACACCATCATGAACCGCGTCACCCATAGCGGTCACTAACTTCAGGCTTCTTATAGCCTCGCGAAGTTTCGGTCCTTGGCTCTGACCGGATGGCCGGAACAGGGAGAAGAGGTCGTCTTCGGTCATCTGCCGATATGGAAAGTGCACCTGCCGTTGAGTGCCTCTGGGAGCATCGAACGTAAACACAGTGTCGACGCATGACATTCCGGCGAACTCGCCGGTGGGATCGAGGACGATCGCTTTTCCACCGGCCGTCTTGACCTGCTCGACGAGCGTGGCGACGGTCCAGCTTTTGCCGCCCCCTGTCGCGCCGAACACGCCGCAGTGCCGTCCGAAGAGACGGTCCGGCGGCAGGCAGATATCGACCCCGTCTGCGGCGTCGATCCGGCCGATGCTGAGGGTGAGATCGCCCTTGTCGCTGACCGCGTTGCGTATGAGCGTCGCGAGCAGCCGCGGCTCGGCGAGGTAGACGCCGTCTCCGATTTGCGGAAACTGCACCAGGCCGCGTTTGAGCACGTTCGACTGCTGGTCGACCGTGGCTAGGAGCTGGACGCGACCGATCGGGTTCACCGGTCCGGCATCCCCCACCCTTGGTTCCACGGTCAGGCGCTCTCCGTCGGGTAGCCTGGTTTCCACTATGCGGCCGAGAACGTGCGAACGCTCACAGTCGACGAAGACGAAGTCGCCGACGGCGCCAAGCGACGTGCCCCGATGCTCGCGGCCCGGCACGGAGTTGGGCAGGTTCACGTTGACGTGCGTGGCCGTGACGAGCGTCACCGTGCCGACGTAACGATCCGCGTCGATCGGATTGATCGCCGTCACGCATTCATCTCCGCGGCATCGCGAATGCTCCGGATGCGCTGGACGTGGCGCTCGCGGTCGGTCTCGCCCACAAGATCCGGAAGCGCCGCGGTCAGGTCCTGGAAGCGACCATTCATCAGGTGGATGCGCGCGTCCCCGGAGTCGACCATCCGCTTGAAGCCAAGCAGGAAACGGTTTGTCGGAGGAGCACCGCCGATTTCGAACGCCTCGGCCTCCAGATCGCCATCCGACAAGAAGACCGGATCGCAGACAACGAGACGAAGCGACATGTTCGACTCCACGGCCGACATGATCGGGCTACTTATGTGATCGTCGTTGAAGCCGAATCCGGAGATGAGAACGGCGGTGTCCGGTTCCCGAAGCGCGGCCTGGAACGCGGAAAGCATGTCCAGATAGGGAGCGTCGAAGCTCTCCTGATACTTGCTGGAGCGCGGGTAGATGAGGACAGGGCTGCCGATGTTCGCCCGCGTCCTCAGGATCTCGCCATCGACGCGGCGCCAGTCGATTGAGCCGTGCAGCTTATAGAACTGTAGCACGTTCTGAAGGTAGTCCGGTGTGTCCCGACCAAGGTCACGGCGCACATGATCGATGGTGAAGTTCGTCCGATCGTAGGCCTGATCGAGCGTGTGGGAGAAGCCGTCGATTAGGGTGAAACGGGCACGGCGAGCGACTTCCTCGAAGCAGAGGTCGTAGTTGGTCGTGAAGAGCTTCGCTCTCGGCTTCCGCACTCCTCGCCTGCCGACCTTGCGGACAAGCGCACCATGGGCTTCTAGGTCGGTCTGACGATCGACGAAGTCGACCCGTGCGAGGATAGCGGCCTCAGCCGTGTCGACGAAGGCCAGCATGGCTTGGTGCTCGGCATCGTCTGCAGGGGCGGCGTTGAGCTCCAGGTAGAGCTTGCAGAGTGTCAGCAGCTTCTCAATGTTGTTGTCGACGCGCGCTTCGCCGAAGCGTGCCACGATCGCGTCGAAGGCCGCCGGCCCCGCCGTCTCCCGGACAAACGCCCAGACATCCCACATGCCTGCCGGTGTCGGTCGGCCGGGCGGGTTGACTGCCGCAAAAGACGCGCCGGTGCCGGTGAGGACGACGACGTTTGTGGCATTCAGCACGTTGAGCAGGATACTGCCAATCTCGCGGGCAGCTCCGGTTCTTGGCTGCTGGCCCTCTTCGTCGACAACTTCGTCTGCTGCTGATCGCCAGCCATGATCGCGGACATATAGTCGGAGGTTCTTCGTGGTTGCTGCTCGCCCGGTCCAGAAAGGCATTCATCGATTCCCGCTTTTCGAGATCTCATGGTAGCGGCTTCGACGCGAGTAGCGAGTCTGC
Organism: Altererythrobacter sp. CAU 1778; assembly: GCF_054482795.1. Taxonomy (NCBI): domain Bacteria; kingdom Pseudomonadati; phylum Pseudomonadota; class Alphaproteobacteria; order Sphingomonadales; family Erythrobacteraceae; genus Altererythrobacter; species Altererythrobacter sp. CAU 1778. Next base: position 44,256 of record NZ_JBTLRP010000003.1, on the reverse strand, counting down.
CGTTTGTGCTCGCCGACGATGGGCGTCGTCAGCTTGCCGTTGATCCGTGACCTCTCCTGAACGAGCGGCAGCTTACCGCGCTCGGGCCCGAAAGCGGACAGGCGGCCATCCACCCTTCTTGTCCGACGAACCGGCCTGAACGATTGTCGGCTTTCGGGATCAGATCGTTGACGATCGAACGGCTGAGGTTGGGGCGCAAAGCGGACGTCAGCGAGGCAGAGTGACGAATATTCTCCAAAGATCTGAGTGCCCATCTTTATCGTCTATGGGGCACCACCACTTCCAGCAGGCAAATCAAATAGGTTAAGGGTAACGCCCCTTGAACTGCGTTGCTCGCTTGGGTCCTGCTTCGGACCTTTCAGAGAGGAAAATCGTCGCCACCCACTGCAATTCCAATTGGCGATCGACTGCTATTTTTGACCGCTTCTGGGCCGGTTGCTGACGGTTTGCTGTCGGGCGGCCAGAACCTAAAGCCGCCGTTCCGCTAAAGCACTTTGTGCCGCAGATGAATCGAATCGAGGGCGAGGGGATCGACTTGGATTTCATATAACGCCAGGCGCCGCAGGCGAGAATCCCACTCGATCGCTATAATCATGGCAGCGCGGGACGTCGCCGATAGCGATGAACCCCCGCAACACCGTCTCCGATCGCGCCGTTGCCCAAGAAATTATCTTCGAAGCCCACTATTTCTCTGGCAAATCGAATGGCCAAAATTGCATGTGGTTCATTGGCCGCGAGAAGCTTGGCCATAGAGGCTGGTATTGCCCTGTATAGCAACGGCGCCGATTCCAATGTCCTGCAAATTGCTGGAGCCAGCGGGGAGAAAATTCAGGGAGACTATTTCAGATACATACGCAAAAAATGTAAGCGCGTAGCTTTGCTCTTCGGGCGTCAAAATTTGAAAGACGCCTGGATCATCTTCCCGAATAAATGTCCGGTAGAGACGTGTAGAACTGATAATAGAAAGTATTTTTCCCCTGCCAGAATTCTCCGGAAATCGCAGAGAAACTGGAGATCAAGCCTCTAGTCATTTCGCGTCTCCATTTATCGCGCTGCGGATGAACATTTCCGTTATCTCGCTGCTATCACGACCCACCGAAGCCCTTGAGTAAGATTCAAAATTTTTGGAATCTTCTGCTGCAATCTCGATATGTTCGTCCCGCAATCCGTTCCGGCGCTCAATCCCCCCAACCCAAACAGCGGCAACGCCATTCGAGTCGTCCTGCCAAGCAGCCAAAACAAGCCTGTAAGACGGTTTATGATCGCTCTGCATTTTTCTCATTGAGATCATCACTTTTCCATATCCAAGCTCATCGTTTTCCACCTCACCTGCTCGATGGTCGATTTGACAGGACAATCTCGACGTTCCGTTCAAATAGCTCGACTGGCCTAAGTCTTCTAAGGCCTCTCGTAGCTGGCGGCCATCCAGCCCATAGCCAGGCCGAACAGTACAAAACTGAGTAGTAGGCCCAATGTCGAAGTAACCTTCGGAATAGAGCAAATGAATCCGACCATCGGCGGGAAACTCAGTATTCATGGCTCTTTCAATGGTCGCTGGCGTTTTGGCACTTGGCCCAGCTTTAATGCTTTCTGCTTCATCACAACCATTGAGCAATAGAGTTGCAATAAATAACACGCTCCAAACACTCATTTTACGATCTAGCATCCCGTGCCCTTTCAGACTAACTACTTCGGCAAAGGTCGTTGCGCCCGAACAAGCGCAAATGCCGAGTCAAATCCGCCATTGAGAAGTCAGCGCGCCAGGCAGAATGCTGCCGCCTTGGACAATGATTTGTGGGTGCCAACCTAGACCGAACGGTATTCAAAAGAGCGATCCGATAAGATCAGGCGCGCTTGGTTGGCGCGAGGAACAAAATTTTTGCAAGCAGCTCGCTTTCATCTGAAACCAGTGCTTACATGAACCTCCAGCACAGTTCCGTAAACTACGCCATGCTGGACGAAACGCCCATCGCAGCATAATTTGATGAAACTGGCCTCCGGCAATCCCGGGGCGGTTCATACCTTCGATGATAAGCGTCCATTGCCAAGATCGCTAGAAACAGATCGCGGTTCATCGATACTACTCCTCAAAAAAATAATTTGACTGAACCAACTCGATTCTACGTTCACTATCAAAAATGTCTTCGCGACCGTATGGCCCGGGCGGCAGAATCTCTCTGATTCCGTTACTCACACGGTCATCAGTCAATTCTGCAGATATTTGCCTCAGCCGATAACCTGGCCCAAAAATTTCACTAATTTCATCTGGCTGAATGAACTGAAGGCTTTTACGGTCATTGATATCGCAAAAGACCGCTAACACCGGGATGTTTTCAGTCTGCACAATCGCTTCGGTTCGCACATTCTCTCTTGAAGCCAAGCGTTGAGCACTTTCTACAACATCATTATTAAATAGTGGGTCGAGTGTTTCCATAGAGAGGCCGGCCATGTCGTTATAAATGGCTCTAGTCTTCAGGAGAGCAAACAGATTCCGCCCATTCGGCAAATTAACAAGTACCGCTTCCCCGCGCACACGCCATAATCGGTTCTTGGATCCAGGCATGTCATAAGCCGCCCAGATTTCGATTACGCTCGATCCGGTTCTGATGCCTTCTGGAGTATTAATTTCAACAATAAGTCTGAAACGATAGCTTTCGCTAGTCAGTTCTGCGCAACCACGTAGGCCCACCAATGCGGGCGTCACCAAAAGGCTAGCCAAAACAGTACGCCGGTTAACGCTGAACTGATTGCATTCAAGATCGGGCTGAGCCGAGCTCAAAAGAGCGATCCAATCGGATCAAGAGCGATATGTTGGCGCGGAAGGTCGAAGTGCTGCAAGCAACTCGCTTTCGTTTGAAATGATCTACTGCATGAACCTCTGGTGCAATCTCGTCAAGTTGACAGCAATAAGTAGGTTGCGGATATTTAGCGTCTTGGCAGTCACAGTGGTGATCGATCTGTTCTTCACCATCGTCTTCTTCGCGGTAATGTATCTCTACTCACCGTTGCTGACGCTGATCGTCGCGCTCACCATCCCGATCTATGTTGGAATCTCGGTCTTCATTACTCCGCCGCTGCGCGCCCGGCTCGACGAGAAATTCAAGCGCGGTGCGGAAAATCAGGCGTTTCTTGTTGAAACAGTCACCGGTATCGGCACGCTGAAATCGATGGCGGTCGAGCCACGCATGCGCGATCGCTGGGAGAAGCAGTTCGCAGGCTACATCAACACCGGATTTGATGTGACCGTGCTCTCCAACTGGGGCAGCCATCCAATCCAGCTTGTGAGCAAGCTGACCACGGTGGCGATTTTGTTCTTCGGCGCTAAAGCGGTGATCGCGGGCGAACTGACCGTGGGTAGCCTCGTCGCCTTCAACATGCTGGCTGGCCGCGTCGCACAGCCGATCCTGAGGCTCTCGCAGCTGTGGCAGGACTTCCAGCAGGTGCGCATCTCGGTCGACCGTTTGGACGATATCTTGAATGCTCCTGCCGAGCCTGAGCACAACCCCAACCGCGCAAGCCTACCGCCGATCAAGGGGCGGGTCGAGTTTGACAAGGTGCGCTTTCGCTATCGCCCCGATGCGCCCGAAGCACTGCGCGGTATCAATCTCGATGTGGCACCGGGCGAGATGCTGGGCATCGTTGGACCATCGGGTTCAGGCAAGTCGACGCTGACCAAATTGGTGCAAAGGCTCTATGTGCCCGAACAGGGCCGGGTGCTGGTCGACGGAACCGATCTCGCGCTTGTCGACCCTGCCTGGCTCAGGCGGCAGGTCGGCGTCGTGCTGCAAGAGAACATCCTCTTCAATCGTACGGTGCGCGAAAATATCGCGCTCGCCAATCCGACCATCGCGATGGAGAAGGTAATAGCTGCCGCCGAACTTGCCGGCGCGCATGAGTTCATCCTTACCTTGCCTCATGGTTATGACACGGTGATCGAAGAACGCGGGGCGAACCTCTCGGGAGGGCAACGCCAGCGGCTTGCGATCGCGCGCGCGCTGATCACCGACCCCCGTATCCTGATCCTCGATGAAGCGACCAGCGCGCTCGACGCTGAGAGCGAGGAAATCATCCAGAACAACCTTTCGGCTATCGCCGAAGGGCGCACGGTGATGATAATCGCGCACCGGCTTTCGGCTGTGCGACCTTGCGACCGCATCATCACGGTCGAGGCGGGCGAAATCACCGAGATGGGTAGCCATGGAGAGCTTCTTAAGAAGGGCGGTCGCTACGCTCAACTTTACGCCAAGCAGACTGGGATCGCAGATAATGGGCGCAAGCGAGACGATGGCCCGGGACGGGAGCTCGAACCGGCATGAACGCGATCGCTGCCAGGTTTGCTGGACTGACCAGGCACTGGCAAGTGCTGCGCGAGAGCTGGCGCGCACAGGGTGAGGCCGACCGCCTCGTCAAGCCGCGCGACGAGCACGAATTTCTGCCAGCCGCGCTCGAGATCATGGAGAAGCCGCCGAGCCCGGGTCTGCGATGGCTCATGCTTCTGACCTGCGTGCTGTTCGTGCTGGCACTGCTCTGGGCGATCTTCGGCAAGATCGATGTCGTGGCGACCGCCGCAGGCAAGACGGTTCCAGGTGGCAATGTCAAACTCGTCCAACCGATAGAGATTGGCGCGGTGCGCGCTATCCACGTGCGCAATGGCCAGTTCGTGAAGGCGGGCGAGCTGCTGATCGAACTCGATCCGACGCTAAGCGAAGCCGACGAAGCGCAAAGCTCACAATCGCTGATGTCGGCGCGCGTCATCCAGGCTCGCAATGATGCCCTTCTAGCGCATCTCCAAGGCCGCCCGGCGCGCTTCGTCGCGCCCGAAGGAACACCGCCCGACATCGTGCGCACGGAAGAAGCTTTCGTGCAGAACGCTGTGGCGCAATACGAGGCGCAGCGCCGTTCGCTCCTCCAGCAACGCGCCGAGAACCAAGCTGCCCTTGCCGCCGCAAATGCCGAAATCGCCAAGCTCGAAGAGGCGCTGCCCTATATCGACCAGCAGATGAATGCGCGCGCTGAGCTCGCCGAGAAGGGTTTCTACTCGCGCCTCCAGCTTCTCGAATACGAACAGCTGCGTGCCGAGCATATTCGCAACATCGAAGTGCAGCACGCCAACAGGATGAGCGCTGAAGCCTCGATCGGGCGGCTTGATGCCGAGTTGCAGAGCTTGCGGGCGGGCTTCGGGCGCACAGCCGTTACCGATCTCGCCGAAGCCAACGATCGCGCAAATCTGGCGAGCGAGGAACTGCGCAAGGCCGAGCGGCGCCGTCAGTTCCAGGAACTGCGCAGCCCCGTCGACGGGGTAGTCCAGCAGCTCGCGGTGAGCACAGTTGGCGGCGTGGTTCAGCCTGCTCAGCCGTTGATGGTTATTGTTCCTTGTTCGGCTGGTGAGGGTGATGCGGCGAGTTGCAACAGCGGCATCTCGGTTGAGGCGTTTGTTCAGAACAAGGACATCGGTTTTATCAAGGTCGGCCAGCGTGTCGCGGTCAAGCTCGAGGCGTTCAACTTCACCGATTACGGTCTCATCGAAGGCAAAGTTACCAATATCAGCCGTGACGCGATCGATCAAAGCCAGGCTCCGGCGGGCAGCGTACGCGATGAGAACGGTCGCCCGATCCAACCCGGTCTCGTTTATGCCGCCAGGATCGAGCTTGCTTGCGTACCGGGCAACCCTGCCCGTCATGCTCTATGCGACAGTGTCCAGCCAGGCATGAGCGTGCAGGCCGAGATCAAGACCGGCCAGCGGCGGATCATTCAGTATCTCCTCTCGCCCATCAGCCAGGCGCTGGATGAGGCCGGAAGGGAGCGATGAGTGGCCATGCGCAAGGAAGCAATCTGCAGACCCACAGGTTTTCTATAGTGCGCCAAGGGAAGTTCGAGGGATGGTGAATATTTCACTGAATTGTCGTCATTTCTTCGGTTGACGCGGAAATTCTGCGCTGCATAAAAGACGGCAGGGATTCGGGGGTCGTATGAGGTGCTTGCTTCGGAGCAGGTTTGTTTGCGCAGTATCGATTTGCGCTCTATCGGGCGTTACAACTGCCTGCGCTAGGCTCACAGAAGGGCAATCACAGACGATATTTGTGCCCACTTCAGACGGAGTGGAAGCTCAACAGGTCTACACTGGAGCCTTGGAAGAAAATCCTAAGAGCGTAGAAACATGCCTTGGGTTCCAAGCCTCAGATTCTATGCGTTGCCGGTCAGAGCGGCTTGAGGCGAAGCGCTCGAGTTGGCGAGGGGTTACCATAAGTGAGGCTGAAAACGGTACGGGCATTTGCGGCGATCGTAAGCAAGTGTTGGAATTCCCCTTCGACACTCTAGTCAGCACTTGCTCTGAAAGTTTTTATCAGATCGCCCGTGGTGACCAGATCACGATCGCTGTCGACTTGATTGTCCGAGAAGAGGGGTGCCTAGGTGACCCTTGCGCGCCCTTCGGTTTGATCGATCCCATAGAGAATGTTCTCAATGATATTGACATCGCGACTGAAGAAGACCCCCAACTTGCCTCAATGAAGGCGAATGTCGAAGTGACCGAAGTCACAGTCGGCGATGCTGTGTTTTACATTGGCAATTCGGTGCAAGAGGAGGCAGGCTTATGGCTGAAGATAACAATCATGGATCCGATCAGAGTCCTCTTCCTCCTCCATCGCCCACGCTTCCGCGTGTAAGTTGCGACTAGTCATGCTCCATTGTTCAGTACCTGCGCTAACCAAAAAATCGTTGCCAAGAACTGGTCAGGGTCCGCTGATTATATGGTGCGCCTTCTGTTGTCTAATAATGTTGGGGGCATGCTCAATGTCGAAAGACGTTTTTGCCGATTTAGAGCGGCGATGCAGTAGCGAAGCCAGACTGATTGTTCACGATCCAGATCTTTGGGAAGAATACCTCATGGAAGCGGAGGCAACCTACAAAGCGCGTTCCGCGAAGTTTCCTGATACGGGTCGTGCCTTGATTGAGTACGCTCCCAGCTTTGAGCAAAGATACGGGGCTGATCTGAGGGAACGGCCCGAAGCCGTCGAGGGCGCTGTGACTCGCATAGATATTCACATCTTCAAAGATGGTAAGAACGTGGCGCAATTTGTTAATTTCTATGCTCGCCGCGATTTTGCCGGCACCACAATCCAAACGTGCGTGGGCAATTTTCCCGACCTGTATTCTCTAGGGGCCAAAACAAATGAGCAATGATCAATCCCCTCCGCTTTATTCTCGCGACTATGTGACCTCTTCGCAGATTGCGGGATTGGGGTATGCAGCGAACACCGGTTTATTGCAGTCCGGCATGACTGGCGAAGCGCTTAAGTTGGCGATTATCCGGTCGGGGCAAGAGGCGCTTTTCACTCCTGAGCAACTGGACAACTTTGTCGCGAATCACGAGTTCATTGGGTCAACGTCGCGTGGCTTAAACACGACCGGCGGAGATGTAGTCGCATTCCGTAATTTAACCAATAATGCCATCCAGATTGGCATAGCCGGTGTAAATGACGATGTGTTCGGCGTGCCGCTCAGAGAACTGACGCAGACGGATCTTCAGACTGCGCTCTATGGCGCTAACGCGTCAATGTACCGTGATGTCCAAAATTTCGTGTTTGGATTGATGGACGAGTATTCTAACTCATTCTTTGATCTATCCGGCCACTCCGCTGGCGGGCAAATGGTGCAGTTAGTCGTCGGCGATGCATATCTTCGCGGAGATGCATATTCATCGAGAATTGTCACGGCCAACACATTTGGGTCTTTTGGGTTGAGTTTTGGTGCTGCTGACACATTTCTGCCGAACACCGATCTCCCTGAGCTGGAGCAAATACTTAATAAGCTCGATGAAATAGAAGACCTAGTCGGGTTTGTTCATTTTGTGAACAACAGTGATGGCGTGCCGAAATATTCGGATGGAAACGGATATCGCTTGGCAGGATCGCTGATCCTTTCCTTGACAGATTTGCTTGGTCCCCTGGATGCAATTGAGGCTCACGGCATAGGTTTGTATGCTTTGACGCTCTCCCTAAACGTGAATAATCTAGGTCCAATTGTGGGTAATCCCGATGTTCGGCCTGACGCCCTCGCGGCTGCCGCTGAACTGCTCGGCTTGACGATTGATCAGGCCGAGGAGATGCTCGTGCTCGCGCAATCGAACTTCGGTCCTTTGCCAGACTCTGGAGAGGCCACTTTGCGACTCCGAGTGCCAAGTCCCATTTCAAGTCAAGTTGGGGGCATTGATCCTAGAACCGGAGCGACGTTACCGCGCAATGCTCTTTTGCAGATGTTTGGCGACGGCTCCTCGCTTCTCACTGATCTTGCTTCGCGCACCCTGGAGTTGATTTACAAAGTTAGCGATCGAGGCATTCCGGTGAATGCCGCAGGTGAAGAAATTTACGATATTGATGGCAATAGGATTCTTGGCCTCGAAGATCCGGCCCCAGTCGTCGAAAAGACACGTATCTTCGACGGTCTCGGGAGCAATGCCAAAGGTGGCGTGGTCATCGAGCAACTTATAGACCCGAACACGAAAAAGCCAATTTCAACCAAAATTCGAATAGAGGGCAACCCCCTCGGTATTGATTTGTCGGATGTCGGCTCGGTCTTGGGCGCTCAATTGGGCAGCCGAATAGCCGGTGGAAATCTCGCGGTCGATATCGGGGCTTCAGCAATACTCAAGACGCTTGGCAATAGTCTCGGTGACACACTTGATGGAATAATTGGGAACCAGTCCGTTACGGCTGCAGTGAACGATTCATTTTCAACGTTTGGCCCCGAGTTACTCGCGAACCTGAAATCGGCGGGCATAGGTGCCGTTTCTTCGTTGCTTACCGCGGAATTGATCAATGTCGTCGGGCTCGATGGCGTTGCTGGCGAGGCGCTAAATTCAGGCGCAGGCGCGGTTGTCGGCCAGATTTTGGCAAACATCGCTGGAATCAACGATCCATCCGGAGTGTTCTCTGGGGTCGATCTAACCTTGATCGGCAATGCGCTCGGATCTTTTGTGGGATCGAGACTAGCTTCCGAGGTCATTTCGTTCGACACGATTGGTGGCCAAATAGGATCTGCAGTTGGCTCGACGCTCGGTGTTTTGGCCGCAGGTGAGTTGCTTAAGATCGGAGGCGTCCTTGGCGGACCTCTAGGCGCTGCGATCGGCGCCTTTGCTGGCTTCATCATAGGTGGATTGATCGGTTCAGTCTTTGGGGGCACTCCACGTTCTGGCGCTGACGTCGAATGGGATTCCGAAACCGGGAGATTTGTCACATCAAACGTTTACAGCCGTAAGGGTGGCTCCAAAGATACCGCCCGAGCCTTGGCAGACACCGTTTCTGCGACTTTCAACATGGTCCTCGACGCGACCGGCGCAAGACTGTCTGAACCTGGTGCGATCGCGACCGGAAATTACGGAATGCGAAAATCGGATTTCGTTTATCGGCCGGTATCAACGCGCGATAAGTCCGCGATTACATATCGTGTTTCATCCAAAGACGATGACGCCTTTGCGAAGCTTACAAACTTCGGAACCTACACCGGGCTTACCGACAAAAACTTTGAGCTGATTGGTGGCAATACATTTGTCAAGCGGGCGATCTACTCGACGGTTGAGTCAGGCGAGCAGAGTGCCGAGAGCTTTGACGCGTCGGCTCTGGTCGGTAATATTACAGCGGCTCAATCGTATCAAAGTTACCTAAATTCTAGCCGCGCGATAGGAGCGCTTATAAGCGCAGAGAGTGAAAGCGCGTTTGCAGCCGAAACTGCAATTAATCTCACGCGCGCCGTCGAACTTGGTCTTAACAAGCGCCACCGAGCGGATTGGTTTGGCGGCTTCAATGCGTTGATGGAAGAAACTCGGGCAACAGCCGCGCAAATCTTATTCAGCTTTGATCGCGATTTTTATTCCGGCAATGTTTCGCGTCTTATTGGTGTTGGCCAATTTCTCTTGGGTGACACAGTTGACATCAGTGGTCAGACTGCGATCAGCTCTGGTAGTGGCGACGACACAATAATTATTGCTCACTCAAGAACCAATATAGATGGCTTTGAGGTCTCTGGTGGTGCAGGATTTATTGGTGACACAACGGGATTGATCATCAACCAAATCGCCAACAATGGCTCTGCCATCAGCATCAACGTTGCTGCCACCATCAACTCTGGGGCCGGCAACGATGTCGTACATGCTGGTGATTTGGGCAACAATGTCATTGGTGGTTCTGGCAACGACACTCTTTACGGCGGTCGTCTCGACGACTGGCTGCTGGGCGGTGAGGGCAACGATCGTCTCGACGCCGGTGCCGAAAACGGTGGGCTGGGAGGCGACGGTAACTACCTCGACGGCGGCGCGGGCGACGACCAACTCTTCGGCCGCGAGGGCTCCGACTGGCTCGAAGGAGGCGATGGTATCGATACCCTTCGCGCAGGCGACGGCGGTGACATACTATCTGGTGGAGCTGGCGAAGGCGACGAGCTCTACGGCGGTGGCGGTGACGATACATATTTGCTGCGTCGCGGCGACGGTGCGGATATCGCGGAGGATCTTGATGCGCGTGCCCCGACTCCGCCGGCTATCGCCAACCCGGGCGACTTCCCCAACGTCGATCTGAGCGATCCGATCGCCGCTCGCTTTGCTGCGATCCGAAGCGGTGCGATCAAGCGCGATTGGCTCGGCACAACAGCTGCCGTCAGCGCTGGCCAAACCTCGGGCGGCGAGGATTCGATTGCGTTTGGCTATGGTATCACGCTCTCCGATGTACGCCTGTCGCGCTCGGATGATGGCGATGATCTGGTCGTCGAAGTCACCGAAATCGGTGAAGATGGCACGGAAGTTCTGACCGGCGACAAGCTTACGATCCGCGACTGGTTTGCCGATCCATACAAGCGGGTCGAATGGCTCAAATTCGTCGACGGCACTGAAATCCGCATTGGTGATGTGACCTCATTCATCGTTGGAACTTCGGGTGATGATGTCCTGATCGGAACTGGTGGGAATGATTTCGTCTATGGCGGAGCGGGCAATGACGAACTGCGCACGCTGGGCGGCAACGATATCGGGCTTGGCGGTTCAGGCGACGATCTCGTTTCGGGCGGCTCGGGCGACGATATCGTGGTCGGCGGTGTCGGTGATGACCGTGTCATCGGTGGCTCGGGCAATGATGCACTGACCGGCGATGCCGGCAATGACAGCCTCTACGGTAGCCAGGGTGCCGACATCCTCGCTGGCGGGCGAGGCAACGACATTATGGTCGGAGGCGCTGGCGATGACCGCTTCCGCTTTGCCCGCGGCGACGGCCACGACGTGGTGTTCGACGACTATTCGGATGACTGGACGGTGGTCTGGCAGGCAGGCAACTGGCTCAACGGCTATGTTTTCGATCCCGCGACTGGAGAAGTTTTCGATCCGGACGGCAACTACGTGCGCCGCAATTTCGGCACCACCGAGTTTCCCGATTTCCAATGGGTTGGCCAATTCGACTACGACGACACCACCGGTGAACTGAGGCAGTTCACGCCGCCCGCAAGCGCGACGACGCTGGTATCGGATAAGGGCGAGGACACGATCGAGTTCGCGCTCGATATCAATGTCCAGGATATCATGTTCGAGCGGCAAGCCGGTTCGAACGACCTTCGCGTGGTCATCGGGCGTAACAATGCCGAACCCAGCCTCGCTTCGGCGCGCGACAGCCTGACCCTGCAGGATTGGTACAGCGCGCCGGGATCAATCGAGACCTTCGCCTTCTTCGCTGCAGGTGAAATCGATGTTTCGGCAACAGGCTACAATCTGATCGGTGGCACCGATGGTGTTGAAGGCGGCGTGGATACGCCGCTGCGCGGTACGCTCACCGCAGACTGGATGACCGGCGCAGGTGGAAACGATCACCTTGCGGGCGGTTCGGGCGATGATATCGTTGCTGGCAACGCCGGTAATGACCGCCTCAAGGGCGAAGCGGGTAACGACGTCCTCTACGGCGGTAGCGGCAACGACATTCTCGATGGCGGTCTCGGTGCCGACGTCCTTTCGGGCGGCGCAGGCCTCGATGCTGCGTCCTATGCGTCGTCGTCTAACGCGGTCACCGTCTATCTCAGCAATGCGGCGCTCAATATGGGCGATGCAGCGGGCGACACCTATGACAGCATCGAAAATCTCGTCGGTTCGGGTGCGGGTGATGTGCTCGGCGGCGACGATGGCGATAACGAAATCACCGGCGGCAAAGGCTCGGATTTCCTGCTCGGCGGGCTCGGTAGCGACACCTATGTCTGGAACATCGGCGATGGCGCCGATGTTATTGAAGACGTCGAGTTCATCGCCGAAACGATCGTGTCTGCCGAAGGCGACATCGGTGAGAATTACGAGGTTCTCTGGACCCAGATGGGCGCGCCCAAGGGTAGCAATGATAAGACCGAGTTCGAGCTTCGACTCGTCCACTCGGATACCGGCGAATTGATATTTGAGGACCGCGTTTTCACCTATGATGGACTGAACGATCAGCCCGAGGTGCGTTTCTGGCGCAAACAGGGTTGGCAGAAGGGTTTCCTCCCCGCGACCGACGGTTCGGTTACCCGTGTAGCATATGACGAGCAAATGGATGCGGGCGAAGCCGACGCGATCGAGATGGGCGCTGGCATAAGTCTTGCCGACCTGTTCTTCGAACGCGAAGGCAACGATCTGCGCATTTCCTACATCGTCAACGACGATAGCAATAATGGCGATGGTCTGGCGGTCGGTCAGAGCAACAACGCCAACTTGCTCGTGCGTAACCACTTCCTGGAAAAGAACCGCGTCGAATTTCTGATCTTCGCCGATGGTCTCGCAGTCGACCTTGCGAACGTCCTCACCGCCGACAGCAGCGGCGTGGTCAATGGCAGCGATCTCGACGAGCTGATCGTCGGTCAGCGTGGGGTGCGCAACGACGTGCTTGCAGGCGCCGCCGGCGACGACTTCATCTCCGGCGGCGAAGGCGATGACCAGCTTTCGGGCGGCGACGGCGATGATGTGCTCGAAGGTGGCATTGGCGCCGACTCGATCGATGGCGGCGCGCATTCTCCGGCGCCATCCGAAGGCGACCCTTCAACCGGTCTGCGCGGCGACACGGTACGCTACGCAACGTCGGGCGCGGGGGTCGCTATCGATCTCGCATCGACCGGGCCGCAATCGGGCGGCGATGCGCAAGGCGATACGCTCACTGGCATCGAAAACGTCACAGGTTCGGTCCATGACGACAGCCTATCGGGCGATGACAATGACAATGTGCTCGATGCGCTAGGCGGCAACAACATGCTGCTCGGTCGGGGCGGCAATGATGTCCTCGTATCGGGCGACGGTGCCGATACGCTCGATGGCGGTGCCGGCGAAGACAATCTCTCCGCAGGTGGCGGTGACGACATCCTTCGCGGCGGTGCAGACAATGACGTTCTTGCCGGCCTCGATGGCGATGACCAGCTCTTCGGCGATCAAGGCGACGATATCCTGAGCGCCGGTCGCGGCAACGACCGTCTTGAAGGCGGTCTCGGTAACGACGAGCTTATCGCGGGCGAAGGCGACGATACTCTGCTCGGAGGCGCGGGCAAAGATACGCTGGTTGGCGAGGCGGGCGATGACAGCCTGGCTGGCGGCGCAGACGCCGACACCTATTTCTTCGCTGCGGGCTTCGGCCAGGACGTGCTGACCGACAGCGAGGGCGCAAACGAGATCCTCATCGACCAGTCGATCACCTACGAATCCCTTTGGTTCCATCGTTCGGGCGACGACCTCGTCATGACCGTGCGCGGTGCAGACGACACGCTGACAATCAGCGATTTCTTTGCCGCTGCCAATGCGGCCAACATCTATTCGGTGCAGACCGCGACCCATCGCTTGTTCCTGGGCCATCCCGAGGTGCGCAATTTTCTCGACACGATGCAGGCAACCGGGCCAACCGGTGCTCCTGCCGAGATTCCGGCGGAAGTTGCGGCGATCATGGATCGCTATTGGCACGAAGGCACGACAGCGCGTCCCTATGTCGAGGATTTCGATCTGGCGATCGACGAGGACACGACGACCGGGCTCGTTGCCATCGACGCGATCGATCACGACGAAAACATTTCCCGTTATGAGATCACCGGCGATGCTTTGAGTGGTACGGCGAGCGTCGATGAATTCGGCCGCTTTAGTTATGCGCCCGACCTCAACTTCAATGGCGAGGACAGCTTTACCGTCGCGGTGGTGGATGCCGACGGCAACGGCCGCGAGATCGAAGTGCGCGTAGGGATTGCTCCGGTCGACGATGCCCCGGTGATCGATGGTGTCGAAGGCGGTCAGCCGCTTGCGATCGACGAGCGTGCTCCGCTCAGCGCGACCGAAACCGGGTCGGTGGTCGGACGCATTCTGGCGAGCGAGTTCGATGGTGAAGAGATTTTCTTTACGCTAACCGATGATGCCGATGGCCGGTTCACGATATCCGCTGATGGTGTGATCAGTGTCGCCGACGGCGCTGCGCTCGATCACGAAGCGAATGCGAGCCACTCGATCACGGTCCGTGTGACCGATGCGGTCGCTAGCATTGATGAGCAAAGCTTCACGATCGCGATCAATGATGTGAACGAGGCACCGGCAACGCCCGCGCTCATCACCCAGACCACATTCATCGGCGAAGGTTCGCCTGGGGGCACGGTCGTTGCCAGCTTTGCACTTTCCGACCCCGAAGACACTGTGCCGACGCTCGTCGCGGACGGTAATCCCGGCAATCTGTTCGAGATCGTAGGAGGTGAGGTGCGCCTTGCTTCCGAGGTCGATTTCGAGACGCTGGCCGGGTTTGGCTTCGCGATCGGCGACCAGGATGGCGATGGCCGCACGGATATCGCGGTCAGCCTCACGGTCCATGCCTATGATGGCGAGCTGCGCTCGGACGATGCCGACACGATCACCTTCTATGTCGAGGACGTTAACGAGGCGCCGAGCGCGCTTTTGACCGGAAATCTCGCGGCGAGTTTCGCAGAGCGCGACCGTGTTCCGACCGGGACTACGCTTCCCGCGATCACGTTGGCGGTGCTTTCGGTGGCTGATCCCGACCTCGCTTCGCAGCCCAATGCACAATACACCTACACGGTCGACGATGCGCGCTTCGAAGTGGTCGGCAACCAGCTGCGCCTCAAGGAAGGCGTCGCCTTCGACTTTGAAAGCGAAGAACAGGTCACGGTCACAGTTACCGCGACCGACCAGAGCGTCGATCCGCTTTCGATTTCGCAGGACATTACCTTTGCGGTCGACAATGCCGACGACTACCTAGAGGGCACGCCCGATGCCGATACGCTGATTGGGCAGGCCAACCGCGATATCATAACCGGTCTTTCGGGCGATGACCGGATCGAAGGCCTAACCGGCGACGACACGCTGACCGGTAATGATGGCAATGACATCATCTTGGGCGGTGCCGGAACCGACGAGATTTTCGGGAATGCAGACGACGACACGCTCTATGGCGAGGCCGGAGCGGATACGATTTCGGGTGGCTCGGGCCGCGACACGATCTCGGGCGGCGGCGATGCGGATACAATCGACGCTGGCGAAGGCGACGACATCATCCTTGGCGATGACGATGGCGCAAGTGATGCGATCGATGGCGGCGCGGGCGTGGACCGGCTCGACTATTCGGCTCTGACCCAAGGCGTATCCGCCGATCTGTCTGCCGGGACCGCCGATGGCGACGCCGTGACCAATATCGAGGAGATCGAGGGATCGGTTCACGCTGACATGCTAATCGGCGATGCGAGCGACAATCGCCTGATCGGCGGAGCAGGTGCGGACATGCTGTCGGGCCTTGGCGGCTCGGACCGCATCGAAGGCGGCTTGGACAATGACGACATTTCCGGCGGCGATGGCAACGATTTGCTCTTCGGCGAGGAGGGCGACGACATGATCGCCGGCGATGCAGGCTCGGATAGCCTCTATGGCGGCGAAGGTGCAGACACATTGTCGGGCGGTTCAGGCGATGACAGGCTCGAAGGCGGCTTCGGCAACGACACGCTCGATGCGGGCGATGGCAACGACACCTATATCGTCGACCGGCGTTCCAATCACGATACGATTTTCAATTACGACCAGCTCGGTACCGACATCGACGTGCTTGGTTTTAACGATACCTTCGGCGAGATAACCGAGCACGATCTGTGGTTCGAGCGCCAGGGCGACGACCTCGTCGTCTTCGTGATCGGCGAAGACACCAGCGTCCGGGTGACCAATTGGTATCTGGACGTTGACCCGGCCGGACGCGCCAACCACCGGCTCGATTTCCTGCTGGGTGGAGCTTGGGTCAGCCGAGAAACCGATGTCGAAGGTTTGGCCGATTTTCAGAGCAACTTCACCCGTCCGACAACGATCGCAGAGCTTGAAGCCTTGCGCGCCGACCCGGTCTATGACGCGATGGTCGCGAATTTCTATGACATAAACGATCCGCCCCAGATCACGGGGATCGCCGATCAGCGTATTCTCGAAGATGGCCGGATGGAGCTCGTGCTTACGCTGGCCGACGATTATACCCCGGCGGCAGGCATCGCGATTGCCGGCACTGTCGAGACGGGCACTGATCTGCTGGGGCCGCAGGGTCTGGTCGTCGGCGCGGTTGCCAGCAATGGTACGGTAACGGTAACGCTTGAACCCGCGGCGCACGCTGCGGGCACGATCGGCCTATCGTTCACCGCCACAGATGCGGGCGGGGTGGAGAACACACAAACGCTCGAACTCGTGATCGATCCGGTCGCCGATACACCGGTGATCACGCAGCTTGCCAGCACACCGGCGACTTCGGGCGCCGCGATCGCGCTTTCGCTCAGTATCGAGTTTCCGGACCGGGATGGCTCGGAAACTCAATCGATCCGCATTGCGGGAATCCCAGGTGGTGTGGCTCTCAACAACGGCTCGCTCGAGGCCGCGACCGGTGATTGGGTGTTGGCACCTGCCGACCTGGCAGGCCTAGCCGTCCTTGCACCTGCGGGCTGGTCGCAGGATCTGTCCCTTTCGGTGACCGCATACGCCAGCGAGGGTGGGACGAACGCGCAGTCCGCCGTCGCCACGACGACCTTGATCATCAACGCCCCGCCGACCGATATCCTGTCTGGTCTCTCGGTTGACGAAAACGCCGCTGGTGGCACGGTGATCGGCTACCTCCAGGGTGTCGACCCGGATGGCGATACGCTCACTTACGCGCTGCTTGACGGTGCGGACGGGCGTTTCACGCTTGATCCGGATGGCTTGCTCAAGGTCGGCAATGGGCTCAAGCTCGATCATGAAGCAGCGGCATCGCACACGATTCTTGTCCGTGTTACCGACGCGCTCGGCGCAACATACGAACGCTCGGTTGCGGTGAGCGTCAACGACCTCAACGAAGCACCGAGCGTTGCGGGCGACACCTCGGATGCCGTTTTTGCCGAGCCGGTGGCAAGCGGCACTGTGCTCGCGAGCTTTGCTGCCACCGATCCAGATGGAACGACGCCGGTTATCGAGCTGGTCAGCGGCAGTGATCTGTTTGTAATCAGCGGCAGCGACGTGCTGCTCAAGACCGGAGCGCCGGCGACGTTCGTCGATGCCGAAGCCTATGCCAATGCGCGGGGTATCTCTGCCGGCGATATCGATGGTGATGGCCGGGCAGATATCAAGCTCGGCACGATCGAGGTCGTTGCGAGCGATGGCGATCTGCAATCCTCTGTGATCCGCCGTGATATCTATATCGAGAACGTTTCCGAAGCGCCCGACGCGCCGTCGTTGATTACCAACAACCTCTATTCGGAAACCGGCGAAGGTGCGACCCCGCATGCGGGCCAGGTCGTCGCGACCTTCGCATTGTCTGATCCCGACGGCGCGACACCGGCGCTCGTCATAACTGGGGGTAATGACAATGGCTGGTTCCAGGTTGCCGGAAACAGCATCGTCTTCGCTCCGAATGTGGACCTCACCGCCGATTATCTGCGCTCGATCGTCGGAACGCGCGGTGTAGCCGCTAACTTCAACGGCGATCTCGATGCAGATGGTCTCAAGGAACTGCTCGTCGCCAATCTCACCGTGGCAGCGCGCGATACCGAAGGCCTGTGGTCCGATGGCACCACTGTCGCGGTGCGGATCGAAGACCGCAATGAAGGACCTGAATTCTCACCATCGAGCTACTCCTATGGTCTTGCGGAAACCTCCGGTGCCTATACCCAGGTCGGTACTGTAGCGGCGAGTGATGTCGACGGACCGGCAGGCGAGCTGACCTATGGCTTCCATGGGGGAACGAGCCGCTTCGACAACACTCTGAATGCGAATGTCGGCGTCTCCGCCGATGGCCGTCTGCTCGTGCACCGCAAGACAGGTGTGATTTACACCGCAAGTGACACCTCCTTTGCCGGATCGGGCGGCGGTAGTTTCAACTACGACCTCACCGTGACCGATCGGAATGGCGACACTCATGCGCTAACCGCTACGTCCTCGCTCAGCGTGATGGTCAGCGATGTGAACGAGCCACATGATTTGGTCGATGCATCGGGCAGTTTCGACGAGCTCATCAACAATGACAGCCTGCCGCCCTTCACTCCGATCTTCGATCTTGCCGACGAGATGCTTATCGATCCGGAATATGAAGCGACCGGTCAAAATGTGCGCTGGGTGTTTGCGAACGGAACCGATACCGATGGAATCTGGGGTCTGACAACTGACGGTAAGCTTTATCTGAAATCGGGTAAGGTCGATTACGAACAACTCATCAGCCGTACTGAATATGACACAGTGTGGATCGGTGGCGAACCGATGCGGGTCCCGCGTACGGTCAAGGATCCCTCGCTCGCGACCATGGCATTGCAGGTCCAGGCGATCGACGACAGTCTTAGTCTGGTCAAACAGGCAACGTTTACCGCGACCATCAACGATGTGAACGAAGGCGCGGTACTCACATCGACAAGGCAGTATTATGTTGAGGATGATCAAGGCGAAGGGCGGTTTGGGGCAGCGTTGACGGCGCGCGATCCCGACACCGGATCGACCAGCATCGGCTTTGCGATCGATCAGTCCTCCATCGTCTACAGTGAATCCCGATTGTCACCCGGTAGCAGCGCCGATGTCGACAATTCGGGTAATCCGACAATCAGCATCGTCGATGGCAACCGCCTGAGCTTCCAGGTTCCGGGTGACGGTGAATGGGAAGGCGGGATCAAGAACCACCCGACCCTTGGTGGGCGCTGGTATTACCAGCTCGATGTCTCCTTCGATGTCCTGATGACCGATCCTACCGGCCTGCAAAGCCGCGAGAACGTCAATGTGACTTTCGCTAAGCATGGCGAGCGCGCTGCGCCTCCGATCGTCTTCGATCTCGATGGAGATGGGCTCGAACTCATTTCGCTCCAGGCGTCCAATGTTAGCTTTGACATGGATGGCGACGGTATTCTCGACAAGACGGGCTGGGTCTCGGCCGATGATGGCCTTCTGGCGCTCGATCGCAATAGCAACGGCATGATCGACGACATCTCCGAGATCAGTTTCCTTGAAGATGTGGCTAGCGCGCAAAGCGACCTTGAAGGCCTTGCTGCCTTCGACACCAACAGCAATGGCCGTCTTGATGCGGGCGACGAGCGTTTCTTCGAGTTTCGTATCTGGCGTGATCTCAACCAGGACGGGATTTCTCAGGACGGCGAACTGCTCACCCTTCCACAGTCGGGCATCACCGCACTCGATCTCACGAGCACTGGAGGCGATGGCGGTACGCGCGGCCTCGACAACTTCGTACTTGGCACGGTGGATTACGAACGCACCAATGGCACAACCGGCACAGCTGGCGACGTGTTTCTCGCCTATGAAACATCCGTCGACGATGTCGACGACAATGTAGACATTGCGCTAGCCGCGCCGGTGCTGTTCGATTTTGACGGCGACGGCGAAGCGCTGGTCTCACTCAGCCAGTCGATCACATCCTTCGACCAGGATGGCGATGGAGAACGTGAGCGGACCGCTTGGTTCGGCGCGGGTGATGCGGTCCTTGCGATTGACCGCAACGAAAACGGGATCGTCGATGACATTTCGGAGATTTCATTCCTGCAGGACATGGAAGGTGCCCAGACCGACCTCGAAGGGCTGGCAGCCTACGACATCAATAAGGATGGGTTGATTGACGCGAACGACATTGATTTCGCTGCGCTCAAACTGTGGTTCGACCGCGACAGCGACGGTGTTACCGATGCTGGTGAACTCGTATCCTTGAGCGAAGCGGGCGTATCGGCAATTTCACTCGAGTCTACGCGGGACGAAACTACGGGCGAACAGGCAGATGGCAGTATCATCTACGGCAAGGCGACCTTTGTCTTCGATAATGGCAGCGAAGGAACAATATTCGATACTGGCCTTGCCTATCTTGCGAACAATTCGACGCACACGACCGGTATCGCCGGTTCACCCGATGATCCGGTCGCATTCAAGGCAGCAAGCCTTGGTTTCGAGCGCAAGTCCAAGAAGTATTACGCTTATTCGCTCGGCGGCGAGCTAGCCGTCTCGCTTAGGAAAGCGCGCGGCAGCACCGATCCGCGGGCCGGAGCGATGGGTGTGTTCTCCGAAATGCAGTTCTCCAATCGCGCGTATGGATACCTTAACACCATTGTCCTCGATCTTGATGGCGACGGGATCGAACATTGCCGTTTCTCGAAGGCAAAGGCGCGTTTCGATATGAATGGCGACGGGATTGCCGACGACACCGGTTGGACCAAAAGCCGCGATGGGTTCCTCGTGGTCGATCGTAACGAGAACGGTCGCGTCGATGACGGCAGCGAGCTGTCCTTCATGCTCGATGCGCCCGATGCCCGAAACGCCATGCAGGGACTTGCTGCCTTCGACACCAACAATGACGGGCTTATCTCGGTTCTCGACGAGCGCTTCGGCGAACTCAAGATCTGGGTCGACGCCGATCATGATGGTGTGAGCGATGCAGGCGAACTGCGATCGCTATCCGATCACGGCATTGCCTCGATCAGCATCCGGGCTGCGGCAACCGACACTCGAACAAAGGTCGGTCGCAACGTGCTTCTTTCGACCGCCGTGTTCAATCGCGAGGATGGTTCAACCGGCACCCTGGGCGATCTCGCCGTTGGCTATAAGCCTTCTAGCAAGCCTCAGGTTGCGACCAGTGCTTCGGCTCTATCGCTGCGCGACATGTGGCGCCAAGACGGCATGACAAGGATCGAGGAGCTCAGCCTGCAGGATATCCTTAGTGAGGATTTCTTCAGGCGTTTCGAAAATCTGCCACGTGGTGAAGATCCAGTCGAGGAGTGGCTGCGCGCCCGCAACGGGGGACATCTTGAACTGCCGGAAGCGGCCGGGATACAGTCCGAAGCGGCAAGCGAGGATGATGCAGCCGAGGCAGGGAACGACACATCCGCGGCAAGCCAGCAAGACGTTGACCGAGCACGGATGCTTGCGCTGTTGATGCAGGATATGGCAGCATTTGGTGGGCGTGACGGGCTCGATGACGTGCTACGCGACCGCCGCGAGCCCTATGCGCTTGCCGAATTCTATTCGTAAGGACTTTCATGAAATCCAATACGCCCCAAAAGGGCACCCCTCCGACAGTTTCCCATCTTCTGGGAGAGATGACCTGGCTGCTGACCCAGTCGCCGCTGCACAAGGCCATGCAGATCGGGGACATCGAATGGTTGTGCATGCCGGCCTTGCTGAAGCAGCAGTTCTATCTGTTCCGTGATGGCGACCAGCCCGTGGGCCTTGCCATGTGGGCGAAGTGTGGAGCGACAGCCGAAAGGAAGCTGGAGGGCGGGATGATCGAGCCCGATAACCGTCTCACGCTCAAAGAGTGGGACAGCGGCGAGCGTGTCTGGCTGGTCGATCTCATTGCGCCCTTTGCCACCAAACAGAACCAACAACGCGAGATCATGATTGCCGACCTCGTCTCGGGACCGCTTAAGGGCATCGAGTTCCGCTTTCATCAGACCGACCCACTGACCGGTGAACGCAAGGTCCAGACTGTCACTGCCGACGCGGGCGAAAAACTCAAGGCGGCGGTCGACGCTGCGACTGCAACCAAGCAGTAGGGCGGATGGCACCTCGGTCTCTTTCCATTCTTTTGATCCTCGCCCTGGCGGCGTGTTCCGGACGATACATGGGCATTGATCGGGGCTCGCTCGATCCGTCGACGCAAGCATGGTTTGATAAAGCCATGACAGGCGACAAGCATGCGCAGTTCGAACTGGGGATGATTTTTGCCCGAGGCGATGCAGTGCCACAAGACTGCGTAAGGGCGCGCAAGCTTCTACGTCAGGCGGCCAGCCGCACCGGCGGCACCATCTGGGTATACTCGCCGCCTGTTACCAAGGGCGGCGCAGGCCGGGTTGTTCCGATCGACCAAGGACCGTTACAGGCGGGTCTCCAGACCGCCAAAGAAGCCCTGCACTCGCTGGATGAAAGCGGCCCTTGTAGGCCCGCCTGACAACCGGTCCCGTTTCATTTGCCCGTGGCTCGACTTGCGCCGTGCAATGGATAATCACGATGGAGCGAAGACAGAGGATACCCGCAGGATCGCACCAGCGATGTTAACAGATCCATATCATCGCGCGTCGCGAACTCTCGCTTAATTAAAGCCCATTCCGATTCACGCTGCCAGCCTCCACGCTGGAGTTTCGGGCCCTCGATGAGTGGTAATCGTGGATGCGGGGGCGAAGCCATCATTGGCTCGCGAGGCAACAGAAAACCTGTTTTATCCAGTACGATATTCGCGGGGAATAGCTGTGATGTTTCTCCGGCTTAGCAGGTAGGAAGTGCCAAGGAGCAAGAGAATGGTTGCAAGCGATAGCCATGCGCCGACCTTCTCCAATGGCAGACTGGTCCATGAAATCGTGACCAAATTGCGACCGGCTGGCAGATCGAGTTCGACAAGACCTGTCTCATCTTGAGGGCGCAGCGGTGCTTGTTTCTCGTTGACCTTCGCTGTCCAGCTCGGGAAGTGAAACAAGGGAAATGCGAGTGACACCGCTTGAGGGCTCTCGACCCGGAAGTGTATCGCGCCGTTCAGGCGGCCGATCTTCGAGCAACTTGCCTGCCGCGCGGCACAGTGGGCCGACCAATCGAAATCATCGCTGCGATAACCGCGCTCGGCGGCGGCGGCGGTGCGATACTCGTCCAGCCCAGGATACGGCGCCAATGCGCCCAGCTGCTTTTCCAGAGGTTCTCCGTCCAACACCGCGCTCTTGACAATCAAGGCGCTGCCCAATGCGACCGAAGCCACGGCGAAAGCGCTGATCGAAATCATTTGCAGGGATTTTTGATGCTTGAGCCGCGCAATTGCGCTGACAGCGATAAATGGCGCAATGGGCTCCAGCAGTGTGATGAAGCGATGTGGGAATTGCACGCTGCGCAGCGGCGTATCGAAGGTCCAGAGGGGATACGACAATTCGGTCGAAAGAAAGAATGTAACTGCGACAATCGCGATTGTTGGCATAAGCCACAAGGGCCGAGAACCGGCGACGGTGTTGCGCCAGACAAGCGCGAGCCCGGCTACCGACAGGGCAAAGGATGCGAGCGATGCCGGCCATTGGAAGCCAAACCAACGGATACCGTGAGCGACGGCGCTAAAGATCGGTAGGCTAAAGGCGTCGTAGGGCAGGAAATTCTCGCGCCACACCGCCGCCTCAATAAGATTGAGCGATCCGAAGGCCGGCAGCAGGTACCAGGACGACAATGCCAGACCTCCCACGATGGTCAGGACTGACTTCCAGATGTCAGGCAGCCTCCAGCAAGCGACAGGTGCGCGCAAGAACGCCGGCAGTCCGGTCGCGCCGACCATGATCACCGCCATCAAGCCGCTGACCGTATGCGAACAGATCACGAGGGCGAGCGCGACGATTGCGACGGGATCGACGACTCTCCTGTCGAATGCCAGCGGCCGCATTATGGACCAGAAGAAATATGCCAATGCGCCGCCGGACGTCGCCCAGGGATACCCGTTGAAGCCATGGTGCAAGAGAACGAGATTGGGCGTGAATGTCGCAATCGGAATTGCGACCAGAGAGAGACGTCCCAAGCCCCAGTCGGAACACAGACGCCATACAAACCACCCCAGCATCGCGCCGCCGGCTATCTCGACCCACTGCATGGCGTGCCAGACAGACCCGAGAGCCAAGTTAGCCGCCCAAACCGCGTAATAATACAAAGGAGAATAATAAAGGAGTCCAGGTTCCCCGAGGCCCTGATGCGCGTCATAAGCCCAGCGCGGACGCCACTCGCCCGCCTCGATCGCCGCAACATATTCGCGGGCATAATTGTAGTGCACCCAGAAATCGAGGTTGGGCGTGGCGCGCTCCAGAACCAGGTCAGGGGTCTGGACGACGAAAGCACAAACCAGAGCAAGGGCCATGGCGACCCAGGCGCAACTGGGGTGTCGCACGGCAAAGTCGGGATCATCGATGTTCTGCGAGAAAGCTCGCATATCTGAAAACTCTTTCTCGCAGCGCTCGACTGACGGCAGGCTTACCTTGGCAAGCTTGAAATGCGGTTAAGGCCAAGCGGCCTGCCCCTTAACGATTAGGATAATTTTAGCTTCCGGAGCCTAGAGGTCTTCACTCCGCCAACCGTTACAGGTCGACTGCCAAATGTCGCGCGATCCCGAACTGTCACTCGTCGTCCCGGTTTATGACGAGGAAGAGGCCATCCCGGTTTTCCTCGCCGCGGTGCGTCCCGTTATCGAGCAGATCGCGATCGAAACGGAGATCATCTTCATCAACGATGGCAGTCGCGACGGCACGATTGACGTCCTCAAGACCGAGCAATCTCGCGACCATCGCATCAGGATCGTCGATCTGAGCCGCAACTTCGGCAAGGAAGCCGCGTTAACTGCAGGCCTCGATTTCTCGACTGGCGACGCGGTGGTGCCCATGGATGTCGATTTGCAGGACCCCCCCGAGCTGCTCGTCGCTTTTGTCGAGAAATGGCGGGACGGCTACGACAACGTTTACGGACAGCGCGTGGATCGTTCCCAGGACAGCGCGTTGAAGCGCCTGAGCGCAGGTTGGTTCTACCGGGGGTTCAACCGCATTGCCGATCACCCGATCGAGGAGAATGCCGGGGACTTCCGCTTGATGAGCCGAGCCGTGGTCGATGCAACGCTGGCCTTGCGTGAACGCAACCGGTTCATGAAGGGCATGTTCGCCTGGGTTGGGTTCAACTCGGTTGCCGTGCCCTATGCGCGGCCCGAACGCGCGGCCGGCGAGACCAAATTCAACTACTGGAAGCTGTGGAACTTCGCACTCGACGGGATTACCAGCTTCTCGACTTTGCCGCTGCGCATCTGGACGTATGTTGGCGGACTGCTGGCTTTATGTGCCTTGGCATATACGGCAATCATCATTGGGCAGACCTTGATTTTCGGTCGCGACGTCCCCGGCTATGCTTCGATGATGGTGGCCGTTCTCGTTCTCGGCGCAGCGAACCTCATTTCTCTCGGCATCATGGGCGAGTATATCGGGCGTCTTTACGTCGAGGCCAAAGAGAGACCAATTTACGTGGTCGGCGAGGCGATTGGCTTCAAACCGATAGAACGGCGCACCGGCGATCCAAGAACTCGCACGGTCGCCCCGAAGGTCCAGAGACCAGTGGCGACGTCGGCCAAGGCTGCCACCCGATGGCGGGCCTAGGCAAGGGAGAATCCCACGCGCAGGTGATGGGAGATCGCTTCGGCGAAATCCTGCGGTTCGGTGTCGTCGGGTTGATTGCAACCGCGACCCACTTCCTGGTGCTGTGGCTGTCGATCGAGATGGCTGGAGCTCCAAAGGCGCTGGCCAATGGCCTCGCCTTCCTCGTGGCGCTATCGGTGACATTCCTTGGCCAATCGCGCTGGGTCTTTCGAGCTGCTCGCCGCAACGCCACGCGCGCGCTGCGCTTCATTGTCACTGCTGTTGGCGGGTTCATAGCCAACGTTGTCATCATGGCTTTTGCCATCGGACCATTGGGTTGGAGCTACAGGGCAGGCTTCGTCGCCGCCGTTTGTATCGTGCCCGCGCTCAGCTATCTTGCCAGTCGTCACTGGGTGTTTCGCAACGAAGTGCCGAACGGACCGCCTCTCGCGAAATAGTATTCTGCACCCGCGAAATCGGTATTCTGCCAATTGGGCTTCGGTTCGCCGTGCCTGGGGCTCACTTGGCCGCGAGCCACTTGTTGAAGAAGGTGCGGCATCGTCCGCTGCAATCGGGGATAGGTAGATCGTAGCGAGCACCTGCGCGGGAAGCAGTGCCGATCAAGCTTTCTACCCAGACGAGGATGCGAATGCCGCGGGCAGGCGCAGTGTTTGTTTGGGAGAATGATTATGGCAGAAGCAACGGTCTCAACAATCCAACAACTCCGGGCCGCGCTTAGCGATCCGAACATCACGATCATCAACGTGGCGCCTGGAAATTACACCGTGTCCGACGGGGTTTATCTCGGTGGATCCAACGGATTTAACATCACGCACGATGTCACCATCCGGGTAACTCCGGGAGCAACGGGTCGCGCCAACTTCTTCGCGGCGACCGATTTTGCCAAGGGCTTGTTCTTCGTTGCCGAAGGCGCAAGCGCGACCTTCGAGGGAATCGGCTTTTACAACACAGACGACGACCCAACCGGGAGCGCCTCCTCGAACGAAGCGGGGATCCGGTTCGAAGGCGTGAACCTGACAGTGATCGACAGCTATTTCGAGAACAATAAGAACGGTATCCTCGGTACGTCCCCGGGCAGCTCAGCCACACTCACGGTCCGCGCCAGCTTCTTCATCGACAATGGAACTGACTCGGGACAGGAGCATGCGATCTACTTCCAGGGCCTTTCGGTCGACGTCGAGGACAGCGAATTCAGCGGGTTTGGCGACGGCCATGCCATCAAGACAGTCGTCAACTCCACTCGCGTCGTCGACAATATCATCAGCGATGGTGGCTATGGCTACTCCAACCACCCGGTCAATCTCGAGGGTGGCGGCTCGCTTATCGCGACTGGCAACACGATCACGAAGTCTTCGAACGCGGCAAACCAGTATTCCGGTAACGGCTACATTTTCTACACTTCTGCAGCCCGTTCGAATGACGATGAGGGCGAGACGATCCTGATTGCAAACAATGCGATCAGTTCCGCCTATGTGAATACGGGCGGAAACCCGGGGACAGTGCTCCTGGGCAATTTTTCGGGCGCTGCAGCCACTATTTCGAACAACACGCTGACCGGCACGTTCGATCCGGATCTGGGCGTTTACGGCTATGCAACTTTCTCTGGAAACACGCTCGATGGAAACGCCCTCCCTTCAACCTACGACTGGGCGGCGGTTGCAGTTTCGCTGACCAACGGCGCAGACACGGTCACGCTCGATACCTCGTCAGGCCTTTATTCCGGTAACTACTTTGCCGCCTACGAAGGCCTGGACGGTGACGACACGATCAATTCTGCGTCATCAGGATATTTTGTGAAGGTCGTCAACGGGGGGCTTGGAGATGACATCCTGACCGGGGGAAGCGGTAACGACTGGCTCTATGGCGGAGCTGGGAATGACGTCGTCAAGTCCGGCTCTTTCAATAGCAATCGCATGCAGTATCTCAATGGCGGTGAAGGCGACGACTATCTCGAAGTCCAGGGTGCGAATGGTTTTGCCGATATTCTCGTGGGCATGGAAGGCAATGACGTGCTGGATGCACGCAACGCCACACGCGCAGACCTGGGAGGAGGGACGGGCAACGATATCCTGATCGGGAGCGCCGAGACCGATGCCTTCAGCGGTGGGGCCGGCGACGATATTGTCTACGGCAACGGTGGGGGCGAGCAGTATCTCTATGGTGGAGAAGGGATCGATACCTTCGTCTATGCGGGCACTTACGGAGCCAATGCCGATCTCTTCGTCGAATGGCAGTACGACGTCAATCTGCTCGTAGTGAGCCGATCGTCCGCCGGACAGGTCGAAACCGGGGGTGCTGAGCACCTATCCGAATTCGAGTACATCCAGTTTAGCAATGGCGTCTACGATGTCGCCGCCAGGGCTTTCACCTCCGGTGAAGTGAGAGTCGATCTTGCCGCAATCTTGTCGCTCAATTCGACCAACTACCTTTCAGGCACGGGTACCGGCGGCGGGTCCGGCGGATCGGGCGGATCGGGCGGTGGTGGAGGTTCGATCCCTTATCCCGTGACGACCAATTCGGTCGCTTACGATGGCTATACCATGGATGGGACCTCGCAGAACGACTTGATCGATCTCACCGCCGGCGAGGCAAACGGCAATTATGCGCGCGGATTTGGCGGCGACGATCATATCATCAGCGATGACTGGAACTCGGCGCTGGTCGGCGGTGATGGCAGCGACGTGATCGAGGTGCGCCGGTTCGCCAAGGTTGCAGGCGATGACGATATCGATCGTTACGGCGGGGTCATCAGCGTCAATACTACCCGCGCGGCAGATTACTTCGTGTTCGATGTCACGGCCTTTGCCGGGGCAGGGTGGGAGATGAGTCCCTCGGAAAACTGGGGCCGGATCCTCGATTTCGATGACGGCCTCGACAAGATCGCCCTGCTCAATGCCGGTAGCGACGGAGACGACTTCGCTGATCTCACGATCGTGCAGGATGGTGCCGACACGGTCATCACGACAGTCGACACTGCGCAGATCAGGCTCATCAATTTCTCGGCCGCAAACCTCGATGCATCAGACTTCATCTTCAGCGACGATGGCACGGGTACCGGCGGCGGGTCCGGCGGATCGGGCGGATCGGGCGGTGGTGGAGGTTCGATCCCTTATCCCGTGACGACCAATTCGGTCGCTTACGATGGCTATACCATGGATGGGACCTCGCAGAACGACTTGATCGATCTCACCGCCGGCGAGGCAAACGGCAATTATGCGCGCGGATTTGGCGGCGACGATCATATCATCAACGATGACTGGAACTCGGCGCTGGTCGGCGGTGATGGCAGCGACGTGATCGAGGTGCGCCGGTTCGCCAAGGTTGCAGGCGATGACGATATCGATCGTTACGGCGGGGTCATCAGCGTCAATACTACCCGCGCGGCAGATTACTTCGTGTTCGATGTCACGGCCTTTGCCGGGGCAGGGTGGGAGATGAGTCCCTCGGAAAACTGGGGCCGGATCCTCGATTTCGATGACGGCCTCGACAAGATCGCCCTGCTCAATGCCGGTAGCGACGGAGACGACTTCGCTGATCTCACGATCGTGCAGGATGGTGCCGACACGGTCATCACGACAGTCGACACCGCGCAGATCAGGCTCATCAATTTCTCGGCCGCAAACCTCGATGCATCAGACTTCATCTTCAGCGAAAGCACCCAGTCCACCTCCCAGTTCTCAACGACACGCGTGGCAGCGAACGAGATCGAAGGCGGGGCTTCCCTAGGTCGGATGGCGCCCCCGCAGAAGGACTATCGGAGAAGATGGGCACAGCCTTTCGACGAGCCTGCGTTCGCTGCCGATCAGCCAGTTGCGGGTCGGGGCAGAAGCCAGCTGCCCGGTCCTATCAGCACCTCAGCCTTTGCAGTGCCGGATCTCCATGCGTTGATGGAAACCCCATTCAGCGAGGCGAGGGGATCGATAGCAGGAATATCTCAATCGAGAGATTTTGACGGGCAGGACGTCGTTCAGTTCTCGGAAGACGCAGCGCCCATGGCGATTTCGTCACGGCTTGCTCGGATCGTGGAGGACATGGCGGCATTTGCGCCGGCAGGAGCCACTGGCATCACGGCATCGCAAGCAGGTCGAGATTCTTGGTATCAACCCGAAATTTATTCATGATCGAAGGAGTGGATCTGCTGGTTGCGTAATTCGCTAGGAAGTGAGGTTGAGGCTTCTCCGAGCGAATTTTTCCGCAACGGCCATGTCAGCCGGAACCTCGCTTTAACATTTGGACGCGTTTGTATGTGCGATGCAGCGGGCTGTGACGCTCGACATTGCTCGATGCTGCGAAGAATGATGTGATTATACGATTGCAGCAATCGTCCAGCTGGAGGGTCTGGGTGACGGACGCAGCGACCTTTCGGTGGTCTGCTGCGTGTGCCTGCAATTCGGTTCTTGACCCTCCCTAGGAACGTGCAATTTCTGGCCCCTGTCGTTCTAACATCTGTCCTCAGAGACGCGACGGGCATTGGTTCAGAGCTTCGCATCCATCGTCTTGAACCTTGCGTACGCAGCTGGGATCTCACACAGATCTGGGATGTAGCGCGAGAGCTTTCAAATAAGTGCCAGCGGTTCTGCGGAACTCTCGCATTCGGTTCGGCCAATCCAACTGCCTCTGCAGGCCATTCGCCAGCGTCTGGCTCAAAGCAGTGAGGTAGCCGGCCTCGGTCGCGATCATCGAATGAAGACGTTTATCGCTTTCCCCACCACGGGACGTTTTATCCCGCATTTCCTGCTTTCTTGAGATTTGCGGGATAAATTTTTTTGAATTGGCTAAGCTTGGTCATGCGCGACGGATGACCTTCTTGTAAGAACCGCAAAGCGTG
This sequence comes from Altererythrobacter sp. CAU 1778, assembly GCF_054482795.1. Lineage (NCBI taxonomy): Bacteria > Pseudomonadati > Pseudomonadota > Alphaproteobacteria > Sphingomonadales > Erythrobacteraceae > Altererythrobacter > Altererythrobacter sp. CAU 1778. The sequence goes on along the minus strand of NZ_JBTLRP010000003.1, from coordinate 13,835 downwards.
CAGGTATCGACCTGGCGCTGGAAACCCGGTGACCCGGCCAATTCCCGCGTCTTGTGATTGGCGTGTTGCCTCACCGACGGTCCCAAGCGGTCGGCAATGCAGTCATCGCAAACTGCATCCGGTCGTAAACGCTCGACGAACGCTCGCACTTTTTCAAGAACCGTCTGTGTCATCGCTCAACGCTATCCCCCAGACCAAGCCAGATCCATTGTCGCAACAGGCGTCTCTCTGTCACGCACAGGCTATTGGTCCGGTGGCACTCCTGCTCATTCCATTTTGTTGCCAACGAGACGCGGAACTCAAGTAACCTTGGTTTGGCGAAGACTACAAGCGGGGAAGGTGAGCGACTGGTAATACGAGACGGGAATTCGATCCGAAGGGTTCACATTCCGTAGCTTCGACCAAAGGGCGCAATTCATCATCTCGGTTCGCCAACCTATCGGCAGTCCGGAAGTTCAGTCAAATCTGTGGTCGACCTCTGGTTTGCTGCGAACGCGTTGCCGTCGTCTGTTCTGGCTGCGTTGAGCAACAATATCGTCCTTCGCGATTGCTGATTGCTGGGTTTTTCATCGATCTGTCGATCTTGTTGAAGGTCAACGGCCAAGCCAGACAGACCTCATTGCTAGCAATCGTCACGAGGGCGGGCTTGGCGCTGTTGCCATCGAAGCGAAGGTCTTTGGGACTTTTAATCCAACGGTCGCGGAGTAGTTGGCTGACCCAACGGGTAATCCTCCTACCAGGACAGCTCGACTTGATCAGCTGTGCGGTATCCTTGGTCTCGATCCTGCCACAGACGGGTCGTTGCGGTATCACCGTAATCACGGGACAGCATCGGCAATTATCGAAGCAAAGAGCTACCACGCACATAACGCGGTCATGTTTGTGCAAAGCTTTTGGCCGCGCCGGTCGTGGTTTGATGATTTCAGCGCCTTCGCAACTGTCCTAAGTTTCCCTCCTCCTCAGATGGGAACGGTTATCTTGCTGCAAGTTAATGACGACGTTGCGTTTGGTGTTCGGTAGGTCGCGGAGCCAACAAGCTACCACGATGTTCTTCCGAATAGTTGACCCCTAACAAAAATATTGACGTGCTGACTGTTGAGCTCTCAGCCCGGTACACATTAAATTCCATGACAACTCTCTGGACATCAGGAATTGGCCCGATAGCGGACGGTCTCCTTCAGGCGCCTCTGACCCGGAAAGAAGACTGTCGGCTTACGACCCCATTGAAGACGTTCGCCGTTGGCGCTGGACTTCCTAGAAGCCGACGTTCAGGTCATCCATGACGCCCTAGCCGGAACAGCGAAAATTGGGGTGGTTTTACGACTGTCGGATTTTGAAGTTTGAAGTGGAGAAGCGGACATTCGCAAATTCAGAATGCATGAACTGTTCATATGCAATCGGGCGCAAAGTTGAGTCAGCAAAGATAGGGCCAGAAAATTGAAATCTCTACCAATCCTACTGGCTGCGATCTCAATGAACTTCAGTGGTGCTGCGTCAGCACAGTCCGAGCAACTTGATTTTGGCCCTAAGTTCGAGACGGTCCTGATCGTCGCCCGCCTAGATGCCGATTGCACCTACCGGCGGATAACTATTACCACCGGAGTCCAGAGACCCTGTGTAGTTCCCGCAGGCCCTTCTCAGTTGCTAAAACAAGAAATCGATGGCGCCCGTTGGATCGGCACTGGTGGCAACGACTATGTGAAGGGCTATCACGACGGTCTGGCTCGCTATTTGGTCGAGCAGAAGGTGCGCCTTGGGATCGATCCAAACTTCTCGGCAGCGGATCGAGGTCGCGCAGAACTGGCGCTGAATATTCTCGGTCGATATTGGGATTGCCTTGATCGCCAAATTAGGATGGCAGATGAGAGCGAACTGGCGACCGATGCTGCGCTAGATGACTTGGCAGAGGATGCTTCCGAGAATTGCTCCGAGTATCGCATTCGGGCGATGAGGCGCATTGCACCGGACGCTCCTGATTTTGCCGGTTTTGATCCTATCCGTGATGGGGGTTTACCCAATGCGGGAGTTGCTGAAGTTCTGCACGCCATCCAGCACTTTGCCGTCGCGTACAACGCAGGTCTACGAGGTTATCGACACGGCCACGCGATTGAGCTTATTGTGCTGCCAGCGCCAATAGCAACCCGGCCATAACCCTTCACGATCAGTGACCGGTCTTAGGTGAAGTGGGTTGATCGTCCTGCGGCCATTTTTGGGTCGTTTCCCGCCATCGTCAAAATCCCTGCCCGCCGAACCTACGTCCGCTATCTTGCCCAATAGCCGACAGTCGCGAAACCACCCGAAAGCAGACTAAGTCTGGCTGCGGTTTACGCCCCATAAGCGGACTGGCGGCTTTGTCTACTCGCCAGCTAGTACCGGACGGTCCGCACACAACCACATCGCGGACGTTCGAAACCTTTAAACTCGATGCCGCGGCCCGCCTTTGCTTCTCTTGGATGGCCTAAACTCGATAATGAAATAAAGTGATGCGCGCGGATGTCGCGACGGGCTTTGTCGAGAACGTCCTATCTTTCAGCGCACGTTCGAAGCCGTTTTACGCGCCGAAGCAGTAGCCCAAGCTGGAATGGCGCTGTCCGGAGATTGGCAGCGTTGCTCAGTTCCGTTTTGACGAATGAGTGGGTCTTGTCTGAATGACGGGGCTCGGCTTGCCCTTCCAACTTTGTCTCATTCGCTCGCGAGTCATTTCCGTCTGCGCTCGCAAGGCCTCGTCGCACCACTGATTTAGAGAACTCTCACCACGTGAGTATCTCCAAATGGCAAACCGTTTCCATTCAATGCCCTGAACGACACAAACCCGCGGATTGTAGGTTCTCTCAATAGTCCTGTCATAAAAGAACAGGCGGGTTCCATCGTCCAAATCGGCCACCCCCATCTGGCGTTGGAACGGAAAGAGGACCATGCTGCTTACAACCCGTCGATTGCCCGCAGCTAGGTCAAGTGCCTTCTCGACATCGAATTCCGAGTTGTCCCCCTCGGGTAACTCGATGAGCCATGCTCTCCCTTCATCAGGTATCGTTGTCTCACGAAAAACCGAATACCCGTTTTTCGCAAGCCGTTCATCGAAGAGCGCTTGTTGCTCTGTATCGATTTCCTGCTCATGACATTTGTGGTCTGGCCAATTGGCGACGAAATCTTCGAACTTTGCTGCTCGAAGCGGGGTATCCGCGTTCCTGATCACGACAATTCGGCAGACGGCAACTATTTCAGCGCCACCTTTGATAGTGACGCTGTCCCAAGGATCGTGACCATCGGGGCCTGGATATGGCCCGAGGAACGGCGCGATATAGAATACGCCGCCGCCCGGCCCCATAGCAGCGGACAAAAGATAATCGCCACGCGGTCCGATTTGAGTGGAATACGACGTTGCCTCTATTCCCATTTCCTGCGCAGCAAGCCGGGCATTCTCCTCCAGATGATCGCTTATAGGCCCTAAACGGTTCATCTTCGGATTTGGATCTGCCACCTCGGCAGGCGGAACGACGACATCAACACTTTTATAGGTCACGCCATCATTCGCGTGGGCTTCGCACCCCGCACTAGCAAGCATTACGCTTGCCAGCGCGAGATATGTCAATTTCCGGACGCTGCGAGCCATCTTGTCACACTTTGTCGTCAATCTTGAATGAGCCAGCTTATTTGGCAAATATTATAGCAAAGTGAAAGAAATCCAAGCTTTCTATCGATCTCTCAGATCGCCGGCGTACATCGATTGCCGGACACCGCGCGAGGATCTCATTCTTCAACTTGCGGGAGAAATAAGAAGGGGGCGTAACAAACGGAAGCTTCGTCACGCGCTTCGCCAGAACCTGACGGTCGCCAATCCACCCCATAATCAGACGTTCGCGCTAGGTGCGCCGCCCGCCAGAAGCCGACCGGCTGCTAAGCTCGACTTAGTTTCAAATCCGGTCGATCCGCTGACGACCCTTTAGCTGACGAGCCACTTGGAGGTCAAAGCCGCGGCAGACAATCTACGTGCCCTTAGGGGCCAATTGATCTAGTAATGACTCGATTTCTTCAATGTCATCGCGCTGTCTTTGCAGGCAGATCAATTTCGCTGGTCCGACTTCTTCAGGAGACAGTTCGGGAGGAATACGAGGTTCGTAGATTATCCCAGATTTTTCGCGCACTTCGAACACGAGGCCACTTCGTTTAGCGCGATCACGCACTTCGATCATCCTGTTGAAAATCTGCTCGTCAAGATCGCGATAGATGGTTGGTTCGGGGTCGATCGAGCAAACGTGATCACAGCCGTAGAAGCAATATGAAAACCGGCTGCGCCTTACAGCATTCGTCAACTCTACCCTTTTATCAAAGTCGCGAATAATCAGCGGGTCAAGCCAGTCCGAGCCGGTCGGTTCCTTGCATCCGCCGACGAGAAGAAGCGCGATAATGGTCACGGCCAATCGTTTCATGTGCAGCTTAATAGCCGTTTTTCTTTACCAAATTGCACCCCCATCTCATTAGCTCAAGTCCGGTTCCCACCCGATGTCGGCCGATCAGTGCACCTTCGCGGCAATTTGGAAGCGGTCGATCAGGGCTGCCGAGCGACCGCTTCTTTGGCTAGATTTCAGTTCGCTCCGCTAAGAGCAAGGCGTCTCCAACGTCGACGCCCAAGTAGCGCACAGTGTTTTCGATTTTCGTGTGGCCGAGCAGTATTTGGATAGCTCGGATGGCGCAGGTTGCGCGGTAGATCATGGCCGCTTTCGTCCGTCGAAGCGAGTGTGTCTCGTATTCTGCTTTGCGCAGTCCGATCGCCGTTACCCATTCATCGACCAGACGCGCATACTGTCGCGTGCTCATGTGGCCGGCGTGGTCAACGCGGCTGGGGAACAGATAATCGCGCGTAGAGCCGCCCCGGCGTTCCAACCACTCTAGCAATGTCGCTCGCACATCGGCCGTGATCTCGAATTGCACAGGCCGATTAGTCTTCTGCTGGATGACGGTCGCGCGATTGCGAATCTCGGTGCCCGCAACCACATCACCGATCTTGAACTTGCACGCGGCAGCTAGCGCGAGGTGATCCTCGTTGCGCACCCTTTAAATCGCATAATTGGCCAGCATCAGTCGGGCATTGCAGCCAGAACGCGGTCCGGTGTCATCGGATAGTCGAACAGACGCGCCCCGCAGGCATTGTAGATCGCGTTGGCGATGGCTGCCGCGCCTCCGCACATTCCAAGCTCGCCGATGCCCTTGGCCTGAATGGGACTTGCCGCGCCATCGCGTTCTTCCACCAGCACGACTTCCAGATCGGGAACGTCGCGGTGAACGGGCACGTGATATTCCGCAAGATCGCAATTGACGAGGTGTCCGTCGCGCGGATCGAACTCCAGTGCCTCGGTCAATGCCACGCCGATGCTCCAGGTAATGCCACCGATGCACTGCGAACGGGCGGTCTTTGCATTGAGGACGCGCCCGAAGCCGAATGCGCCGAGCATGCGATCGACGCGAGTCTCACCGGTGTAGTGATTGACGCGCACTTCGGCGAAGAAGGCGCCGAAGCCGGAGGCGGTGTAATCGTCTTCGATATCGCCCGGCTCGTAATGGCCTTCGCGGGCTATGTCGTTGCCACTGAGAAGATCCGTGAGAGCATCGCCGCCGGCAGTTTTGCCTGCGCGAAGGTCGAGTTCTTTCTCACTCGTGCCTGCCTTGTCAGCCAGGTCCTCGCGGATCGCCATGCATGCGATATAGACCGCCGAACCGATCGAAGCTGCGCCCCAACTGCCGCCCGACCCTGGTCCCCTCGGATGGCGCGTATCGCCCAGTTCGACCAGAACCTGATCCGGATCCAGTCCCAGCATCTCTCCGGCAATCTGCGCGAGGATGGTGTAGGTACCGGTGCCGATATCCGTCATGTCCGTTTCGACGAGCGCCGTGCCATCGGCTCTCAGCGTCACGCGAGCCTTCGCTTCGGAAATGTTATGGACGCGAGCGGCGCTAGCCATGCCGGTACCGATCCACCACTCGCCTTCACGCCGCTGGCGCGGTTTGCGGAGGCCCTTGTCCCAACCGAAGGCTTCAGCGCCCTCCTTCAGGCAATCGGCAAGCTTATGCGAGGAGAACGGCAGGTCTTCCTCGGGATCCCTCTCGGGTATGTTGCGCAGGCGCAGCTCGACCGGGTCGATACTCGCCTTCTCGGCAAGCACATCCATGGCGCCTTCGAGCGCCGGCATGCCCACCGCCTCTCCCGGAGCCCGCACCGATCCGGCCGTCATGCGGTGAATGCGCGCGACGTTGAGTATCAGTTCGCGATTTTCACCACCATACATGAAGTGCGACGATTGTAGCACGGGCTCGACAAAGGTTTCGCCCGGAAGGTTGGAAACCAGCGCCTCATGACCGAAGCCGGTGAGCTTGCCTTCATTGTCTGCCGCAAGTCGCAGACGCTGCGTGGTTTCGCTCCGGCGCATGACCGTCTGGAATACCTGCTGGCGCGACTGCACTACCCGGACGGGCCGCCCAATCTGTTTCGCTGCCAGCGAGGCTGCGACCACCTCTTCGCTGACGCCCAGCTTGGAACCGAATCCGCCCCCGACGAAGCGGGATATGAGGCGGATATTCTCTTCCTTCATATCGAGCGCGTCGGCCAGTTCGGTGATGTTGTAGTTGAGCATCTGGAGCGAGGCGTGGACGGTCAGCTTGTCACCGTTCCATCGTGCAATTGCGGCGTGCGGTTCCATCGCGGCTGACGCATGCCCCTTGGTGGTGTAGGTGACGTCGACACTGTGCGCGGCTTCGGCCATTGCAAGCGCCAGATCGCCCTGATGCACCGTCTCTTCCTCCTGCTCTTCCGGTTCGACCGCGTTCGGGCCGAGTGGGGCCCCTTCGTCCTCGCGATACTCGACCTTCAAATGTTTGGCCGCATCGCGCGCCTGCTCGAACGTTTCGGCAACCACCAGCGCGATCGGCTGGCCCCAGTAGCTGACCTGCCCCGGCCCTTGCATGGGCGCTTCATTGGCGGTCCCCTGCGCGGCGCGAGTGCACATCTTCTCATCATCGACCACTGCGATCACGCCGGGCATGGACAATACGCTTGCCCGATCGATGGAGAGAACCTCACCGCGCGTGATGGTCGAGGTGACCAGCACACCCTCGGCGCAATTCTCGACCGGATATTCGGCGGCGTAGGGCGCTGTGCCGGTGACCTTTGCCAGTCCCTCAATGCGCGGCAGGGGCTTGCCTAACACGCCCTGCTTCATATCATCGAGGCGATTGGAATTGTGGGGCTCATCCTGCTTGAAATGGACCGTCATGCTGCGTCCTCCGTCGCTTGCGCCAGAACGGCATGAAGCGTGCGCCGCGTGAGCGGTATCTTGAAATCGTTCTCGCCAAACCCGCGCGCATCCTCGAGAAGGATATCAGCGGCCTTGTCGAACAGCGCTTCGGAAGGCGAATGGCCCAACAGGACCTCTCCGACCCGCGCATCGTGCCACGGCTTGTGCGCCAGTCCGCCGAAGGCGAGGTCGGCGCGGGAGAACTTGCCGTCGCTCATTTCGACGATGGCGGCGATGGAAACGAGCGCAAAGGCATAGGACGAACGTTCGCGCACCTTGCGATAGATTTGCGTGCCGCCAACCGGTGCCGGAAGAACGATGCCAGTGATGATTTCGCCCGGCTCGAGGACATTCTCGATCCACGGCGTATCGCCCGGCAAGCAATGGAAGTCGCGCACCGATACGCTGCGCTCGCCCGTGTCGCCGGAAATCTGCACGGTCGCGCCGAGGGCGCTCAGCGCAACCGCCATATCGCCTGGATAGGTCGCGATGCACTGGTCGCTTGTGCCGAGGATGGCGTGCAGCTTTGCGATGCCGTCAATCGCGCCGCAGCCGCTGCCGGGGTCGCGCTTGTTGCAAGGCTGGTCGACATTGGTGAAGTAGAAGCACCGCGTGCGCTGACACAGATTGCCGCCATTGGTAGCCTTGTTCCGCAACTGCTGCGTCGCTCCGGCCAGAATGGCACGCGACAGGACAGGATAGTCGCTGCGTACACGTGGGTGCACTGCGGTCTCTGTGTTGGTGGCAAGCGCGCCGAGGCGCAGGCCGCCGTCATCCGTGTCCTTGATATCCGCAAAGCCCAGCCGACTGATGTCGGCAAGTTGTTCCGGTTTTTCGACCTGCAGCTTCATGAGGTCGAGCAGGTTGGTTCCCCCCGCAATGGCGAGTGTATCCTCGCCTGCGGTCAGGTTCGACGCTTCGGCCAGCGAAGGCGCGCGGGTGTATTGGAAAGGCCTCATGAGCGCTCTCCCGCTGCGACTTCCTCGATCGCGGCCACGATATTCGCGTAAGCGCCGCAGCGGCACAGATTGCCGCTCATGCGCTCGCGTATCTCTTCGCCGGAAATGGCGATGCGGCCTTCGAGACTTTCGCTGGCATCGCTCGGCCAGTCGGCGGCCAGTTCCTCCAGCATGGCGGTCGCCGAACAGATCTGGCCCGGCGTGCAATAGCCGCACTGGAAGCCATCATGCTTGAGAAAAGCCTGCTGGAGAGCGGACGGTCCGTCGGGTGTGCCAAGACCTTCGATGGTTGTCACGGCGTCGCCATCATGCATTGCCGCCAGCGTCAGGCAGCTGTTGATGCGGACGCCGTTCACGAGCACCGTGCAGGCCCCGCACTGACCGTGATCGCAACCCTTCTTCGTGCCGGTGAGGCCTGCGTGCTGTCTCAGAAAATCGAGCAGACTGACCCGCGGGTCGTCAGAGATGGGGTGAGCAGTTCCATTTACGGTAATTGTGTCGGCCAAGCGCGCCTCCTTTCCAGTTAAACCGTCAGGAGCCGAAAGGTGTCCGAAAACCGGACTTTAAAAATCGGGAAGGCGCTGGTCGGCAAAACCCCAGCCGTGCAACGCCTTCGACGAAGCGCGTCGCAACAGCGTGTCTGCCTGATCGATGGAAAACGGCTTTGCGCTGTCCATTCCTTTGAGCTCGTTCCACGTGACCGGAACAGCGACCGGCGCGCCGGAGCGTGCCCGTGCCGAATAGGGCAGGATCGCAGTCGCGCCGCGCTGGTTACGAAGCCAGTCGATGAAGATCCGGCCCTTGCGCTTCGCCTTGCTCATGTTCGCCGTGAAACGCTCCGGCTCGGCAAGGCTCAGGGCTTCCGAAAACCGTCGGGCGAAATCCTTGTGAGCATCCCAATTATGCCCCGGCGTTAGCGGCACAACCACGTGCACGCCTTTTCCGCCTGAAAGCATGGCGAAGCTAACTAGACCGATGTCGGACAGTCGCGCGCGGATGTCGCCGGCGGCCTGCTTGACGTCGCCGAAGTCCAGTCCTTCGTCCGGGTCTAGGTCGAAAATCATGCGGTCGGGCTTCTCCACGTCGCTGCTGCGCGAGGCCCAACCGTGGAACTCTATCGTGCCCATCTGCACACATTGCAGGATGCCGCGCGCATCTTCGATATAGAGATAGTCCTCGGTCCCTCCGTCCTTTTCGCTGATCGGCACATGGTGGACTGCGTCGCCAAAGCTGCCGCTGTCGTGTTTCTGGAAGAAGCACTTCTTGGCCCGCCCTTGCGGACAACGCACCAGGCTGACGGGACGGCGCGCGGCAAAGGGCAGCATGATGCTCGCAACGGCTTCGTAGTAATCGGCCAGCTCGCCCTTGGTCTGCCCGCTATCGGGGAAGACGACACGATCACGGCTGGATATCTTCACGTCAGAGCCGGTCTTGGGCGGAGGAACTGACCTTTCCGGCTTAACGTCGCCTGCATCCTTGTCGCGGCGCAGGCCCAGATAGCTGCCGTGGCGCACGTTTCCGTCGGCGGTGAACTCGGCAAAGGCGATCTCGGCGACGAGCTTTGGGGTCACCCAGGTGACGCCGCGCGCACTTGCTGCGTCGGTCTCGACCGGCGGGGTCTTGCGCTTGAGCCGCTTCATCTTCGCCGCGAGATCGTCAAGCTCGTCGGCGGTGAAGCCGGTGCCGACATTGCCTTTGTAGACCAGCTCATCGCCTTCGTTTTGGGCCAGCAGCAGCGATGCGAAGGGGCGGCCCTTCGCGCTCGACTTCTTCCAACCGACGATGACGAATTCCTGCCGCCGCGTGCATTTGACCTTCACCCAAGCCCTGCTGCGCGAGTGGCGATAAGGCGCATCGATCTTCTTCGCTATGATGCCTTCCTGCCCGGCCCGGCACATGGCATCGTAGAGCTTCTCGCCAGCGCCGATAACATGGTCGGCGACGTGCACCGGCGGCTCGGCGGTGGAGAGCAGCGCCTCTAGCCGTTCCTTGCGCTCGATATTGGTGAGTTTGGCGAAGTCTTCACCGTTCAATTCGAGCAGGTCGAAGGCGTGGAACGCCAAATTGTCCGCTTTCGACTGGCTGCCGTGGCCGCGTTTCAGCACCTGTTGCAGAGTAGAGAAGTCAGGATTGCCCCTGGCATCGTAAGCGACGATCTCGCCGTCGATCAGGGAGGCGGGCAGGTCGAGCGCGACGATGGCTTCGACGAGCGGACCGAATTTGTCGGTCCAGTCCTTGCCGCTGCGGGTGTAAACGCGCACCTCGCTGCCTTTAACGGCGATGATCGCGCGGTAACCGTCGAACTTGATCTCGTGCATCCAGCCGTTGCCGGTCGGCACATCGTCCACCAGCGTCGCAAGCTGGGGTTTGCGAAATTTTGGAAGCGGAGCGGCCTTGCGCTTCTCCGGTCTTACCTTATTCGCAATGTGCGCTGCGGCCTTTTCCATTTGCGCGAGGAAGGCATCGTTCTTCTTGTCCGCTAACGAGAATTCGCCCGCCTTGTCTGCTGCAATCTCCGTCATGGAGCGACCAGTCAGAACGCTCGTTAGTTCGCGCTCGACGAGCGCGTCGCCTTCCTCAGCGTGATCGTCTTGCAATTTGCGTAGCAGCCAGTTCTCCCTCTTCTCTCCCGGCTTCTTCTTCAGCCTGATAAGCAGCCATTCGCCGCGCATCCGCTCGCCTTTAAGGGTGAAATGCAGGTGTCCCTCGTCGAGATCCTCGGCGCTCTTGCCCGCGATCGGTGCCCAGGTGCCGCGGTCCCACAGCATTACCGTGCCGCCGCCATATTCGCCCTTGGGAATCGTCCCTTCGAACTCGGCATAGGACATCGGATGGTCCTCGGTCCGCACAGCCAGCCGCTTGACATCTGGATCGGGCGAGGGACCTTTCGTGACCGCCCAGCTTTTGAGCACGCCGTCCACTTCCAGCCGTAAGTCCCAGTGCAACCTCGTGGCGTCGTGCTTCTGCACGATGAAGAGGTCGCCGCCCTTGCTTCTTTGTGCTTTGCCCGATGGCTCTGGCGTTTTGTTGAAGTCGCGCTTGGCGTTGTAGGTGGCGAGCGGGTCGGGGCGGGCCATCAGGTGGTCTCGTCGGCTGGATTGATCGAGCCATCCTTGCAATCATCGTTGCTGGTGTCGTCGATCCTGCGGTCTCTGTCTTTGGGTTCGACCACGCGCAGGATCGTGAGCATGATCAGGCTGATCGCCGAGGCAATCGCGACCAGTGGCCATTGCGCGGCGCCGCATGCAATTCCAATGACGGCCGCGAGCCAAAGATGCGCAGCGGTAGTCAGATTGTGCACCTGGCCCTTGCTGAACACGATCAGCCCGGCGCCGATTATCCCGATGAAAGCGCCCGCTGCTTCGTAAACGCGCAAGGGATCCATACGCTGACCACCGAGCTCGTTGTAGAGCGCCACAGTCGAGACAGTCATCGCGGCCGCCGAAAAGCATATCAGTCCGTGTGTGCGCATCCCTGCGGCATGGCCACGCAACTCGCGGTCGAGGCCCAACGACAGGCCGATGGCGGCTGCCACACCAAGTCGCGAGAGAAGGTCCCAGTCAAACCAATGAACCAGAACGGGGTCATTGAGCTCCATCGCCCTATGCGCTCTTCTTGCGCTTGCTCGCCGCGGACCTAGAGGATTTCTTCTTGCCGTCGACCGACTGCTTCAGCGCCGCCATCAAATCGATCACATTATCAACGCTCGCACCATTGTCGCCATCGGCGTCCTCGATGATCGCCTTGTTGCCCTTCGACTTGGCCTTCTTGTCGATCAGTTTGCGCAGTGCATCGATGTAGCGATCTTCGAACTCGCCTGCATCGAAGGGCGCGCTGCGCTGGTCGATGAGCGTGGTGGCGAGGTCGAGCAGCTCCTTTTTGGGCTTTGCCTCGTCGATGTCGTCGAAGAATGACTGGCCCGCGCGCACCTCGTCGGCATAGCGCAGGGTTTCTAGCAGCAGGCCTTTGCCGCATGGTTTGATTGCGACGAGCTTCTCGCTGCCGCGCACCGAGAGTTGGCCCAGTGCGACCTTCTTTGCCTTTCGCAAAGCCTCCCGCAGGACGACGAACGCTTCTTCGGCCAGATCGTCCTTCGGCGCGACGTAATAGGGTTTTTCGAAATAGAGAGGGTCGATCTCGCACTGATCGACGAACTGGACTAGCTCGAGGGTTTTGCGGCTCTCGATTTTGACCGCCTCGATCTCCTCGTCGTCCAATAGGACGTATTCGCCCTTCGACACCTCGTAACCCTTGATAATCTCGTCGGTGTCGATCGGACCGATGCCGGGCACGACCTTCTCGTATTTCACCCGCTTGCCGCTGGGCTCGTGTATCTGGTTGAAGCTGACCTTGGCGCCGGATTTGGTCGCGGTGTATATCTCCACCGGTATCGAAACCAGCGCCAGCCTGATCTGACCCTGCCAATATGCGCGTGTCGCCATGTGTACCTCCGTTTCGACGGACTCAGCGATTGGATGCTAGAATCGTTTCAATTGGGCTGAAATTGGGCCGGTAGCGGACCGTCCGCTCTTGGCCTCACGCGCGCCAATACAGACATTTGTGGCCCTATATGTCGGTGCGAGGCGTTACCCTTGCATGACCATGCGTTACACGCGCACGGGGCGCGGAAAACCCCTCCTCTTTGTCCACGGACTTGGCGCAAACTCCAACTCGTGGGACACGATTTTGCCTGCGCTTTCTCAAGTCAGGGACCTAATCGCCGTGGACCTGCCCGGCCACGGGCAGACACCCGAAGAGGCCGACAGCGGGACGTTCGACGGGCTGGCGCGTAGTCTCGACGACTGGCTCCGCGCCGAAAATCTCGTCGGGGTCGATATGGTTGGCAGCTCGCTGGGTGCTCGCCTGGTGCTCGAGATGGCGCGGCGCGGCCAAGCTGGCGCGGTTGTCGCACTGGATCCGGGCGGCTTCTGGCAGGGGTGGGAGCGGACGTTCTTCAAAGCCACCATAACGCCATCGGTTGCTCTGGTTCGCGCGCTGCGACCGGCGCTTACTGCCATCACCGGAAATGTCGCAGGCCGGACCGCGCTCATGGCCCAGCTCTCTGCAAGGCCGTGGGCACTCGATCCGGCATTCGTTGCGCGTGAACTGAAGTCATTGGCCAATACGCGCACCGTCAATTCGCTTGTGAAGGATCTCGCCAACGGCGCGATGCAGAAGGGCCCTTCGGCAACGGATGCGCCCGTTGTCATCGGCTGGGGACGCAAAGATCGGCTGTGTCTGCCGCGCCAGGCGGATCGCGCGATGAAAGCCTTCCCTGAAGCGACGCTGCACTGGTTCGAGCGTAGCGGACACTTCCCGATGTGGGACCAGCCAGAGGAGACGGTTCGCGTGATTCTGGATGCAACGAGCAGTTCGGAATCGGAATAATACTGCAACTGGGCGGTAAGCAAATCGAGAGCCTGTGATGGGCCAGTCACATTCCGAGGTCCTTTGTTGGGCCGGAGCACGAACCCGCTTCGCGGGAGGGGTGCTGGCGGCGCGGGTTACGCCAGAGCAAGACCGTAGCGAGTAGATTGAACAAGGCCGATCATTCCGGCTCCTTCAACCGAGGAGTCGAGAGATGAAC
>NZ_JBTLRP010000002.1:0-693252 GCF_054482795.1 Altererythrobacter sp. CAU 1778 | reverse complement strand
TCGATTGCTGGTAGCAAATAGCCATTTGCTTGCATTGACTTGCTCCTCCTTGTAGAGGAACAACTTCGCGTACCCTATTGTTTAATAATCTCTTTCTGCCGCATGGCGGCGTAGGGTGTGCTCTTCCGTCCCCAGCTTAGAGGGTAGGTTCCAGTGTCATGACCAGCACGGGATCGGCGGTTTTGAAGTCCCAAGACCAAGGGATGAATACCATGCCGCTCGATTGCCGATTGTGTTAAAGATCGATCGAGTCCGCCGGCAGGAAGAATGGTGTCGCGGGCACTCCACCAGGAGCATGGCTATGGCGGATGTAGCACTGAGCGCGACGCCCAAAGGCAACGGATTCCAGGCAACCGTGACCTATTCGAGCGGCGTGTGGATCAGTTCAGCGGAAGCCTTTCCGACGAAGGCCGAGGCCATTTCAGCAGCGGCCATGAAGGTGCTCGACATGCCCGATCGGCTGGAGGAATTCGATGTGTCGGACGCCGAGCACTGATGCTGCAGGGAATGCTCGCGCGAAACCCAGGGGAGGGACGATACGGGACCCGAGCAAAAAGAAAGGAGGAAGCCCTGACGGACTTCCTCCTTGTGTGTAGCCTCAGAATCCATCGCTCAGCTTTCCGGGCACAGTGTCGATGACCCGGTCCAGCATGGCCTTGGGCAGTGCGCCGTAATCGCCCTCATCGACCGCGATGTAACCTGCCTCACCATCGGTCAGGACATATTGGGTGAAGTAGCTGTGAAGGGACCGGGCATGAGCCTTGTCGAGTGCGGCAACGAAAGCTGCCTGATCTGCCTGGAATGAACCCTGCGCGATGTTCAGTGAAGCGTACATGATCTTTCCTCCTGATGTTCGATGCGTCGCATCAGGAGCTGCGGGGATGTGGGTGACGGGCCGGGTCAGGGACCGCGCATAGCGCGGCCGCGAAGCGGCGATGGGGGAAACGATTTTTACCGGGCTTGCCCGGTAAAAATGGTGGGACCCCGTCGTCCTTGACGCGGCCCCAAAGCCCGCATCACACTTGGACTTTCTGCGAGAGAGACCTCTCCAACGTCAGCGTGAAAAGCACTGGCATCGCGGCAAAAACCGTTTTCCTACATGGCCCCATGCTGGCACTGTCGCGCGTGGAGGGGACCAACGGCCAGCGAAAGGATAATCTGATGGCCAGGTCCAAACCGAGCGCGCGTAATGCGCTCAAAAAACTGCGGGAGCAGCGCGAAGAACTCGATGCACAGGAGGCCAGGCTCCGTGATGAAGCAGCCGGCGAACTGGGCAAGGTTCTTCTCGAATGCGGAGCCGAGACGATCGAACCGGCGCAACTGAAGCAGCTCATCCGCGCATCGCTTACCATCGGAATCGACGATGCTCTCAAGCGGCTCTCCCCAGCCTGACACTTCAACCGCGGCTGGGTGTGGGCTCGATGCCCCGCCCCGCCGTTCACGCCAGCGAGCACAAAAAAAGGCCCCGATGGCGCGAACCATCGGAGCCTTGTTGTTTGCGGGAAGAACTCAGTCCTCGTCGATGTCGGGCGCACCCTCATTGTTCGACGCCCGGCCTTTGGTGAGGAAGTCCACCTTGTCGGCGATGATCTCGCAGCCGTAGCGCTTGGTGCCGTCCTGGTCTTCCCACTGCGTATAGTGGATGCGCCCCTCGACCGTCACGAGCTGGCCCTTGGTGCAATACTTTGCGACGTTCTGGCCGAGCCCGTTGAAGCAGGTCACGCGGTGGAATTCGCTGTCCTTGGCGGTGTAGCCGTTTTCGTCCTTGTAGGTCTTGCCGTCCTTGCGGGCGGGACGGTCGGTGACGACCGAGATCGAGGTGATGTTGGTGCCGCCTTGGGTCGTACGTGTTTCGGGATCGCGGGCGATGCGGCCAACGAGGATTACGAGATTGGTCATGGTCTTTCTCCTGATCGAGCATTCCGGGTCCATCCCGGCTGCAAACCCGACTAGGAAGCGGCCACGGCGAAGCGCACCGAGGGGAAACCTCGATCTGGTTCGGGTGGTGCGGGCAGCCGGGCGCAGCCCGGCAACTCGGCCGGAACTGATCGGGGTTGCGCGTCTCGACGGGGATGCTTCAGGAAAGGTTTACTTACAGGCCGGGTTGGTCCCGAGTGCCTTGCACAGGCCAAGCCATGACTTTTCGTATTATCGGGATGCCACGTACCCCCTGACCTCGCCTGCCTCGAAGGCGACATCATATCTCGACTACGGACGCTCCTCCCGAAGCGGACGAAAGACCCCCTGAAAACGCACCGCCAGCAGCAGTCTCCACAGTGCCAAGCGGCATAGGCTCTTCCAGACGATGACCCCGCAACATCCAGTCTTGGGGCGTGATTAGGCGCCCCCAATCCGCAAAGGAAGGAATCGTACCCAAGTCCTCGCGGACGTGCTGTTCGCCTACAAGGCGAACGGGCACAACACGGCTGTCGGCGTTGACGATAGTAGGCCCGAACAGCGTTTCGAGCATGAATATGCCTTCGGCATGGTGCCGAAGGGCCCGGTGCCGCGGATCAGCAAAGATCGCCTTTGACTGGTCAAACCATTGGTGGAGCGGGAGGTAATCGTCCACCACCCCTCCCCATTTCCGAACCGACGATAGGGCGTGATAATAGCAATGAGCCATCGCACTTCTCCTAGAGACGCCTGGTCGTCGGTCGCCGTGTAACGCAGCTGGCAGTCCAGAACGAAATTCGGCGTAGCCACGTCGATGACCAGTTCGCCGCAAGCACCATCATTGATTTCCCATCCGGGATGATGGCGTTCGAGAGCAAGGTAAGTCAGTTGCTCGAGGGAGGAATTGAGGCTCTGGTCGTCGCCTTCTCCAGCACAGTCGATCGTCACTTCGGGACACGGAACACTCGCCCCGCCGGCGTTAGAGAAGACGCATTCTTCGACCGCACCGCTGTCGCCGCACCCATCGAAACGGATTTCTACGCGGGCAATTTCGGCATTCCGCAGCGGGGCAATGATAGCTGCCTTGAGCCGTTGGATTTCACTTTGTGCCTGCGCCGCGCGTTCGGCTTGGCGGACAGCAAAATCCGCCATGATTGCCTGAAAATCAGTCATGAGATTTCTCCTGCAATGTGCGGGCAAGAACCGATCGTCTTGCCCACGATATCAGGCGATCTCTTTCCTCTGACGGACTGCGCCAGCGCCGATGGCGCTGGCGCGATGCCGGACGCATCAGTCGGTATCCTGAGCCGCGCGCTTGGGAGAAGTTCCAAGCGGACCGCGGCGATCGACGACGGTAATCCGACGGGATTTCGCTTCGATGACGAGGCGCTCCAGGACTCCGTTTCCGGGAAAGGCAACGACATAACGGGGGTCAAGCGAGAGCATACGCTCGTTGCGCTTGAAGCCTGCGCGTGCCCCCAGGCGCATGTCGAGGGAGAAGCTGATTTGCGGGATGTTGCGTCGTTCCGCCCATGAAGATGCCAGGCGGTCAACGCCCTTGGTATCACCGCCGTGGACAAGAACCATGTCAGGAACCCGGTCGTGAACCTTGTCCAGAGTAGCCCAGACGTTGTTGGCAAAAGTGAGAGCGTCCTGCTCGTTTGGATGGCGTGTGCGGCCACCGGCAAATATCACCGGCGTACCTTCTGGCATGGCGGCGCGGCGCTTGGCTTCGGACCGGGCTCGGACGAACTCGCGCCCCTCGACAAGCGCGGAAGTCAGCATGGCGCTGTGATTGAAGCGCGAACTCGACACGGGCTTCCACGAGGAGCCGAATTCGTTGAGATAGAGGGCAGCGGCCACTTCGCGCATCTCTTCGAGAGCGATCATGGCCCCTTCGGCACACTGTGCCCGCTCAACCTGGCTCTCGAGTTCATGGGTGTGAATTTCGGATCCATCGGCAGTGGCCAGGAGCGCTCGGACTTCGTCGGTTGCGCGGTCGACTGCGGTCGATTTGCGGGTTGCGGAACGGTGGAAGATGTTGACGAACGCCCAGCCGAGGTCCTCGGCATCGGCCTCCAGCGCAGTCCCAGAGACCATCGCAAATAGATCGGACCATACAGCTTCGAGCGTCTGGACGACCGCATCGTGGACCGGAAAATCATTGGTGGAAACCGGGGCGGGACCAATCGAAAAACCGGAAAGATCGAGGCCGGCAAGTTGGTCGAAAAATGATGAGTGCATGGGTATTGTCCTCCTGACTGGCGAGAGGCTGACGCACCCGCTCATGGCTGCGCCAGCGAGAGCCCGTCAGGGCCAGCTTGAGGCAGTCTCCGCACCCGGCAGGGGAAACCCGCTTGGGCAGGCTGGCGCGGGCAGGCCAACGGCCCGTAGGGCCGGGCCAACTCGGGCCTGCGCAAGCCGGGTTGCGGAAGACTGGCGGCTGGCCCAGGGCCTCTCTCGCATGGCTTCAGACCATGAATGCACATGCAGGCTTCGTCAGGGAGGACAGGCACCTTGTCACGATCAAAGTGACTGGCGCATCAGGCTACCCGTTTTGCGTAGACGCGCTCACCGTTCGACATATAACCGAGGCAGACGTAGTCGCCGAATAGGGCTTCAAAACGCGGGGTGATCTGGGACAGCCAGCGCTGCGCTCTGGGCGATCTGGCCGTGCGCCAATCGGCATCCCAATAGGCGCCATCGTCACGCTCGACGAGCCACACCGCAACCAGGCCGGCGTAAACCGACACGCCGAAATCCGCATAGGCATTGCGCATGAGGATGCGGTCTTCGCGGCCTCGCCAACCGTCGTGCGCGATCAGAGAAGGGAATGCCCGCCCTGCGCGCTCACGCAGATCCTCGCGGAGCCACTCATATTCGAAGTCCCAGTCGTCGTCGTTTTCGACTTCGAGCACAGTGAAGGCGACAATGGCCCCGCTGGGGTAACTGACCGATCGGCCCATGACACCCTCCTTCAGGCGGCCAACGCAGCGTCGGCGGACGCCTCGTCGGTATCATCGGCAGAGATCCGTCCTCCGAGTCTGAGCAAAAGCCTTGATGCTTCCTCAGCCTTCGCGGCAGCGGTGAGAATGGCACGGTCATCCTGCTTCAGGAGCTTGAGCCAGTGCTCGATATAGCTGGCATGGCTCTCGAGGTGGGTGACTGGCAGACCGAGTTCAGCGCCAAGCATGGCGCTCGAAAGTTCGGCAATGAGTTCCTCGGCAGCGTAAGCTGCGGAACCAAATCGATTCTTGAGATTGCGGTCGAGGCGACTGGCATGGCCGGTCCAATGCGACAGCTCGTGCGCGAGCGTCGCGTAATAGTGGTCGAAGCCCGAGAAGAGATGCGCGGGCGGCATTGTCACCCGGTCAGCCACTGGCTCATAATAGGCTTCGTAGCCCTGATGCCGCAGCACGGCCGGAATACGGGCAAAGAATGAGTCGAGTTCAGCCTGACGGCCCTCGGGCTCTACCACCTCAAGCGTCGCGGCGGGATGGAAACGCTCGGGCAGACCTTCGACCTGATCAGCATTGAAAACCGGATAGGCCTTCAGCACACGACGACTTTCGTCGGTTTTTTCGCCGGTTTCGGGGGCTTCGACTTCTTTGGTATAGCTCTTGTAGAAGATGGCGATGGTGGATTTTTCACCCTTGCGCACCTGTGCGCCCAGTTCATTGGCCTGATTGTAGGTCATCCAGAACGGCGAGGCGTAACCGCACATGTCGGCAACCATCCAGAGCCAGAATACATTCATGCCGCGATACGGGATGCCGCACGCCCGCAATGGGCGCGAGACTGGCACACCGCGCCATGGCTTGATCCACGGCTTCGTGCCTGACTCGAGGCGGGCGATGATTTCCTGGGTGATACGGGTAGCAGGCGACACTCCGCCGCTTTGTCCCTTGCGATAGGCCATGTTGGATCTCCTGAAATGGCCTGACGACAGTTCCGTCGGTCAGTGCCGGAGATCCCGGAGCCCCCTCCGCTCTCTTTCCATGAAGGAAGCGGCCCCCCGGCATGTGCCGGAGGACCGCTTCACGGTGGCGAGCAGCCGTTCCTATCAGGAGGAGGTCAGGCGGCCAGCTCGCTCGGAGGCTGATTGTCGTCGTTGGCGACGAAATCCGCGTCGGGACTTTGCGCTTCGTTATCGGCAGGAATTTCCGGCTGGTCGGCAAAGCGCATGACTTCGGGCACCCAGGCGAGCGCCCTTTCCCGAACTTCGACTTCGGTGATGTAGGTCCCCGCGAAGACGCGTTCGGCGCTCATCGCAAGATCGCCCTTTTTCACCGATGCGAAGCGCGAGGACAGTTCCAAACCGCCAACATCGGTGAGCGCATCAAGGATGACCTGCTTTGAGACGCGGTCGAAGTAGTTTGCCGCGGTCGGACGCCACCATTGCGCCATATCGATGCCGATCGCGCTGCCCAGATGATCCTGGAACGCGATTTGGCGTTCGCCTGCCATGTTGAGGCTCGCTTCGAGCGTGCGAGAGACGACAAAGCCGAGCCATGCTGCGCGACTTTCATCAGCGAGTGCCCGAAACATCTTGAAGCGCGACGAAGCGTCTTCGCCAGCTCGCCAACTCTCATCGAGACCCGAGCGCAGGTCCGCAAGCGATGCGCTTGCCGGCGCATCCTTCGATTCGAACCCGGCAATCGGACCCGCGGGGACGCCGCCACGCAGGGTCGTGGCCGCGCGTGACCGCCAGTCGTAGGTGTCGGCATCCGCGAGGGTGAAGACCATGATGTCGAGCGAAAGGCCGGGATCCGATGCCACGTGGAGCGCAAGCACGTCACGACGTTGCATCGCAAGTTCGTCGACCAGACGCTTGGAAAGCGCTGCACGGCGTTTGCCATCACTGCCGACACTCGCAACGACTTCGACGACATCTTCGTCACCAACGACTTCGATGTCGCGCTCGCCGTAGAACACCGGCTGGAGAACCGGTGTGCCATCGCGCGAGAGAACGAGGATCATTCCGGCATCGGCCTTCAGTTCGGGTGCCAGCTCCGGGGGCTTTGCCCGAATGTCCTGGCATTCGCGCTCGATCGCTTCGATCGAAGCCTCGGCCGCAGCAATTGCTTCTTCGGCGCTGTCTTCGTCTTCAAGAATGGCCGCATGCTCGTCGTACGAGGCATCGAGCTCATCAAGGCGAGCCAGTTCGGCGTCAGTCAACGGAGCCGGTTCGGCCGGAAGGCGAATGAGGCCTTCCACAAGATCATGACTGGCATAGGCGTCAAGCGTCGGCTTGACCCAGGCAAGACCCTGCTCTGCTGCGAGCGCCTTGGCGCGCTTTTCCATCTCCTCCGAGGCGAGGGTTTCGAGAAGCGCGACATCAACCCAGGACTCGCTGTCATCGTCGTCGAATAGTTCGCGTTCGATCCGGCCACCTGAAGCGATATAGGCCTCGCGCCCGACAAGACGGGCCCGAGCGTCGCTGCCGCGAACCGTGCCAGAGAGCACCATGCGCCGGATGCTGTCGGCGCTGGGCGCATAATAGCCCGAGGACGCCTGTTCATAGACGCGAGCCTGAATTTCCTGGTCGGAGGTCGCGCCGAAAGCTTTGGCGAGATCGAGAGTGATTTCGCCGGCCGCCAGTGCATCGAAGACGACGGGTGCAAGGGTGGCGAGACGCAGACGGCCTTCAGCGAAGCGGACCGTCAGTCCGAACCGGCGCGCGACATCCTCCATCGATGCGCCTGCCTCGATCAGGGCAGCGAACGCCTGCGCTTCGTCGGCCGGGTTCATCGCGAGGCGATGGAAGTTTTCGGCCAGACTCGTTTCGATGGCTATTTCCGCATCGTCCTCAAGCACGAGGCAGGTAACCTCGTAGCCCTTCGGCAGAACTTTCTCCTCGGAAAGCGCCAGCAAGGCGCACCGGCGGCGCTCTCCGGCTTCAACCTCGAATTTGCCACGAGCTGCTGGCCGAACGATGAGGTTCTGCAACAATCCGTGGGCGGCAATGCTCGCTTTCAGTTCAGCATCTGCGGCTGGGTCACTATGACGGCGCACATTGCGAGGGGACTGGACCAACTTGGTTAACGGGATCGACTTGATCATGAAACATACTCCTGATTGCGAGCCCAGGCATCGACCTTCGACACTCATTCGGCTCAAACAGAAGCAAGCGCCCTTCTCTCTCAATCCATGCCGGTTTGGCGGCTCAGGGCAGGCTGGTTTTAAAAATCCGCTGCAGGATAGTCGCCGTTCCCCCACCGCTGATGCGCTAGGCCGATCGACCATTCAGAAATGACGTGGCACGTTGGAATTAGTACTTTGACTACTGCCCTACGGTGATATTGGGCCTTATCAGCACCAAAAATCACCCAAGGATGCGATCACACGCGTCCCGTGTTCCGCAGAGGAATAACACTGACTTCGCGCGAGACATTCCGACGTAAAGCGTTTCCCGGTCCCGGTTGGTGTCGCAGGTGTCGAATGCCCAAAGGATTATGACGGCGCGCTCCAATCCCTTGAAACGCGCGACTGTGTCGACCGTCAGGCGGCCGGGGCCGAAATCCTCTACACGCCCGAGTTTGACAGCTGCGGGAATTGGCAATTTCTGAAGCGCGCGCTCCCGCGCTGGACGATCGGCGGGATCGCACAACAGGATAGCAATCTCGTGCGGGGGCACATCCTCATCGACCACCAGCTTCGTGACCAACGCACCGATCGACTTTGCTTGTTTTTCCATATCGGAGGCGAGAATGCGATCGACGCTGACGCCAACAATCTCGGGCGGCTCTACAGCTGCACCCCGATAGTGACTGTAGGCTGCCGCGTGGATCGCATCAGTATTGCGGCAGTTGCGGTCGAGCACCATCGGCTCGCTGGGAACAGGAATGTTGGCGGAACGGCGATAGATGTCCTGGTTTTCGTCCAGGAACACGTAGAGCATGGCCTCGCTCGGCCGGGTGAGCAGCATCTCGACGGGCAACCAATATTCGTCACCAAAGTCCTGCGCCTCATCCACCACGATTGCGTCGTAGATCGGGCCGAGCGCGTCGACCGCAACAGCCAATGCCATCGGCATGTGATGATCGAACTCGTGGGCGCCAGGCAGATCGGCACGGGCCTCGGCGAGCAGGTCCCGGCCGGTCTTTGTTTTCACACGGTCGATCCATCGGTGACAAACCTGGTGAAAGGTCGCGACATCGAGGCCCTCGATCCCGGCACACTGCTCCCGAAGATGGTCCGCAAGGCCGCGATTGTAACAAAGCAGCAGGGTCCGCATCCCCTCTGACGCTAAGCGGACGGCCTTCTCGCGCGCTATAAGGGTCTTTCCGGTCCCGGCGCCACCGGCGATCATTACCCTGCGTTGCCGCCTTAGCATGTCCAGGATAGCAGCCTGGCGATTTGTCAAATTAAGCCTGGCATCGTCCTCGTCGGATATGCGAGCCGAAAGAAGCGGGCGAGTCGAGACGGTGCGCGCAAAGAGAACCACGAGGGCATCCACGCCGCGCGTCCCAATTTGCTTGCCGGCTCTTTCCTGACCTTCCCAATAAGCAAATGCCTGTTCTACCCATGCGTTCAGATCAGACAGGTCGCTACGATCGCCGATAATTTCGACGGGCGCATCGGGGCCTCTCAGCCGGCTGCCATCGCCGACGCCGGGCACAAAGACCGCATATCCAAGAGGAAACCGACCGATATTAAGCCTCTTCCAAGCGGGGCTCTCTCTCAGTTTCTCTAGCAGCGCGAATTTGCCTCGCCGCGCCTGCTCGAATGGATTCTTTATTTCGTGAGTGACGTCATTCACGTCGATCGAAACCCAGGTTCGAGTGCGATAGTCGAGCGACACGCGTCCACCCTTCACCTCGATCGCAAGCAAACCCCGAGTAGGGTGAGCGATGAGGATGTCGGTTTCCCCCTCACGTGGACCGCCACCGCCAGGACGCGAAATCCACGCGACCGAATGTAGGATAACGTAGTCGGGACCAAGCTGCTCTGCGAGAGCTCGGTAGACAACGAGCTCTGCATTGGAATCAGAAACCGCATTGTTCGGGTCCGGGTAGCATCTGGGCATTAATCAAGAAGCTTCAGCGAAGAGTTGAAGGGGATACCGCGGCGACCTTCGATTGATCCAAAATCGACCACGACGAATGGAATGAGACCACGGGATTTGATCTCGACGACCACACCCTTGCCCCAAATTTGGTGCTGAACCTTCAACCCTTCCTTGAGGTGTATGTCGCGTGACGAAGCCCGCTCTTCCGAAGCCTCACGCCAATTGTGGTCGAACCAGTATTCCTCGACCTTACCGAACGGATTGCCGATCGCTGTAACTTTCTGGCGCTCTAGGTCGCGGGCGTACTCGACGATGTAGATCCAAAATTCATCTGGATGCTCGCGGGCCATCGAAAATTGGACATGGCTAAGCTTGATGCCGCGTTCGGTCCATTCATCGTCGAGGCCTTTGACCTCAATCAGGCGTCGGCCACCAGTAGGTGACTTCGAGACGATATCGAAACCGCGATTGAAATGCGGCTGTCGCTCAGGGTCCCAACCACGACCCTGCTCGTAGCTAAGCGCTGCCTTCATAGCCGCGGCATCGATTAGATCGGCGATATCATCGGATCCAGAGGCCGTATTGGCGTCACCGTCGCCGCGGCTACCACTGCGCGACACATAGGAGAGCATGCGAGAGCGCCGCACCTGGCGCTCGGCTGCAGCATCGCTCTGCCGGCCACCGTCATTCCGGAATGGCGAACGGTCACCGCGACCTTGCCTGTCGGACCGCCCACGGGCGTGCGCCTTTTTGCGCTCTGCATGGTCGCCCCTTAAGTCATCCCCTTCCGGTTCAGCTCCAAATGCGCCACGGCTGGAGGCAGACCCGTAGGCGTTGTCATCCTCCTCTTCGTCGTCGCTGGCGTTTTCTTCCGCGTCTTTGTTGTAGGTTGTCCGACCTGCCGAGCCGCCCGTGCCGCTCACAGTTGAGGCAGCGTTACCTCGTTCGCTTCCATTTGCAACCCCGCTCTCAGACGCAACAATCCTCGGCTTCATCATCGCAAAGTCGACATCTGGCTCTTCGTCCGCGATCTCATCGGTAGCGAGGCTTTCGCCGGATGACGTATATTCATCTTCAGGGATAGCTGCGGCAGGATCCGTCGGTTCATCGTCAGATGTCTCGTCTTCAGGCTCGTCCTCAAGTTCACGCCCGATCTCGAAACTGACATCCAGATCGTCCGGTGCCTTGAAGTCCGCCGCGAGCAACGCCTGCTCGGCCTCTGCCCAATCGTCTTGCGACATGATGTAGGCTGCTGTCATGCACAATGGTGGAATTTCGGTCGTTGGACAGAAACGCTCGACTTCAGAAAACAGCGCGCGAAACGCCGCCGCCCAATCCACCCGTCCTGTCGAACTGCGGAGATGCAGCACGCCAGCCTCCCGGTCGAGATAAGCTGGTGCCGATGCAGCGGGGGATCTCACCGGAGGATCGAACGCGTCGATCTCGGCCTGCACCAGCAACTGATTTGAAAGGCGGATCTCGGCAGCTGGAAGAAGCTCCCGCAAGGCCAGGCGGCTCGTGCGATTTGGTGCAAGCCAGAGCAGCAAGTCCGCCCGCGACTGCAGGAGCGACGTTGCATCAGCCGCAATTGAGCCTTGAGGCTCCTCAGCCAACCGAAACTGCGCAATGTCGGTAAGAGCTGGCACATCCAGACGTTTCAGAAACCGGGAAGAGGTCGACCGACTAAGGTCTGGCAGTCGAATGAGGCGTTCGTCGAGCACAGAGCCGAACGATGCGGCCAGCTGCTCGGAATCCAGCCAGACCGCTTCGCCGGTCCAGGTCGCGCCGCCCCCCACGTTCAGGAATGCGTTTTCATCTACCAGCATATCTACGGCATCCGTCGAACCGGCGTCTTCCCGCTCGAGCGCTTCAGCGAGCGAGGCAAGACATCGGCCATGAATCGCTACATCGGTAGCTGACAGATTGGTGCTCGCTGCGATGGTTAGTGCGAGGGTCGCGAAATGGCGTGGCTCCGGTGAATCTAGAACACCGAGACGACGATAGAGCTGCTCGCGCTGCCGCATCCGCGAACTGGCAGTATGCCAATACCCGCCGAAGAGAGGAGGGAGCCAGAAGACCTCTCCAGCACCGATGAAGCCAACGTCGGGCACATAAATGAAATCAGTTCCTTCGAGGCGGTCGATACATGCCGCCTCATCCCCACGTTCCAACCTTTCGTTCAGCATCTGGTACGTCAAGTCGTTCACCGCCGAACCCGTACGCATGCAGTGTTCGAGATGTGCGACGATGTTTTCCGTGGGCGGTTCCGCCGGCATCTCGATCAAATCGAGGAACTCGAGCACCGCTGCATTAGCCTGGCGCAATGCAGTCATCTCGACCACCGGCACCTGGGACGAAAAGCCGGGCGCGCGACCCGCTCGGTAGAGGCCGTTCGGCGGATATCTAAAGCCGTCCTCGCGCTCTCCGTCGACGATAGCCGCAAGAAACTTTACGTCTTTTAGCCGGCTCAATGCCCCCCGATCGTCAGGCGTAAAATGTGTCCAGCGATCAAGAATGTGTCGAATGATCGGGGTAGTACCATCTACGATGGCCTGCAGCCCATCGCCAGCCGCCGAAATGGTTTCGATCCTATCGACAATGTGTTCCGCCGCGACCGTGAAAGGCATGCCGAGGCGGTCGAATAGGTCTCTAGACCTTGGCAGCACGTCACCGGGAATCCACCCCTGATCTACCCAGCGAGCCGGATCTGTTCCAAGGATGGCCTCCAGAGGCGCTGACCAGAAGTACACTTCATCCGGCCGTACATAAGTCTCTGCGCGCGTGCGCACGAACGCAATTTTGGCAAGAATCCCGAGCGTTCCATCATCGTCCAGCTGCGAGCGATGATTGACGATCTCGGTGATCAACGCACCATATTGTTGGCGCGTCACGCCACTTGTGATGATCTCCTCGAGATGCTCAGTCACGTAGGCACGGAAGGTTAGGACATCGACCCGCAGCACGCTGCGCGCCAGTTCGCGCATGCCCTGGACGAACAGCCGGCTTTCGACGATCTCGAAGTGACCGATAGGGTCACGGAAGTCCCCAGGTAACTGTCCTCGCGATGGGCTGACGAACCCGGTGCCCGTCCGGAGCATCGGGCAATTTGCAAGAATATGGGCAACGGATCCAACCTTGCGCTCGGCTGGAAAGGACGTCAGCAGGGAATAGAAGCGTCGTACATCCGTATCAACTGTTCCGATGGCAGCTTCGGCTGCAGCCTCGTCGGTGATCACACTGGCAAGATCCGCAGCGAGATCGTCGAGGAGATACTCGGGCACGAGGTTCGCCAGCTGGGGCGACTGAAGCACATCCTCATGCACCACTCGGCGAGTGGGGACGATCTTGTGCAGCGCGTGACGCGATACGCCCAGCGGAAGCCTACGTGCGTCCTTGGGGCTGATCGGAGCGGCGTCAACGTCGATGATGAAGGGTATGGCCTTAAGCTTCGGCAACACCGTGATGAGAGCATTTTTCTCAGACGGTGCCTCGATCATCACACTGATCGCTGACCAGAGACGTCGAAGTGCTTCGCCGCCGCCGTTTGTCGCATCGACTCCGCGGGCCTCCAGGGCGGCGATGAGGCTGGAAAGACGTAGTTGGTGCGCCCCGATGCTCGATAACACGCTCCAATAGCGACGAAGTTCGGGACAGATTAGCGCGAGGCCGAGGTCCGCCACTGCGCTCTGATCCACCGTCGTCATCGAGTCCGGCGGAAGGAAGGTCTCCTTCGCCACCCGCCATTCGCCGCGCGTGGTCCAAATGGACGGCGTCTTAGCCGCTACCGCCGCGAGCCTGTCCCAGAACGACTTGAACGCGGGCTCCGCTTTGCGCTGAAATGCCGAGTCCGCAAGCGCCCAGAACCGCGTCGGGCCGAGCAGGTCGCGGATACGAACGAAGTTCTCCGAGAGCGCTGCCGCCGCGGTCTCGATAAGTGCCTCGTTCCAATATCTCTCATGCTGCTCACCCTCGAGGACGATGGCCTGTCGACTTGCATGCGGAAAGAAGTCGGCATTCACATGGATCGGCATGCGCATGGACTGGCGCGTGGGCAAATATGCGTAGAGCAGGCCGTCGACTTGCTCGAGATTGAGAGGCACCGCAACGCTGACCGTCAGCGAACGCTCCAATCGCGCCAGTGCCTCGAAGCGTTCGAATAACTTCGAAGCGGCAAGCACGTCGTCGGCCTGTCTCGCAAGAACGAGCCATCGCTGGATATCGCCGGACGGCGAGAAGCGAAGCGTCACATCCTCACCCGAGCGATCGATGTCGACCGAAACGACTGGAATACCGTTGCGACGCAACTCCACATGCTCGACATGGCGGAGGAACAAAAGGCTGCCCTGCAGGACGAGGTCAACCTCCGCTACGACCTTGTCTGCGACATCATCGGGAGTGGGAGACGCGTTTAGGCCTTCGCGGACCTCGGAGTGAGACGATGCCCAAGGCAGGATGAACTCGGTCCCGACTGTCGGACCGACATCGATCTTGATCACCTCCTGGGTCTGCGGGTTGAGGCGAAGCTCGACACGAGAGGATCGAACGATCGGGGTGTCCGTAATCTGGTAGACGGAGACGAAGCCGATGCCGAACCTGCCGATCTGCTCGGCAGCGTGGAGCTTACTCCTACTTCCCATCTCGGCGATCGCATGAAAATTGCAGGGTCGCTTCAGACCGGATTCGTCACCGGTTTGAAGCCAGGGGCACTCCGCGTCCTGGAGGCCGCAACTGCTGAACTCCCCATCGTTTCCGACGAAAAGCGCATCATCCCGCGCATCGAAGAACAACCGCTTGGATCCGGCATCGTCCGCATTCTGAATGAGCTCCAGCGCCATAATGCCGTAGCCCTGCAAACCCTTCAGGGCCTGCTCGATGTTACCGAGCAGGTTCGCCCGATAAGGAATTGTAACTGCTGGCTGCTGACTCTCAGCAGCCAGTGTTGGCTCGCCCCCATCAACTTGGGACGCATTACCAGACTCGTGTCGATTGTGATTGTGCACTAATAGCCCCCTTGAAGATCGGTATATGTTCGATGGGAGAACACCGATAGGGCCTGAGAGAGGATAATTTTGTATGCAGATCCTTGATCTGAGCTACGGCATTCAAGCGGGCTAGAACCGGACTTCGCAAATTGTTTCCTAGATAATCAGCTGTAACTACAGCATGTAAATGCGCCCATTCGGCGGAATGAGCGCGCCCCAGGGACAGATCACTTAGGTCATAAGGAGTGTGGCGCGCAAATTACCAATTCAGTTTCTTAAATGAACTTTGAGGCTAAGCGCCAGATCAACGGTTGAGCAACGAGAATTAGGCGCAAGGTCGGCGGAATCACCGCAGCAGAATCCAGACTTTTGCTCTTCAGCCTACGCAGCATCGACCACTCGAAACACCGCCCCTGTGCCAGTGTCTCGAACCAGATCGACACCCGTTCCATCCCAGTGGTAGTCGAGGTGACGTCCCTGAATGGGGTCGGATGCACAATCGGGGTAGAACAAGCCGATACATTCGCCGCCAGGATGCCGGATACTCGGATAGACAAGACCTTCGGCCCCGCCCTCTTTGAGCTCAACAGCGAGGGCTTGCGATGCAGCATAGTTGTCGGGATTAAGCGCGGGATCACCTGCGGCAAGGCTCCTGAGATCGTGAAGATCAGCGCTTACCGAAAGGATGATCTCACGAAACTGTGATGTCCAGCCTGGGGCTTCTACAGTGCGAGCCATGAAGCGGGCATGATGATGGATTGTTTCGAACAGCGCTGTTTCGAATGTATCCCCCGCGTATAGCACGCCGTAGGTCCCATCGGTGAAGCGACTGGGCCGGTCCGTGCTAACATGCGTGAACGGCGCCATCAGATAGGATGCGCCATTGCCGGCTACTCGGCGATCAGCCGGCACCAGATCGAGATTGCCGATCGTCGCCATTATGCGCGGATTGGTTTTTTGCTCTGCGGAAATCAGCAGCGGCCAGTCTGCGGGGTCTGCGATATCTTCGAACAAGTCGATCGGTGGAAAGGCACTGCGGATAATCCGTACAGCACCTTTCCACTCGAATTGGGTAACCGGAATTGCCTTGGGATCAATCACCACGCACCACGTTCGGCATCAAGATAGCGACGTACCCGCATGATATCAGTCAGCTCGCCGCCAAGCATGACGTCGAGCGCACTCGCTCCGGCAAAAGCGGCGTTACCTGCCTTGATCCAGCCGTAGCCACGTTGGGCTTCGGAAAAGATGATCCTCAGCGCCTTGTGGATACCCATCAGGTTGGAGAGCCGCGCCGCGCCATCGCGCGAGACACGGCCTGCACCCTCAGCCTTCCACCGCCGATAGGAGCGAACCGGCATATCGAGCAAAGTCGCGGCTTGTTCGTCAGTTAGTTCCCATTTCCCAAACAGGTTCAGCACGGCGCGGAACATCGCCGCTGCTTCCTCTTGGGTTACAGGATCGGGCCGGAAGGCGTGGGGGACGGTATCAATGGGTTGCAAAGCCAACATGACTATTCTCCATATGGCAGCATATAGCATTTTTAATGCCATTTGGCAAGATACGTCAAATTTGGCCTGCGAGCCGCGCCAACACCGCCACAGCGTTCGTCGTCGGGACGAAAAGTCGCGTCTGATAGCGTATGATCTCGGTGAAGCACCCATGTGCCTTGTACCAGTCGAGGCGCGACGCCGACCAACCAGCCAGTTCGAGCCGCTGCGCGCCATTCACGAGGCTGCGCTTGAGCGTAAGCGCTTCGCGGCTTTTGATTTGCATCGGTCGCCCTGTCCCGAGCACCGCATCGACGATTTGCTCTGCCGAAAAGGCATTTTCGTCTTCGAGCCCAAGCGCCTGGCATAGTTCGGGCACACAATGGAGCGGAACCTCCCGGCCTAACAGCGAGCGTCCGTCTCGCTCCGAGATCCTGCTGACGCGAACATAGTCGGAAGGTAGTTTGTCCCACACCGGAAGCAGTAGGCCGGTTGCAAGATGCAGGCGCTCGCGCTTGTGATTTGATGCGGCGTCATCGACCTCCACCTGCCACAGGCGGCGAAATTCGGTTGGATCCACCGTTTCCCAGTTGCTCTCCTCGAGTTGATCGGCGGTGATGTGCCCATGCTTCAAGGGACGGACAAGCTCGAAGCGGGCCAAACGCATACGCGACCAGACGCGGTCGGCATGCGCGGCATTCAACGCGCTCTTTCGATTTTCATGCCAGCGCTTTGCGACCTCGAAGAAGGTCGCTCCCTCCTGCAAAATCACTTCGCCCTTGGATCTCATTGGATCCTTGCCCTCTGCTAGCAACGACTTTGCGGCTGTGCGCTTGTCGCGCGCGGCAGCTATCCCGAGCTCTGGGTAAGCGCCGAACGAGAGCAACTTCTCCTTGCCCGCGAAGCGGTACTTCATCCGCCACAACTTTGACCCGTTCGGCTGGACGAACAGGAACAAGCCTTCCCCGTCGGCCAGCTTGTAGGCACGCTCGCGTGGCTCGGAATTTCGGGCCTGAATCTCCGTGAGAGGCATTGGGGGTATCGCTCCTTTCCGATACTCCGCGAAAATACCCCCAAAATACCCCCACACCAAATCTGGCTGCATGTGGAAGACCATGGGCGCATGCGGACGCGAATCACCCGCAACCCTCTGCTTTTCTTTCGATTTTTGGAAAAATGCGGAAGCTAGTGGAAGCTTCCGGATCAAGGAATGGTAGCGGAGGAGGGACTCGAACCCCCGACACGCGGATTATGATTCCGCTGCTCTAACCACCTGAGCTACTCCGCCACAAAGGCTTGTCGGCGCGGCTTGCGCGTCCGGCAGAGCGGCGCATTTAGGGCCGCGTCCGCACCCGGTCAACCGCTTAGTGCCGCCCCCGGAATTGCCAGTCGCGCACATGCTCCCACGGGCCGCCGCGATAGATATGAAGAGCAAGGCCGGGGAAGGTAAAATCCCTTGGTCGAACCTGCGGCGCCAGCTTCGCTTGCAGGGCTTTGGCCTCCGCAGGGCTGACTTTGTTCTGCACGGTGACGTGCAATCGCGGGCGGTGCTGGTCCTGCGAGGTGAGAAGCCCGTGCATACCGTCCGCTATCCGGTCGCGCAGGCGCAGCATCGACTCGCTTGAAAGTTTCAGCGCCGTGCCCCGCCCCAGCGACATCACGCCTTCGAGCCGCGCAGGAACCGGAGATGTCTCTGCTGCGATGACCGACAGGAGACGACGCAGTTCCCCTTCCGCATGACGCGGCAGAGCGTGGAAAAGCGTAACGTGAGCATCGAGGAAGTTGCGTTCGGGCGGAAAATGCTCGGCGCGCATTGCCGTCGCCCATGCTGCCAGATCGGATGGCAGCTTCGTCGTCAGGATAAAGGGAGCGTCATCGCGCGCCTCGGCCAATCACATTTCTCCGCGCTGGCGCCGCAGGGCGAACCACTTTTCGACGTTCGCGTTATGCTCTTCCAGGGTCGAGGCGAAGGCGTGGCCGCCCGATCCGTCAGCCACCATGTAGAGCGCATCGGTTTCTGCCGGATTCAACACGGCGGCAATCGATTCGCGCCCGGGATTGGTGATCGGCCCCTTGGGCAGCCCCAGCATCGAATAGGTGTTGTAGTCGTTGACCGCTGCAATTTCCGAACGGCGTATCCGGCGTCCGAGCGGCTTGCCCTTGGTCAGCGGGTAAATGATCGTCGGATCGGCCTGAAGCATCATCGGCTGTTTCAGACGGTTGGAATACAGCCCCGCGACCATGCGGCGTTCGCGTGGCACTCCGGTTTCCTTCTCGACGATGGAAGCCAGCACCATGGCCTCCTGCGGCGTGCTCACGACAGTGCGCGTCGTGCGCTTGGGCCAGAGTTCGCGCATGGTTTCGACCATCGCGTCCTGCATCCGCTTGAGGACGGCGGCGCGGCTCTCCCCCCGCTCGAATGCATAGGTGTCCGGCAGGATGGACCCTTCGGCAGGCACGGCGATGTCGCCGGTGAGCAACGGCTCGGCCATCAAGCGTTCGTAGACGAGGATCGACGGCGTTCCTTCGGGAATCGTCACCTGCCGCTGCACGGTATCGCCGAACTGAAGCAGCGCCAGAATGTCTGACTGGCTCGCACCTGCGGGCACGGCGAATTCACCCGCCTTGATCGGCTCGCTTCCACCGATGATCTTGGCACGCAGCAGGAAGCTGTCGGCAGAAGGGATCGCGCCGTTTTCCTCCAGCGTTCCCGCGACCGAGGTCAGCGTGGAACCGGTCGGAACGATCAGCACCTGCTCTTCTTCAAGCGGGCCAGAACCGTACCAGCCATAGAGGAATGCGCCCGCCGCGATCGCCGCTACGATAGCCACGATGCCCAGCAGCAGGCAGCCGAACCTTTTCACCTCAATCGACTCGCTTCAGGACCAGCGACGCATTGGTCCCGCCGAAGCCGAAGCTGTTGTTGAGAACGGCTTTCACCTCGCGCTGCTTCGCCTTGAGCGGCACGAGGTCGACGCCCTCTGTGCCTTCGTCCGGCGTGTGCAGATTGAGCGTGGGCGGTACGATCTGGTCGCGCATGGCGAGAATGCAGAAGATCGATTCAACCGCACCCGCGCCGCCGAGCAGGTGACCGATGGCGGATTTGGTGCTGCTCATCGAAGCTCCGCCCAGGTCGTCACCGAAGACGCGCTTCGCAGCGGCGAGTTCGATCGTGTCGGCCATGGTGGAAGTGCCGTGGGCATTGATATAATCGATGTCCGACGGCTCCAGCCCGGCCTTGCGCAACGCCATCCGCATGGAAAGCTCCGCGCCCTTCCCCTCGGGATGCGGCGCGGTGACGTGATAGGCGTCGCCGGACAGGCCGTATCCGACGACTTCGGCATAGATGTTCGCGCCGCGCGCCTTGGCGTGCTCGTATTCCTCGAGAACGACGACACCGGCACCCTCGCCCATGACGAACCCGTCGCGATCCTTGTCGTAGGGGCGGCTCGCCTCGGTCGGTCGGTCGTTGAAACTGGTGTTGAGCGCCCGCGCCTGCGCGAAGCCCGCGATGCCAAGCGGGTTGACGGTGCCTTCCGCCCCGCCCGCCAGCATGACATCGGCGTCGCCGTCCTTGATCATCCGGGCAGCATCGCCGATCGAATGGGCCCCGGTGGAGCATGCGGTCACGACCGCATGGTTCGGCCCCATCATGCCGTATTTGATCGAGACCTGTCCGCTGATCAGGTTGATCAGGCGGCCGTGGACGAAGTGCGGGCTGACACGGCTGGGGCCGCGTTCATGCAGGTTGATCGATTCCAGTTCGATCCCCGGCAGACCGCCGATGCCCGAACCGATGGAGCAGCCCGCGCGAAGCTTCAGGTCTTCGTCCATCTCGGTCAGGCCGGCATCTTCCAGCGCCTGTCCTGCCGCGTCGATGCCGTAGATGATGAAGGGATCGACCTGCCGCTGCACCTTGGAGTCGACGCGAAGATCGGGGTCGAAGCCCCACGGATGGTCCTTCGCCTTCACCTCGCACGCGATCTGGCACTTCTGGTTGGAAGCGTCGAAGCGCGTGATCGTGCCAGCGCCGCTTTCCCCGGCTATCAGGTTCTTCCACGAGGTTTCGACGTCCGCCCCAAGCGGAGTGACAAGTCCAAGTCCGGTTACGACCACACGGCGCATAGCATTCTCCAAAACGCAGAACAGGCCCAGCCCCGCCGGGCTGAGCCTGTCGGAGCCCGCTTGGCCCGGCACCCTTCAACGGGGCGTCAGGCCCGCCCCTCGATGAGGGCGGCGGGCTGAACCCAGGGGCTTAGCCCTTGTGTTCTTCGATATACTTGTTGGCGTCGCCGACGGTGTTGATCTTTTCCGCCGCATCGTCGGGGATTTCCACGCCGAATTCTTCTTCGAAGGCCATCACCAGTTCGACGATGTCGAGACTGTCTGCGCCCAGATCGTCGATGAAGCTGGCTTCGGGAGTGACCTTGTCTTCCTCGACGCCGAGGTGCTCGACGACAATCTTTTTCACGCGGTCAGCGGTATCGCTCATAATTGGCCCTCTATTCATGGGGGTTGATCAGTTGCGTTTCGCCCTAATGAACGCGCTTGGCAAGCGCAAGGGCAGTTCGTTCGGGGAATCGCCTGCAATCGAGCCGGACGTAACGGATACCGGCCCCGGCGGCTATCCCTGCGCCCAATCGAGCGCCTCATGCGCCCAGCCGAATCCCCTCGCAATAAAAACTCGGAGCGAATGCTGCGCAGGGCCGTTGGTGTGGCATCTATCCAATTGAATCAAGGATGCTCTTACTATGGCTACCACGACCTTCAAATCGCTCATCGATACCACCTGGGACTCGGTCGAAGGCTACCGCAAGGCCGCCGAAAAGGCGGACAGCAGCGGCCTGAAGCAGGCCCTCAACCAGCGCGCGTCGCGCCGCGAGCAGACGTTGCAGCAGATGAACTCCGAACTGCAGCGCCAGGGCGACGAACTGGTGACCAAGGGAACGATGACCGGCGAACTGCACCAGATGTGGCTCGGCATCTCGGACCTGTTCGAGCGTGGCGACGAAGCCGCGAGCGAGCGCGTCGAGGAAGGCGAAGACTACATCAAGGGCAAGTTCGAGTCCGCACTGAACGACGACGATCTCGCCGCAGAGGAACGTTCGGTCGTGCAGCAATGCTATGCCGAAATCTGCGAAGGCGAGAAGTTCGCCGACATGATCGAAAACCAGTACGACTGATCAGCGAGCACGTCGTACCGGGAAAGGGCGCGAAGGTCTGACCTTCGCGCCCTTTTCCACGTCTCAGCCGTTCTTGTTGTCCGGCGACTGATCGCGATCGGTCGCCTGCGAGTTCATGTCGGTCTGCTCCGCCGCCGGGGCGGCCTCGACCGCCTCGCGGGCAGCTGCGGACAGCTGGATATGCACATCGCGCAACTGGCGCGGACTGACGACGGAGGGTGCGCCCATCATCAAGTCCTGCGCACGCTGGTTGAGCGGGAATGCGATGACCTCGCGGATATTCGGCTCGTCCGCGAGCAGCATGACGATGCGATCGATCCCCGGTGCCGAGCCGCCGTGAGGCGGTGCGCCGAGCTTGAACGCCTCGATCATGCCGGAGAAGTTCGCGTCGACATCTTCCTGCGAGTAACCGGCAATCTCGAATGCCTTGTACATGATGTCGGGGCGGTGGTTACGAATGGCACCGCTGGACAGTTCATAACCGTTGCAGACGATGTCGTACTGCCACGCCTTGATTTCGAGCGGATCGGTGTTTTTCAGCGCGTCCATCTCGCCCTGCGGCATCGAGAACGGGTTGTGGCTGAAGTCGACCTTCTTCTGGTCTTCGTCATATTCGAACATCGGAAAATCGACGATCCAGCAGAACTTGAAGCAGTTTTCCTCGATCAGGCCCAGCACCTCGGCAACGCGGGTGCGCGCGGCCCCTGCCAGCTTGGCAGCATCCTTTTCCTTGCCTGCCGCGAAGAAGAGGCCGTCGTTTTCGCCAAGACCCAGCTCGGCATAGAGCTTCTCCATGCCTTCGGTGCCGTGGTTCTTCGCGATCGGCCCACCGAACTCGCCGCCCTTGCGGGTGACGTAGCCCAGGCCGGCAAAACCTTCGCGGCGGGCCCAGTCGTTCATCTCGTCGAAGAACTTGCGGCTCTTTTCATGCGTTTCGGGTGCCGCCACCACGCGGACGCGCCCACCACCGCCGACGATCTTCTCGAAAAGGCCGAAGCCGCTTTTCTCGAAGTGCGACGTGACGTCGCTGATCTCCAGCGGGTTGCGGAGATCGGGCTTGTCGCTGCCGTATTTCAGCATTGCTTCGGCATAGGGAATGCGCGGGAAGCTGCCCGCGGGCGTTACGCTCTTGCCGCCGGAGAATTCCTCGAACACGCCAGCGAGCACGGGCTCGATCGTGTTGAACACGTCTTCCTGCGTCACGAAGCTCATTTCGAAATCGAGCTGGTAGAATTCCGGGCTGCGATCGGCGCGCAGGTCTTCGTCACGGAAGCAGGGAGCGATCTGGAAATAGCGATCGAAACCGGCGACCATCAGCAGCTGCTTGAACATCTGCGGCGCCTGCGGGAGCGCGTAGAACCGCCCCGGATGCAGGCGGCTGGGCACGAGATAGTCGCGCGCGCCTTCGGGGCTGGAAGCGCCAAGGATCGGGGTCTGGAATTCGCTGAAACCCTGGTCGATCATCCGGCGGCGCAGCGAGGTGATCACCCGGTTGCGCAGCATGATGTTGGCATGGACACGCTCCCGCCGCAGGTCGACGAAACGATATTTGAGGCGCGTTTCCTCGGGATAATCTTCGGCAGAATTGACGATCAGCGGCAGTTCGTCGGCACGGCTCTGCACGGTCACGCCGCGCGCAAAAACCTCGATCTCGCCGGTCGGGAGGTTCCGGTTTACCGCGACCTTGTCACGCGCCTTCACCGTGCCGTCGATGGTGACGACCGATTCCAGCCGCAGCTTTTCGAGCACGGGCAGCGCCTCGCTGTCGGAATCGGCGACAATCTGGGTGATGCCGTAGTGGTCGCGCAGGTCGACGAACAGGACGCCTCCATGGTCGCGCTTGTTATGCACCCAGCCCGAAAGGCGGACGGTATCGCCGACGTTGTCCTTCGTCAGCTGTGCGCAATTGTGGGTACGATAGGCGTGCATCTAAAATCTTTCCGTTTTCCGGGCTATGGCGCTATGCGCGCGCTTGCTGTCGCCCCTGGTCTGCCGAGGGTGTGGTCTGCGGCGAAGGATGGGCGCGCTAACAGGCGAAGGCCACCACTTTGTCAAGCCGTGCGGCGCAAGGCGTATTTACTGGGGCGATGTGCCCCGATGGGCGGCACACCGCCCGAGCAAGAAAAGACCGATGAAAATACACGACCTGATTACCGACACTGCCACGCTCGACGCCTTGTGCGAGCGGCTCGCCAAGTCCGACTTCGTCACCATCGACACGGAATTCATGCGCGAGAATACCTATTGGCCCGAACTCTGCCTGGTCCAGATCGCGAATGAGGAAGAAGCCGCCGCGATCGATCCGCTGGCCGACGGCATCGACCTCTCTTCCCTGATCGCGCTGATGTGCGAGAACGAAGACGTGCTGAAGGTCTTCCACGCGGGCGGGCAGGACGTCGAGATCATCTACAACATTTCCGGCAAGACACCGCAGCCGATCTTCGACACGCAGATCGCGATGATGGCGATCAGCCAGTCAGAGCAGATCGGTTATGCCAACCTCGTCGAAAGCTGGCTTGGCCTGACGATCGACAAGGGCGCGCGTTTCACCGACTGGAGCCGCCGCCCGCTGACGGACCGCCAGATCGAATACGCCATTGGCGACGTGACCCACCTGTCGGAAATCTTTCCGAAGATCCTTGCGAAGCTGGTCAAGACCGGGCGCGGCGCGTGGCTCGACATCGAGATGGAAAAGCTGGCCGATCCGGCTAATTACGCACAGGAACCCGGCGAATCCTGGCGCCGTATCCGAGCCCCCAGCCGGAATGCCCAGGTGCTCGGTCGACTGAAGGCTCTCGCCGCGTGGCGCGAGATCGAAGCGCAGGACAAGAATATTCCGCGCGGCCGCATCGTGCGCGACGAGACATTGGCCGACATCGCCAGCCACCCGCCCAAGAAACAGGCCGACCTCGCCAAGGTCCGCGGCCTGTCGGGTGCCTGGAAGGAGAACGAGATCGGAAAGCGGCTCATGCGCACACTGGCCGCTGCCGAGCCCTTGCCGAAAGACGAGATGCCCGAACGCAAGACAGGCGTACCTCTGGGCAAGGAAGGCGCGCTGGTTGCCGATCTGCTCAAGCTCCTGCTTAAGATCCGCGCGCGCGAAATCGACGTCGCAAGCCGCCTGCTGACCAAGGCGAACGAGCTGGAAGCGCTTGCGTCCGGGGTGCGCGATCTCCCGATCCTCGAAGGCTGGCGCTACGAGGTCTTCGGCCGGGAAGCGCTCGAACTGGTCGAGGGCAAGATGGCGTTCGCAGTGAAGAAGGGCCGCCTCGCGATGACCCATGTCGACGACATGCACGCCGATATGCTGCCTCCTCGCGGGGACGCTCCGACCGAACCCGCCCCCACCGAAACTGCCGAGTGAGCCAGCGGTCGTGAGCACCTATCTGCCCACGATCAAGCAGCTGCAATATCTGGTCGCGCTGCACGAACACACGCATTTCGGCCGCGCGGCTGAAGCGAGTTTCGTTTCACAGTCGACCCTTTCGGCGGGAATCCGCGAGCTCGAATCGCTCCTGGGTGTCACGCTGGTGGAGCGGAGCCGCCGCGTGGTGCGCTTCACGCCGCTGGGCAATCAGGTGGTCGCCAAGGCCCACCGCCTGCTGCGCGAGGCGGAGGAACTGAGCGATCTGGTGCAATCCTCCGGCAAGCCGTTGTCCGGCGAACTCCGGATGAGTGTGATCCCGACGATCGCGCCTTTTCTGCTGCCCAAGATGCTGCCCCGCCTGCGCCGCGAACGTCCGCAGCTGAAGCTCTTCCTGCGCGAGGAGACGAGCCAGGACGCGATCGAATCGCTCCATCACGGGCGCGCGGATTGCGTGCTGCTGGCCCTCCCCTTTCCGACCGGAGAAGTGGAGAAAGAGGTGATCGCCACCGACGATCTGCTCGTGGCTTTCCCCAAGAACGATCCGCGCGATCCCCCGGAAGAGGTGCCGCCCGCGATGATCGACGAAGGGCGATTGCTGCTGCTGGAAGACGGGCATTGCCTGAAGGACCACACCCTCGCCGCCTGCAACCGCCCCGGCATGAATGCCAGCGCCACGATGATCGGCACCAGTCTTCACACCCTGGTGCAGATGGTCGACAATGGTCTCGGCCTGACCATCCTTCCGCGCATGGCGGTGGACGCGGGTATCCTTACCGGCACCGACGTTGTCGCCCGCCCGCTTAAATCCGCCAACGCCCACCGGCAGATTGCCCTCGTCTGGCGGAAGAATTCGCCGCGCGCGGATGATTTCCGCCTCTTGGCAGGCGAGCTTCAGTCGGGGTAGCCTCTGACCGGCGCATTTACCTTTTGTTTGCGAGGTCGGAGTACCCGCTGACGATGGGGAATTCAGGAGAGTTGCTATGCGACTTTACAACCGGATGGAGACAGACCTGCCAATCGTTTGCGCCTTCGATGGGCGCAGCGAGCCGGTCCAGCTGTACAATCTTTCGAGCGGCGGCTGCATGGTCGAAGCCGCGCCCGACGGGCTTGCCGTCGGAATGAACACGAAGGTCGTTCTCGACAACACGGTCGAATTGTCTGGGCGTGTTGCATGGCACATCGGTCGCAACGTCGGCATCCAGTTCGACGTGCCGCTGCACGCCGCTGTCATCAACAAGTTCGGTTACGCCGCGTCGGCCGAAGGTTTCGACGCGACCGAATGCCTGGATCGCTTTGGCCTGCCGCTTGACGCGGCGCGTCACGCATCGGCCGGCCATCGCGAAAACGTGGCCGACTGAACGAACTGCGGCCCCGTCAATCCATGTGGAGCAGTCCGACACGCAGGTAATCCCAGCCGGTAACGAGCGTCAGCACCGCTGCGCCCCACAGGCAGGTCAGGCCGGTCAGATGGATCCATTCGTAATGCGGCAATGCGCCGCCGAGGATCAGCGCCCCCAAAGAGAGCAGCTGGAACGTCGTCTTCCACTTCGCCAGCTTGGTGACCGGCACGGAAATCTGCAATCCGCCGAGGAATTCGCGCAGCCCCGAGACCGCAATCTCGCGGACGAGAATGATGAGGCCCGCAATCACGTGCATGTCGCCCACGTAGGGGCCGCGCAGAATGCCCTGCGCTGTCAGAACGAGAATGACGGCCGCGACCATGATCTTGTCAGCGATCGGATCGAGGAAAATACCCAGTTTCGAGACCGCGCCGCTCGACCGCGCGAGATAGCCGTCGAAATAATCGGTGATGCCCATCAGGCAGTAGAGCGCGAAGGCAACGCCATAGCCCAGCTCCCAGTCCGGCCACCACAGCAGGAAGGCCAGCAGCGGGACCGCGAAGATACGCGACATGGTCAGCAGGTTGGGCAAGCTCAGCATGGGCGGCACCCTTAGACGAGCCGGACCACGGGCAAAAGCGTTTCGCGCGGCCTTGTCCACCTCGCGATAACCGCTAGACAGGCCGCGGTGCGCGAGTGGCGCCGCAAAACGGGTCCGACGACAAGCGCATGACGACTTCCACACATCTCATGCGCTCGCGCCGCTTCGTGCCGCTCTTCGCGACGCAGCTGTTCAACGCCTTCAACGACAATCTCTACAAGACCGCGATGGTCCTGTTCGTCGTCTATTCGATCTACAACGACGAGGCGGCCGAAGGCATCTTCAGCGCGGTTGCCTCCGCGCTCTTCATCCTTCCCTTCTTCCTGCTGTCCGCGCTCGCCGGCCAGCTCGCCGATATGCGCGACAAGGCCGCCATCGTGCGCAAGGTAAAGGCGTGCGAAATCCTGTTGATGCTGATCGGGGCAACCGGCCTGCTGCTGGAATGGAAGGGATACGACCTGCCAGCGTCGATTCCGCTCGGTTTCATGACCATCGAAACCAGCTGGCCCATCGTTCTGATGCTGTTCGCGCTGTTTCTGACCGGCGTGCAGTCGACCTTCCTCGGTCCGATCAAATACGCGATCCTGCCGCAGCACCTCCACAAGGACGAAGTCCTGGCAGGCACCGGCTGGGTGGAGGCAGGCACGTATATCGCCATTCTCGCCGGCACTATTTTGGCAGGCTGGATTCCGGTCGAAGTGGCGGCTGTCGCCATTATAGGCGTATCGATCGCGGGCTACTTCACCAGCCGCTCCATCCCCGACGCGCCGCCGCAGGCCCCCGACGAAAAGCTGGACTGGCACCTGATCCGCGCGTCCTACACGCTGGTGCGCAATACGATGGCCGATGCGCGCGTCTATTACGCGATCCTGGCCATCAGCTTTTTCTGGACCATTGGCGCGGTGCTGTTCATCCAGTTCCCGCCGCTCGCCAAGAACGTGCTCATGGCAAGCAAGGAAGTCGCGAGCCTGTTCCTCGTCATTTTCAGCGTCGGCGTGGCGATCGGTTCGGTCTCGATCAATGCGCTGCTCAAGGGCACGGTTTCCGCGCGCTTCGCCCCGCCAGCCGTCATCGCCATGGGGTTGTTCGTCGCGACGTTCTACCTCGTGTGCCGCGCCTGGGCGGCGGATGTTGACCCGACCCGGTTGATGAACGTCAGCGAATTCATCGCCTACCCCCTTGCCGAGTTGCTGCTGTTCAACCTGCTGCTGATCGCGATTGCCGGCGGCATCTTCGTCGTGCCGCTCTACGCCTTTCTCACCACCAAGGTCGCGGCAGGTCAGGCGGCGCGCACTATCGCCGCGAACAATATCGTCAACAGCTTCGCCATGGTTGTGGGATCTCTGCTGGCGATGGGCCTCAGCGCGGTCGGCGTGCCGATCGTCGAGCAATTGCTGCTGAGCGCTGCGATGTGCCTCGTTTCCGCGTGGCTCGGCTGGCTGCTGTTCCGGGCGGAATGCAACCACCCGGACGCTGCGCTGGTCGACTAGACGATAAAGGTCATCGCGGCGACGAAGCAGGCCGAATAGGCCATCACGAATTCGCGCGCGTCCTTGCTGGTAAAGAGCCAGTCATCCTCCGCCTCTTCCGCGATCGCAAGATCGTCCACGGTGCGGACGTGCGGTGGCAAGCTCGCCAGAAAAGGAT
Source organism: Altererythrobacter sp. CAU 1778 (assembly GCF_054482795.1). Classification (NCBI taxonomy): domain Bacteria; kingdom Pseudomonadati; phylum Pseudomonadota; class Alphaproteobacteria; order Sphingomonadales; family Erythrobacteraceae; genus Altererythrobacter; species Altererythrobacter sp. CAU 1778. Next base: position 664,735 of record NZ_JBTLRP010000002.1, on the reverse strand, counting down.
GGCGCGCCGATTCGTCTGTGAGGACAAGGTTTCTTCTCATGGCCACCGGGATTAACCCGTTGGTAACCATGCGGCAGGGGCGTTAACCCTGATTTGTGGGGATTGTCGCGCGGCGGGACAAAGCGGAAAGCGACAGCCCGCCAGCGGGAACTATTCGCCCGCCAGTTCCAGCACGATCTCCCATTCGCTCTGCCGTACTTCCGCGACCGACAGGCGGGACAGCTTGACCAGCTCCATCTCCTCCAGCCGAGGATCGGCTTTGATCTGCTTGAGCGTGACCGGGTTCGCGAGCGGTCGAACCGGCTTCACCTTCACTGCGGCCCACTTGCCTTCCGGATCATTGGGATCGGTGATGCCGGCAACGCTGACTTCCATGATCCCGACGATCTCCAGGCCCTTCACCGAGTGGTAGAAGAACGCCTGATCGCCGACCTGCATCGCGGCAAGGTTGTTCTTCGCGCGATGGTTGCGCACGCCGTCCCAGGTGGTCTCGCCATCACGAACCAGATCGTCCCAGCTGAAAGCGGCGGGTTCCGATTTCATCAGCCAGAGATTGTCGGACATGGTGTTCCTCGTTGCGGTTTCTAGGAATGCGGGAGAGACGGGGCTTCACCAGATCGCGCGCGATTGCACAAGGGGCCGCGTTAAGACGAATTTAGCCAAGTTCGGTTAGCCAAGCGCAAGTTGAAGGGGACAGCGCTTGCGTCAGGACGCGGGAAACACAGGCCAGCTACAGGGGACAGACGCCGGATCGCGGCCGACGGGCGAGCGTGCGCGGCACGATTTCGTTGCCTTCGGCATCGCGCTGGCGGCGCTGATCCTGTTCGTCGGCACGGCTGCGCGCGTCCTTCCCGAAGCTATCTCCGCCATCCTTGGTTTCGGCGGACGAGCCGACCCGACGATGACCAGCATCCTGCTGCTGAACATTGCCGTTCTGCTGTTCGGTTGGCGACGCTATTCCGACCTGCGTCGTGAAGTTGACCAGCGCCGCCAGGCCGAGGCGGAGGCCAACCACCTCGCGGATACCGACGCGTTGACCGGCTGCCTCAACCGTCGCAGCCTGCTTACGCGTGGCGCGGCGATCGCAAAGGCCCATTCGGGGCGCGTGGCCCTGCTGCTGCTCGATCTCGACAATTTCAAGCATATCAACGATGTCCACGGCCACCGCTGCGGCGACGAGGCCTTGCGCGAAACCGCCAGCCGCATCCGGGCATACCTCCGCCACGACCAGCTGCTGGCGCGTCTCGGCGGCGACGAATTTGCGTGTGTCGTCCCGTTCGGACCAGACGGCGCGGACGAACTGATCCGCCTGGCCGGAAGGCTGGTCGATACCGTCAGGCAACCCTGCGAAATTGACGGCGTGACGATCTCCCTCAGCGTCTCCATGGGGATCGCCTCAACGCCGATGCAAGGCGAAGCGGCGGACGATCTGATCGAAGTGCTGCTGAACAACGCCGATGTTGCGATGTATCAGGCCAAGAAGCAGGGCAAAGACCGCTTCGCCTGTTTCGAAGCCTCCATGCAGGACGAAAAGGAATTCCGCGAACGGATCGAACGCGGCATCCGCCACGGCCTGCGCAACCGCGAGTTCGTGCCGTTCTATCAGCAGCAGATCGAGCTGGAGAGCGGCGCCATCACCGGCTTCGAAATGCTCGCCCGCTGGAATTCGGAAGACCTCGGCAGCATCTCGCCTGAAATCTTCATACCGATCGCCGAGGAAATGGGCGTCATCGGCGAACTGTCCGAGCAATTGCTGGAACAGGCGTTCGAGGATGCGACCGCGTGGGACGCTGGACTCTCTCTTTCCGTCAATATCTCGCCGGTGCAGCTGCGCGATCCGTGGTTCGCTCAGAAGATACTGAAGCTGCTCCACCACAAGGGGCTCCAGCCCTCGCGTCTCGACATCGAGATCAGTGAGCGGTGCCTGCACGAGAACCTCGTTGCAGTGCAGACCATGGTCGCCAGCCTGCGCAATCAGGGTGTGAAGATCAGTCTCGACGATTTCGGCATGAGCTACGCGAACCTCGCACGGATGCACGACCTGCCTTTCGACCGTATCAAGATAGACCACACCTTCGTCGCCGGTCGCGGTGATGCGGCAGAGGACGAGAAGCTGATGAAAGCCATCATCGCGCTGGGCCAGAGCCTCGGCCTGCCGATCACGGCGGAAGGGATCGAGAGCGAAGGCGTGCTTTCGATCTTGCAGAAACTGGGTGAGATCAAGGGCCAGGGCTTCCTCTACGGGCAACCTGCCGACGCGCGCGAAACGCTGCGACTGCTCAGCGAAATTCGGCCCCGGCAATCCGCCCACGGCTGACGCCTTCGGGGAAAGACTGGACGAAGGTGGGTCCGCGGCATAGACGCCCGCAGCAGTATGGATGTCGCTTTCGTCAAGATGCACGGCCTCGGCAATGACTTCGTCGTGCTCGACGCGCGCGATGCGCCCCTGCCCGCCCAGATGACGCCCCCGAAGGCAAAGGCGCTGGCGGATCGGCGCACCGGCATCGGCTGCGACCAGCTGATCGTGCTGGAGCCGGACGCAGATGCCGATTTTCGGATGCGGATCTTCAATCACGATGGCAGCGAAGTGGAAAGCTGCGGCAATGCCTCGCGCGCAGTGGCCCTGCTGCATGGCCGGCCAGCAATCGTCGCAACCGGCGGCGGGCCCATCGCGCTCGAACCGCACGAAGGCGGGGCGAGCGTGGACATGGGCAAGCCGCGTTTCGATTGGGAAGCAATCCCCCTCGCCTACGCGATGGATGCTTCCGCCATGCCTTTGGGTTGGGAAGAACTGGAAAACCCCTTCGCGATCAATGTCGGCAACCCGCACGCGGTATTCTTTGTCGACGATTGCGACGCGATCGATTTGCTACGCCTGGGACCCCTGATTGAAAATGACCCGGTCTTCCCGCGGAAAGTGAACGTCAACGTCGCCAGTCCTCGCGCGGATGGGGGCATTCGCCTGCGCGTTTGGGAACGCGGTGCCGGCCTGACCCGGGCGTGCGGAACCGGAGCGTGTGCGACGGCCGTGGCAGCTATCCGCCGCGGCCTTGCCGCGTCCCCCGTCACGGTCGAACTGCCCGGCGGCGAACTGACCATCGCGTGGGAGCACGGCGGCGCGATCCGCATGACCGGCCCTGCGACGGAGAGCTTTCGCGGCACGTTCGACTGGGATGCGTTCTGATGGGTGTCGACGTGGTTACGCTGGGCTGCCGCCTCAACCTCTCGGAGAGCGAAAGCATCCGTGCGATGCTGGACGGTGACGGCGGGGACATCGTCGTCGTCAACTCCTGTGCCGTTACCAGCGAAGCGGTGCGCCAGACGCGGCAGGCCATACGCCGCGCCCGCCGCGCAAATCCGGACGCGAGACTGCTCGTCACCGGATGCGCTGCCGAGGTCGAGCGCGAGGCCTTGGGCGCCATGCCCGAAGTCGATGGGCTGGTCGCCAACGCAGCCAAGCTGGACCCACGCAGCTGGAACGCGCCGGTTGCGCGGGGGCCTTTGCCGCCGGTCCACACCCGCGCCTTCATCGCCATTCAGAACGGATGCGATCACGCCTGCACCTTCTGCGTAATCCCGCAAGGGCGCGGTACCAGCCGTTCGCTCGCCGTGGCTGAAGTCCTTCGTGTCGTGGGGCGTGAGTTTGAACGCGGGGCAAGGGAAATCGTGCTGACCGGCGTCGACGTGACAAGCTGGGGGCAGGACCTTCCCGGCAGACCAGCGCTGGGGCAACTGCTCGAAGCCATCCTTGTGGCCTTCCCCACGCTGGAGCGGCTGCGGATGTCCTCGGTCGACGGCGTGGAAATCGACGAACATATGTTCGAACTGCTCACCTCCGAACCCCGGGTGATGCCGCATCTGCACCTTTCGTTGCAGCATGGTCACGACCTGATCCTCAAGCGCATGAAGCGACGCCATTCCGCATCGCAGGCGGCCGATCTGGTCGCCCGCCTGCTGGATCGTCGCCCCGGCATCGCCATCGGCGCGGATATCATCGCTGGCTTTCCCACCGAAACTGAAGAGCACCACCGCGCCAATCTCCACCAACTGCGCGCCCTGCCCGTGGTCCATGCGCATATCTTCCCTTACAGCCCGCGACCCGGCACGCCCGCCGCACGAATGCCGCAGGTGGATCGCGTCACGGTCAAGCATCGCGCCGCGGAATTGCGGGCTGCGGCGGCCGAAATCCGGGAAACCTGGTTGCAATCGCAGCTTGGCAGGCCACATCGCGTACTGGCCGAAGCCGATGGAACCGGCCACGCCGAAAACTTCGCGACCGTGGCCCTCCCTGCCGGAACGCGGCGCGGAGAGGTCGTTACGGTGACGCCTACCACTCTGGAAAACGGATTGCTGACATGAGCGGCGAAAGCTGGACCGACCGCCTGTTCGGGGGCTTTCGAAAGACCTCCGATCGGCTGGGGCAGAACCTCACCGGCCTCGCCACCGCGCGGCTCGACGAGAGCACGCTCGACGATCTCGAGGATGCGCTGATCGTCTCCGATCTCGGGCCGAGCGCCGCGCGCCGCATACGCGACAAGCTGGCCGAAAAGAGCTTTGGCCGCGACATCGACGAACGCGGCCTGAAGGAAGCCGTGGCGGAAGAAATCGCCGCCATTTTGCGCCCGGTTGCAAAGCCGCTCGAAATCACGGCCTTTCCGCGCCCGCAGGTCATCCTCGTCATCGGCGTGAACGGCAGCGGCAAGACGACCACCATAGCAAAGCTTGCCCACCTGTTTCAGGAAGACGACTACGGCGTCATGCTGGCGGCGGGCGATACTTTCCGCGCGGCGGCAATCGGTCAGCTTGCGGTCTGGGCCGATCGCATAGGTGTACCGATCATCAAGGGGCCGGAAGGCGGCGACCCGGCCAGCATCGTGTTCGATGCGGTCAAGCAGGCGACGGCGACCGGGATCGATGCGCTGGTGGTAGACACCGCCGGCCGCCTCCAGAACAAGCGTGAACTGATGGACGAGCTGGAGAAAATCCGCCGCGTGCTGGGCAAGCTCAATCCCGAAGCACCTCACGATGTGGTGCTGGTGCTCGACGCCACCAACGGTCAGAACGCGCTCAGCCAGATCGAGACGTTCCGCGATGTCGCGGGCGTCACCGGTCTCATCATGACGAAGCTCGACGGCACCGCACGCGGCGGCGTGCTGGTCGCGGCGGCGGAGCAGTACGGCCTGCCGATCCACGCGATCGGCGTGGGCGAGACTATCGACGACCTGCGCCCCTTCGATCCGGACCTCGTCGCGCGCGTTATTGCAGGAGTTGCCTGATGAGCGATACGGCGGAAAAGAAGAAAGGTTCGGGCTGGCTCAACGTCGCGGTCGATTACGGGCCGCTGCTCGTCTTCTTCGTGACCTATCGCTATTTTTCGCCCGATGGCGAAGACCCGGTGGGCGAAGTCTTTGCGATGGTCCGCGGCGTGGGCGCCTTCATCGTTGCGGCGATCATCGCGCTGCTGGTGTCAAAATTCCGCCTCGGCAAAGTGTCGCCGATGCTCTGGATATCCACGGCGCTGATCGTGGGTTTCGGCGCATTGACGATGTTCTTCCAGGACCCGTTCTGGGTGCAGATCAAGCCCACGGCGGTCTACGTGCTGTTCGGGGTGGCCCTGCTGATTGCGTGGATGCGCGGGACCGCCCTGCTGAAGCTGCTGCTCGACGCGGCGTTCGAGGGTGTCGACGAAGCCGGCTGGTTGAAGCTGTCGCGCAACTGGGGCGTGTTTTTCCTGTTCCTCGCCGCGCTTAACGAGGTGCTGCGGCTCAGCCTGCCCTTCGGTGACTGGCTCGCTGCGAAGCTGTGGGTGTTCCTGCCGCTGACGTTCCTGTTCACCTTCACCCAGATCCCCATGCTGCTGAAGCATGGCCTCGCAGTAGAGGACGAGGACGAAGTGATCGAGAACGAGCCGCCGACCGGAAGCTGACTGCGCGTCAGATTTCCATCTGGCTGCCGAGTTCGACAACGCGATTTGTCGGCAGGCGGAAGAATTCCATCGGCGTTGCCGCGTTGCGGACCATCCAGGAAAACAGCCTCTCGCGCCAGATGGCCATGCCCGGCTTCTCCGCGCTCAGCAGCGTCTGGCGGCTGAGGAAGAAGCTGGTCTTCATCATGTCGAACTCTCCACCGCAGATCTCCCGCCGCTTGAGCTCCGCCGGAACGTCGGTTTCCTCCATGAAGCCGTAGTGCAGCACGATGCGATAGAAACCGTCGCCCAATTCCTCGATCTGGCACCGCTGAGCGGCATCCACATAGGGCGAATCGTCGATCTCCACGGTCAGCACGACGACCCGCTCGTGCAGGACCTTGTTGTGCTTGATGTTGTGGAGCAGCGCGGATGGGACGCCGCTGCCCGACGATGCCATGAAGATCGCCGTTCCGGGCACGCGCTGGGCGCTGTTGCGGGCGGACTTGGCGAAGACGTTGAGCGGCAGGCCCACCTCGCCCATGCGCTCGCGCATAAGCTTGCGACCCTTGGCCCAGGTCGTCAGCAGGGTGAAGGCGATGCCGCCCACCACCAGCGGGAACCAGCCGCCGTCCGGCACCTTCGTCAGGTTCGCTGCGAAATAGGCACCATCGACCACCAGGAACAGGATCACGACCGGGACCCCGTACCACCACTTCCATTTCCAGACCGCGAGCAACAGGACTGCCATCAGCAGCGTGTCGATCGTCACCGCGCCGGTGACCGCGATGCCGTATGCCGAAGCGAGGTTGGAGGAGTTCTGGAAGACGAACACCAGCATGATCACGGCCACCATCAGCGCCCAGTTGACGACCGGAATGTAGATCTGGCCCTGATGTTCGTCGCTGGTGTGCAATGTCGACAGGCGCGGAATGAAGCCGAGCTGGATGGCCTGATGCGTGATGGAGAACGCGCCGGAAATGACCGCCTGGCTCGCGATGAAGGTCGCTGCGGTGGCAAGCAGGACCAGCGGCAGGCGCAGGCTTTCGGGCGCGAGGTAATAGAACGGGCTCTGGATCGCCTCGGCAGCGGCCGCAGGTTCGAGGTTCATCACCATCGCCCCCTGCCCGAAATAGTTGAGCAGCAGGCAGGGCATGACGAAGCCAAACCAGCTCAGCTTCATCGGTCCGCGGCCAAAGTGCCCCATGTCGGCGTAAAGCGCCTCCGACCCGGTGACGGCCAGCACGACCGAACCAAGCGCGAGGAATGCCAGCGTTCCGTCGATGACGAAGAAATTGATCGCGTAATAGGGATTGAGGGCGTGCAGGACTTCGGGCGCGGATACGATCTGGATCGTGCCCAGCACCGCAATCACGGAGAAGTAGAAAATCATCACGGGCGCGAAGAGCGCACCGACCTTTGCCGTGCCGCGCTTTTGCAGCAGGAACAGGAACACCAGCAGGCCGACCGCGATCGGGATCACGAGCTTGTCGAGGCGATGGTCGACCACCGTCAGACCCTCGACCGCCGAAAGCACGGAAATCGCGGGAGTGATCATGCTGTCGCCGTAGAACAGCGATGTCGCGAAAACTCCGAGCAGTACCGTTACCCAGGCGTATCGCGAGTTGGTGAGGTGGCGCGAAAGCAGCGCGACCAGCGCGAGGCTACCGCCCTGCCCCTTGTTGTCGGCGCGCATCAGGATGCTGACATACTGGATCGCAACGACCAGCAGCATGGACCAGAAGATCAGGCTGACGACGCCCAGCACGTGCAGCCGGTCGAGCGCGAGCGGATGCGGCCCCGCGAAGGTCTCGCGAAAGGCGTAAAGCGGGCTCGTACCGATATCGCCGAACACGATGCCGATCGCGCCCACGGCCAATGCGACCTTGGCGTCGGAGCGCTTGGCACCTGTCAGGGGATGGGAAGCGTCGGATTGCGACATCGGGATTGCGGCCCCTCGTTTGCCCTTGTTCACGCGCATCTAACGGCGCGCCGGGCGGGAAAGCGCGGGCGATTAGCACCGCCATTGTGCGGGTGCAACATGGATAAGTGCAATCTACCGCGTCGGTTCGGCAATGGGACGCGGACCTGCCTGTTCGAGGCTGGCGTCCAGCGAGGCGAGGCGGCTCTCCATCAATCTGCGCTCCTCGCTGCCGGGGGCGGAACGCTCGACTGCCTCGGCCCAGGCAGCGCGCGCCTCTCCCGCTTCGCCGGCACGCAACAGAGCAAGGCCGAGGAAGAAGGGGACGCCTGCACTTTCGGACGCCGCTGCCTCGGCACGTCGCCACGCGATGCGCGCGGATGCGGGTATGGTACCGTCGGCATGAGCGACCAGCACGTTGCCGAGCGCCAGCCATGCCTCCGAATCCTGGGGATATTCCCGAGCCATTCCCCCATAGAGCGCCGCTGCATATTCAAACCTGCCGGCGCGCGCCATCGCGTCTGCGGTGATCAGCGCGGCCTGGTTCCGGCTGTAGTAGCGTTCCGCAATAACCTCGCGCCGCAGTTCGACGAGTTGCGCACCCTCTTCGGAGCGTTCCTCACGCGCGGCAACGGGCTGCCCTGCCTGCCCCGGCGAACCTTGCCAGGCATAGCCTGCCAGCCCGAACACCATCGCCGCCGCGAGCGCGGTCGCCATGCTGCGAGGCATATCGAGGATCAGCACCGCGACGACGATGCAAGCCAGGACCAGACCGAGACCGAGCAACCAGATCACGCGCGCCTCCTCATGCGGCGAAAGACAATTGTCGCTCCCGCCAGCAGGAACAGGACCGGCAATGCGAACAGCGGCCATGTCACGCCTGAAAGCTGCGGATCGTAGCTGATGTAATCGCCATATCGATCGATCAGCCAGTCGCGCACCGCTTCCGGACTCTCCCCGGCAGCGATTCGCGTGCGAATGTGGTGGCGCATGTCACTCGCCATGGTGGCATCGGAGTCCGCGACCGACTGCCCCTGGCAGGTCAGACAGCGGATTGTCTCCATCACCGCCCTCGCATCCGATTCCTGCGCCGGATCGTCCAGCTGCACATTCGCGAGCGGCGCTTCGGGCAGGCCCTGCTGCGCATGGAGCGCCGGCGCAAGACCCAGCAGCAGGAAACAGAAGATCAAGCGTCTCATGATGCCTCTGCCTTTTCCAGTTCGGCCAGCAGCAGGTCCACGTGCTCCGGACGGATTTCGCCGACGTGCTGGTAGCGGATCGTACCGCTGCCATCGATCACGAAGGTTTCAGGCACGCCGGAAGAGCCAAGCTCTATCTGCACTTCGGAGCGCTCGTCCGATCCGATGCGGGCGAACGGATTTCCGTAGCGCGCCAGAAAGGCGTCGACGTCCTCGCGTCGGTCGCGAATCGCGACCGCGTTGATCTCCGCACCGCGCTGCCGAAGAACCTCGAGTTGCGGAGCCTCGACCGCGCAAGGCACGCACCAGCTGGCAAAAACGTTGAGCAACCGCGGCTTGCCCGCGAAATCCGCACGCGACAGCGCCGGGACCCCGCTGGCGGCAGGCGGCAGGTCGAACTGCGGCAGGGACTTGCCCACCATTGCGCTCTCGACCGTCCGTTCTGCCGGATCGCTCAGGTCGAGCAGGAAGAACGTGACGATCCCGGCGAACAGGACCAGCGGAATCCACAGGAACCAGCCTTTGCCGGTCATGCCGCGCTCTCCTGCCGCTCGGCTATCCGGCGCTGGATGTAGCGGCGCTTCAGATCGGCCAGAACGCGACCGACCAGCGCCACAGTGCCGCCCAACGCGACGAGGATGCCACCGAGCCAGATAAGCGTGACGAACGGCTTCCACCACAAGCGCATCTGCCAGCGATCTCCCTCAGCCTCCTTGCCGACCACGGCGTAGAGCTGCCCGTTCCAGCGGGTGTGGATGGAAACCTCGCTCGTCTCCTGCTGCGGCGACCAGTAGGTACGGGCCTGGCTTTCCAGCAGCACCGGCTCGGCCTTGGCGTGACTTGCCGTGATCTGCGCCTCCAGCGCGGTCCAGTTCGGTCCGGCTACCGGCGCCACGTCGGATAGCGTGATTTGCCATGGCCCGATCTCGGTGGTGTCGCCGATCGCCATCGCCTTGAGGCGTTCCTGCGTGAAGGCAGCATCGCTCGCCGCGCCGACCATCGCAACGGCGAGGCCGAAGTGCGCCACCACCATGCCCCATGTCGCGAGCGGGGTGCGCAACAGATTGCGCCCTGCGAGCGGAAGCAGGCTCGCCACGGCAAGACCGAGGCCCAGAGCCATGCCGAGCAAGGGCAGGAAGCCGATGTCGGTCGAAAGTCCGAACAGCGCCAGCGCCACCACGACCACCGCCAGCCACAGGATCGCCTTGCCCTGCACCCGTCCGATCGCGTCCCCGCGCCAGCGCAGCAGCGGACCTACCGCCATGACCGCGACCAGCGGCAGGAAGAACACCGCGCCGACCGGATTGAAATAAGGTGGCCCCACGGAAATACGTGCGCCGAGGACCTCGGCCATCAAGGGGTATAGCGTGCCGAGCAGCACGATGGCGAGGATGCCGGTCAGCAACACGTTGTTGACCACCAGCGCGCCTTCACGACTGACTGCGGCGAAGCGCTTGCCCTCGGCAACTGCATTGGCGCGCAGGGCGAACAGCAGCAGCGCGCCACCAATGTAGATGATCAGCAGCGCGAGGATGAAGCTCCCCCGCTCCGGATCGACGGCGAAGCTGTGAACGCTGGTCAGGATACCGGAACGCACGAGGAAGGTGCCGACCATCGACATCGAGAACGCGATCACGCCCAGCATGATCGTCCATGTTCGCAAGGCATCGCGCGAGGCGAGCACGCTGACGGAGTGGAGCAGCGCGGTCGCTGCCAGCCAGGGCATGAGCGCGGCGTTTTCGACCGGGTCCCAGAACCACCATCCGCCCCAGCCCAGCTCGTAATAAGCCCAGTAACTGCCTGCGGTCAGGCCGAGGGTCAGGAATATCCACGCGCCCAGCACCCAGGGCCGCATGACGCTCGCAAAGTCGGGCGTCACCTGCCGCGTGATCAATGCGCCGACCGCGAAGCTGAACGCCACCGACAGGCCGACATAGCCGACGTAGAGTGTCGGCGGGTGCATCGCGAGGCCAACGTCCTGAAGCAGCGGGTTGAGGCCGAGCCCCTCCTGCGCTGCCGGACTGAGCCGCTCGAACGGGTTGGAACTGAACAGCAGGAAGGCGTAGAAACCCAGTCCGACGAAACCTTGTGCGGCAAGCGTCGCCAGCATCGTGCGTTCCGGCAGGCGGCGCTCGATTGCCGCGATCAGCGCGCCCGACAGCGCCATGATCGTGACCCATAGCAGCATGGAACCTTCGTGGTTCCCCCATGCCCCGGTGATCTTGTAGAGCAGCGGCTTGGCGGTGTGCGAATTGCTCGCGACGAGCAGGACCGACAGGTCGGTGCGCGCGAACAACCACAACAGCATGACGAACGCCAGCAAGGTCAGTCCGCCCTGCAGGACTGCTGCCGGCCGAACCAGCGTGCCGAGCGTCGCGCCCGCCTCGCCATCCTTGAGCGCAAGAGCGCCCGCCAGCAATTGCAGCGCCGCGAGCGCCGCCGCCAGCCACAGGGCGAGTAGTCCGAATTCCGCTATCATGTGGTGATGCCGATCACCGACCTTCGCCGGTCTCTGCCACGACTTCACGCTTCTGCGCGGCAGTCATGTCCTGCAACTCGCGCGGCACGTAGTTCTCGTCGTGCTTGGCGAGCAGATTGGTGGCGACGAATGTGCCGTCCGCCCCGATACTGCCCTCGGCCACCACACCGGACCCTTCGACGAAAAGATCCGGGAGGATGCCGGAATACCGCACGGGCACCTGCGCATCCCCGTCGCCAACCACGAAGCGCACTGTGACACCGTCCGACATCGTCTGGAGCGAGCCTTCCCGGACCATGCCGCCAAGCCGTACGGCCTGACCTGCGGAAGGCGGCTCGGCGACCATCTGGCTCGGCACGTAGAAATAGCTAGCCTGGTTACGCAGGCCCCATGCCGCGAGCATTCCCGCCGCGATCAGCGCGACGAGCGCCAGCACGACCATCACCAGCCGCTGGTGCTTCGGTTTGAGAGCCGCCATCACTTGCGCCGTGTCTCCGCCCGGCGGTTCTCGGCCCGTTGCATAGCGCGCCAGCACCAGCCGATCAGCAGCAGCGTGCCAGCGATGGTCAGGCCATAAGCGGCATCGACGAAGGCCATCTGGTCGAGCGATTCACGCATGGATCGGATCGTCCATTGCAGCCTTGCGCCGTAACCGCGCCTCGGCCTGCACTTCGGCAAGCAGCGCGCGCATCCGCATCAGCATCGCGGCGCCGAACAACAGCGAAAAGCCAAGCGAGGCCGCCAGCAGACCATAGAGAAACGCGGGCGCCATGGCGGAACCCGAGGTGGAGATGCTCGGCGGTTGGTGCAGGCTGTTCCACCACAGCACGGAGAAGTGAATGATCGGGATGTTGACTGCCCCGAACAAGCCGAAAATAGCCGGAACGCGGCTCGATCCGCCTTCACGGGCGACCGCTCCGGACAGCGCGATGTAGCCGAGGTAGAGGAACAACAGGACGAGGAAGCTGGTCAGTCGCCCGTCCCATTCCCACCACGTGCCCCAGGCCGGACGGCCCCAGATCGAACCGGTGGCAAGGCCCAGCGCGGTAAAGACCGCGCCCGGCACCGCCGCTCCGCGCGCGGCGAGCGCCGCCAGCGGGTGACGCCAGACCAGTTCCATGAGACTAGCGATCGCGATGGCGCTCCATCCCGCCATGCCAAGCCACACCATGGGCACGTGCACGAACAGGATTCGCACCGTCTCGCCCTGCAACCGTTCCTGCGGCGCGAAGGCGTAGCCGTAGATCATCGCGCCTGACGAAAGCAACAGTCCGGCACCCAGCAAAAGGGGCGTCAGCCAGCGGGCCAGTTTCAGGAAACGGGCAGGATTTGCGTAGGCGTGCATCGATCGGTCCGGTCGTCGGTGCTTTGGCACCCCCGCCGCATTTCAGCAAGGGCGAGTGGCGGCTGCCCGACAGTCAGCGGCCAATCAGCTTCTGTGCCATGCGGTCGGCGACGACGTCCGATGAAATGCCGGTGCTCTCGCTTTCCTGCCATATCATTTCGAGGCGATCGGGAATCGCCGCAATCCGCTGGCGCACCTCGTTGAGATCGCAGGGCTGACCGTGCTGACGGCACAGATATTCGAGAGCCACGCTGATAATGCCGCCGGCGTTGATGACGTAATCGGGCGCGTAGAGAATGCCGCGCGCGGCAAGTTGTGCGCCATGCTCGGGCCGCGCGAACTGGTTGTTTGCGCCGCCCGCCACGATCGCGCAGTCGAGCCGCGCAATGCCGTCGTCGTCGAGAATAGCGCCCAGCGCGTTTGGACTGAAGACATCGCAGCTGGTCGACATGATCGCATCGGCGGCGACCGCCTCTGCATCGAGCGTTGCTGCAAGCTGCTGCGCGCGGTCGGCATCGACATCGGCAAGAGTGAGTCGCGCGCCCTCGCCTGCGAGCAACCGCGCAACGCCGCCGCCAACGCTGCCGACGCCCTGAACGGCGACGTGGACCCCCTCGACGCTATCGCGGCCGAGCTTGTGACGAACCGCGGCCTTTATGCCGTGGAAGATGCCCATGGCGGTGAAAGGGCCAGGATCACCGCCCGCCTCGCCTTCTGCAACCGGCAGGCCGGAAACGAATTGCGTGCGCTTCGACACGGCGACCATGTCCGCTTCCGAAATGCCGACGTCTTCGGCGGTGACATACTTGCCGCCCAGCCCGTCGACCGCATCGCCGAATGCGGACAGCATTTCCGCCGTCTTTCGCTTGTCGGCCGGGGCGAGGATCACGGCCTTGCCGCCGCCCATAGGCAGTCCGGCCATGGCGTTCTTGTAGCTCATCCCCCGGCTGAGCCGCAGCGCATCGCGCATTGCGTCGCCGGGCTCGGCATAATGCCAGAACCGCGTGCCGCCCGCTGCGGGGCCAAGGTGGGTGGAATGCAGCGCAATGATCGCGGTGAGACCTGACGTGCGGTCATGGACGAGTTCGACCCGCTCGTGCTCGTCGTAATCCGGTTCGGTCCAGAAAGCGGTCATCGTATCGGCCCCCGCGCGTATGGCGTTGCATTTTTATCGCGCGAATACTGGGAAAATGGGGCGACCGAGGGGGCTCGAACCCCCGACCTCCGGTACCACAAACCGGCGCTCTAACCAACTGAGCTACGGTCGCCACACACCCCGGCATTCGCTTGACGCGGGGGCTGATACGCACTTGCACAAGGCGGTCAAGCCGCCTTCGCTGCGGGGGCGAGCCTGTTGCACAGCACACCCGACATGGAAAGCGAAAACTTCGCGGAATGCGCGCAAACGCAACTTTCTTGCGCGGCCTTGCGGCTTGTGATGAAAGCCCGGGACGATATGCTGCATGGCGTGAACCAGAACGACGAATCCATCGCGCGCCTTGTCGCGGACTATCCGTCGGCACGGCGCGCTCCGTTTCCGAAGCTCGAATTGTTCAGCGTATCCGATTTTCTGCCAGCGGATCTGTGCGAGGCGCTGATTGCGCTAATCGACACCGAACGCCGTCCGTCCACCCTCGCCGACGAGAACGGGGACGCCTATTTTCGCACCAGCGAGACGTGCGACCTTCCGCCGGAGGCGCCGGAGGTCAGCGATCTGGAAACCCGGCTCGCAGCGCTCAACGGCATCGATCCGCAATTCGGCGAACCGGTGCAGGGGCAACGCTACGCCGTCGGGCAGGAGTTCAAGGCCCACACCGACTATTTCGAACCCACCGGCGCGGACTACGACAAATACTGCTCCGTCGCAGGCCAGCGAACCTGGACCTTCATGGTCTATCTCAATCCGGTCGAGGCTGGCGGCGGAACGCGCTTCAAGGTAGCGAAGAAGACCTTCCAGCCCGAAACCGGAATGCTCGTGGCCTGGAACAACCGGCGGCCAGACTTGTCGCCCAACCCCAACACGCTTCATCACGGCATGAAGGTACGGAAAGGTGTCAAATACGTAATCACGAAATGGTACCGGGAAAAGCCATGGGGCTGGTGAGCCGTTTGCCGCCGGTCGTGCAGACCATCCTCGCTGCCTTGGCGGCGAGCGCCGTCGCGACGCTGTGGTGGATGTGGGCAGATGACATTGCGCCTGGCCGGGCGCTCCACACCCCTTTCCCTTATCTGGCAGCTTTGGGCGCCGTGGTGATCGGCGTGCCCTTGTGGCTGTTCCAGTACGAAAAGCTATCGCGATCCCTGCTACTATGCCTGTTGCTGGCAACTCTCACGGCCACACCCGGCATTGCGCTGGCGTTCAGCTACTTCCTGTTCGGAAGAGCCGTGTTTGCATCGTATCTGCTGCTCGGAACCGTATGGGTCGGAACCTCGGTATTCTGGGTGATCGCCCGCCGCATTCGCTACTGACAAACGAAAAGGGCGGCCCCGTCGGACCGCCCTCCTAACGGGCCGAAGCCCGCGTGGCTGATAAAGCCGTTATTTCTTGAGGCTGAGCCCGCCGAAACGCTTGTTGAAGGCTGCAACGCGGCCACCTTCCTGAAGCTGCTGCTTGCCGCCGGTCCATGCCGGGTGGCTGGTCGGGTCAATGTCGAGCGCGAGCGTGTCGCCTTCGCTGCCCCAGGTGGAGCGCGTCTGGAACTCGGTGCCATCGGTCATCTTGACCGTGATCATGTGGTAATCGGGATGCGTGTCAGCCTTCATGGCTCTGGTCCTTTGTAGCATGAGCCCGGTTCCGACCGGGCGCGCTGTGAAATTGGAAGCGGCGCCATTAGCGGCAACGCCGCCGATTGGCAACCTTCCGATCAGGCGTCCGCGATCATGGCGGTGAAATCCACCTCGCAGGTCACCTTGCCTTCGATGCTGGCCTCGCCATGAAACTTGCACACACGCGCGCGCTTCTGGACGAAGCTGGCCTTCAGGTCGAGCAGCACGCCCGGCTCTACCGGCGCGCGGAACTTCGCATTCTCGATCGCCATGAAATAGACCAGCTTGCCTGATCCGGCGAGTTCCAGCGTCTCGACCGCCAGAATTCCGGCAGCCTGAGCCAGTGCCTCGATCTGGAGCACGCCGGGCATGATCGGCCGGCCCGGAAAATGGCCCTGGAAGAAGCTTTCGTTGAAGCTGACCGCCTTCACCGCGTGGATCGATTCGTCGCGAACCAGTTCGGCCACGCGATCGACCAGCAGCATGGGATAGCGGTGCGGCAGCGCGGCAAGCACCTTCGTGATGTCGTAAGACGTCTCAGCGCTCATCGCTCTGCCCCACCCCTGTCCGTATGTTGTTCAGCGGCCCTGAACGGGCTGCTGCGCCGGGGCCTGCGCACCGGCCTGCGCAGCCTGAGCGGCCTGCGCTTCGCGTATCTGGCGGGGCATCCAGCCAGCCGGCGGCACGAGCTGCGCCGAGGGGATCAGGCGGTTGAGTTCGTTCAGCACCGCCTGGTTCATGTTGAGTGCTTCGGCAGCGTAGATCACGGTGTCGGGGCTCAGCACAAGCTGGACCTTCTGCGCGCTGGCAGCGTTCTCGATCGCGGCGGCGAGCTGGTCCTGGATCTGCTCCGCCACGTAGGCGCGGCTGAGTTCGACCGGTTGCAGGATGGTGGCCAGCTCACGCTCGCCCTGCTGGCGGATCTGCTGGATCTGATTGGCCTGCGTCTGCAGCGTCTGCTGGTTCGCATTGGCAGCCTGGCTGGCGGTCTGCAGGTTCTGCACCAGCGGGGTCAGCTGGGCGTTCAGCGCGTTCTGGCGCGTGGTCGCCTGATCGATCTGCGCCTTGTAGGTCGTCTGGCGTTGGGTCTGCGCGGTCTGGAACGCGGTCGAGTTCGCGACCACGGCGTTGATGTTCACGATGCCGACGCGCTGCGCGGCCTGCGCCGCTGCGGGCGTTGCCGCCATGGGCGAAGCGATGGCAGCAAGAGCGAGACCGGCGGCCATCGCCGGCTTGGTAAGAATGTGCATTAGAACTGTGTCCCTACATTGAATGAGAACCGCTTCGTATCGTCACCTTCCTGCTTTAACAGGGTCTGAGCGAAGTCGATGCGGAAGGGGCCGAACGGCGAATTCCAGTTAACCCCGATGCCCACCGAGACGCGCGGTTTCGGGCTGTCGCCGACGAACCGTTCGCGGAAGGCAGGAAGTGTCTGTCCGAGCGCAATTGCCCCCGTCGGAACGTTGCCACCGTCCGGGATGGCGAGCGTAACGTCGTCGTCGCGCGTATCGGGATCGTTGTCCTGGAAATACAGCGGAACGCCGTCGTCGTTGCGGGTCGGAATGAAAATCTCGTTGCCGAGCGGGCTCTGATTGAGTTCCGGCGCGGTAACGTTGAACAGCGACCCGACATCGACGAAGATCGACGGACGCAGACCCAGTTCGCGAGCGCCCGAGCCCAGCGGAATCTCGACTTCCGCACGCCCGAGGTAATAGGCATTGCCGCCCAGCGAATCGTCCTGCGTATCGGCAACCGTCACCCCGCCCTCTCCATCGGAGGTGAGGAATTCGCGCAGCACGCGCGGGCCGACACCGCGAATGTCGAAGCCGCGCATCTGCGGTTCGCCAAGGAAGAAGCGGTCGGTCAGCAGGACGTCGTCCACGCCTTCGCCGCGGTCCTTCAGACCCTTGATGTAACCACCCTCGGCAGAGAGCGAGAAGATGAACCCGCTGCCGAGCGACCAGAACTTCGCCGCGTTCGCGCGGCCGCGGGCATACCGCACGTTCCCGCCCAGACCGGCAAAGTCGGTCGACACCGTCACCGTCTCACCGCGTGTCGGGCGAACGCGGTTGTTGAGCGTGTCGTAGATCAGCGAAAGGCCGACGATCGAGCTGGTGCGATTGCCCAGCGCTTCGCAGATGTAGCGGCCCGCGATCAGGGGCTCGCATTCCTGCACCCCGTCACCGTCGAAGTCCGAGAAGAAGCGGCCCTCGTCGATCGTGATCTGGTCGTAGTTGAACGTGTATTTACCGATCAGCGACATGTATTCTGACAGGGGCACCGCACCGCGCAGCTGCGCGCCGGTGGTGGCCTGCTCATACGTCGCATTGTCGCGGTTGAAGAAGCCGTTGTTGTAGTCGCGCCGGTAGATGTCGAAGCCGGCCGAGAAGTTCTTGTCGAACACATACGGCTCGAAGAAGCTGATCGTGCCGGAGCGCGAGAAGCGGGACCAGTTGACGCTGGCACCTACGGTCTGCCCGCGACCGCGGAAGTTCCGCTGCCGGATGGAAGCCTGAAGGATGAAGCTCTCGAGGCTGGAGAAACCGGCCGAAAGCTGGAGTTCGCCGGTCGGCTTTTCCTCGACATTCGCTTCGAGCAGGATGCGGTCGAGCTGACTGCCCGGCTTCTGCTCGATCTCGAAGTTTTCCTGGAAGTAGCCAAGCGAATTGATGCGGTTCGTCGAACGCTTGACCGACAGGGAGTTGAAGGCGTCGCCTTCCGCGATGCGGAATTCGCGGCGCACGACCTTGTCCTGCGTCAGCGTGTTCCCGTTGACGTCGATCTGCTCGACATAGACGCGCGGTGCCTCGTTCATCACGAAGCGCACGTCCATGGTCTTGCTCTCGCGGTTCGGCAGGAATTCCGGCGAGACGTCGGCGAAGGCATAGCCGAAGGTGCCGGCGGTTTCGGTCATCTGCTCGACCGTGTCTTCGACCAGCTTGGCGTCGTACCAGTCGCCGGTCTTCATCGGCAGGCTGGCGGTCAGTCGCTCGCTGTCGAAATCGCGGATCAGGCTTTCGGCAGTCACGTCACCGAACTTGTAGCGTTCCCCTTCTTCCACCACGTAAGTGATGATGAAGTCTTCCTTGTCCGGCGTAAGCTCGGCCACGGCGGAAACGACGCGGAAGTCGGCGTAACCTTCGGTCAGATAGAACAGACGCAGCTTCTGCTGGTCGAATGCAAGGCGGTCGGGATCGTAGCTGGTGTTGGAGCTGAAGATCGTCAGCAGACCGCCGGACTCCTTGGTCACCATCTCGCCCTTCAGCTCGTTATCGCTGAAAGCCTCGTTACCAAGGATGTTGATCTGACGGACCTTGGACTTGGGCCCTTCGCTGATTTCGTAGACGATATCGACGCGGTTCTGGTCGAGCATGACCATGTTCGGTTCGACCACCGCGGCAAAGCGTCCCTGCCGCTTGTACAGCTCGATAATGCGCGCAACGTCGGCGCGGACCTTGGAGCGCGTGAAGATCTGGCGCGGCGCAAGCTTGATTTCCGGCAGGATCTTGTCGTTCTTGATCCGCTGGTTGCCTTCCAGGATGATGCGATTGACCACCGGATTCTCGACGACTTCGATCACCAGGTTCCCGTCGTTGAAACGGATGGTGTAATCGGAGAACAGCTCGGTCTCGGCGAGGTCCTTCAGCGCCTGGTCGCCCGCGGCCTGCGTGTAGACCTGTCCGGTGCGCAGCTTGATATAGCTGAGGATCGTTTGCGGCTCCAGCCGCTGCGCGCCAGCGACCGAAATGGTGCGGATGACCTGCTGCTGATCGAGCGATGTGGTCGTCGGGCTCGCGGGCTCGGCCGCGGTATCCTGCGCCAGCGCCGCGCCGGGCACCCCGGCAAAGCAGGTTCCGGCGAGCAGCAGCGCCGTCGCCCGAGAGATATTGCGTCCGCTGGTGGAGATCGAAAAGTTCGACACGCGTGTTCCCGTCCTGGTTGCGCTGGCTTGGCACGTTCGCCCGGAGCAAAGGCTGCCGGGGAAACAGTGGCCGCCCTCTGCCCGATGGCGCGATGCCAATCAAGCGTAGTCGGGTCGGCTGCCGCCTTGCCGGCGCGATTTTACCCGGAAATCACCTACCCGCTCGAAAGGCCGGTCAGCGATACCAGATCGTTGATCGTCACGAACAGCATCAACGCTAGCACGAAGGCTATGCCGGTGCGGAACGCCCATTCCTGACTGCGGGGACCAAGGGGTTTGCGGCGGATTGCTTCTGCCGCGTAAAATGCGAGGTGCCCACCGTCGAGGGCGGGGATTGGCAGCAGGTTAATGAATGCCAAGTTAATTGAAATAAATGCCGCAAATTCCACGAAACTTTGCCAGCCGAGCGACAGCCGCTCGCCGCTGAATTTCGCGATCTTCAGCGGCCCGCCAAGTTCGGAGACGGGACGGCGCCCGGTGATGATCTGCCCCAGCCCGTCGATCCCCATGGCGAGGATTTCGCCCGTCCTGCTGACACCTACGCCGATAGCTTCGATCGGTCCCACGGGAACAAGCTCCCCGGGGACGGCCTGCACGCCGAGGTAGCCCTTGCGGTACTCGTTGCCGAACCGGTCCTTTTCAACCAGCGCGGGGATCGTGAAATCGAGTTCGATCGCCCGGCCCTCACGCTCCAGTCCGAGCCGGATCGATTCCCCCGGATGCATCACGACGTGATTGCGCAGATCGAGGAACGAGCCGATCGCCTTCCCGTCGATGGCGGTAATTTCGTCGCCAGGCTGTACGCCCGCGGCCATTGCCGCCCCGTTTTCCTCCACTGCAGCAACACGCGGCGGGATGACGACGTCGCCATAGGCGTAGGCAAATCCGCCGAGGATCAGCACTGCCACGGCGAAGTTGGTGAATGGCCCTGCCGCAACGATCAGCGCGCGTTGCCACAGGGTCTTCGCCTGGAACGTCTGGGCACGCTCTTGCTCAGGCAGGGCGAGCCATTCCTCGTTCTCGACCGAGCGGCTCGACGGGTCCATGTCGCCCGCAAACTGGACGTAGCCGCCCAGCGGCAGGGCAGCGATTTTCCAGCGGGTGCCGCGCTTGTCGGTCCAGCCGACAAGTTCCTTGCCGAAGCCGATCGAGAAGGCATTGGCCTTCACGCCGAACCAGCGCCCGACCAGATAATGCCCAAGCTCGTGCACCGTGACGAGCGGACCCAGCACGGCCAGAAAGCCGACGATCCACATCCACCAGGGTATCGCATCAGTCACTTCAGGCGGTCTCCAGCATATCGGAAGCCATCGCGCGTGCTTCGGCATCGATCGCCAGCACATCGGCAAGCGATGCGGGCGCAGGCGGAGCATAGCGGGAAAGCAGTTGCTCGACCATTGACGCAATGCGGGTGAACTTGATCTGACCGGCGAGGAAGGCGGCGACCGCAATTTCGTTAGCGGCGTTCAGCACGGCTGGCGCCGCCCCACCCGCTTCCGCCGCCTGCCGCGCAAGGCGCGTCGCGGGAAAGCGAGTTTCGTCGGGGGCAAAGAAACTGAGTTCGCCGATGGTGGGCAAGTCCAACGCCGGCATCGGCGTATCCATGCGCTCCGGCCATGCGAGGCAGCTGGCAATCGGCACGCGCATGTCGCTGGGGCCAAGCTGCGCCAGCGTGGACCCGTCGCGGTACTCGACCATCGAATGAATGACGCTTTGCGGGTGGACCACGATGTCCAGCCTGTCGAGCCCAACAGGGAACAGGTGCCAAGCCTCGATCAACTCCAGCCCCTTGTTCATCATGTTCGCGGAATCGACACTGATCTTCGCGCCCATGTCCCAGTTCGGATGCCTGACCGCCTGTTCCGGCGTGGCTGCGTCCAGCTGGGCTTCAGTCCATTCGCGGAATGGCCCACCGCTCGCCGTCAGCGTGATGCGCTTCACATGGGCGAGCGTATTTCCGGCGAGACACTGGAAAATGGCATTGTGCTCGCTGTCCGTCGGCAGAAGCGTGGCGCCGTGACGCTCCACCGCGTCCATCAGCACGCCGCCCGCGGATACCAGCGCTTCCTTGTTGGCTAGCGCGATGGTGCCGCCCTGCTCGACTGCTGCCATTACCGGGGCGAGGCCCGCGCAGCCGACGATCGCCGCGACCGTCAGATCCGCACCGCGCCGCGCCGCATCGACCAGCGCTTGTGGACCGCCTGCTGCTTCCGTGTCGCTCCCCGAGAGGCCCGCCCGCAGTTCGGCTAGGCAGCCAACATCTGCCACCACCGCAAACTCTGCGTCGAACTCCCGCGACAGGTCTGCAAGCTCGCTCGCCGAGCAATTCGCCGTCAATGCGACGACGCGCCATTCGCTACGATTGCGGCGAATAAGGTCTAGTGTCGACGCGCCGATCGAGCCGGTCGCGCCGAAAATGGAAATGCTGCGTGTCACGGGTGCATCGCCCAGAGCGGCAGCGCAGCGATAGCCACGGGCAGCAATCCGTCCACCCGGTCGAACACGCCGCCATGACCGGGGATCAGGCGCGAGCTGTCCTTCACGCCTGCGCGCCGTTTCAGCCAGCTTTCGAAAAAGTCGCCTGCTTGTGCCAGCACCGCCAGCACCGCGCCGATTGCGAAGGCAACCAGCAGCATCGGTGTAAGCTTCAGCCCGCCCATGTTGTAGATCAGAAAACCGGTCGAAACGCAGCCCGCCAACGTGGCACCTCCGATGAGCCCGGCCCAGGTCTTGGAAGGGCTGATCGACGGTGCGATCTTCGGTCCGCCGATGGCCCGGCCGGAGAAATAGGCGCCGGTGTCCGTTGCAATCACGACCGCGACCACGCCCAGCAGGACGGCGATCGGCAGCTTAGCAAGGCTCAATCCCGCCGCCGCAATATAGGTCGCACCAAGCACCAGGGCGATGACCAGCCCCGCGCCGGCGAATGCGCGCCGCGAAAGCCGCGCGTATTCGAGGAACGTCAGGCCTGCGACCACCGCGACCAGGCCGACCCACGCCCAGCCGCCCAGCCATAGCGCCAGGCCGACGATGGCGAGCATGACCACGGCCGATAGCGACCGCACCTTCAGATCGGACGTCCGGGTAGCCAGCGGCACGGGCATCGATTCACCGTCCCCCATAGCGCCGCTCCCGCCCGGAAAACTCGCTGAGGGCCTGCCGCAAGTGATCGACGGAGAAGTCGGGCCACAAAGTGTCGGTGAACCACATTTCCGCATAGGCACACTGCCACAACAGGAAGTTCGAGAGGCGGATCTCTCCACTGGTGCGGATCAGCAGGTCGAGCGGCGGCAGATCGGCGGTATCGAGGTGTCGCGCGATCCCTTCGACCGTCACGCTTCCGTCATCGGCCTGCGCTGCGTTGGCAGCGCGGGCGATCTCGTTCTGCGAACCATAGTTGAGCGCGACGGCAACGGTCTGCGTGCCGCCGGCGGTCCTCTCTAGGGCATCTTCCAGCATCTCGACGATGTCGGGAGCGAGCCCCCGCCAGTCACCGATTATCTTCAGCCGAATGCCGTTTTCAATGAATTCGGGCAGGTCCGATTTGATGAACTTTCGCATCAGGTTCATCAAATCGTCGACCTCGTCCTCAGGCCGTTTCCAGTTTTCCGAGGAGAAGGCGTATAGCGTGATGCACTCCAGCCCGAGTTCGCCGCAGCCGCGCACCAGCTTGCGCACGGCCTCGACCCCGCGCTGATGGCCGATGGCGCGGGGCAAGTGCTTGCGCTTCGCCCAGCGTCCGTTGCCATCCATGATAATCGCGACGTGACGCGCTGTGGGCGGCGATTGCTCTGTCATTGTGTCGGTCCGGAGCGGCCAAGGCTCACTGAGTGAGGATTTCCTGTTCCTTCTTGGCCGCAGCGTCGTCCGCCTCGCCGACGAAACGGTCGGTCAGCTTCTGGACGTCGTCCTCGTGCCGCTTGCGCTCGTCTTCGGAGATTTCCTTCTTCTTCTCGTCTTCCTTCAGCGCTTCGTTCGCATCGCGGCGTACGTTGCGGATCGCGATCTTCGCGTTCTCGGCATATTTGCCGGCCAGCTTTGCAAGATCGCGACGACGCTCTTCCGTCAGATCGGGCATCGGCAGACGCAGGGTCTGGCCGTCGATCATCGGGTTCAATCCGAGATTAGCGTGGGCAATGCCCTTCTCGACCGCGCTGATGTTGCTCTTGTCCCATACCTGCACGCTCAGCATCCGCGGCTCGGGCGCCGAAACGGTGGCGACCTGGTTCAGCGGCATCATCGCGCCATAGACCTCGACATGAACGGGATCGAGCAGGCTGGTGTTCGCACGGCCCGTGCGCAGACCGGAAAGATCGCTTTTCAGGCTGTCTACCGCACCGCTCATCCGACGTTCGATGTCAGCCTTGTCATATTTCGCCATTACTTACCCTTTCGCTTGAACGACCGTCTGGACGCCCTGTCCGCTGAGCACGCGGGCCAGATTGCCCTGCTCGCGAATGGAGAATACGACGATCGGAATGTCATTGTCACGGCACAGCGCCACGGCTGACGCGTCCATGACCTTCAGATTGTCCGCCAACACGCGGTCGTAACCCACTGTTTCAAAACGCTTGGCCTGCGGATTGGTCTTTGGATCGCTATCATAGACCCCATCGACGCTCGTACCTTTCAAAAGCGCATCGCACTTCATTTCGGCCGCACGCAATGCCGCGCCGGAATCGGTCGTGAAATAAGGCGCACCCACACCGGCAGCGAAGATGACGACGCGGCCCTTTTCGAGATGCCGTTCCGCGCGGCGGCGGATGACCGGTTCGCACACCTGGTCCATCTGGACCGCGCTCTGCACGCGGGTCGAGACGCCCAGTTGTTCGAGCGCGTTCTGCATCGCCAGCGCGTTCATCACCGTGGCGAGCATACCCATGTAGTCGGCCTGCGCACGGTCCATCCCCTGCGCCGCGCCTGCCATTCCGCGAAAGATGTTGCCGCCGCCGATGACCAGGCAGATCTCCAACCCGGTGTCCTTGGCTGCCTTCACCTCTTTCGCCAGTTCGGCAACGAAAGCCGGATCGATCCCGAACTCGCCATCGCCCATCAACACCTCGCCCGACAGCTTGAGGAGGACGCGTTTGGCGGAGCTGAGCGGCATGGGTGAACGTTATCCAGAAATTGTGGGGACTTCGCGGTCCTTAGCGGGCGCAGCCGACCCGCGCAAAGGGAAAGGCTGCGCGGCTTGTGACAGCAAAAAGGCCCCCGGACGCCATGTCCGGAGGCCTTTTGCGAGCGCGGTCCCGGGGCAAATCCCGGTCTCCCGCAATTCGGTGATCAACCGCCGACGGCAGCAGCGACTTCTGCGGCGAAATCGCTTTCTTCCTTCTCGATGCCTTCGCCGAGCTGGTAGCGGACATAGTCCGTCAGTTCGATCTTGGCACCGGCGTCCTTGGCGGCCTGCGCGACGACCTGTTCGATCGGGGTCTTGTTGTCCATGACGAACAGCTGGCTCAACAGCGCGTTTTCCTTGGCGAACTTCTTCACCGCGCCGTCGACCATCTTTTCCTGCACTTCAGCCGGCTTGCCGCTTTCGGCAGCCTTTTCTGCGGCAATCGAACGCTCACGCTCGATCATTTCGGCGTCGAGGCCGTCGGCGTTCAGCGCCTGCGGGAAAGCAGCAGCAATGTGCCACGCCAGCTTCTTGCCGAGGTCTTCGAGCACGGCGCGATCCGCGTCGCTTTCCAGCGCCACGAGCACACCGATCTTGCCCAGGCCGTCAGAGGCGGCGTTGTGGACGTAGGGGAAGACGACGCCTTCGTTCACCGAAACGCTCTTCACGCGGCGAACCTGCTGGTTCTCACCGATCGTGGCGACGTTGTCGGTCAGCTTGTCGGCAACGGTGCCGCCGTCGGGATAGGCAGCAGCCTTGAGCGCGTCGACGTCATCGCTGTCCTGCGCCAGCGCGACCTGCGTCGTCTTGCGAACGAAGTCCTGGAACTGGTCGTTCTTGGCCACGAAGTCCGTTTCCGAGTTCACTTCGACGGCAACGCCCTTGGTGCCTTCCACGGCCACGCCGACGAGGCCTTCCGCTGCGGTGCGGCTCGACTTCTTCTGTGCGGTGGCGAGGCCCTTCGCGCGCAGTGCGTCGACAGCGGCTTCGATGTCGCCGTTCGCTTCTTCGAGCGCCTTCTTGGCGTCCATCATGCCTGCGCCGGTCTTTTCGCGCAGCTTCTTAACGTCAGCAGCTGTGAAAGCAGCCATGGTCAATTCCTTCAGCAAAAATGTGGGCGCCAGGCCACGAAGGGCCCGGCGCCGTTGGTCTTGTGGCGCGCCGAGATGACGGCGCAGCGACAGCGATCAGGCGCTGGCAGCCTCGGCCTCTGCCGGCGGCTCTTCCATCGCTCCCATATCTTCGCCCGACTCGGGAGCGGCACGGTTGCCACCCTTCGTCGCAGCTTCCGAAACGGCGTCGCAATACAGGCGGATCGCCCGGCTCGCATCGTCATTGCCCGGGATCGGGAATGCGATACCGCTCGGATCGACGTTGGTGTCGAGCACCGCGACCACCGGAATACCAAGCACGTTGGCTTCCTTGATCGCGAGATCTTCCTTGTTCGCGTCGATCACGAACATGACGTCGGGCAGGCCGCCCATGTCGCGAATGCCGCCGAGCGACATTTCGAGCTTGTCGCGCTTGCGCGTGAGGTCGAGGACTTCCTTCTTGGTCAGACCAGCGGTGTCACCCGAAAGACGCTCATCGAGCGACTTCAGGAACTTGATCCGTTCGCTGATGGTCTTCCAGTTGGTCAGCATCCCGCCGAGCCAGCGGTAGTTCACGAAGTGCTGGCCCGCGGCGAGCGCTGCTTCGCGGATCGGATCCTGCGCCTGGCGCTTCGTGCCGACGAACAGAACCTTGCCGCCCGCGCCGACCGTCGACGAGATGAAGTCGAGCGCACGCGCGAACAGCGGCACGGACTGCGACAGGTCGATAATGTGAACACCGTTGCGGGCGCCGAAGATGTACGGCTTCATCCGCGGGTTCCAGCGGTGGGTCTGGTGGCCGAAGTGTGCGCCGGCCTCAATCAATTGCTGCATCGTGACGGTAGGAGCCGCCATAGATAATTCCTTTCCGGTTTGTCCTCTGGAAGGCAGGGAACCTGCGATGGCCATCGGCCAGCGCGGGCACCGGTATGTCGGCGCCTTCCATGTGAATTTGCCCGGAAATACGTGCGGCAAAGCTGCCGACCGGTCTCCGGACGTGCGCGCCCTTAGCGTCTATGTTCTCGCTTGACCAGTACCAATCGGCGGCGCGGCATAAGGAGAATCGGTCCGATCCAGAACGAATCGGTTGACACTAGGAACATAAAGGGAACATATACTCGCAAGAACGCTTGGGGAACAAAGGTTGTCATACAGCGTTAACCACAACATATCCACAGCCTGCCCCCAAGGTTGTGACCATTGGAAAGATAGTTTGATGGTCGGTTTTCTGATCGCGATGGCGTTGATTGCTATTGCCACTTTCGCAACCCTGTCCCTCGCTCATTCCCTGCGGCAATCGCTTGCCAGCTACCGGGCCGTGACCGCAGAACTGCATCGCACGGAAACCGTCACGGTCATCCGTCGCGAAACCGCAGCTCTCGCTCGCAGCCGGGCAGGTCGTGGCTGGGCCGCTCCCGCAGCCGCGCGCGTCAGCTACGGGCGGCGCGCTGCCGCTTGAACCTGCTGTAGCGAACCAGCGAATAGGGTATCAGGATGAGATACCCGATGCAGATTATCGCCAGGGTCCACCAGGGTTCGAGCAATAGCGCAGCCACTAGAAGTCCCGCGAGCGCGATCGCTTCTAGCCGGATGCTGCGGCGTGGCCTGATCGAAGTCCAGCTGAGCGTCGCCATGTTCGAGATCATCAAGAAGGCGATTACTGCCACCCATGCGGTGACGAGCAGTGGCTCCTTGAACAGTTCGATCCCCGTCGAGACGTGCAGGTAGAAGGGCAGAAACGCCAGCCCTGCCCCCACCGGCGCCGGAACGCCGGTGAGATAGCCGGCCGACTTGTGCGGCTGATCGTCGGTATCGATCTGTGCGTTGAACCTCGCAAGGCGAAGCGCGCAGCAGATTGCGAATGCCAGCGACGCGAACCAGCCGAACCGCGGCAGGTCCTGCAATGTCCACATGAACATGATCAGCGCCGGAGCCATGCCGAAACTGAGCGAGTCCGCGAGACTGTCCAGCTCCGCACCGAAGCGTGACTGCGCTTTGAGGAGGCGGGCTATCCGCCCGTCGATCCCGTCGAGCATCCCGGCGATGAGGATCGCCAGCACCGCCATTTCGAAGTTGCCGCCGATCGCGAATCGGATTCCGGTCAGCCCCACACAGAGCGCCGCGGCGGTTATCGCATTGGGAATGACCGCCCGAAGCGTCAGACCACGCGCCCGTGGCGCAGGCGGAAATACCTCGTCCTCGGCGGCCTTCGGGCCAACGCGATAGCCGGGGTCCGGCCGGTCCGACTTCACTGGGCAACGCCCTCGATCAGGCGTTGCTGCCCAATGCGCGCAATCACTGTCTCACCGGCAACGATCTTCTGACCCAGCAGAACCTCCGGCAGAGTGCCCTGCGGCAGGTAGACGTCGACACGGCTGCCGAAGCGAATCAGGCCAACCCGCTGCCCGGCAGCCACGATGTCGCCCGGCTTGACGAATGGCACGATGCGGCGCGCTACCAGCCCGGCGATCTGGGTAAAGCCGATGGCCTGTCCATTACCCTGTTCGACCAGGATATGCTGGCGCTCGTTCTCTTCGCTCGCCTTGTCGAGATCGGCATTCATGAATTTGCCGGGGATGTAGACGACGCGGCGGATCGTCCCGCTGACGGGGGAGCGATTGATGTGCACATCGAACACGCTCATGAAGATCGACACGCGCGTGACCGACTGGCTGCCCAGCCCGCGCCCGTCCTGGTCGTCGATCTGGAGTTCCGGCGGAGGCTCGACTTCGGTGATAAGCGTGACGAGGCCGTCGGCCGGGGCAATGATCGCATTCTCGTCCTGCGGAACGGCGCGTTCCGGATCGCGAAAGAATGCCAGAGCCCCCAGCGTCAACGCGCCGAACGGCCAGGCCAGTGTCTCCCACGCCAGAAACGCGAACACCAGCGTCACGGCTGCGAAGATCGCGCCGAATTTGTATCCCTCGGGGTGAATCGGGGGCCAGCTCCAGCGTGCTTCGCCCTTGCCCGTGTTATCTACCAGTTCGCCTGCCATTGGGACCACTTAGGGACCGCGGCGCGAGGCGACAAGCGATAGCTCGGACAATCGCAAGCTGCGCCCCGGCCGCGCGTTATCGATTTTGCCAGATTCGCACGCTATGGCAGCAACGCATGGCAACGGGGTATTTCAGGCAGGCCTATCGCGCGCAGGTGCCGGTCTATGCGGTCGCAATCGCGTGGAGCATCGTCGTACTGGCGCTGGCGCAGTCGAAGGGCGTGCTCCCCGGCATCGGCGGCGTCCTGGGGAACGCCAAACTGTTCCTGGCGAGTGGCGTCGTCTTCCTTACTCTCGATCTGTTCGCGACCCTGTGGCGGGAGCGGCCCGACAGCCCGATCGCGTGTCTGAAGCAGCGTTACGGCGATCCCGACCTTCGCCGAGCGTTCCTCGCCGGCGTCCCGCTCCTGCTGATCGTCATCGTCCTCATGCCGCTGTTCTCGATGATGAAGTCGATGATCCCGCTGTTCAACGATTACACCTGGGACGCGACCTTCATCGCGTGGGACCGCGCGCTGTTCTTCGGCCAGGATGCGTGGCGCGTCCTTCAGCCCGTGTTCGGTTATCCCGTCGTCACCGCGCTTATTGCGGTCGCGTATCATCTGTGGATGCTACTCATCTACCCCGGCGTCCTGATGCTGATCTATCACCCCCGCGTTAGCGAAGACACGAAGCGGCGGTTCTTCTTCTGTTACGTTCTCGCATGGGCGCTGGTCGGCGGGGCGCTGGCCACCTGGCTCGCCTCGGTGGGGCCTGCTTTCTTGGAGCCGCTGACCGGCGATGCGACGTTTGCGCCCCAGATGGCTTATCTAAACGCCGCGAACGAGCAGGTGCCGGTGATGACGCTGACCGTTCAGGGGCTTTTGCTCGACTGGTTTCATGCCGACGAAAGCGGGCTCGGCAGCGGGATCACTGCCATGCCCAGCATGCACGTGGCGATTGCTTTCCTCTACTGGCTAGCGTGCCGGGAGATCGATCCGAAGCTGGGTCGGGCCGCCCTTATTTTCCTGATCGTTATCTGGATCGGCTCGGTCCACACCGCCTACCACTATGCCGTCGACGGGATCGTCTCAGGGATCGCAGTTCTGGCCCTCTGGCTGCTGAGCAAGCCTGTTTTCAACTTTTGGGACCGTTTCTCGATGCGCACCGGCGGTGCACCAGTCCAACCCGAAAGCGTGCCGGCAGAATAGCCGTCAGTCCGCGTTGGCGACGGTGCGGACCTGCGGTGCCAGGCCGAGCCAATCTGCCAGAATGGAGAGATCGCTTTCCCCTTGCGGACCAACGAGAGCGGCACTGCCTTCTTCCACTTCGAGGACCAGCCTATCCTCTTCGCGCAGCAGCCGCGTGACTTTCAGGGCAAGCTTCGAACCGCCTCCGAGCCGGCGATGAAGTCGCGTTGCGAGGCCCCAGCCTGCCGCACGTCGAAGCGCTGCCTCATCCGCCAGCCGTTCCACTCCGGGCGGAAAGTCGGAATTGCCGCAACTCGCCCACAGCGCCGATGCGAGTTGACCGCGCCCGGCCATGTCCAGCCCGATCCAGCGCTTGTTGAGCGCCCAGTCCAGCGCGTGGCGGGCCCGCCAGTTCGGTTCGACCCGCGCGTTCGCCAGCGCCAGCTTGGTAGCCCCCATCCGCAAGCGCTCCTCCCCCGGTGCTCCACCACCTGACGCTGCGACGCACCATGCGGCGACCTGCGTCGCAGTGCCCGGATCGACCCCGCGCGAGGCCGCGAAATGTGTCGTCCCAACGAGAAACGGGTCCTGTGCGCGGACCAGCGGATCGAGCTGCTCGAACAGCACGCCCTCTCGCAATCCCCAGGAACTGAAGACCAGCGAATCGGGATCGAGTTCTTCCAGCATGATGGCCAGCAAGGCTGCGGCATGGGGCAGCGCTTCGCTGCGTGAACTTGCAACGCCGGACAGATCTGCCAGCGTATCAGGCGCCTCCGCCGCGACAGCCTTCGCGAAGTCGCGCGCCTGTTCGACCGGCAGCTCGAAACCGTGGGGGTCGTCGATCGGATAGTCGAGCTTCTGCATTGCCCATGCCGCGAAGGCCCGCCAGGTGCCGCCGACCATATACAGCGGTCCGGGATGCCGCCCCGCCCAGCCCGCTTCGCCGATGCAACTGCGGACGCGTTCGTCGAATGCCTGCTCTCCGTGATCTCGCAGGGCAGGCAATCGCAAGGTACCGAGCGGTAGAGAGTGCCCGTCGTGGCTGTCGCCGCCCGCCACAGAAACCAGCTCGAGGCTGCCGCCGCCAAGGTCGCAGACCACGCCATGCGCGTCAGGGAAGGCCCCCAGCACACCCATGGCGGACGCGCGGGCCTCTTCCTCGCCGGTGAGGACGCGCGGCACGAGTCCGGCATTCGCAGCGCGGTCGACGAATGCGGGGCCATTGGCTGCATCGCGCACGGCGGCAGTGGCCAAGACTTCGACGGATTCCATTCGCAGATTGTCGAGGATCATCGCGTATCGCTGAAGCGCGGGCAGTGCGATGTCGAAGCCTTCCTCCGGTATCTCCCCGGTCGCTTCGAGATCGCGGCCAAGCCGCGCGACGACCTTCTCGTTCACCCAGGTGCTCGGCGCGCGCGCGGGCTCGCCATAGACCACCAGGCGGACCGTGTTCGAACCGATGTCGACGACGGCGCGTCGCTGCTCCTTCGCGTCTGCGCGGTTCAACGTGCGCGCCTGCCGAGCGACAGCTTGGGCACGGATTTCGACCCGAGCGCTTCGCCGCGCCCGGAAAGGGAAGGGTTGGTCATGAAGTAGTCGTGGCAGTTGAACGGCGTTTCGCCAAGGGGCGCGCGCTCGTAACTCCCGTCGCTCTGCAAGTTCCAGCTCAACACATCGTCGAGCAAATTGGCCATCAGTACCTGTTCGAGAACCTGATCGTGAACGGTCGCATTGCGGATCGGCACCAGCACCTCGATCCGGCGATTGAGATTGCGCGACATGGCATCGGCGGACGAAATGTACACTTTCGCCCGCGCGCTCGGCAGCGCGTAGCCATTGGCAAACGCCCATATCCGCCCGTGTTCCAGAAAGCGTCCGATGATCGACTTGACGCGAATGTTCTCCGACAGGCCGGGCACGCCGGGCCTCAGGCAGCAATTCCCGCGCACGACCAACCGGATATCAACGCCCGCGGCGCTTGCATCGTAGAGGCGGTCGATGACGCCCTTCTCGGTCAGGGAATTCAGCTTGGCCCAGATCGCGGCCGGTCGCCCCTTGCGGCTGTTTTCGATCTCGCGATCGATCAGCTCGTACAGCGTGGCGCGCAGGTTGAGCGGAGAAATCGCCAGCAGTTCCGCCTTCGGTTCGACATAGCCGGTGATGAAATTGAACAGCTTACCCGCATCCCGGCCATAACGCGGGTCTGCCGTGAAGAAGCTGAGGTCGGTGTAGATGCGCGAAGTGAGAGGGTGATAGTTACCCGTGCCGAAATGGCAGTAGGTGCGATTGACGCCGTCCTCCCGCCGCACGACCATTGCGACCTTCGCATGGGTTTTCCAGTCGACGAACCCGTAGATGACCTGCACGCCCGCGCGTTCCAGCTCGCTCGCCCACTGGAGGTTGCGTTCCTCGTCGAAGCGGGCCTTCAGTTCGACCACCGCCGTCACCGACTTGCCGTTTTCCGCCGCTTCGATCAGTGCGTTTATGATCGGTGACTGGTCGCCCGCGCGGTAAAGCGTCTGCTTGATCGCGATCACGGCCGGGTCGCGAGCAGCCTGTCGCACGAAGTCCACGACGACCTCGAAACTTTCGTACGGGTGGTGGACGATGAAGTCCTTGGCCCGGATCGCTGCGAAGCAATCGCCGTCATACTCCGTCACCCGCTCCGGATAGCGCGGGGTGTACGGCGCGAACTTGAGCTCGGCGCGGTCCTCGTCAACGATTGCCGCGAGGTCCGCGATGCCCAGCAATCCCCTGGTGCGCGCCACCATCGTCTGCGGGACGGTAAGCTGCTCGCGCAACAACGCCTCTGCATCGTTGTCGAAGGCTTCTTCCAGCTCAAGCCGGATGACGCTGCCACGGCGCCGCCGCTGGATGGCGCTACGGAAATAGCGCACGAGATCTTCGGCTTCCTCCTCGATCTCGATGTCGCTGTCGCGCAGGATACGGAACACGCCGTCGCGGTGCACTTCGAAACCGGGAAACAGGCTGTTCGCATGTGTGCGGATCAAATCCTCGATCGCCACATACGTCGCGTCGTCACCTGCCAGCCGCACGAAGCGATTGAGGCCCGACGGGATCAGCACCATGGACGTCAACGACCCGCCGCCGTCCTTGCGTTCCAGATCGAACAACAGCCCCATGCCGAGGTTCGGGACGAATGGAAACGGGTGAGCCGGGTCGATCGCCTGCGGCGTCAGCGCGGGCAGAATGTGATGCACGAAATACTGGCGAAGTTCCCGGCGCCGGTCAGCGTCCAGAGAAGCGATCGCGGCGATACGGACGCCCTCGCCTTCCAGCAGTCGTCCGATTTCGGCGAGGCTGGCCTGCTGCCGCTGCTCCAGCGCATCGATCCGCTCGCGAATGGCGGCGAGCTGCTGGCTCGGCGTCTGACCGTCGATCGACAGCCGTTCGATCCCGCGGTTCACCTGCCCGGCAAGCCCTGCCACGCGGATCATCATGAACTCGTCGAGATTGCTGCCCGAAATGGAAAGGAAGCGCAGCCGCTCAAGCAGGGGATTGTCGGCATTGTCCGCCGCGCTGAGAACGCGGTCGTTGAACGACAGCCAGCTCAGCTCTCGATTGAAATAGCAGTCGCCCGGTGGACGCTGCAAAGCGGAGCTTTCCCGGTTGTCGATGGCGGGGGATTCATCTCGGGAGAATGGATGGCCGGTAGACATGACCCGAAAAGCGCTGCTGCCAACAGCCGCGCCGGTCAAGCCCCATGGCGCGCCAACGCGACACGGTCACATTTCAGGCATTGGAGCGGAAGAAAGGTGGTGGACAGGGCTGGATTCGAACCAGCGTACGCTTGCGCGGGCAGATTTACAGTCTGCTGCCTTTAACCACTCGGCCACCTGTCCACACCCTGAGGCATTTGCGGCCCTGAAGCCGCTTGTCGGACCGCGCTAGAAGCCGGTCCTGAGTGCCGAGAGGCGCCCCATTGGCGAAGCCGCGCTTGCCTGTCAATGGCCGTGCTGGCAGGACGCCGCCTCACACTTGCCACAAGGATCGATGGAATTGGCCAGGAAAGGCGACAAGCGCGCATTGCGCGGCCGCGCAGGGCGGATGAAGAACGGACGCGGAAGCGGCCGGGCGAGCAGCGGCCAGGTGCGCCTGTGGGGCCGCCACGCGGTCGAAGCGGCGCTCAAGAACCCCGAACGCAGCCATCGCAAGCTGTGGGCGACGCGCGAGGGGGTCGAATCGCTCGATGGCGAACTGCCCGAAGGTTTCCCGGTCGAATATGCCGATGTCGCCGACCTTGGGCGACTGGTCGCCAAGGATGCGCCGCATCAGGGGCTGGTGCTGGAGTGCGCCGCGCTGGAGGATCTGCATCTCGACGATGTGCTCGATGCCGATAGCGGACGCCCGATCGTGTTTCTCGACCAGGTGACCGACCCGCACAACGTGGGAGCCATCCTGCGCTCCGCCGCGGCATTCGACGCCGTCGCAATCGTCACGCAGGATCGGCACGCACCGCCCGAATCGGGCGTGGTGGCCAAATCCGCTTCCGGTGCGCTCGAGTTCGTGCCGTGGGTTCGCGTCGTCAATCTGTCCCGCGCGCTTCAGGAAGCCGCGGAGGCTGGTTACTGGCGCATCGGGCTAGCCGGTGAGGCCGAGAGCGATTTCGCGGCCGCCCTGCCTGCGGGCCCGGTTGCCATCGTCTTGGGCGCAGAAGGCGAAGGCCTGCGACACAACGTCGCGGAACATTGCGACACGCTCGCCAAGCTGCCGATCAGCGAGGCAATGGAAAGCCTGAACGTCTCCAATGCTGCGGCCATCGCGCTTTACGCAGCAAACCAGAAGCTGCGGCAAGCAGACTAGGGCGCTGCATCGGGCACGAAAAGGCCGCCCGGACCATTGGGTGCGGGCGGCCTTTGTCACTCTGTGCTGCGTATCGGAACCGCAGTTAGATCAGTTAACCGCGTCCTTCAGACCCTTGCCTGCCTTGAACTTCGGCTGCGTAGAGGCCGGGATCTTCATCGGTTCGCCGGTCCGGGGGTTACGCCCGGTCGATGCCTTGCGGCGCGCGACGGAGAAAGTGCCGAACCCGACGAGCCGGACTTCATCGCCCTTGGACAGAGACTGCGTAATCGTGTCGAAAACGCTTTCCACCGCACGCGTGGCGTCGGTCTTGGAAAGTCCGCTGCTGTCTGCGACTGCGCCGATTAGCTCGTTTTTGTTCATTGGTTTCGGAACCCCCTCTGGATCGGATGTCTGGACGATGGCCGGTTCGCCATCGCGATAACGGCGGAGTTCACCCGCTTTTCCCGGTCAAGTCAAAGGCAAACGCGCCCTAAACAGCACGTTTGGCCGCAAATAGCGGCGCTTTGGCCCCCTATTCCCCGAACGGGACGGAATTGCCCGGCGACAGACGTGGCCCAGTCAAACGCCGCATGAGGTGACGCCGCCCGATTCGCTGCATCGCAGCACCGGGCGGCGAAATCTCAGTGTGCGGTCGCAGCACCGGCAGGGGTAACGCCCCCGGCGACAGGCTGGCTGGCGAGATCGTCCGCCTCGGTCCACTCGATCGGCGCGGGGATGGCGGTCAGCGCACGTTCCAGAACCTGATCTACATGGCTGACCGGCACGATCTCCAGTCCGTCGGTAATCGTGTCGGGTATCTCGGCGAGATCCTTCACGTTCTCTTCCGGGATCAGCACAGTCTTGATCCCGCCGCGCAGCGCCGCGAGAAGCTTCTCTTTCAGCCCGCCGATCGCCAGCACCCGGCCAC
Organism: Altererythrobacter sp. CAU 1778; assembly: GCF_054482795.1. Taxonomy (NCBI): domain Bacteria; kingdom Pseudomonadati; phylum Pseudomonadota; class Alphaproteobacteria; order Sphingomonadales; family Erythrobacteraceae; genus Altererythrobacter; species Altererythrobacter sp. CAU 1778. Next base: position 629,090 of record NZ_JBTLRP010000002.1, on the reverse strand, counting down.
GCAGGGTGACTTCGCCTGTCATCGCCACGTCCGGTCGCACCGTCACGCCAGTCAGCGCCGACACGATCGAGGTGACCATGCCCACGCCGGCGCTCGGGCCGTCCTTTGGCACTGCGCCCTCGGGTAGGTGAATGTGGATATTCTTGCGCTGGAAGATGCTGGGCTTGATGCCGTAGGCAGGCGCGCGCGCCTTGACGAAACTGAAGGCTGCGGCGACGCTTTCGTTCATCACCTCACCCAGTTTGCCGGTGGTCTTGACCTCGCCCTTGCCCGGCGTCGTGACGCTTTCGATGGTAAGCAGCTCGCCGCCCACTTCGGTCCAAGCGAGCCCGGTGACTGCACCGACCTGTGCCTCGTCTTCGCTCATGCCGTGCTTGAACTTACGCACGCCCGCAAACTCGCCGAGGTTTTCGGGCGTGATCGTGACGCTCGCGACCTGCTTTTCGAGAATCTTGCGAAGGCTCTTGCGAGCCAGCCGTGCGATCTCACGCTCCAGCGTGCGGACGCCCGCTTCCCGCGTGTAGTAACGGATCAGGTCGCGCAAGCCACCTTCGGTCAGTTCGAACTCGCCCTTCTTCAGGCCGTGGTCCTTGATCTGCTTGGGCAGCAGGTGCCGGGTCGCGATTTCGACCTTCTCATCCTCCGTATAGCCTTCCAGCCGGATGATCTCCATCCGGTCGAGCAACGGCTGCGGGAGGTTCAGGCTATTGGCCGTAGTGACGAACATGATGTCCGACAGGTCGATGTCGAGTTCCAGGTAATGATCCTGGAACTTCGCATTCTGTTCGGGATCGAGCACTTCGAGCAGCGCCGACGCGGGATCGCCACGGAAATCCTGGCCGAGCTTGTCGATTTCGTCGAGCAGGAACAGCGGATTGCTCTTGCCCGCCTTGCGCAGGTTGGAGACGATCTTGCCCGGCAGCGAGCCGATATAGGTGCGCCGATGGCCGCGGATTTCCGCTTCGTCCCGCACGCCGCCCAGCGACTGGCGGATGAACTCGCGACCGGTGGCCCGCGCAATCGACTTTCCGAGGCTGGTCTTGCCGACGCCCGGCGGACCGACGAGGCACAGAATTGGCCCCTTCAGCTTGTTGGTGCGCGCCTGCACGGCAAGATACTCGATGATCCGGTCCTTGACCTTTTCCAGACCGTAGTGGTCCTCATCCAGCACGGCCTGGGCCTTCGCGATATCCTTCTTCACGCGGCTCTTCTCGCCCCACGGAAGGCCGAGCAGGACGTCGAGGTAGTTGCGAATGACAGTCGCCTCGGCACTCATCGGCTGCATGGTCTTGAGCTTCTTCAGCTCCGACGTCGCCTTTGCCTTGGCCTCGTCCGACATCTTGAGCGTGTCGATCTTCTGCTGGAGTTCGGCGATTTCATCGCCTTCCTCGCCCTCGCCGCCAAGCTCGGTCTGGATCGCCTTGAGCTGTTCGTTGAGGTAATATTCGCGCTGCGTCTTCTCCATCTGCCGCTTCACGCGGCCGCGGATCTTCCGCTCGACCTGAAGAACGGAGAGTTCGCCTTCCATGAAAGAATAGACCATCTCCAGCCGCTTCAGCGGATCGGCTTCGTCCAGCAAAGACTGCTTGTCGGCAACCTTGGCGTTGAGGTTGGCGCAGATCGCATCGGCCAGCTTGCCGGCGTCGTCCATCTCGGCCAGTTCGTCCTCGATCCCGTCGGGCAGCTTCTTGTTGAGCTTCGCGTAGTCGCGGAACTGGTCGACCGCGGTGCGCATCATGGCCGCGACTTCATTGCCGCCGACCGTCTCTTCCGGCACCGGATCGACCGAAGCGACGACCAGATCGCCCTCTTCACGCAAATCCAGCAGGGTCGCGCGCGATTGCCCCTCCACCAGCACGCGGACAGTGCCATCGGGCAGCTTCAGCATTTGCAGCACCTGCGCCACGACGCCGTTCTCGAACAGATCATCGCGTTCGGGATCGTCGCAACCGGGATCGTGCTGGGCGAGGAGGAAGATCTCCTTCTCGTTTTCCATCGCCTTTTCCAGCGCGGCGACCGACTTGGGTCGTCCCACGAACAGCGGCACGACCATGCCGGGAAACGCGACGATGTCGCGAAGGGGAAGAAGGGGGAAAGTTTTGCTCATAATTCGGGTCCGTCCAGCGGCGCAGCGGCCGCGTCCAATTGACCTGGGATATGGGAAGGCGTCGCACCCGCCGCAACCGGCAGCATGGCGAATGCTGTGGAGACGCTTGCGGTGAGGTCGCAGCACCGGCTAGCGCGGGGATGATGGCCGACCTGCCGATCCATGCCGTTTTGCCGCAACTCTGCGACGCACTGAGCACGCGGACCGCCGCCGTGCTGATTGCCCCACCGGGCGCGGGCAAGACCACGGCTGTCGCGCCGCGCCTGCTGGACGAGCCGTGGTGCCAGGGTCAGATCATCCTCACCAGCCCGCGCCGCGTGGCCGCGCGTGCGGCGGCAGAGCGGATGGCAGCCATGCTGGGCGAAAAGCCGGGCGAGACAGTGGGATACGTCACCCGGCTCGACACCAAGCAATCGAAGTCCACGCGCGTAGTCGTGATGACCGAGGCGATTTTCGTATCCCGCATCCTCGGCGATCAGGAACTTGGCGGCATCTCCGCCGTGCTGTTCGACGAAGCGCACGAGCGCAGCATCGACATCGACCTCGGGCTGGCGCTGGCGATCGAGAGCCAGTCCGTGCTGCGCCCGGACCTGCGGATCTGCGTTATGTCAGCCACCATCGATGGCGACCGCTTCGCAGCCCTGCTCGACAATGCATCGGTCGTCACCAGTGAGGGCAAGGCGCATCCGCTTGAGATACGCTGGCTTGGCTCGTCGCCCCAGCAGCGGATCGAGGACGCGAGCGCCGAGGCTGTCCGCACCGCATGGCGGGAGACAGAGGGTGACATACTCGCTTTCCTGCCCGGCGTGCGGGAGATCGAGAGGACGCAGGAAAGACTTGCCGCCGCCCTGCCCTCCGCCGTGCTCCTGCCGCTGCATTCGCAGGTCCGCCCCGAAGAACAACGCCGCGCTCTGGTCCGCGATGCCGAGGGGCGCCGCCGGATCGTGCTGGCAACCAGCATCGCGGAAACCTCGCTTACGCTCGATGGTGTCAGCGTGGTGGTGGACAGCGGGCTTGCGCGGCGGCCGGCCTTCGATGTCGCCGCAGGGCTGAGCCACCTTATCACGACGCGCGCCAGCCGCGCTGCTGCGGACCAACGCGCCGGCCGCGCTGCGCGACAGGGTCCGGGGGTTGCCTATCGCCTGTGGGAGCAGGCGGCGCACACCGGGCGCATCGCCTATGACCCGCCGGAGATCGCCAACAGCGATCTTGCGCCCATGGCCCTCGCGCTGGCGCAGTGGGGCGCGTCGTCGCCGCAACACCTTCCCCTGCTCGATCCACCGCCAGCGCCCGCGTGGGACGAGGCGCTGGCCCGGCTGAAGGACCTTGGCGCGGTGGGCGACAACGGCGCAATCACTGCGCGGGGCAAGGAGCTGGCCGCCCTCCCCATGCACCCGGTCCTCGCAGCCATGGTACTGGCAGGGGCTGAAGACGGACAGGCCGAAGACGCAGCGTGCCTTGCCCTGCTGCTGCAAGAGCGGGGCCTTGGCGGGCGTGGCGAGGATCTGCTGGGTCGGCTCGACCGCTTCAGGAACGACCGTGGCACCAGGGCAGAAGCCTCGCGAAAGCTCGCCCGGCGATGGGCCGGCCTCGTAGCCGTGGGGGCAGAGCGTGTCGGGACGAACCCTGCCGTGTTCCTCGCCCAGGCCCTGCCCCGGAACCTTGCCCGCCGCCGCGACAGGAGCGGCGAGAGCTGGCACTCCGTTGGCGGTCGGGGCTTCGTGCTCGACCCGGCCTCGCCGCTCGCCAGCGCCGAGTGGCTGGCGATCGGAGATGCGCAAGGCAGCGCGCGCGGCGCTCGCATAACCGCGGCAGCGACGCTGACCGCCGCCGAAGTCGATGAGCATTTTGCCGAACGCATCGAACAGCGTCGCACCTTGCGCTGGAACGATCAGGCCGGGCGCGTCGAAGCGCGGCTGGAAAAGCGGCTCGGCGCGATCACATTGTCGAGCGGTCCCGACCCGTCACCCGATGCGAATGCCGTCGAGGCCTTGCTCCTGGAGACGGCGCTGGCCAAGCGCGACAGCCTTCTGCCTGCCAATCTCGTCGCCCGGTCCACTCACGCCGGCGTGATGGATCTCGCCAGTGCCGATGCCGAGCTCTGGCTGGCACCGCTGCTGAAAGGCCGACGTGATCTGGCCCTTGAGCCTTCGAGGGTGGCTGAGGCGCTCCTCGCCACGCTCGACTGGGACACGCGCCAGCGGCTCGACCGGGTAGCCCCGCGCGCCTTCACCTCGCCCGCAGGCACACAGCACACCATCGACTACACCGGCGATGGTGCGCCCTCCGTCGAAGTTCGGGTCCAGGCGCTGTTCGGCCTCGATGAGCATCCGATGATCGGCGGCACGCCGCTTCTACTCCAGCTTACCAGCCCCGCCGGTCGGCCGATCCAGGCGACCCGCGACCTGCCGGGCTTCTGGCGAGGCAGCTGGGCCGATGTTCGCAAGGAAATGAAGGGCCGCTACCCGAAGCATCGCTGGCCCGAGGAGCCATGGCGCGAGGCACCGAGCCTCAAGACCAAACGCGCCTTTTCAAATTCGCCGGGCTGAATTACAGCGCCTCCCATGACCGCACGTATCTATCAGCGACCGCAAAGCGCCATGCAGTCCGGCAAGGCGCGCACCGACCTCTGGGTGCTGGAATTCGAACCTGGCGAGGCGAAGCGCGCCGATCCGCTCATGGGCTGGGCCGGTAGCGGCGACATGAAACAGCAACTGAAGCTGAACTTCGAAAGCTGCGAAGCGGCCAAGGCCTATGCCGAGAAGAATGGCATAGAATATCGCATGCACGCCACGCCGCCCAAGACGCTGAAGATCCAGGCTTACGCCGACAATTTCCGCTGAACGTGTCCCCACCGCCGATGCGGTGTTGAAATCCTGCCGATTCGCCGCCATATGGCCGACCGGGAGTCGGGTGGACGTTTGCGTTCGCTCACCGGGTCAGGTCCGGAAGGAAGCAGCCCAGGTGGATTGCGACGGGTCGCCCGGCTCCTTTTTCACATACATCACCGCCGTCGCCCATGACATCGCGCCCGCGAGCGCCTACCTGTCAGCGCATGGGTGATTCACCGGACAATTCCTCCGACCTTCCGTGGGAGACCGACGAGCAGAAGGATGCGCCGAGCGCGGCGGAACTCGAAGCGGCGGGACAGGATTCGATGTTCGGCGCAGCACCGGAAACGCGCGCAGCCGCGCCGCAGCCCGCAAAGATTCCGACGGCACCGGCGCAGCCTTACCGCGTGCTGGCTCGCAAGTATCGTCCTCAGACGTTCAGCGAACTGATCGGGCAGGATGCGATGGTGCAAACCCTCGCCAATGCGATCAAGCGCGACCGGCTGGCCCATGCCTTCCTGATGACCGGAGTGCGCGGGGTCGGCAAGACCTCGACCGCGCGCTTGATCGCAAAGGCGCTCAATTGCATCGGGCCAGATGGAACGGGCGGACCGACGATAGACCCCTGCGGCGTGTGCGAACCCTGCACTGCGATTGCCGAAGGGCGCCACATCGATGTCATCGAAATGGATGCCGCCAGCCATACCGGGGTGGACGACGTGCGCGAGATCATCGAAGCGGTGCGCTATGCCGCCGTCTCGGCGCGCTACAAGATCTATATCATCGACGAAGTGCACATGTTGTCGCGCAATGCTTTCAACGCCTTGCTGAAGACACTTGAGGAACCCCCTGCGCATGTGAAATTCCTCTTCGCGACGACCGAGGTCGACAAGCTGCCTGTTACGGTCCTCAGCCGAACGCAACGCTTCGACCTTCGGCGCATCACGACGCCGCTGCTGCAACAGCACTTCGCCTATGTCTGCGAGCAGGAAGGCGTCGCTGCCGACGAGGAAGCGCTGGCCATGATCGCCGCCGCTGCCGAAGGGTCCGTCCGCGATGGTCTCTCGATTCTCGACCAGGCGATTGCCCATGCCGATCTGGATGCCGACGGCCGGGTCACGGCCGCGCGCGTCCGCGACATGCTGGGACTGGCGGACAAATCGGCACAGCGCGACCTGTTGAAGGCGATATTGTCGGGCGATCCCAAGGCGATGCTGGCGAAAGTCGATTCGCAATATGCACTGGGTGTCGAGCCGTTGGCACTCATGCGCGGGGTCATGGACATGGTCCATCGCATTACCATCGCGCAAATCGGCGACAGCGGCGCGGATGCGGCCACGGCGGAAGAACGCGCGCTTATCGAAGAGTGGGCGCAAAGCATCCCTGCCGGGAAGCTGCATCGCCTGTGGCAACTGGTTCTCAAGGGTTACGACGAAACCCGCCAGGCACCCGACCCACTTGTCGCCGCGCAGATGGCGCTGCTGCGCGTTCTTCATGCCGCCGACCTTCCCGATCCCGGTTCGCTGGTCAAACACCTCGAAACGTTGGCAAGCGCAGCCCCGGCAAGCAACGCCCCTGATCGCTCCACTCCGGCCGAAGCGCCGACCGCTTCGCTCGACTGGTCGGAATTGTGCGAGCGGGTCGACCGCTCCGGCCAGCTTCTCACCGCGCAGACGATGCGCGACTGGCTGCGGGTCATCGAACTGGTACCGGGCAGGCTGGTATTCTCGCTCGCGCCCGGCCTGCCGCTCGATCCGGTGCCGGACGTGAAGGACGCCCTGCTCAAGCTGACCGGCGATCGCTGGCAGGTTGAACAGGTCGCCGAAGGCGGCGCTCCAACGCTGCGCGAACGCGAGGAAGCCGCCAGGGCCGAAGCCGATGCGGCCATGCGCAAGCATCCGCTGGTCGAAGCCGCGTTCGCAGCCTTTCCCGACGCAGAGTTCGTCGAGACGACACCCCCGCCCGCCAGCAACCGCAACTGGAGCCGGCGGGCCTGACTAGGATAGTGACATGAAATCGATGGAAGAAATGCTCAAGGCCGCTCAGGAAGCTGCCGAAACGATCCAGAAACAGATGGGCGATGCGCAGGCGAAGCTCGATTCGATCGAAGTCGAAGGCAAGGCAGGGGGCGGCCTCGTCACCATCCGCTGCACCGCGAAAGGCCGCATTCTTGGCGTGGCAATCGACGACAGCCTGATGAAGCCGGAGGAAAAGTCGATCCTAGAGGATCTGATAACGGCTGCTTTCAACGACGCGCGCACGAAGGCCGATCAGAAGGCCAATGAAGAAATGCAGCGCATCCAGGGCGGCATGGGTCTTCCGCCGGGTTTCAACCTGCCGGGTATGGGCTGAGGCTCAGTATCCGCGGCTGACGGCGAACTCCGCCGCTTCGCCCATGGCAGCACGCGCGCGGTTGTCGGGGAAGATCGACAGCGCGTCGATGGCACGGCTTGCGAAATGGCGCGCCCGCTCACGCGTGGCGGAAACCGCGTCGTGACGGCGGATCAGCTCGACGGCGTGCGCGAGATCCTCGTCCGAATTGGCGAAACCCGCGATCGCATCCTGCCAGAAGCGCCGCTCCGTCTCGTCCCCGCGCGCATAGGCGAGGATCACCGGCAGGGTCATCTTGCCTTCGCGGAAGTCGTCGCCGCGGTCCTTGCCCATCTCCGCCGCGTCGGAATCGTAATCGATGGCATCATCCACCAGCTGGAACGCGATGCCGAGATTGCGGCCATAGTCGTCCAGCGCCTGCTCTTCCTTGTCGCTGCGCTCGGCAACCACCGCGGAAATGCGGCTGGCGGCAGCGAACAGCGCGGCCGTTTTCGCGCCGATGATGTTGAGGTAACGTTCCTCACTCGTTTCGATTACGCGCTGGGCGGTCAGCTGATCGACCTCGCCCTGCGCGATGATCGCACTGGCCGAGGAGAGGATCTTGAGAACCTTCAGGCTGCCGTCCTCGACCATAAGTTCGAACGCGCGGCTGAAGAGAAAATCGCCGACCAGCACGGTGGCGGGGTTTCCGAAAACGAGGTTGGCTGCCTCTTTCCCGCGGCGTGTCTCGCTGCCGTCCACGACGTCGTCGTGCAGCAGGGTTGCAGTGTGAATGAATTCGACCGCCGCAGCCAGCTTGTGATGGCGACTGCCGTTGTAACCGACCAGTTCAGCCCCCGCGAGGGTGAGCATCGGACGCATCCGCTTGCCACCCCCGGCGATCAGATGCCCGGCTAGAGCTGGGATGAGCGGGATCTCGCTCTGCATCCGGTCGAGGATGATCGCATTGACCGAATTCATCGGCGTCGCGGTCAGGGCGAGAATCGGCGAAAGGCTCGGCTCGCTGCGCTTGAAGGGAACGACATCTGCGGTCATGGCCGCGATGAATGGCGGTGCCGCGCACGCTTGGCAAGCGATGAAAGCGTGCTACCTGTTGCGCCATGAGCAATACCGCCGAAGATCCGCAACTCGCCAGCTTCCGCAAAAGCATCGACAATTTCGACGCCGCGCTGATTCATATCCTCGCGGAGCGGTTTCGCATCACCAAGGCGGTTGGCGAGTACAAGGCGACGGCTAAGCTGCCGCCAGCGGACCCGGGGCGGGAAGAACGACAGATCGCACGCCTGCGCAGGCTGGCCGAAGACGCCAACCTGGATCCGGAGTTCAGCGAAAAATTCCTGCGCTTCATTATCGACGAGGTGATCCGTCACCATCGCCAGGCGGGCAGCACGGACTAAGCCGCAAGGGGCCGGTCAGCCCCCACCACCACCCGACCCGAAAGACGCGAGCGCGAAGATCATCGATCCTCCGCCGACTGCCATCGCAATCAGCATCAGCAACCCATCGCGCAATAGGAGCGAGAGGCCGATCGTCGCCACCGCCAGCATCGGAACCGAGCTGGCGAAGGGCAGGAACTCCAGCGGCGGGACACTGAGGCACAGCAGCAGGATGACAATTGCGGCCACCTTCTGACCGCCCTTGCCCACCATCCAGTCCAGCCTGTCGCCGAGGTGGTCGTCGATCCATTCGGCCATGCTGTCCAGCTTGTGCGCCCCCTTGGCGAGCTTGTCGCCGTCGAAGCCGCGACGAAGCACGAATTCCGGGAGCCACACGTGCTCTCGCCCGATGAGCATCTGGAGCGCCAGCAAACCGATCAGAACCGCCAGAACCGTCGGAACGCCGGGTATGCCACCGATCGGGCTGACCTCTATGATGGGCAGAAGGATGAGCAACGGGGCGAAGCTGCGCGTGCCAAAGGTATCGAGCGCATCGCCGAGACAGACTTCGTCGTTTTCCTCGCCGAGTTCCTCGACGGATTCGAGCACGTCTTCGAGATCTTCCGGCTCACTCTCGTGCGATTTCCCGCGCCCTGCTTGCTCGCTCATTGGCATTCTCCCCGGTTCCGGAACGCAGAGCGTTGCGGTTCTTTCCTCCTCTGAAGGGAGGTCGTGTCACATCGAGCGGGCAATCACCATCTTCATGATCTCGTTCGAGCCGCCGAAAATGCGGCTGATCCGGCTGTCGCGGAACATCCGCGCGATCGGATAATCGTTGATATAGCCGGAGCCGCCGTGAAGCTGCAGGCACTTGTCCACGACCTCACCCTGAAGTTCGGTGACCCAGTATTTCGCCATGCAGGCGGTCGGCACATCGAGCTTGCCTTCGAGATGCTTGGCGATGCAGTCATTCACGAAGATACGCGCTGCCGTGCCCCGCGCCTTCAGATCGGCAAGCGTAAATTGCGTATTCTGGAAGTCCCAGATCGTCTGCCCGAACGCCTTGCGTTCCTTGGTGAAGGCGACCGTTTCTTCCAGTGCCCGCTCGATCGTGGTCATGGCCCCCATGGCGATGATCAGCCGTTCCTGCGGCAGTTCGCCCATAAGCTGGTAGAAGCCCTTGCCTTCCTCTCCGCCCAGTACGGCATCGCCCGGAACGAACACGTCGTCGAAGAACAGTTCTGACGTGTCCTGTGCATCGAGGCCGATCTTGTCGAGTTTCTTGCCCCGCTGGAACCCTTCCGCCCCCTCGGTTTCGAGCAGCATGAGCGAAATGCCCTTGGCCCGCTCGCTGGGATCGGTCTTCGCGACGACGATGATGAAATCCGCGATCTGTCCGTTCGAGATGTATGTCTTGGCACCGTTGATGCGATAGCCGTTGCCGTCCTTCAGGGCCGTGGTGGTGATGCTCTGGAGGTCCGATCCCACGCCCGGTTCGGTCATGGCGATTGCGCTGACCAGTTCGCCGGAGACAAGGCGCGGCAGGTACTTCTTCTTTTGCTCCTCCGTCCCGTGACGCACGAGATAGGGCAGGATGATGGTGTTGTGCAGGCTGGCCGCGAAGCCATCGACATTGTGGCGCCCCTGCTGGTCGATGACTACCATCTCGTGCCGGAAGTCTCCGCCGTGTCCGCCGTATTCCGTCGGAACGGATGCACCGAGCAGGCCTGCCTGCCCCGCCTCGGACCAGAACTCGCGTTCGACCTGGCCGTCCTCGCGCCACTTCAGAACGCGCTTTTCCGGCGCGTGCCTTTCGTAGAATTTGCCCACTGCATCGGCGAAAATGGCGATCTCCTCGTCATCCATGAAAGCGGGTTCGGCAACGTCGATCACGGGCATGGGCTTCTCTCTCCAGCAGGATTTTTTCGTTGCCAGCGGGTCTATCAGGTCGGTAGCGGACTGCAACTTGATCGAGGAACAGAGGAGCGGACTGCCCGTGGAATTGATTGGCCCGACGTCGCAAAGCTTCATTTCGCAGCGCACGCGGCTGCATTACGTCGACTGGGGCAATCACGATGCGCCGCCACTGATCCTGCAACACGGCGGCCGCGATCACTGCCGCAGCTGGGACTGGGTGGCAGAGGAACTGCGCAAGGACTGGCACGTCATCTGCCCCGACCTGCGCGGACATGGCGACAGCGGCTGGAACAGCCACGGTCATTACAACACCATCAATTACGTCTTCGATCTCGCGCAGCTTATCCATCAGCTCGACCTCGCGCCGGTCACGATCGTGGCGCATTCGCTCGGTGGCAACGTCGCGATCCGCTACACGGGCCTCTATCCCGAAAACGTGCGCAAGCTGGTTGCGATCGAGGGCCTCGGTCCCAGTCCCAAGGTCCGGGCCAAGCAGCGCGAAGTGCCCGCGCACAAGCAGTGGATCGACTGGATCGACAAGAAGCGCGACGCCTCCGCGCGCCAGCCCAAGCGCTACACCAGCTTCGAAGACGCGCTCGACCGGATGCACGAAGCGAACAGTTATCTCAGCCGCAAGCAGGCCGAACACCTCACTCGCCAAGGCGCCATCCGCAACGAAGACGGCACCTGGAGCTGGAAGTTCGACCCCCACCTCCACGCCTGGCCACCCGACGACATGGCGATGCGCCAGCAGCACGAGCTGTGGGGCCGTATCACCTGCCCCACCCGTTTCATCTACGGTGCGGACAGCTGGGCTTCCAACCCGGAGAAAGACGGGCGGATGAAGCACTTCGGCGACAATGTCTCGGTCACCGAATACGAGCGTGCCGGACACTGGGTCCACCACGACCGGTTCGACGATTTCGTCGCGGAGCTGCGCGACTTTCTCTGATCCTCCTGCCGCATTGCCAGCGTGGTCGGCCCATCCTATCGCCTTGGCAAAGACACGAGCGAGAGGATCACTGCCATGGCCGAAGCCTACATCATCGACGCCTGCCGAACGCCGCGCGGGATCGGCAAGGTCGGCAAGGGATCGCTGGCGGAGCAGCACCCGCAGCACCTCGCCGCCACGGTCCTGCGCGCCATTGCCCAGCGCAACGGCCTCGACACCGCCACCGTCGACGATGTCATCTGGTCGACCTCCAGCCAGAAGGGCAGCCAGGGCGGCGACCTTGGGCGCATGGCCGCACTCGACGCGGGCTATGACGTCACCTCCTCCGGCATGACGCTCGACCGGTTCTGCGGCGGCGGCATCACCACCGTCAACCTCGCCGCGGGCCAGGTCATGAGCGGCATGGAGGACTGCATCGTCGCGGGCGGGACCGAGATGATGAGCTACACCGGCCAGCGCGCGCGCGAGGAGCAGGCCGCCGGCCTCCCCCCCGCCATGATGGGCGCGGGCAACGCACGCCTCCAGGCCAGCCACCCGCAGTCGCACCAGGGCGTGTGCGGCGACGCCATCGCCAGCATGGACGGCTTCACCCGCGAGGAACTCGACGAGGTCGGCTACCGCAGCCAGCAGCGCGCCGCGCAGGCCATTGCCGAGGGACGCTTCGACAAATCGATCGTGCCCGTAGTGGACGACGATGGCAACACCGTGCTCGACCACGACGAGTTCCCCCGCCCCCAGACCACGCGCGAGGCACTTGCCGCGCTGGAGCCCAGCTTCGCCAGGCTTGCCGACGTGCCGCTCGACCAGCAGGGCACCACTTTCCGCAAGCTCATCAACGCCAAGTACCCCGACCTCGACATCCGGCACTTCCACCACGCCGGCAATTCCTCCGGCGTCGTCGACGGCGCGGGCGCGGTGCTGGTCACTTCGGGTGACTATGCCCGCAAGCATGGCCTCACGCCCCGCGCGCGGATCGTCGCCTTCGCCAACATGGGGGACGACCCCACGCTGATGCTCAACGCCCCCGTCCCCGCCGCGCGGCGCGTGCTGGAGAAGGCGGGCATGACCATCGACCAGATCGACCTGTTCGAAATCAACGAGGCCTTCGCCGTGGTCGCCGCCCGCTTCGTGCGCGAGCTGGGGCTCGACTGGGACCGGGTCAACGTCAACGGCGGCGCCATCGCACTGGGCCACCCCATCGGCGCGACCGGCGCCATGCTGATCGGCACCATGGTGGACGAGCTGGAACGGCAGGAGAAGCGCTACGGCCTCGTCACCATGTGCGCGGCGGGCGGCATGGCCCCGGCGATCATCGTCGAGCGTGTGAGCGCGCTAGCCGACTAGAGCTGCCGCCCGAACGGCATCTTCCCGCCCTGCCGCGCCCGGAAGCGAAGCTCACCACAGGTGACACGCCGTCTGCGGAGAAACCCGCGCCGCCTTGCAGGCGAGCCGCACATTGCCGTTGAACTGGAGACTGGCAAGAAACTCCGCCTGCCGCGCAGGCGAGAACAGCGCCGAGCCGGACAGCGAAGCCCCCGCAGAGGCACTGGAAGGAGCAGCCGCCACCCCCTCCCCTGAAGCCTGCGCGAGCGCGAAGTCGGGATGGGCGATGATGGCGTTCATGGTTCACCTCATGGGTTTGGGGGAACCGGGTTAGTTAGGCTGGGAATGGGGTGTAGGACAGCAGGGATTGACCAATCGGACTTCACCGTAAGGACGCAAGTCAATCAACTATAGCACGCAGCAGTGGATAACTCGCTAAAATAAAAACCATCGCTGATTTAGGTGCTATAAGGTGGAGAAGGGTAAGTTTGAAGCGTTTTAAACAGGGTTATCCACAGAATGGCACAATCCGAAGCATATTTAAGGGGGATTCTCGGTCTCTTGGCTAGACGCGAATTCCCGCCCGACGTCCTTGCCGATCTGGTAGGAGCCAAGAAGCAGCGGGAGGCCTACAATATGTGCGACGGCACTTTGGGGCAGGCGGAAATCGTCAAGAAGCTTAAGCTGGACAAAAGCAATTTCCGAAAAACGCTCAACCGTTGGGTCAATGAAGGCATCGCAATCCGGATCGAACATGAGAACGAAGTCCGTCCGATGCATCTCTATCCACTACCCGCATCGCACCTGAAGTAGGTTGAATACTATGCAAAATGACGAAGTATTGGCTGACAAGCTAGACATTCTCATTCGCCTTCAAGCAGCCGCGCTGGTCCGTGACTTTGACACACAGAAAGAGAAGATCGCGTTTCTAGCTCAGGCTGGCTTGGCCTCCTCAGCAATCGCCGAACTCCTCGGCACCTCCCGCAACACGGTGAGCGTAGCGATTTCGAATATGAAGAAAGGAGACAAGTCTAATGCCAAAGGCAAGTGACCCGCAGCTCGACGAGCTCAGCACCATACGAAAATTGTTGGTGTTGGCGCTCCTGCGATCCGGCATGACCCAAGGAGAACTCGGGGCCGCGCTTGGAATACACCGGACACAGGTTGGTCGAATGTTTCCGAAAGGAGCGCTCGTCGGAATAAAGAAGGATGGCGACTGATGGCAGAAGCTGATCAAAATCTCATAGCTGAGATGAAAGACGTGAAGCTATTGCTCATTATGCAGCTTCTCCGAGACGGCGTTACACAATCACAAATTGCGAGAACGTTGGGCATTAGCGATGCAAAACTGAGCAAAATGCTTCCGAAAGGCCTTGGAAGGGAATTGGCCAAAGGTCGGAAGGTGCCGGACGAGGAGGCCTGACTGATGAAAGATGAGCTAGCAGAAGGTATACTCTCCGAGCTTCAAATGCTCAGAAAATTGAAAATGATCGAGATGCTCGATGCGGGGTATTCTCAATCGAAGTTAGCAAATGCTTTGGGCGTTAGTCAGTCCACGATCAGTCGCATGATGGCGCCGACCAAAAGCAAAGAAAAGGCAAAGCCTGACTGATGCAAATAGTATCTGATCCGACTGCCAACCGTCCCGAGCAACTTGAGGATGCGGTGAACACGATTGGGCGCTCGAAGCACAAGCTAGACGTCTTTAAGGCCATCTATCGTGGTCAAAAACAGATGAAATCGGTGTCGGAAATCGAGAAAATTACGGGGCTTCCGAAACGCCGAGTTCTTGATGCCGGCAAGGCCTTGGCCGACGGGAATGTCGTACAGCAGACTCGAGATACAAAAGGCGAGACTGCTTATGCTAAGCTAAGGGCCATATCCTTTATTCGCGATAAAATTATCTCGGGAGTTGCGAAACCTGAGAAAATTGCCGCCATGGCAACCAAACGTCGACCTCCTGATGCAAATGCCCAGAAGCTATTTAAAACGAACTCACGAACGGTTAGAAAAACTCGTTCATTAAAGGCAACAAGCGCGCAGCATCGAATAGCAATGTTGACAGCAAGCCCTATCGGTGAAGATCCAATTGATGTTTCACTGGAAGCTAGGGAAATCGAAAACGAGCGGCAAAAATCTGCTGCACGCGATAAATTTGATGTACGGCTGTTTCCTGCAGCGACGACCGAGAGTCTCCTTACTGCAATCAATGACTATCAGCCCGAAATCTATCATTTCTCAGGTCATGGAAGTAGCGCGGGCCTGTCCTTTGACAACTCCACAATTAAGGACGTTGGCGGCACTCACGTACAGTTTCCCATACTTCGCAAGCTCATGATGACGGCACCTCAGAGACCTAAGCTAATTTTTCTGAATGCTTGTGAGAGTTTCGGCGGCTCCACTGACCTCACTGAAGTCGCCGACGTCATAATCTCAATGAGCGATAGCGTAACCGATTCAACTGCGTTTCACTACTCTCGCAGGTTTTACGCATCGTTGTTTTCTGGACTAAGTATCGCAACCGCTCATGATCAAGCCAAAGCGATACTAGAAATTGACGATGCCTCCGGAGCACTACTCCCAAAGATTACGTGTGCTGAAGGGATCGACGCCGCCAAAATCTCATTTTCGTAAGGATCACTCCGCAGCCTCCCGCTGCCGCTCCAGCATCGGCTTGAGATACGCCCCCGTATAACTCCCCTTCACCTCGGCTACCTCCTCCGGGGTGCCTTGCGCGATCACCTCGCCGCCCCGCACGCCGCCGTCCGGGCCGAGGTCGAGGATGTGGTCGGCGACCTTGATGACGTCGAGATTGTGCTCGATCACCACCACGCTGTTGCCCTGGTCGACCAGCCGCTGGAGCACCTCCAGCAGCTTGCGCACGTCTTCGAAATGCAGGCCGGTGGTGGGCTCGTCGAGGATGTAGAGTGTCTGGCCGGTGCTGCGTTTCGACAGTTCCTTGGCCAGTTTCACGCGCTGCGCCTCTCCTCCCGATAGCGTGGTCGCCTGCTGGCCGACCTTGACGTAGCCGAGGCCGACTTCGTTCAGCATGTGCATCTTGTCGCGGATGGGGGGGACGGCCTTGAAGAAGCCCTCCGCATCCTCGATCGTCATGTCGAGCACGTCGGCGATGGAGAGACCCTTGAACTTCACCTCCAGCGTTTCGCGGTTGTAGCGTTTGCCGTGGCATTCCTCGCACGTCACGTAGACGTCGGGCAGGAAGTGCATCTCGATCTTGATGAGGCCGTCGCCCTGGCACGCCTCGCACCGGCCGCCCTTGACGTTGAAGCTGAAGCGGCCGGGCTTGTACCCGCGCGCCTGCGCTTCCGGCAGGCCAGCGAACCAGTCGCGGATCTGGGTGAAGGCGCCGGTATAGGTCGCCGGGTTCGATCGCGGGGTGCGGCCGATGGGCGACTGGTCGATCTCGATCACCTTGTCGCAATATTCGAGGCCGGTGACCTTGTCGTGCGCACCCGCGACCACCCGCGCCCCGTTGAGCGTGCGCGCGGCGGCGGCGTAAAGCGTGTCGATGGTGAAGCTCGACTTTCCGCTGCCAGATACGCCGGTGATGCAGGTGAAGGTGCCGAGGGGCAGGCTGGCCGTGACGTTGTTGAGGTTGTTCGCCCGCGCGCCGTGGACGGTCAGCTTCTTGCCGTTGCCCTTGCGCCGCGTGGTGGGGACGGCAATCGCCCGCCGCCCGGTGAGGTAGTCCGCGGTGAGAGACTTCTTCGACTTGAGCACCTGCTTCAGCGTGCCCTGCGCCACCACCTCGCCCCCGCGCACGCCCGCGCCGGGGCCGAGATCGACCACGTGGTCGGCGGTGCGGATGGCATCCTCGTCATGCTCGACCACGATCACCGTGTTGCCGAGGTCGCGCAGGCGCTTGAGCGTTTCCAGCAGCCGGTCGTTGTCGCGCTGGTGCAGGCCTATGCTCGGCTCGTCGAGGACGTAGAGTACGCCCGAAAGCCCGCTCCCGATCTGGCTGGCGAGGCGGATGCGCTGGCTCTCACCACCGCTCAGTGTCCCACTGGTCCGGTCGAGGTTCAGGTAATCCAGCCCGACATTGTCGAGGAAGCCCAGCCGTTCGTTGATTTCCTTCAAAATCGCCTTGGCGATCTGCGCCTGCGTGGCGTTCAGCTGCCCGTCGAGACCGAGGAAATAGGCCTTCGCGTCGGCGACGCTCATCTGCGTGGGGGTGGCGATATCCGTGCCCGCGACCTTTACCGCGAGCGCTTTCTCGTTGAGGCGTTTGCCATTGCAGGTCTCGCACGGCTGCGCGGTCTGGAACTTGGCCAGCTCCTCACGCATCCACGCGCTTTCGGTCTGCAGCATCCGGCGATTGAGATTGCCGATCACGCCTTCGAACGGCTTGTTGACCGTGTACTGCTTGCGCCCGTCCTTGAACGTCAGCGGCACGCGCTTGCCCTTCGTGCCGTGCAGGATGACGTCGCGATGCTCCGCCTCCAGCTCTTCCCACGGCGTGGTGAGGTCGAAGCCGTATTCCTTCGCGAGAGACCCAAGCACCTGCATGTAATAGGGCGACGGCGGATTGCTCTTCGCCCAGGGCACGACCGCGCCCTTTTTTAAACTCAGCGCCTCGTTGGGTACGACCAGTTGCGGGTCGAACAACTGCTTTTCGCCGATGCCGTCGCACGTCGGGCAGGCCCCCTGTGGAGCGTTAAAGGAAAATAGACGCGGCTCGATTTCCTCGATGGTGAAACCGGAAACCGGGCAGGCGAACTTCTCGGAAAAGACGATGCGGTTGGCGGGCAGGCCAGCGCCTTTCATCGCCCCGCCCGAAGCGCCGTCGTCCTCGCGCCCCGGCACGACGCCATCGGCCAGGTCCACGTAAGCCAGCCCTTCGGCCAGCTTGAGCGCTTGTTCGAAACTGTCCGCCAGCCGGGTCTCGATACCTTCCTTTACCGCGATCCGGTCGACGACCACTTCGATGTCGTGCTTGAACTTCTTGTCGAGCGCGGGAGCTTCCTCGATCGCGTACATCTCGCCGTCGATCCGCACGCGCGTGAAGCCCGCCTTCTGCCATTCGGCCAGTTCCTTGCGGTATTCGCCCTTGCGCCCGCGCACGACCGGCGCGAGCAAATAGAGTCGCGTGCCTTCGGGCAGTGCCATCACCCGGTCGACCATGTTGCTGACCGTCTGCGCCTCGATCGGCAGGCCGGTGGCGGGCGAGTACGGGATACCGACGCGCGCCCACAGCAGGCGCATGTAATCGTAGATCTCGGTGACGGTCGCCACGGTGGAGCGCGGGTTGCGGCTGGTCGTCTTCTGTTCGATGCTGATTGCTGGCGAAAGCCCGTCGATATGCTCGACATCGGGCTTCTGCATCATCTCGAGGAACTGGCGCGCATAGGCGGACAGGCTCTCGACATAGCGTCGCTGCCCCTCCGCATAGATCGTATCGAAGGCGAGCGATGACTTGCCGCTCCCCGAAAGGCCGGTGATCACGATCAGCGCATCGCGCGGCAGGTCGATGTCCACGCCTTTGAGATTGTGTTCGCGCGCCCCGCGCACGGAGATTTTCGTAAGAGCCATGAGGGCCGTGTTCCGGTAATGTTCGCGTGTGTCAAGAGAGCCGCAATGCCGCTCCCCCGCGCAGGGATATGGTGAGCAGCCGATGTGGTGGATGCGCGCCGGATTGCAATGCGACGCGACCCGGCCCGGCGCTTGGTTCCGTATGCGGATCTGCAACGCCGCGATGCGAGGTCGGTCCGACATTCCTGCACATGACGCGGGTCCGAAGAGCTTTTTGTCGTGTCGGCGGAGCTTTGCGAAAGCGGAGTCGTTGTCGCGAAATGACGAGTTTCGATCTGGCGGTCGATCCGCCCGCCCTGCCGCGAGAACCTGCGGGGCGACCCTTCGACGACATCAGGCTCGCCCGCGCGCGGATCGCTCTGACGTATCTCTGGGGTCATCGCCGGTTTCCCGACCTTCACCGCGCGCTGCGCTTCACGGAAATGGTCCAGCTTCGCAAGCTGCACGATCGCTCCGCCGCCCTGCCCGTTTTGATGGACAAGATCGCCGCCAAGGCGCTCGCGTCGGAGGTGCTGGGGCCGGAATGGACCATACCGACCGCGTGGAGCGGAACGCGGCTGCCTGACGATCCCCCTTTTGCGGTGCCCGCAATCCTCAAGGCGCGGCATGGCTGCAACCAGAACATCGTGTTTCGCGAGGCGCCGACGCGCGTCGCGTGGCAAATTGCCCGCACAAGTTCCACGCAATGGGTGAAGCGACCCTACGGCAAATGGCTCGACGAATGGGCCTATCGCGACGTGCCGCGCGGCCTGATTGCGGAACCGCTGGTGGGCGATGGCCCCGAGTTGCCGGTGGATTACAAGATCTACGTGTTCGGCGGCCAGGCAACCCATGTGCAGGTTCACCTTGGCAGAGGCCGACGCCATCGCTGGATCCTGCACGACCGCGACTGGCAGCAGCTGGTACCCTGCGGCGACGCTCCTCCGCCACCTGACAAACTGAGTGACATGCTGTCCGCTGCGGAGGCGCTGGCGCGCGACGTCTCGTTTCTGAGAGTCGATTTCTACGAAGTTGCGGGCCGCCCGCTGTTCGGGGAGTTTTGCCTCTATCCCGGCTCAGGCCTCGATCCCTTTGCCGCGGACTGGATCGATTTCGAACTCGGAGAACTATGGGCGAATGCCCTCTGCGCTTTTACGCGTCGATGCTTCCGTACGCCGTGCACCAGACCCGGTGAAGCGTGGACCTTTCCGGTGGGCGCAATCGTTGAATAAATGACAGCAAGATTATTGCCTGAACGGAACTGCGGCCAAGAAAGCGGAGGGGGCCGTGTCCCGAGGGTTCAACACCGGACCACGAAGGAGCCACCATCCATAGATTAGACATACCCTCCCGCACCTATTCGAAGAAGTTTCCCCCGACAGGCCTGATAGATACTCGCCCCGTCCACCGAGATTGGGGCAAATCAGCGGCGCTCGTGCAAAGGCTCAAGGAACGCCGTAAATATCGGCGCGACCTGCGCCTGATGCGTATCCGCCAGGGTCTCCGCGCGTCACGGCGCAATCGCAAACTGGCGCTAGCCCTGTCCGCCGGGACGCTGGCGCTTCATGGGACAGCACTGAGCGCGCAATATTACGACCTCTCCCCGCAAGTGAAGCGGATCGGACCGGAAGACCGGCGCCACAGCAGTTTTCTCAGTGCAAGCGACCTTTTGAAACGCGCCATCGCACAAGAAGAAGGTTTGCGGCTCACCGTCTACCGCGATGTGGCAGGCTATCCGACCGTGGGTGTCGGCCATCTCGTCACTCCGCAGGACCGCCTTTCCGTCGGCGACACGATCACCGAGGCGCGCGCGCTCTCTCTGCTGGAACGCGACCTGCGCACGGCGGAAATTGGGGTGCGCGACCTCGTTGGCGATCTTGCCATCAACCAGTTCGAATTCGACGCGCTGGCGGACCTCGTCTTCAATGTCGGCCGTGGCAATGTCGATGAGGACAGCAGCCCGCGCCTCAATGCCGCGATCCAGGCAGGCGACCATGACGCGATTGCCGAGGAACTGGCCTATCACAACGCCGGAGGAGAGGTGGCCGGTGGCCTCGTCCACCGCAGCGACCGGCGCGTGGCGATCTTTCTCGCGGGCGATTACCGCGACCCGCGCTCCGCCAGCCGGCAGACCTGACGCCAGCTTTAGCTAACCGTTGCAATTGCAATCAATCTGTCGTTCAAGCGCGGCAGGTTAACCCCTTCGGGTTTCTCAAAAGCGGTCGGCGTCCGCCGACCCTTTCCCCGTTATTTTCAGGAGTATTCCATGACCAAGGCCCCTTTCCTCGCCGCGGTGGCTGGCGCCGCGCTGCTTGCAGGATGCACGACCATGAACAACGCAACCGATCCGATCGCCTCGGCGCAGGCCGCTGCCGATTACAACCCGGACATCCCGGAGGGCACCGGCTATTTCGCGCAGCCGAGCACGCTGCCGTTCCACGCGCCGGACTTCACCAAGATTTCGGAAAATGACTACCTCCCCGCATTCGAGCAGGCGATGACGATTCACTCGGCTGAGATCGAGGCGATCAAGAACGATCCGCGCGCGCCGGACTTCGGCAACACCATCGTTGCGCTGGAAACCAGCGGCAAGATGCTCAACCGCGTCGGCGCGGTATTCTATGCGCTCACCGGCTCGAACACGACCGACCGGCTGGACGAGATCGACGAGGAAATCGGCCCGAAACTGTCACAGCATTATGACGCCATCGTGCTCGACCCCGTGCTCTTTGCCCGGGTGAAGACGGTTTACGACAATCGCGCCGCGATGAGCATGACGCCCGAAGACGCGAAGCTGCTGGAGGAAACCTACGACGGCATGGTTCACGCCGGAGCGATGCTGAACGAGGCGCAGAAGGCCGAAGTGAAGCAGATCAACAGCCGTCTGACCGAGGTGACGACGCAGTTCAGCCAGCAGGTCCGATCCGCCACCAACGACCAGATGCTGGTGGTCGACAGCCGCGCCGAACTGGCTGGCCTTTCGGATGCCGAAATCGACGCCGCCGCCAAGCTGGCAGCCGAGAAGGGCATGGCGGGCAAGTTCGCCATCGCGCTTCAGAACACCACTCAGCAGCCTCTGCTGCCGACGCTTTCGAACCGCGCCACGCGGGAAAAGCTGTTCCGCCTGTCCTACGACCGTTCGGACGGCACGAACGACTTCGACACGCGCGCGCTCGTTTCCGAAATCGTGCAACTTCGTGCGCGCAAGGCAGCGTTGTTCGGCGAACCCGACTGGGCGAGCTACGTCATGTACAATCGCATGGCCAAGAACCCCAAGACCGCGCTCGATTTCATGGAAGCGATGGTCCCCGCCCTTGCCGCGACGCAGCGCGAGGAAGCCGAAGTGCTCAACGCGCAGATCAAGGCCGATGGCGAGAACTTCGAGGTCCAGCCGTGGGATTGGTACCGCTACGCCAACCAGGTGAAGGCCGAACGCTACGAACTGGATGAAGACGCCGTGAAGCCGTATTTCCAGCTCGACAAGGTGCTGGAGGACGGCGTGTTCTATGCCGCCAACAAGCTGTACGGCCTGACCTTCGAACGGCGCACGGACTTGCCGCTGTACCACCCCGACACCAGCACCTGGACCGTGCGCGACAACGACGGCAGCGAACTGGCGATCTTCTACTTCGACCCGTTCCAGCGGGAATCCAAGCGCGGCGGCGCGTGGATGAGCAACTTCGTCGACCAGAGCCACCTCTACGGCACCAAGCCAGTGATCTACAACGTGCTCAACATTCCGAAGGCGAACGCGGGCGAAGTCCAGCTCGTCAGCTTCGACAATGTCGAGACGATGTTCCACGAGTTCGGCCATGCGCTGCACGGCTTCTTCGCCAACCAGCGGTATGCCAGCCTGTCGGGCACGGCGACCGCGCGCGATTTCGTGGAATATCCGAGCCAGGTCAACGAGGTCTGGGCGACCGAGCCCAGCGTGCTGGCGAACTACGCGAAACACTACCGCACCGGCGAGACGATCCCGGCATCGATGATCGAAAAGATCAAGCAGGCCGCGCAGTTCAACCAGGGCTACGACTTCGGCGAGGTGGTGGAAGCCGCACTGCTCGACATGAAGTGGCACGCGCTTAGCCCTCAGGAAGCCGCGGCGATCAATACGCCCGAAAAGGTCGACGCGTTCGAGGAGAACGCGTTGAAGGAGCTTGGGCTGGAGATAGGCCTCGTGCCGCCGCGCTACCGCAGCACTTACTTCAACCACATCTTCTCCGACCCCGCCGGTTATTCGAGCGGCTATTACAGCTATCTGTGGACCGAGATGCTCGACCGCGACAGCCGCAAGTGGTTCGCCGACAACGGCGGCCTGACCCGCGCCAATGGCGACCATTATCGGGCCACCGTGCTGAGCCAGGGCGGGACGCAGGACTATTTCGAGATGTTCCGCAAGTTCGCCGGGCGCGAACCTGACGTGCAGCCGATGCTCGAAGCGCGCGGCCTCACCGGCGGCGACGGCGATGCGGAAGCCAGCACCAGCGACGGCAAGCTGCCTGCCTCAACCGTGGGCGAGTAAGCTGCGTTCTCCGGGGTCGCCCAGCCACCGCGCGGCGACCCCCCAAACGTTGCCGATGATTTCGGCACACAGCGCCTGCTCGGCCGCACCGTCTGCGACGAGCGCGCCTTCGTGCAGCACCAGAACGCGGTCGGCGTGGTTCATCGCGAGCGCCAGATCGTGCAGCACCAGGACTACGCCGGTCCCTCCGGAAGCGGCAGCCCTGAGGTAGCGGATCAGCCTCAACTGGTGCCCTATGTCGAGCGCGGCGAGCGGTTCGTCGGCGAGGATCCATTCCGGCTCGCCTGCCAGCACCCGCGCCAGCAGCGCGCGCGCCTTTTCGCCGCCGGAGAGGCGCGAAACGGGGCGCTCCTGCAACTCGCCGAGATCGAGCGCGGCGATGGCCGCGTCGATCGCCTCTTCCCCCCGGTCGCCATGCGGCAGCCGCCCCAGCGCGACGAGATTGCGAACCGCGACATCCCACGCGACATCCCCGTCCTGCGCCAGATAGCCGATCCGTCGGGCGCGCTCCCGCAAAGATATGGCGCTGAGCGGCGCGCCGGCGAGTAATACCTTGCCGCCATCCGGTGCAATCAGCCCGGCGAGCGCGGACAGCAGCGTCGATTTGCCCGCCCCGTTCGGCCCGCAGATAGCGGTAATCCCGCCCCGTTCGAGGCTGGCGGACACGCCTTCGAGGCGTTGTCCGATTGCAAGGTTTTCGGCAGCAAGCGTCACAGCAGCCCTCCCCCTACACCGCGCCGCATCTTGAGCAGCAGATGGAGAAAGAACGGCGCACCCACGAGGCTGAGGGCGATGCCCAGCCGCAGTTCGCTTGCCAGAGGAAGCACCCGGCAGACCACGTCCGCCACCAGCACCAGCAGCGCGCCCGCCAGCGCACTCGGCAGCAGCAGGCGCGAGGGCCGCCGGTCGGTGAAGGGGCGCACCAGATGCGGCACCACCAGTCCGACGAAACCGATGATCCCGGCCACCGCCACCCCCGCGCCGACAGTCAGGCAGACGCTCGCGATCAGCCAGAGTTGCAGGCGGCGCGTATCGATGCCGAGCGAGCGCGCGCTCGCTTCACCCAGCGTCAGCGCGTCCAGCCCGCGTCCCGCCATGGCGAGGCAGGCGACGCCCGCCATCGTCAATGGCGCTGCAAGCCAGACGTCGCCCCAGCTACGGTCGGTCAGCGCCCCCATCAGCCAGGTGACGATCTGCGACTGCGCAAACGGATCGGGCGCGAGGCTGATCGCAAGGCTCATCAGCGATCCCGCAAGGCTCGCAATCATCAATCCCGCAAGCGTGAACAGAGCGATGCCGCCAGTGCGCCCCGCGATCAGCGCGAGCAGCGCCATGGCCCCGCCAGCGCCGATCAGCGCGAAGGCCGGCAGCACCCACACCGCCGCGGCATAGCCGAAATAGAGGCTGAACACCGCCCCCAGCGCTGCGCCGGGCGCAATGCCGAACAGGCCGGGATCGGCCAGCGGATTGCGTAGATACCCCTGCATTGCCGCCCCCGCCGCGCCGAGACCCGCGCCGACGACAAGCGCGAGCAAGCTGCGCGGCAGTCGCAACTCTGCGAGAATGACGGCGGCATTGGGCGTCGTCGCGGGGTCGAGCCACACGCGCCCCGCCAGCAGCGACAGCGGCAGTGCGATGGCAATAGCGACGAGCAGGAGAGGCATGGGTTTGCTCATCGCGCCGCTTCTTCATTCAAACGGTCCGTTACCGGCAACGCAGACCGTATGGCCGCCAACCGCTCTGCCGCGCGGATGATCGTCGGTCCGCCGCAGTACAGCAGCGAGGGATCGAACCGCTCGACCCGCGTTTCCTGCAACTCCGCAAGTGCGGGGTGGGCCAGCATCCGGTCCTCGCCACGCACATCCCCTCCGGCGGCAAGAATGACGCGCGGCGGGTCGGCCAGCACCTCCTCCAGCGGCAAGCGGTCGGCCTGCCCCAGCCCGCGCGAGGCGGCGAAATTGGCAAAGCCGGTGCTGCGCAGCAGGTCCGCGATCAGCGTCGCCTCCCCCGGCACGAGGCCGCCAGATTGCCAGACGAGCGCAGGGACCGGTGCGCCGTCGCTGCGCGCGCTTGCCAATGCCGCGTCGATCCGTGCGATCATCGCATCGCCAGCCGCCTCGTCGCCCGCCAGCAGGGCGAGTTCGCGCACTTGCGCCCTGCTCGCGGCGACGTCGCTGGCGATGCCGAAGGTCCGCACTTCGATCCCGAGCCGAGCGAAGGCGGCGCTGGTGGCGGGCGGCAGGAAGCTGCCCGCCACCACCATGTCCGGGTCGAGCGCCAGCACTTCCTCTACCGTCCCGCCGGTGGCAGCAAAGCGATGCGCGACATCGAGGTCCATAGAGCTGGAGGCCGGGTCGTGACTGTAGTGACTGATGGCGAGCAATTGCCCCGGCGCAGCCACTTCCGCCAGCACGGCGTCGGTGCAGGGGTTGAGGGTGACGATGGTGGGGTGCTCGCCCCCCGCCCGCCCGGTGGTGGCGGCAGGAGCGCATCCCGCCGCCAGAACACCGAGCAGGGCGGCGAGCAGCCTCACATCGCGATCCTTGCTCCAATATAGGCCGCGCGCCCCTGCGTCGCATATCCGGCCACCGTCCGGTAGTCCGCATCGGTCACGTTCTCAATCCGTCCGAACAGCTCGAACGTCTCGCCGACCGGCAGGCTGGCGCGCACATCGCCCAGCGCGTACCCGTCCAGCCGGGTGAAATTGCCCGCGTCGTCGAAGCTGTCGCCGACCATCCGCACGTCGCCACCCAGTGTCAGTCCGGCCAGCGGAGAGGTCCAGTCGGCGGAGACGGTGATCGCATGGCGCGGGCGGCGGGCCAGCCAGTTGCCTTCGTTCGCATCGCCGCGCGTGCGGTTTTCCGCATCGAGATAACTGTACGCCGCGCCGAAGCGCCAGTTCTCGCTCGGCGAAACACCCAGCTCGACCTCGAACCCCTGCGCCGTGGCCCTGGCGGTGTTGTCGTATGTGCCGAAGGGACGGTTAGTGCAGATCGCGTCGGTCACGCCGAAGCAGGAAACGTAGGAGATCAGATTGCGGCTGTCGCGCCGGTACAGCGTCAGCGCGGCGTATACTGGATCGGAGCGTCCGCCATACGCGATTCCCAGGTCATAGCTCGTCGCGCGTTCCGGCTGCAAAGCCTCGTTGCCGTAGTCACTGAACAGCTGGAACAGCGTCGGTGCCTTGAACCCTTCGCCCACGCTGGCGCGCAACCGCCAGTCGGGCGCGATCTCGTAGCTGATGTCCGCGCCAAAGCTCGTCTCTCCGCCAAAGCGGCGATGGTCGTCGTGACGTGCGCCGATATGCGCTGCGAGAGCGCCATATTCGATACCGGCCTGAGCGTAGACGCCTGCGATCGCCGTCGTCTCGCGCGCGTCCGTCGCGGTCTCGTAAGCCAGCCACTCGTACTCGCCGCCGAAGTTCACGATCAACGGGCCAAGCGGGCGCCATTCCCCGCGCAGGTCCACGCGGTCGGAATGGCCGTCGCTGGCAAAGGTCGGGTCGCTGCCGAAGGCGGGGTCGAAATTCTCCCGCTCCGTATCGGCGAAGCTGTAGCGCCCGGTGACGTAGAGCGCGCCGCTGTCGTAGGCGAGGCCCGCGGCGGCGGAATATTGGCGCGTCTCCTGCGTTTCTGCCGTGTCTGCCAGGAGGTAATTCGGCGCAGGGAAACCGTCGATGTCAAGATCGCCCTCCGCGTAGCGCGCATTGGCGAAAGCTTCGAGTTCGTAGGACAGCCGGACGTTACCCTTGGCGGATAGCGCCCATTGCTCGAAGCCGTCGGGCTCGGTGCCATTGGCGGCGGCGGAGAAGCCGTCCGAGCTGTAGTAGCTGCCTGCCAGGCCGACATAAGCGTCGTCGTCGCCCAGTCCGCCCGCCGCACTGGCGATCACGGTATCGTCAGTGCCGTATTCGGCGCTGGCGGAAAGGCCGCTCTCGCGCCGCGTTGTCACGGCGAGCACGCCTCCAAGCGCATCCGCGCCCCAGATGGTGGAGTTCGCGCCGCGCAGCAGGTCGATCGTATCGATGTTGAGGCTGAGCAGATTGCCGAAGTCGAACCCGCCGCCGGGCGAGGCCGGGTCGTTCACCCGAACCCTGTCGACAAGCACCAGCAGCTGCTCCGCTTCCGCCCCGCGCACGCGCAGGCCAGTGAAGGCTCCGGTGCCGCCGTTGCGGCTGAAGGTGACGCCGGGCGCGCGGCGCAGCACGCGGGTGAGGTCCGCGCCCTGCACCACCTCGATCTCCTCGCGCCCGATGACGGTGACCGACTGGCCGGTGTCCTCGACCTCGATCGGCGCGCCGGTGGCGGTGACGGTGATGGTGGTGGGGTCGATTTGGACATCGGAGAAGTCCATCACGATTGGCTCGTCCTGCGCCGCGGCGGGCACGGCGAGAGCCGACAAACAACAACCCAAAAACAGATAATTACGCACAATTCCTCCTATCAT
This sequence comes from Altererythrobacter sp. CAU 1778, assembly GCF_054482795.1. Taxonomy (NCBI): domain Bacteria; kingdom Pseudomonadati; phylum Pseudomonadota; class Alphaproteobacteria; order Sphingomonadales; family Erythrobacteraceae; genus Altererythrobacter; species Altererythrobacter sp. CAU 1778. The sequence continues at coordinate 601,753 of NZ_JBTLRP010000002.1, read as the reverse complement.
AAGCCAAGTCGCTCATGACGGAGGCGCGCCGCGAAATCGCGCTCTCCCGCTTGCCTCCGGTGCACCCCGCCCGGCCTGCGCGAACGACCGTCTCGGGCAGGTCTCCTGGCTCCCGGATCAATGGCCCGCCCCGCCTTCCCGCTTGCGCAGTGGCTGTGTGGAGCGGCCCTCCCCGGTCACAGTTGCGGGGGCAGCCGGGGATTGTGACCCCGTTCCCTCTTAGGCCCGATCCCTCGGGCACCCGTGACGATGGCGCGGCGGTTAGCGGCGCGTTGCCGCTTCGGCAAGCCCCGTCGCGTCAGCGCAGGCGCGCGCATTGGCCGTTAACTTTTGTCCGGCAGGAGTCCCGCGCAGAGACGCGCCCGATTCCACCACTGCAATCGCGCACGCGACGCGTTACGCGCTGTGCGCGACCGCACAAAGGATCACGATGACTGCCACGCCGCCCCTGACCGACGACCGCCCGCGCGACTTTACCGCGCGGATGAGCCGTCGCGGGCGTGCGAAGCCCATATCCGCGAGCGCCCGCAACGCACGCCGCGGTCGCAGCGCGCTGGCGCTGGCAGCGGCCGTGGCAGTTCCGGCCATGGCGACACCATCGGACTGGCCGTTCGGCACACCGGACCACGAAGCCCGGCCCATGGCGGAACCGATGGCGTTCGAAACGCCCGGCGAAAGCTTCCCCGGCTCGGCCTTCTACTACATGGTCGAAGAACCCTACGCCGCGCTGGTCGACTACCGGAGCGACACGCCGCTGCTGGCGAACACCTACACAGATGCGGAGCCCGCCCCGACCCTGCCCGGTCCGGTCGGAGCCGCCGCGCAGCCGCTGGTCGCTGCGGGAAGCGCGCTCGATCGCACGCGCGCGCTCGAGTGCCTGACGATGGCGATCTATTACGAAGCGCGCAGCGAACCCGACGCCGGGCAGCGCGCCGTGGCGCAGGTCGTGCTCAATCGGGTCAAGCATCCAAGCTATCCGAACAGCGTGTGCGGCGTGGTCTTCCAGGGATCGCAGCGGCAGACGGGCTGCCAGTTCAGCTTCACCTGCGATGGCTCCATGCGCCGCCAGCCCGCGAAGCTGTGGTGGGACCGCGCGCGCGGCGTGGCGCTATCGGCGCTGGGCGGCGCGGTCTATCGCCCGGTGGGCCTGGCGACACATTACCATACCACCGCAATTCATCCCTACTGGGCGGACAGCCTGCTGCGGGTCGGCACCATCGGCGCGCACCACTTCTACCGGTTCGGGAATGCCGCGGGTCAGCCCGCCGCATTCCGCAGCGCCTATGTCGGCAGCGAGCCTGCTGCCCGCGCCTTGCCCCGGACGCAGCCCGATCTCGCCAATGCCGCGCCCGATCCGCTCGACGTGGTCAAGGCCTACGAAGAGGCTTATCAGCGCGCGGTGACCCAGCATCAGGCGACGGCGGGGACAGTCGGCAGCGCGCCCGCCGCGACGCCATCCCCAGCGCCGGTCTATTCCGAGGCCGTGCGCGCACGCGGAGGGGAGGATCTCTACAAGGCCCAAGGGCCAGCCGGCTCGGGTTCGGTCCGGCCCGAATACGCCAATTCCGGCAAGTGGCTCGGCGATCCGCCCCCGGGCGATACCCGCCGAGGCGACAGGTAAAGATTGCGGCAACCATGCCGCGAGACGGGGCGTTAGGCTGTCAGGTTTAGAGACCGGCACAACAGGTCGCCAACAAGAGAAAACCTTCATGTCGCTTCGCTTTGCCGCCGCCCGCCAGTTCCCGCGGGCGCGCATGTCCCGTCACCAGGTTCGCAGTGCCATGCGCACCCCCGCCAATGATTGCGGCGCCGCTCCGGCAGAACTCGACGAGGTTCTGCGCGCGGCTCTCTCACATCTCACCCAGCATGGCCTTGACGCGCCCAAGGCTGCGCACCGTCATGCGCTGGCGGCCCTGCGCGCGGGTGATCGCGAAGCGTTCAAACGCTGGACGGCGATCTGCCGCACCTTCGATCGCCGAGCCGCTCGCGCATTGGACCGTCTGGACGCCCACCAGTCGCAAGGCGAGACCGCCTCGTCGCTCTGAGGGAAACTGCGGGAACAGTCCGCCTGCCCACCAGTCTGCACTCTAGGCCGGAGTATTCCGGAACCTTCCGCGCGCGCCCAATATGCACAGGTGTCGGCACAAGCTAATTGCTATTGCGAACCAATTGCATTTAACTATGTGAAATTAGACTTTTTGCCGGTTGCAATCCCTATTTCACGCGCCTAGGCCGCATGGCGAGTTTCCGGGCGCGGCTTCCTCGCGGGACGCGAGCGTGCGCCATTCGGTCTGCCACAGCGGTCCCGTGCGTTTGGAAGGACGGATTCCCTTTATGGCTCGCAAGAAGATCGCTCTCATCGGCTCCGGCATGATCGGCGGCACCCTCGCCCATCTCGCCGCGAAGAAGGAAATGGGCGACATCGTCCTGTTCGACATCGCCGAAGGGATGCCGCAGGGCAAGGCGCTCGACCTCAGCCAATGCGGCCCGATCGAAGGCTTCGACGCGAAGATCACCGGGACCAACGACTATGCCGACATCGCCGGCGCGGACGTGGTGATCGTAACCGCCGGCGTGCCGCGCAAGCCCGGCATGAGCCGCGACGATCTGCTCGGCATCAACCTCAAGGTGATGAAGGCCGTCGGCGAAGGCATCAAGAACAACTGCCCCGACGCATTCGTGATCTGCATCACCAACCCTCTCGACGCGATGGTCTGGGCGCTGCGCGAATTCAGCGGTCTGCCGCATAACAAGGTCGTCGGCATGGCAGGCGTGCTCGACAGCGCGCGCTTCGCGACGTTCCTGGCATGGGAATTCGGCTGCTCGGTGAAGGACGTCAATGCCTTCGTTCTCGGCGGCCACGGCGACACCATGGTCCCCGTCACCAGCTACACCACGATCAACGGCATCCCGGTGAACGACTACGCCAAGATCAAGGGCGTTCCCGCAGAGCGCATCGATGAAATCGTGAAGCGCACCCGCGCAGGCGGCGGCGAGATCGTCCAGCTGCTCGGCAATGGCTCCGCCTATTACGCCCCCGCCACCAGCGCGATCGCGATGGCGGAAGCCTATCTCGGCGACCAGAAGCGCGTCCTGCCCTGCGCCAGCTATGTCGAAGGCAAGTATGGTCTCGACGGTCTCTATGTCGGCGTCCCCACCGTGATCGGCGCGGGCGGCACCGAAGAAGTGATCGAGATCGAGCTTTCGGACGAAGAGAAGAACAACCTCAAGGTCAGCACCGACGCGGTCGAGGAATTGCTCGAGGCCTGCAAGGGGCTGGACGAAAGCCTGAAGTAAGCCGTCATCCCGGCGCAGGCCGGGGCCTCTATCGGCCTAGCGCCGGATTGCGGAAGGTTTCAACCTCCGCTGGGACTCGACGAAGGGACAGATTGAATGAGCATCCTCGTAGACAAGAACACCAAGGTCATCACACAAGGGATGACCGGCGATACCGGCACTTTCCACACGCAGCAGGCGCTCGATTACGGGACGCAGATGGTTGCAGGTGTGACGCCGGGCAAAGGCGGCACGACGCATATCGGCCTGCCCAACTACAACACCGTGGCCGAGGCCAAGGAAGCGACCGGCGCGACCGCATCATGCATCTACGTGCCGCCGCCGTTCGCAGCCGACGCCATGCTGGAAGCCATCGCGGCGGAGATCGAGCTGATCGTTGCGATTACCGAAGGCGTTCCGGTGATGGACATGGTCAAGGTCAAGCGCGCACTGCAGGGCAGCAAGAGCCGCCTGATCGGCCCCAACTGTCCCGGCGTTCTGACGCCCGGCGAATGCAAGATCGGCATCATGCCGGGTTCGATCTTCAAGAAGGGCAGCGTCGGCGTCGTCAGCCGCTCGGGCACGCTGACCTATGAAGCGGTCCACCAGACCACGCAGGTCGGCCTCGGCCAGACCACCGCTGTCGGCATCGGCGGCGACCCCGTCAACGGCACCAACTTCATCGACGTGCTCGAGATGTTCCTCGCCGACGATGAAACCAAGTCGATCATTATGATCGGCGAGATCGGCGGCAGCGCCGAAGAAGAAGCCGCGCAGTTCATCAAGGACGAAGCTGCCAAGGGCCGCCGCAAGCCGATGGTCGGCTTCATCGCGGGCCGCACGGCACCTCCGGGCCGCCGCATGGGCCACGCGGGCGCAATCGTGTCCGGCGGACAGGGCGGCGCAGACGACAAGATCGAAGCGATGGAAAGCGCCGGCATCCGTGTCAGCCCCTCGCCCAGCGAACTCGGCACCACTCTCGAAGGGCTGCTGAAGGAACTGGCGTAGTCCGCGACGCGTACCGAAAGGGCGCAGCATTTTTTGTGAGGCCCCATGGGTAACGAACAGCACGATTTCGATCTCGACGAACGCCAGCAGGGCCCATCGTGGGCGCGCAGCGGATGGCCGCTCGTGGGCGGCGATGCGGAAGACGACCTTACGCAGGCGCTCGACCCGACCACGCTGAAAGTCGCGATCGCCAATGCCAGCGCGAAGGCGGGCAAGCCCGTCGACACCAAGAGCATCGAGCAGGCGGCTGACAATTCGATCCGCGCGATGCTGCTGATCCGGCTGTACCGCGTGCGCGGGCATCTGGCGGCGAACCTCGACCCGCTCGGCCTGTCGCATCGCGAGGCGCCCGACGACCTGACGCTGAAATGGCACGGCTTCGATGGTCAGGAAGACCTGGAGGTCTACGTCGGCGGCGTGTTCGGCTTCGAATGGATTTCCATCGGGGAACTCTACAAGGCGCTGCGCAGCACCTATTGCGGCAATGTCGGCCTCGAATACATGCATATCGCCGACACCGAGGAACGGCGCTTCCTGCAGGACCAGTTCGAAAGCCCGGAAGAAACGATCCAGTTCACAAACGAAGGCAAGGAAGCCATCCTCGCCGCCGTGGTGCGGGGCGAGGAATACGAGAAGTTCCTCGGCAAGAAATACGTCGGCACCAAGCGCTTCGGCCTCGACGGCGGGGAATCGATGATCCCGGCGCTCGAAGCCGTCATCAAGTATGGCGGCGCGATGGGCGTGCGCGAGATCGTCTACGGCATGGCCCACCGCGGGCGGCTGAACGTTCTCGCCAACGTCATGGGCAAGCCCTACCGCGTGATCTTCCACGAATTCCAGGGCGGCAGCGCCAATCCGGAAGACGTCGGCGGATCGGGCGATGTGAAATACCACCTCGGCACCAGCACCGACCGTGAATTCGACGGCATCAACGTGCATATGTCGCTCGTCCCCAATCCCAGCCACCTCGAAGCGGTGAACCCCGTCGTGCTGGGCAAGGTCCGCGCGCAACAGGCCATGCGCGAGGATCTCGCGGCGCACGAACAGGTGCTACCCGTGTTGCTGCACGGCGACGCGGCCTTCGCCGGACAGGGTATCGTATGGGAATGCCTCGGCTTTTCCGGCGTTCGGGGATACAACACCGGTGGGTGCATTCACTTCGTCATCAACAACCAGATCGGTTTCACCACGAGCCCGCAGTTCGCGCGCAGTTCGCCCTATCCCAGCGATGTCGCGAAGGGCGTCCAGGCGCCGATACTGCACGTCAACGGCGACGATCCGGAAGCGGTCACCTTCGCCTGCAAGCTGGCGGTCGAATATCGCCAGAAGTTCAAGCGCGACATCGTGATCGACATGTGGTGCTACCGCCGCTTCGGCCATAACGAGGGCGACGAGCCCAAGTTCACCCAGCCGCTGATGTATGACGCGATCCGAAAGCACCCGAGGGTGAGCGATCTCTATTCCGAAAAGCTCATCAAGCAGGGCGTGATCGACCCCGGCACCGCGCCGAAGCTGCGCGGCGAATTCGACAGCCTGCTGGAAGACGAATTCGAAGCGGCGAAAAGCTACAAGGCCAATCGCGCCGACTGGTTCGGCGGTCGCTGGGCCGGGCTCAACAAGCCGGCCGACGACGAGACCGCGCGCCGCAACGTCGAAAGCGCGATCGACAAGAAACTGTTCGACAGCCTCGGTCGCACGCTGACCACGGTGCCGGACGATCTGACGATCCACAAGACGCTCGGACGCGTGATCGACGCCAAGAGGGCCATGTTCGACAGCGGGGAAGGCTTCGACTGGGCAACCGCAGAAGCGCTCGCCTACGGTAGCCTCGTCACCGAAGGATATGGCGTTCGGCTGTCCGGGCAGGATTCCGGGCGCGGTACCTTCAGCCAGCGTCACGCCGTCTGGGTCGACCAGAACACGGAGCGGAAATACATTCCGCTGACCACGCTGCCGCACGGCAAGTTCGAGGTGTACGACAGCCCGCTGTCCGAATATGGCGTGCTCGGCTTCGAATACGGCTTCGCGCTGGCCGATCCCAAGACACTGGTGCTGTGGGAAGCGCAGTTCGGCGATTTCGCCAACGGCGCGCAGATCATGATCGACCAGTTCATCGCCGCGGGCGAGGTGAAGTGGCTGCGCGCCAACGGCCTCGTCCTGCTGCTGCCGCACGGTTACGAAGGCCAGGGGCCGGAACACTCCTCCGCCCGCCTGGAACGCTTCCTGCAATTGTGCGCGAACGACAATATCCAGGTCTGCAACATCACCACGCCGGCCAATTACTTCCACGTCCTGCGCCGCCAGATGTTGCGCCAGTTCCGCAAGCCGCTGGTAATCATGACGCCCAAGTCGCTGCTGCGCCATCCGATGGCGAAGAGCGCGGCGAGCGAGTTCATGGGCGATCACCAGTTCATGCGGATCAAGTCCGACACGGCAGACATCGCGGACGAAAAGATCCGCCGCCTCGTCCTGTGCAGCGGGAAGGTCGCCTACGACCTGCTGCAGAAGCGCGACGAGGAAGGCGTGGACGACGTCTCGATCGTGCGGCTGGAACAGCTCTATCCGTTCCCCGGCGAACCGCTGGTCAAGCGGCTGGAGCGGATGACCAACCTTCAGGAGGTCGTCTGGTGCCAGGAAGAGCCGAAGAACAACGGCGCGTGGTTCTTCGTGGAAAGCCAGATCGAACAGGCGCTGGGCGAAGCCGGGCACGACGGGATGCGCCCGACCTACGCGGGCCGCGAAGTCGCCGCCTCCCCTGCCACCGGCTTTGCCGAACGGCACCGGATGCAACAGGAAGCGCTGGTGCAGATCGCGCTCGACCTGGCCGATGGCGGGCAGAGTGTGCGCGACAAGCGCTCCGCCGTCCCGCCGCCCGAAACCCGCGGCAAGTAATCCGGGGCTGAACCTCTCCCCAGCTCTCAACCGGTCTCACCGATAGGAAGTGCAATTCCATGGCAACCGAAGTCAAAGTCCCCACCCTCGGCGAAAGCGTCACCGAAGCGACCGTCGGCGAATGGCTGAAGCAGCCCGGCGATGCGGTCGCCGCTGACGAGCCGATCTGTAGCCTCGAAACCGACAAGGTCGCGGTGGACGTACCCTCGCCCGTCGCTGGCGTGCTCGGATCGCATTCGGTCGCGGTTGGCGACACGGTGGAAGTCGGCGCGGTGATCGCGCTGGTCGAGGAAGGCGGCGCTCCGGCGGCGAAATCCGACGACGCGGCCAAGCCTGCTGCGGAAGGGACGCCCGCGCCGCAGCCCGCGCGCGCCGCGCAGGACGTTGCCAAGTCCGATCCGACCGACAGCCAGAGCGGCGATGCGGCGACCACCATGTCGCCTGCCGTGCGCCGCGCGGTGCTCGAACACGGGGTGGACCCGACTACGATCAAGGGCACCGGCAAGGATGGCCGCCTGACCAAGGAAGACGTGATTGCTGCCGCGAAGGCCAAGGGTGGCCGCCAGGACAGCGGCACGATCGACGATGCCGCGCCGGCCCAGGCCGTGACCAGGTCCGACCCCTCTGCCGCCGGCAGCCGCGGCACCGAACGCGTGCGCATGACGCGCCTGCGCCAGACGATCGCCCGACGCCTTAAGAGCGCGCAGGAAGAAGCCGCCCTCCTCACCACATTCAACGACGTCGACATGACCGCGGTCATCGAAGCGCGCGAGAAGTACAAGGACGCCTTCGTCAAGAAGCACGGCATCAAGCTCGGCTTCATGTCCTTCTTCGCCAAGGCCAGCACGCTCGCGCTCAAAGACGTTCCCGCCGCTAACGCGCAGATCGACGGCGACGAAATTGTCTATCACGATTACGTCGACATCTCGGTCGCAGTCAGCGCGCCGAACGGTCTGGTCGTCCCGGTCGTGCGCGACTGCGACAAGAAGAGCTTCGCGCAGATCGAACTCGACATCGCCGATTTCGGCAAGCGCGCCAAGGACGGCACGCTGACGATGGACGACATGAGCGGCGGCACCTTCACCATCTCCAACGGGGGTGTGTTCGGTTCGCTTATGAGCACGCCGATCATCAATCCTCCGCAAAGCGCCGTTCTCGGCCTCCACCGGATCGAGGATCGCCCCGTCGTGGTCGACGGCGAGATCGTCGTGCGCCCGATGATGTATATCGCGCTCAGCTACGATCACCGCCTGATCGACGGCCGCGAAGCTGTGACCGCGCTCAAGATCATCAAGGAAGCGATCGAGGATCCGACGCGCATCCTGATCGATTTGTAAACGAAACCACCCTCGTCACCCCCGCGCAGGCGGGGGTCACGCCCCCTTTTGCGGGGCGGTGATGGAAGAAGACGGTATCTCCGGCTTCGCGGGAATGACGGAAGAAGTTTGATGAGCAAAGAATACGACTACGACGTTCTTGTCATCGGTGCCGGCCCCGGCGGTTATGTCGCGGCGATCCGCGCGGCGCAGCTGGGCCTGAAGACCGCCTGCGTGGAAAGCCGCGCGACGCTCGGCGGAACCTGCCTCAACGTCGGCTGCATTCCGTCCAAGGCGATGCTGCACGCCAGCGAGTATTTCGACGCTGCCGCAAATGGCACGATGGCGGAAATGGGCGTCGAAGTGACGCCGACGCTGAACCTCGACAAGATGCACGCCCAGCGCCTCGACGCTGTAGAAGGTCTGACCAAGGGCGTCGCCTTCCTGTTCAAGAAGAACAAGGTCGACTGGAAGCAAGGCCATGCCACCTTTCAGGATGCCCATACCGTGAAGGTCGGCGACGAAACGATCACTGCGAAGGAAGTGGTGATTGCCACCGGTTCCTCCGTCACCCCGCTGCCCGGCATCGAGGTCGATAACGACAAGCAGGTCGTGGTCGACAGCACCGGCGCGCTGGAACTGCGTTCCGTCCCCAGGAAGATGGTCGTCATTGGTGGCGGCGTCATCGGGCTGGAGCTTGGCAGCGTCTGGCGGCGGCTGGGTGCGGAAGTCATCTGCATCGAATATCTCGACCAGATTCTTCCCGGCATGGACGCCGACATCCGCAAGGAAGCCAACAAGATCTTCAAGAAGCAGGGCATTCAATTCAAGCTCGGCACCAAGGTCACCGGCTGCACGGTGGAAGGCGACACCGCGACGCTGACGATGGAGCCGGCTGCGGGTGGCGAAGCCGAAACGATGGACGCGGACTGCGTGCTCGTGTCCATCGGTCGTCGGCCCAACACAGAAGGCCTCGGCCTCGACGCGATCGGACTGGAAGTGAACAAGCGCGGCCAGATCGAAGTCGATCACGAATTTCGCACCGCCGTCGACGGCGTGCGCGCGATCGGAGACGTCATCCCCGGACCCATGCTCGCCCACAAGGCAGAGGACGAAGGCATTGCCGTGGCCGAATGGATCGCGGGCCAGACCGGCATCGTCAATCACGACGTCATCCCGAGCGTCGTCTACACTCTCCCCGAAATCGCCGGTGTCGGCCTGACCGAGGAAGAGGCGAAGGAAAAGGGCGCGATCAAGACCAGCAAGTTCCCGATGATGGCGAACAGCCGTGCCAAGACAAATCACGAGCCTGATGGCTTCGTGAAGATCATCGCCGATGCGGAAACCGACCGCGTGCTGGGCGTCTGGGCGATTGCCAGCGTTGCGGGCACGATGATCGCGGAAGCCGCGCTGGGCATGGAATTCGGCGCGACGAGCGAGGATATTGCTTACACCTGCCACGCCCACCCGACCCATGCGGAGGCGATCAAGGAAGCCGCGATGGGCGTGCAGGGCAAGCCGATCCACATCTGATGGTCCCGATACGGGATCGCCTGCCCGCCCTCGCGGCGCTTGCGATCCCGGTGTCGGCGGGTGCTGCGTGGATGGCGGCCGGCGGCGCGCCTGCGCATTACCCGCTCGTCAATCTCGGCGCTCTGGCGCTCGCGTGCCTCTGGGCGCTGGTCGGGCGCGGGCCGCATACACGCATGAGCCGCCACCTGCTGTGGATCGTGCTGATCGTCGTGATGCTCAGCCCGCTGGCGATCGGACCGCGCGCCATCTCCATCACGGGTGAAAGCGTGGCGCGCTGGGTGCCGATCGGCCCGATCAACCTACATACCGGAATGCTCGCTGCCCCGGCGCTGTGCATGCTCGCCGCGCGCAACCGGGTGATGGCGCCGTGGATGCTCCTGTCCGGCATGGTGGCAGCGACCGTTCAGCCGGACGCCGCCACTGGCTTCGCGCTGACCTTTGCCGCGGCAGGGCTGTACCACGTCACGAAGGACTGGCGCGTTGGCCTCGTCACCGTTCCCGGCTTTCTCGGCGCGATTTACGCGGCGCTGCATGGCGAATTGCCACCGCAACCCTTCGTGGAGCGCCTGTTGATCGAAGCTGCCGCGCAAAGCGCCGCGTGGTCGGTCGCCCTCGCCGCTGCCTTGCTCGCGGGCTTCCTGCTGATCCTCTACACAACCCCATTCGACCGGGCCAAGCGTTTCGCCCTGGGCGGTGCGCTGTTCGGCTTTGTGGCCATGGCGGTCATGTCGCATTACCCTTACCCGCTGATCGGATACGGCGCCGCACCGATTCTCGGCTTCGGTCTCGCGCTCGGCCTGCACAGGATACCCCTACGATGACGCTTCACCCCTTCCACCTCGCCTTTCCCGTTCACGACCTGATCGCGGCCCGCGCCTTCTACGGCGAGGTTCTTGGCTGCCCGGAAGGACGCTCCGACGCGGACTGGTGCGACTTCGATTTCTTCGGCCACCAGATCGTCGCCCACCAGGCGCCGTCGGTGGTCGCCAAGGGCGCGAGCGGCAGCAATCCGGTGGACGGACACGACGTGCCGGTGCCGCATTTCGGCATCGTCCTGCCGATGGCGGACTGGCGCGTGCTGGCCGACCGGCTGACGGCGGCGGAAGTGGACTTCGTGATCGAGCCGACCGTGCGCTTCGCCGGCGAGCCGGGAGAGCAGGCGACGATGTTCTTCCGCGACCCGAGCGGCAACGCGCTGGAGATAAAGGCGATGGCCGATCCGGCCAACCTTTTCGCGAAGAACTAGCGAGCGGCCGGGTTCGGCGCTAACGGCGCTGGCATGGCATCGCAGAAAACCATGTCCCGCTTCGCCCGCTGGCATATCTGGCTGGCGTGGCTCACGGGCATTCCCATCCTGATGTGGACGCTGACCGGGCTCGTAATGGTCGCCAAGCCGATCGAGGAAGTTCGCGGAAACCACCTGCTTATCGAGCGCACGGAACCGTCGCTGCCAACCAACAACGGCATCACGATCGACCTCGCCCCCGCGGTCCGCAAGCCGGTGAAGGAAATCACCGCGACTATGTGGCGCGGCGCGCCGGTGACGCGGATTACCTTCATGGACGGCAGCATGGAGCGTTTCGACGCGATGGGCCGCCGGATGCCCGCGCTCGACGAGCCGGAGATCCGCGCCATCGTGGCCGAGCAGATCGTCGGCGGCGACCGGATCGAGACGCTGACCTTCTTCGATGCGGACGAAGTGCCGCAGGACTTCCGCCGCCCGTCGCCCGTTTGGCAAGCACGGCTGGCGGATGGCACCCACGTCTATATCGGCGCTCAGTCTGGCGAGGTCGAGGCAGTTCGGACGCGCTGGTGGCGGGTTTTCGATGTCATGTGGGGCCTGCACATCATGGATCTTCAGACGCGCGAGAATACGCATCATCCGACGCTGATCGTCTTTGCGGTGCTTGCCCTGTTGGGATCGTTGTTCGGCACGGTGCTGATGTTCCGGCGGCGCAAGGCGCGCGTGAAAGTGCCGCGGAAAGCCGCAACCCATGCCTGACACGCCACTCGGTCCGCTGTTCGGCATTCTCGACCTTGCCGGGATCGCGGTCTTTGCGCTGACCGGCGCGCTGATCGCGGCGCGGGAAAAGCAAACCTTCGTCACCATGGCATTCTTTGCGCTGATCACCGGGGTCGGCGGCGGTTCGGTGCGCGACCTGCTGATCGGTGCGCCGGTGTTCTGGATGCGCGATCCGCTGGTCGCCCCCGCCTGCCTCGCTGTGGCGCTCATCGCCTGGGTCACGCCGAACCGCTGGTGGGAAGGCAAGCTGCTGGAATATGCCGACGCTGCGGGCCTTGCAGCCTACGCGGTGCTCGGCACGGCCAAGAGCCTCGCCTATGGCATAGCGCCGGTTCCCGCGGTGCTGATGGGCGTTATCAGCGGATGCGTCGGGGGCATATTGCGCGACGTGATCGCGGGCCGCCCCTCCATCCTGATGCGTCCGGAGCTTTACGTGACCGCCGCCGCATTGTCCGCCAGCACGGTTGCAGCGCTGCTCGCGCTGGACGTGACGCGTCCCGTCGCATGGACGATCGCGGCGCTCGCCGGTTTCGGCCTGCGCGCTGCGGCGGTGCGGTGGAAAATAGAACTGCCCGCCTACTCGAGGTAGGCGGGCAGTCGGAAAATCTCAGGCGAAGAGGGTTCAGCCGGACTGGCCGAAGTCGCCCTGCTGGCCGACGGAGTAACGGTCGTCGCCACCGCCCTGACCCGTATCTTCCGGCGCAGCGTCGTATCCGCCCTGGTAATCCGGAGCGACATCGCGCCCGGCGCGCGCGCTGCGATAGGTCTCGTCGTCGAACTGGCGATCGTCCGCCACGGCGGCGCTGTCGCTCCAGTGGCGCTGGTCATCGTAGCGATTGTCGCTGTATTCGCCCGCGTTGATATCGACGTCACGAATGCGGCCATTGTTGTCGATCTCGCAATCGAAACCGCCGCCACGTTCAAGCTGACCGGTCACGCTCCACCCTTCGCCCGTGCGGCGGGCGTTATCGACGGTGGCAACGCGGTCCTCGCCGCGCTCGACCTCGTTCACGCACATATCGACCGCGCGGTCCATGCCACGGGCATCGGCGCCCAGATCGCCGCGCTGGTCGTAGCGCCGATCCTGTTGGCGGTACCGGTAGTCGTCCTGCCGGTCGGGGTAGCGATAGCGATAATCGCGCTCGTCCCGGTCGCGATAGCGGCGGTTGTTCTTCGTCGCGGCATTGGCGATTGCGGCAACCGTGCCGATGACAAGAACGCCGGTCAGGATGTCGCCGACATCGGTACGGTTGCGATAGCGGTACCCGCGATAATCGCGATAGCGATGGTTGTTCGCGACCTCCGCCTCTGCGTCATAGGCCGTGGCTGGGGCGGACGCGTGCGCCGGACCGGCCGGTGCGGCAATGTCCGCGCCGAGCGCAGGGGTTGCAACCAGCGAGAGGCTGGCGGCGGTGGCAAGGAATGTGGTCAATCGGGCCATCGGTTATCCCCCCGAATATGGCGCTGACAGGTGCAGTATGGACGACGAAATAGGCGGTCCAGGCTGGCTAGAGCCTGAACCGCCGGTGCGTCTGCGTGCAGAAGGGAGATCAACGCAGACCGCGAATGCTCTTGAAGTCGATGTCCACGACGCGGCCGTACTGGACGTCGCAGCTGAACTTACCGCTGTCGCCGCGATAACGGCGATCGTAGCGCCTGTCGTATCGGCTATCGTAGCGCGAATTGTAGCGGTTTGAGTAGCCGTAGCCGCTCTGGCCATCGACCACGACGCGACCCTTCACGCGCCAGCCGCGGCGCTTGTCGTCGACGTCCTCGATCTCGGTCACGTCGGCATAGCGATAACCCGCACGGCGCGCCTGGCTCTCGACGGCGCGGACGCACTGGTCGACCGCGCTGCGGCCGGTGTTGCGATAGCGGCCGTTGCGATAGTTGTAGCGGCTGTCGCGATAATCGTAGCGGTCGCGATTACCGACGGAGCCAGCAACGGCTGCGATACCGCCGAGGATCAGCGCACCGGCGATGATCTCGCCTGCGTCGATGCCGTCGTCATTGCGGTCGCGATAGGATTGCGCGGCGACGGGTGTTGCCGCCATGGCCATCGCACCCGCGGCGATGGCTCCGGTCAGTGCTTTGGTCATGAGCGTCATAGGTATCCCTTTCAAATTCTCGTGGGGCGGGTTTTCCGCCATCCGACAATCAAAGTTATACCACTTCGCCGTGAGGTCTCGCTGAACCTCGTTTTCAGCAGCCGTTCAGCTAGTCGAGGTCGAAACTGAACGGCTGCATTTTGGGCAGAAAGCTGATTTTATTCGCTCTTTGGTTCAAGTCCGGTCCATGCGGCGAGGAAAGAGAGGACATCCGCTGCTTCCGCGATCGCCTTGTCGGTGGGCTTTCCTGAACCGTGACCCGCGCGAGTCTCGACCCGGATGATATGCGGCTTGTCGCCCGTGTCGGCCGCCTGCAATGCCGCTGTGTATTTAAAGCTGTGGCCCGGCACCACGCGGTCGTCCGTATCTGCGGTGGTGACCAGAACTGCGGGGTATTCCGTCCCGCTGCGGATGTTGTGATAGGGTGAGTAGGCGCGCAGGATGCGGAAATCCTCCTCCTTGTCGGGATAGCCGTAATCGTCCACCCAGTATCGCCCGGCGGTCCAGCGGTCGAAGCGCAACATGTCCATCACGCCGACGGCAGCGTTGGCGGCGTCGAACAGGTCGGGCCGCTGGTTCGTCACCGCTCCCACCAGCAGACCGCCATTGGAGCCACCCTGAATGGCGAGGCCATTCTCGGTCGCGATCCCTTCTGCCTTCAGGAATTCGCCCGCGGCAATGAAGTCGTCGAACACGTTCTGCTTGTTCGCGCGGCGTCCGGCATCGTGCCATTCCTTGCCGTATTCTCCGCCGCCGCGAAGATTTGCGAGCGCATAGGCTCCGCCCGCCTGCAGCCATGCCATGCGGCTAGCAGAATAGCCCGGTGTCAGCGAGATGCTGAAACCGCCATACCCGTAGAGCAGCGTCGGCGCGGCCTGCCCCGCTTCGGCAATGGAGCGCTTGCGGACAATGAACATCGGCACCTTGGTACCGTCCTTCGACGGGTAGAAACGCTGTTCGACCACGAAATCGTCGGGATCGAAGGCGACTTCGGGCTCGGCAAAGGTGGTCGTCTCTCCGCTCGCGAGATCGAGGCGATAGACCGCGCCCGGCCGGTTGAAGCTGGAGAAGGAATAGAAGGTCTCCTCCTCGTCCGGATCGCCGGTGAAGCCGCCAGCGCTGCCAATCCCGTTCAGCTCGATCTGCCCAACCATCTTGCCGGTCAGATCGTGCATGACCGCCTTGGAGGCCGCGTCCTTCAGATAGGACACAATCATGCGGCTGCCGACCAGCGAGACGCCGTCGATCGGCTCTTCCTTCTCCGGCACGACCACGTCGAAGCGAGGGTTCGCAGCGGCCATGTCGATGGCGACCACCCGCGATTTGGGCGCACCCTGGTCCGTGCGGAAGAACAGGCGCGAACCGATACCATCGATCAGCGACCAGTCGTTTTCGAACCCGGTCACCAGCGGCGTGGCGGTCCAGCCCGCCGCGTCGCGCCTGGAGAGGTCGATGAGGTGCGTTTCGTACTTCGCATCGGTGCCCAGCGAACTGGTGATGACCGCCCAGCGGCCGTCATGCGTGACAGCGGCGGCATGCCCGCGCTCGCGGTGTTCCGGCGTTTCGAACACCAGCTCGTCCTGGTCCTGCGTCGTGCCGAGCTTGTGATAGAACACCTGCTGGCCGTAATTCAGTGCCTGGAAATCCTGTCCGGCTTCCGGCTCCGGGAAGCGCGAATAGAGGAAACCGTCGTTGCCGACCCATGCGAGGTTAGAGAACTTCACCCAACGGGTGTCCTCGCCCACGGTCTGCCCGCTGTCGACGTCCAGCACGCGCACGATGCGCCAGTCGGTTCCGCCGTCCTGCACGCTGTAGAGCACGTACTTCCCGTCGGGTGAGGGCACCCACCCGCTCAGCGCGGCGGCGTCGTCCTCCGACCAGGCGTTGGGATCGATCAGCAGGCGTTCCTCGCCCGCCAGCCCTTCGCGCACGTACAGTGGCGACTGGTTCTGCAGCCCTGTGTTGCGGGTGTAGAAATAGCGATCCCCGGCGCGCGTGGGCGTCGAAAAGCGCTCGTAATTGTAAAGCTCGCCTATCTTCTCGCCAAACCACTCCCGCGCAGGCAGCGCGGCGAGATAGCCTTCCGACACGCGGTTCTGCGAGGCGACCCAGTTGGCGACTTCGGGATTGTTGCGAACGTCGTCTTCCAGCCAGCGATACGGATCGGCAATCGTCTCGCCGAAAATCTCTTCGCTGACATCCTGGCGATAGGTGTCGGGATAGTCGGCCAGCGGTACTTCGGTCGCGTCTTGCGCTGCGAGCGGGCTTGCAGTGGGAATGGCAGTCATCAGGGCAGTGGCTGCCAGTAGGGTGTAGCGGCGCATGGCGAACTCCGTTTTGTCATTTGCTTGCCGATGTAACGACCTCGGCCCCGGTTGCAACCGCAGTTCCGCAAGCTGCAATTGCGCGTGGCGCCGCGCACGATTAGCCATCCGGCATGAGCGATGCCCTGCCGATTGCCGAAGGACAGGCGCTGATCCTGTTCGACGCCGAATGTGTGCTGTGCAGCGCCAACGCGCGCTTCGTGCTGACCCGCGACCGGGCAGAGCGCTTCGTGCTCGCTTCCATGCAAGGACAGCTGGGCGCCAGCCTGTTTGCAAAGCATGGCATCGATCCCGCCGATCCGACCACGATCCTCGTCATCGAAGGCGGGATCGAGCATGGACGCGTCCGGCAAAACAGCGATGCGGTGCTCGCGATCTACGAAGGGCTCGGCTGGCCATGGCGCGCGGCGGGCGTGTTCCGGGCGATACCACGCCCCTTGCGCGACGCGGTTTACGGTTTCGTCGCCCGCAACCGCTATCGCATCTTCGGCAGACGCAAGACCTGCTGGGTTGCGCCACCCGAATATCGTGCGCGGGTGCTCTAAAGGGGGAAGGCTCGGTGAAGATCCTGATACTGGGCGGCTACGGCGTTTTCGGCGGTCGGCTGGCGCAACTCCTGCGCGACGAACCGCGGGCGACCCTCCTGATTGCGGGACGCAATGCGGCGAAAGCGCGGGGCTTTTGCGAAAGCTTCGACGGGGCGGCGACCGCCCTCCCCGCCCCGCTCGACCGCGCCGACATCGCGAGGGGACTGTCGCAGTGGCATCCTAACCTCGTGGTCGACGCATCCGGACCGTTCCAGGACTATGGCGCGCAGCGGTATCGTGTCATCGAGGCCTGCATCGCAGCGGGCTGCGACTATCTCGACTTTGCCGATGCCGCAGACTTCGTTTTCGGCGTCGATCGAT
Organism: Altererythrobacter sp. CAU 1778; assembly: GCF_054482795.1. Taxonomy (NCBI): domain Bacteria; kingdom Pseudomonadati; phylum Pseudomonadota; class Alphaproteobacteria; order Sphingomonadales; family Erythrobacteraceae; genus Altererythrobacter; species Altererythrobacter sp. CAU 1778. The sequence continues at coordinate 584,365 of NZ_JBTLRP010000002.1, read as the reverse complement.
ACGATGCCGCGGCAAAACAGGCGGGCGTGTTTGTCCTCTCGGGCGTCAGCAGCTTCCCCGTGCTCACGGCCGCCGTGCTGCGCGCGTTGTCGCGGGACATGACGATCGAGCGGGTCGAGGGCGGCATCGCCCCATCCCCTTATGCCGGGATCGGCCTTAACGTGATGCGCGCGGTCGTGGGTTATGCGGGCGCGCCGGTGAAGCTGGTGCGCGGCGGGCGCCCTTCGCACGGCATCGGGCTGGCGGAGAGCCGCCGTTATACCATAGCCCCGCCGGGCCAATTGCCGCTGCGCAATATCCATTTCTCGCTGGTCGACGTGCCTGATCTGCAAGTGCTGCCGCCCGAACACATCGAAATGACCGACATCTGGATGGGTGCCGGGCCTGTGCCAGAGGTGCTGCATCGCGCGCTCAACCTGCTCGCCAAGGCGCGGCACCGGTTTCGCCTCCCCTCACTAGAGCCGCTTTCGCCGCTGTTCTACCGCGTGCTGAACCTCCTGAAATTAGGCGAGCATCGCGGGGGCATGTATGTCCACGCCCACGGCCATCGCGACGGCTCCCGGATCGAACGCAGCTGGCACCTGCTGGCGGAGGGCGACGACGGCCCCTTCATCCCGTCTATGGCAGTGGAAGGGATCGTCCGCAAACTGCTGGCCGGCGAGCGTCCCGAGGCCGGAGCGCGGGCTGCCACAAGAGCGCTGGAGCTTGAGGATTACGATGACCTCTTCGCGGGCCGCGCGATCACGACGGGCTTCCGCGAGCACGGCGGCGCAGTGTCGCTTTACCGGCAGCTGCTGGGTTCGGCGTTCGATACCCTGCCGTCGCAGGTGCAGGCGCTGCACGACAGCGCGGCGGAGCGGGTGTGGAAGGGATCGGCCAAGGTCACGCGAGGCCATGGCCTGCTGGCCGGACTGGTCGCCCGCACCTTCGGCTTTCCACGGTCGGCGGGGGAAGTCGCCGTCAGCGTGCACTTCAAGCCTGAGGCAAACGGCGAGCTATGGTCTCGCGACTTCGGCGGGCAGCGCTTCTCGTCTTATCAGTCCGCGGGAACAGGCAGGAACACGCACCTGCTGGTCGAACGTTTCGGAGCCGTGCGAATCGCGCTGGCGCTGGTCGTCGACGGAGAGCGATTGAAGCTTATCCCACGCCGATGGTCTTTCGTCGGCATCCCCATGCCCAAGGCTCTGCTGCCACGCGGCGAAAGTTTCGAGACGCAGACCGGCGGACAGTTCACCTTCGATGTTACCATAACGCTGCCGCTGATCGGCCATGTGGTGCGTTATTGCGGGACGCTCGCCCCGGTCTGATCAGCAGACAGAAAAGGGGCCGCCGGATCGCTCCGACGGCCCCTCAAATCTTTTGCGAGGGAAGCGCCTCAGGCGTCTTCCATTTCCTCGTCAGCGTTCGTCACCGGACCGCTGTCGACGCCCTTGGCAGCTTCGTCGCGGTCGACGAGTTCGATCACGGCCATCTGCGCCGCGTCGGAGGCGCGGTAGCCGGCCTTGATGATGCGGGTGTAGCCACCTTCGCGGTCGCCGTAACGTTCCGCCAGGGTCTCAAACAGCTTCTTTTCCTGCGGAGCGTCGAGCAGGCGAGCGTGCGCGAGGCGACGGTTGGACAGGCCACCCTTCTTCGCCAGCGTGATCAGCTTTTCGACGTAGGGACGCAGTTCCTTGGCCTTGGGCAGGGTCGTGGTGATCTGCTCGTGCTTGATCAGCGCGGCGGCCATGTTGCGCAGCAGGGCCGTACGATGCCCGCTCTTGCGACCCAGCTTACGCTGCGAAATTCCGTGACGCATATCTCTTCTCTTTCGTTCGTTAGGAGCCCGTATGAGGTAGCCCGTACCCGGTGACCGTTCAGGCCGTCACCTCCGCCATTTCGATCCGCTGCGAGCCGCAAGGGATCATGGGCTCCGGGACAAATCCCGGAGCTCATGCAATCATCAGCCGAGCAGTTCCTGCTCGAGCTTCTTGGCCATTTCCTCGATGTTCTCGGGCGGCCATCCGGGGATGTCCATGCCGAGGCGAAGGCCCATGCTGGAAAGCACTTCCTTGATCTCGTTGAGCGACTTGCGGCCGAAGTTCGGCGTGCGCAGCATCTCGGCTTCGGTCTTCTGAACCAGATCGCCGATGTAGATGATGTTGTCGTTCTTGAGGCAGTTGGCCGAACGGACCGACAGTTCCAGTTCGTCGACCTTCTTGAGAAGGTAGCGGTTCAGCTGGTTGGCGTCGTCTTCCTGCGGCGCTGCGGCCTGGCCGATCATTGCCGACTGCGGCTGCGGGATGCCGTCTTCGAAGTGGACGAACAGGGTCAGCTGGTCCTGCAGGATGCGCGCGGCATAGGCGATCGCATCTTCCGGGGTGACCGTACCGTCGGTTTCGATCGTCAGGCTCAGCTTGTCGAAGTCGAGTTCCTGCCCGACGCGGGCATTCTCGACCTTGTAGCTGACCTGGCGAACCGGCGAATACAGGCTGTCGACCGGGATCAGGCCGATCGGCGCGTCGGCCGGACGGTTGTTGACCGCGGGAACGTAGCCCTTGCCGGTGTCGGCGGTGAGTTCCATGTTCAGCGTCGCGCCTTCGTCCAGGTGGCACAGCACCAGGTCGGGGTTGAGCACTTCGATGTCGCCGGTGACGGCGATGTCACCAGCCTTGACGTCGCCCGGACCGGTCGCGGAAAGCTGGAGCCGCTTGGGGCCTTCGCCTTCCATCTTCAGCGCGATCTGCTTCACGTTGAGGACCATGTCGGTGACGTCTTCACGCACACCGGCGAGGCTGGAGAATTCGTGCAACACGTTCTCGATCTTGATCGAGGTGATCGCTGCACCCTGCAGCGAGCTGAGCAGCACACGGCGCAGCGCATTGCCCAGCGTCAGGCCGTAGCCACGCTCGAGCGGTTCGGCGACGAAAGTAGCCTTACGCTTCTTGTCGTTGCCTTCCTTGATGTCGAGGGTGTTCGGCTTTTTCAGTTCCTGCCAGTTCTTCATATTGACGGACATGGATATCCCCTGGGGTGTTGGTTCTTGCAAGGACGGCCGCTGAGCGCTGGGAAGCGCCGCGGCCGATCCGATTGATCGGCGGGCCGAAGCCCGCCGGGCAGGTTCGAAATCAGACGCGGCGGCGCTTGGACGGCCTCACGCCATTGTGCGGGATCGGCGTTACGTCGCGGATCGAGGTAATGGTGAAGCCGACGGCTGCAAGACCGCGCAGCGCGCTTTCGCGGCCGGAGCCCGGGCCCTTCACTTCGACTTCCAGCGTCCGCACGCCGTGTTCGGCAGCCTTCTTGCCGGCGTCGTCCGCTGCGACCTGCGCGGCGTACGGCGTCGACTTGCGGCTGCCTTTGAAGCCCATCATGCCGGCGCTGGACCAGCTGATGGCATTGCCCTGCGCGTCGGTGATGGTGATCATCGTGTTGTTGAAGCTGGCGTTGATGTGCGCCACACCACTGGTGATGTTCTTCTTGTCACGCCGCCTTACTCGGCCGGGTTCGCGTGCCATAATGTTTATCCTGTCTTCAGAGAATCGTAAGTCGAAGAAGTCGAAGCAAGCCTAGCGGCTTACTTCTTCTTGCCCGCGATCGGCTTCGCCTTGCCCTTGCGAGTGCGCGCATTGGTGTGCGTGCGCTGGCCGCGGACCGGAAGGCCGTTGCGATGACGAAGGCCGCGATAGGACCGAAGGTCCATCAGGCGCTTGATGTTCATCGCGGTGTTGCGGCGAAGGTCGCCCTCGACCGTGTAGTCGCCGTCGATCGTTTCACGGATCTGCAGGACTTCACCGTCGGTCAGGTCCTGAACGCGGCGGGTGTGATCGATGCCCAGCTTGTCGGCGATATCCACAGCGGTCTTGCGGCCGATTCCGTGGATGTAGGTGAGCGCGATAATCACGCGCTTGTTGGTGGGGAGGTTTACCCCGGCAATACGTGCCACTTACGTCTCCATGCTCCACAGCGGACATCGACATGATGCCGCCATCTCATAGCGGTTTCCCGACAGGGCAACGGGGCGGTCCCCGGTGCTGAAACGACAAAAAGCCCGGTTGGCGCACCTGTAGGGCTGGCGCCGCCCGGACACGATTGTCACTGTCGAATGAAAGGCGCACTTACGGTGATTCGCGCGCGACGTCAACCGGCGAGTGGAGGCGCAAGGCCCCACTCCCGTCCTGATAACGGCCATTGTTAGCGCAAATGCAAACAGGCGTCAAAACCCGGCATCCCTCGCCCCGCCGAACGGAGCGAACAATCCGGCGAGCCGGGCGCCGATCGACCGGCTCAGCCTTCCAGCACGCCTTCGATGGCGGCGGTGACCGTTTCCATGTCGGACATGCCGTCGATCCGCGTCACGATGCCGCGTTCGTCGTAGATCGGCAGGATCGGCGCGGTCTTCGCGCGATATTCGTCCATGCGGGTGCGGACGGTTTCCTCTTTGTCATCGGGACGGCGCTTGAACTCGGTCGAGCCGCATTCATCGCACACGCCCTCCACCTTCGGCGGCTTGGCGGTGTCGTGGTAGAGCGCACCGCAACTGGCGCAGGAGAACCGGCCCGTGATGCGTTCGACCAGCGCGTCGATATCCACTTCCAGCTCGATCACGTGGTCGAGGGTGCGGCCGTGCTTGGCCAGCAACGTGTCGAGCGACTTCGCCTGCGCTTCCGTGCGGGGATAACCGTCGAAGAGCGCACCGACGCCCTCACCAAGGGCGGCGAGTTCCGCGTCGATCAGGTCCGAGACGATTTCGTCCGAGACGAGTTCGCCCCGGTCCATCACTTCCTTGGCCTTCACGCCGACCGGCGTCTGCGCCTTGACGGCGGCGCGCAACATGTCGCCGGTGGAAAGCTGGCGCATGCCGTGATGTTCGACCAGGCGCTGGGCCTGGGTGCCTTTGCCGGCACCCGGAGGCCCGAGAAGAATGATGTTCAAAGCGTGTCCCCCATGGACCTGTTCCGATTCGGGCCGAGCGGCCGGTCTCGGCAAAACCATGCCCTAGCGCAGTCGACCCTTCAACTTCGCCTTTTTGATGAGATCGCCGTACTGGTGCGCCAGCAGATGCGACTGGATCTGGGTGATCGTATCGACCGTGACGTTGACGACGATCAGCAGGCTGGTGCCGCCGAGGAACAGCGGAACCCCGGTCTGTGCGATCATGTATTCCGGTATGATGCAGACCAGCGCGAGATAGATCGCACCCACCACGGTGATGCGCGTCAGCACGTAGTCTAGATATTCCTGCGTGCGCTTGCCCGGCCGGATCCCCGGAATGAAGCCGCCGTTCTTCTTCAGGTTCTCGGCCGTCTCTTCGGGATTGAAGACCACGGCTGTGTAGAAGAAGGCGAAGAAGATGATGAGCGCGCCATAGAGCGCCATGTAGAGCGGCTGGCCGTGCTGAAGATACTGCAGCATCGACTGCAGGATGGTGCCGGTGGTGCTGCTGGTATCGAGGTTGTTGCCGGCAAACTGCGTCACCGTAAGCGGCAGCAGCAGCAGCGAGCTGGCGAAGATCGGCGGGATCACGCCCGCGGTGTTGAGCTTCAGCGGCAGGTGGCTGCGATCGGCCTGCATCATGCCGCGCTGCGTGGCGCGCTTGGGATACTGGATCAGCAGGCGACGCTGAGCGCGTTCGACGAAGCAGATCACCAGAATGACGACCACGATCATGATGATCAGGCCCGCTACGATGGCGGGATTGATCGCGCCCGAACGGGTGCCTTCGAACATGTTGGCCGTAAAGGTCGGGAACTGGGCGACGATGCCCGCCATGATGATCAGCGAAACGCCGTTGCCGATACCACGTGCGGTGATCTGCTCACCCAGCCACAGCAGGAACATCGTGCCGCCGATCAGGCTGATGACCGCGCCGATGCGGAACATGAGGCCGGGATCGACCACGGCCTGAATGCCGCTCTGCACGCCCAGCGCCTCGAGGCCTGTGGCAATGAACCAACCCTGGATGCCGCACAGCAGCACGGTGCCGTAGCGGGTGTACTGGTTGAGCTTCTTGCGCCCCGCCTCGCCTTCCTTCTTCAAGGCCATCAAGGATGGATGCAGGGCCGCGGCCATCTGCACCACGATCGAGGCGGTGATGTAAGGCATGACGCCCAGCGCGATCAGGCTCATGCGCTCCAGCGAACCGCCGGAGAACACGTTGAACATGTCGAGAATGCCACCGCGCTGCGTGTCGTAGAGCGAAGCCAGCGAAACCGGATTGACCCCGGGCAGCGGCACGAAACTGAGGAAACGGAAGACGATCAGCGCACCGATCGTGAACCAGATCCGCTGGCGCAGCTCCGTGGCCTTGCCAAAGTTGGACAGGTTGAAATTGCTTGCGAGAGCGTCGGCGCGTGAAGCCATGACCGGTATCGTATCCTAGCGTTTCGCCGGTCCCTCCCGGCATAGAGGGGCTAGATAGGAAGCGGGGGCCGACTTGTCGAACCCCCGCTCCACATTATTCGCTTATTCCGCGGCCGCCTTCTTGGCGTTCTTGCCCTTGGGGGCCTTTTCCGCCTTCGGCTGCTTGGGCGCGATCACTTCGACGCTGCCGCCAGCCTTTTCGACCGCCTGGATGGCACCCTTGGATGCGCCGGCGACGACGAACTTGGCCTTGGTCGTCAGCTCACCCTTGCCGAGCAGGCGGACGCCGTCCTTGCCACCGCGCGCGAGGCCAGCGGCCTTCAGCGCAGCGTGGTCGACGTCGTTCTTGGCGTCGAGCTTGCCCGCGTCGATGAACTTCTGGACCATACCCAGGTTCACTTCGGCGTAATCCTTGCCGAACGGGTTGTTGAAGCCGCGCTTCGGCAGACGCATGTGAAGCGGCATCTGACCGCCTTCGAAGCCCTTGATGGCGACGCCCGAACGGCTCTTCTGGCCCTTCTGGCCACGGCCACCGGTCTTGCCCTTGCCCGAGCCGATACCGCGACCCACGCGGATGCGGGTCTTGCGGGCGCCGGGATTATCGCGGATGTCAGTCAGTTTCATAGTCTTGCACTCGCTTTCGCTTTGTTCGCGCTGGAAATGGAAAGCGGCCCGCTAACGCAGCAGGCCGCTTCCGTCAAATTATGCTTTCGCGTCGATCAGTCGACGATCTGGACCAGATGCGGGACCTTGGCGAGCGCGCCGCGCACCTCGGGGGTGTCCAGGCGGGTCACGGTCTTGTGCATCTTGTTCAGGCCAAGACCGATCAGGATCTTGCGCTGGCTCTCGGGACGGCGAATCGGCGAACCGATCTGCTTGAGAGTGATGGTTTTATCTTTGGCCATCGATCTTACTCCGCAATCGCTGCAGCGTCGGCTTCAGCCTCTGCCACGCTGGCGCCGCCGCGACCCAGCAGATCCGCGACCTTCTTGCCGCGACGCTGAGCCACCGACTTCGGCGAGCTCTGGTTGGTGAGCGCGTCGAACGTGGCGCGGATCATGTTGTAGGGGTTCGAAGTGCCGACCGACTTGGTCACCACGTCCGCAACGCCCAGGCTTTCGAAGACGGCGCGCATCGGGCCGCCCGCGATGATGCCGGTACCGGCCGGAGCCGACCGCACGGTGACCTTGCCAGCGCCGAAACGGCCCTTGCCGTCATGGTGCAGCGTGCGGCCATCCTTGAGCGGAACGCGAATCATCTTCTTGCGCGCCGAAGCAGTCGCCTTGGTGATCGCCTCGGGCACTTCGCGAGCCTTGCCGTGGCCGAAACCGACCCGGCCCTGACCGTCGCCGACCACGACCAGCGCAGCAAAACCGAAGCGCTTGCCGCCCTTCACCGTCTTGCTGACGCGGTTGATGTGGACGAGCTTTTCGATGATGCCGTCGTCTTCTTCCTCTCGGCGTCCGCCACGACGGTTGTCACGACCACCGCGGCCACGGCCACGATCGTTGCCGCCGTCGCGACCACCACGGCCACCACGGCCCTGACGCTCGTTCTGGCGCTCGCGCGGCTGACCCTCGGCGCCCTGTGCGGGCGACTGGTTGTCGGCAGCTTCGGAAGGGGTGTCGGCAATGGCCGGCTCTTCCTTGGTCACCGCGTGCTCGGTTTCCGCCGTCACGACCTTGTCTTCGGTCTGTGCCTCGGGGGTCGCCTCGGGGGTGTTGTTTTCGTCAGCCATCATCAGAACTCCAGCCCGCCTTCACGGGCGGCATCGGCCAGCGCCTTGACGCGGCCATGGAACAGGAACCCACCGCGATCGAACACGACAGTGGTCACGCCGGCCTTCTTCGCAGCAGCGGCGATATCCTTGCCGACCTGCACCGCAGCATCGACATTGGCGCCGGAAGCCTTGGCACCCAGCGTCGAGGCGGCTGCCACGGTCTTGCCTTCGGCATCGTCGATGACCTGGGCGTAGATGTGGCGACCGGTGCGGTGGACCGACAGGCGCGGACGCGAACCGGCGCGGCTCTTCAGAGCGCTGCGCACGCGGCGGCGGCGGCGTTCGAACAGGGAAAGCTTTGCCATCTTACTTCTTCTTCCCTTCCTTGCGGAAGACATACTCGCCGGCGTACTTGATACCCTTGCCCTTGTAGGGTTCGGGCTTGCGCCAGCGGCGGATTTCGGCGGCGAACTGGCCGACCTTCTGCTTGTCGATGCCCGACACTTCGATCGTGGTCTGATCGGGCGTCTTCACATCGAGGCCTTCCGGCACGTCGAGGTCGACATCGTGGCTGTAGCCGAGCTGAAGCTTCAGCTTCTGGCCCTGCGCCTGCGCACGGTAACCGACGCCGGTTATCTGCAGAGTCTTCGAAAAGCCGTCGGTCACGCCTTCGACCAGGTTCGACACCAGCGTACGCTGCATGCCCCAGAAGGAACGCGCCTGCTTGCTGTCGTTGGCCGGCTTGACCTGGATTTCGTCACCTTCGACCTTGTAGTCGATCAGGTCAGACAGGCCGAGCGAGAGGGTGCCCTTGGGGCCCTTCACGTTAAGCGTGCCGTTGTCGATATTCGCGGTGACCCCGCTGGGGATCGCCACCGCGCGCTTGCCGATGCGGCTCATCAGAACACCTCCGCCAGCACTTCGCCGCCGACGTTTTCGCTGCGCGCTTCCGCGTCGGAAAGCACGCCCTTCGGCGTCGAGACGATGGTGATGCCAAGGCCGTTGCGCACGTTCGGCAGTTCCTTGCTGCCCGAATATACGCGGCGACCCGGCTTCGAAACGCGCGAGACGTGCTTGATAGCCGGCTCGCCTTCGAAATACTTCAGCTCGATACGCAGCTGCGGGTGCTTGCCCGATGCGTCGTCGCTGTAGCCACGGATGTAACCTTCGCGCTGGAGCACTTCCAGAACGTTGGCACGAAGCTTCGACGCGGGCGAGAGGACGGAGTCCATCTTCGCGCGCTGGCCGTTGCGGATGCGGGTGAGCATATCACCCAGGGGATCGGTCATTGCCATCTATCGTGTCCTCACCAGCTCGACTTGGTCAGGCCCGGAATCAGGCCCTTGTTGCCGAGGTCGCGCAGTTCGATACGGTTGATGCCGAACTTGCGGTAATAGCCGCGCGGGCGGCCGGTGGTGGCGCAACGGTTACGGATCCGGGTCGGATTCGCATTGCGCGGGATTTCAGCCATCTTGAGGCGCGCGATCAAACGCTCACCATCGTCAAGCGAGGTGTCGTCCGCGATAGCTTTCAGCTTCGCGTATTTGTTCGCGTACTTCTTGACGAGCTTCTTGCGACGCTCGTTCTTGTTGATGGAACTCAGTTTCGCCATGGACTTAAGCTCTCTTCCTTAGCGGCCTCAGGCCGCTTCTTTCTCTGCGTCGGCCGAAGCATCAGCCGGGAACGGGAAACCGAACAGGCGAAGCAGCTCGCGCGCTTCTTCGTCGGTCTTTGCGGTGGTGGTGACGATGATGTCCATGCCACGCACCTTCTCGATCTTGTCGTAGCTGATCTCCGGGAAGATGATCTGCTCCTTGATGCCCATGGCGTAGTTGCCACGGCCGTCGAACGAACGCGGATTGAGGCCACGGAAGTCGCGGATGCGGGGCATCGCGATCGTCACCAGACGGTCGAGGAATTCGTACATGCGGTCGCGGCGCAGGTTCACCTTGCAGCCGATCGGCATGCCGTCGCGCAGCTTGAACTGTGCGATCGACTTCTTCGCCTTGGTGATGACCGGCTTCTGGCCGGCGATCAGTTCCATTTCCTCGGCGGCGGTCTGGACCTTCTTCTTGTCCTGGCTCGCTTCGCCCACGCCCATGTTGAGCGTGATCTTGTCGAGCTTCGGAACCTGAAGACGGTGCGTGTAACCGAACTTCTCGGTCATCGCCTTGACGATTTCGTCTTCGAACTTCTTCTTCAGACGAGGGGTATAATCAGCCATCGATGGTCTCCCCACTCTTCACGGCTACGCGGACCTTCTTGCCGTCCTTCGTTTCGAAACGGACGCGGGTCGCCTTGCCATCCTTGGGATCAGCCAGTGCAACCTTGGAGATGTGCATCGGCGCGGGATTGCGATCGATGCCACCCTGCGGGTTCGCCTGGGTCGGCTTGCGGTGACGCACGGCCACGTTCACGCCGTCGACAACGACCTTGCTGTCGCGGGGCATGACCTGGAGCACGGTGCCGGTCTTGCCCTTGTCCTTGCCGGACAGAACGACGACCTCGTCACCCTTCTTGATCTTCGCAGCGGACATTACAGCACCTCCGGAGCGAGCGAGATGATCTTCATGAAACCGCGGCCGCGCAGTTCGCGCACGACCGGGCCAAAGATACGCGTGCCGATCGGCTCTTCGTTCTTGTTGACGAGGACCGCGGCGTTGCTGTCGAAGCGGATCACGCTGCCGTCGGCACGGCGCACGTCCTTCTTGGTGCGCACGATCACCGCACGGTGAACGTCGCCCTTCTTGACCTTGGCACGCGGCTGGGCTTCCTTCACGGAAACCACGATCACGTCGCCTACGGAAGCAGTCCGGCGCTTCGACCCGCCCAGTACCTTGATGCACTGGACGCGCTTTGCGCCGCTGTTGTCCGCGACGTCGAGATTGGATTGCATCTGGATCATCGATCCGGTTCCTTCTCACTGGCTTTCCGGGACCCGCCTTGACTGGCCCGGAAGTTCCAAAAACAATTACGTCGTGCTGGCGGCAGCCGCTTCGACTTCGATGTCGGCTTCAACGGCCTGCGTGCCGCCTGCAACGACCCGGTCCTTCACGGCCCAGGTCTTGGTCTTCGAGATCGGCTTGGTCTCCTCGATGCGGACGACATCGCCAATCGTGTATTCGTTCTGCTCGTCGTGCGCGTGATACTTCTTCGAACGACGGATGATCTTCCCGTAGAGCGGGTGCTTCACCTTGCGTTCGACCAGCACGGTCACGGTCTTGTCGGTCTTGTCGGAGGTGACGGTCCCGGTCAGGATACGTTTCGGCATCGTTTAACTCCTCAAGCTTTCGCAGCAGTGGCGCGTTCGCCCTGCAGCGTCTTGATGCGGGCGATCTCGCGACGGACTTCCTTGATCCGCGCGGGACGCTCCAGCTGGTTGGTCGCGGACTGGAACCGCAGATTGAACTGCTCGCGCTTCAGCTCGACGAGCTGGTCGCTGAGCTGGTCGTCGGTCTTCGTCCGGAGGTCTTCTACCTTGCTCATCTATCAGCCCTCCAGGTGCGAGGTGTCGCCGAGACGGGCAACGACCTTGGTCTTGATCGGCAGCTTCATGGCCGCACGGCTGAACGCTTCGGCAGCGAGCGGACCCGCGACACCGTCGAGTTCGAACAGGATGCGACCCGGCTTCACGCGGGCAGCCCAGAATTCGACCGAACCCTTGCCCTTACCCTGACGGACTTCGGCAGGCTTCTTGGAAACCGGCACGTCGGGGAAAACGCGGATCCATAGACGACCCTGGCGCTTGATGTGACGCGTGATCGCACGGCGAGCCGCTTCGATCTGGCGGGCGGTGATCCGCTCCGGCTCCAGCGCCTTCAGCCCGTAGGAGCCGAAGTTGAGCGCGGTGCCACCCTTGGCGTCGCCCTTGATCCGGCCCTTGAAGGCCTTGCGATACTTGGTTTTTTTCGGTTGCAGCATTGCTCTTACCTAACTCAGCGTGCCGGCCGGACGCCGGACGTCTGGGCTTCCATCATGAGGCGGTCCTGGGCCATCGGATCGTGACCGAGGATTTCGCCTTTGAAGATCCAGCACTTGATACCGATGATGCCATAAGCGGTCAGCGCCTCGGCCTCGGCATAGTCGACATTGGCGCGCAGCGTGTGAAGCGGAACGCGGCCTTCGCGATACCACTCGACGCGCGCGATTTCCGCGCCGCCAAGACGGCCGCCGCAAGTGATCTTGATGCCTTCGGCACCCAGACGAAGGGCCGACTGAACGGCGCGCTTCATTGCACGGCGGAAGGCGACACGGCGGATCAGCTGATCGGCGATGCCCTGAGCGACGAGCTTGGCGTCGATTTCCGGCTTGCGGATCTCGACGATGTTCAGCTTCACTTCGCTGTCGGTCATCTTCGCCAGCTTGGTGCGCAGCTTTTCGATGTCTGCGCCCTTCTTGCCGATGATGACGCCCGGACGGGCCGCGTAGATCGAGATGCGGCAAAGCTTAGCCGGACGCTCGATCACCACCTTCGAGATCGCGGCCTGCGGCAGCGAGTCGATGATGTACTTGCGGATCTCGATGTCTTCCTTGAGCAGCTTGGCGTAGTCGCGCCCTTCGGCGTACCAGCGGCTGTCCCAGGTGCGGTTGATCTGCAGGCGCAGACCGATCGGATTGCTCTTCTGGCCCATCTTACGCCTCTTCCTGCTCGCGCACCACGATCCGCAGCCGGCTGAACGGCTTCAGGATGCGCGTGCTCTTGCCGCGGCCACGCGTGTGGAACCGCTTCATGGTGATCGACTTGCCAACGCTCGCTTCGGCGACGACCAGGGCGTCGACGTCGAGGTCGTGGTTGTTTTCCGCATTGGCGATCGCCGAAGCGAGTACCTTGCTGGCGTCGCGTGCCATGGCCTTCTTCGAGAACGCGAGGATATTCAGAGCATCCTCGGCCTTCTTGCCACGGATCAGCGCCGCCACCAGGTTCAGCTTCTGCGCCGAACCCCGGATGGTGGTGCCGACTGCCAGCGCCTCGTTATCGGCGACGCGGCGGGGTGCTTTCTGCTTGCTCATCAGCGCTTGCCCTTCTTGTCGGCGGCGTGGCCGGGGAAGTTGCGCGTGGGCGCGAATTCGCCGAGCTTGTGGCCGACCATGTCTTCGTTGACCGAGACGGGGATGAACTTCTGGCCGTTGTACACGTTGAACGTGAGACCAACGAACTGCGGCAGGATCGTGCTGCGGCGCGACCAGGTCTTGATCGGCTTCGCATTGGTGGCGTCCTGTGCGTCTTCGGCCTTCTTCAGAAGGCTGAGCTCGACGAACGGACCTTTCCAGACGGAACGTGCCATGTCCGATTACCTCTTCTTCTTGGCGTGGCGCGAACGGATGATCATCTTGTCCGTCTGCTTGTTCTTGCGGGTGCGAGCGCCCTTGGTCGGCTTGCCCCACGGGGTCACCGGATGGCGGCCACCGCTGGTGCGGCCTTCACCACCACCGTGCGGGTGGTCGACCGGGTTCTTCGCGACACCGCGCGTCAGGGGCTTCTTGCCCTTCCAGCGGTTGCGACCGGCCTTGGCCAGGTTCTGGTTGGCGTTGTCGGGGTTCGACACCGCGCCAACCGTGCCCATGCACTCGCCACGGATGTAACGCTGCTCGCCCGAATTGAGGCGAACGATCACGAGACCGCGGTCGCGGCCGACCAGCTGAACGTAGGTGCCTGCCGAGCGGGCGATCTGGCCGCCCTTGCCCGGCTTCATTTCCACGTTGTGGCAGATCGTGCCGACCGGCATCTGGCTGAGCAACATCGCGTTGCCCGGCTTCACGTCGGTCTTCTCGCCGGCGATGACCTTGTCACCTACGGCAAGACGCTGAGGCGCGATGATGTAGGCCAGTTCTTCGTCGGCATACTTGATCAGCGCGATGAAAGCGGTGCGGTTGGGATCGTATTCGATCCGCTCCACGGTGCCTTCGACGTCCCACTTGCGACGCTTGAAGTCGACGAAGCGGTACTTCTGCTTGTGACCGCCGCCGATGCCGCGCGAGGTCACGTGGCCCTTGTTGTTGCGTCCGCCGGTCTTGCGCTTGCCTTCGGTCAACGCCTTTACCGGCTTGCCCTTGTAGAGCGCCGACTTGTCGACGAGGATCAGGCCGCGGCGTGCCGGGCTGGTCGGGTTGTAGTTCTTGAGTGCCATTGTCCTGGTCCGCCTCAGATACCGCTGGTGACGTCGATGGACTGGCCTTCGGCCAGCGTCACGATCGCCTTCTTCATGTCGGTGCGCTTGTAGGGCTTGCCCTTCCAGCGCTTCGTCTTGCCCTTGGTGACGATGGTGTTCACACCCATCACCTTCACGTCGAACAGCGCTTCTACCGCTTCCTTGATCTGCGGCTTGGTCGCGTCGTTCGCCACCTTGAAGACGACACCGTTATGCTCGGAGAGCAGGGTCGACTTCTCGGTGATGTGCGGAGCGAGGATCACGTCGTAGTGACGCGCATCGATTTCCTGCTTCTTAGCCATTGAAGCGCGCCTCCAGTTTTTCGACCGCGTCCTTGGTCAGGACCAGCGTGTCGTGCTTGAGAATGTCGTAGACGTTGGCGCCCATGGCCGGCAGCACGTTGACACCCGGCAGGTTGCGAGCGGACTTGGCGAAGCCGTCGTCCACGCTCTCGCCGCCGATCACCAGGACCTTGCCGTTCCAGCCATTCTTGTCGAAGTGGCTCTTGAGCGCCTTGGTCTTGGCGTCCTTGAGTTCCAGCGAGTCAACGACCACGAGGCCGTCCTTCGCCTTGCTCGACAGGGCCATCTTCAGGCCGAGTGCGCGGATCTTCTTGTTGAGCGACTGCTCGAAGTCACGCTTGCGCGCACCGTGAGCCTTACCGCCGCCGATGAAGATCGGAGCGCCGCGATCGCCGTGACGAGCGCCGCCCGAACCCTTCTGCTTGCCGAACTTCTTGCCGGTGCGGGCAACATCCGAACGCTCGCGCGTGGGACGTGCGGTGGCGCGGCGGTTTTCCAGCTGCCAGGTGACGACGCGGTGCAGGATGTCCGCACGCGGTTCGACACCGAAGACGGCGTCGTTCAGTTCGACGTCGCCGGCGGCCTTGCCGTCCAGTTTCTGAACCTTGACCTTCACGATCAGGACTCCTTGTTTTCGTCAGCCGCCGGAGCATCCGCTGCGGTGGTGGTTTCGGTGTCGGCACCGGCTTCCTGTTCGGCGGCCAGCTTTTCCTGCTGCTCGGCCGAAACTTCGGTGTGCACTTCGTGCTCTGCAGCGCTCTCGACCAGACCCGGAGCAGCTTCGTCGCTCTTGGTTTCGTCGGCGTTGCGACGCATGGCGCCCGGGAACGGAACACCTTCGGGAAGCGGAAGCTTCACGGCGTCCTTCACCAGCAGCCAGCCATTCTTCGAACCGGGGACAGAGCCCTTTACGAAGATCAGGCCACGCTCGGCGTCCGTACGGACGACTTCGAGATTCTGCTGCGTGCGCTGACGGTCGCCCATATGGCCGGCCATCTTCTTGTTCTTGAAGACCTTGCCCGGATCCTGACGCTGACCGGTCGAACCGTGCGAACGGTGGGAGAGCGAGACGCCGTGCGTCGCGCGCAGACCCCCGAAGCCCCAGCGCTTCATCGCGCCGGCAAAGCCCTTACCGACGGTGTGGCCGGTGATGTCGACCTTCTGGCCGGCAATGAAGTGATCGGCGGTGATCGTGGCGCCCACGGGAAGGAGACCTTCCTCGTCAGCGACGCGGAATTCCGCGACCTTCTTCTTCAGGCCGACTTCCGCCTTCGCGAAAGCTTCGCGCTGCGGCTTGGCGACGTTCTTCTGCTTGGCTTCGCCCGCGCCGAGCTGGACGGCGAAATAGCCGTCACGGTCGCCCGTGCGCTGTGCGGTAACCTGGCAATCTTCCAGCGACAGGACGGTGACCGGCACGTGGCGGCCATCCTCCTGAAACAGGCGGGTCATCCCGACTTTCTTTGCGATCACGCCAGTGCGCATCGTCAAAACTCCTACACAGAGGCACACGAGGCCCATCCCCGCGTGCATGCCAGCCCGTTTTATGATGCGTCGCCCCGTCCGGGCTGAGTTGCCCTCCCCTTGCGGAAGAGAGCGAGACGGGGGACGCAGGCCCGGACAGATCGTCCGGCGGTATCCCGATGTCTTGCCGAACCTTGCGGTGCGGCGGGGCTATCGAGTGCCCCTGAAAATTCCGGCTGGCTTAACGTCCCGCCGGGGACGGCACGAGATCAGGCGAGCTTGATCTCGACGTTCACGCCAGCGGCCAGGTCGAGCTTCATCAACGCGTCGACGGTCTGGGCGTTGGGCTGCACGATGTCGAGCAGCCGCTTGTAGGTGCGCACCTCGAACTGCTCGCGCGACTTCTTGTCGATGTGCGGACCGCGGTTCACGGTGAACTTCTCGATACGCGTCGGCAGGGGAATGGGGCCGCGAATAAGGGCGCCGGTACGACGTGCGGTGTCTGCGATTTCGCCAGTCGCCTGGTCGAGAACGCGGTGATCGAACGCCTTCAGGCGAATACGGATATTCTGAGCTTCCATTACCTATACCGATGCGAAAGAGCCAATGGACCGTTGGATTTGAGGCCTCTGATCCACAAAAAAGAAAAGCCCGCCCCGCTGGACCCGGTTTTCCGGATGCGGGCGGCCTTCCCTGAAATTCGTTTCGGTCGCTGACGAATCTGCAACCGTTGGCGCGCGTATACGTATCGACCCGCTTCCTGACAACCCCCGAAAGCCGGGAAATTCGCTGTCAGCCCGCGGAGCCGCCACGCTGCCTGCCCGAAAGCAGGATTGCGCACTCATAAAAAGGCAAGGGCCCGCCCCTCTGACTAGAGGAGCGGGCCCTGCTTTTGCAAACCGGCCAAGGCCGGAAGCCAATTACTTCGTGATGTTGGCCACGACGCCCGAGCCGACGGTGCGACCGCCTTCACGGATGGCGAAACGCAAACCTTCGTCCATGGCGATCGGTGCGATGAGCTTGACCGAGATGGTCACGTTGTCGCCCGGCATCACCATTTCGGTGCCTTCCGGCAGGATCACTTCGCCGGTCACGTCGGTGGTGCGGAAGTAGAATTGCGGACGGTAGTTGGCGAAGAACGGCGTGTGACGGCCGCCTTCGTCCTTCGACAGGACGTATACTTCTGCGCTGAATTCCGTGTGCGGGTTGACCGAACCGGGCTTCGCGAGAACCTGTCCACGCTCCACGTCTTCACGTGCAACACCGCGGATCAGGGCACCGATGTTGTCGCCGGCTTCGCCGCGATCGAGCAGCTTGCGGAACATTTCGACGCCGGTGACGGTCGTCTTGCTGGTGTCCTTGATGCCGACGATTTCGACTTCGTCGCCAACGTTCACGACGCCGGTTTCGACGCGGCCGGTGACAACCGTACCACGACCCGAGATCGAGAACACGTCTTCGATCGGCATCAGGAAGTCCTTGTCGACCGGACGATCGGGCTGCGGGATGTGATCGTCGACAGCCTTCATCAGCTCGATGATCGAATCCTTGCCGATGTTGTCGTCACGGCCTTCGAGAGCGGCCAGAGCCGAACCCTTGACGATAGCGATGTTGTCGCCGTCGAAGTCGTAGCTCGAAAGCAGTTCGCGGACTTCCAGTTCGACGAGCTCGAGGATTTCCTCGTCGTCGACCTGGTCGACCTTGTTCATGTACACGACCAGAGCCGGAACGCCGACCTGACGGGCAAGCAGGATGTGCTCGCGCGTCTGGGGCATCGGGCCGTCGGCTGCGTTCACGACCAGGATCGCGCCGTCCATCTGAGCGGCACCGGTGATCATGTTCTTCACGTAGTCGGCGTGACCCGGGCAATCGACGTGCGCATAGTGGCGCGCTTCGGTTTCGTACTCGACGTGTGCGGTCGAGATCGTGATACCGCGCTCACGCTCTTCGGGAGCCTTGTCGATGTTGGCGAAGTCGACGGCCGAACCGCCGTAGGTTTCCGCCATGACCTTCGTGATAGCCGCGGTCAGCGTGGTCTTGCCGTGGTCGACGTGACCGATGGTGCCGATGTTGCAGTGCGGCTTGTTCCGCTCGAATTTTTCCTTAGCCATTTTTCAAATAACCTCTGATTGAAATTGAATCCCTGCGGGGAGAGAGTCGGCACCCGCCGAAACAGGCGCCGCCCCTAGCTGTATCGCTCGCCTTAGGCAAGCTTCTCCTTGACTTCCTGCGCGACGTTGGCGGGCACTTCGTCATAGTGGCTGAACTGCATCGAGTACTGCGCGCGTCCCTGGGTGAAGGAACGCAGTTCGTTCACGTAGCCGAACATGTTCGCGAGCGGCACGTTGGCCTCGACCGCCTGGGCATTGCCGCGGCTGTCGGTGCCCTGGATCTGGCCACGACGCGAGTTGAGGTCGCCGATGACGTCGCCGAGGTAATCCTCGGGAGTCACCACTTCCACCTTCATGATCGGCTCGAGCAGCTTGATGCCGGCCTTTTCGGCGACTTCGCGCATCGCACCGCGACCCGCGATTTCGAACGCGATCGCGCTCGAGTCGACGTCGTGGTACGCACCGTCATACAGGTTGACGGTGAAGTCGATGATCGGGAAGCCGACAAGATGGCCGCTCTCGGCCTGCTCGCGGAAGCCCTTTTCGATCGCCGGGATATATTCCTTCGGAATGTTACCGCCCTTGATCTCGTCTTCGAAGACGAAGCCCTGGCCGCGCTCACCCGGGGTGACCTTGACCTTGACGCGGCCGAACTGGCCGGAGCCGCCCGACTGCTTCTTGTGGGTGTAGTCGACGTCGACCGACTTGCCGAGATATTCACGGTAAGCCACCTGCGGTGCGCCCACGTTCGCTTCGACCTTGAATTCGCGCTTCATGCGATCGACGAGAATGTCGAGGTGAAGCTCGCCCATGCCCTTGATGATCGTCTGACCGCTTTCGTGGTCGGTGCTGACGCGGAAGCTCGGATCCTCGGCAGCCAGGCGGTTGAGCGCAACGCCCATCTTTTCCTGGTCGGCCTTGGTCTTCGGTTCCACCGAAAGCTCGATCACCGGCTCGGGGAATTCCATCCGCTCCAGAATGATCGGCTTGGCCGGATCGCACAGCGTGTCGCCGGTTGTGGTTTCCTTCATGCCGGCAAGTGCGACGATGTCGCCCGCGAATGCTTCTTCGATGTCCTCACGGTTGTTGGAGTGCATCAGCAGCATGCGGCCGATCTTTTCCTTCTTGTCCTTCACGCTGTTCAGGACCTGGCCCTTGGAGAGCTTGCCCGAATAGATGCGGGTGAAGGTGAGCGAGCCGACGAACGGATCGTTCATGATCTTGAAGGCCAGCGCGGCAAACGGCTCGTCGTCGCTCGACGGACGGGTCGCTTCTTCGTCGCTGTCGGGCAGGACGCCCTTGATGGCCGGAACGTCGAGCGGGCTCGGCATGTAGTCGACCACGGCGTCGAGCAGGGGCTGAACGCCCTTGTTCTTGAACGCCGAGCCGCACAGCACGGGCACGAAGTCGCGCGCCATGGTGCCCTTGCGGATCAGCTGCTTGAGCGTCGCCGCGTCGGGTTCTTCACCTTCGAGGTAGGCTTCCATCACGTCGTCGTCCTGCTCCACGGCAGTCTCGACCAGCTTTTCGCGATATTCGGCAGCCTTGTCGGCCATGTCTTCGGGGATGTCGATGAACTCGTACTTCGCGCCGAGATCTTCGTTCTGCCACACGATGCCGCGCATGTTCACGAGGTCGACGACGCCCTTGAGGTCGCTTTCCGCGCCGATCGGGAGATACAGCACCAGCGGGGTCGCGCCGAGGCGTTCGACGATCGAGTTCACGCAGTAATAGAAGTCGGCACCGGTCCGGTCGAGCTTGTTGATGAAGCACATCCGGGGAACGCCATACTTGTCGGCCTGGCGCCACACGGTTTCCGACTGCGGCTCGACGCCGGCAACGCCGTCGAACACGGCAACCGCGCCGTCGAGCACGCGCAGCGAACGCTCGACTTCAATCGTGAAGTCCACGTGGCCGGGAGTGTCGATGATGTTGATGCGGTGCTTGGGCTGGTCGGCACGCAGATCTTCCGGGGCCGAGCGCGGGTCCATGGTCGGATCTTCCGCGGTCCAGAACGTCGTGGTCGCAGCCGAGGTGATGGTGATGCCGCGTTCCTGCTCCTGCTCCATCCAGTCCATCGTTGCGGCGCCGTCGTGGACTTCGCCGATCTTGTAGGACTTGCCGGTGTAGTAGAGGATACGCTCGGTCGTGGTGGTCTTGCCGGCATCGATGTGCGCCATGATGCCGATATTGCGATAACGCTCCAGCGGATAATCGCGGGCCATAAGGAATTCCTCGAAGGTTCGGGGTGAGTGGTCGCCCGCCCCATATAGTTACGTATGTGACAGCTTGAAGGCCGGGACGCAGCGCCCCGGCCCGTCAAGCCAACGCCTTACCAGCGGTAATGCGAGAAGGCGCGGTTCGCGTCCGCCATGCGGTGCGTGTCTTCGCGCTTCTTGACCGCGTTTCCGCGGTTGTTGGCGGCATCCATCAGCTCGCCCGAAAGACGTGCGGCCATGGTGGTTTCCGCACGCCCGCGCGAGGCCGAGATCAGCCAGCGAATGGCGAGGGCCTGAGCACGCTCGGCGCGAACTTCGACCGGCACCTGGTAGGTCGCACCACCGACACGGCGGCTGCGGACTTCGACCTGCGGCTTGATGTTGTCGAGAGCGGTATGGAACAGCTGGATGGGATCGGCCTTGGCCTTGGTCTCGACCACGTCGAGCGCGCCATAGACGATACGCTCCGCAGTGGACTTCTTACCGTCGAGCATGAGGTTGTTCATGAACTTCGAAAGGACCTGATCACCAAACTTGGGATCGGGCAGGATGACCCGCTTTTCGGGACGACGACGACGTGACATTTTCTAAACTCCTTCGGAGAGGTCGCTCACATCCATGAGCGCCCTGCGGCACCAGCCCGCTTCCGCACCCGGCCACCAGAGGATTACCGGGTGAGAGAGCGGGCCGTTGCCGCGCTAAACCTTACTTCGGACGCTTGGCGCCGTACTTCGAGCGGCTCTGCTTGCGATCCTTGACACCCTGCGTATCGAGCACGCCGCGAAGGACGTGGTAACGAACGCCGGGAAGGTCGCGCACACGACCGCCGCGGATGAGCACGACGGAGTGCTCCTGCAGGTTGTGGCCTTCGCCCGGAATGTAGCTGATGACTTCGCGCTGGTTGGTCAGGCGAACCTTGGCCACCTTGCGCAGAGCCGAGTTCGGCTTCTTCGGGGTCGTCGTGTAGACGCGGGTGCAAACGCCGCGCTTCTGCGGATTCTGCTCCATCGCAGGGACCTTGGACTTGGCCTTCTGCGGAGTGCGGCCCTTGCGGACCAGCTGGTTGATTGTCGGCATGAGTCTCTTTCTCTTCACCGTTAGATGGTGACGACTGGGGTTCGATGGTGATGCGCTGCTGGATCGTGCCTTGCATCGCACGCGACGCCGTGAGGCACCGGGGCGGCATATCTGCACGAGCCTGAAACGCTCCACCCACCGGCCACAGGCCACCGGGTTACTTTGACGGCTGCCCCGAGCGAAGTAACCTCCGCTGCAATAGAAAAGAGCCCGATCGCATGAGCGACAGGCCCCCGGGACATGACCGGCAATGTTCAGCTCTATCTGACCGACACGTGACGAATCCCACATCGGATGACCGCGCACATACGGATGAAGGGCCTGGTGGTCAAGCATCGCAGGCAGGCGAAGCCCTGCTGGGAGCCGCGTGCGGTAGAAACCCCTGCCGTCGGCTTAACCTCATCAACAAATATAAACAAGCCGGTTTCACACTTTCTTAGGGGGTGCCGGACTACTTCCCCGCACAACTATCATTGCGCTTCTGGCGCGAACGGGGGCTATTCGAGATGCACAGTGCAGAAAATCGCGCGTTGAAACGGCGTGCGTTCGGCCGGTTGCTGAAGGACACGACGGCAAACGTTCTGCCGCTTGCTGCTGCCGGTATGCTCGTGCTGGTCGGCCTTGTCGGCGGCGGCGTCGACGCTTCGCGCGCCTACATGGTCAAGAACCGCCTCCAGAACGCCTGCGACAGCGCCGTGCTGGCCGGCCGCCGCGCCGTGAGCGCCGATGGTTTCGACGAAGATGCCGAGGCGCAGGCCCGTTCCTACTTCAACACGAACTTCGATCAGTCGAGCGAAGGCACGACCGCAACCGTCTTCAACCCGTCATCCCCCGATGATGGCAATACGATCGAAGGCGCCGCCACGACCAATCTCGACACCATCCTGATGGGAGTGTTCGGATTCCAGAACCTCAGCCTGGCGGTAAGCTGCTCGGCCTCGATGTCGGTCGGTAACAGCGACGTCGTGATGGTGCTCGACAGCACCGGCTCGATGGCTGAAACCCTGGAGGGCACGAGCGTCACGCGACTGAGCGCGCTTCAGGACGCGATGAAGAACTTCTACGACACCGTGAACGGGGCAACGCAGGGCACCAACGCCCGTATCCGGTACGGTTTCGTGCCCTATAGCTCGTCGATCAATGTGGGCCGTCTTCTCGACGAAGATTGGATTTCCGACAGCCACACAATCCAGTCGCGCGTCCCGAAATTCACCGGCAGGAACGTAGTCGTGCTAACCGGATGGGGTGAACCCTATTACGGCTCTTCCACCGGATCGAGCGAAATCACCTCGGCCAACTGGGTGCTGGTATCGGGCCCCTATTCGAAGCAGAACCAGTGCAATGACGCTGAGCCTGTCGACACGGCCTGGGTCAATCGTGGCACGACATCCACGTCGACGGACACGAAGATCGACGGTGAAGGCCGCAAGGTCACAACCACCACGACTTCCCAGCCACAGCGCCGCACCGATTACGAATGCTATCGCGGGAACGACAAGAAATACTACGTGATCTCGCGGCAGCAGGATCGTGACTTCTATAATCACCAGCATGAATATCGTAATCCGGTCTACACGACGGAAACGGTCAACGAATTCGACTACTGGATCTACAAGGATGTTGGGCCGACCGATCCCTACGCGCCGGATTTCGCGACCTACAAGACCTTCAACCCGGCCCAGTCGCGCACCGGCACAAACGGCACGCCGAGAACATTCACTTGGGACGGGTGTATCGAGGAACGCGCCACCGTCAGCGCCAGCGAATTCACCGTCGCCGGATCCACGATCTCGCCTGCGGACGCGGCCGACCTCGATATCGACGGCATTCCCGACAGTTCGAACCCGGCCACGCAGTGGAAGCCGATGTGGCAGGGTATCTCGTACTACCGGACGGTCGTTCAGGACGGGCGGGAATATCTGACCAACAACCCCGAAACGCAACGCGGTCGCGCCACTGGGACCTATTGCCCGTACCAGGCGCAGCTCCTTACCGAGATGGATGAAAGTGCATTCGATGGTTATGCCGACAGTCTGACGGCCCAGGGGTCGACCTACCATGACATCGGAATGATCTGGGGTGCGCGCCTGTCGTCACCGACCGGCCCGTTTTCCGCCAATGTCACGGACTCGCCGGACAATGGTGGCGCAGTCGCGCGGCATATCATCTTCATGACCGACGGCGTTATGGCACCGAACTATAATATCCAGAGCACCTACGGTGTCGAATGGCATGACCGCCGGGTCACCAACGACGGCTACACCGATCAGGCGAAGCGCCACACTGCGCGGTTCCTGGCGGTATGCGCGGCGACCAAGGCCAAGGGCATCCGCGTCTGGGTGATTGCCTTCGCCTCCGGCCTCACCACGCAGCTGGAACGGTGTGCATCGAGCGACAGTTCTTTCACCGCCTCCAACGCGGACGAACTGAACAAGGCGTTCCAGGAAATCGCCAAGGACGTCGGCGAGCTGAGGATTACGCAGTGATCCGCGCTTTCCGCCTGCTTGCCCGTCTCCGCCGCGACGATAGCGGGGCGACCTTGATGGAATTCGGCCTCATCATCACCGTCTTCATGACGCTGATGATGGGCGTGTTCGATATCGGCCACCTCGCCTACACCCAGTCCGTACTCAACGGCGCGGTGCAGACGGCGGCGCGGTCCAGCTCGCTCGAAACCGCGGATACCGCCGCGGCGGATGCCAAGGTTACCGAACTGGTGCAGAACATCGCCCCGGGTTCGGTAATCAGCGCCAGCCGCGTCAGCTATTACGACTTCAATGACATCGACCGCGCCGAATCGTGGAACGACGAAAACGGCGATGGCGACTGCAACGACAACGAGAACTACGTCGACGAAAACGGCAATGGCAGCTGGGATGCCGACATCGGTTCGTCCGGCAACGGCGGCGCGGGTGACGTCGTCGTGTACGAAGTGACGGTGAACTACAAAACGCTGTTTCCCAATCCCTTCCTCATGGCCGATTTTTCAAACCGCGACCTGAAGGCGTCGGTGATCAAGAAGAACCAGCCGTTTGCCGATCAGACGGCCTATGGCGACGATGCGGGGGTATGCGAGTGATGTCGGTGAATAGCCTTGCCACCCGCGCCCGGCACGCAGCCGCCCGCTTCTGGCACGAAACGCGCGCGGTCTCGCTGACCGAGTTCGCGCTGATCCTGCCGATCATGCTGACCCTCGGTCTATACGGCACGGAAATCGCACGGTTGGCGACCACCAAAATGAAGATCAGTCAGATCGCCCTGTCGCTGGCCGATAACGCATCGCGACTGGGACAGACCGACAATAGCGGTGTCACGCCGACGATTTCCGAAGACGGCATCGACGCCGTGCTGGACGGTGCCATACGCGACGGCAGTGCCATCGGGCTCGAAGGGAACGGCCGGATTATCCTCTCCAGCCTCGAATACAGCGACTTCGACGACCGGCAGTACATCCACTGGCAGCGCTGCAAGGGCGATCTCGACGTCGATTCGAACTATGGCGACGACGGCGTCAATAACGGCCTGACCGGTGACCAGATTGACGGCATGGGTTCCGGTGCGACGCAAATCACCGCGCTCAGCGGGCAGGCGGTGATGTTCGTGGAAATCGAATACCAGTACGATCCGCTGTTCGAAAACCCGTTCGGCACCGGCTCGCGCACCATCCGCGAAGAGGCGGCCTACCTCATCCGTGACGACCGCAACCTGGGGCCGGGTCTGACCGGCGGCACAACGGACTCGAGCTGCTCGTAAGCCCCGCGCGCCGTCTCACGCTTCGGCAGTGAGGAAATCCACCAGCGCGCGGACCTTCTTCTGCCGCCACTGCGGCCGCGGAGCGACCAGCCAGTAGGAGCGGCGCCCCGGCTCCGGCCCTTCGAGCACGTCGAGCAGACCGTCGTCGATCGCCTTTTGCGCCAGCAGCAGCGGCAGCATCGCCCTGCCCAGCCCTGCCATCGCGCTCGACAGCGCCTGTCCGGCATTGCCGACCTGGAGCGCGGCATTGCCCGGTTCGGGCACGGGCGCTTCGGGCCAGTGCACCCACTCGTCCGCCCCGCCCTTCGCCGCCACCACCACGCGCTGCGCGGGTGCAAGTTCAACGCCCTCGAGCTCGCCCGGTCCGTCGCAAAGCCGGATCGCGAGATCGAGATTGGCTTCGGTGAAGTCCGTGTCCTCTCCCGCGATCAGCTGGAAGCGCGCCGTCGGATTGGTCTCGCGAAATTTCGTCAGCCGCGGGGCGAGCCACTGGGCGTAGAATTCGCGCGGGGCGGCGATCGTGTACTTGTCGCTCGCCTGCCCGGCCTGGATCGCCTGCACGCTTTCCTCGAACCGCAGGAAGCCTTCGCGCAGCGCGTCGAGCCCCGCGCCGGCTTCGTCGGTCAGTTCGAGCCCCTTGCTCGTCCGGCGAAACAGCACCACGCCGAGCACGTCTTCCAGCGCTCGAATCTGCTGGCCTACGGCGGCAGGCGTCACTGCCAGCTCGTCCGCCGCGCGCGTGAAGGAAAGGTGCCGGGCAGCGGCATCGAACACGCGCAAGGCGTTCAGGGGCAAGAGAGTACGCTTCATTGTGCGCCGCGCATTAGCGCCAGCAGCCGCTCGCTGCAACGCCGGGCGTGCCGCGACGCCGGGCAACCCGATTTTAACCCTGTGCTGGCACAGGTGCACCATGGACCGCGTTTTCAAGCCACGCGAAGAGCGGCAGCAGGCAACCGTCGATCTGACGGCGCTCTTGCTCACCCTAGATGAACGGCTGCGCGAGGTGCAACTGGTCGACCTGTCGGTACAGGGCTGCCGCCTGCGCGGCGTGATCGACGTTATCGAACCGGGCACCGCCGTCGCCATCCGCCTGCCCGGGCTCAGCGAATACGTCTTCGGCAAAATCGCCTGGGGGCGCGGCGACATGGTCGGCATCGAATTGCTCGAGCCGCTGTTCGAGCCGGTCTATCGTTATCTCAAGGACAAGCTTTTCGGCGCCCAGTCGGCAGCCTGACCGTCGACTATCTGGCTTCAGCCGGAGCGGCGAGCGGGAAGAACGGGATAGCCACTTCGAGCGGCGTGCCATCGGCGCGGCGGAAGGTGTAATGCCCCTCCATCGACCCGTGCGGCGTCGCGAGCGGGCAACCCGACACATAGTCATGGCTGCGACCCGGTTCGATGCGCGGCTGTTCGCCGACCACGCCCTCTCCATCCACGTAGTTCACCATTCCGCGCCCGTCGGTGATCCGCCAGTGGCGGGTGCGAAGTTCGACCGGCTCATCGGAATCGTTCTCTATCCGGATGTGATAGACCCAGAACCACTTTTCCGCATCCGGGTCGGATTGCTCCGGCAGGTAATTCACCGCCACGCGCACCACGATGTCGTCGGTGATGGCGGCGTGCTGAAAGAGATCCTTGAGCATGACCGCTATGCTAACGCGAAAGCGGGGGGAAAGGCAAAAGCGGTGCGATGGGCTGTCACCGACAATCCTCGATCACGCGGCTGATTTCCACCCAGCTCGGCAGGTAGAGCGTCGGCGCGCCCTGCGTTTCGAAGGCAAAGCGCCCGCGCGAAAAAGCGATCGCATCGAGCAACGAATCACGTGCGCCCAGGCTCGTGGTGACGAAGGGCTGCCCCGCGATCGGTGCACCGGTGAGCGCGCGCGAGGCGGTTTCGGTCCGCACCGCCAGCGGGACGGCCTGCGTCGCGCTGGCCCGGCGCAGGATCTCGACCCGGCCCGATCCCGTTACGCAGCGAAGGGCAAACTCAGCCTGCCCCGACGATCCGGTAAACACCGCCTCGGTCGCGGCACCGTTGACGCGGTAGCTCCAGTCGCCAGGCGTCTGCGGCGCGTCGATCCAGTTGCGCGGCGGAGGCGGCGGCGCCGGTGCTGCCTGCGGTGCGGGAGTTGGAGCAGGCGTCGGCTCCGGCGCAGGCTCCTGCGAAGACGGAACGCAGGCGACCAGCGTCGCGGCCAGAGCGGCGGCGGGGATCAGGCGAATGGCGGGAAAAAGGTTCATGCCGGGCATAGTGCAGCGAACCGGGCGCTGGCTCAAGCCGCTTCGCCGCGCTATCGGCCCGTTTCGATGGGAAAACCTGCCAAAACACGCGTCGACCAACTGCTCGTGGAGCGCGGCCTTGCCGAAAGCAGCAGCCGTGCGCAGGCGCTGGTCATGGCGGGGCTTGTCTTTTCTGCCGACACAAAGCTGGCGAAACCCGGCCAGGCCCTGCCCGCCGATGCGCCGATCGAGGTGCGCGGGCGCGACCATCCGTGGGTCAGCCGGGGCGGCATCAAGCTCGCTCACGCGATCGAGCACTTTGCACTCGATCCCACGGGCGCGGTGGCGATGGACATCGGCAGTTCGACCGGCGGCTTTACCGACGTCCTGTTGCAAGGCGGCGCGAGCCACGTCTTCGCAGTCGACAGCGGAACCAACCAGCTCGCCTGGTCCCTGCGGCAGGACGAGCGGGTCACCGTGCTGGAACAGACCAGCGCGCGCATCCTGACACCCGATCACATCGACCGCGCCTGCGATTGGGTGGTATGCGACGCAAGCTTCATCGGCCTTGCGAAGGTGCTGGAAGTCCCGCTCTCCCTCGCCGCTCCGAAATGTCGCCTCGTTGCTCTGATCAAGCCGCAGTTCGAGGTTGGTCGGGAAGAGGTCGGCAAGGGCGGCGTGGTCCGCGATCCGGCCCTGCACGCGCGGGTATGCGAAGAAGTGCGGGGCTGGCTGACGGATATCGGCTGGGAGGTCGAAGGCGTGGTCGAAAGCCCGATCACCGGGCCCCAGGGCAATGTCGAATTCCTGATCCACGCAACGCGCGGCTGACAAGCCTTCGCCCCCGGATACGGTCCGGGGAACCCGAACCTTGCTGCACGGTTAATGAAACGACGTCCAGCCGCTGCCCTTCAGGTCAACGCACGCTCGCGGGAGGATGTCGCATCCGGCCGTGAATGCGGCCCAACAGTGAGGACTGGATATGCGTAGACTTTCCCTTGCCTGCATGGTCGTTACCGGCCTCGGCCTTTCGGCCTGCACCAACTACAACGATCCCGAACCCGCCCCGCCGATGGGCGCAGGCGCGCTGGTCGGCACCGTCGCCGCCGATCGCGACGGCGATGGCATCGCGGACGGGTATTACGACGCCAATGGCAATCATTACGCCTTCCAGGCTCCGCCTTGCCCGGAACCGGAACCGATGCCCACCTATCAGCCCACGCCTACCGGCGAGCGCGGCTGACGATATGAACCGCGGGGCGCGATCTCTCCCTTGAAGGGAGGTCGCGCCCCGACGATCTCAGGGTAATATGAAGAACCAGATCGCCAGCGCCGCGCTCGCCGCCATTGCGCTTGTCGCCGCACCGGCCAATGCGCAGGATAGCGCCGAGCCGAGCGTGGCGGCGTTGCCCCTCGCGGCGGCGCAGTCTCAGGCGAATGTCTCCGTCATGGGCGCATCCGACCGTGCGGTCGCGGAACAGATCCGCCGCAAGGCCCGCTCAAAGTACAAGAAATTCTACGCCGATCGCGGCTACTGGCCGATGTGGGTGGAGAACGGTGCGGTCCGTCGAGCGGCCGACACTCTCATCACGCTGATGCAGACGTCGCGCATCGATGGTCTGAGCCCCGCCGACTACGATATTTCCGACCTTCGCGAAGCTGTCGTCCGGGCCCGTTCGGGAAGCGCGGAGGATCTCGCCCGCGCCGAGCTGATGCTGTCGCAAGGTTTTGCCGGTTTCGCCCGCGACATGCAGCGCGTGAGGCAAAGCTCGCTGACGTATTACGACGACGCCGCCCGCCCTGCGCCCGCCGACGAGGCGGAGGTTCTGCGCCGCGCGGCCCTTGCCAGTTCAATTGACGATTACGTCGCACAGCTTGGCTGGATGAACCCGGCCTATGGCGGTCTGCGCAACGCGCTGGCGCGCCATTCCGAACGGATGGACGCAGCGCCCGGCCTGACCATTCCTGCCGGGCCGACCTTGCGCGCGGGACAGTCCGGCAACCGGGTCCGTCTCCTTCGCCTCAAGCTCGGCTTGTCCGAAGGCACGGCTTTCGATGCAGAGTTGAGCGAAGCCGTCGCGGCGTTCCAGCGCGACCACGGGCTTTCCGCCGATGGAATCGTCGGGCGCAACACGCTCGCCGCGCTGAACACCCAACCGATCGACCAGTCGCGCAAGCTGCGCCTCAATCTCGAGCGGGCGCGCGACCTGCCCGGACCTTGGGAACGCCACATCCTCGTCAATGTCGCGGCGCAAGAACTGACGCTTTACAACGACGGGAAGGTCGAAGGGCGCATGAAGGTGGTGGTCGGAACGCCAGAAACGCCGACCCCGATGATGGCGGGCATGGTGCGCTACGCTACCCTCAATCCCTACTGGAACGTGCCGGTGGATTTCGTGAAGCGCCGCATCGCGCCGGGCGTGCTGGCGGGGGCCTCGTTGCAGAAGCTCGGATACGAAGCCCTGAGCGACTGGACGCGCGACGCCCGCCCGCTCGATGCCGATGCGATCGACTGGCGCGCCGTCGCCAGCGGGCAGGAGCAGGTGCGCGTCCGCGAACTGCCCGGTCCCGGCAATTCGATGGGCAGCGTCAAGTTCATGTTCCCGAACGACCAGGGCATCTACCTGCACGACACCCCCAACCGCGCCCTGTTCGGCAAGGATTCGCGCGCCTTCAGCAATGGCTGCGTCCGGTTGGAAGACGCCGGCGAACTGGGCCGCTGGTTGTTCGGCAGCAGCATCGCGGCGGAAGGCGACGCGCCCGAACAGAACCGCAGCGTGCCGCGCCCGGTCCCTGTCTACCTGACCTATCTCACCGCCGTTCCGGGCGATCGCGGCATCCGCTTCCTGCCCGATATCTACGAACGGGACACCATGCGTCCGATGCAGGTCGCCGGGCGATAAGCCGCGCATAAAGGTTTGCCCAGTTTGGGAACAAGCCTGCCGCGCCCATTGCCCTTGCTGCCCGCGCTCGGCATCACTTGCACTCCCGCGAATCGAGCAAGGACAGCCATCGAATGAACTTCATCGCGTCCGCCGGCCAATTGCGCGCCAGCTTCATCCGCTGGGCGTTGTTCCTCGTGCCGGCGATCGTGTTGCTGGGTTTCCTCTCCGGGCGCCTCGCGGGCAGCGGACCGGGAAACGGGTGGTTCGACGCGCTGGTGAAGCCGGGCATCTACCCCCCTCCCGCCACATTCGGGATCGTCTGGACGATCCTTTACATCATGATGGGCCTTGCCTTGACAATCGTGGTCACCGCGCGCGGCGCGCGGCTGCGCAGGGCGGCAATCATTGCCTTTGTGGTGCAGTTCCTGCTTAATCTCGCCTATACGCCAACCTTCTTCGCCGCGCACCAAATGACCGCCGCGCTCGGCGTGATCATCGCGCTGGCGCTTGCGCTCGTCGTCACGATCGTGCTGTTCTGGCGCGTGCGCAGGCTGGCAGGATTACTGCTGCTTCCCTATCTGGCATGGGTCCTGTTCGCGGGCGTGCTCAATTACGAGTTCCTGCGGCTCAACCCCGCTGCTGACGGCACCGACGCTCCGCCGCCGACCGTCCAGCGCTACGAATTCTGAGAAAAGAGGCCTATCGCCATGCAGTCCGAAAATCCGATGATCGCCGATTTCGTCAAGATGCTGAACGGCGCGGCTGGCACCTTCGCCGGAATGACCCGCGAAGCGCGTGAAGGTGCGCGGGAAAAGGTGCGCGAAGCCATGGGCGGGCTGGACTTCGTCAGCCGCGAGGAATTCGATGCGGTCAAGGCGATGGCCGCGAAGGCCCGCGACGAGAACGAGGCGCTCGAAGCTCGCATAGTGGCGCTGGAAAAGACGCTCGCTAACAAAGGTTGAGCGATACGGCGGGAACGCGGCGCACCGCACGGATGTTTGTTCGGGCGAAAGGTATTCGCCCATGTTCACGCAGCTCAATCCGCCGATGCCCGTTTTCGTGGAGGATCGCGGCAAGGGTCTTGCCGTCGCCGTGATCGACTACGGGCCGGAACACAATCTCATCTGGGTGACCGCGATCGACGATACTGGCGAGCTATGGTGCGCGCCCAATCCAAAGGTGCGGATGCAGGCCAACTGGTCGATGGGCCGCGGGCGCAGCGCATCGGAAGACCGGCACAAGAACGGCGCCGCCGACCTGATCGTAACGTCGAGCCAACCGCAGCCTGCAAACCCCTGACCTTGCCGCAGCGGCCTTGCGTGGGCCGCCGGCCGCGATAATGCCGCTCCATGCACCTCCGCGCCCCAGCCATCGTCATCGCCGCGCGCAGTCATGGCGAAACCGGCGTCGTGGCACGGCTGCTGACGGCAGATCATGGCGTCCTTGCGGCTTATGTCGCGGGGGGTCGGGGGCGGCAGATGCGCCCGGTCGTGATCCCGGGCAACCGCGTCTCGGCAGAAGTGCGTGCGAAGTCCGACAGCCAATTGCCCTTCGCGAAACTCGAACTGGTGGAAAGTCGCGGCCCATGGCTCGGCGAACCCCTCGCTGCAGCAGCGATCGGCTGGTCGACCGCGCTCGCTGCCAGCGTCCTGCCTGAACGGCAGGAATATCCCGCCCTCTACGAAGCGCTCGAGGGACTGCTTCAGGCCATCTGCCACGCTCCTTCGGCGCGCGGCTGGGCCGTGGCGCTTGTCGGTTACGAAGGCCTGATGCTGCGCGACCTCGGCTATGGCGGACCGCAGAAAACATTGACGATGCCATCTGCCGAAACGCAATGGCCTGAAATCCTTGCGCTTCTCGACCGGCTGGCGCCACTGCTGGAACGGCATCTGCTTGCCGGGCGAGCGGGCGATGTTATGGCCGCGCGCAACCGCCTGCGCGCCATGCTCGGGCGCATCGGAGAATAGCAAGACCCATGAAAGTCGCGATTTTCGCAGGTGACGGTATCGGCCCGGAAGTGATGCGCGAAGCCGTCCGCGTGCTCGAAGCGCTCGACCTTCCCGGCCTCACCCTTTTCGAAGGCGACGTGGGCGGTGTAGCCTATCGCCGCCACGGCCACCCGTTGCCGGCCGAAACGCTGCAAATGGCGCGAACTGCCGACGCCGTGTTGTTCGGCGCCGTGGGTGACCCCGATTGCGATTCGCTGGAGCGGCACCTGCGCCCCGAACAGGCCGTGCTGGGCCTTCGTTCCGAACTGGGACTGTTCGCCAATCTTCGCCCCGCGAGCAGCCTGCCGGGCCTGGAGGATATGTCGGCCCTTCGGCCCGAGATCGCCCGCGAGATCGATTTGCTGATCGTGCGGGAACTCAATGGCGACGTCTATTTCGGGGACAAGGGGATCCGCCAGACGCCCCGCGGCGAGCGCGAAGGGTGGGACATGATGTCCTATTGCGAAAGCGAGGTCCGGCGCATCGCGCACACGGCTTTCCGCGCGGCACAGGGGCGGCGCGGCATGCTGACCAGCGTCGACAAGGCCAATGTCCTCGAAACGAGCCAGCTCTGGCGCGACGTGGTGAACGAGGTCGCAGGCGAATATCCCGACGTCACCCTGAGCCACATGTATGTCGACAATGCCGCGATGCAGCTGGTGAAGAACCCCGGCGCTTTCGACACGATCGTCACGGGCAATCTGTTTGGTGACATCTTGTCCGACCAGGCCAGCATGTGCGTCGGTTCCATCGGCCTGCTCGCGAGCGCCAGCCTGGGCGATCGTCAGACCGAATACGGCACCTTCGGCCTTTACGAGCCCATCCACGGGAGCGCGCCTGACATTGCCGGGCAGGGAATCGCGAACCCGATGGCAACGATCCTGTCGGTTGCGATGATGTTGCGCCATTCCTTCGGCAAGGAAGCCGAGGCCCGCGCGCTGGAGGCTGCCGTGGCCGCTGCTCTGGATGGCGGCGCAAGGGGCCGCGATCTCGGCGGCACCAGCGACACGCAAGCCGTCGGCGCAGCCATTCTTGCTGCTCTGCACAATCATTAGTTTTGAGGCGCAACCTTTCGTGGCAAAAAAACCACGTAACATCCGCCATTCTCGCGATAGTTCGGGAACAAAGCTTGCAATGGAATGTTGGGCCAACTAAACGCGACAACGGATTTATTTGAGGGAATGGGGCAATCGCCCTGCACAACAGGAGTTCCAGAATGATGATTCGCAAGCTTGCGCTGTCGGTTGCGGCCGCATCTCTTGCCGCTACCCCGATCGCTGCCTCGGCAGCTCCGGTGCGCGCTCCGGCCGATGTGGCCGAATACGAAAACATGGCTGGCGGCGGCATGGTCCCCGTTATCCTGACTATCCTTGCTGCTGTCGCGATCATCGTCGCAGTGCAGGAAAGCAACGAAGACGACGAAGAAGCTCCGGTCAGCCCGTAGTATTTTCGTCCTTTCGAGAATTTAGAAACGGGGTCCTTCGGGGCCCCGTTTTTCGTTTGCCGATTGTCGTTTGTTCTTTGCCCATTCGCATCAAACTGCATTCGGGCCCGACGAAGCGTTTTCCCCGCCAGACGTATCACACGGATTTTGCGAATTTTTCGGAACATTGTGCGTTGCAACATGTTATGGGAGTGAACTCCAACCGAAAGGATTCTCATGTTCAAACAACTCGCAGCCGCGACAAGTGCACTTGCGCTTACCGCGACGCCGCTGGTGGCACAGGCCGCCGCAATGGACGCACCTGTCCGCGCAGCAGCCCCGATGGCCGAAAGCAACGGGCTGGTCGGTGGTGAGTTCGGCAAGGGCCTGCTGATCGCCGCTATCGCAGCAGTCGGCATGGCCATTCTGCTCATCTCGGACGACAATGACGACGACGATGACGTGCCGTTCAGCCCGTAGGCCGAACACACAGAATTAAACGGACGACGGGGCCTCTACGGCCCCGTTTTTCGTTGCATAGCCCGGCCCCCGCCCCGTAAGCCGCGCGGCGATGAAGAAAACGACAGGCCTCGACCGCGAAATCACCCGCAACTGGCGCCCCGCCACCCAGGCCGTGCGCGCGGGGACGTGGCGCAGCGAGAACGGGGAGACCAGCGAAGCGCTCTTCCTCACCAGCGGCTACACCTATGACGATGCGCAGACCGTGGCAGACCGCTTCGCCGGCAATGCCACCGGGATGACGTATTCCCGCCTGCAGAACCCCACGGTCGCCATGCTCGAGGAGCGTATAGCTGTCATGGAGGGCGCAGAGGCGTGCCGCACGCAGGCGAGCGGAATGGCCGCCATGACCGCCGCGCTGCTGTGCCAGCTTTCGGCGGGCGATCACGTGGTCGGTGCCCGCGCGGCCTTCGGATCGTGCCGCTGGCTGCTCGATCACCTGTGCCCGCGGTTCGGTATCGAAACGTCGGTTATCGACAGCACGGACAACGCCGCCTGGGAAGCTGCGATACGGCCCAACACCAAGGTGTTCTTCTTCGAAACGCCTGCCAATCCCACGCTCGACGTCGTCGACATGGAATATGTCTGCGGCCTCGCCAAAGCGCATGGCATCACCACCGTGGTCGACAACGCCTTCGCAACCAGCGCCCTGCAGCGCCCGCTTGAATTCGGCGCCGATGTGGTCGCCTATTCCGCCACGAAGCTGATGGACGGACAGGGCCGCGTGCTGGCCGGGGCGATCTGCGGAACGCAAACGTTTATCGACGACGTGCTGCTGCCCTTTCAGCGCAACACCGGCCCCAATCTTTCGCCGTTCAATGCATGGGTCGTACACAAGGGTCTCGAGACGCTCGACCTGCGTGCACGCCGCCAGAGCGAGAACGCGCTGGAAGTCGGCCGCTTCGTCGAGGACCGGCTGGTCAAGGCGGGCGGGCGCATCCTTCATCCGGGTCTGCCCAGCCACCCGCGCCACGAGATGGCGATGAAGCAGATGGTGATGACCGGCCCTATCTTCGCGTGGGAAATGCCGAAAGGCCGCGCGCAGGCCTTCGCCCTGCTCGACGCGCTGGAACTGGTCGATATCTCGAACAACATCGGGGATGCGCGCAGTCTCGCCTGCCACCCGGCCAGCACCACGCACGCGAATATGGGCGAAGAAGCGCGCGCCGAAATGGGCGTGACCGAGGGGCTGATCCGCATCAACATCGGCCTGGAAGATCCGGCCGACGTGATCGAGGATCTCGACCGCGCCCTCACCGCCGCAGGGATCTGACCGGCCCTCCGGTTGTGCATCGCAGCATGAGCCGCTAGGGCCGCCTGCGACTTACCGCGCAGGCGCACCAGCGCGCTCGCAAGCAATCGGGGCAATCTCATGCAAGGCACACTCGCCACGGCGCCGGACTGGCGCCGCGACTGGTTCGGCAATATCCGCGCGGATGTCCTCGCGGGGATCGTCGTCGCGCTGGCACTGATCCCGGAAGCGATCGGCTTCTCCATCATCGCGGGCGTCGACCCAAGCGTCGGTCTCTATGCCTCGGTCGCCATTGCGCTGGTGATTTCGTTCACCGGGGGGCGACCCGGCATGATCTCCGCCGCCACCGCCGCCGTTGCGGTGGTCGTGGTGCCGCTGGTCCGCGAGCATGGGGTGGATTACCTCTTCGCCGCGACGATCCTAATGGGCGTGATCCAGGGCATTGCTGCGCTGCTGCGGCTCGACCTGCTGATGCAGTTCGTCTCCCGCTCCGTCATCACCGGCTTCGTCAACGCGCTCGCGATCCTGATCTTCATGGCGCAGTTGCCCCAGCTGATCGGCGTGGGGTGGGAGACTTACGCTCTGGTCGCAGGCGGTCTTGCGATCATCTACCTGTTTCCGCGGCTCACCACCGCTTTCCCCTCGCCGCTGGTCGCGATTCTGGTGCTGTCGGCCATCACCATCGGCTTCAACATCGACGTGAACACGGTGGGCGAGATGGGCGAGCTGCCGGACGGCCTGCCCGGCTTCGCGATGCCGGAGGTACCGCTGACCTGGGAGACGCTGCGGATCATCCTTCCGTATTCGCTCACCATGGCGGCGGTGGGCCTGCTCGAATCGCTGCTGACTGCGCAGATCGTCGACGACCTGACCCACACGGAGAGCGACAAGCAGCGCGAATCGGGTGGCCAGGGCGTTGCCAACATCGCCGCTGCGCTGTTCGGCGGAATGGGTGGCTGCGCGATGATCGGGCAATCGGTGATCAACGTTGCCTCGGGCGGGCGCGGGCGGTTGTCCACCTTTACGGCAGGCGCGTTCCTGCTCTTCGTGCTCGTCCTACTGGGCGAATGGGTGGGCCGCATTCCCATGCCTGCGCTGGTCGCAGTGATGATCATGGTATCGATCGCCACATTCAGCTGGAATTCGATTCCCAACCTGCGCCGCCATCCGCTGCCATCTTCCGCCGTCATGCTCGCGACCGTGCTGGTCGTCGTGGCAACCCACGACCTCGCCATCGGCGTGCTGACCGGCGTGCTGCTGTCGGGCATCTTCTTCGCCAACAAGGTGCGCGGAATGTTCGCGGTGGAGCGCGTGCGCCGCCCGCACAGCGCGGTGTATCACGTCACCGGGCAGATATTCTTCGCCTCGGTCGACCGGTTCGTCCGCTCCATCGGACCGGAGAGCGCGTATGACGACCCCTCCACCCATGTCGTGATCGACGTGGCGGGCGCGCATTTCTGGGACATTTCCGCCATCGGAGCGCTCGACAAGGTGGTGGACCGGATGCGTCGCAACGGCCGCCACGTGCGTGTTGTCGGTCTCAACCGCGCCAGCGCCGACCTGTTCGACCGCTTCGCGCTGGAAGACCGCATGGGGCTGGAACTCGGCCTCGCACCGCACGCGCCGGATGCCAGGAACGCCTGATTGTCGGGAGAACCCGACCCGCAGCAATCGTGGGCCGGAAAGACCGATTGTGACGGGGAAAAATGCAAATGCAAGACTTGTCTTGCGGGCCGTTTCGACTCACATTGCACTCAAGGCCAGCGGTGAACGCGGGTCTCGGCCCCCGGTGAAATGGCAGGGTCTTGGCTTACAAGCGCGAAAGGAGGTGATCCGATGTCTCATGGTTCAGCAGAGGGGTCGGCAAGTTTCCGCACGGAGCATTATCGCTAAGCTTTTCGGACAAGCGATAAAGGTTTCGTGAGCGGCACTTCCTGGCCGCTGACCATGCGGAAGGCGGTTGCGGGTACGGGCCCGCGCCGCCTTCTTCATTTGGCCATTCCCAATTCGAGCAGCAGAAAAACTGTTCGCGACCCGATAAACTGCCGCCTTGCGCGGGGTCGAACGGCGATATAACCGCCGCATCATGCAGTTCGAACACTTCCCCAACGCCTCCCCCATGCCTGCGGACCAGCGCGACGCCGCGCTGGCCGATCCCGGCTTCGGCACGCTGTTTTCCGACCACATGGTGGTGATCGACTACGACGCCGACAGAGGCTGGCACTCGGCCCGCGTCACCGCGCGTGAACCGATCAGCCTCGATCCGGCCGCGGCGGTGCTGCATTACGCGCAGGAAATCTTCGAAGGGCTGAAGGCCTACCGCACGGCCGATGGCGGCACGGCGCTGTTCCGGCCCGAAGCCAATGCGGAACGTTTCAATCGCTCGGCCGATCGGCTTGCCATGCCCAATCTGCCCGAGGAACTGTTCGTGGAATCGATCCGCGAACTGGTCGCGGCGGACAAGGACTGGTTCCCCACCGTCGAGGGCGGATCGCTCTACCTGCGCCCCTTCATGTTCGCGAGCGAGGCGTTCCTCGGCGTGCGTCCGGCGAAGCAGTACAAGTTCATCGTCATCGCCAGCCCGGCAGGCAATTACTTCAAGTCCGGCGCGCCTGCGGTCTCGATTTGGGTGTCCGACTATTCGCGCGCTGCGCCCGGGGGGACCGGCGCGGCGAAGTGCGGTGGCAACTACGCCGCTAGCCTCGTCCCGACGCGCGAAGCCTTCGATCGCGGACACGACCAGGTGCTGTTCCTCGACGCGGCGGAACACAGATATATCGAGGAACTGGGCGGCATGAACCTGTTCTTCGTGTTCGATGACGGGCGCATGATCACTCCGCCACTGACCGGCACGATCCTGCCCGGCATTACCCGCGACAGCCTTATCGCCCTCGCCAGAGAGGAAGGGCTCGACGTGAGCGAGGAGATGTACAGCCTCGAACAGTGGCACGCCGACGCAGACAGCGGGAAGCTGGTGGAGACGATGGCCTGCGGTACTGCGGCAGTCGTCACCGCGGTCGGCAAGGTCGAAGGCAAGGACGGCAGTTTTACCATCGGCAGCGGCGGGCCGGGCCAGTTGACCAGCAAGCTGCGCAACCGCCTCGTCGGCATCCAGCGCGGGACGGAGCCGGACACCCACGGATGGGTGACGCGCCTCAGCTAGATTGCGTCAGCCGGTAACGCCGAGCCTGCGCGCTGCGCGGTAGGCGGTCGACTTTATCCAGTTGCTGGCGGGATAGGCTGCTGGGCTGCGGGGCTGCATACCCAGCCGCCTGACCAGCCCGTTGAAGCCGCGCGCACTCGCTTCTGCCTCGCTCCACGCGCTGCGCCAGGTGATGGAAAGCGAGACGGAAACCTCGCTGCCGTTGCGCACGAAATGCGGCGCCTTCACGGGCACGTGGATTGCTTCGCCAGCACGGATGGTAATTGCCTCCCCGCGCGGCAGGAACGCGTCGTCCCACGGCAGATTGCGGTGATGCTTGCCGGTATGGAACCGCTCGTGCAGTTCTGGCGAGCACAGGGTCTCGTCATCGGGGGGAAAGACGGTCATCGTCTTCTCACCGCGCAATTGCAGCAGGATGTTGTGCTCCGGGTCGAAGTGGAACGGTGTCATCGAACCGGGCGAGCTGATGAAGATGAAACCTTCGCTGCGGTGGCGCGGGCCGGTCGTCCGGGCGATTACCGGGTCGAGTTCCGAGAGCAAGTCTTCCAGCAGATCCCGGTATGCGGGCACCTGCTCGATCCTTTTCAACACCATCCACGCCCCTGCGGTTTCGATCTGGCGGATCGTTTCGGCGGGGGTCATGGCTGCTGCGGGAATGTCTTCCGGCGCGATCCCGATGGGCAGGTCGCCTGGATTGTACTCCACGCTGTCCTCGCCCAGGTCCACCGCCAGCGCCACGAGGGCTTCGAGCGATAGGCGCGCATCGCCGCGCAGCCCGTGCGCGAGCTTGGCCGGATTTACGGGATATACCTCGGCGAACCGGGCCAGAGTATCTTCGGAAAATGCCATGGGTCGCATGGCAAGATATTTACCGCGTCACGGTTAAAGCTTCGTTGGGGAAGGCCTCACGCTGCGGTGAGATAGCTCTGCGCCTCAGGCCCTTCTTCCAGCAATGCGATCAGCCCGCGTTCCTCGCGCGTCATCCACCGCGTGCTACGCGGCAGACGCAGCTTGGCCCTGAAACCTTCCTGATCGTCGATCAGCGCGATAACGCCGGGATGGATGTAGCTCTTGCGCGTGACGGCGGCCGTGTTGCCGAGATGGGCGGCCACGCTTTCGATCACCGACTTTATCGTCAGCGGAGCGGATGCGGACGCGATCTGCGAATAAGCCATGACACTGGCGTGCCACGTGCGGAAGTTCTTGGCGGTGAAGTCCGCGCCCATCGTCTCGCGAAGATAGGCGTTCACGTCATCGCTGGAAACGGCCTGCATCGTATCGCCGTCTTCGTATTTGAAGAGATGCTGCCCGGGCAGGTCCTGCATCCGCCGGATCACGCGGGCCAGCCGCCCATCGGTCAGGGTAACGACGCGGTCCTTCCCCGACTTGCCGCGATACCGCAGCTTGAGCGTGCGACCGGTCACTTCCGCATGACGTTGCCGCAGCGTGGTCGCACCGAAGCTCTTGTTCGACTTGGCGTAACTCTCGTTCCCCACGCGCAGTGCGCCGAGATCGAGCAGGCGCACGACGCTTGCAACCGCGCGTTCGCGGCTCAGCGTGCGGCACTTGAGATCGTCTTCCACGCGCTTGCGGACCAGCGGCAGGAGGTTGCCGAACTTGGCACAACCGTCGAACTTCTCGCCTTCGCGCATGGCGCGGAAATCGGGGTGGTAACGATACTGCTTGCGCCCGCGTGCATCGTAGCCGGTGGCGAGGATGTGGCCGTTGGACGCGGGGCAGAACCACTCGTCGGTATAGGCCGGCGGCAAGGCTATGGCGTTGAGGCGTTTCTTCTCCGCCGCATCGCGGATCAGCTTGCCCTGCGGGTCGTAATAGGCCCAGCCCTTGCCCGCCCGCTTGCGCGAAATTCCCGGCATCGAATCGTCGATGTAGATGAGTTTGCTCGAAGGCGGTGCGACCGATGCCATGGTGAGCGCTAAATGCGCCGGAGCGTCAGGCGGTTCCCGTGACCAATCGCGGCGAAGCCCCCTTCCCTTCGCGAACCGCTGCGCTATATGGCCCCCACGCTGCTGGGGTGTAGCCAAGCGGTAAGGCACCGGTTTTTGGTACCGGCATGCGCAGGTTCGAATCCTGCCACCCCAGCCAGCGATTACTCCCGGTGTTTCAGCAGCCTCCATGCGAGGAACGCCGCAAGCGCCCCGCCGGCAAGGTTTGCCGCCAGTTCGCCGTAATAGATCGCATCGGCACCTATTGCGCCACGCGTGAACCACGCCACCGGGACCATCACCAGAAAGACGCGCGCTGCCGATTGCGCCAGCGAGGTATTCGCCCGGTCAATCGCGTTGAACGCTCCGTTGGTGATGATCAGCACGCCGAAACCGGCATAGCCCCATACCGAAATGGCGAGGTAGCGGTTGAATTCGCGCACCACGGCCGCATCCTCGCTGAAGAACCCGGCGAACCAGTCCCGCGCGAAGAACAACACCAGCGCTATGGCGAGCGCGTACAGGACGGCGAACACCGCCGCTTGCATCCATGCCGACCGCGCCCGGCCATATTCCGAGGCGCCCCAGTTCTGGCCGACGATCGAACCGATCGCTCCCGACATGGCAAGCAGCGGGACCAGCATGAACGCCTGCAATCGTCCGCCTGCGCCAAATCCCGCGACCGCTGCGGAACCTTGAGCCGCGATGAAGCCCGTCAGCACGCTGAGGCCGATGGGATTGATGGCATTTGCGAAGGCCGCGGGCACCGCCACCTTGAGGATCGGCGGCACGGTCTTGCGCGGCTCGCTGCCTTTCAGCGCGCGCGGGTCGAACGGCAATTGCGTGCTTCGCAGCAGCCATAGCCCGCCGAGGGATGCCAGGCCCCATCCGGCAATCGAGGCATAGGCCGCGCCCGCCACGCCGAAACCCCCGAAACCGCCCACGCCGGTGATGAGAATGGGGTCGAGAATCCAGTTCGCGATGGCGAAGATAACCAGCACCGCAGAACTGCGTTTCGCCGCCCCCTGCCCGCGCAGCACGCCGTTGACGCCCATCTGCAACAGCAGCAGCGGCAGACCGAGCACGATGGGAAACATGTAGTCGTCGATGATCGGCAGCACGTCCTCGCCTGCCTGCATCAGCCGGAACAGTGGCAGCCGCAGCGCGGCCAGCGCGCCCGCCAGCAACAGGCCGCAGACGAGAGCCAGCGCGATACCCAGATTGCCGCGCTGGTGCGCCTTCTTGTCCGCGCCTTCGCCCAGGGCGCGCGAGACGACGGAGCTCAAGCCCGCCATGATACCGATGCCGAGGCTGGTAACCGCGAGCAGCACTGGCGAGGCAAAGCTGATCGCAGCGAGTTCCGCCGTGCCGAGTTGACCGACGAAATAGGCATCGACCACGCCGACCGAAACGATGGCGGCAACGCCAAGGATACCAGGAGCCGTTTGCCCCACGAGGTGTCCGCGGACGGAACCGCGCGTCAGCTTGGCCGATCCGCTCATCGCAGCGTCAGGTAGTGTCGGCACTCTCCCCTTACAACTGCGCGACCACTGCCTATGTCTTGTCGACAGAAGGAGACGCACGCATGGCCGACGAACCCCACGATCCCGCCAACAACCAGCCCGCCGGATACGAACCGGCAAAGGTCTGGAACTGGGACAAGGAAAGCGGGGGGCGTTTCGCCAGCATAAACCGGCCGATCTCCGGCGCGACGCGCGACAAGGATCTCCCGGTCGGTGACCATCAGATTCAGTTATATTCGCTCGGTACGCCGAACGGGCAGAAGGTTACCATCCTGCTGGAGGAGCTGCTCGCCGCAGGCCATTCGCAGGCGGAATACGATGCCTGGCTGATCAATATCGGAGAGGGCGACCAGTTCTCCAGCGGCTTTGTCGAGGTCAATCCGAACTCGAAAATCCCGGCGATGGTCGACCACAGTTTCGATCCGCCGCTGCGGTTGTTCGAAAGCGGATCGATGATGATCCATCTTGCCGATCGTTTCGGCGCCTTCCTGCCCACCGACCCGGCCGCCCGGGCCGAAACGCTCAACTGGCTGATGTGGCAGATGGGCAGCGCCCCGTTCCTGGGCGGCGGTTTCGGCCATTTCTACGCCTATGCGCCGTTCAAGATCGAATATGCCATCAACCGCTACGCGATGGAGGTGAAGCGGCAGTTGCACGTGCTCGACACCCGACTGGCAGATAGCGAATTTATCGCCGGGGCCGATTACACCATCGCCGACATGGCAATATTGCCGTGGTACGGCTCCATGGCGAAAGGCGTTCTCTACGACGCGGCGCAATTCCTGTCGGTGCACGAATACACCAACGTCATTCGCTGGGCCGACCAGTTGCGGGCACGGGAAGGCGTGAAGCGGGGGATGATGGTCAACCGCACCTACGGCGAACCTGCGAATCAGCTGCGCGAGCGGCACGCCGCCAGCGATTTCGAACACAACACGCAGGACAAGGTCGAAGAACGCGGGGGCGAACGGCTGTAGCCGCTTACTCTGCCGGCTCCACCGTCTGACCGGGAGCCGGGTCGAGGATCAT
The DNA here is from genome assembly GCF_054482795.1 of Altererythrobacter sp. CAU 1778. Taxonomy (NCBI): domain Bacteria; kingdom Pseudomonadati; phylum Pseudomonadota; class Alphaproteobacteria; order Sphingomonadales; family Erythrobacteraceae; genus Altererythrobacter; species Altererythrobacter sp. CAU 1778. The sequence goes on along the minus strand of NZ_JBTLRP010000002.1, from coordinate 541,283 downwards.
CGTGGTGCCTTGCACCCGCCAGCCCTGCAGGCGGGAGAGGAAGTTCATGCCGACGACGTTGGTCTTGCCAAGGTTCGGCGCGATCACCGCATCCAGCCCCTGCGCCTCGATATTGCCGAAGCGCAGCGAGTCGATCGTGCCGAGTTCTGCCGACACGATGCCGTTGGCGGTCTTGAGCTGGACCGGGATCCCCCCGGTGCGCGGGGCCACCCCACTCGCCTGCGCCGTTTCGGTGCCGAGCGCGGTCAGCGTGGCACCGGTATCGACGAGGAAATCGGCGGGCCGTCCGTTGATTTCCGCCCGCACCCAGAAATGGCCGTCCTGCGCCAGTTCGATGCGAGTCTCTCCCCCGGTGACGCTTTGCTCAGGCAGGCCGATTTCCGGCACGGCTATATCGAAGCGCGGATCGAACCGGCTGACCTGCAATACCACCATGACGAACACCGCCACGAGACCCAGCGTACTGACGCGGCGCAGCAACCGCCCGAAGCCGGGAAGACGTGCTGCGAAAAACGAGCCCATGATCCCGAGCACCACGGCGATTGCCGCCGCGATCAGCAGGCCGGATTGCGGCACGCTGGCGACGGCCCCCGCCAGTTGCGTCCAGAGGTCGGAAAGGTCCACTCAGACCATATAGGGGCTGCATGGCGGCTTCGCCAATTCGGCTCGTCGCATCAGGGCGCCTCGCGCACCTCGCTCGCGTCGGCGAGGATGAGGGAGAAGCGCCCCTGCGCATCCGTCCAGCGTTCACGCGGGGTCCAGCCGCCTGCCAGCAGCAGCGTGGCGGAACTGCGCCGCCCGAACTTGTGGCTGTTCTCGGTATGGATCGTCTCGCCCTTAGCCATCTGGAAATCCTGGCCGGAGACTTCGAAGGCAATGTCGTCCTGTGCCACCAGATGCATCTCGATCCGCGCGAAGGTGTCGTCCCAGCGGGCCTCGTGGCGCAGGTGTTCGACGGGAATGGTGCCGCCCAGCTCGCGATTGATCCGCCGTGCGAGGTTGAGGTTGAACTCCCCCGTCACGCCCGCAGCATCGTCATACGCGGCGATCAGCACGTCGCGATCCTTGATCAGGTCCATCCCGATCAGCAGCTGTGACGTATCGCCCAGAATTTCGCGCATATTGCGCAGAAGGTCGACCGCGGTGCGCGCGACCATGTTGCCGATGGTCGATCCGGGGAAGAAACCGAGCAGAGACATATCCGTAACGGCGTCGGGCAGCTTCACCGGCTTCATGAAGTCCGCTTCCACCGGATAGACCGGCAGGTCTGGAAACTTCCCCGAAAGATCCTTCGCTGCGGCGCGCAGGAAATCGCCAGAGATGTCGAGCGGGACGTAGGCCGCCGGATCGATCGCGCCGAGCAGCAGCGGTGTCTTGACCGAGGAACCGGAGCCGAACTCCACCACCGCACGTCCCGGCCCTATGAGACCGGCGAAAGCCTCCCCCCTCGCCTTCAGGATTTCGGTTTCGGCGCGCGTCGGATAATATTCCGGCACCTGCGTGATGTCTTCGAACAATTGCGACCCGGCATCGTCGTAGAGCCAGCGCGCGGGGATCGCTTTCTGCCGCTGCGTGAGGCCCGCAAGCACATCGGCGCGGAACGCCCGGTCGACGCCATCTTCGTCACGCTCGACCAGCGCGAGCCCCTGTTCGGTTGCCATCAGATATCCTTCGCAAGGCGCAGGCCGGTGAATTGCCAGCGCTGGTGCGGGTAAAAGAAATTGCGGTAGCTGGCGCGCGAATGCCCGCGCACCGTGGCGCAGCTCGCGCCTTTCAGCACGCCCTGGCCGCTCATGAACTTGCCGTTGTATTCGCCGACCGCGCCCTCGACCGGCTTGAAGCGCGGATAGGGGAGATAGGCGCTGCGAGTGAACTGCCAGCAATCGCCGAACAGCCCGTCCGAACCGGTGGGCAATGGCGGGGCTGCGACATCGAGCTGGTTGCCCCCAGACGGATCATGCGCAGGTTCGCTCTCGGCGTGCTGGCCGCGCGCGACCGCTTCCCATTCGAACTCGCTCGGCAGCCGGGCACCCGCCCATGTGGCGAAGGCATCCGCCTCGAAGTGGCTGACGTGGGTGACAGGGGCGTCCGGGTCGCGGGCTTGCCAGCCGGCGTGCGTGAACTGCTCGCCTTCGCGCCAGTAAAGCGGCGCGCTGATGCCTTCGGACTGTACCCAGGCCCATCCATCGGACAGCCAGAGCGATGCGGTGTCATAGCCACCGTCGGCGATGAACGCGTCCCATTCGCCATTGGTCACGAGCCGGTCGGCCAGCGCGAAGGGTTCGAGCAGCACGCGGTGACGCGGGCCTTCGCAATCGAACGCGAAGCCAGCTCCGTCGTGGCCGACCATGCCGATGCCGCCGGGATGGCTGGTCCAACCAGACGAAGCCGATCCGTCGCGGGTGTCATCCGCGGGCAAATCGAACATCGCCGGGCCGATCGGGTTCTGGAACAGCGCGTGCTTAATGTCGGTCAGCAAAAGCTCGATATGCTGCTGCTCATGCGCGACGCCCAGAGCGATCAGTTCGGCACATTCCTCCCGCTCCAGCAGGGGGGCCATCGCTTCCGTCACGTGGGCGCGATAGTCGAGTACGCCCGCCAGCGACGGGCGCGAGATCATGCCGCGACGTGCGCGTGCGTGCCGTTCCCCCTCCGCTTCGTAGTAGGAATTGAAGAGGAAGGCGTAATCGTCGTCGAACGTGCGGTAGCCGGGCAGATGATCGCGCAGCAGGAAGGTTTCCCAGAACCACGTCGTATGCGCGAGATGCCATTTTGCCGGGCTCGCATCATCCATCGACTGGATGACAGCGTCCGCTTCGCTCAGCGGCTCGACCAGCGCTTCGGTAAGCGCGCGGGTGGCACGAAATCGATCGGCCAGACCGGCATCGCTATCCGTATGGACCTCAGCCTGGGGCCATGCTGGGGGCAAGGGGCTTCTCCTGTCTTGCGTCGGGAATTCGGCCATGCCGGAGCCAGCATGGCGGAAAGCTGTCGCAATTCAAAGTCCCGCAACGGAACATTTGTTCCGCTTCGCCGGCTCAGCCCACAAATGTTATGTGGTCAGATCGCCTTCAGGCCGCGTCCTTGCGCCGCTCGCTCGCTTCGAGATTGAGCATTTCCGCGATCAGGAATGCGAGCTCGATCGATTGCGCGGCGTTGAGGCGCGGGTCACAATGGGTGTGGTAGCGATCTCCCAGGGCATCGTCGGTGATCGCCACTGCGCCGCCGACGCATTCGGTCACGTCTTGTCCGGTCATTTCGACATGGACGCCGCCCGCATGAGTGCCCTCCGCGCGGTGAACGGCGAAAAAGCCCTTAACCTCGGTCAGGATGCGGTCGAACGGCCGCGTCTTGTAGCCACTGTCGGACTTGACGACATTGCCGTGCATCGGGTCGCAGCTCCACACCACCGGGTGCCCTTCGCGCTTTACCGCGCGCACCAGCGGCGGCAGGCCCGCCTCGACCTTGTCGTGGCCGAAGCGGCTGATCAGCGTGATACGCCCCTTCTCGCGCCCCGGATTGAGCGTGTCGAGCAGGCGCAGCAGCGCGTCCGGATCGAGGCTGGGGCCGCACTTCATGCCGATGGGATTGCCGATGCCGCGCGCGAATTCGATGTGCGCGCTGCCGTCGAACCGGGTGCGGTCGCCGATCCAGACCATGTGCGCGCTGGTATCGAACCAGTCGCCGGTCAGCGAATCCTGCCGCGTCATCGCCTGCTCGTAAGGCAGCAGGAGCGCCTCGTGACTGGTGAAGAAGCTGGTGCCCTGCAATTGCGGCACGGTGGAAGGATCGACCCCGCATGCTTCCATGAAATCGAGCGCTTCGCCGATGCGATCGGCAGTCTTGGCGAAGCGGTCCGCCCAGGGGCTGCGACCCATGAAGTCGAGCGTCCACTGGTGAACCTGCCGCAGATTGGCATAACCGCCGCCCGCAAAGGCGCGCAGCAGGTTGAGCGTAGCGGCGGCCTGCGAATAGGCGCGCACCATGCGTTGCGGATCGTTGCGCCGCGAAACGGGGTCGAATTCGATCCCGTTGATGTTGTCCCCGAAGTAGCTCGGCAGCGTGGTGCTGCCCTGCGTTTCCGTCTGCGCGCTGCGCGGCTTGGCGAATTGCCCCGCCATGCGCCCGACCTTCACCACCGGCATCTTGCCGGCGAAGGTCAGCACCACCGCCATCTGCAAAATCACGCGGAACGTGTCGCGGATGTTGTTGGGATGGAATTCGGCAAAGCTCTCCGCACAGTCGCCGCCCTGCAGCAGGAAGGCGTTGCCATCGCAGACATCGGCAAGGTCGCGCTTCAGCGCACGAGCCTCGCCCGCGAAGACGAGCGGCGGATAGGAGGACAGCGTAGCCTCGGCCTCGGCCAGTTCGGCCTTGTCCTCGTACTCGGGCAGGTGCCGCGCTTCGTGCGACTGCCAGCTATCGGGTGTCCAGTTCTGTGCCACTTTTAAAGATCTTCCGTCAGAGCGTCCGAAAACAACGAACGGGCCATGATAGGCCCGCGCCCCCATTCTGGCAAAGGCTGGGCCGCGGGCAAGGGCAATTTCCCTTCTCCGCGCCCATGGTCAGCTATTCGGCAGCCAATGCCCGCGGCGCGGTATAGCCTGCCGCAAGTTCCTGCCCTTCCGGCAGAACGGCAAGACGCCAGCCGTCGCGCGCGCCGAGATAACGCTGCGCCAGCACCTTCATCGTTTCGGGCGTGGTCTCCGTATAATCGGACAGCAGCGTCCGCATCATCTGCACCCGCTGGGGATAGCGGGTCGCACCTTCCAGATTGAGCAGCCAGAACTTGTGCCCGGTCAGCGCGCGGTTGATGCCCTGCCGCAGCGGCTCCGTCACTCGCTCCAGTTCGTCGGCGGACGGGCCGTTGGTGGCAAGATCGTCTGCAATGCTGTCGGCGGCGGCGAAGAAATCGGGCACCCGCTCCGGCGAGAGCTGTGCAATGGCGAGAACCTGTCCGCCACTGTCGACATCCACGGGCCAGCTGCTGAACACCTGCGGCGCGTAGCTGGCGCCCGCCTGTTCGCGCAGCGCATCGAGCAGGCGGTTGGAGAACACCTGCGTCAGGATCTCGAGCTGGCGGGACTGGCGCAGTTCGCCCAGCCCCCCGCCGGTTGGCCAAGCCACGACGGCTGCGGCCTGATCGGCCTCGCCGCGGTGGTGGAGCACCTGCGGCGCGGTCTGCGCGGCGGGGAGGGCATATTGCTCCGCCTCCACGCCGGCGGGCAGCGGTTCGCGCGGAGCCAGCGCGCCGAAGGTGTTTTGCAGCGCGGTAATGGTCGCTTCGGTATCGACGTCGCCGAACACCATGACCTCCATCGGGCCTTGCTTCAGGATCGGCTCCCACACCTCGCGGAAACCTTCCGGAGAGGTGGCACCAATGGCGGCGGCGTCCGGCGTCTTGAAGCGCGGATCGCGGGCGCGCAGGAGGTATTCGAGGTCCCTCTCAATCACGCCGGCCGGGTTGGCGGCGAAGCTGTCGTAGCCCAGCCGCGCGGCGGCCTGCGCGCGCAGCACCGGGTTCACGTCCCAGCGCGGCTGTGCGAACTTGGCGGCAAAGAGGTAAAGCTGGTCGGCGATATCCTCGCGCCGCGTATCCGCCTCGAAACTGAAGGTGCCGTCGCCAATCGCGAAGTTGAAGCCGAACTTGCGGCCGGTTGCGATGCGGTCGAGGTCTTCCTCGCCCAGCTCGCCAAGGCCCGATCCTACCAGCGCGATCTGGCCGAGCGCGGCATAAGCGCCGTCCTCCGGTGCGAACTGGCGATAGCCCGCGCCGAAGCGAACCTTCACCGTGGCGCGGCCCGGCTCGTTGTCGGTTTCCCACACCAGCGCACGCACGCCATTGGCGAAATCGACACGCTCCATGTCGAGAATACCGACATTGCCGCGCTGGGCAATGGTTCCGGGCGCACCGATCGGCGGCAGGTCGTCGAAGGAGATGGCGCGCGCCGCGATGCGGGCGTTGGCGTCTGCCGTGACCGGGGCGGACAGCGCGCTGACGAACCGCGCCTGCGCGCCATTTGCATCGTCGGGCGCGATCATCAGGCCGCGCACGACATTGCCGGCAAACAGCTTGCGCGTGGATTCATGGACGGCTTCGGGCGTGAAGCGCGGCTTCATGTCCTCGAACACCTGCAGGATGACTTCCGGCGCGGCGACCGTCTCGCGAATGTCGATGGCGCGCACCATGTCGTCGGCCAGCTTGGCGCCGGCCTGAATTGCCGCCTGCTCGACGAGGTTGCGATAGCCGATGTCGAATTCCGCCACCTCGCGGTCGATCTCCTCCTGTGTCGGAGGCGAGGCGATGGCGTCCTCTATCACGCCGCGCACGTCGCCGATGGCAGCCTGCCAGTCGTCGCCGAGCGGTGCGAAGGAAACGAAGGTCGCATCCGCGCTGCGGCTGACGTCGTCCTGCTGCACCTGCGCGTAGAGATACGACCCGCCGCTGCGCGCACGCGCTTCCAGCCGCCGATTGAGGATCGCCTGCGCCACCGCGTCTGTAATAAGTCCGCGATTGTATTCGAGGTTGTCGGTCACCTGCTCCCACGGGCGCAGGTAGGCGTAGGTGATGGTGCGCGGAAGATCGGGCTCGACCGTGATGTTGACCTCGCCCACCGGATTGTCGGGATCGGTCCCCGCAGGGGCAACCGGATCGCCGAAATCGGGCGCAAGCGTAGGCTCACCGGCCACCTGCCAGTCGGAGAAATACTGCTCGACCAGCCGGGCGAGGACCATCGGGTCGATATCGCCCACGGCGACGACCGTGGTGTTCTCCGGCCGGTACCAGCGCGAATGGAACGCCTGAACCGCCTGCGGCGTCGCGCCCTGCAAGGTCGCGATCGTCCCGATGGGGGAACGGTTGGCGAGCGGCTGCCCGGCGAAGAAGGTCTGGCGCGAAGCTTCCGACACGCGCAATTGCGCGCCCGAATTGTCGCGCCGCTCGGCAAGAACGATCGGCACCTCGGCGGCAAGGTTCGCGCTGCTCAGGGCCGGCTCGCGGATCATGCCCGACAAAAGGCGCATGGATTCGGTGACCTTGGCAACATTCGCATTGGGAAGGTCGAGCTTGTAATTGGTGTGCGTCGGGCTGGTCTCGGCATTGGTGTCACTGCCGAAGGTAGCGCCGAGCCGCTGCCAGGTCGGGATCGCCTGCCCCTGTTGGAGATGTTTCGATTCGCGGAAGCTCAAGTGTTCGAGCAGATGCGCGAAACCCTGCTCCGCGTCGGTTTCGTAGAGCGAGCCCGCGTCGATGCGAATGCGGATCGCCACCTGACCGGGAGGCACGCCATTGTTGCGTACGGCATATCGCAGGCCGTTCTCCAGCTCCCCGAAGTTCCACTGCGTGTCGCGGGGAATGTCTGACCCGCGATAAAGCCATGGATCGTCGACCTGTAGCGAGGCCGGTGGCGGCGCATTTGCCTCGGCGGCTGGCGGCAGTGCGACCTGTTGCGCCGTGGCGGGCACGGCCAGCATCAGCAGGGGCAGGATGAACGAGGCGGAACGCGCGACGCGCAGGGGCAGATTCATGGGGCTACTCATACAGGGGAAAGGAATGAAGCAAGGGTGAATGGCAGGCAAGAAGCCATCGCTTGTGAGGGGCTGTCCGGCCACCTAGATAGGGACCATGTTCATCGAAACCCAGACCACGCCCAACCCCTCCACCCTCAAGTTCCTGCCGGATCGCGAGGTGATGGCCGGCGGCACACGCGACTTCGCCTCGCCCGAAGAGGCCGAGGCTAGCCCGCTCGCGCAGGCGATCTTCGACAGCGGAGAGGTCACCGGCGTGTTCTTCGGCAGCGATTTCATCTCGGTCACCGCCGCACCGGGCGCTGACTGGGCGCAGCTCAAGGGTCAGGTGGTTTCGATCATTCTCGACCATTTCGTCTCCGGCGCACCGCTGTTTGCGCCCGGTACGGCGGCAGGCATCGCCGTGCCTCCGGAAGATGACGGCGAAGTGGGCGACGATCCGGCTGACGCGGACATCGTGGCACAGATCAAGGACCTTATCGAGACCCGCGTTCGCCCGGCCGTGGCTGGCGATGGCGGCGACATTCGCTATCGCGGGTTTCGCGAAGGCGTCGTCTTCCTGACGATGCAGGGGGCCTGCGCCGGATGCCCGTCATCCACCGCGACGCTTAAGCATGGAATCGAAGGCTTGCTGAAACATTATGTCCCGGAGGTCGTTGAAGTGCGCGCAGCCTGAATTTCAACACCATCAACGGAGACTTACCCTTGTCCGACCAACTTGGCGCCGACGCGCTCGACCAGATTTTCCGCGAAGCCCGCAGCTATAACGGCTGGCTCGACAAGGACGTCAGCGACGATCAGATCCGGCAGATCTACGAATTGCTGAAGATGGCGCCCACGTCCGCCAACATGCAGCCCGGTCGCTTCGTCTGGTGCAAGTCGCAGGACGCCAAGGACAAGCTGGCCGAGACCGCCAGCGATGCGAACAAGGAAAAGATCCGGACCGCGCCCGTATGCGTCGTGATCGGCTACGACATCGATTTCCACGAACACCTCCCCTGGCTGTTCCCGCACACCGACGCGAAGAGCTGGTTCGAAGGGGACGAGGACGCCCGCAAGGAAGCCGCCTTCCGGAACTCCGCGCTTCAGGGCGCCTATCTAATCATCGCGGCCCGCGCGCTGGGCCTCGACTGCGGCCCGATGTCGGGCTTCGACCAGGACGCGGCGACCAAGGCCTTCTTCGCAGACGAGCCCAAGTATCGCGCCGACTGGATCTGCTCGATCGGCTACGGCGATCGCAGCACCATCTTCGACCGCAGCCCGCGGCCCGATTTCGACAAGTTCAATCGCATCGACTGACCTGTCATACTAACGGCGCGGCGCATTTACTTGCGCCGCGCCGCAGCTATAGCGCACCGCCATGCGCACCCTCGCGATAGACTGTGCTACGCCCGCCTGTTCGCTCGCCCTGTTCGAGGGGGAGGAACTGTTGGCCTATTCGCACGAGGTACTTGGCCGCGGCCATGCCGAACGGCTAGTGCCGAAGATCGCGGAACTGCCCGAGCAAGGGCGCGCCGACCGGATCCTCGTGTCGCTTGGTCCCGGCAGCTTCACCGGCGTTCGCATCGGCCTTGCCTGCGCACGCGCGCTCGGACTGGCGTGGGGCGCGGACGTGCTGGGATACCCCACGCTGGCATTGGTCGCAGCGATGGCTCGGGCAGAGCAATCCGGTGCCGTATTCGTCAGCATGACCGGCGGGCATGGTGAGTGGTTCGTGCAGGATTTCGCGGCGGACGGAACGCCTGTCGACGCCGTGCGCTCGCTCTCGCCGCAGTCAGCGGCGGCAGTCTGCCAGCGAGACCTAGCGGCCGGTTCCACCGCCCTCGCCCTTGCAGAAACGGCGGGACGCGAATTGCGCGCGCTCGATCTGTTGCCCGATGCACGGTTCGCGCTGAGCCTTCCGCCGATGTTGCTGACGCAGGATTTTTCGCCCATATACGGCCGCGCGCCTGACGCCAAATTGCCGGGCGTGTCCGCATGACCGACGATCTCGACCGCATCATGGCGGTCATGGAGAGCGCCTTCGATCCGGCCTTCGGAGAGGCATGGAACCGCCGACAGGTCGGCGATGCCTTGCTGATGCCGAACACCCATTACCTGATAAGCCATGCGGACGACCGGCCTGCGGGATTCGTGCTCAGCCGCTCCGTACTCGACGAAGAGGAGCTTCTGCTCATCGCAGTCGCTCCCGATTTGCGCGGGCGCGGGATCGGCAGCGAACTGATCGACCGGCTGTTCACGGCGGCGCGCGGGCGCGGGGTAATCCGCGTGTTCCTTGAGATGCGCGACGGCAACCCGGCGGAAAAACTCTATTGCGCCAAGGGGTTCGCCCCAATCGGCAGTCGCCGTGAATACTATCGCGGGGCAGATGGTCAGCGCAGGGACGCGATTACTTTCGCCCGAGACCTTACCCGCAAATAGAGTTGCCGGTTCGCTGCGTTTCCTGACGAGGGAAACTCTCATTGCGTCAGGTGCCGTTTGGTGTAGTGCGCACCTAGAACTAGGGCTATACCTAGGGTCGCATAAGAACAAATGGAGAAAGACGTGGACGAACTGCAGATCGATCTGCGCGAAACATTGTTGACCTTGACCAGCGACATTGTCGCCGCACACGTCAGCAACAATGACGTCGCCGCTGAAAACGTGAAAACCCTTATCGAAGAAGTGTACGGCGCACTGGCTGGACTTGGCAGCCCGGCGGCAGCCGAAGAAGAACGCCCCGAACCCGCCGTTACTGTGCGCGCGTCGGTCAAGAAGGATCACATCGTCTGCCTCGACTGCGGCAAGAAGATGAAGATGCTGAAGCGTCACCTGATGACCGAACACGGCATGAGCATCGACGATTATCGCTCGCGCTGGAACCTGCCCGCCGACTACCCCATGGTCGCCCCCGACTATGCCGAGACCCGTCGCACGCTGGCGAAGAAGATCGGCCTTGGCCGTCAACCCGGCCAGAAGCGCGGCCGCAAGAAGAAGTCGGCCTGACTTTTCCCGGCCAGCTTGAGAAAAACGCCCCGCGCCATTAGGTATGCGGGGCGTTTTCTTTTGCGGAGCGGCAATCCTTGCACCAGACCATCGACCTCGAACAGCTTTGCGCAGAGCGCGGCCTCCGGATTACGGAGCAGCGCCGCGTGATTGCGAAAGTTCTGTCGGAAAGCACCGATCATCCCGATGTCGAGAAGGTCCACGAACGTGCAGCGGCGATAGATCCGAAGATCTCGATCGCCACCGTTTATCGCACCGTGCGCCTGTTCGAGGAGGCCGGCATCCTCGATCGTCACGATTTCGGTGACGGCCGCGCCCGTTACGAAGCTGCGCCCGAGGCCCACCACGATCACCTGATCGACGTGGAAACCGGCAAGGTCGTGGAATTCGTCGATCCCGAACTCGAAGCCTTGCAAAAGGTCATTGCCGAACGGCTCGGCTACCGGCTGGTCGATCACCGCATGGAACTCTATGCCGTGCGGATCGACCGCGACAAGGACCGGGCGACCGGCTGACCCCTCGGCACATGGTGACCGCTCTCGCCGCACAAGACACGCGCATCGCGCCGCTCGGCTGGGTGCTGATCGTTCTGCGGCTCGCGCTGATGCTCGCCCTGCTGCTGGTTTGCGCGCCGCTGCATCTGCTGTGGCGGCTGCTGGGCCTGAGGCGCTTTTGGCCCCGCGTGTTCCTTGCCGGTGTCGGCAGTATTGCAGGCCTCAAGTTGACGCGCCGGGGGAAGCGCGTGCCGGGGGCATTGCTACTCTCCAACCATGTCAGCTGGCACGACATCCCGGCGCTCAGCCACGCCGCGAACAGCGCGTTCGTCGCGCATGACGGTCTCTCCGCCCACCCCTTCTTCAAATGGTTGTGCGAGATGAACGACACGGTGTTCATCGCCCGCCACAACCGGGCCTCCGTCGGCGAGCAGGCGCGGGCCATGCGAGAGGCGCTGGCCGATGGCGGCACGCTGACACTCTTCCCGGAAGGGACGACCGGCGATGGCACGCAATTGCTGCCGTTCAAGAGCGCGTTGTTGGGCGCGATGGAGCCGCTACCCGAAGGCGCGACAGTGCAGCCGGTGCTGCTCGAATATGCCGATCCGCTTGCCGTGGCGTGGATCGGGGACGAACCGGGTGTCGAATATTTCAAGCGCACGCTCGCGCGGATGAAGCCGGTGCGGCTGACCGTCCATTTCTTCCCGCCGCTGTCCGGCCCCGACGTGGCGGACCGCAAGGCGATGATCGCAGCGGCGCATTCCGCCCTCGCCCGGCAGATGCTTTAACGCCGCCGCGTTTTCGCCTAAGGGCGCTCCCATGTCAGAAATTACGCCCCCGAAGACCTACCGGGTCAAGAGCTTCGGCTGCCAGATGAACGTCTACGATGGCGAGCGGATGGCCGAACTGCTGGCCGAAAAGGGCATGAGCGCCGCGCCCGAGGGCGAGGATGCCGATCTCGTCGTGCTCAACACCTGCCACATCCGCGAAAAGGCGGCGGAGAAGATCTATTCCGACATCGGCCGCCTGACGAAGGGCAAGACGCAGAAGACACCGCCGATGATCGCGGTCGCGGGCTGCGTCGCCCAGGCCGAGGGGGAAGAGATCATGACCCGCGCCCCGGCCGTGTCCATGGTGGTCGGCCCGCAGGCCTATCACCGCCTGCCCGAATTGATCGACCAGGCCGTTGCGGGCAAGCGCGCGACCGATACCGATATGCCCGCCAATGCGAAGTTCGACGCCCTGCCGCGCCGCCGGCGCAGCGGGCCGAGCGCCTTCCTGACGGTGCAGGAGGGTTGCGACAAGTTCTGCACCTACTGCGTCGTGCCCTACACGCGCGGCGCGGAAATCTCCCGCCCCTATGCCGATCTGGTCGACGAAGCGGCGAGGCTGATCGAAGCCGGCGCGCGCGAGATCACCCTGCTGGGGCAGAACGTCAATGCATGGTCGGGCGAGGACGAGAAAGGCCGCACCGTCGGTCTCGACGGCCTCATCCGGGCGCTGGCGAACCTGGATGGCGTTGCACGCCTCCGCTACACGACCAGCCATCCGACGGACGTCACCGACGGCCTGATCGCCGCGCATGGCGAGATCGACAAGCTGATGCCGTTCCTTCACCTGCCGGTGCAGAGCGGCGGCGACCGCGTGCTCAAGGCCATGAACCGCAGCCACACGGCGGAAAGCTACCTCCGCCTGCTGGAACGCTTCCGCGCCGCGCGGCCCGACATCGCGCTGAGCGGCGATTTTATCGTCGGCTTCCCCGGAGAGACAGAGGCGGAATTCGCCGACACGCTCGCGCTGGTAGGCGAAGTTCGATACGCACAGGCCTTCAGCTTCAAGTACTCGCCGCGCCCCGGCACCCCCGCAGCGACGATGGACGGTCAGGTGCCTCTGGAGGTGATGGACGAGCGCCTGCAACGCCTGCAAGGCGCGCTCAACCGCGACCAGCTGGCCTTCAACCAGGCGAGCATCGGCAAGACCTGCGAAGTCCTGGTCGAGCGCAAGGGAAAGCATCCCGGCCAATGGCTCGGCAAGTCGCCCTGGTTGCAGTCCGTCTGGTTCGAAGGCGACGCAGCGATCGGCGATCTGGTGCAGGCGGAACTGGTCGAAGCCGGACCCAATTCGATCAGCGGAAAGTTGCGCCAGCCCGCCCTCGCCTGACGCGGCCTTTCGTGACAGGGCCGTGACTTTCCACCGCCCCGTCGCGCGCCCACTTGCGCCCCGCCTTCGAGCGCTTACCTTGCGACTCGACCTTTAGCGAAAGGAGCCTATGGGCCGCAGACCGTCACGCACCCACTCCGGCAACGGAGATCCGGTGATTTCTCCCGACCCAATCCCGCATCGCGAAACGCGCCGCGTGCAGGTCGACATGAGCTTCGAAAACCAGAGCTTGCTGGTCCCGCTGTTCGGTCAGTTCGATGCCAATCTGGTGCAGGTGGAAAACCGGCTCGGCGTGTTCATCTCCGCCCGCGGGGACAAGCTGCATATCGAAGGGCCGGAAGACAGCGTGGCGCGCGCGCGCGACGTTTTGCAGACCATGTACGACCGGCTGGCGCAGGGGCAGGACCTCGATCAGGGCGCGATCGAGGCGCTGATCGCCATGTCCAACGAACCCACGTTCGACGGGATTGTCGCGGCCTCCGACGATGGTCCGCCGATCATGATCCGCACGCGGCGCAAGACCATCGTGCCGCGCAGCGCCATGCAGGCGCATTACATGCGGAGCCTGCTGCGCGACGACATCATCTTCGCGCTTGGCCCGGCAGGTACGGGCAAGACCTACCTCGCGGTTGCGCAGGCGGTGGCGCAGCTCATCAGCGGAAGCGTGCAGCGGCTGATCCTGTCGCGCCCGGCAGTCGAGGCGGGCGAGAAGCTGGGATTCCTCCCCGGCGACATGAAGGACAAGGTCGATCCCTACCTGCGGCCACTGTACGACGCGCTGTACGATTGCCTCCCGCCCGAACAGGTGGAGCGGCATCTGGCGAGCGGCGTGATCGAGGTCGCGCCCATCGCCTTCATGCGCGGTCGCACGCTGGCGGATGCCTTCATCATCCTCGACGAAGCGCAAAACACCACGCGCGAGCAGATGAAGATGTTCCTCACCCGCTTCGGCCAGAACAGCCGCATGGTGATCTGCGGCGACCCGCGGCAGGTCGACATTCCCGGCGGCGACCGCATGAGCGGCCTCGCCGATGCGGTCGACAAGCTGGAAGGCATCGACGGCTTCGGCACCATCCGCTTCACCGCCGCCGACGTGGTGCGCCACCCGATCGTGGGACGCATCGTGGAGGCTTACGAAGGGACGGGTTGAGGCAACTTAAACGGGTTATTAGGCGCGTAGGGGCTAGTGCCATGAGCCATGAAAAACGAGGCGGAGCGAGCGAGCAGGCTCGCAATCCTGATTGATGCAGAAAACGTGCCCTCGCGTTATGCTGCTGCAATCTTTCAAGAAGTTGCATCGATTGGCGAAGCAAGTGCTCGGCGAATATATGGCGATTTCTCCAGCGACCCGCTGAACAGCTGGACCAAGGTTTTATCCAAGCACGCGATCATCCCGCATCAAAACTTTCCGAACACGGCCGGAAAAAATTCCTCCGATATCGCGCTGATAATTGATGCGATGGATCTGCTGCATAGCGGTCGGTTCGACGGCTTTTGCCTTGTCTCATCCGACGGTGACTTCACGAGGCTTGCCGCGCGCATCAGGGAACTCGGCTTGGATGTCTATGGATTTGGGGAGCGAAAAACACCCGAAAGCTTCCGAAGAGCTTGCAAACGCTTCATTTACATAGAGAACCTGATTGCAACGGCAGATCAGACAGCTGCCAATTCTCAATGCGGCGGGACCACCAGTACCCGCGAAGTGACACAAAATCAGTCCCCGAAATCAGCGGTCAAACACATTCAACTCGCGCTAAACCAATTGGACGACGCGGACGGATGGTATTTTCTGGCCGCAGTGGGCAATCAACTCGCTGCTTTGCAGCCCGACTTCGATCCTCGCACTTTTGGGTGTCCCAAGTTGGTCACACTTATTGAGCGCTCGGAAAAATTCGACATACGGCGCGAAAATCTGAAGGTTTATATTCGGGAAAGGTAGCGATTGCTTAGTTAGCGGCCTGGCGTCCGAGGACGGCGGAGACGGCTAATTCTGTGCATGCGCATTGGTAGACACACCAAGACCAGAAGCGGCAGCGTCGAACACAAATGCTTTGCGCATTTTATTCTCCATATCGACCCGCTTGATAATCAGCAGGCTGTCCGAACAGGGCGCAGCGCCCGCATCGGACAGAAATTTCCGTCCCTCATCGAGGCGATAGACTTCGCCTTCGCCCGTGATGGCGCTCCCTTCCCTGAACTCCTGCCCGTAAGTGACGGAGCGGAATACACCGGCCTCCAGATCGAGTTCGGGTCGCGTTCGAAAGACGGCCTGAAGGAAGTTACCGGGCGCGGTCTCGACACCGACACAACCGTCTCTCACGGCGATCGTGCCGGAGAAGTTGCCGATCAGGACCTGCGGGTCGTTGGCATCGGCCAACCATGCAACGCGGGCGCCTTCGCTCGTACCGGCCTCGGAGCACGCAGTAATACCGCAGAAAGCAACGAGGGTAAGAAACGCCTTCATAACAGAAGAACCGGGGTTCGATATCGGAGTTCCGCCCACCGTAAATGTGCTTATCGTTTCCTACCCGCCCCATAGCGATGTAGTGGCCGAAACATGAATATCCGGCCGTTTTCCCCTGATTCCCTGCAACGAACGGAGAGTGTCGGTGCAGCTTGAAATAGACCTTGAAGACTGGCCCGAAGCCGATTGGGAAGCCCTCGCCGCACGCGTCGCCTCGGCCCTCTCCGCTCACGAAACCGCGCTTGCCAATCCGCGCCTCTCCGCCAGCCTGCTGTTCACCTCCGACGATCAGGTACACGCGCTCAACCGCGAATGGCGGGGCCGCGACAAGCCGACCAATGTGCTGAGCTTCCCTATGCTGGAGCGTGCAGAACTCCTGCACCTCGCGCCCGAAGGCCCCCCGGTCCTCCTCGGCGACATCGCCCTTGCGCATGAAACCTGCGCGCGGGAGGCGGCCGAAAAGGGTATCGCGGTGGAAGAACATGCCGCCCACCTGATAGCCCACGGATTGCTCCATCTGGCCGGCCACGATCACGAAATCTCCACTGCGGATGCGGAGGAAATGGAGGGCATCGAGATCAAGGTGCTTGCACAATTGGGAATTGCGAACCCATATGGACGCGACCACGACATGCAGGAGCATTGAGCAGGGCGATGCCCGACCATTCGAAAAGCGACGATTCCCAATCTGGAGAATCGGAGAGTAGCGGCGGGCTTATCGGCCTGATCCGTAACCTGATGGCGCCCGGAGAGCGCGAGCCGAGCCTGCGCGAGCAGCTGGAAGACGCGATCGACGAGCACGAGGAAGACCACGCCGACGAGGACGAGAGCGTCCCTAATGGCGACCTCTCCTCGGTAGAGCGGCAGATGCTGCGCAACCTCCTGCATTTCAGCGAACACGATGCCGACGACGTCGCGATTCCGCGCGGGGAGATCATCGCGGTCAATGCGGATTGCAGCTGGACCGAGCTGGTCGGGCAATTTTCGGAACACGGCCATTCGCGCCTGCCAGTGTATCGCGAGACACTCGACCAGGTGGTCGGCATGGTTCACATCAAGGACGTGTTCCCCTTCCTGGCCGACGGCAAGCCGCCGCCCGACGACTGGACCGTCCTGATGCGCCAGCCGCTTTACGTGCCGCAGTCGCGCAATGCGCTGGACGTGCTGGCCGATATGCGCAGCCGCCGCGTCCATCTCGCGATCGTGGTGGACGAGTATTCGGGTACCGACGGCATCATCACCATCGAGGATCTGGTCGAGGAAATCGTCGGCGATATCGAAGACGAACACGACGATGCGCCGCGCGACCTCGTCGTGCCGATTGGCGAAGGGATGTGGGATGCCGATGCCAAGATCGAACTCGACGATCTGGCCGATATCGTCGACCCGGCGCTCAACCGCGTCGAAGGTCAGGTCGATACGCTGGGCGGCCTCGCCTTCGTGCTGGCGGAAAAAGTCCCCGCGGTCGGCGACGTCCTCGTCCACGAAAGCGGCTGGCAGCTCGAAGTGACCGGCGGCGACGACACGCACGTCACCCGGTTGCGGCTCCACCCCCCCGTGACGGCGGAGGAAGCGCTAGAGGAATAGCGATGGAGCGCGGCCAATCGCCGCTCGACATTGCAATTCATGCAACTATGACTTGCTAATGGCTATCCGTCGTCTTCCCCCCTTGCGCGCCCTAGAGGCTTTCATGCGCGTCGTGCGCGTCGGCTCGGCACGTGCCGCGGCGGACGAGCTCAACCTTTCGCCCAGTGCCCTGTCGCGCCGGATCGTCAATCTGGAGGAGTTCACGGGCAAGAAGCTGTTCACCCGCGCGCACCAGTCGATGAAGCTGACCGACGAAGGGCAGGCATTTTACGATGCGGTCTCGCCGCATCTGGACGCGCTCGCGGCGGCGGTGGACAGCCAGTCCGAGAACCAGTCCGTCACGCGCCTGCACCTCGGCGTCCTGCCGCTGTTCGGCAGCCAGCGCCTGTTCCCGCGCATGGCCGAACTGCGTAAGCGCCACCCGCGCCTGCACATCGACATCGACACCGGCGCGCACCTGCGCGACCGGGTCGGCGACACGCTCGACGCGGCCATCCTGCTGATGCGCGAGCCCGACGACAGCTTCCATTCCGTGCGGCTCGACCACAACATGGTCTATGCTTTCTGTTCGCAGCAAATGGCGCAGGAACTTGGCCGCGAACCCTCGATCGAAGCGCTGCAGAAGCAGACTTTCCTGATTCACAACGAATTGCCCGAAAGCTTCAACGCCTGGAAGGAAGCGCTCAGCCTGGAAGGATTGGACGACGTCGCCGTCGATCATTACGATTCAGGCCAGTTGATCCTCGAAGCTGCGGCACAGGGCCTCGGTATCGCGATCATGCACGACAATCATTACGACCGCGCCGCCGATCAGCGACTGGCGCGGCTGTTTCCCGACCGGAAGGTCGAAAGCCCCTACAGCTACTGGTTCGTGTGCCGCCCGCGCGCGCTGGAGCAGCGGCAGGTGCGCCAGTTCCACGACTGGCTGGTGGACGCAGGCCTCTAGGCCGCTTCTCCGCCGCCGTCCTTCGCACCCGGCACGCTGTCGAGGGCCATGGCCGGCGCGCCGACCACGCGCTTGCGCTCCCGCAGCGCGGCCGCGAGCAGCGGCATTTCATGCTGGAGAAAAGCCTGGGGCGACATGCCCAGGAAGTCATGCGCGTCGCGCACGAAGTGCGAATAGTCGTGGTAATCGGGATCGATCACCTTGGCGCGATTGCCCGGCGACGCAGCCCTGATCGCATGGAGCGAGCGCAGGAAGCGCGCGCGTCGCAACAAGAGTTTGGGCGCGAAGCCGAAACAGCGCGCCGCAACTCGCTCGACGGTGCGAATGGTCAGGCCAGTCGCGTTCGCAAGATCGGCGACCGTGCGGTTGGCAGCATCCACCAGTGCCGCTTCGAGCTTCCCGGCGGCATCGTCGTAAGCCGTGGGCTTGCGCAGTGCCGCGCCGAGAAGCGCCTCGAAGCGCTGCGGGATGTCTTCGTCATCCTGCATATCAGCAAAAACATCGGTCACGGTGTCGCCCGCAACCTGGCCGAGATCGGGAAGCTGGCCGATCTGGTCGGCCCAGTCCTTCGCCGGATCGCGAAAGAGGCGCAGCCAGCCCCGCGGGCGCAGACCGGCCGATATGAGCACGCCTTGGGCTGAGACGGACCAGATGACTTTGCTGGTGGGTCCGAAGAGCGCGTTGCGCGGCGGGGTCAGAGCCTCCCCCTCCCCCCGCGTCAGCTGCCAGTCGACCGTCTCGAGCGAGATGCGCAGGCTCGCCCAGGCAGGTTCGAACGCGCCACGATGCCCCTGCGGATCGTCGTCCACGACGTAAAGTTGGTAGCTGCTGACATAGGGCGCGAGTTCGGCCGACGGCGACCAGAAGCGCACGCGCGGAACCGGCGATAGCCCGCAGGCGAGCCTGCCCGATTCATGATGTCCAGATTTGTCATGCACGCGCCATTCCCCTTGCGCGACCGGCCCGCATTGAGGCGGGCACTGGTTGGCCGGGAATTGTAACCCCCCGACGGACATGCGGGCTCTCGCCGAAATTATCCGGCGAAAGCCCGCGTCAGCAGAGGATCAGGAGACGGTTGCCTTGGTGATCGTGCCGGGGTTTGCCGGCGGCTCGCCGACCGGCAGTGCATCGACATGTTCCATGCCGCTCTCGACCTCACCCCAGACGGTGTACTGCTTGTCGAGGAAGGTCGCGTCGTCGAACACGATGAAGAACTGGCTGTTGGCGCTGTCCGGATCGGGGGTGCGGGCCATCGAGCAGACGCCGCGCGTATGCGGATGATCGTTGAACTCCGCCTTCAGGTTCGGCTTGTCGCTGCCGCTGGTGCCGGTGCCGGTCGGATCACCGCCCTGCGCCATGAAGCCGGGGATGACGCGGTGGAACACGACGCCGTCATAGAAGCCTTCGCCAGCCAGTTCCGTGATGCGTTCCACGTGACCGGGCGCGAGGTCCGGACGCAGCTTGATCACGACGTCGCCGCCCTTCCCGTCGCCATTGTCGAGAGTGAGGGTCAGTTTCTGGTCAGCCATGAATCAAGTCTCCTGTAAAAATCGTGGGCCCGATATAGGGGGCGTCCGCGCATTGTCACCCTTGCTTGCAATTACTCCGGTGAAGGCTAGTTGGCAGGCATGGCCGAGCAAGACCTCCTCGACGATCCGCAGACGGCCGACGCGCCGCAGAGCGAGGCCGACGACCGGCTGGACGAGGACAACCGGCTGAAGCGCGAGTTCGTCGACGAGGTGCGCGAAGCCCTCGATGCGGGCGATCCGTCGCGTCTCTACGATCTGGTCGAACCGCTGCACCCTGCCGATCTGGCCGATTTGTTCGAATTGCTCGATCCCGACCATCGTCTGACGCTGGCAGAATCGATCACTGACCTGATGACCAGCGAGGTCGTGGCCGAACTGAACGATCACGTGCGCGAGACGATGGTCGAAGCGCTCGACCCCGCGGCTGCGGCGGAAATCGCGGAACAGCTCGACACTGACGATGCCGTGCAGATGCTCGAGGATCTCGACGAGGTCGACCAGCAGGCCATTCTCGCCAAGATGGAGCCGGAAGACCGCGCCGCGATCGAAACGGCGCTGTCCTATCCGGAGGAAACTGCCGGGCGCCTGATGCAGCGCGAGCTGGTTGCGGTGCCGCAGCATCTCACGGTCGGAGACCTGATCGACTACCTGCGCCAGCGCGACGAATTGCCGACCGAATTCTGGGAAGTCTTCGTCGTCGACGAGCGGTATCACCCGCTCGGCACTTGTCAGCTCAGCTGGATTTTGCGGGCCCCGCGCCACGTCGCGCTGGAAGACGTGATGAAGCGCGACCAGACCTTGATCCCGGTCGAGATGGATCAGGAAGAAGTCGCGCTCCGCTTCCTGAAATACGCCCTGATTTCCGCCGCCGTGGTCGATGGCGACGGGCGACTGGTCGGCCAGCTGACGGTCGACGATATCGCTCACATCATCCAGGAAGAAGCGGAAGAGGACGTCATGCTGATGTCCGGCGCGGGCGACGGCGACATCAACGAACCGCTGCGCGAAGCCTACTCGGCGCGCGTGCGCTGGCTGATCGCCAACCTCGGCACTGCGCTGGTCGCCAGCTTCATCATCGCCATGTTCGGTGCCGCGATCGAGCGTCTGGTGGCTCTTGCCGTGCTGATGCCGATCGTCGCGAGCATCGGCGGCAATGCCGGCACGCAGACGATGGCGGTGGCGGTGCGCGCTATCGCGATGAACCAGCTGACCAGCGCGAACACCCGCCGCGTGCTGTGGCGGGAATTGCGCGTCGCGATGATGAACGGAGCGACCGTGGCAGTGCTGGTCGGGGTGGCGGCCGGATTCTTCTTCGGCTGGCCGATGGGCGCGGTGATTGCCACGGCGATGGTCATCAACATCGTCACCGCTGGCCTTGCCGGGGTGCTGGTGCCGGTGTTGTTCGATCGGCTGGATCAGGACCCGGCGGTTGCATCCAGCGTGTTCGTCACGATGATCACCGATTCCATGGGCTTCTTCGCATTCCTCGGCCTCGCGGTCGCGGCGGGCCTCGCGGGCTGACTTGAGCCGGGCACCGCGCGCCCCTACCTTGACCCCCATGTCGCTCCACATGACCAAGATCGCGTTCGGCGCGCAGACCTACGCCGACCTCGCCGGATGGTTCGCCAACCGGCGCGAGATGCGGCTGACGACGCGCTACCTGCCCAAGCGGCACGAGGAAATGGTCGGCGGATCGCTTTACTGGGTGCACAATCATGCGCTGGTCGCGCGCTCTCCGATCATCGGGTTCACGCAGGCCACGGACGGGCGCTGGCATATCGAGCTGGAGCCCGTGCTGATCCGCACCTGGCCCAAGCCGAAGCGCGCGCATCAGGGCTGGCGTTACCTCAAGGCGGACGATGCCCCGCGCGACCTGGAGGAGGGGGAGGACATAGGCGATGCCCTGCCCGGCAAGCTTGCGGGCAAGCTGGAAAAGCTGGGGTTGCTCTAGTCGGCCAGTCCCTCGCGCTCCACCACGCGGCGCAGGGTGCTGACGTAGACGTCCGGTTCCTGCGCGCCGGGGACGAGATACTTCCCTTCGATCACCATTGCCGGAACGCCGGTGATATTCGCGTCGTAGGCCTGCTGTTCTTCCATCCGGACGTATTGGGAAAGCTGCTCGTCGCCAAGCGCCGGCGCGGCGGCAGCGCGGTCGAAGCCCTGCTCTGCGGCAATATGCAGCAGCACGTCGCGATCGCCGATCTGTCGCCGCTGTTCGAAATGAGCGGCGAACAACGCGAGCTTCAGCGCGGTCTGCCGCTCCGGACCGTGCTCTGCCAGCGCCCATGCCAGCAGCTTGTGGGCGAGGAAGGTGTTCCACATCATCGCCGGCGGCGCTTCGCCCTCGCCGCGATAATCCAGCTGCGCCCCGGCCCTGTCCGCAATGGCACGCATCTGGCCGCGCACCTCGCTCGCCTGCTCCGGCGTGCGGCCATATTTCCGCGCGAGATGCGCGATCTGCTCCTCGCCGGTCTCCGGCATGTCCGGATTCAGTTCGAAGGCGTACCAGCGGATCGTCGCCGCGATCTCGCCTTCCAGCTGGTCCAGCGCCTTTTCCAGTTGCCGGTAACCGATCAGGCACCACGGGCACATGACGTCGGACCAGATGTCGATCGTAACCTTGGTGCTCATGGTTTGCCCTCCAGCCACCAGTCGACCAGGTGCCGGGCGATGGCAAAGGGCTGCGGCAGCATCAGGTCGCCGCTGCCCTCGCGCCCGGCATCGCGCGCTTCCTCAAGCTCGGCACGGCTGAACCAGCGCGCTTCCTCGAGTTCGGTCTTGTCGATGGTCAATTCCGTGTTCTCTGCGACCGAATGGCAGCCGATCATCAGCTGGCTCGGAAATGGCCAGGGCTGGCTTGCGACATAGGTCACGTCCCGCACCCGCACGCCAGCCTCCTCCTGAACCTCGCGCGCGACCGCTTCCTCGATCGTCTCGCCCGGTTCGACGAACCCTGCGAGCGCGCTGAACATGCGTTCCGGGAAACGCGGCTGGCGACCAAGCAGCAGATTGTCTTCGTGCTCGACCAGCATGATCGTGACGGGATCGGTGCGGGGGAAATGGTCCGCGCCGCATCCGCCCGCGTCTTCGGGGCAGTGCCGCTGCCACCCGCCCTTGGCGATCCGCGTCGTCGTTCCGCAACGCGCGCAAAATCGGTGCCGGGCGTGCCAATCGACGAGACTGCGCGCGCCGCCGTAGATCGCGAGATCCTCTGCCCCCAGCATCGTCATCGCCTGCCACGCGCGCGGATTGGCGTAGGCGGGGCCGGTCGCCCCCTCGCCCGGAACGGCAGCGAAATGCGCCTTGCCCTCGCGCATTCCGAGGAAACACAGCTCGCAATCCTCCGCTGCGTCGGCCAGCGTTCCCCACACGAGCGCGCCGTCGTCACCGATGGCAGGCTCTAGCCCTTCCAGCCGCAGCAACCGCGCGCGCCAGTTCATCTGACCGGCCAGCTGGTCCTCATCCATCCGGATCTGGTCGGCCCGCTCTATCGGCGAGCCGGAGAAGGCCAGCGGCGGTCTTGCGCGCACGTCTGGCCTAGCGCGCCATCGCGGCGAGATCGGCTGCAAGCGCAGCCTGCACCTGCGGCATCATGTCGTAGGCGTTGGCAGGCATGTACTGCGTATAGAGGCCCATCCGCATATTGCGTCCGTAATAGACCGACGACAGCGTGCCAGCCGCGCCGCCCCAGCCGAAGCTTCCCGCATCCGCCCCCAGGCCGACGCGGCCACCCGCGCCGAAGTTCGCGCCCGCCGCAAAAGTGCCTGCCATGTCGATATCCGTGGAAAGCATCGGGCTGGTCGCCAGCCGCACTGCTGGCTCGCTCATCACGCGGGTGCCGTCGATCACGCCGAAGCCGAGCAGCATCTGCTGGAATCTATCGTAGTCGCGCGGCGAACTGACGAGGCCCGCGCCGCCGAAGGGGAACGCCGGATCGTCGCGATAGACAGAACCTGCCGCCGGGTCGATCGGCAGCAGATTGCCATTGACCACGCCGTAGTTGGTGGTCAGCCGTCCGACCTCGCTGGCCGGCACGCGGAACCAAGTGCTGGTCATGCCACAGGGATCGAAGATGCGGCTTTGCAGGAAGGCATCGAAGCTCATGCCAGATGCCACTTCGATCACCCGCCCTAACAGGTCGAGCCCGACCGAATAGCTCCAGCGCGTACCGGGCTGCGCGACGAGCGGCATCGTCGCCAGCCGGTCGGCAAAGGTTTCGAGACTGCGCACGGTGTCGCCGCGACCGAAGATTGCCGCGGCCGGGATCTTGGTGACCTGACCGGGCACAAGCCCGGCCTCGGTATAGGCCTTCTGGATCGGCCCTTGCTGAATGATCGAATAGCCAAGGCCAGAGGTATGCGTCATCAACTGGCGGATGGTGATCGGGCTGGCCGCCGGTTCCAGATCGTCCGGGCCGATGCCGCCATCATAGACCTTCTGAACCTTCATGTCCCTGAAGGCGGGCAGTATCTCGTAAAGCGGCTGGTCGAGCGAAAGCTTGCCATCGTCGATCAGCATGGTCGCCGCGATGCCGGTGATCGGCTTGGTCATCGAATAGATACGGTAGAGGCTGTCGCCATCGGCCTTGGTGAAGCCGCCCAGGCTCAGCGTACCGCCGGAGATGAATTCCGGATCCGCATCGCCCATTCCCAGCGAAAGAACGATGTTCGCAACCCTGCCGCTATCGACATAATCCGCGATGAATCTCGCGAGGTTCGGCCATCTCGCCGCCGCTTCCTGCGCCGAGAGGAAGCCGGGCATCGCGCCCATGGCCGCGCCCGCACCGAACAGGGCACTGCCCCGCAGCAGTTTGCGGCGCGAGATCGCAATGTCGTTAAAATCCAGCGGCCTCATACGGTCTCTCCCTTATTCTCTCGCACTGCGATGTGCGGGAAGAGAGGCAGGCGGTCAATCGGCAACGGCGGGGGGTCTTGCAAGCTTTTCGTGTATTATCCATATAAGACACATGCTCAATATACTCGCATGGCTGCTCGGCCTCCTGTCGCTGGTGCTGGTGATCCCGGCCACCATTCCCTTTCTTGGCTGGGCCAACTGGTTTGCCCTGCCGTTGATAGTGCTCGGCGTGGTGCTCGGCGCCATTTCGTCGAGCAATGGCGGTCGCAATTTCTGCCTGATCGTCGGGCTGGTCGCGGTCGTGCGGCTGAGCCTCGGCGGCGGGATCATCTAGGCGAGCGCCAGCCGCGCAGCGTTGGCGAAGACGGTCGGAAGACCGGCTTCGTCGATCTGGGAGACAGGCCACCACTGACCCTCGCCTGCCGGTGCCTTCGTCGTAATGGTCGCGAGCACCGACAGCGTGAGTTGCGCGTGAGTGAAGCCGTGCGATACCGCGCCGCAATCCCGCCATTCGGCTAAGATCGGGGGCTGGCCGTCCCCATCGTCGCGCGCCGTCCAGCCGTCGTCGGGCAAGGCTCGCATCCCGCCGAGGAGCCCCGTGCCCTCGCGCCGCACCAGCCAGATCGCATCGTCGCGCAAGATGCAGAAGGCGGTTCCGCGCCGTTCGGGTCGCACCTTCTTCGGGGGCTTCACAGGCAAGCGCTCGGGATCGCCCAGCCGCCGCCCCGCGCAATGCTTCGACAACGGGCACAGCAGGCACCGGGGCCCTCGTGCCGTGCAGATTGTGGCCCCCAAGTCCATCATCGCCTGCGCAAAATCACCTGCGCGCTCGCTCGGTGTGATGGCATCGGCGCTGGATCGGATCGCTTTCCTGCCCTGCGGCAACGGCTCGGCAATAGCGAACAGCCTTGCGACCACCCGTTCGACATTGGCATCGACCACCACGGCTCTTTGGCCAAAGGCAATGGCCGCAACCGCCGCTGCGGTATAATCGCCCAGCCCCGGCAGTTTGCGCAGTTCGGCCTCGGTGTTCGGGAACCGGCCAAGCTCCGCCACGACTGCCGCACACTTGATGAGGTTGCGGGCGCGGGAATAGTATCCCAGTCCCGCCCAGGCTGCCATCACCTCCGCCTCTTCGGCAGCAGCCAATGCTTCGACTGTCGGCCATGCCGCGACGAACTTCGCGAAGTAGGGTTTGACCGCCGCGACCGTCGTTTGTTGCAGCATGACCTCGGACAGCCACACGCGATACGGGTCCGGCGGCGGCGCACCGGGAATGGCTCGCCAAGGCAGCGCGCGCGCATGGGCATCGTACCAGTTTAGCAGCGTGTCGGCGATGTCGGTGCTGGCAGTCACGCGGCGCCTATGGCATGGGCGGCAGCGCAATGGAACGCGACACTCCCGATACATCTCCCAACAGCCCTTCGCCCAAGCCGCGCGCCAGAAAACCTGCGCCTCGCAAGTACACCCGCCCCCGCGGCGGGGCGGCTAAGCCGATCGCCGATCTTATGCCCGACATAGGCCGCACCGCCTTCCGCCGTTTCGGTTTCGTGCAGAGTTCCGTCGTCACGCGCTGGCCGGAGATTGTCGGCCCGACCCACGCGCGCGTCTGCATGCCGGAAGCCATCCGCTTCCCGCCGGGCGAGAAGAGCGAGGGCATCCTCCAGCTCGTCGTCCAGCCGGCCAGCGCGCCGCTGATCCAGCACGTCATTCCCGAGATCATGGAGCGGGTGAATCGCTTCTTCGGCTATCAGGCGGTCTCGCGGGTCAAGATGCGGCAAGGCGAGGTTAAGCCGCCGGAAGCCAAGGCGCCGCGCAAGGCTGCGCCGTCACTCAAGCCGATCCCGATGGAACTGGGCGACAGCCTGCGCGACATCGGGGATCCGGAACTGCGCACCGTACTGGAATCGCTTGCCCGCAGCCTGGGCGACAAAGGGGACTGATTGACGTGAGAACGAAGCGCTTGGCGATAACCCTGGCAGCTCTGGCAGGAGTCGCCGGAATAGGCGTCGCGACCGCACAAACAGCCGGAACCGGGTCCGTGACGCAGACTGCGGCAGGTCATCGCATCGGCGGCGACGAAGCCCCGGTTAAACTGATCGAGTTCGTCAGCTACACCTGCCCCCATTGCGCCAATTTCGAAAAAGACGCGGAAGGCGCGCTGAAGCTGGTTTTCGTACGTTCGGGCAAGGTCTCCGTCGAAGTGCGCCACATCGTGCGCGATCCGGTCGATCTCACCGCGGCGCTGCTCGCCAATTGCGGCCCGAAGGAAAAGTTCTTCCAGAATCACACGGCGCTTATGCTCGCCCACCCGCAATGGATGGCCAAAGGTCGCGCCGCGACGGCCGCCCAGAAGCAGCGCTGGACGAGCGGAGACTATGCCTCCCGCCGCCGCGCCATCGCGTCCGACCTCGATTTCTACAAACTGATGGAACAGCGCGGCTACAAGCGCACGCAGGTCGATGCCTGTCTGAACGACGATGCCGCCGCGCAGGCGCTGGTGTCGCAGACCTACAAGAATTCGCAGGAATTCGAGGTCCCCGGCACCCCCTCCTTCGCGCTCAATGGTGCGATGCTGGACCAGGTCCATAGCTGGGAAGCGCTCGAACCGAAGCTGCAAGCGGCGGTGAAATCCGCGAAATAGAGCCTTCGGGCCACCACATCTTGTGCAAAAACCGCCCCGCAACGCCCTAACGCGCTTGTTGCGGGGCTTCGCCTGTATAGACTGATCCCTTCGTCAAAGGAGTTCCCATGCGTTTTCGTCACATCGCCCGCGCTACTCTCGCTTCCAGCCTCGCGCTGGCACTCGTCGCCTGCGGCGGCGGAGAAGATGCGACTGCAAGCGGAGACGAGGAAGTCGCAGAAGTCGAACCCATCGCCGCTATTCCCGCCCCCGACGGTCAGACCTGGGCGGAAATGGCCACGGAAACGCCGGAGGGCGGGATCCTCGTCGGCAATCCCGATGCGCCGATCAAGCTGGTGGAATACGCCAGCCACACCTGCAGCCACTGCGCCGATTTCGCCGGTGAGGCAGCGGAAGAACTGCGCAGCGATTATATCTCCACCGGCCGCGTCAGTTTCGAACTGCGCAATCTGATCCGCGACGGTCTCGATCTTACCATCGCGCAGCTGGTGCGTTGCGGCGAACCGGAAGGCGTACAGCCGCTCGCCGACCAGGCCTGGGGCAATCTGAACCAGATGTTCGAAACGGCTCAGGCCAACGGCGCGGCGATGGAAGCGGCGATGCAGGCAAAGGAAAACGTGCGCTACAAGCAGATCGCCGAGGCATCGGGGCTCTACGACTTCTTCGCGGCGCGCGGCATTTCGCGTGACCAGGCGGCCGCCTGCCTCTCCGACCCGGCGAAGGGGCGCGCGATCCTCGAACGATCGCAGACCCAGGCGAACGAGCTGAACATCGAAGGCACGCCGACCTTCTTCCTCAACGGCCGCAACATCGGCACGCACAACTGGGCCTCGCTCGAACCGCTGCTGCAGCGCGCCGGGGCACGCTAAGGCCCGGAACAGGCGCACAGGGGGAGGCAACCGCAGGCGATGATCATCAAGAAGCTCAAGCTGTCCGGCTTCAAGAGCTTCGTCGAGCCTGCGGAATTGCGTATCGAACCCGGCCTGACCGGCGTCGTCGGCCCCAACGGCTGCGGCAAATCCAACCTGCTGGAAGCGATCCGCTGGGTGATGGGCGAAAACTCGCCCAAATCCATGCGATCGGGCGGGATGGAGGATGTCATCTTCGCCGGGACGGAGCGCCGCCCACCGCGGGACTTCGCCGAGGTGCTGTTGCAAGGCAAGGCATCCGACGGCGAGGATTTCGAGGTCATGCGCCGGATCGAACGCGGTGCGGGCAGCGCCTACCGCGTAAACGGGCGCGACGTGCGGGCGAAGGACGTGTCGCTGACCTTCGCCGACGCCGCGACCGGAGCGCATTCGCCCGCCCTCGTCAGCCAGGGCAAGATCGCGCAGGTCATTGCCGCCAAGCCGACCGAGCGGCGCCAGATGCTGGAAGAAGCGGCGGGGATCGCGGGCCTCCACGTCCGCCGCCGCGACGCCGAGAACAAGCTCAAGCAGACGGAGCGTAATCTCGCCCGCCTCGAAGACCTCATGGCAGGTCTCGATACGCAGATCGCCTCGTTGCGCCGGCAGGCCAAGCAGGCGGAACGCTACAAGGCGCTGTCCGAGGAGATCCGAACCGCCGAGGCGCGCCTGGTGTTCGCCCGCTGGCGCGACGCCGCGCGTTCCGCCGACGAAGCACGCGAAGCGGCAAAGGGCGCGGATGCACGGGTGGAGGAAGCGCGGCAGGTTGCCGCCGACCTCCAGAAGCAACAGCACGCGCTGGCAGAGGCTCTCGTCGCCGCGCGGGACGAGCACGCCGACCGCCGCGACGATGCCAGCGCGCACGGCCATCGCATGGCCGCGCTCACGAGCCAGCTCGAAGCGGCGGAGGAAAGGCTAGCCGACCTCGACCGCCAGAAGCAGCGACTTGAGGAAGACCGTGGCGAAGCCGACCGGCTGACCAAGGACGCTGCCGAAGCGCTCGCCCGGCTCGACCGCGAACTTGCAGCGGGGGAAGCTCGCCTGGTCGAGGACGAAGCGGCCCGGCCCGCGTTGGCGAGTCAGGCCGAGAAAGCCGAAAGCGCCGCTCGCGCAGCCGAACTCGCGCTTGCCAAGGCCACCGCCGACCATGCCGGCGTGGAAGCCGAATGGCGTGTCGCGGAAGCAGCCATCGAACAGGCGCGTACGCGGGTCGGTCGGCTGGACGGCGAAGCCGCGCGGCAGAAGCAGGCGCGCGAGGCGCTATCGGCAGAAGGCGATCCCGCCGCCGCCGTCGATGCAGCCCGCGTGAGAGTGGAAGACGCAGCCCGCGCGCTGGCAACGGCCCGCTCTGCGCTCGAACAGCTGCAATCGCGCAAGTCCGCGCTGGTCGCAGCGCGGGACGATGCCGCATCGGCGCTGGCCAGCGCAAAAGCGGAACTCGTCGGAACCGAACGCGAATACAATGCATTGGAACGAGACCGCAGTGCCCGCCTCCGGCAGGCAAGCGGCAAGCACGGCCTGCCACGCGCTATCGATTCCCTTCGGGTCGCACCGGGGTTTGAGAAAGCTACGGCGGCCGTGCTTGGTCGTGATGCGAAGGCGGGGCTGGGTAAGCCCGACGCCGGATCGGACGGGCGCTTCTGGACCGGACAGAAAGCTTCCGCGAAAACCACCGACAGCCTGATCGACCATGTCGAGAACTGCCCCGCCGAACTGGCCGCGCGTTTCGCAATGGTGCGCGTCGTCGCTCAGGACGACGGGCAGGACCTTTCCCCCGGCGAATGGCTCGTCACCCGCGATGGCGCGCTGCGCCGCTGGGACGGTTTCATCGCACGCGGTGAAGGCAGCAGCGAGGCCGCGCTGCTCGAAGCGGACAACCGGCTCAAGGAACTTGAGGCTCTGCTCCCGGCGCAGCGCAAGGCGCGCGACGCGGCGGAGGCTGCACAGCACGCTGCCGCGAGCCAGCTGAGCGAAGTGCAGACATCCGTCGTGGCAGCCGACCGGGCTCTTGCCGAGGCGGCGGAGGCCGAGCGCAATGCCCTGCGCGCCGTTGATCAGGCCGAGGCGCAGCGCGAACGGCTGGCGTCGCGCATGGCTGAACTCGACCGCGCGCAAGGCGAGCTGGCGGACCAGCGCAAGCATGCCGACAGCGATCTGGCGGCGGCGCAGGAGGCACGCGCCGCCCTGCCCGATCCCGCCACCGGGCGCGCCACGTTGGAGGCCGCGCAGGCGAAGAACGAAGCGGCCCGCAGCGCGGTGCAAGCTGCCCTCGCCGCGCTGGCTGCGCATGATCAGGGCCTCGCCGTCGCGCGCGAACGTGTCGCGGCCCAAAGGACCGACATCATCGGCTGGCAGGCACGATCGGGCGATGCGGCGCGGCGTCTGTCCGACATGGCCCAGCGGCTCGACGACATTGCGGAAGAACGCGCCGTCGTGGCCGCCAAGCCCGAAGGGCTGATGCGCGAGATCGAGCAGGGCGACGCCGTGCGCGCGCGGCTGGGCGAGGAACTTGCCCGTGCCGAAGCCAACGTCGCCGAAGCCAGCGAAGCCGCGCAGGCCGCCGACCGCGCGCTCCACCAGGCCAACGAGGCATTCAGCGCCGCGCGCGAGGCTCGCGCCGGGCTCGCGGCGCGGGCGGAAAACGAGGAAAATCGTCGCAAGGAAATGGCCGCCATTTCCGGTGAGCGGTTCCAGTGTCCTCCCCCGCTGCTGATCGAACGCTTCGGCCTCGAGGAGGCCGGTATTCGCGCAGCGTCCGAAGAATCCGAGGAAATGGACCGCCTGACAGCAAGCCGCGAGCGGATCGGCCCGGTCAATCTCGTGGCGGCCGACGAACTCGCCAAGCTGGAGGAAGAGCACGGCACCAATGCCGCCGAGCAGGGCGAACTGGCTGAAGCCGTCAATCGCTTGCGCGGATCGATCGGCAGCCTCAACCGCGAAGGGCGCGAACGGCTGAAGGCGGCATTCGAGGAGGTCGACACTCACTTCCGCCGCCTCTTCACGCGACTGTTCGAAGGCGGACAGGCACATCTTGCGCTGATCGACAGCGACGATCCGCTCGAGGCCGGGCTGGAGATTTTTGCCCAGCCGCCGGGCAAGCGCCTGCAATCGCTTACCCTGCTTTCGGGCGGCGAGCAGGCGCTGACCGCGGTCGCGTTGATCTTCGCGCTGTTCCTCACCAACCCCGCGCCGATCTGCGTGCTGGACGAGGTCGACGCCCCGCTGGACGACGCCAACATCGAACGCTTCTGCGACCTGCTGGAGGCGATGACGAAGGAAACCGAGACGCGTTACCTGATCGTCACTCACAACGCCGTCACCATGAGTCGGATGCATCGCCTGTTCGGCGTGACGATGATCGAAAAGGGCATCAGCCGCCTCGTCAGCGTCGATCTCTCCGAAGCCGAGCTGTTGGCGGCGGAGTGAAACCTTCCGCAAGCGACATCTATGACCCGGCCTTCGTCAAGCAGGTCTTCGATCGCTGTTCCGAGAAATACATCGCCTTCAGCTATATCTGCTCCGCCGGATTTACCGAGCGGTGGCGCAAGCAATCCGTCGCACTGCTCCGAACCGACGCGAACACCCGCGAAGGTCTGGACTTGATGGCGGGCACTGGGGAGGTATGGCCGCACCTGCTTGCCGCTCATCCGCAGATCGAAAAAATCGTGGCGGTCGACATCTCATCGGGGATGCATCGGCGCGCTCTGAACAGGCTGCACGCAATGCGCGCGCACCAGATCGGCTTCATCGAGGACGACGTGCTCGAAAGCGCTCTGGAGGCTAACAGCGCCGACTTCGTCATCTCGACCTTTGGTCTCAAGACCTTTCGGCCGGAACAACATCACAGGCTGGCCAGACTGACCGCGCGGGTTCTGAAGACGGGCGGCACTTTCGCCTTTATCGAGGCATCCGATCCGAAAGGCTGGCTGCTCCGCCCGCTCTATCTCCTGCACCTGAAAGTGATCCTGCCCGCGATCGAGCGCGTTTTCCTGAAAGGCGCGCAGGATTTCGCGATGATCGGAACCTATTCGACCAATTTCGGCAATTCGTCGGAGTTCGGGGAGATGTTGCGCGAAGCCGGTCTGGAAGTGACCTATCGCAAGCACTTCTTCGGCTGCGCCACCAGCGTGAGCGGCATCAAGCCGCTCTGATCATTCCAGCACGAATCTCGGCCCCGGACCTCCGGCTCCGGCGCGGTCGTCCTTGTTGTAAAGCTGGCACTTGGCGAGGCTGAGGCAGCCACAGCCGATACACTGGTCGAGCTGGTTGCGAGTCCGTGTGAGCAGCTGGATGCGCTGATCGATCGCGCCGCGCATGGCCCGGCTGATCTTCTGCCAGTCCGCCACGGTCGGCGTGCGCCCCTGCGGCAGCTTCGACAGGTGCCCCTCGATCTCCGGCAGGCTGAGGCCCAGCTTCTGAGCGATCAGTATGAAGCTGATGCGGCGGATGTCGCTGCGCAGGAAGCGCCGCTGGTTGCCACCGGTTCGAAGCGATTCGAGCAGCCCTTTTTCCTCGTAGAACCTGATTGCGCTGACTGCGACGCCGGTGCGACGCGACAGTTCTCCGATGGGAATGAAGCGCGTATCCATCTGTCCTCCGCCCTCCCGATAATTTTCAACATTCGCTTGACCTCAAGTTAGCTTGAGATCGCATGATTGGCAAATCCGCTGATTCGGCGCGCCTCCGCCCGCCGAAATTGCAGACACTTGAGAAGGATATTCCATTCATGCCCGCAGCAGCCACTGTCCAGCCCGGCCGTCTCGAACACGCCAATATCTCCGTCACCGATCCGGAACGCAGCGCCTCGCTTCTGAAGGATCTGCTCGGCTGGCAGGAACGGTGGCGCGGCCCTTCGATGAAGCATGGCCGCACGATCCATGTCGGTTCCGATCACGACTACGTTGCGCTCTACACCGGCGACCATGTGACGGGCGAATATCGCAAGGGCGACCCGCTCAACCATCTCGCCTTCACCGTCGACGATCTCGACGCGGCGGAGGAGGCTGTCCGTTTTCACGGCCTCGAACCTTTCAATCACGGCGATTACGAGCCGGGTCGGCGGTTCTATTTCTTCGACTGGGACGGAATTGAATTCGAGATCGTCAGCTACAGGTCACAGTAGCGAGACCTGGCCTTTGCCCGACCACGGCTCACCCGTGCGATCGAGTGTGAGCTCGCCCTCCCACGGACGGCACAGGGCAAAGGCCTGTTCCGGCGAGCCGCCCGTCCAGACCGACTGATTTTCCGTCGAAAGCAGCACTGGCATCCTCGTGTGGCATTCCGCCGCCGCTCCGCAGCTGTCGGTCATGACCATGGAGTAGCAGTCGCCCCATTCGTCCGAGCTGCGCCAGACGCCCGCGACGGCGAACAGTTCGGCATCCGGTCGGGTCAGCCAGCTGCGCGTCTTGCCACCCTTCGGCCCCTCGGCTTCCGCCCATGCGCTGACCGGGATCAGGCAACGCCGTTCCTCGAAACTGTAGCGCCAGAAAAAGCTGTCGAGCTTGTCCGTGCGCGCGTTGTTGACCGGTTTCGGTTTCAGTTTCTGGCCGCTCTTGCCGGTCATCACCAGAGGGAAGCCCCAGGTCATCACCCGTGTCTCCCCCTCCGCCACGACCATGCCGGGATAGCCCGGATAGACCTCGGTGCCGAAATTTCGCCCGCCCGCGCCGTTCACGGCCTCGAACCATTGCGCGACCTCGTCCGGCCCCTTGGTCATGCGGTAGAGATTGCACATCAAGCGTTCCCCACGACCAGGCAGGCGAGCGCGACCAGCAGCCCGGCAAAGCGATTGGAACGGAATCGGGCCAGCGCATTGCCGCCGTCTTTCGGGTCGAGCGTCGTCACCTGCCATGCCAGATGAACCGCGGCGGGCACCAGCGCGAGCAGCGCGACCCAATCCGGCCGCAGCAGCCAGAACGCTAGCGCCCACAGCGCCAGCGCGCCCGCGTAGAACAGGGCAACGCCGCCGCGCACGCCCTCGCCCAGCCGCAGCGCGCTAGAGCGGATGCCGACAAGTGCGTCGTCCTCGCGGTCCTGCAGGGCATAGATCGTATCGTATCCGATCACCCAGAGCGCGGAACCGGCATAGAGCGCGGCCACCACCTCCCAGCGGTCGGGCCGGAGCGCGACCCAGCCGACCAGCACACCCCAGCTGAACACCAGCCCCAGCCAGGCCTGCGGCCACCATGTGATGCGCTTCATGAAAGGATAGGCTGCCACCAGCACCAGGCTGCCCAGTGCGACGAGCTGCGCCATGGGTTGCAATTGGAGCAACACCACGAGGCCGATCAGGCACAGCGTAAGCAGCCATCCCCACGCCAGCCGCTTCGAAACCCGCCCGCTCGCAAC
Source organism: Altererythrobacter sp. CAU 1778 (assembly GCF_054482795.1). NCBI lineage: Bacteria > Pseudomonadati > Pseudomonadota > Alphaproteobacteria > Sphingomonadales > Erythrobacteraceae > Altererythrobacter > Altererythrobacter sp. CAU 1778. The sequence goes on along the minus strand of NZ_JBTLRP010000002.1, from coordinate 506,840 downwards.
GGGGCGCAATGCCGTGCGCGCGACCTGCCGGTCGAGCTTCGCATCGACGATGTCGTTATAGACGCACCCTGCGCCGCGCATGGCGATGCTGCCGAGCAGCAGCCATAGCATCAGCTCCCACTGTAACCCCGCCCCGGTCAGCCACACGCCCCAGGCGCATGGCCAGAACAAGAGCCACCAGCCGATCGGCCGGTCGAAGCGTGCCAGTTGCGCGAGGTCGCGCGGAAGCTGCGGCAGGCGCGCGACGAAGCCGGAGTGCTGGCTATCGGGGACGACATCGGGCGCGGCGGTTTCGCTCATGTAGACGGCAATAGCGGCAGAGCGACCGGTTGCGAAGGCGTTGCATCCGTTGGCCAAACGCGCAATCACCCGCACCAACACAGGGAGCTTCCTTCATGCACGCCATCCGCACCGCCGCCGCCCTCCTCCTCGCCACATCCGCGACGCCGATCGCCGCGCAGGATATGCCGGAAACGGAAGCTGGGAAGGAAGCGCTGGCCATTCTGACCGAAGCGATTGCCGTCCCCACCGTTCAGGGCCGCGCGATGGTGCCAGAACTGGCGGAAAAGCTGACCGCACGACTGGTGGCCGGCGGCTTCGCGGCGCAGGATGTGACGTTCACGCCGGTGGGCGAAACCGGGTACCTCACCGCGCGCTACGCAGGCCGCAACTCAGAGGCCAAGCCGCTGGTCGTGATCGCGCACATGGATGTCGTCGAGGCGAAGCCCGACGACTGGGAACGTGATCCGTTCACACCGGTGGTGGAAGACGGCTACATCTTCGGTCGCGGCGCGCTCGACAACAAGAGCGGCGTGGCGCTGTCGATGGCGGCACTGCTCGAAATGAAGCGGCGCGGCTGGGTGCCGGGCCGCGACGTCATCCTGGGTTTCTCCGGCGACGAGGAAACGCAGATGGAAACGACGCAGGCGATGGCCGCGACGCTCTCCAACGCGGCGCTGGTCCTGAATGTCGACGGGGGCGGCGGCTATCTGGCCGAAGACGGCGCACCGATGGTTTATGCGATGCAGGCGGGCGAGAAGACCTATGCCGATTATCGCCTTTCGATGAAGGATCCCGGCGGCCACTCCAGCCGCCCCGGCAACGTCGACATCATCGCGGAAATGGGCGCAGCGCTGGACGCCATCTGGAAGCACAAGTTCACCCCGCAACTGAGCCCGCTGACGCAAGCCTACCTCAGCGGCAGCGCAGAGGGCGCGCCGCCCGAACTCGCCGCCGCGATGCGCGCCTTCGTCGCCGATCCGACCGATGCGGAGGCCGCCGCGACCCTTTCTGCCGACCCGCAGTGGATCGGCGCCATTCGCACCACTTGCGTGCCGACGATAGTTAGCGGCGGACACGCGCCCAACGCAATGCCGCAATCGGTGGAGGCGAATGTCAATTGCCGCATCTTCCCCGGCACGCCCCGTGCAACGGTGCAGGCCGAGCTGGAGCGGATCGTCGCCAACCCGCGCATCACCTTCGAATTTCAGGACAACGGCACGCTCGAATCGATCGAGAGCCCGCTCGACGACGATGTCATGGCCGCGGTGACACAGGCCGTGCAGGCGCGCGCGCCGGGCCTCGGCGTCGTACCGAACATGAGTTCGGGCGCGACCGATTCGATGCATTTCCGTTCGCAAGGCATCCCCGCTTTCGGCGTATCGCCGGTGTTCATTCGCGGAGATGACGAATATGCCCATGGGCTCAACGAACGGCTGCCGCTGGCGATGCTCGATCCCGGCGTGACACAGTTGATCTCGGTCATCGAAGCCCTCGCGGACTGACCATGCCCGCTACCCCCGCCTGGCCGCCGCGCAGCGCACCGCGGCTGTTCGTCGACGCGCCGGTCAGTGATGGCGCGACGATCGCGGTCGAAGGTCAGCAAGCGCATTACCTTTCGCGCGTGATGCGGGTGACGGCAGGCGACGTGGTCATCGTGTGCGACGACATCACCGGCGAATGGGCGTGCGAGGTGGCCGAGGCAGGAAAACGTCAGGTCGTGCTGCGCGCGGTGGAAAAGCTGCGTGAGCGCGAGTCGGTGCCCGATCTCTGGCTGTGCCCCGCGCTTCTGAAAAAGGACCGTTTCGACATCGTGCTGGAGAAGGCGACCGAACTGGGCGTGGCCGAAATCCGCCCCGTGCTGACCCGCCGCTGCGTGGCCGACAAGCTCAACCTCGACAGGGGGCGCGGCATCACCGTGGAAGCGGCCGAACAATGCGCGCGGACGGCGCTGCCCCGGCTGGAAGCCCCGCAAAAGCTCGAGGCGATGCTGCGCGACTGGCCGGCGGACCGGGCGCTCTATTTCGCGGACGAACTCGGGGGAGAAGCCGCGGCGAAGGCCTTTACGGGACGATCAGGGTCCGCGGCAATTCTCGTTGGCCCGGAAGGCGGTTTCGACGAGGCGGAGCGAGAGGTCATTCGTGCGCACCCCGCGGCGCGCCCGATCACGCTCGGCCCTCGCATCCTGCGCGGGGAGACGGCCGCCATCGCCGCGCTTGCCCTGTGGATGGGTACGAGTGGCGACTGGCAGGCCTGAGCGGCGATTATGGCTTCCCACCTTCGCATGGGTTTTCTAGGGCAACCGATATGAGCACGCGCCAGGCATCTTCCGCCGACGACCCCGTCATCGAAACCCGCGATCAGCTGATCGCACCCATGGCGAAGGGCGAAAAACCCAAGTCGGCGTGGCGGATCGGCACGGAACACGAGAAGTTCGTCTACAAGCGCGATGATTTCCACGCTCCGTCCTACGACGAGCCCGGCGGCATCCGCGACATCCTGATGGCGCTGCAGGAGTTTGGCTGGAAGCCCGTCGAGGAGAACGGCAAGGTCATTGCGATGGCCGGGGAAGACGGGACCGTCAGCCTCGAACCCGCAGGCCAGCTCGAACTGTCGGGCGCCCCGCTCGAAAACCTGCACCAGACCTGCAACGAGACCGGGCGCCACCTGCAACAGGTCAAGCACGTGGGCGAAGAATGCGGTGTCGGTTTCATCGGCCTCGGCATGTGGCCGGACAAGACACGCGAAGATCTGCCGATGATGCCCAAGGGGCGCTACGACATCATGCGGCGGCATATGCCCACGGTCGGCGACCTCGGCCTCGACATGATGCTGCGGACCTGCACCATCCAGGTCAATCTCGACTATTCGTCCGAAGCGGACATGGTGAAGAAGTTTCGCACCAGCCTGGCCCTGCAACCGCTCGCCACCGCGCTGTTCGCCAACTCGCCCTTTACCGAAGGGAAGCCGAACGGGATGCTGTCCTACCGCAGCCACATCTGGAGCGACACCGACCCTGCACGCACCGGAATGCTGCCGTTCGTTTTCGAAGACGGTTTCGGCTACGAACGCTGGGCGGACTACATCCTCGACGTGCCGATGTATTTCGTCTTCCGCGACGGCAAGTATATCGACGCGGCCGGACAGAGCTTCCGCGACTTCCTCGACGGCAAGCTGGCCGCGCTTCCGGGCGAAAAACCGACCCAGAGCGACTGGTGGGACCATATGTCCACCGCCTTCCCCGAAGTCCGGCTCAAGAGCTTCCTGGAGATGCGCGGCGCGGACGGCGGGCCGTGGAGCCGCATCTGCGCCCTGCCCGCCCTCTGGGTGGGGCTGCTTTATGAAGACAGCGCGCTCGATGCGGCCTGGGATCTGGTCAAGGACTGGTCGATGGAAGAGCGCGAGAACCTGCGCAATTCCGTCCCCCGCCTGGCGCTGGATGCCCCGATTCCCGGCGGTCGCGTGCTCGGCGATATCGCGGGCGAAGTGCTGGCCATCGCGCGTTCCGGCCTCGCCAAGCGAGCACGGCTGAACAGCAGCGGCGACAACGAAACCGGCTTCCTCGAAACGCTCGACGAGATCGTCGAAAGCCGCAAGGTGCCCGCCCAGCGCCTGCTCGATCGCTATCACGGCGAATGGGGCGGCGACATCAGCCGGATCTACAAATACAGCTTCTGATCATTCCGCGGGTTGAACCGCCGCTCCGGTCGCGGTGCGCGCCTTCAGCCGGTTGAGCGCCCTGGTAAGACGGCTGGTGATGAGGCCATGCTCCGCCATCCACGCGTGGTATTCGCGATACCGCTCGTCTTCCAGCAGCAGATGCGCCTCTTCGGTCTTGGCCCGCCAGAAGTAGATCGCGCTGAAGAGGGCGAGGAAGACCGTGTTGCGCACCATGTCGGTCCACGATCCGTTCGTGACCAGGAACGGCATGATGGAGCACCACCAGAACAGGTTCTTCGACAGATAGGCCGGGTGGCGCGTGAACGCGTAAGGGCCATTGGTGATGACCCCGCGGTAGGTAAGGTTTGAGAAGCGCAGGCCGAACGCCATGGTCGCCCAGGCGTAGATTGCCGTCAGGAACACGAGCCATGCGCCCCACAGCCACAAAGCTGCCGTGTGCCCTTCCAGCCAGTAGGCCCAGTCCGACGTGTTGACCTGATAATTGAAGATGCCGATCGCGTTCAACGGCGGATAGCACAGCAACGCCGCCAGCCATCCGGCAAGGAACGGGTTGCCGCTGCGGATATGCGCATCCAGCGGGCGGAAAGTGACGAGGTAGCCGACGGTGCCCAGCTGCACGTCGATCAGGAACAGGATCTCGAACAGGATCACTGCGAGGCTCGCCGGGCTGTCGATCAGCGCGGCGAAATCCGCCTCGACGACCTGATGGAATCCGGCGGGCAGGATCGACAGCATGAAGGCGCCGAAGAAGCCCTTGATCATCCACGCGCGCCAATGCTTTTTGACCTGCTCCGCATCCCACGCCTCGCGGCCGATCAGCAGCGCACCGAAGTGCCAGCAATGGTCGCGCGGATTGATCATCAGCCGGTCGATCCAGAGCATGTAGGGGATGGAGAGCACCACCAGCGGGATTGCCGCCGCGCCGATGATCTCCATCGCGAAGAGGTATTGCCCGTCCCAGTACCAGCGCGCCACGCAGTAGAACACGGCAAGGCCCGCCCATGTCGCCCACAGTCCTGCGATCTTGGTGATCGTGTCGTCGATATTGCTGCCCAACGGGCGCGGGCTGTCCCAGTCGATCCCGGTCGAGGGACGGCGGTGGACTTTCTCGACGAGGAGCGACCACGCCACCATCGGGATGCTGGTCGAAAGCAGCGCGGCGACGGCTGCGTAAGGTCCGGACATCGGCGCACGCGGTCCCGGCAGGGCGAAGGCTTCGGCTATCCCTGCCCAGTTGCGGCAGATGACGATCCACACGACCAGTCCGGCGAGGCCGACGAAACCCGTCGCCGCCGAGACATCGCTGGCTGGCCTTGCGCCGGAGGAATGCTGCGCGCCCATCCGCCGCCCCTACCCGGCAAAGGGTTAAGGCGGCGGTAATTGCGTTTGCGTTTTCCGCCTATCTCCAGGCGCGGATATTGCCGTCGTCGTCGAGCATGTAGAGCGTCTGGTTCGCCATGACCGGCGGCAGCGAAACGCCCGCCTTCAGTTCCGTGAAGGGCGCGGTCGTGCCGGTCGCGGCATCGGCGCTCAGCACCACGCCTTCGGAGCTGGCGATCCACAGGCGATTGTTGGCGAGCACCGGGCCGGTCCAGAAGATTGCCCCGCGCTTGTCCTTCTCGTCCTTCCAGCGGCCCAGCTGCGTGATCCAGCGCACCTTGCCGGTCGCCCGCTGGATCGCCATCAGCCGCGCGTCGTCGGTCAGCGTGAATATCCACTCGCCTGCCAGCGCGGGAGTCGAAATGCCCGCGAGGTTCAGTTCCCAGACCCGCTGGCCGGTGACCAGTTCGTACGCGGCCATGCGACCGCCCTGCCCCAGAGCGAAGACGTAGCCCGAATCGATGATCGGATCGGCATCCACATCGGTCAGCGTGCCGACCTGCGTGGAGATGGAGGTCCGTGCCAGCGCGTCGGCCCACAGGGTGCGCCCGTTTTCATAACGATAGGCCGAAAGCTCGCCGGTCGAATAACCCGCGATAACCGTGCCCTGCGCTGCCGCCGGGGATGCCACGCCGAACACGCCCGCCAGCGCGGCGGAACCGGATTCGTTCCACAGGAACTCGCCATCCGCGGCGTTGAGCGCGTAGATCTGGTTGTCCTGCGACATAACGTAGACGGCGTTGAACGCCACGGTCGGCGAGCCGCGCAGCGGCCCAGCCGGGCGCGCGCGCCAGAATTCGCCGCCGGTGTTGGCATCGAGCGCATAGACGTCGCCCGCGCCGTTGGTCGCATAGACGCGGCCGCTGTCGTAGGTGACGCCGCCGCCGAATGCCGATCCGGTAAGCTCCTTCGCCAGTTCGCCGCGGAAGGCCCAGGCCTTTGCACCGGTCTGCGCGTCGAATGCGTGGACGGTCCCGTCGGTGTCGACTGCGAACAGCTTGCCGCCACCGATGACAGGAGCGGCGGCGAGGCGGCGCTTGTTGGTGCTGCCCGTGATGCTCGCGCTCCACGCCAGGGTCGGCGCGTTGCCGAAGGCCAGGTGCCCGACGCTGTTGGCGGCGTTGCCACCGGGCTGCGCCCATTCCGGATTGACCTGCGCCGGCGGCAGCACGACGGAGACATTGGCGATCGATGCATCGACTTCGGTCCCGGCCACGATGCGCGAAAGGATCGGCACGCGATTGCCCACGGTCGGCGTGCTGGGTTCGTCATCCCCGCCGCCGAAGATCGAGCATCCGGCCAGCGCCAGCGTGGCGATCCCGAAGGTGACGGCCCGCAAGGCGCGCGCCGTGGTGGAATGGGTCATCGCAAGCTTCCTTGAAATCATTGCGGCGCAGCCGCGCCTTCGGGGGTGGCGCCTTCGGCAACCAGCAGTTCTTCGGGGTCCTCGATCGCATCGAAACCCAGCACGCCCGCAAGCTGGCGCGTGCGCGAGCGGACCGAGCCGGGCGCGTCTTCGTCCTTGGCGATTTCGGCCAGGATCGGTCCGGCCAGATCGGGTTTGCCCTGCTCCAGGTAAGCGGCCGCCAGCAGCTCGCCAGCCGCGGCGAACCACGGCGCGCCCGGCGTCGCCAGCGGCTTCAGTTTCGCAACGACATCGGCAGGAGGGGTATCGTCGAATGTGATCGCCGCTTCGCGAATGGTCGCGAGATTGCGGTAGAGTTCCGGCACGTCCCCGTCGGCAGCGATCGCGGCGTAGAGCTTGGCCGCTTCGGCGGGCTTGTTCTGCTGCAACGCTATGCCAGCCTGAACCATGCGCGCCGATGCTGCCTGCCCGGCCGCATCGCCCGCCGCCAGCGGAGCGAACGCCTTGCTCGCCGTATCGAGGTTGCCGGCTTCGAGCTGATCCATGGCCTTGACCATTTCCTCGGAAGCAGCCTCTCGGCCCTCTTCCTGCTGGCCAGACCAGAACAGATAGCCGCCGAAACCGACGAGGCCGAGCAGCAAGGCCGCACCCAGCGGCTTGCCGTATTTGCGGCCGAAATCCTCGAGGTCCTGCTGGCGCACCGCGTCCTCGACTTCGCGCATGAAGACGTCTTCTTCGCTCGATCGCTTCTGTTCGGTGGTGGCGGGAGGTTTGGCCAAGGTAATCTGTTCCGTTCTTAGAGCCGATCGGCGTGTGCGGCGCTGTTTAGACGAAGCGCGGCTCAATTCAATCTTTCCGCTCCCCTGATCCCCAAACCCGGTGAACGGTCGATGAAGCCAGGCCCGGCGGGACTATGGCAGATCGCGCAAACCCAGTGCGCGGGCATAGAGGCGGCGATAGGCCGCGGCCATGTCCGCAAAGCCATATTCGGCACGCGCACGGCGGCGGTTCGCCTCTCCCACTTCGGCGCGAAGCTGGGGGCTGTCGGCAAGCGTCTTCAGGGCTGCGGCCAGCGCCTGCTCGTCGCCGGCAGGCGTGACGAACGGCGCGTTTTCCTTCGCCACCATGGTCGCGATGTCACCCACGCCAGGCGCGACGACCGGCACACCGGCGGCCATCGCCTCCACCACGCTGATCGGGAACTGCTCGCTGTAGGAAGAGAGCGCGAAGATATCGAACAGCGGGACGACCTTTTCCGGCGCGGCGAAGCCCGGCAGATGGACGCGGTCCTCCACGCCCGCCGCCTTGGCCGCCTGACGGATGGCGCCGCTCTCCGGCCCCTCCCCGCAAATCACCAGCTGCCAGCCTTCCGGCAGGGCGGCGAAGGCGCGAACCAGTCGGGGCAGGTTCTTGACCGCACGCAGCCCGGCCAGCGTGCCGACCCAGCATTCGTTCTTGCGCTTGATCAGCGATGGCAGGACGTCGGGCTTCGCACGCATGGCGAAGGCATCGAGATCGATGCCGTTGGGAATGCGATGCACCCGGCGCTCCGGCTGCTGCCACGCGTCGAGCGCAATCTGCCGCAATCCGCGCGAAGGCACGACCAGCGCTGCGGTGCGCCCGAAGCCGATCCGGCGAAACCAGTTGCGCGTCACCTTGAGACCGTCCGCCTCGTCCTGATTGAACCCGTCTTCGTGATGGATCAGCGGCGGCAGGCCCATGGACTGGGCGAACAGCGTGTGCGCCATCACCGCGTCCATCGCACCCCAATTGTAGGTGAGCACCAGATCGAAATCCCGCATGGCCTCCGCAAGCCTGCGATAGCGCGCCACGGAAGGGCGTCCGCGCAAAGGCGGAAATTCAGGCGAGAGGGTAATGCGCGCCGTCCTGTCGATGCGGCGGGCTGCGCCCGTTCGCTCGGCATCGCCGGAAACGATCGTATGGTGCAATCCTGGGCCGAAAGCGTTGATGAGCGCGACCGAGCGCAATTCCTTTCCGCCCGGATCGAAGGCGGAATGGAGGTGGAGGACGCGCTTCTGCGCCCCGCTCATTGCGCTTTCTCCACCAACCGTGCGAGCGCGTCCTGCGCCAGCGGCTCCGCGAGCGTGGGGGCATGGCCCGTGCCCGCAATCTCGACCACTTCGAGGCCCTGAATGCGGCGCTGCATCTCGCTTGCCGTGGCGTGCGAGAGCAGGTCGGAAAACGCCCCGCGCAACAACGTCACCGGACGCCCGCCCAGCGCCTCGAAAGCAGGCCAGAGGTCGCCGCCCCCACTCTCCCCGCCCGGCTGATTGAGCGGTTCTGCGATCCGCATGTCGTAGTCGAAGACGATGCGACCGTTGCCACCGACCGTCATGGTGCGCTTTGCGAAGTCGAGCCAGTCGGACAGCTCGTATGCGGGAAAGACGTCGTCCTGCTGCTCTCGCAGGCTGCGCGCGGCGTGCATCCATGTGGGATAGCTGCGGCCGTGGCCGACATAGTCCTTGATCCGCTCCAGCCCCGCAGGCTCCACGACAGGGCCGACATCGTTGAGCAGCACGCCTGCCAGCGCGACCTTGCCTTCCTGCGCGAGCAGCGCGGTGACGATCCCGCCGAGCGAGGTGCCGACGCTGACGAACGGGCCAAGCCCCGCCTGCTCCACCAGCGCTTCCACATCGCGGGCGTATTGGGGCGGATTGTAGGTTGCCGCATCCTTCGCATATTCGCTGGCCCCGCGACCGCGAAAGTCGACGCACAGGATGCGCCGCACCCCCATGAAGCGGTCCACCACCGGCGCGAAATCGCGCGCATTGCGAGTCAGGCCGGGCAGGCACACCAAAGGCGGCACATCGTCAGGCCCCGCGTAATCGCGGTAGTGCAGTTCCAGCCCATCCTCGCTGGTCCAGCTTCGGTCCTCAAATGCGTGCATAGTGCTGGAAAAGCCCCCGGGCTCGGCCTTCGCGCAGGGGCGAGCGGGCCGGTTGTTTGGCGACGCGCCTTGAAGCCAGCGCGTCCGACGGCCACATATCGCGCGATGCGACCCGAACCGCAAGCAGCGCCCTACCGCCCCGAGCCGCGAATTCAAGAGATTGCCGACTGGATCGCCGCGCCGGTCGATGCAGCGAATTTCCCGGAGACGCGGCTGCGCTTTCGCAACGACCGCTGGGCGCAGTCCGTCGGCCTCGACTATCTCACGGACGACCAGTGGTGCGCGCATTTCGGCCGCTTCGCTCCGCTCGAAGGCAATCTGCCACGCCCGCTGGCGCTCAAGTACCACGGCCACCAGTTCCGAACCTACAACCCGCAGATCGGCGATGGGCGCGGGTTCCTGTTCGCCCAAATGCGGGATGCGGAAGGGCGGCTGCTCGACCTTGGTACGAAGGGTTCGGGCCAGACTCCCTACAGCCGCGATGGCGACGGGCGACTGACGCTCAAGGGCGCGGTGCGCGAAATCCTCGCGACCGAGATGCTGGAGGCGCAGGGGGTCCACACCTCCAAGACCTTCAGCGTGATCGAGACCGGAGAGCAGCTGGCGCGCGGGGACGAACCATCGCCAACCCGTTCCGCCGTCATGGTGCGGCTGAGCCACGGCCATATCCGCATCGGCAGCTTCCAGCGCCTCGCCGCCCTGGACGAGCGCGATCACCTCGCCGCGCTGGTCGACTACGCGCTCTCGACCTATCCCGGCCCCATGCCGCCCGCAGATGCGCCCGCGCGCGACGAACCGGCGGTCATCCTGCTGCACCAGGTGGTCGAGCGTCTGGCCGATCTCGTGGCATCCTACATGGTCGCGGGCTTCGTCCACGGCGTGCTCAACACCGACAACATGAATATCTCGGGCGAGAGTTTCGACTACGGCCCGTGGCGCTGGCTGCCGCGCTGGGAAGGCGGGTTCACGGCCGCCTACTTCGACCAGACTGGCCTCTATTGCTTCGGACGCCAGCCGGAAGCCATTCACTGGAACTGCGCGCAACTCGGCAACGCGCTGCTGCCTCTAGCGGAAAAGGACGCGCTGGTCGCCGCGATCGATCGTTTTGCGCCGCTCTACCATTCGAACGTCGCGCGGCGGATGTGCTGGCGGCTCGGCGTCGCCTCGCAAGGCGAGGAGCGCGACCTCGCGCTGTTTCGCGCACTGGGCGAGGCGATGCGGCTGCGCGAAACAGTGCCGGAGGAATTCTTCCAGAGCCTGCGCGGGCTGCAAGACGTGCCCGAAGAACTTGCCGACGCGCTGGCCGGTTACGACAGCGTTGTCGATGCTCCCGCTCCCGCCCAGACAATGCTGATCGAGGAGGTCGAGGAGATCTGGGCTGCGATCGATCAGCGAGACGACTGGCAGCCGCTGCACGACAAGGTGGCTGCGCTGCGGACCTACGGCGCCACGCTCGGCCCGGCGCCGGAGCCTGCCGGGCATGGGTGAGTTCTTGTTTCCAGCGAAACTTTCCAACGCTCGCCATTGTGTCTATCGGGCGAGCGACAACTGCATTCTCTATTCGGGTCCGGAGGGCCGCCATCGCGCATGAGCACACAGGAAATCATCTCGATCGAACCTGCCACGGGCCAGGAATTGTGGCGCGCAAAGGTCGGAAATGTCGATGAAACCGTAGATCGTGCACGTCGCGTATGGCCCGCTTGGGCGGCCAAGCCGCTGGCCAATCGCATCGAACTGATGCGCCGCTTCGCGAACGAGGTTCGCAAGGAATACGAAAATTTCGCGGAGCTGATTGCACGCGAAACCGGCAAGCCGCTGTGGGAGGCGCGCACGGAAGTCGACGCCGTCATCGGCAAGGTCGAAATCTCGATCAAGGCCTATGCCGAGCGGACCGGCCAGAGAAAGCTCGACAGCGCCCTGCAAGGCACGGCGGCCCTGCGCCACAAGCCCCATGGCGTCATGGCCGTGCTCGGCCCCTACAATTTCCCCGCGCACCTGCCCAACGGCCACATCGTTCCGGCACTGATCGCGGGCAATGCGGTGATCTTGAAACCGAGTGAGAAAACACCGGCTTGCGGCGAACTTCTGATCAAGTGCTTCAACAAGGCGGGCGTCCCGGCGGCAGTCTGCCAACTGCTGGTCGGCGCGCGCGACGAGGGCGAGGCGCTGGTGGCCCACCCCGGCGTGGACGGCATCCTGTTCACCGGTTCGGCGCAGGTCGGCATCGCGATCAACAAGCGGCTCGCAACCAATCCCGGCAAGATCCTCGCGCTCGAAATGGGCGGCAACAATCCGCTGGTGTTGTGGGACACGCCAAAGATGTCCGACGCGGCCGTGCTGGCGATCCAGTCCGCCTTCACCAGCGCAGGCCAGCGTTGCACCGCCGCACGCCGCCTGATCGTCAAGTCGTCCATCTATGACGAGGCGATGGAGGAGATCAAACGCCTTGCCGACCGCGTCATCGTCGGCGCGCCGTTCGACGAAGTGCCCCCCTTCATGGGTCCGGTGATCGACAACGACACGGCCGACGCGCTGGTCGAGAGCTTCGTCTACCTGATGTCCAACGGGGGCAAGGCGATCAAGCACATGCGCCGCCCGCAGGACGACCTGCCATTCCTGACGCCCGCGATCATCGACACAACCGCGATGGCCGACCGGCCGGACGTCGAACTGTTCGGCCCGCTGCTGCAGGTCATCCGCGTCGATGATTTCGACGAAGCGATCCAGGAAGCGAACAACACGCGCTTCGGCCTTTCCGCTTCGCTAGTCGGGGGGACGCCGCAGGAATACAATCGCTTCTGGGCGAATATTCGCGCGGGCATCGTCAACTGGAACCGTCCGACCAACGGCGCATCATCGGCAGCACCGTTCGGCGGCGTCGGCTTGTCGGGCAACCATCGCCCGGCGGCATTCTACGCGGCGGATTACTGCGCCTACCCGGTCGCCAGCACCGAGATGGAACAGCCCCGCGCGACAGTAGGCGTGGGCTTTCGCGACAGCTGATAAATGAGAACCCCCGCCGCGCTAGGCGACGGGGGTCCTCCATGGCTCCGTAACTGCGACCCGGAGCCATGTTCGGTATATTCAGCCTTAGCGGCAGCGCGATCCGCCACGTTCGACTTCACGGCCCAGCAGGGCACCGGCGGCTGCGCCGAGCACCGTTCCGAGCGTACGGTCGCCGCGGCTGTCGATTTCGCGGCCCAGCAAGGCACCAGCGGCACCGCCGATGATCAGGCCGGTCGTGCCGTCTTTCTTGCGGCAGTAGGTGCGGCCATCATCGCCACGCCATACGCGGGTGTTGCGGTAAACCGGCTCGTCGTAATAGCCGCGGCCATAGCTGTTGTAGCGATCGTAGTTCCGGTCGTAGTTGCGACCGCGCTTCCAGCGCTTGTCCTTGCGGCCGTGGTTCCATTCCAGCTGCTCGCTGGACGGGCCGTAGTGCGAGACCTGCTCGACCGCGTTGTAGGTGTTCGTCGCGGCCGCAGCCGGAGCAGCGGTCAGTGCGACGGCCGGTGCGGAAAGCGCCAGTGCGGCGGCGGAAAGTGTGATCGTTTTCATGTTCGTGCTCCTTGTGCCTCCCCGTTGTTGGTTAAGGTTTAGAGCAGCCAAGCTGAACGGATAGCAACTGCGCTGTCAGCTTTGAAAATAGCGGCGAGCCGTTTTTCAGCGGCGATGGAATGACGATTGTGGTGGGTCGAACACCGGCCTAAGGCCGCGCCATGAGCAGGGACCCCGCGACGCTATGAATGACGAAACGCGCGCCGCAGCGAATCGCTCTGGCCTGCCATTTGCGCTATCCGCCTACGGGATATGGGGCTTCCTGCCGCTCTACCTGTTGCTGGTGCGCGAAGTGCCCGCGTTCGAATTCGTCGCGTGGCGAATCATCTGGACGCTGCCGATTTGCCTCGCGATCGTCGCGGTACGGCGGCAGTGGGCTGACATTCGCGCCGCGCTGGCGGATCGCCGCGCGCTGCTGGTCCTGCTAGCGAGCGCGGTGCTGATCGGCATAAACTGGTTCGTCTATGTCTGGGCGATCCAGGCGGGCGAGGTGTTCGCGGCGTCGCTCGGCTATTACATCAATCCGCTGGTCAACGTGCTGCTCGGCACGCTTCTGCTGGGCGAACGCCTGAGCCGCGCCGGATGGGTAGCGGTGGCGATCGCTGCCGGGGGCGTTGCGCTGCTGCTGGCGGGCGCGCTGACGACGTTGTGGATCAGCCTGACACTGGCGTGCAGCTTCGGCACCTACGGGATGCTCCGCAAGCAGGTGAATGTCGGTTCGCTGCCCGGCTTGACGATCGAATCGGCCATTCTGCTGCTGCCCGCTGCCGGCATCGCCGCGTGGTACGCCCAGTCGCCCGCCGGATCGTCCTTCGGCCATGATATCGGTCTTAGCGCCGCAATCATGCTGGGGGGACTTGTTACGGCGGTGCCGCTGCTGATGTTCGCGCTCGCCGCGCGGCGGATGGACTATTCCGTGCTCGGCTTCGTGCAATTCCTCGCGCCGACCATCGTCTTCATCCTCGGCCTGACGGTCTTCGCGAAGGAATTGCAGCCGGTGCAGCTGGCGTCTTTCGTTGCGATCTGGCTGGCTTGCGCGGTGTTCGCCTGGGACTTGCTCCGCAGTTCTAGGAAGCGGCCAGCCGCCAGCTGAGTTGCTGCCCGGCGTGGAAGGGGACGATCGGCTCCCCGCCCGCATCAAGCGCGTCGGGGACCAACGTGTCCTGCCTCACCAGCGTCACCGTTCCTTCGTTCAGCGGCAGGCCGTAGAAGCGAGGGCCGTTTTCGGAGGCGAATGCTTCGAACCGGTCGATGGCGCCCTCTTCCTCGAACACGGCGAGGTAGCTTTCGAGCGCGTAGGGCGCATTGAAGATGCCCGCGCAGCCGCAGGCGCTTTCCTTGGCGTGCCGGGCGTGCGGCGCGCTGTCGGTGCCGAGGAAGAACCTGGCCGAGCCGGAAGTTGCCGCCCTACGCAGCGCCAGCCGATGCTTCTCGCGTTTGGCGACGGGCAGGCAATAGGCGTGCGGATTGATCCCACCCGCGAAGATCGCGTTGCGATTGATGTGCAGGTGCTGCGGCGTCACCGTGGCGGCGACGTTGGCACTTGCGCTCTCGACGAATTGCACCGCATCGCGCGTGGTGACGTGTTCGAAAACCACCTTCAGCGCCGGGAAGTCCGCGACGATGCGCGACAGGTGCCGCTCGATGAACACGGCCTCGCGGTCGAAGATGTCGATATCGGCGGAGGTGACTTCGCCATGTACGCACAGCACCATGCCGATCGCCTGCATCCGTTCCAGCGCCGGGTAGATGTTTGCCACATCGGTGACGCCGCTGTCGGAATTGGTGGTCGCACCCGCCGGATAGAGCTTGGCCGCGGTGAAGACGCCCTCCGAAAATCCGCGCGCGAGTTCCTCCGGATCGGTGTTGTCGGTGAGGTAGGCGGTCATCAGCGGGGTGAAGTCGACGCCTTCTGGCACGGCGGCGAGGATGCGTTCGCGATAGGCGCTGGCCTGCGCCGTGGTGGTCACCGGGGGCGTCAAATTCGGCATCACGATAGCGCGGGCAAACTGGCGGGCGGTGTGCGGCACAACGGCGCGCATCATGTCGCCATCGCGGAAATGCAGGTGCCAGTCGTCAGGACGGCGGATGGTCAGGGATTCGCTCATGGGTTTGCCTATGGCGCGCCCGTTCCTATCTGTCATCCATGACCGCCACCAGACTGTTCGACCGCGCCGTGATCCGCCTCACCCCTGAAGTGGAGGGCGAGGACGTCAGGGCGTTTCTTCAAGGTCTGGTGACCAACGATGTCGGCGGCACGCTGCCCGCCTATGCCGGATTGCTGAGCGCGCAGGGCAAGGCGATGTTCGACATGATCGTGTGGCCGGCGGGCGACGGCGCCCTGCTGCTCGATTGCGAGGCATCGCAGGCCGAAGCGCTGGCAAAACGGCTATCGCTGTATCGCCTGCGCCGCAAAATCGCGATCGCCGTGGACCCGCACGTCGGCGTTCACTGGCAGGCCGAGCAAGGTGACGGCGGCGCGCGCGATCCCCGTCTGCCCGCACTTGGCCAGCGCTGGCTCGCCCCTGTTGCGGAGAGCGACGCGGGAGCCGACGACGCCTACCTCGCCCACCGGCTTTCGCTGGGCGTGCCGGAAGGCGCGGAGGAGCTGGGCGACATTCTCTGGCTCGAGACAAATGCTGCCGAATTGAACGGCGTCAGCTTCACCAAGGGCTGCTACGTCGGGCAGGAAAACACGGCGCGGATGAACTGGCGGCAGAAGATCAACCGCCGCCTGATTGTCGTGCCGCTCGATCGATCACAGGAAAAGCGCCGCAAGGCCGCTTACCCGGCGCTTGGCTTTGCGGTCGATCACCTACGGGTGGACGACATTCCGGCAGAGTTCGTTCCGGCGTGGATGACGCTCAATTCGGCGGAGGATTAGGCCGGCTCCGCCCCGTTCCGCTCGAGGCCTTCGGTCAGCATCCGTTCGGCGAGGTCGCGGGCGCTGTCTTCCGGCAGTTTCAGCGACTTGGCGAGCGGTTTGCCCATCAGCGCATTGCCCAGCGCCATCAGCACCAGGGCGAGCGTGTCCTGGTGGACCAGCATTACCCCGCCATGCGCGTCCGCCTCTTCAGGCGCGAGTTCGTCGACCAGTTCGTGGATCGTCTCGATGATCGGGTCGAGCGCGTCTTCGTTGCCCGTCAGCAGCATCCAGCTTGCCAGCGCGCCCGCACCTTCGCGGTCGAACGCGTCGAAGGTCAGGTCGACCACTTCGCGCGGGGAGCCGATCCCCGCCCTGCTCGCGCGGACGGCATCGCCGATGGTGTCGCACACCGTCCCGGCGAGATAGCCCGCCAGCGCCTTCTGCAACCCCGCGGCCGATCCGAAATGGTGCAGCAGATTGGCATGGGTCCGCCCCACGCGCGCTGCCACCGCCTTCAGCGTGACGGCCTGCGGCCCTGCCTCGATCAGCAATCCGCGCGCCGCCTCCAGCGCGGCGGTACGGCTTTCCTCAGGCGACAATCGCTTCCTTATTGACATTGATGTAAGTAAGACTACCTTGGAGACACAGATTTTTGCCGAGGATTATCGTCATGAATGCCCCCGCCGCCCTCGATCTAGACCGCAAGACACCTGCGGACAAGCGCGCGCGAAAGGCGCCGGATGACCTCACCCTGACGGTGCGGGACGAGCGGTTCAATCGCGAGGCGATGCCACGCCGCTGGTGGGCGGGCGAACCATTCGGCACCGCCTGGCACAATGCCCTTTCCGCCACTTTTCCGCGTGGCGAGGCGTTCTTCATCGAGGCGGTGAAGGCGCATCGCCCCAAGGCCGGCGATGGCGCCGACCCCAGGCTGGAGGCCGAGATCCGCGCGTTCGTGAAGCAGGAAATCAACCACACGCGCGAACACATCGCCTTCAATCGCTTGGCCGAAGATCACGGCTACGACATCAAGGCGATCGACAGGCGGGTCGAACAATTGCTCGCGCTGACCAAGGGTCGCCCGCCGATCGCCAATCTCGCCGTAACCATGGCGCTGGAACACTACACGGCGATGATGGCGCATGAATTCCTTGCCAACCCCGCCCACTTCGCCGCCGCCGATGCCGAGGTCCGCGACATGTGGCGCTGGCACGCGGTCGAGGAAATCGAGCACAAGGGCGTCGCCTACGACACCTGGAACCACGCGACCAAAGACTGGACGGCGTGGCGCCGCTGGCGGGTCCGCAGCCTGGTGATGCTGCTGGTTACCGGGCGCTTCTTCAAGAACCGCTGGATCGACACGATCAGCCTTCTTGCGCAGGACGGTATCAACGGCTGGAAAGCGCGCTGGGGCCTGTTCAAGTACCTCACCGTCACGCCGGGCGTGGTGCGGCGAATATTCCCGTCCTGGCTCGCCTATTTCCGCCCCGGCTTCCACCCGTGGGACCACGACGATCGCGAACTGATCGGCAAGTACGAAGGCGAGTTCCGCGACGCCTTGCTGCCCGCGCACTGAGCCTCAAACGGCGCGCGCCGCCCGGTATCAGGCGGCGCGCTTCCATTCAGTCGGGCAGCAATCTCCTGCCAGGTCGATCGCGTAGTGGAGGCAAGGATCGGCTCGGCCCCGCGCGACGCTGTGCAGTTTGGAGCTTTGCCCGGTCGGCTTGAAGCCCGCCTTGCGCAGCACCGCACCCGACGCCGGATTGTCGACGAAGTGCACGGCGCCCAGGTGCTTCATGCCCATCATCCGGGCAATTTCGATGAGCCCGCAAGCGGCCTCGGTCGCGTAGCCGTGGTTCCAGTATTCGCGCGCGAACCAGTAACCGATCTGCAATTCGCCGGCGTGTTCGACGAAGCCGATCTGCCCGATGTATTGCGCCCCGCCGTCGGGGGACGGCAGCGTCACGGCAAAGGTCGGCATTGCGGGATCCGGCGTGCGCGCGGCAAAGGCGCGGGCATCGGCCTCGGCATAAGGCCACGGCGCCTGCGCGAGATTGCGCACGATCGGCAGCTCCGCGATGCCGGAGAGAATGGCAGGCCAGTCTTCTGGGAAGATCGGCCGCAGGAACAGCCTGTCTGTACGGTGGAACATCGCATTCTCTCCTCGTGTCTCCACGCGCCGGGCTCCTAGGCCGGCCGCGTGACAATTGCATTGCGGCGAGCAGAAATTTTCGCCGCGCGAATTTTTCGAAGAGGGAGAAACGACAAGAGGGAGACGGACCCCCTGCATTCACAGGAAAGTCCCATCTCCCTCTTCGTCTGCCGGGTCGTTAGACCGGCTGGGACCGTCCTGTCTGGACGATCCCTTTCACGGAGCGTCCGATTATTCCGCGGCTTGCGCCATTACGTCTACCGACACGTATTTGCGGCCGAGCTTGCCATCGTGGAAGCGGACGCGGCCGGCGCCGAGCGCGAACAGCGTGTGGTCCTTGCCCATGCCCACGTTGGTGCCCGGGTAGAACTTCGTGCCGCGCTGGCGCACGATAATGTTGCCGCCGATCACTTCCTGACCGCCGAACTTCTTCACGCCGAGACGACGACCGGCTGAATCGCGACCGTTGCGCGAAGAACCGCCTGCTTTCTTATGTGCCATCGTTCGTGATCCTTACTTTGTGTCGGTCTTCTTGGCCGCTGCCTTCTTGGCAGGAGCCTTCTTCGCCGGAGCCTTGTCGTCAGCAGCCTTCTGGGTCGCTGCGGTCTTCTTCGGCTCTGCCTTCTTGGCAGTGGCCTTGGCTTCCTTGGCGGTATCCTTGGTTTCCACTGCAGCGACGTCGGCGTCGGCCACCTTGGCCTCTTCCTTCTTCGGAGCGGCCTTCTTCTCGGCCTTCGAATCGCCCACCTGCGTGATGCGCAGCAGGGTCATCTGCTGGCGGTGCCCGTTCTTGCGGCGATAGTTGTGGCGGCGGCGCTTCTTGAAGACGAGAACCTTTTCGCTCTTCGCCTGAGCGATGATTTCTGCCGAAACCGTCACCTTGGCAGCGTCGGCCATGCTGTCGCCTTCACCGGCAAGCAGGACATCGCCCAGCGTGACGGTATCGCCCGCTTCGCCAGCCAGCTTTTCCACCGCGATCTTGTCTCCGGCGGCCACCCGATACTGTTTGCCGCCTGTGCGCACTACTGCGAACATGGTACTTCCATCCGTTCGTTTTGACTGCCGTTCCATACATCCCGATGACCGGAAACGAACGACAAGGAGGCGCCACAAGGGCGCCGGAAAGAGGGGAGCCGTTAGGACACGTCCGCGCCGCTGTCAACGCCGCTTGGCCTGTTCTCGCGTGAATTTGTGGGTGGAAGCGATGGATTGCAAGCGTTCCGGTGCTAAGGAACATTGCCATGACGCGCCCCACCCCTGCCCTGCTCGCCGCGATGCTCGTCCTGAGCGCCTGCGCGGGATCGTCCGATGCCTATCCCAGCCTAGCGATTCGCGACGTGGAACGCGCCGCGGCGAATCCCGCCCCGCCGCCCGAACCGGAGCCTGCACCCACCGCCGACCCGGCCGACCTGGCGCGCGCGGACGTGCTGCTGGGCGAGGCGCGCGCGGCGCATGAGCGATTCCTCGCCGCCCTCGCCCGCGCACGTCAGGCAGCCAGCGCTGCGGGCGGTCGCGGCGACGTGGCTTCCCCCGCACAGGGAACGGCGCTGGTGCAACTCGCAACGCTCGACAGCACGCACACCGAGCTGCTCGAACCGCTGGCGGAACTGGAAACGCTGCTGGCCGAAGTCAGCCTCGCGGGGCTGGAACCCGGTGCCATCGCCTCCGCTCATGCCGAAGCGCTCGCCCTTTCGGAGCAGGAGGAGGCGTCCATCGAAGGCGTTGCGCGGCAGATCGGCCGGTGAAGCTCTCGTGCGAGCGATGCCCGGTGCGCGACAGCGCGGCTTGCTCGGTCCTGTCGGAAGATGAGCGCGAGACACTCGCCCGCTCGGGCCGCAGTCGCACGCTGGCGCGCGGCGAAACCCTGTTCATCGCTGGCGAGGAAGCGCA
The DNA here is from genome assembly GCF_054482795.1 of Altererythrobacter sp. CAU 1778. Taxonomy (NCBI): domain Bacteria; kingdom Pseudomonadati; phylum Pseudomonadota; class Alphaproteobacteria; order Sphingomonadales; family Erythrobacteraceae; genus Altererythrobacter; species Altererythrobacter sp. CAU 1778. Next base: position 486,760 of record NZ_JBTLRP010000002.1, on the reverse strand, counting down.
GGCCTGCGCCACGCTGACGAAGGGGGCGCTGAAGGTCTGCTCCACCGACGAGGACGGAACCGAGCATATCCTCGCGCTGATCCATCCGGCGGGCTTTACCGGAGAGCTGTTCGTCCCTTTCGCGCGTCACGACGTCGTCGCGCTGACCGACAGCGAGCTGTGCCTTTTCGCACGCTCCGACATGGACCGCGCGCTGGAACGGCATCCCGCGCTAAGCCGCGCCTTGTTGCGGCGGCGCGAGGAGGATCTCTTCGCCGCGCGCGAGCTTTCGGCGCTGGCTGCGAAGAACAGCGCACGCGACCGCGTGGTCGGGCTGCTGTCCGCACTGGCGCAGGCGGCGAGCGATTCGCCCTGCCATGCCGCGACCCGGCTCGACCTGCCGCTCTCCCGCAGCGAGATGGCCAGTATGCTCGGCCTTACGATCGAGACCGTCAGCCGCCAGATCGGCGAGCTGGAGAAAAGCGGCGCGATCCGCCGCAACGGCAGACGCGGGATCGAAATTCTCGACCCCGCCGCCTTTGCTGCGTGACACCGGATGTGATCAGCTGACGATCGCCCGGATGGCGACGATTGCCAGGCCCCAGCCGAACACCACCACCGGGATAATCAGCGCCTGGATCGCGGCAGCCTTGCCGGTGCAGGGCCCGGTGCTGGTCATGATGCCGTTGCGCAGGAAGGCATCCCAGCTACTCGCCCTGGAGCCGTTCCGTTCCGGCGCCATGCGAACCCAGAGGGCGGGCACACCGAAGAAGCCGAGCACGAACACTGCGAAGATCACCATCGGCAGCACCATTTCCGGAGAGGGGAGCGCAATGGCCATGGTGGCGAGAAAGCCGAGGAACAGGCCGAGCATGGCGACATAGATACCGTGCGGCATCTCGAACGTGCGGTCGGCCACCGGCGCAGGTGCAGGTGCAGGCGCAGGGAATATGGCGGGCGCCGCTCGCAACTCGGCGTGGACGATCGCCTTGTCGGCCACCAGTTCGCGGGTCATCAGCTTGCTCATCGGATCGTCTCCTGTTCGATGAGCCGGTTATGCTCCCGATTCGCGCGACGAACCTTGATGCAGATCAAATTGTGTGAATTTCCGTAGCTTCCCACGCGGCCAAGCTTGCGTGATCGTCCGCGCGCGGCGCGATCCAGTGCCAGCCGTCCGCGCGCCGCTCGCGCTTCCAGAACCAGCTGCGCGACTTGAGATGATCCATCAGGTAATCGACCGCGTCCAACGCCCCGCGCCGGTGCCGTGCGGCGGCCGCGACCAGCACGATTGCCTCGCCCGGCTGCATCGTGCCGACCCGGTGCCAGGCGAGCACCCCGTCGAGGGCGAAGCGCTGCTGCGCCGAAGCGGCCAGCGCCTCCATCCCGCTTAGCGTCAAAGGTTCGTAATGCGTGAGTTCGAGCGTCTTCACATCGCCATCGGGCCGCACCTTGCCGACGAAGCTGGCAATGCCGCCCGCTTGCGGGTTCGCGGCGTTGAAGGCCGCCAGTGCCTCTCCCGCAGAGAGGCCGGAGGTCAGCAGGCGCACATCGGCAGGTGTCGAGAGCGTGAGCCTAGCCACCGCTGACCGGCGGCAGCAGCGCCACCTCGTCTCCGTCCTGCGCCAGCAACGCGGTCTTGTCGGCCAGCACGCGCCCGGCGCAGGCGACATTCACCCGGTCGAGCCGCAATTGCTCGGCTGTGGCCGGGGCGACGGCGGCGAGCAGCCCTTGCCAATCGAGCGGCGCGTCGACGCTGCGTTCGGCAGCTCCCTCGCAGTCCTGCAACGGGCCGAGGAACAGCAAACTCACCGCCATGTCAGCCGCCCGTTACCGACATATGGCGCGGCTGGGCAGGCGCGGCGCCGCGTTCCGAATTGTCGAACGCATGCCGCTCCGGCTTGATCGCCATCGCCATATCCAGCGCCGCGACGATACCCGCCTCGGGATCGTCGGAGCGCAGGGCTGCACGAAGGTCGACCTGCTCCGCCCCGCCGAGGCAGGCGTAGAGCTGCCCGGTCGCTGTCACGCGCACCCGGTTGCACCCGGCGCAGAAATTGCTGGTGAGCGGTGTGATGAAGCCGATCCGCCCTCCGGTTTCGGCCACCGCGGCATAGCGCGCAGGGCCGCCCGTGCGATCGCCGGTGTCGGTCAGGGTCCAGCGCCGCTCCAGCTCGTCGCGTACCGCCGTCAGCGGCAGATACTGGTCGATCCGGTCGGCCTCGACCTCGCCAAGCGGCATCACCTCGATCAATGTGACGTCGTGGCCACGCTCGTGCGCCCAGGCGACGATGTCCGGTATCTCGCGCTCGTTCGTGCCTTTCAGCGCCACGGTGTTCAGCTTGACCTTGAGGCCAGCTTCCTTCGCTGCCGCGATGCCGACGAGTACGTCCTTCAGCCGGTCGCGCCGCGACAGCGTCTCGAAGACGTCGGGATCGAGCGTGTCGAGCGAGACGTTCACCCGCCGCACGCCGGCGCGGTGCAAATCGGTCGCGAAACGCGCGAGCTGCGTGCCATTGGTGGTGAGCGTCAGCTCCTCGAGCCCGCCTGGGCCGATCTCCCGTCCCAACGCGGTGACGAGGTCGATCATGTCGCGCCGCACCAGCGGCTCCCCACCGGTGAGGCGGATCTTGGTCACACCGCGCGCGATGAAGGCCAGCGCGAGGCGGTGCAGTTCCTCAAGGCTCAGCACTTCGGCGCGCGGGAGGAAGCGCATAGCCTCGGGCATACAGTAGGCGCAGCGCAGGTCGCAGCGGTCCGTCACCGAAAGGCGCAGGTAGCTGATGCGCCGGGCAAAGCTGTCGACGAGGGGCTGGCGGCACGTCACGCGAGCGAAGCTACCGCATCTCCTGCACCTTGGCTATCCAGCATGAGGTACTGGCCGGTAATACCCGGCGCCGCTTCCAGATACAGCAGGGCCGCAGCGACCGAATCCGCTTCGCCTGCAACCGCGTTCACCCGGACCGGGGAATGCGTGCGTGCGAGGCTGCGCACGACGGCGAGCTGCCAGTCGCGATGGGTGTGATCCGCCAGCTCGAAAATCAGGACCAGACTTTCCGGGCCCTGATCCATGACCTGTGCGATGTGCATCAGCCATTCGGCGTGAAACGTTGCCGAAGCCGCCACCGGATCGCTTCCCAATCCGGTAATCCTCAAGACCTTCTGACCCGCCATCAGCGCCGTTGGCGATGCAACGTTATGCCGATCTGCTCGCCCGCCTCGCTGATCGCCAGCTTCACGATCTTCACCGTGACCGCCAGCACGCGGGTATCCTGGAGGAACAGCGTTTCGCAGATGTGGTCGGCGACCGATTCGACCAGTTTGAAATGCACCCCCGGCGGCAGTGCATCCGACGCGGCAAACTTCAAATCCATGTAGTTCTTGCTGTCGGCCAGCGGCGTGTCGGGATCGTAGCGGTCGAGCGGCCTCAGCGCGACGTCGATGGTGAAACGCAGCGGCTGGGCCTTGCCGGTTTCTTCCGAATAGATGCCGGTCAGCACGTCATGCTCGAACTCGGCAAGCTGGAGGGTCAGCGAATCGCTCATACTCAATGCCTTAGCCCGGAATCGACCAGCGCGCGAAGATCGCGGTGGGCAGCATTCGCGCGCGTTCACCCACTTCCTTCACCGCCAGGTCGCCGTGTTCGATCACGCCGGGAAGGTGGCGCAGTTTTTCTTCCAGCAGCCCGCCGAGCGACAGGCTGCTCATCCGCACGGCATAGACCGTCAGGAACAGGAAGCGGCTGTCCGCATCGAGCAGTGCGGCACAATGGCCGACCAGCTCCCCCAGCCCTTCCTCAATGCGCCACGTTTCGTTCTTCGGGCCGCGTCCGAACTTGGGCGGGTCGAGAATGATGCCGTCGTAGCGATTGCCCCGTCGCACCTCGCGCGCAGCGAACTTCATCGCGTCGTCTACCAGCCAGCGGATGGGGCGATCTTCCATACCCGAAAGCACGGCGTTCTCGCGGGCCTGCGCCACCGACTTCTTGCTCGCATCGACATGCGTCACGCGTCCGTGGCGGCTCAGCGCAAGCGAGCCGACGCCGGTGTAGCCGAACAGGTTGAGCGTATCCGCATCGGTGCGATCGCCCAGTTGGTCGCGCATCCAGCTCCACACCGGCGCCATGTCGGGGAAGAACTGGAGGTGGCGAAATGGCGTCGGGCGGGCCGTGAAGCGCACATCGTCCCACGCCAGCGGCCAGCCTTCGGGCGGCAGGCTAGCGGATTCGGTCCAGCGACCACCGCCATCCTCGTCCGCACCGGGAATGAATTCGCTATGCGCTTCCCAGCCCCATTCGCTGGCGTCGCGCGGGGACCACATGGCCTGCGGTTCGGGGCGAATGAAGCTGTAGTGGCCGAAACTTTCGTGCTTCCGCCCGTCGCCCGAATCGAGCAAGCGATAGCCGTCCCACCCTTCGCCCACCATCAGCTGCGGCTGTGCGATAAGCTGGGCCATCAGGCAGCCGGGGTGGCGCGCTCCGCCACGAAATCGCGTACCGCGTCGTAAGTACCGGGGAGTTCGGAATACTCCTCCTCCCGCCCGAAAAGGTCGCCTATCCGCGCAGGTATCGTCGGACGCACACCGGTCGCCCGCTCCACCGCGCCGCGGAACTTGGCCGGGTGCGCGGTGGCGAGGGTCACGACCGGCACGTCCGCCCCGCTGTCCAGATGGCGTGCGGCATGGAGGCCGACGGCGGTGTGCGGATCGATGATCTGCCCGGTGTGCTCATGCGCCCAATGCATCGCGGCGGAAGTTTCTTCGGGGCTGACGGCGACGCTGGTGAACAGCGCCGACATGCCTTCGCGCTGGGCATTGGTGAGCTGCATGGCCCTGGCCTGTTCGAACGCGCCCATCTGCCCCGACAGGGCGGCGCCGTCGCGCCCGCCGGCGTCGAACAGCAGGCGTTCGAAATTGGAGGAAACCTGGATGTCCATCGACGGCGTGATGGTGGGCGTTACGCTGCCGGTCGAATAGTCGCCCTTGCGGATTGCGCGGTCGAGAATGTCGTTGACGTTGGTTGCCACCACGAGCCTCTCGATCGGCAGGCCCATTTTCGCCGCGACATATCCGGCGAACACATCTCCGAAATTGCCCGTCGGCACGCTGAAGGCGACCTTTCGCTCCGGCCCGCCCAGTTGCAGGGCGGCGGCGAAGTAATAGACCACCTGAGCCATCAGCCGCGCCCAGTTGATCGAATTCACCGCACCGATGTTGAACCGCGTGTTCATCTCCGGGTCGCCGAACATCCGCTTCACCATCGCCTGCGCGTCGTCGAAGCTGCCTTCGATCGCGATGTTGAAGACGTTTGGCGCGCGCATCGTCGTCATCTGGCGGCGCTGGATGTCGCTGACCCGCCCCTTGGGATGAAGCATGAATATCTGCACGCCTTCGCGCGCGGCGACTGCGTGAATGGCCGCGCTGCCGGTGTCGCCGCTGGTCGCGCCGACGATGGTCAGATTGCTGCCGCGCCGCGCAAGGAACGTCTCGAACAGCAGTCCGAGTAATTGCAGCGCGACGTCCTTGAACGCCAGCGTCGGGCCGTGGAACAGCTCCAGCAGCCAGTGCTGTTCGGTCAGTTGGGCGAGCGGCGTGACCGCGTCATGCGCGAAGCTGCCATAGGCCTGCTCGCACAGGGCCAGGAGTTCCTCGTCGGTCAGGCTGCCCGCGACGAACGGCTGCATGATCCGCGCGGCAAGCTGCGCGTATGGCAGCCCGCGCATCGCCGCGATTTCGCCTTGCGTGAAGCCTGGCCATTCGCGCGGCAGGTAGAGCCCGCCATCGCCGGCCAGCCCGGCCAGCGTGACGCCTTCGAAATCGAGCGCTGGAGCCGCGCCGCGGGTGGAGATGTATTCCATGCTGCCAGCGCGGTTAGCCGCGCCTGCGGCAGTGGGCAAGCAAGAGGCGCTTTAGCGGCCCGAACCGCGTTGTTGTCGCTTGAGCGCCAGCACGTAGATCACCAGCGCGGCCAGCGCGAAGAAGAACCATTGCCCCGCATAGGCGAGGTGGTTGTTCGGCAGTTCGTCAGGCGATGGCGCGGCGAGCGGCTGGAGGTCCGGCGCGACGGCTTCGCTTGCGATCAGGCGCGGCCCGGGCGCGATGATCCCTGCGACCTCCCCGCCCTGCCACTGGGCAGGCTGCGGATCACGCTTCCACCCGATGTCGACGGTGACGGGCGCCTCGCCGCGATAGACCTCGCAGGAGGCGCGCTGCGCCCAACCGCTTTCGCCCGCCGCGCTGCGACCGGATGTCGGCTGGATCGACACGACCCGCAGGCAGTCGACGGTGCTGCGATGGAACAGCAGCCCCTCCCCCTCGCCGGTCAGCGGGAACGGCACCTCAGTATCGGCCTGCATTGCGGCGTCGTAGCGGGCGATCAGGGCCTCCTTCTCGCCCTTGCGGCCAAGCTGCCAGAAGCCGAGCGCAATCATCGTCGCCACAGCGGCGATCACCACGACCGTTGGTATCAGGGGAAAGCGCGGCAGGCTCATAAGTCTCGCGACCCCGCTTCTCTCGCGCGGTTGCGGTATTCCTGTTGCAGCAGCCAGCCCTTGCCGATGCGCAGGCCGCCCACCGTCAGGCCGAACACCAGCGGCACCCACAGGATTATGTGCAGCCAGAACGGCGGGGCAAAGGCGATTTCCACCCAGATGGCGAGTGCGCTCGCGATCCCGCCGACAATGGTGATCAGAAATGCCGCCGGCCCGTCACCCACGTTGAACTGGTCGAAGTCCAGCCCGCAATTGCCGCACCTGGGTGCGAACTTCACCATCCCGGCGAACAGCGTGCGCTCTCCGCACCGGGGGCACAAACCGAGAAGGGCAGCCTCGCGCTTGGCGGGCTGCCCTTCTGGTGTTTCGGAACTGTCGCTCACCAACGGGTCAATGCGCGGCGATCGGTGCGCCCCAGCCGCCCCAGATGTAGACGGCGACGAAGAGGAACAGCCACACCACGTCGACGAAGTGCCAGTACCACGCCGCCGCTTCGAAGCCGAAGTGCTGGCGCGGGGTGAAGTGGCCCTTGTAGGTGCGGACGAGGCAGACGATCAGGAAGATCGTGCCGATCAGCACGTGGAACCCGTGGAACCCGGTCGCCATGTAGAAGGCCGAGCTGTAGGTGTTGCCGCCGAAACCGAAGCCCGCGTGGCTGTATTCGTAGGCCTGAATGGCGGAGAACAGTGCGCCCAGCAGGACGGTCGCCCACAAGCCCTTCTTCAGCCCGTCGCGATCACCGTGAATCAGCGAGTGGTGCGCCCAGGTGACCGTGGTGCCCGAACACAGAAGGATCAGCGTGTTGAGCAGCGGAAGATCGAACGGATCGAGCACTTCCAACCCCTTGGGCGGGAAGCTGAGCAGGGCGGCTGCGCCGTCCTGTCCGATCATGTTGTTGGCGATACCGTCGACGATTTCCACCGGTGCGGGGAACAGCGCGAAGTCGAACCAGCTCCAGAACCAGCCGACGAAGAACATCACTTCCGATGCGATGAACAGGATCATGCCGTAGCGCATGTGCAACTGCACGACCGGCGTGTGATCGCCCGCCTGCGCTTCGCGCACGATGTTGCTGAACCAGCTGTAGAAGGTGAAGACCAGGCCGATCAGGCCGGCGACGAGCACGGGCCTGGCGAAGGCCAGATCGTGCATGAAGAACACCATACCGGTCGTGAAGGTCAGCGCCGACAGCGAGCCGATGATCGGCCAGGGGTCGGTCGGCAGAATGTGATAGTCGTGTGTCTTTGCGCCAGCCATCGTAATTTCCTGTTCGCTTTCGGGCCGGGCCTTACTGCGCTGCCGCGCGCCGGTCCAGCCGCTTCATGCCTTAATCCAGTGCCCTAATCCAATGCACGGTGGAACGTGTAGCTGAGCGTGATCTGCTCCACGTCCTTCATGTTCTCGTCGTCCAGCGCGGCGGGATCGACGTAGTAGATCACCGGCATCCGCATTTCCTGCCCCGGCTCCAGCCGCTGTTCGGTGAAGCAGAAACACTGGATCTTGTTGAAGTACCGCCCTGCCTGCTCCGGCTCGACATTGAAGGTCGCGGTGCCGGTGACGGGCTGGACGGAGTTGTTCCTCGCCGTGAAGAACGCGATCTTGCGTTCCCCATAGGTCAGTTCCTGCGTCCGCTGTTCGGGCGCGAAGCTCCACGGCATATCGCGCGCGGTGCTGCCGTCGAACCGCATGGAAATCGGAACGTCGGTGACTTTCACGCCGGCCGCTTCTGTTTCGGTCACGCGCTGGGTCGTCCCGCCGAAACCGGTGGCCTGGCAGAACAGCTGATAGAGCGGCACCGCAGCATAGCCCAGGCCGAGCATGGCCAGCGCGCCCGCCAGTGCGAGCAGCGCGGTGCGATTGCGCGAATCGATTGCCGGAGCCGCGTTCGCCATCACTGGCCTCCGATCCGCACGATGGTGATGGTGTAGAACAGCACCACGAAGAAACCGAGCAGCAGGCCCAGCGCGATGTTGCGCGACTTGCGGCGGCGCGCGACTTCCTTGTCGAAGTCGGGGTCGCGATGGGGTTCGGTGGGTTGCATCAGATCACTCCCTGCGCAGCAAGCAGGCGGTCCGCCACCAGCGCGCCGAACAGCGCGAACAGGTAGAGGATGGAAAAACCGAACAGCCGCTTTTCCGGCAGCATCCGGTCTCCCGGCGCCGAGCGACGCAGGCCGACCTGCGCGGACAGCACGACGAACGCGGCAGACAGCAACGCGGCTGCCACGCCATAGATCACGCCCGCGCCGCCGATGAACCACGGTGCCAGCGCGATCGGTGCCAGAACGACGGCATAGATCAGGATCTGCTGGCGGGTCGCCTTCTCGCCAGCGACGACCGGCAGCATGGGGATGCCTGCCTTGGCGTAATCGCTCTTCACGAACAGCGCGAGCGCCCAGAAATGCGGCGGCGTCCAGAAGAAGATGATGGCGAACAGCAACACCGGCATCAGCGTGACGTCGCCCGTCACCGCGACCCAGCCGATCAGCGGCGGAAACGCCCCGGCGCCGCCGCCGATGACGATGTTCTGCGGAGTACGCGGCTTCAGCCACATGGTGTAGATGACGGCGTAGTAGACGATCGAGAAGGCGAGAATTGCCGCCGACAGCCAGTTGACCGCCAGGCCCATGACCATCACCGACATCGCCGAAAGCGCGACGCCGAAGTCGCGGGCGTCGGTGCGCGACAGGCGCCCTTGCGGAAGCGGACGGTTGGCCGTGCGCTTCATCACCGCATCGATATCCGCTTCCCACCACATGTTCAGCGCTGCCGCCCCGCCCGCGCCCAGCGCAATGCACAGCACGGCGGTGAAACCCAGCACGGGATGGATCGAGCCGGGCGCAGCCAGCAATCCGCACAGGCCGGTGAAGATGACAAGCGTCATCACGCGCGGCTTGGTCAGCGCGTAGAAGTCGCGCCAGTCGGCCGGCAGGGCCTGAACGGAAGGGTTTGCGGTTGCACTCATGTCGTTCGTCGGTCGGTTATCGGGTCGAAGGGGGCGCTCCGCTGTCGGAACGCCCCCGTCGCCTGTCCTGTCGCCTGTCACCCCGCGGGCCGCATCGCTGCCGCCCGCAGCCACGCCATCAGGCCTTGGCCGGCTGCGGGCTGATGTGATCGTCCGCCGTGTGGTGATCTTCGATCACCGGCAGCGTTTCGAACTGGTGGAACGGCGGCGGGCTCGACAGGCTCCATTCGAGCGTCGTTGCGCCTTCGCCCCAGTAGTTCGCTTCCGCCTTCTTGCCTGCGGTGAAGGCGTAGACGAGGTTGATGAAGAACACGAGCACCGAGACCATGACGATCAGGTAACCGAAGCTCGAGACTTCGTTCCAGAAGGCATAGGCCGGCGTGTAGTCCGGATAGCGGCGCGGCATACCCTGCATGCCCAGGAAGTGCTGCGGGAAGAAGATCACGTTCACGCCAATGAAGAACAGCCAGAAGTGGATGTGGCTCAGCAGTTCGGAGTGCCAGCGCCCGCTCATCTTCGGGAACCAGTAGTAGAACCCGGCGAACATCGAGAACACGGCGCCCATCGACAGCACGTAGTGGAAGTGCGCCACCACGTAATAGGTGTCGTGGAGGTTGTCGTCGATCCCGCCGTTGGCCAGGACCACGCCGGTCACACCGCCCACGGTGAACAGGAAGATGAAGCCCAGCGCCCAGACCATGGGCGACTTGAACTCCAGGCTGCCGCCCCACATCGTCGCGATCCAGCTGAAGATCTTGATGCCGGTCGGCACTGCGATCAGCATCGTGGCGGCCGTGAAGTACATCTTCGTATTCACGTCGAGACCGACGGTGTACATGTGGTGCGCCCACACGATGAAGCCAATCACGCCGATGCCGACCATGGCGTAGGCCATGCCGAGGTAGCCGAACACCGGCTTGCGGCTGAAGGTCGCGACGATCTGGCTGATCATGCCGAAGCCCGGCAGGATCATGATGTAAACTTCGGGGTGACCGAAGAACCAGAACAGGTGCTGGTAGAGGATCGGGTCGCCGCCGCCTGCCGGATCGAAGAAGGTCGTGCCGAAGTTACGGTCGGTCAGCAGCATCGTGATTGCGGCAGCCAGCACCGGCAGCGCCAGCAGCAGCAGGAATGCAGTGACCAGGATCGACCAAACGAACAGCGGCATCTTGTGCAGGGTCATACCCGGCGCACGCATGTTGAAGATGGTCGTGATGAAGTTGGTCGCCCCGAGGATCGAGCCCGCACCTGCGAGGTGGAGCGCGAAGATCGCGAAGTCGACAGCCGGACCGACCGACCCGCTGGTCGAAAGCGGCGCATAGACCGTCCAGCCGGTACCGGCACCCATGCCGACGCCGCCCGAGAAGAACATCGACATCATCAGGCTGGAGAAGCCCGCGACGGTCAGCCAGAAGCTGACGTTGTTCATGCGCGGGAAGGCCATGTCCGGCGCGCCGATCATGAGCGGGACGAACCAGTTGCCGAAGCCACCGATCATGGCGGGCATGACCATGAAGAACACCATGATGAGGCCGTGCGCGGTGATCAGCACGTTCCAGGTGTGCAGCGCCTGGTCGAAATCGAAGGAACCGCCGTTCAGGAAGGACGCGACGTGGCCCAGCACCTGGATGCCAGGCTGCTCCAGCTCGGCGCGCATCAGGCCTGAAATCGCACCGCCGACGATACCGGCGATGATCGCGAAGATCAGGTAGAGCGTGCCGATATCCTTGTGGTTCGTCGACATGAACCAGCGCGCGAAGAACGACGGCTTGTGGTCGTGATCATGCGCGTGATCGTGGCTTGCGTCGTGAGCCGTGAAGTTGTCCGCGGTGGTGGCCATCGTATCGTACCTTGAACGTGTCGTTTGAAATCAGTTGCCGGTCGTCATCGCGCCCGGAACGCCCGGTGCGGTGTCTTGCGTCGGAGCTTCACCTGCCGCCGGAGCGCCTTCTTCCGCCGAGGCCGGAGCGACCTGTTCGGTGTCGAGCCCGGTGGTGGGTGCGGCTTCTTCGTCAGCGCCGCGAACCGTGCCACCCTTGCTGGCGAGCCAGGCTTCGAACTGCGGACGCGGAACGGCTTCGACGGCGATCGGCATATAGCCATGGCGCGCGCCGCACAGTTCCGAACACTGGCCGTAGTAGATGCCCGGTTCCTTGATGAACAACTTCTTTTCATTGATGCGGCCCGGAACGGCATCCAGCTTGAACCACAGCGAGGGCACGGCGAAGGAGTGGATCACGTCCTTGCCGAAGGTCTGGATGCGGATTTCCTCGCCGACCGGCACGACCATGCGATTGTCGACTGCCAGCTGGGCCGGCTCGCCACGCTTGATCGCCTCTGCCTCATCCAGCATGTTCGAGAGAACCTCGAACCCGCCGTTGTCGGGATATTCGTAGCCCCAGTACCACTGGTAGCCATTGACCTTGACGGTCAGCGCGTCCTTTTCCGGGCTCTTGTACTGCGCGAGCAGGAGCTGGATCGAAGGGACCGCGATGACCAGCAGGATAACCACCGGCACGAAGGTCCAGATGATTTCGATGAGCGTGTTGTGGCTCGTCTTGGAAGGCACCGGATTGGCCTTCTTGCGATACTTCGCCATCACCCACAGCAGCAGGAAAAGAACCAGCAGGCTGATCGCGAAGATCACCGGCAGCAGGATGACGTCGTGCATCCAGATCGCCTGTTCGCCAGTCGGCGAATACTGGTCCTGGAAGGTGATCCGGCCATCGACGGGCTGGCCCTTGATCATGTCGGGGCCAAGCGGGGTGTAACCGCCGGTCGCGGCTGCATCGGCCGTGGTGGCCGCAGCATCCGCCGTTTCGGCAGCGGTGGCATCGACCTGCGCCGGCGCGACGGTCGTGCTGGTGGTCGGAGCAGCCGCAGCCGCTTCGTCCTGAGCCAGCGCCGGAGCGCCGAGAGCCAGCGCAAAACCCGCCGTCAAAATGGTCATCAAACGGGCCGGGCCCCGGGCGATATCGCCGAATTTCATCGTTCTGATGCTTTCCGCTTACTTGTGATTCCCCACCCCCGTCAGGGGCGCTTGGGGGCGGCCTATACGCGCGGTTGCCCCATGCCTCAAGCGGTTCTAGGGAGATTTTTGGGCAAGGTGGCTTGCGACAGTTGCAAGCGCGCGCGGGTGCCGTAACGGCTATGCGGGGCGAGCCATTCAGCAGGGATCGAAATTTACATGACCGAAGAAGAAGTGCTGCAGGAATTCCGCGCAGCCGACGCATTGCTCCAAGGACATTTCAAACTCTCCTCCGGCCGCCATAGCGCGCACTACCTTCAATGCGCGCGCGTACTGATGAACCCGGAACGCGCCGCGCGGCTGGCGGTGGCGCTGTGCCAGAAGCTGCCGCGCGAACTCCGCAGCGCTGTCGACAAGGTGGTTTCGCCCGCGATGGGCGGCATCATCATCGGTCACGAGATGGGCCGCGCGCTGAACAAGGACGCAATTTTCGTGGAGCGCCCCTCCGGCACCTTCGAACTGCGTCGCGGCTTCGACATAGAACAGGGCGAGAAAGTTCTGCTGGTCGAGGACGTCGTCACCACCGGTCTTTCCAGCCGCGAAGCAATCGCGGCCGTCGAGGGTGCGGGCGCGACGGTCATCGCCGCCTGCTCGGTTGTCGACCGCTCGGCGGGGCAGGCGGACCTCGGCGTGCCTTACGTCTCGCTGGTCGAGATCAACTTCCCGACCTACGCGCCGGACGAAGTGCCTGCCGATCTCAGGGCCGTGCCCGTAACCAAGCCGGGCAGCCGCAAGGCGTGAGCGCGGTTCACGCCCCTGGCAAGCTGCGGCTCGGCGTGAACATCGATCACGTCGCGACAATCCGCAACGCCCGCGGTGGCGACCATCCCGACCCGGTTCGCGCGGCGGAGATCGTCGCGGCCTGCGGCGGGGACGGCATCACCGCGCATCTGCGCGAGGACCGCCGCCATATCCGCGACGACGATCTCAAGCGCATCCAGGACGCGACTGACCTTCCGCTCAACCTCGAGATGGCGGCGACCGACGAGATGCTGGCCATTGCCCTCGCCCATCGCCCGCACGCCGCCTGCATCGTGCCCGAGAAGCGCGAGGAAGTGACGACCGAGGGCGGGTTGGACGCCGCAGGCCTGCACAACCGGCTGGTCCCGATCGTCGACAGGCTCAAGGAGGCGGGCATTCGCGTCAGCCTGTTCATCGAGGCGTCCGAACGCCAGCTCGACGCCGCGCTGCGCCTCGGCGCGCCGGTGGTGGAATTCCACACCGGCGAATATGCCCATGCCTCGGGCGAGAAAGTCGCGGTCGAACTGCGCCGCATCGCCGACATGGCCGCCCTCGCCGCCAAAAACGGGATCGAGCCGCACGCCGGCCATGGCCTTACCTACGAGAACGTCCAGCCCATCGCCGCCATTCCGCAACTGGCCGAGCTCAACATCGGGCACTACCTTATAGGAGAGGCGATCTTCTCCGGTCTCGAACCCGCCGTCCTGCGGATGCGCGAACTGATGGACGACGCGCGGTGAGGTTCGTGCTGACCGTATCGACGCGATGGGCCGCGAAGGCGATCGACCGGATCGTCGCGTGGAACGAAGTCCTTCCATGATCATCGGCCTCGGCTCCGACCTCTGCAATATCGAGCGCATCCAGAACTCGCTGGACCGCTTCGGAGCGCGGTTCACGGCGCGTGTCTTCACGGAGATCGAGAATGCCAAGGCCGCGCGGCGGCCGCACACGCAGGCAGGCACCTATGCCAAGCGGTTCGCCGCGAAGGAGGCGTTTAGCAAGGCGGTCGGCACCGGGTTCAAGCGCGGCGTATTCATGAAGGACATCGGCGTCGTCAACGCCCCTTCCGGCGCGCCGACATTGGCGCTATCGGGCGGCGCGAAGGCGCGGCTCGACGCGCTGACCCCCGCCGGGCACGAGGTCGTCATTCACCTCACGCTCACCGATGACCACCCATGGGCGCAGGCTTTCGTGATAATCGAGGCCGTGCGCGCGTGAACTCCCCTTCCGTTTCCCTGTCCATGTTCCGATCCGCGCCGAAGACCACCACGGAAGAAGACGCCCCGATCGACTGGCTCGCTGAAATTCGCGGGCTGGCGCTGATGCTGCTCGCGGTGCTGGGGTTCCACACCTTCATCGCCAAGCCGTTCTACATACCGTCGGAGAGCATGATGCCGAACCTGCTGGTCGGCGACCGGCTGGTGGTGAGCAAATATCCCTACGGCTGGAGCTGGGTCTCCGCGAGCTTCCACGTCCTCCCGCGCAGCGACTGGCACATCGCGCCCGCCGTGCCCGAATATGGCGACATCGTCATCGCCGTGCCGCCCGACCGGGCAGAGGATTACATCAAGCGCGTCGTTGCCCTGCCCGGCGACCGGATCGCGCTGAAGAACGGCCAGATCGTACTCAACGGCAAGCCTGTGCCGCAGGACGTCGTGCCCGACCTTCGCGTGGCAGTGGATGGCAATGCGCCCTGCAACAGCGGTGACTATCCCGGCCTGAAGCAGGAGGTGGGCGGCGCGCCGGTCTGCGAAATGCCCGCCCTGCGCGAGACAATGCCCAATGGCGCAAGCTACGTCGTCGTCGATCATCTGCGCCAGCGGCTGGACGACATGGACGAGATCACCATTCCGGCCGGCCACGTCTTCCTGATGGGCGACAACCGCGATCATTCGTCCGACAGCCGCGCGCTGGCCGAACCGTTCGACAATGGCCTCGGCGGGCCGGTGCCGCTGACCAGCGTCGGCGGACGAGCGGAATTCATCACCTTCTCGCTCGACGGCAGCCTCGGCTGGAACCCGGCGACATGGTGGGACGCATTGCGCCCCGACCGCGCGTGGACTAGCCTGCGCCCTTCAAGGGTTGCAGGGAACGACAGGGATGCCGAATAGCGACGCTCCCCCGGCGAAAGATGCCGGGAAAGACGATGTGGGCAACAGCCCGACGCGGATCGACGATCCCGCCACGCGTTCCGAAGTCCACAAGGCCTTCATCTGGAGCATGGTGGTCGGCGGGGTCATCCTCGCGATCTATCTCTCGCAATCCATTCTCGTGATCTTCGGCGCACTGGTGCTTGCCGCCATGCTCGATGGCGGGGCACGGCTGCTGGGGCGGGTGCTGGACATCGGACGCACGTGGCGTGTCGTTATCGTGCTGCTGGGCGTCGCTGCCTTCTTCATCTGGCTGGTGATCTTCGCCGGCACCCAGATCGCGCAGGAAGCGGGTGAGCTGCCTGCGACGATCAACCTGCAAGCCGAGAAAGCCATCGCCTGGGCGCAGGGCAACGGCATCGCGATCAGCTGGGACGAAGTGCGGGGCATGGCCGGGCAGCTGGTCAGCGGCGTCGGCACAATCACCCGCGCCATCGGCGGGCTGTTCGGCGGCCTGACCACGTTGCTGCTCATCACCATCATCGGCATTTACGTCGCTCTCGATCCGCGGCTCTACGAACGCGGCGTCGCGTGGTTCGTCCCGCGCGAACAGCGCGAGGAATTCTACGTCACCGCATCGCGCATGGGCGCGACGTTGCGCCGCCTGATGGCCGGACGTTTGCTCGGCATGGTGGTGGAAGGGATATTCACCTGGGCGCTGCTGGCGATTTACGGCGTGCCGATGGCGGCCCTTCTGGGCCTGCTTACCGGCCTTCTTGCCTTCATTCCCAACATCGGGGCTTTCGTGTCCGGCGTGCTGATGATCACGGTGGGCTTTTCAGGGGGGCCGGAAATGGGCCTCTACACCATCTTCGTCTACGTCGCGGTGCAGACGATCGACGGCTACATCCTGATCCCGATGATCGCCAAGAAGACGGTGGACCTCGCGCCCGCGCTGGTGCTCGCCGCGCAGCTTATGCTGGGGGTATTGTTCGGAATCCTCGGGCTGGCGCTTGCCGATCCGCTGATGGCCATGCTCAAGACCGCGCTCGAACGCCGGGCGGAACGCCAGGGCGATGACCCAGCTGCCGGAGACGCCTGACCCATGGCCCGCAAGTTCCTCTATATCGTCGCGATCCTGATCGTGCTGGTGATCGCAGGGCTGTTCGCGCTGCGGATCTGGTCGAAGGAACTGACGGAGATCGCCTTCGTCCCCCAGTCCGAATTCGTCGAACAGGACCCGCTCGCCGACAACGCCTACCAGGACCCGTCGATGTGGTTCGCGCGGCCCGGCATGGGCAACGCCGACGTCACCCGCTGGACCCCGCCCACCGCCGCCGCGACAGACCAGCCCGCGGCGGAGCGCACGCTCGGCCCGGTCGCGGACGACGAGGCGGAGACGGAAACTGACGCGCCCGCCGAACAGACGCAGGACTTCGCCGTCTTCTTCGTTCACCCCACCAGCTACATCCCGGTGAATTACCGCGATGAAGTGAAGTGGAACGCCGATCTCGACAACGAACTTGCCAACGACCGCGCCCAGCTGTTCCTGCGTGGTCTCGCCAGCCCCTTCGCGCTCGACCAGGCGGAGATCTGGGCGCCGCGCTATCGCCAGGCCAGCATCGGCGCCTTCCTGACCGACAAGCCCGAAGCGCAGATGGCGCTCGACGCGGCCTACCGGGATGTCGAGCAGGCCTTCGACTATTTCCTCGCAACCGTGGGAGAGGACAAGCCCATCGTCATCGCCGGACACAGTCAGGGCGCGCTGCACATCCTGCGGCTGATGAAGGATCGCGTGGCGGGCACGCCGCTGCAAGCGCGCGTTGCTGCGATCTATCCGGTCGGCTGGCCCGTCTCGGTCACGCATGACCTACCCGCGCTGGGCGCACCCGCCTGCGCCAGTGCGAACCAGCCGGGCTGCATCATGAGCTGGTCGAGCTTCGCCGAACCCGCCGAGCCGGAACAACTGATGGAAACCTACGCCAAGTCGATCGGCTTCGACGGGCAGCCGCGCGGCAGCGACATGATCGTGTGCTCCAACCCGCTGCTGGGCCGCATCGGCGGAGAGGCGCAGGCCAGCGCCAACCTCGGCACGCTGGTCCCGAACGAAGACCTCAGCGACGGCGAACTGGTGGCAGGCGCGGTGCCCGCACGCTGCGACGAGCGCGGCCTGCTGCTGATCGGCGACCCGCCCGAAATGGGCAGCGCGGTGCTGCCGGGCAACAATTACCACGTTTACGACATCCCGCTTTTCTGGAGCAATCTGCGCACGGATGTGGAGCGCCGGGTGAAGGCATGGGCGCAGCAACCGTAACCGCCAGCGCGGCGGAGTTTCGCGACGCGCTGCCGGCAGGCGGGGCGCTGATCGGGCTCGACCTCGGCACGCGGACCATCGGCACCGCCTTCTGCGATGCGGGCTGGCAGTTCGCGACCGCGGGCAAGACCCTGCCGCGAGGCAAGTTCTCCCGCGACCGCGCGCTGCTGGAGGAGCTGGCGAAGCAGCGCCGCGTAGCTGGGTTCGTGATCGGCCTTCCGCTCAACATGGACGGCAGTTCCGGCCCGCGCGCCCAGTCCGCCCGCGCCTATGCCGCCAACCTCGCAGCACTGGGCCTGCCGGTGCTGCTGTGGGACGAGCGCTGGTCCACGGCCAGCGCAGAGCGCGACATGATCGGCCAGGACTTCAGCCGCGCCAAGCGCGCCGAGCGCATCGACAGCCACGCCGCGGCGGTAATCCTGCAAGGCGCGATCGACACGCTGGCCGGCGCCGCGTTCTAGGCATTTGCCAACGCGCGGCGGCGCTCCTTGGCTTCCTGAGCGACAAGCGGGGGGCCGAGCCGTTCGGCCCGCGCCCACGTGGAATCGCGCGCTGGCGCATCACCTTCGCTTTCGGCCAGCGCCGTCCACGCCGACAATCGCATCCTGTCGCTGGGGTGCGACCGCGCGAAGCGAGCCGCGACGTCCCGGCACTCCTCGTGTCCCAGAGCGACGCCGATTTGCAGCAGGGCTTCGCTGCTCCCGCGATTGACGATTCCCGCCACCGCGCCGTTCTCCAGATCGAAAGCATACTGGTCGAGCCATCCCTGGGCCGGGTTGGAATGCATCACGTTGAGCGACACCGACAGACTTTCCCCCGGACGCTGGCGATGAACGTCCCGGTGCGCGCGGTAATGCATCACCTTGCCGGGAGAGAGCTGCGAAGTCTCGACGAAGCGCAACCCGCCAGTCTCGCCAACGTACCCCTGCACCGCACCGTAATCGTACTCGTAATAGTCGCTCCAGTAGCCCGGCCCGCAATAGCCCACCGTCAGAAAGTCGAAATTGTGATCGTGCGGCAGGCCGTAGACGAAGCTGCCCATGCCCCCAGCCCTCAGCATGGCATCGTCGGCGCCGGGCCAGATGTTGGCGCGCAGGAAAAACGCTTCGTGGTGCGAGGAAAGCACGATCGCCTGCGGTCCGTAGGCCGAGGCCTGCGAGACATCGCCGTCGCGCGCCTTTTTCAACTCGTCGACCATTATGTCGCCGAGGAACTCCCGGTTGGCCGACAAACGCTTCAGCCAACCGGCGGCATGGAGCAGGCTGTCTTCCTCGCATGGCGCGAAGCCATATGCGTCGATGGCAGCCACGCACTCGCCCAGAGTGCAGGCGGCGGTGTCGGGCAAGTCGATTACTCTGGGCATCACGCAGCCTTTCGTTCGATCAGAGTGGCAAGAACCGGATGCGCGGCAAGCAGATGGTCGCGTAGTGCCCGTGCCTGACCCGACAGCGGATCATCGGCCTCGTCGGACACTTTTTGCAGCGTCGAGAAGCCCCGCCCCGTGTCCAGTGCGAGGCATTGGCGCAGCGCCTCCCACCGTGTCGCGGGGTCGCCCTGCATGGCCTCTTCGGACAGGGTCTGGGCCGCGCGCGGATGCTGCAGCGCGGCGAGCACGTCGATGGCGAGCCTGCGGCGGCTCTCTGCCATCGTCCCATGAGCGGTCGCGACCACCGCGCCGCTTGCAAGCGCGATCTGCCGCGTGGGTTTGCACTGTGCCTGTTGCCGGACAAGGCGCAAGGTAACCAGCGGATCGTGCACCTGGCGGGTGACGATACCCTTGTCGCCACCGGCGATCTGGAATTGCGATCCCGACCCCAGCGCGATGGGCCTCGTCTCCAGCCGCGTTCCCTTCAGGCAGCACATCAAAGCCTCGGCGCGGCCTGCCAGCACGAGGTCGTGCCGCTCTACATCGCTCATCGTGACGCAGTCCGGCTCGCACATGGCGCGCCCGCGCTGGCACAGCAGCAGCTGGCTCTGGCCCGACACTGCGAGCACCAGCGTCGCGCCTTCCGGAGTGACTTCGTGGCGAAACGGCACCATGCCGAGCGGCGCCTGCGAAACACACGCCGCGAAGATCGCCAGCGTGACCCCGGCAACGGCGCTTCCAGCGGCAAGCGATGTCAGTGCTCCATTCAGGTGAGGGCACTCCGCCAGATCCGACCCCGCGCCGAAGCGCTGCAGATCGGCCAGCACCGGGGCGATGACGGCGTGCTGCATCCATTGCGCTCGCGCCGCTGCGACAAGGCGCTGGGCCTCGTGCTGCGGGGCCGCATCGCCCCGCAGCTTCATCGTTTCGCTCTGCTGTCTCACATGAAGAGCGCCGAAGTGAAGGAGTCCGGCGGCGCCTGTTCATAGACATAGACCATGATGATCACGATGCGGTCGTCCGATCCCGGTCCGCTGATCGATCCGAACACGCCTGCGACGGCGTCTATGCCCGGAATGCTATCCAGGCTGATCTTGGGCAAATTCATCAATATTGCTCCCTCAAATGCGGCCGGACGAAAGTGCCGACCTGCATCAAGAAGTGCGGGAGCAATGCGAAGAGTGGAAATTGAATAATTGTAATCATACAATTACTATTAAGGATGCCCGCACTGACAGGCTGACAACTCAACGGGTCGGAGAAATCAGCTCGACGATGACGCCCGCAACATCTTCCGTGCCTGTCGCGCCGCGAGCCATGCGGATCGCATCAGCCCGCGCACGGGAGAGGACGGTTTCGGGCACGTCGGCATCGTGGATCACCACGTCGGCCATGCCGAGCCAGCGCGCCTGACGCAGGGTGAGATCGTCCGGGTCGGTGCTGACGAGCGCGATGCGGCGACGTTGGGGCTCCGGCATGGCGGCTGCGTGCAGCCACGCGTCGAACTGCGAAGCGCTGCCTTCGTCAAAGGGATCGAGCGCCCCGCCCTCGCACAGCGCTGCGTCGAGCGCGCGGCGCCGCTCCGCGCCATCGGGGAAGCGCGCGCGCAGGGCGGCGCGACCGGCGAACAGCCGCTCCGCCAGTTCGCCGAGCGAGGATGGCAGCAGCCGCTCCAGCCGCAGCCGCAAATGCTTGGCCAGCCCGGCGGAGGCGCCGCCCGTTGCCACCGCGACCAGCACGGGATCGCGGTCGAGAATGCTGGGCGTGGTGAAATCGCACAGTTCGGGCCGGTCCACCACGTTCACCAGCAGTCCGGCGCAGCGCAGTCGGATCGCGTCGCCTTCCGCCATGGCGGCATCGTCATGCGCGACGAAGGCGAGCCGCGCGCCGCGGTCGATCGCGTCCTGCATTTCATCGAGAATGTCCGCACCCGCACGGCGCAGCAGCTGGCGCTTGGCCTCCGCCGCGTCCCCCTGCCCCAGCACCAGCACCGGCTGGCCGTTCAGGCGGTGGAACAGCGGCAGGCTATGCATTTCAGTCCGCCAGCCAGTCGGGCACGCGTTCCGCATCCATGATCGCGGCGGCGTCGATACGGTCTGCGACCACCGCCAGCCTGTCGCCATCGACCATCGCCTCGGCCACGAAGCCGCGGCTGTTGTAGGAACTCGCCATGGTCGCGCCGTATGCCCCGGCGGTGCGGAACACGGCCAGGTCGCCTGCAACCAGCGCATCGCACTCGCGGTCGGTGGCGAAGGTGTCGCCGGTTTCGCAGATCGGGCCAACGATGTTGGCGGTCATCCGCTCCCCCGTGGGGCGGACGGCGTCGAAATCGTGCCATGCGCCGTAAAGTGCGGGCCGCGCGAGGTCGTTCATGGCCGCGTCGACGATAACGAAGGGCGGCCCGTTGCCGCCGCGCTTCACCCGGACCACGCGGGTCAGCAAGACGCCGGCATTGCCTGCGATGACGCGACCCGGCTCGAACGTCAGGCGCACGTTCCAGCCCGCCGTCGCCCGCGCGACCATTGCCCCATACTCGGCGGGAGAAGGCGGATTGTCGCCGGCACGATAGGGCACGCCCAGCCCGCCACCCAGATCGACATGCGTGATCGTGTGCCCCGCCGCGCGCAGGTCCGCGATCAACGCGCCGACCTTGGCGAACGCGGTCTCCAGTGGTTCGAGGTCGAGCAACTGGCTGCCGATGTGGATGGCGATGCCGCGCAGGTCGAGGCCCGGCTGATCTGCCAGTTCGGCATAAGTCTCGGACGCGCGCATGATCGGCACGCCGAACTTGTTTTCCGCCTTTCCGGTCGAAATCTTGGCGTGCGTTTTCGCATCGACATCCGGATTGACGCGCAGCACGGCGGGCGCTTCGATGCCGCGCGCCGCGGCAAGCTCCGCCAGTTCGCGCCCTTCTTCGCGCGATTCGATGTTGAACTGGCCGATGTTCCTGTCGAGGCCAAGCTGCAGCTCCGCGCGGGTCTTGCCCACGCCGGAGAAGACGATCTTTTCCGCCGGCATCCCCGCTGCGAGGGCGCGGACCAGCTCGCCGCCGCTGACCACGTCCGCGCCGAACCCTGCGCGCGCCAGCACCTTGAGCACGGCGATATTGGGGTTGGACTTGACCGCAAAGGCGATCAACGGGTCGTCGAGACCTGCCAACGCCTCCCGGAATACCCGCGCGTGCCGTTCCAGCGTGGCGCGCGAATAGACGTAGACCGGCGTGCCGACCTCCTCAGCAATGCGCGCGAGCGCCACATCCTCGGCGTAAAGCTCGCCGTCACGAAGCTGGAAATGATCCATCGCCTATTCTTCCGGCGGGAGGTCGAACGGATCTTCCTCGCGCTCCTCGCTGCGGCGGCGCAGTTCGATGCTGCGTTCGGGCACCGCCAGCGTCGGCGGCTCCAGAAGCTGCTCCGCAGTCGGTCTCGCATCGACGCCATAGGGCGCGACCGGCAGGCTCTCGCCCGCCTTGGGTTCCAGCTCCTGCTTCGATCCGCAAGCGGTCAGCAATATCGCCGTTCCCAGCGCAAGACACAGGCGCATCAGCGCGTCTCCTTCAGATAATCTTGGGCGCGCGCGACCTGTGCGCGCACCTGGTCCGGCGCGGTGCCACCGTAGCTCGCCCGGCTGGCGACCGATGCATCGACTGACAGCGCATCGAAGACCCGCGCGTCGATCCGCGCGTCGATGCGCTGCAATTGCTCCAGCGTCAGGTCGGACAGAGCAACGCCCTCGCTCTCGGCCAGTTTCACTGCCGCACCGGTGATGTGATGCGCCTCGCGAAACGGAATGTCGCCTTCGCGCACCAGCCAGTCGGCAAGGTCGGTCGCCGTGGCATAGCCAAGCTCCGCCGCCTGCCGCATCCGCGCGGTTTGGAAGGAACTGTCCGCGACCATGCCGGTCATCGCCGCGACCGAGAGCGCGATGAGACCATGCGCTTCGAACACGGGCGGCTTGTCGTCCTGCATATCCTTGGAATAGGCGAGCGGCAGGCCCTTCATCGTGATTGCCAGCGATGTCGCGCAGCCGATCACCCGCCCCGCATGGCCGCGCACCAGCTCGGCTGCGTCGGGGTTCTTTTTCTGTGGCATGATCGAGCTGCCGGTCGAAAGCGTGTCCGGCAGGCGCACGAAGCCGAAGGGCTGGCTCGCCCAGATGATGAACTCCTCCGCCAGCCGCGACAGATGCAACGCGATCTGGCTGGCGGCGAAAAGGTATTCGAGCGCGAAGTCACGGTCGGACACGGCATCGAGGCTGTTGGCCGTGGGGCGGTCGAACCCCAGCGCCCTGGCCGTCGCATCGCGGTCGATCGGAAAGCCCGTGCCCGCCAGCGCCGCGCTGCCGAGGGGGCTTTCGTTCAGCCTCACGCGGGCGTCGGCGAGGCGCGAACGGTCCCGCCGCAGCATTTCGAAATAGGCGAGCAGGTGATGGCCCAGCGTTACCGGCTGCGCGGTCTGGAGGTGGGTGAAGCCCGGCATGATCGACGCGGCATGCTCTTGCGCCCTTGCGGCGAGCGCCCCCTGCAAATCCGCCAGCCCGGCATCGAGCTGGTCGATCGCATCGCGCACCCACAGGCGGAAGTCGGTCGCCACCTGATCGTTGCGACTGCGCGCGGTGTGGAGGCGCCCGGCCACCGGACCGATCAATTCGGTCAGCCGCGATTCCGCCGTCATGTGGATGTCTTCGAGGTCCCAGTCTTCCGGCACGCCATCGGCTTCGTATTCGGCTGCGACACGGTCCAGCCCGTCTGCGATGGCGCGGGCGTCCGCATCCGAAACGATGCCCTGCGCGCCCAGCATGGCGACGTGCGCCTTGCTTGCCGCGATGTCCTGCCGCCAGAGAGCCTTGTCGAACGGGATCGATGCATTGATTTCGCGCATGATCGCGCTAGGGCCGGCAGCGAACCGTCCGCCCCACATCTGGTTGGAGCCTGCCGTGCCCCGTTTCGTCTCGCTGTCGCTCACTTGCGCCGTCGCCCTTTGTCTTGCCGCCTGCGATAGGGAAACGCCCGAAACCGCGCAACAACAGGAAAACTCCGCTGCATCCAAGCAGAGTGACGCCGGCGGCAGCGAACTGGCCGGAGAGGTGGATCGCAGCTTCGCCGGGTCGGACCTGCCGGACTTCACCTTCCAGACCCCGGCGGGCAAAAGCCTGTCGCTAGCCTCGCTGAATGGGACGCCGGTACTGCTGAACCTGTGGGCCACCTGGTGCGCGCCCTGCGTGGTCGAGATGCCGATGCTGGATGAACTCGCAGCGGATTACGACGGAGAGCTGCGCGTCCTCACGGTCAGTCAGGACATGAAGGGCGCGGAACTGGTCGAGCCGTTCTTCGCAAAGGGCGGCTACAAGAACATCGAGCCATGGCTCGATCCGCAGAACGACCTCGGCTTCCACTTCGGCGCAGGCGCGGTGCTGCCGACAACCGTGCTCTACGATGCGCAAGGCAAGGAAGTGCTGCGCGTGGTCGGCGGATACGAGTGGAACGGCGAGGAAGCGCGCGCGCTGGTCGAAGAGGCGCTGTAGGAACGGGGCGTGGCCTGCGCCTCGCCTGAATGTTTTCCGGCCGATCGCGAAAAACTGGTGGGCGCTGACGGGCTCGAACCGCCGACCCTCTCGGTGTAAACGAGATGCTCTACCAACTGAGCTAAGCGCCCGAACGCCATGTCCGGCTGCCAGCGCTTCTAGCGGCCAATGGTGCAAAATCAATTGCCATTGGCGCGAGAGTTTCCCGCACGCTAAGCGCGGGCGCCATGACAGGAACGATCCGCATCCTCGCGACCGGTGGCACGATCGCCGGCAAGTCCGGTTCTCCGCTGGAGCGTGACTATCGCCCCGGCCAGATTTCGATTCGCGCTTTCATCGGGCAGGCGGCGGATCTCGGCGTCGAGGCGGTGTTGGAAGGCGAGCAGATCGCCAATATCGGGTCGGAAAATATCGGACCCGACATCTGGAGGCTGCTGCACGAACGCTGCCTTGCGGCAGTGGCCGATCCGGAGTGTGCAGGTCTGGTCATCACGCACGGCACCGACACGGCGGAGGAGACCGCCTTCCTGCTCGACCTCACGCTGCCGACCGCAAAGCCGGTGGTGGTGGTGGGCGCCATGCGGGCAGCCGATGCCGTCGGCAGCGATGGCCTGCGCAATTTCGCCAATGCGGTGCGGGTGGCGGGCGACGCGGACAGCGCGGGGCGCGGCGTATTGCTGGTGATGAGCGACCGCGTGCTGTCGGCCCGCGATGCGCGCAAGGCCCGCACGACGGGAACGGACGCCTTCGCCGGATACCCGCGAACGGCCATTGCCGCGGTGGCGCCGCAGTCGCTCGAATGGTTCGGCGCGCCGTGGCGCGTGAAGGAAAAGGCGCGCTACCCCTTCCCCGCCCGGTTCCCCGAGGTCGCCGTGATCCTCGCCGTCGCGGGAATGAGCGCGAAGCCGGTGACGCAGGCGGTCGAAGGCGGCGCGAAGGGGATAGTGGTTGCCGGTTTCGGAGACGGCAACATGCCCGACGCCGTGCGGCTGGAACTGGCCGCCGCTGCCAGGGCGGGCGTTCCGGTCGTCCGCGCGAGCCGCACCGACGAAGGCCTGGTCGACCGCGAGCGGGAGGACGACGCCAATGGCTTCGTCGCTGCCCGCGCCCTCGGCCCGGCCAAGGCGCGCATCCTGCTGCAATTGCTGATCGCCGATGGCGTGACGGAAGCCAGCGCAATCCAGCGCGAATTCGACCGTCGCTGAACCGCGTCGCTAGACGACCGCGACCTTCTTGCCCTGCAAGGCGGCGAAATAGCGCGCCATGGCATCGGCCGTGCGGTCCGTCAGCGCGATGAAGACGCGGCGCTTGTCGGCATCGTCGGCCACGCGTTCGAGCAGGCCGGCTTCGGTCATTTGTGAAATCCAGCGCAGCGCGGTGGTGGGCGGCACGCCGCTGGCGATGCACAGGCTCGTGACGGACACGCGCGTATGCTCGGCCCGGGCTGCGGTGAGGTCGAGCAATATGTCCTAGGCCGGATCGGCAAACAGTTCCGCGTCGAAGAACTCCGCCCGCATCTGCCGCTGGCGAATGACGCTGCGGACCAGCCGCGGATCGGGAGACGACACGCGGGCGGAACGCAACCGGTCGCCGCCCTGCGGCCCTTCACCGGCAAAGTCCTGCCCCGGCGATTCGAACCGGAACACGTTGCCGCGACCGCCTTCGTCGGCGGCGGTATTGCCGCCGAGCCGTTCCAGCCGTTCGGCAATGCGGCCGACCTGCTCCGTCAGGCGGAGCAGCATCAGGCGATCGTCTTCTGGCATTTCGCGCAGCCGCATGTTGGGTACAGACGCGAGGACGCGGCCAAGCGCAATTACGCGGTCCGCCCTAGTGGGATTAACGAGGATCTGCGGATTGCACTGGTCGAGGCAGGCGAACACCTCGTCCAGCGCGGCGGGCGTGGTGGCGATGACCACCTGCGCCCCCGAACGCGCCGCACGCATGTCCAGCCGCGCGAGGGCCGCACAGGCGGCAGACGACATTTCCGCACATTCGACAAGGATCACTTCGCCCAGCGCGCGCACGTCCCCGTCCAGCAGGTCTTCCACCGACCCGCTCGCGCGAATGGCGAAGCCGGCCGCAGCAACATCATCGCGCCACTGGCCGATCACCGCCGGATCATTGCCGAAGATCGACACCGCCAGGGTCAGCGCCGCCGTCGCTGGTGCGGGGGCGTAGGCAAAATCGGCTTGCGGCATCAGAATCACTCCTGCTCAGATGTGAACAGGATAAGAACATAAGGTGACTAAAGCAAGTAAGTCTACCTAGGTACTGTCGTCAGGGCCGGATCTCTATCGGCGTCCCGTCGTTAATGGTGCCCCACAATTCCGCGATCTCTGCGTTGGAGACGGCGATGCAACCATCGGTCCAGTCGCCGGGCAGCCGGGCGATGGGCGAGCCGTTCGGCTGGCCGTGAATGAAGATGTCGCCGCCCGGCAATCGCCCCCGCGCCGCCGCGTATTCGCGGTCCACGGCATTGGGATAATCGATCCGCAGGCTCAGGTGATAGGCGCTGGCGGAATTGCGCGTGTCGATCGTGTACCGCCCTTCCGGCGTCCGCTCGTCCCCTTCGAAGCGTTTGTGCCCCGCCGGCGCGTCACCCAGCGCAATGCCGGTGTAGCGTTTCAGCAACCGGCCATCGCGATAAAGCTCCAGCACCCGGTCCGACTTGTCGACCAGCACGAAATCCGCTTGCTGCCCGTGTGGCTGTACGACCTGCGGTGCGGCGCAGGCCGTTACCAGCAACAGGACGAGCGAGAGAGCGAGGCGACGCATCGCCCGACCCTAGCACCGGCCATCAATCCATGAAGGGGTCGCGCACGAGAATCGTGTCGTCGCGTTCCGGGCTGGTCGAAACCAGCGCCACCGGCGTCTCGATCAGCTCTTGGACGCGCTGGATGTACTTGATCGCCTGCGCGGGCAGATCGGCATAGGATCGCGCGCCCGCGGTCGAGCCCTTCCAGCCTTCCATGGTTTCGTAGATCGGTTCCACGTTGGCCTGATCCGCCGCGTGGCTGGGGAAGTAGTCGAGGATCTTGCCATTCAGGCGATATCCGGTGCAGATCTTCACCTCGTCCATGCCGTCGAGCACGTCGATCTTGGTCAGGGCCACGCCGGTCACGCCGCTGATCGAGCAACTCTGGCGAACGATCACGGCATCGAACCAGCCGACCCGGCGCTGCCGCCCGGTGACGGTGCCGAATTCATGGCCGCGTTCGCCCAGCCCTTCGCCAATGGCGTCGTTCAGTTCCGTCGGGAACGGACCGCTGCCGACGCGGGTGGTGTAAGCCTTGACGATGCCGAGCACGAAGCCGGTCGCGTTAGGTCCAAGCCCGCTGCCACTCGCCGCCGTGCCGCTGACGGTGTTGGAGCTGGTGACGAAGGGATAGGTGCCGTGGTCGACATCCAGCAGCACGCCCTGCGCGCCTTCGAACAGGATCTTCGCGCCGGCCTTGCGGACCTTCTTCAGCCGCTTCCACACCGGCTGCGCGAATTGCAGCACGAACGGCGCGATCTCGCGCAGTTCGGTGAGCAGAGCCTCGCGGTCCACTGGCGGCTGGTCGAAACCTGCGCGCAGCGCGTCGTGATGCGCGCACAGGCGATCGAGCTGCGGCTCCAGCGCGTCGAGATGCGCGAGGTCGCACACGCGAATCGCGCGGCGGCCGACCTTGTCTTCGTAAGCCGGGCCGATGCCGCGACCGGTCGTGCCGATCTTGCCGCTGCCCGCCGCGGTTTCACGCAGGCCGTCGAGGTCGCGGTGGATCGGCAGGATCAGCGGGCAATTGTCGGCAATGGCGAAGTTCTCGGTCGTGATGGAGACGCCCTGCCCCTCCAGCTTCTCGATCTCTGCCTTCAGCGCCCAAGGGTCCAGCACCACGCCGTTGCCGATGATGGAAAGCGTGCCGGTCACGATACCGCTCGGCAGCAGGCTGAGCTTGTAGGTGGTGTCGCCCACCACCAGCGTGTGGCCGGCATTGTGCCCGCCCTGGAAGCGGACCACTGCGTCGGCGCGGCTGGCCAGCCAGTCGACGATCTTGCCCTTGCCTTCATCGCCCCATTGGGCGCCGATCACGGTGACGTTAGCCATGGATATGCCTTTTCCCCTGCCAGGGAATATCCGCAAGGTCCTTCGACAGGACTCGACCAGGGGACGTTATGAAGGGACGCCGGAAGGGCGCCTCCGAATGCGGTGCGCGGGTTAGGCAGGGGATGGCTTCGCGTCAAGCGCGGCTCTTCGGGAAACATCCGCGCCGCTGCGCCATTGTATGGGAAAAGGAGACTTCATGACTGACCGTAACGACCAACCTACCCTCGAACTCAACGATGGCCGCCGCATACCCCAGCTGGGCTTCGGCACCTGGCAAATCGAGGTCGACGATGCGCCCCAGGCCGTCCAGACCGCGCTCGAAACCGGATACTGGCTGGTCGACACCGCCGCCATCTACAAGAACGAGGAAGGCGTCGGCAAAGGCATCGGCGAATGGTCCGACATTTTCCTCCAGACCAAGATCTGGAACGAGAGTCAGGGATACGACCGCACTCTGAAAGCCGCCGAGAAGAGCCTTGCCCGGCTTGGCCGCGACCATGTCGACATGCTACTGATCCACTGGCCGCAGCCCGAGCGCGGCCTGTTCGTGGAAACGTTCAAGGCGCTGATCGAACTGCGCGACCAGGGCAAGGCGAAGTCGATCGGCGTGTCCAACTTCCGCCCCGACGATCTGAAGCGCGTGGCGGATGAAACCGGCGTGGTCCCGGCGCTCAACCAGGTGGAACTGCACCCCAGCTTCCAGCAGCGCGAACTGCGCGCCGTGCACGAGGAAATGGGCATCGTGACGCAAAGCTGGTCCCCGCTCGGCCAGGGCGGCGGAATGGACAGCGACGCGGTCAAGGCCATTGCCGACGAGACCGGTCGGGCAGCAAGCGCGGTGATCCTGCGCTGGCACATTCAGCATGGCCTGTGCCCGATCCCCAAGTCCACCAACCCCGACCATATCCGTGCGAACTTCTCCGCACTCGATTTCGAACTGACGCAGGACCAGATGGCAAAGATCGACGCGCTCGACAGCGATGACGGTCGCATGGGCCCGGAACCGGGCAAGTTCAACGACTGACAAGGGATGCACTCCGCCGTCCGCGCTGCTAGGCGCGGCGGCGATGAGCGACTCTTCCATCTGCGTTGCCGCCTTGTACAATTTTGCGCGGTTCGATGATCCGGCGGCGCTGAAACCGGCGCTGCTGGCATTGTGCGAAAGGCAGGGCGTGCGCGGCACGCTTTTGCTGGCGCGCGAAGGCGTCAACGGCACCATTGCCGGGTCGGACGAAGCGATTGCAGCGGTCGTGGCGCATATCCGCACCCTGCCCGGCTGCGCCGCGCCCGAACTCAAATACTCGCGCGCCGCGGCAATGCCCTTCCACCGCATGAAGGTGCGCGTGAAGCGCGAGATCGTGACCATGGGGCAGCCGGACATTGACCCGCTGGAAGGCACCGGCACGTACGTCGATCCGCAGGACTGGAACGCGCTGATCGACGATCCGGACACCATCGTCATCGACACCCGCAATGATTACGAGGTCGGCATCGGGACCTTCGCGGGCGCGATCGACCCGCAGACGCCGAGCTTCCGCGACTTTCCGGCGTGGTTCCGCGAACATCGCGCCGCGCTGACGCAAGGCGCGAACAAGCCGAAGATTGCCATGTTCTGCACCGGCGGCATCCGCTGCGAAAAATCGACCGCGTTCCTCAAGGCCGAAGGCGTGGAGGAGGTCTATCACCTCAAGGGCGGGATCCTCTCCTATCTGGAACAGGTGCCTGAAAACGACAGCCGCTGGCAGGGCGAATGCTTCGTCTTCGACGAACGGGTGAGCGTCGGCCACGGCCTCGCGCAAGGCTCGCACAGCCTGTGCCGCGCATGCCGCCGCCCGCTCTCGGCGGAAGACCGCGCAGCACCAGAATTCGTCGATGGCGTTTCTTGCGGCTATTGCATCACCGAACGCAGCGACGACCAGCGAGCCCGGTATGCGGAGCGTGAGCGGCAGGTGCAGTTGGCCGAGGCGCGCGGACAGGACCACGTCGGGCGCAGGGAGGAACCGCGCGAGGATGGCTGAGCCGGTGCTCTACAGCTTCCGCCGCTGCCCCTATGCCATGCGCGCGCGAATGGCGCTGCACATCGCCGGAATCCAACCAGAGCATCGCGAGGTGCTGCTGCGCGAAAAGCCTGCCGCCATGCTGGAAGCCTCGCCCAAGGGAACGGTGCCGGTGCTGGTGCTGGGCGACAGCGCGGTGCTGGATGAGAGTATCGACATCATGCGCTGGGCCTTGGGCCGCAACGATCCCAAAGGCTGGCTCGCGCGCGAGGATACAGGGCTAATCGCGAGCAATGACGGCGCGTTCAAGCACCACCTCGACCGCTACAAATACGCCAGCCGACATGACAGCGACCCCGCCGAACATCGCGATGCCGCGCTCGGAATCCTGCGCGGATACGAGACTCGGCTGGAAGCGAGCGCGAACCTGTGTGGGGAACAGCGCGGCATGACCGACGCCGCGATCATGCCCTTCGTCCGCCAGTTCGCGCACACCGACCGCGCATGGTTCGACGCGCAGCCTCTGCCGTTTCTTCAGGCCTGGTTGGAACGTTGGAAAAGCTCGCCGCTTTTCGCCGCGGTAATGGCGAAACACCCCGTCTGGCAGGCTTAGAGCGCGACCGCCTCGCCATCGCTGAGCGTATGGCTGCAACCCAGCGTCTCCGCCGTATCGCCCTGCGACAAGGCTGCGCGGGTGCGCCAGCCCTCTGCGCGCAAGGCGCCCGCCCGCGCGGCATCATGTCCGAGCGGGAGGAACAGCAAGCGCTCTTCGCCCGGCTCGACGATCTCGGCCAGCGGTTCTGGATAGAGCGAGAAGCCGGTCGCTGCCTCGTCGCGCCCGGCGATGCGATAGGTGCCGCCCCGGCCCATCGCACCGCGCACGCCATCGGCGTAGATGGTGAAGCCGAACCATGTCTGGTATTCGAAACCGTGCCGCTCCGTCGGGTCGAGCGTTACGCGCGCGCGGTCGCCAACGGCTGCGGCAATGGCGCGGAAGCCCTCGATCCGGCTCGCCAGCGCGCCGCCTGCATCGAGGCTGGAAAGGCACGCGATAGCATCTTCGAACGGGCCGGTCGCGTAGAGCAGCGGCAGATAGGCCTCGCCGCCCGCGTCTTTCAGGCCGCCCGCATCCTTCGCGTCCAGTTCGCGCCGCACGCCCGCGATCTGCCCCTCGTCCAGCGGCAGCGCATCGCGTGCCAGCGTGTCGACGAGATCGGGCATGGTGAAATCGACCGAGATGCCGCGCGCGCCCGCGGCTTCCAGCGACTCGACCGCCAGCGCGACGATCTCCGCCGCTGCGGCGACGCTGTCGTTGCCGATCAGCTCCGCCCCCAGTTGCGAGCGTTCGCGCGCCGGGTCGAGCCCGTCCCCGCGCATGGTCACGACAGGCCCGGCATAGCACAGCCGGAGGGGCCGCGCTGCGCCGGCAAGGCTGGTCGCGGCGATGCGGCCGACCTGCGGGGTGATGTCGCTGCGCAGCGCGAGCGTGCGATAGCTGGCCGGATCGACGAAGCGGAACATCTGCCGCGTCTCGACCCCGTCCATGCGCCCGGCGAAGGATCGCTCAAACTCGATCAGCGGCGGATCCACACGGTCGTAACCGTGCGAATCCATCACCGACAGGATGGCGCGCATCAGCCGGACGAAGCGCGCGGCCTCGCCCGGCAGGCGGTCCTCCAGCCCTTCGGGCAGCAGGTCTCCGCTCGCGCGTTCCATCAGAAAGCGAGCGCCTTCACGACCTTCACGCCTTCCAGCTTGCAGGCCTTGTCGACGACGTCCTGCGGGATCGGCTGATCGACGCTCAGCAGCAGCACCGCTTCCCCGCCCGTGTCGCGGCGGCCGAGGTGGAAGGTCCCGATGTTGATGCCGCTTTCGCCCAGCAGCGTCCCAATACGGCCGATGAAGCCCGGCGCGTCTTCGTTGACGATGTAGAGCATGTCGCCCTTCAGATCGGCTTCGATGCCGATGCCGAAGATCTCGACGAGGCGCGGCGATTCGCTGCCGAAGATCGTGCCCGCGACGGACCGGTCGCCCTGGCTGGTCGCCACGGTGACGCGCAGCAAGGTGTTGTAGGCGCCATCGCGGTCGTGCCGCACTTCGCGCACGTCGAGGCCGCGTTCCTTCGCCATGTAGGGCGCGTTGACCATGTTCACCGCGTCCGAATAGCGCCGCATGAAGCCCGCCAGCACGGCCGCCGTGATCGGCTTGCCCTGAAGCTGCGCCGCGGCACCTTCGCGTTCGATGCTGATCTGCGTCAGATTGCCGTGCGCCAGCTGGCTGACCAGAGAGCCGAGCCGCTCTGCCAGGGCCATGTAGGGCCGCAGCTTGGGCGCTTCCTCGGCGCTCAGCGAGGGCATGTTAAGGGCATTGGTGACGCCGCCGTTGACGAGGTAGTCGGCCATCTGCTCGGCCACCTGCAGCGCCACGTTGACCTGCGCTTCGGTGGTCGAGGCCCCCAGGTGCGGGGTGCAGATGAAGTTGGGTGCGCCGAACAGCGGGTGGTCCTTCGCCGGCGGCTCGGTCTCGAACACGTCCAGCGCCGCGCCTGCGACCTGCCCGCTTTCGAGCATGTCCTTCAGCGCCGCCTCGTCGATCAGCCCGCCGCGCGCGCAGTTGACGATGCGAATGCCCGGCTTCGCCTTCTCCAGTCGTTCGCGGCTGAGGATGTTGCGGGTCTGGTCGGTCAGCGGCGTGTGCAGAGAAACAAAATCCGCCCGTGCCAGCAGCGTTTCCAGATCGACCTTTTCGACGCCCATTTCGACCGCGCGGTCTTCGTTCAGGAAGGGATCGTACGCGACGACCTTCATCCGCAGGCCCAGCGCGCGGCTGGCGACGATCGAACCGATATTGCCCGCGCCGATCAGGCCCAGCGTCTTGCCGGTAACTTCCACGCCCATGAACGCGCTCTTGGGCCATTCGCCGGCCTGGGTGCGCGCATTGGCTTCGGGAATCTGGCGGGCGAGCGCCATCATCATCGCAATCGCGTGCTCAGCAGTGGTGATCGAGTTACCGAACGGCGTGTTCATCACCACCACGCCCTTGCCGCTGGCGTAGGGAATATCGACGTTGTCGACCCCGATGCCGGCGCGGCCGATGACCTTCAGATTGGTCGCCGCGTCCAGCATGGCCGCAGTGACCTTGGTCGAGGAACGGATGGCGAGGCCGTCGTAATCGCCGAGGCGCGCGGTCAGTTCTTCCGGCGTTTCGCCGGTGATCACGTCCACGTCGCAGCCGCGCTCTTCGAAAATGCGCGCGGCGTTGGGATCCATCTTGTCGGAAATCAGAACTCTGGGTTTCGTCATGGGTAAATTCCTTGCGTGATCCCCCGGCGAAGGCGGAGGCTCATTCGGAATGGAAACAATAGCGAGAGGTCCCCGCTCGCGCGGGGACGCACATCAGGCCTGCAGGCGCGCGTAGGCCCACTCGATCCACGGCAGGAGGCGCTTCAGGTCCTCCTGTTCGACGGTGCCGCCGCACCAGATACGCAGGCTGGGCGGAGCGTCGCGATACCCGTTGAAGTCGTAACCGACGTCGCGATCCTCCAGCATCTTGGCGATGCGCTTGGGCACGTTGGCCTGCTCTTCGGGCGGGAGGCTATCGTAATAGTCGCCCTGGAAAACGAAGCAGACGCTGGTGTTGGTGCGCTGCGCCGGGTCGGGGACCATGTTCCGCAGCCACGGCGTCGATTCGATCCAGTCGGTGACGATCTTCGCGTTGGCATCGGCCCGTTCGAACAGCGCCTTGCGACCGCCGATCGCCTTCGCCCATTCCAGCGCAAGGATATAATCCTCGTTCGCCAGCATGCTCGGCGTGTTGATCGTCGCACCTTCGAAGATCGAGGTATTGAGCTTGTCGCCCTTCTTGATGCGGAACAGCTTTGGCAGAGGCCAGGCCGGATCGTAGCTTTCGATCCGCTCGACCGCCTTGGGGCTCAGCACCAGCATCCCGTGCTGCGCTTCGGAACCCATCACCTTCTGCCAGCTGTAGGTCGTGGCATCGAGCTTCGGCCAGTCCATTTCCTGCGCGAAGACGGCGCTGGTGGCGTCGTTAATCGTCACGCCGCTGCGCCCTTCCGCGAGCCAGTCCGTGTTCGGAACCCGCGCGCCCGAGGTCGTGCCGTTCCAGGTGAACACCACGTCGTTGTCCTGCGGGATGGAAGTGAGGTCGGGGATCTCGCCGTAATCGGCGTCGAGGACGGTCAGGTCCTTCAGCTTGAGCTGCTTGACCGCGTCCTGAATCCAGACGTTGCCGAAGCTTTCCCAGGCCGCGACGGTCGCGGGCGCGGCGCCGAGCATGGTCCACATCGCGCATTCCAGCGCGCCGGTGTCCGATGCGGGCATGATGCCGACGAGGTAATCCTCCGGCACGCCGAGCAATTCCTTCGACAGGTCGATGGCGTATTTCAGCCTCGCCTTGCCGGTTGCGGAACGATGCGAGCGTCCCAGTGCGATGGTGTTGAGTTTGTCGGCAGACCAGCCAGGATGCTTGGCCGTAGGACCGGACGAAAAGAAGGGGCGCTCTGGCTTGAGCGTCGGTTCAGCAGTCATGTATTCTCTCCTTGCAGAGAGCTCGCGCGGCGTTGGGACCGCGTGGCCCGGAGCCGCGATGGATGGTGGAAGTCATCAAGTCAAGCATGCAAGCGCCAGCTTGTTCCGATTTGTTAACCGAACCGCTTTTGCCAACGGCGCGCCGATTAGGGCTGGGTTCAGCGCCACAAAGCCACCACACCGCTGCAATGTTCGTCCGCGCAGCCTCTGCCCTCGTCCTGTCTTCCGCGATCCTTGCAGGCTGTTCGGTCCTGCCGGAGAGCGAGCGTCGCAGCGAACCCGCCCCGCGCACGGCCACCCAGCGCCCGACCATCGCGCCCGATGCGAACACCCGCGCCTGCCTGGCAAGGCTTTCATCGAGCGGGGCGCAATATTCCGCGCTGGCCGACCAGTATCGCGGGCCGGGCTGCGCAACGCTGGGAGCGGTGCAGATGAGCGCCGTTGCCGGCGATAGCCGCACGCTGCCGGTCGCCAATCTGGGACCCGTCGCCTGTCCGCTGGCGCAGGACTTCGCCGCATGGGCGCGCTACGGCGTCGACCGCGCGGCGCGGCAAATGCTCGGTTCCGCGCTGGTGCGGATCGAGACGATGGGCAGCTATTCCTGCCGCAATGTCGCAGGCTCCAGCCGCCGCTCAGCCCATTCGACCGCCAATGCGATCGACGTCAGCGCCTTCGTGCTGTCCGACGGGCGGCGCGTCACCGTGACCGAGGGCTGGAATGACCGCGACCCGGCCGTGCGGGAATTCCTGCGCGTAATCCATCGCAGCGCCTGCAAGCGGTTCGGCACCGTGCTCGGCCCGGACTACAATTCCGCCCATCACGACCACTTCCACGTCGAAAGCTCCGGTTCGGGGTTCTGCCGTTAGAACGCCGCTCGCTCGTCGTCCTCCGGCGCGTGCCGGAACACCGATTCCAGCCCCGCCTCGATCGACAGCCGCACCGCCTCCGCGACGTGTGACACGGCCAGCTTCTTCATCATGTTTGCGCGGTGGATTTCGACCGTGCGCGGGCTGATGCCGAGGATGCGGGCGATTTCCTTGTTGCTGTGCCCTTCGACCAGCAGTTCGACCACCTCGCGTTCGCGACGGCTCAATCGCTCGATCTTCTCGCGCGCCTCTATCCGGCGGCGGCGTTCGCGCTCGAAATCGACCGCCTCCTGCGCCACCCGGTCGAGCGATGCGCCAAGCTGCGGCGCGGCGATCGGCAGCGACAGGAAGTCGAGCGCCCCGCCCTTCATCGCCCGCACGACGAGATCGGGGTCGGGCTTTTCCGACACGGCGATCGCGGGCAGCCAGATTCCGCGCCGGGTCAGCTGGCCGAGCATGGTCGCGATGCCGCCGCGCTCGTCCTCGTCGCGGGCAACGATGATCCCTTCGCGCGGAGGGTGCCGCAGCAATTCCTCGAAGTCGGCATAGACTTCCGCGTGATGGCCGAGGTCATAGGCGGCGCGGGCCAGCTCGGCCCGCATCCGGCTGTCGCGATCGATGAAGTGGATGATTTGTCGTTTTGTCATGGCGACGGCTGTGCGGCGGCCATCGCGTCAATGCAGCAATATCAGGGTCCATTCCTATCGGTATTGCTGCCTACACGGTCGGGAAATTCCGGCTTTCTGCGCCGGATTTACATCCGAAACGGAAGAGAGATACGGGCTATTCCGCTCCGGAATCTTCCGCATTGTAGAAGGAATAGTCGGGCAGCGAGTGGAACGCCATGCGCAGCGCATCGCCCCACTGGTCGGAAATCGCCGCGAAATAGGGGTCGTTCTGCTCGATCCGCCGGTCATGGGTCGCAGCGAATTCGTCGCGGCCCAGCACCAGCAGGTCGAGCGGCATTCCGACCGACAGGTTCGCCTTCAAGGTCGAATCGAAGCTGACCATCAGCAGCTTGACCGCATCCTCGAAGCTCATCGTCCGGTCGTAGCCGCGAATCAGGATCGGGCGGCCATACTTGGTCTCGCCGATCTGGAAGAACGGCGTGTCGAAGCTCGCCTCGATGAAGTTGCCTTCGGGGTAGATCAGGAACAGGCGCGGCTCCATGCCCTTGATCTGTCCGGCGAGGATGATCGAGGCGGTGAAGCGCGGCTTGCCCTGCTGGTGGTTGCGATGCTGCGTGTCGTGGATCGATTCGCGCAGCAATTGCCCGATCTCGGTCGCGACCTGGAACATGGTGGGCGCCTCGAGCAGCGAATTGTGCCGTTCGTCGGGCGCCTTGGAGCGTTCCTCAAGCTGGCTGATCACCGCTTGCGTGGTGGCGAGATTGCCGGCGGTCATCACCGCCAGCACGCGTTCTCCCGGCACTTCCCAGCGGAACATCTTGCGGAACACGGAAATGTTGTCGACGCCCGAATTGGTCCGCGTGTCGCTCATCAGGACGAGGCCCTTGTCCAGCACCATTCCCACGCAATACGTCATTCCAAATCCTCGCTCGCGGCGCGCCCGCCGTGGGGCCGCCGTTCAAAATTGCCTGCTGCGGCCTGTCTCTATTGCTGGACGCTCTGCTGCTCAACCGCCAGATCGACTTCGAGCTCTTCTTCCGAGCCGCCGAAGGTGATGCCGGTGATCGGCGCCGCCTCGCGATAGTCGCGGCCCGTCGCCACGCGGACGTAGCGCGCATCGGGGCTGATGCCGTTGGAGACGTCGAACCCGACCCAGCCGAGCCCGTCGACATGAGCTTCCGCCCAGGCGTGGCTGGCTTCCTGCTCGATCCGGTCGTTCATCATCAGATAGCCGCTGACGTAGCGGGCCGGATGGCCCAGTTCGCGCGCCGCCCCGATGAAGATGTGCGCGTGGTCCTGACACACGCCGGTGCGGTGCTTAACCGCGTCTTCCGCCGTGGTCGTCGCCACCGTCGCGCCCTTGGTATAGGCCACCCCTTCGAGCACGGCGGCGGACAGCGCGTGCAGCCGCTCCACCGCCTTGTCTTCCCCGCGCCCTTCGAAGGTCCGGATCAGCTTTCGCATTTCCGGGCCGGGCCGCGTCAGCCTGGTCTGGCCGAGGAACGCCCAGATCGGCAGATGCCCCGAATGGCGCCCGATCACGCCTGCCTGATCGCTCGTTTCGACGACGCCGTTGCAACTGACCGCGACCTCCGTCGCTCCGCTTTTGACGGAGATCAGGACGGTGTGGTTGAAGTTCTGGTCGTCATATTCCAGCTCGACGTTCGCGTTGTCGTAGTCCGTCGTCCAGTTGATGATCGCCTGCCCCTGCGTTTTCTTGGGCGTCAGCCGCACACGCTGAAGCGCGTGGATGACCGGTTCCTTGAAGCGGTAGCGGGTGGTGTGGCGGACGGTCAGGCGCATGGCTCAGCTCACGAAACGGAAGTCGGTGGAAATGGCCTGCGACAACGACTGGTTGTCATCGATGAAGTTGAGCAGGAACTGGTGGAGGCCGATGTCGAAGACCTCCTCGATCGAGCCTTGGGAGAAGCGCGTGGCGATCTCGCGCATGACCTCGTGGCTGTAGGATTCTCCGCCATGCTCGCGCGCCAGTGCGGCAAGGTTTTCCTGCAATTGCGAATAACAGAACGCGAGACTGCGCGGGAAGCGTGCGTCGAGGATCAGGAACTCGGCAATACTGCGCGGGTCCATCCGGCCGGCGTTCAGCCAGCGATACGCGCGCTCTGCCGATAACGAACGCAGCACCGTGTCCCACTGTCCGCTGTCGAGGCTCGACCCGACGAAGGACAGCGACGGCAGCAGCAGGTAATATTTCACGTCGAGTATGCGCGCGGTGTTGTCGGCCCGCTCCACAAACGTGCCCGCACGGGCGAAACAGTAGATCTCGTTGCGGAGCATGGAGCCGTAGGTCGCCCCGCGCGCCAGCGAGCTGGACCGACGGATCTGCGCCAGCGCGGTCCCTATGCTCGATTCGCGGACCGGGCGATTGAGGAGGTCGCGCAGTTGCATCCAGCTTTCGTTGACCGCTTCCCAGACCTCCGCGGTGATCGCGGCGCGGCTCTCCCGCGCGTTCTGGCGCGCGGTGTTGACCAGCTCCATCACGTTGAGCGGGTTTTCCTTGTCGCGCAGGACGTAGTTGCAAACCTCGACGCCCGAATAGTCGCCGCCCGCCGCCTCGTAGCCGGCCTTCACGCCGAGCGTCTGGACGACCGAACGCCATTCGGTGCTCGCTTCCTCCGCGCTTCGGGTGAGCGCCATGCGGAACCCGGCCTCCAGCAGTCGCGCGGAGTTTTCCGCCCGCTCGAGATAGCGGTACATCCAGAAGATCGATCCTGCGGTCCGTCCCAGCATATCAGTCTTCCAGCACCCAGGTATCCTTGGTCCCGCCACCCTGGCTGGAGTTCACCACGAGCGAGCCCTTCTTCATCGCCACGCGGGTCAGACCGCCGGGCGTGATGTCGACATTGCCGGGCGAGACGAGCACGTAGGGGCGCAAATCGACGTGGCGCGGGGCGAGGCCCTGCCGGGTGAAGATCGGGCACGTCGACAGCGCCAGCGTCGGCTGGGCGATGTAGTTGCCCGGCCGCTCTTCTATCTTCTTGCGAAACTCCGCGATCTGCTTGCGGGTGGACGCCGGCCCAACCAGCATCCCGTACCCGCCGGAGCCGTGGACTTCCTTCACCACCAGCTCTGCAAGATTGTCGAGCACGTATTTCAGGCTTTCCTCCTCGGCGCAGCGGAAGGTCTCGACATTGGGCAAAAGCGGCTTTTCGCCGGTGTAGAACTCGACGATTTCAGGCATGAAGGCGTAGATGCCCTTGTCGTCGGAAATACCCGTGCCCGGCGCATTGGCGATGGTGATGCGGCCCGCGCGGTAGACATCGAAGATGCCCGGCACGCCGAGAATGCTGTCGGGATTGAAGGTCAGCGGATCGAGGAATTCGTCGTCCACCCGGCGATAGATCACGTCGACCGGCTGATACCCGCGCGTCGTGCGCATCTGGACCCGCCCGTCGACCACGCGCAGGTCGCTGCCTTGCACCAGTTCCGCGCCCATCTGGTCGGCAAGGAAGGCGTGTTCGTAATAAGCGGAATTGTAGATCCCGGGCGTCAGCACGGCGACGGTCGGGTTTTCGGAGGCGCAATCGGGCGCGCAGGCCGCAAGGCTCTTGGCGAGACGGCGAGGATAGTCCGACACCGACTGCACCCGCACCTTGCTGAACAGTTCGGGGAACATCGCCATCATGGTTTCGCGGTTCTGGAGCATGTAGCTGACGCCCGAAGGCGTGCGTGCATTGTCTTCCAGCACGAAAAATTCGTCCGGCCCGGTGCGGACCAGATCGATGCCGACGATATGCGTGTAAACCCCGCCCGGCGGCGTGAAGCCGACCATTTCGGGCAGCCACGCCTCGTTCCCGCGGAACAGGCGTTCGGGCAGGCGACCGGACCGGATGATTTCCTGCCGGTGATACATGTCGTGCATGAAGGCGTTGAGCGCCCGCACCCGCTGGTCGATCCCACGGGAAAGCCGCCGCCATTCGCCGCCGGAGATGACGCGCGGCACCTGGTCGAAGGGGATCAGCCGTTCCTCGGCGTCATCCTCTCCATAGACGTTGAAGGTGATGCCGGTGGACCGGAAATAGCTTTCCGCCTCGAACGACTTGCGCTGCATCAGCCGCGCATCCTGCGCCATCAGCCATTCGCTGTAGCCCTGATACGGCTCTCGCACCGATCCGTCGGGATTCTCCATCTCGTTGAAAAAGGTGCGGTCCATCAGGTTTTTATTTCTTCTCCGTCTTCCAGTTCGGCGAGCACCGCGGCGATAGACTCCGGTGCGTAGGAAAAGCCGATATGCGTGCAGCGCAGCGCCACCGCCTTGTCGCGTTCGCCTTCCGCACCACAGGCGCATCGCGCCCTGATCATGCCGTCGCGCGGGCTCCACATCGCCACGGTGGGGACCGGGGGCTTGGCCGCCGTGTCGCTTTCGATCGGCGGTTTGTCGACCGAATGGCCGGTGATCAGTTCATAGACGCGCCAGACGTTGTTGGCCCGCTTGGACCCCGAAAAGGGTGAGCCCATCGAGATCACCTTGGCGATCTTGTCGGGGTGCCGCTGCGCCAGTTCGCGCGCGAACAGCCCGCCGAGGCTCCACCCGACGAGATAGACCTTCTGCCGACCATAACGTTCGTAGATCTCGACCAGCCGCTGTTCCAGCACCGCGAACCGTTCGGGATCGGGACCGAAGTTGAAGCCCAGCCCCCAGCGTTTGACCTTGTGGCCCGCCCGCTCGATCTGGCGGGCGAAGTACCGCATTCGCGCAGGGTGCACGCCGAAGCCCGGCAGCAGCAGCACCATGCGGGGATTGGCGGACCGGGCAACGTCCATCGTCCGGGTGAACCGGCGCACCGGTTCCAGCGCCCATTCGAGTTCGCCCAGCAACAGCTTCAGCGGAGGGCCGCTCACGTCTTCCGGATTGGGCTGGCGCGCCAGGGCGACGCGGCGGGCAAGGACACCGGCATCGCCGGCATCACGCTCCGCTCCTGAAGGGGTCACCCCTTGCGCCAAGTCTCGCCCCTTGCTGGTGTCACCGTGCCGTCATGAAACACAACGGGCGCACAAGCAAAGGTTTCCCGCACTGCAACAAGAAAAGGCGCGCCTGCCCGGACGCGCGGAATCAGCCCGTCGTGCAGTCGCCGGTGCGCTGGGTATCCATCTTCATCTTCATGCGGACGGAGCCCATCGGCAGGTTCTGGTTCATGGTCATGACCATCGACTGGCTTTCTTCGCCCGTCTCGCCCTGCAACTGGACCACGCCTTCGGTCATCTGACCCTGCGTGCCGATCTTGCAGGCCATTTCCGCATCGAGCCGAGTACCGTCGACATCGAAGCGATTGAAGGTGCAATCGCCGTCGGCCATCTTTTCCGAATAACCGCGCCAGCCGTCTTCGACATCGGCCTGCGTCAGGCAAAAACTGTGGCCCTGCGACAGCTCGCCCGATGCCGCATCCTTCATCTGGCCGACCATGCTGTCGGGAACGCCCGGAACCTCGAATTCCAGCAGTTCGACACGCGCGTCGTACTGCCCCGGCAGCGGCTTGACCGCGCCTTCCATCGCGGCGGCGACTTCGTCTTCGGTGGGCGCGTCGGCTTCCTCGTTGGAGCCGCAGGCGGCCAGCGCGAAGGCGCCGGTCAGTACGATGGCGGAGATCAGGCGCATTTTCGATTTTCCCTCAATGATTGCGCCGATGCTACCAAGCCCGCCCCACCCTGCCAACCGCTTTGCCCGCGGCGATTGCCATGTGTTGCAGGACAGGACATCTCGCCCCATATCGGCCCGCATGGCCGAACTCGTGATCCGCAGGGGCTTGGAAGAGCCCGACACCACCGGGGAGTTCGTCCCCCACAAACCTGCCCGACCGGAAAAATCCATGGGCGGGCGGCGCTTCGAACTGGTGTCGGAATACGAGCCCGCGGGTGACCAGCCGACCGCGATCGCGGAACTGGTGGCAAGCGCGCGCGACGGGGAGCAGACGCAGACACTGCTGGGCGTCACCGGTTCCGGCAAGACCTTCACCATGGCCAAGGT
Organism: Altererythrobacter sp. CAU 1778; assembly: GCF_054482795.1. Taxonomy (NCBI): domain Bacteria; kingdom Pseudomonadati; phylum Pseudomonadota; class Alphaproteobacteria; order Sphingomonadales; family Erythrobacteraceae; genus Altererythrobacter; species Altererythrobacter sp. CAU 1778. The sequence goes on along the minus strand of NZ_JBTLRP010000002.1, from coordinate 444,158 downwards.
GATCGAGGAATTGCAGCGGCCCGCACTGATCCTCGCGCCCAACAAGATTCTCGCCGCGCAGCTTTACGGGGAGTTCAAGAGCTTCTTCCCCAACAACGCCGTCGAATATTTCGTCAGCTATTACGACTATTACCAGCCCGAAGCCTACGTCCCGCGCAGCGACACCTACATCGAGAAGGAAAGCTCGGTGAACGAGGCGATCGACCGGATGCGCCATTCCGCCACCCGCGCGTTGCTGGAACGCGACGACGTGATCATCGTCGCCTCCGTATCCTGCCTCTACGGCATCGGCTCGGTCGAGACGTATTCGGCCATGATTTTCGACATCAAGACCGGCGACACCGTCGACCAGCGCGAGCTGATCCGCAAGCTCGTCGCCCTCCAGTACAAGCGCAACGACGCATCCTTCCAGCGCGGCAATTTCCGCGTGCGCGGCGACAATCTGGAACTGCACCCGAGTCACCTCGAAGACACTGCCTGGCGCATCAGCTTCTTCGGCGACGAGATCGAGGAGATCGCCGAATTCGACCCCCTGACGGGCAAGAAGGGACAGGTGCTGGAGAAGGTGCGCGTCTACGCCAATTCGCACTACGTGACGCCCGGCCCGACGATGAAGCAGGCGAGCGCCGCCATCAAGTTCGAGCTGGAAGAACGGCTGAAGGAACTGCACGAAGAAGGCCGGTTGCTCGAAGCACAGCGGCTGGAGCAGCGCACCAATTTCGACCTAGAGATGATTGCCGCGACCGGCAGCTGCAACGGGATCGAGAACTACAGCCGGTTCCTGACCGGGCGCCTGCCCGGCGAACCGCCGCCGACCCTGTTTGAATACCTCCCCGAAAACGCCCTGCTGTTCGTAGACGAAAGCCACCAGACGATCCCGCAGATCGGCGCGATGGCGCGCGGGGACCACCGCCGCAAGATCACGCTGGCCGAATACGGCTTCCGCCTGCCCAGCTGCATCGACAACCGCCCCTTGCGCTTCAACGAATGGGACGCGATGCGCCCTCAGACCTTTGCCGTCTCCGCCACGCCCGGCGGGTGGGAGCTGGAACAGACCGGCGGCGTCTTTGCCGAACAGGTCATTCGCCCCACCGGCCTGATCGATCCGCCGGTCGAAATCCGCCCGGTCGAGGACCAGGTCCAGGACTGCATCAACGAGTGCAAGGAAACCGCGAAGAAGGGCTACCGCACGCTCGTCACCACGCTGACCAAGCGGATGGCGGAAGACCTCACGGAATTCATGCACGAAGCGGGCGTGCGCGTGCGCTACATGCACTCGGACGTCGAGACGCTGGAGCGTATCGAGCTGATCCGCGACCTGCGCCTCGGCGTGTATGACGTGCTGGTGGGCATCAACCTGCTGCGCGAAGGGCTCGACATTCCCGAATGCGGGCTGGTCTGCATTCTCGATGCCGACAAGGAAGGCTTCCTGCGCTCCGAAACCTCGCTGATCCAGACCATCGGCCGCGCCGCGCGCAATGTCGATGGCAAGGTCATCCTCTACGCCGACCGCGTCACCGGCAGCATGGAACGCGCCATGGCGGAGACCGAGCGGCGGCGCGAGAAGCAGCGCGAATACAACGAGGAACACGGCATCACGCCGACCACCATCAAGCGCCAGATCGCCGACATCGTCGCGCATTCGGCGGCAGGCGACGGCGTCACCATCCCGACCGGCGATGACGAACGCAACAACCTCGTCGGCCACAATCTGCGCGCTTATATCGAAGACCTCGAAAAGCGGATGCGCAACGCAGCCGCCGATCTCGAGTTCGAGGAAGCCGGGCGTTTGCGCGACGAAATCCGGCGCTTGGAAAACGACGAGCTGGGTCTTGGCGACAACGAGAAGAAAGCCCCGCTGGTCGGCCGCAGCAACGAAGGCAAACCCGGCACGCGCAAGATGCGATACGGGCGGACGCAGAGGAAGTTCGGGAAGTGAGATACGCCGCCATCGCAGCCCTCGCGCTGCTTGCCACGGCTTGCGACCAGTCCGGCGCGCAGCAGCGGGTCGAGCTGGAGCCGCGTGAGCCCACGGCGTCCGAGCCGCTGCCTTCGCCCGATACCGAAGGGGCTGTTTGGGAGCCGCACACGCTCGACAGTTCGCTGCGCTTCGGCAAGCCGGAACGGGATCCGCTGTTCACCATGCAGTGCGACGATGGCACCCTCGTCCTGACCCGCAACTCGCCCGCCGACGATGGTGCGAAGGCAATGATGGCGATGATCGGCAATGGCCGCATTTCGCGCGTCTATGTCGATGCGACGACCACCGGCGACCAGTCCGCTTGGGAAGGGCGCTATCCCGCAAACGACGAAGCGCTCGATGTCTTTCTGGGCGGCGCGCGGGTCGAAGTCACGGTGCCGGGTGCAGGCACGTTCGATCTGGCGGGAAGCGAGGCTCCCTCGCGGCTGGTTATCGACTGCCGCCGGATGAGCGAGCCGCAGGAAGCGCCTCCGCCAGCGACGTAAGCGCATCGGGGGCAAGGATCTGCGGCAATTGCTGCGGCGATGCGCCCGGTACGTACCATACGTAGAGCGGCACGCCCGCTGCGCCCTGCGCCTCGAGATAGGCGGTGATTTCCGGATCGCGGCGGGTCCAGTCGCCGCGCAGCACCCTCACGCCGTTAGCGGCAAAGGCATCGCGCACCGCCTCGCGTTCGATCGCGACATTCTCGTTCACCTTGCAGGTGACGCACCAGTCGGCCGTCATCCAGACGAACACCGGTCGACCCGCTGCCGTAGCCTCGGCCAGGGCATCGGCACTGAACGGCTGGGCAGCGAGCAGGCCCGCATCGCGTTCGCCCACGCGTGTTTCGATGCTCGCAGGCAGGGCGAAAGCGGCGAAAATCAGGAACGGCGCGACGATCAGGCCGAAGGCGGGCCATGCCAGCTTGCCCGCTCGCTGCAATCGCCCGACCACCACCAGCGCCAGCAACACGCCGAACACCAGCACCATCGCCATCAGCCCGAAGCCGCGCCCGCCGAGCCGCGCGGTGAGCCATACAAGCGCGAGCGCGGTCAGCCCCATCGGCACCGCCATGATCCGGCGAAACCGCTCCATCCACGGCCCCGGCTTCGGCAGCAGCGCCCGCAGGCGCGGCACGAAGCCGAGCGCGAGGAAAGGCAGCGCCAGCCCCAGCCCCATCGTCGCGAACAGCAGCAGCGCATAGGGCGCGGGCAGCAGCAGCGCCGCGCCCAGCGCCGCCGCCATGAACGGGCCCGTGCAGGGCGTCGCCACGAAAGCCGCGAGCAATCCGGTGCTGAACGCGCTTGCGGGTTCGCCGCCGCGCGTCACCGACAATCCGGGCAACTCGTAGATGCCGAGCAGGTTCGCCGTGATCGCCACCGCCAGCACCAGCAGCGCGACGACCACGCCCGGTTCCTGCAACTGGAACGCCCAGCCGACCTGTTCGCCGCCCGCGCGCAGCAGCAGCATCAGCGCGCCCAGCGCCACGCAGGCGAGCACGACGCCCGCCGTATAGGCCAGCCCTTCCTGCCGCGCATGGCCCGCGCTCTCGCCTGCCCGCGCGAGGCTGAGCGCCTTGAGGCTGAGGATCGGGAACACGCAGGGCATGATGTTGAGCAGCAATCCGCCCAGCAACGCGCCGCCCAGCAACAGGAGCAGCGACGGTGTTGCGACTGTGCCGCCGCCCAGCGGCTCGCCCAGCGGCGGAACTTCGCCCGCCTCCGCGAAGAAGCGGACGCCCTGCCCCTCCGCCCCGAAAGCGAGGATGCCCTCGACCGTATCGGGCGCGTTCGAGAGCGCGCTGCGCGGGATTTCCGCCACCAGCAGGTCGCCCGTGCGCGAGAAAGCCTGCGCCGCGGCGTAATCCGCCAGTTGCTCCGTCCCGATGAACAGGTGCGGTTCGCCGATGTCGAGGCTGGCGGGAATGGGAATCGCCAAGCGCAGGCGGTCGTCCGTCAGCGCAAACCGCGCGGTGCTGTCGAGCTGCGCGGGAATGCGCGCCTGCCATGCGGCGAAACGTTCGTCCCAGCCGCCGTCGCCTTGCACCGAGACCATTGCCTGCAATTGGGCGCGCTGCGGGACGCAGATCTTGTCCGTGCAGGCGAGATAGTCTGCCGTGACGGCAATCGGCACCGCGGTCTCGGCCGCAGCACTGGCAGGAACCGAGAGCGGCACGAGCACCGCATACTGCCCCTCGTAAATATGGTTCATCAGCCCGCCGACGACCAGACGCTTCGGCACCGGATATTGCGGCTCGCCCGCCTGCCAGCCCGGCGGCAGCGCCCAGTCGAGGCTCATGCCGAAGCCTGCATCGCCCGGATTGCGCCAGTAACCGTGCCACTCGGCAGAGCGCGGGGTGAAGACCAGTGCCAGCTCCAATGTGTCACCGGGCCGCGCAGGCCCTTCCACCACCAGTTCGGCGGAGAGATTGGCGTCGTTCGGCTGGGCGAGCAGCGGGGATGCAAGCAGCGCGGCAAGCAGGGCCGCAATCAGGGCCGACCAGTAAGCCAATATCCTTGCGCGCATGGTGCAGAGCGCTCTAGGGCTGCGGACCATGGACGACAAGCGCGACCTTCTTATCCTCGGCGGCGGACTGGTGGGCATGACGCTCGCGCTGGCAGCCGCGCGGCGCGGCCTTTCCAGCCACGTCGTCGACCGCGCCGACCCGGCGGAACTGACGGCGGAAGGGTTCGACGCACGCGCCTCCGCCATTTCGACCGCGAGCTGGAACCTGTTTCGCAACATCGGCATCGCCGACCAGCTGGAACGCCACGGCCAGCCGATCACCTCGATCGCGGTCACCGACCAGATGAAGCCGGGCCGGATCGACTTCACGCCCGAACCGCACGAAGGCACGCTGGGCCGGATGTTCGCCAACCGCGAACTGCGCCTCGCCCTGTTCGAAGCCGCTGCCAAGGAACCCTTGATCGACTGGCGCAGCAAGGCCGAAATTACCGTTCGCACGCGCGGCGAATTCGGCGTTTCCGCCACACTCGCCAGCGGCGAGGTGCTGCACGCCGCGCTGATGGTCGGTGCGGAAGGCCGCAATTCGCCCACGCGCGAGGATGCGGGCATCGCCATCGCCAAGTGGGATTATTCGCACCGCGCGATCATCGGCGCCCTGCACCATGAAAAGCCGCATGACGGCGTGGCGTGGGAAATCTTCTATCCCGCCGGTCCGTTCGCGCTGCTGCCGATGCGCGACGATCCGCAAGGCAACCACGTCAGCGCGCTGGTGTGGACGGTGGACGAGCGCGATGGCGACGCCGTGCTGAAACTGTCCGACCGCGCCTTACGCGCCGAGGTCGAGAAGCGCATGGGAGGCATCTACGGTGCGGTCGAACCGGTGGGCAAGCGAATGTCCTGGCCGCTCGGCTTCCACCACACGGTCCGCATCACGGCGGAACGGCTGGCGCTGGTCGGCGACAGCGGACACGGCATCCACCCGATTGCGGGTCAGGGGCTGAACCTGGGCCTGCGCGACGTGGGCGCGCTGGTGGAGGTGCTGGGCGAAGGCATGCGCCTCGGCCTCGATCCCGGCGATGCGCAATTGCTCGCGCGATACGAGACATGGCGGGGGCTCGACAGTTTCAGCGTGGCGCTGGCAACTGATTCGCTGACGCGCCTGTTCGGCGTATCGGGCCGTTCGGCGTCCGCCGTCCGCCGCTTCGGCATGGCGGGCGTGCAGCGCATCGCCCCGCTCAAGCGGTGGTTCATGGACGAAGCGCGCGGCGTCTCCGGCGCGGTGCCGGAACTGATGAAGGGCTGAGAGCCTAGCCCGCGCTGGCCGGGCTGAGCTGTTCCACCCGGTTGCCCTCGCCATCGCGAAGGTTGCGCGGCTCCAGAATCGCGGCGCTTTCTATCCGCTCCAGCGCGAGCTGCGCGCTCGCATAGCGGCGCGCATCGCGCAGCCAGCGCTTGGCGTCTTCGCCGTTCGCGCCCGGCAGGGCTTCCACCTCGGCCACGGCGGCGTTCGCACGTCCGGATTCGAGGAAGCGCCGCGCCCGTTCCAGCCGACGCTGGGGTTGCGGAGACGGGGTATCCTCGCTCCGGATGGTGAACAACTCGCCCATCTCGCGGCGCAGCATGGTCAGCGCGGACTCGTCAGCCGAAGCCTGATCGAGCGTCGGGCTGAGCGTGTTCAGCCGCGCGAGCAACTGGTCGAGCGTAACCGGACGCTGGGAAAATTGCGTCAGCGTGTTCACCGCATTGGGCTGCGCATCGCCGAACCGCAGGCGCAGCTGCTCGCCGAGATAGCCGAGCCGGTCCCCGCGTTCGAGCGAGCGGCGCGTGGCGAAGGCGATCAGCAGCCCTTCGGCCCGCGCGGCATTGCCGGACGCCGCCTGCGTCTGCAGGTCGAGCCGGGTGAGACGCTGTTCCAGCGCGGCGAGGCGGCTATCCATCCCGCCCTGCTGTTCCTCCACCCGCGCCATGGCGGCAACCGGTGTCGACGCTGCATCGGCCCCGGCCTCGCGAGGTTCCATGCTCGGCTGGCTGGATGCGGGCGCGGCAGCGTCCTGTGCCAGCGCGACTTCCTGTCCTTCTGCGGGGAACAGATAGCCCGTACGCCACGCGACGAACACGGTCATCGCAATGCCGAGCAGGAATGCGATTATCGTCGCACTCGCGATCAGGCGCGGCACCGACGGCCCGGCGGGGCGCGTACGCCCCTGTTTGGTATAGGTAAAGTCGTCCATCAAACTCTTGTCATGTGGCCGCCTCGTCCCGGTGCCGGTCGGCGCCGGTGCGGCTTCGCGTCACTTCTGGCACATACCGGCGGCAAAGGCCAACAAAGCCGCATCGTCGGGCGTGTCGGCGCTGCCGATAGCGCGCCAGCCGGATCCCGCCGCGCGCGCGATCCGCGGGCCGAGCGCGGCGATGGCGATCCGTCCGCGCGGAACGCCCATCCGGTCACATTCGGCCGCGAAATGGCGTGCTGCCGCAGCGGAATGCAGCAGGACGCAGGCGCCATCGTGCAACTCGTTCCCCTGGGTCTCGGTCAGGGGTTTGGCTTCGACGCGGTAAGTGATGCGCGCTGCGATCTCGGTCCCGCGCGGCACGGTAAGCGGCAGATGTTCCTCCCCCGCCAGTCGCAGGAGCCGTGCCGGCCGGTCGACGCCCAGCCCGTCGATAAGCGCCTGCAAACCGCCGCTGCCAATGGCGGCGACGTGAAATCCCATCTCCGCCGCGTGGCGGGCGGTGGTTTCCCCGACGGCATAGACGGGAAGGTTGATGAGCCTTGCGGCCTGCCTGCCCGCATGGCGCAGCGCGTTGGCGCTACCAATCAGCAGGCCGTCGAACTGTTCGGCAGGCACGTCCCATTCGCACGGCACGACGGCGAACATGGGCATGGCCAGCACGTCCAAACCCTCGGCCTGCGCCTGCCGGACCGTTGCGGCGTTGCCCGGCTCGGGCCGGATGACGACCAGTTTCACGAGTGCGGCGGACCGGAAAAGACGCTGCGGATCCCTCTGCTCGCGCGGGAAAGCAGTTCGGCAGCCAGCCGCGCCGGCGCCCCGGTATCCTCCGCTGCGAATTCGGCCTCGCCCTCGACCCGCTCCGCCCCGTCGGGGCTGAACAGCGCCGCGCGCATCGCCAGCCGTCCCGCCGCGAAGTCGCACAGCAGCGCGATCGGGCTGTGGCAATTGCCGCCCAGTGCCTCCAGCAGCGCGCGCTCCGCCATCACTTCCGCGCGCGAGGGCGCATGATCGAGCGGCGCGAACAGCGCGGCGACCGCCGGATCGTCGGCGCGGGTCTCTATGCCGATCGCCCCTTGCGCGGGCGCGGGGAGGAATTCCGCGGGATCGAGCGGCGTGCCCACGCCATGTTCGCCCAACCTATCCAGCCCGGCCTTGGCCAAAAAAGTCACGTCCGCCTCGCTCGCCTGCAACCGCGCCAGCCGCGTCGCGACGTTTCCGCGAAAGGTCACCACCTCGCAATCGGACCTTGCATGAAGCAGCTGTGCCGCCCGGCGCGGTGCGCTGGTGCCGACCCGTGCGCCCTGCGGAATGCCCTTGATAGAGCTGGCGCCGACCAGCATGTCGCGCTTGTCGGCACGGGGCAAGATCGCGGCAATCGCCAGTTCCGCGGGGCGCAGCGTCTCGACGTCCTTCATCGAATGCACCGCCGCATCGATCCGCCCGTCAATGAGGCAGGCGTCGAGTTCCTTGGTCCACAGCGCCTTGCCGCCGATCTCCGCCAGCGGGCGATCCTTGATCCGGTCGCCGCTCGCCAGGACTTCGACCAGCTGCACCCGGTCAGGCGTCCAACCATGCGCGGCGCATAATCTGTCCCGGGTTTCATAAGCTTGCGCCATCGCGAGCGGAGAGCGCCGCGTGCCGAGTTTCAGGATGCCGTCGGGGGGAAGAGTTTCAGCCATGTGTCCGCGCTTGCCCTAGCGCCCCATCTCGTCCAGTGGAACCCGCATGACGCTGGTGCTGGGGATCGAGTCAAGCTGCGACGAGACGGCGGCGGCGCTGGTCACGCACGACCGGCGGATCGTCGCCCAGCGCATAGCCTCGCAGGACGAGGCGCATCGCCCCTACGGCGGTGTCGTCCCCGAAATCGCCGCCCGTGCCCATGCCGAACGTGTGACCCCGCTGGTTCAGGCGGTGCTGGAAGATGCAGGCGTGACGCTGGCCGATTGCGACGCCATCGCCGCCACCGCCGGGCCGGGGCTGATCGGCGGCGTGATGGTCGGGCTGGTCAGCGCCAAGGCGCTCGCCATGGCCAGCGACACGCCCTTGTTCGCGATCAACCACCTGGAAGGCCACGCCCTGTCCCCGCGCCTTGCCGATGCGGAACTGGCGTTTCCCTACGCGCTGCTGCTGGTGTCGGGCGGACATTGCCAGATCCTGCGGGTGGAAGGCGTGGGCCGCTACCGCCGCCTTGCCACCACCATCGACGATGCGCTGGGCGAAGCCTTCGACAAGACCGCCAAGCTGCTCGGCCTCGGCTACCCCGGCGGTCCCGCGGTCGAGAAGCTGGCTCTGGCGGGCAACGATGCCGCCGTGCCCCTGCCGCGCCCGCTGGTCGGCAGCGCGGAGCCGCATTTCTCCTTCGCCGGACTGAAAAGCGCCGTCCTGCGAGCGCGCGAGAGCGGCCAGCACGCCGATGCCGACATCGCCGCCAGTTTCCAGCGCGCCGCGATCGACTGCCTGCTCGACCGGCTGCGCGTCGCATTCGCAGGCATGGAGCCGGTCCCTGCGCTGGTCGTCGCGGGCGGTGTCGCCGCGAACCGCGCGATCCGGACCGCGCTGGAAACCTTCGCTGAGGAACGAGGCTTGCGCTTCGTCGCCCCACCGCTGGCGCTGTGTACGGACAATGCGGCGATGATCGCATGGGCCGGGGCGGAACGGATCGCGCAGGGCTTTGCGCCCGATCCGCTCGAAATCGGCGCGCGTCCGCGCTGGCCGCTCGACCCGGACGCGGAGCCTGCGCGCGGTGCTGGGGTGAAGGCATGACGCGCTCGGTCGGCGTAATCGGTGCAGGCGCATGGGGCACCGCCCTCGCACAGATGGTCGCTTCGGACGGCAGCGAAGTCCTGCTCTGGGCGCGCGAGCCGGAGGTCGTGTCCGACATCGCGGAAAACCGCCGCAACTCGGCCTTCCTGCCTTCCGCGCAGCTTCATCCGGGCGTCCGCGCGACCGGCGATCTGGCCGATTTGTCGGGCTCCGACGTGCTGCTGGTGGTCACGCCCGCGCAGCATCTCGGCAGCACGCTGTCCGCCCTGCCCGTTCCGGCGCGCGACCTGGTGCTGTGCAGTAAGGGGATCGAGGCGGGGACCGGAAGGCTGATGAACGACGTCGCCAAGTCGGTCGCGCCGCAATCCGATATCGCCGTGCTAGCCGGTCCGACTTTCGCGCACGAGGTGGCGGGCGGGCTGCCGGCCGCCGTCACGCTCGCCTGCGGTGGCGGCGAGGCGCAGTGGGACCGCATCGCCCCCGCCCTCGCCCGACCGGCTTTCCGGCCCTATTATTCGGATGACGTCGCGGGCGCGGAGATCGGCGGCTCGGTCAAGAACGTGCTCGCCATCGCATCGGGCGTGGTCGACGGTTTGCAGCTCGGCCAGAATGCGCGCGCCGCGCTGATCGCGCGCGGCTATGCCGAGATGCTGCGCTTTGGCGAAGCGATGGGTGCTGAGCGCGATACGCTGGCGGGGCTATGCGGCCTCGGTGACCTCGTGCTGACCTGTTCCTCCACCTCCAGCCGGAATTTCTCGCTCGGCAAGGCGCTGGGCGAAGGTCGCTCCGCTGCCGAACTGATGGCCGACCGCCGCACCGTGGCGGAGGGCGCCTTTACCGCCCCCGTGCTGTGCGAACTGGCTGAGAAGCACGGCATCACCATGCCGATCGCGCAGGGCGTGCTGCGGCTGCTGGAAGGCGCCCCTGCCCGCGATATCGTGACCGACCTGCTCGCGCGCCCGCTTCGCGCAGAAGGCCTCGACGCTTGAGCACGCCAGCACCGACGGCCAGTCCGCTGCCCCCCGAAGGGGCGGACGATAGCGGCGATATTGCCGCGCTCGCCAAGGGTGGGCGGACCAATTTCTTCGGCTTCCTGATCCGGCTGGTCGCGCGCCTGCCGTTCCTGTTCGTCGCCGGGCGGCTCTACGGGGCGGAGGTGCTGGGCATCTTCGCCTACGCGCTGGTGGTGGTCGAGCTGACCAGCCAGGTCGCGACGCTCGGCCAGAAACGCGCGCTTGCCGCGCAACTGGCGGCGGAGAATGCCGAACCCGCGCATATCGTCGCCGACGGCCTGATGCTGACCGTGCTGTTCGGCGGATTTTTCACCGCCGCGCTGATGCTGTTCCCGCAGCCGATGTTTCCCAACGGCGGCGCGACGTGGATTGCCTTGCTGCTGCCGCTGACGATCATTCCCTACGCCTTCACCGAAATCGCGCTGGCGGCGCAGGCGTACAAATATGACATCGCCGCGACCGTGCGCGCGCGCGCCGTGGTGGAGCCGTGGACGATCTCGCTGGTCGCGGTGGCGGCCTATTACGTGGTGCCCAAGGGCGGGCTGGAACTGGCCTATATCGCCTCGATCCTCGCCGCGATGGCGACCGCGTTCCACGCCCTTATCAAGTCCTACGGCGTGCCTCGCGGCTGGCGACCGAGCCTTTCGCGCACGTGGACGCTGGCAAGGGCGAACCTGCCGATCGCGGGCGCCGACATGGTCGAATGGGGTACGCGGCGGCTCGACATCGCGATCCTCGGCCTGTTTGCCGGGCCAGCGACGGTCGGCATCTATTACATCGCGCAGCAGGTCGCCTCGCTGCCGCAGAAGCTGAAGACCAGCTTCGAACCGATCCTCGGCCCCGTCATCACCAAGAACCTGAAGACGAAGAACTATGCCGCCATCGCTCAGCAGGTGTGCCAGGTCGGGTTCTGGATCATCGCCGCGCAGGCGGGCATCGCGCTGGCGCTGGGCATTCCGGGCGAAGCGGTGATGGGTCTCGTCGGGCCGAGTTTCGTCGGCGGCACGGGCGCGCTCGCGCTGCTGCTCGCCGCGGAAGTGGTCGCGGCCACTGCCGTCGTCTCCGAAGCGGCGCTCGTGTACATGGCGCGCAAGCGCAACCTGCTGATCTCGCTGCTGACCATCGCGTTGCAGGCGGGCCTCACCATCGCGCTTATGCTGCTGATCGAACGGTTCGCATTGCCGCCAGGCTACCGCGCCGCCGCCGCGGCAGGATCGCTCGCCGTGGCGCTGGGCGTGGCTTCGCTGGTCAAGGCATGGCTTCTCTCGCGCATTTTGGGCCACCGGGTGAACAACTGGCGCTGGGCGCTGGTCTGGGCGGCCGCACCGGCGGCCGTCGTCGGCTTCGTCTTCACCCAGTTCACGCCCGAATGGATGGAATTGGCGCTCGGCGTGCCGGCCATCCTCGGCGCCTACGGCTATTTCATCTGGAAGCGCGGCTTCGGGCCGGAAGACCGGGTCCTGTTCAAACGCAACGGCGGCGACGACTGATGCGCGCCACCGGGGTTCCAAGCCACGCGCCCGCCCGCTAACAGTCACCCGATGATCCGCAACGCTCCCCTCGCCATAGCCGCAGGCGCCGTGCTGACCGCGGCGGTTGCCCTGCTCGCCGCGAGCGGGGTCGGCGCGATCGGCGAACGGCTTTCGTCTCAGGCAGAGCAGGCGATTGCCGCGAACGGCGGCGAAGGCATCACCGCCCGCTTCACCACCGGCAACGGCTGGGCGACGCGCCACCCCGAACTGCACGACAGCGGCAACGCCACAGAGGATGTGCGCGACCGCGTGGCCAAGGCGATAGCCGCCATTCCCGGCGTCGGCGGCATCAGCTGGGCCGACGGCAGCATCGTTGCGGGCGGTCAGACCGAAGTGCTCAGCCCGCTGCATTGCCAGGAAGATGTCGAGGCGCTGCTCGCCGCGCGCACCATCCGGTTTGAGGAAAGCTCCGCCGCGATCGATGCGGGCAGCCGTTCTTTGATCGACGAGGTGGCGGACGCGCTGCGGCCCTGCCTTGGCAGCATCATCGCGATCACCGGCCACAGCGACACGTCGGGCGATGCCGCCGCCAACCAGCGCCTGTCGCAGGATCGCGCCGACGCGGTGCGCCGCGCACTGATCGACCGCGGCATCCCCGCAGACGGGCTGCGCGCCCGCGGCATGGGCTCGGCGGAGCCGGTGGAAGGGCTCGACCCGGCCGACCCCGCCAATCGCCGGATCGACTTCTCTGTCCTGATGATCGAGCCGCTGAAACCCACCCCGGTCGATACGCCCGGCCCGCGCTAGAAAGTCGAACCCACGCCCATGCCCATCTGGTTGGAACTCGTCGTATTGTCGCTGATTGCCTACACCATGGGCCTCGCCATCGGCTGGGCCATATTCTACCCCCGGCGACCCAAGAGAGGATTGTGAACGATGCAGGGAATTTTCACGGAATACTGGTGGCTGTTCCTGGTCGCGCTGCTGATCGGCATCGCGGTCGCATGGTACGTGCTGGTCGCCTCGCGTCGCACGCGGGTCGACATCGACCGTCGCGATTCGCTCGATGACGGGGCGGAGCGGACGCAGCGCAACCAGGCGCTGATCGACGCGCCCCCCGCCGCTGCGGGAGAGCTGTCGCGCGCCGCCAACACGCAGGACACCGCCCACGCCGTTGCGCAAGCCGATGCGGAAGCGGGCGCTTCGCCAGAACAGCCGCGCTCGGCCATCCCTTCCCCGCAGGTGAAAGCGGCGCAGGCAGCCGCCGCACCCGGAGCCGGGCCTGCGGCCTCGGCCACCCCGCCAGCCGCACCCGCCGCCGCGCCCACCCCGGCTGCGGCGACGATCCCGGCGGACGCTGGCCACGCCGGAGGCAGCGGCGAGGACGACCTCACCCGCATCAAGGGCGTCGGCCCGAAGCTTTCCGCGATGCTGCGCGACCTCGGCGTCACCAGCTTCGCGCATATCGCGGCATGGGACGATGCGGAAATCGCCCGCGTCGACGCGCAGCTCGGACGGTTCCAGGGCCGGATCGAACGGGACAACTGGATCGAGCAGGCCAAGCTGCTCGATAGCGGGGACACGGATGCCTACCAGGCGCGCTTCGGCGCGCAGTAGGCTTCTGCCGACACTTGCCTTTGCGCTGGCGGCAGACTGCCGCTAAGCGCTGTCGCGCAAGCAGGAGAGAGCTTCATCATGACCCCATTCGACTGGGCCGATCCGTTCGGCCTCGACGCGCAGCTGACCGAAGAAGAACGCATGATCCGCGAGGCCGCGCACGGCTTCGCGCAAGGCGAACTCCAACCGCGCGTGACCGACGCCTTCCGCGAGGAAATCGACGCTCCGGAACTCTTCCCGCTGATGGGACAGGCCGGTCTGCTGGGCGCGACCATTCCGGTCGAATATGGCGGCGCGGGCGCGGGCTACGTTTCCTACGGCCTGATCGCGCGCGAGATCGAACGGGTGGATTCGGGCTACCGCTCCATGGCCTCGGTCCAGTCCAGCCTCGTCATGTATCCGATCCACGCGCACGGCAGCGAGGAACAGCGCAGGCAATATCTCCCCGGTCTCGCCAGTGGAGAGCTGATCGGCTGCTTCGGTTTGACCGAACCCGATGCAGGCTCCGACCCGGCTGGCATGAAGACCTTCGCGAAGCGCGACGGCGACGATTACGTCCTCAACGGCTCCAAGACCTGGATTTCCAACGCGCCCTTCGCGGATGTCTTCGTGGTCTGGGCCAAGAGCGCGGAGCATGGCGGCGGGATCCGCGGCTTCGTGCTCGAAAAAGGCATGAAGGGCCTTTCCGCCCCCAAGATCGGCGGCAAGATCAGCCTGCGCGCCAGCACCACCGGCATGATCATGATGGACGATGTGCGCGTGCCCGCCAGCGCCATGTTCCCCGAAGTGCAGGGCCTGAAGGGTCCGTTCTCCTGCCTCAATCGCGCGCGCTACGGCATCAGCTGGGGCGCGATGGGCGCGGCCGAGTTCTGTTTCCACGCCGCGCGCCAGTACGGTCTCGACCGCAAGCAGTTCGGCCGCCCGCTCGCCGCGACGCAGCTGTTCCAGAAGAAGCTGGCCGACATGATGACCGAGATTTCGCTCGGCCTGCAAGGCTCGCTACGGCTGGGCCGCCTGATGGACGAGCATAACGAAGCGCCCGAGATGATCTCCATCCTGAAGCGCAACAACGTCGGCAAGGCGCTCGACATCGCGCGGGTCGCCCGCGACATGCATGGCGGCAACGGCATTTCGGAAGAATACCAGGTGATCCGCCACATGGTGAACCTGGAAACGGTCAACACCTACGAAGGCACGCATGATGTCCATGCGCTGATCCTGGGCCGCGCGATCACCGGGATCGCGGCGTTCTGACCGCCGTCACCTAGAAGGCGCGCAGCTGGGTGGCGGGGTCGATCAGAGCCTGCACCGCCCAGACCTGCACCAGCAATCCGCCGATCGCCAACGCGACGCCGTAGGGTATCTCGCGCGATTTCTTGTCGCCGCCCAGCACGTTTTCGCCTTTGGATCTGCGCGTCGCGAAATACAGGAGCGCCATGACCCCGCCCACCAGCGCGAAGCTGATCAGCAGGTTGAGGAATTGCGAGATGGGAAACCACACCGCCATGGCGGCGTAGAACTTGGCATCGCCCCCGCCCCAGCCGCCAATCGCGAAGATCGCGATGCCGAGCGCGAAGGCAGCGGCGAAATGGGCGAGATACCACACCCCCTCGCTCCACCCGACGGTCACCATCACCATCACCACGCCGACCGCGAAGAAGGCGAGGTTGAGGACATTTCGAATCTTGCGAGTGCGAAAATCGCTGACCGCGCCCGCAATGGCAAAGACGGCGAACAGCGCGAAGAACGCGATTTGCAGGGGAGTCACTTGGGGATCAGTCCTCTTGCTTCGGCCCCAGAGCAACGCGCACCGGGTACTGCGCTTTGGCAGGTGCGCTGGTAATTGCATAGACCGCCGGGCGATCCTGCGCCCCCTTTTCCGGCCCGAAGCCGACCCGCACCGTGCTGGTGGAGCGGCTGGGCGTCAGCGCGCGGACCGCATAGACCTTCGGTTGCGGAGCGGCCTTGGCGACGGCGACCGGCGCGGCGGCCTGTGCCCCGCCCCCGATGTGCACCTCGCGCGCCGAAACACGCTCGATCGGCGCGGCGGTGGTGCCGATCGCCAGCGTCAGGCCGCCCGGCAGGCGACGCTGCTCGACCGTGCGGACAGGCGCGGCAGGCTCTGCCTGGGCCAGCGCCTCGACCGGGGCTGCGGGCACGGCGGCGGGCGCCGGAACGCTTGCCTCCAGCCGCGCGAAGTTGCGGGCGAAGCGCACGTCGTCGGGGGCGCGCTGCATGGCCAGTTCGAAGAACTGCGCGGCGAGATCGCGGCGGCCAATCTGGGCGTAGGCCACGGCCATGCCGTTGAAGGCCTCTGCCGCGACCTTCGGATCGTAGGACGCCTGGCGGAAGGCGATGGCGGCCTGCGCCGGGCGATTGGCCTTCAGGTGCAGGCGGCCTGCCTCCAGCCGTTCCGCGAAATAGCCGCTGAGGTCGACGTCCGCCGCCGAAGCAGGCTCTCGCGACTTGGAGGCAAAGGCGTTGCCGAGGAAGGACTGGCAGCCCCCCAGCATGGCAGCGGTGGCCAGCAGGCCCGTGGCATATGCGATGGTCTTGGTCGTCATGTCGTTATCCCCCCGTCATCACAGGTATCAGTTCACGCACCACCCGCACCGCGGCCGGCAACATCAGCACCCCGATCATCACCGGCAACATGCAGGCGACGAGGGGGATGGAAATCAGCACGGGCAGGCGGTGCGCTTTTTCTTCCGCGCGCATCCGCCGGCGTTCCCGCATCTCTTCCGCGTACACCCGAAGGGTCGAAGCGATGCTGGTGCCGAGTTTGTCCGATTGAATGAGCAGCGTCGCGAAGGAGCGGATTTCGTCCACCCCGGCGCTGTCCGCCAGCTTCCTGAAAGCCTCCTCGCGCGATGCGCCCGCGCGCATCTGCAAGACGGCGAGGCCAAGCAGTTGGGAGATCAGCGGGTGCGAATGGACCATTTCGCGGCCCACGCGGTCCATCGCCGCCTCGATACCGAGGCCCGCTTCGACGCAGACCAGGATCAGATCGAGCGCGTCGGGGAAGCCGTTGACGATCGCCTCGCGCCGCCGGTCCGCCTTGGCCTGCACGAACAGGCTGGGCAGGTACATTCCCATCAGCGCGAAAAGGCAGCCGAAGAGGTACAAGGCCAGCAGGCCCGGCGGGTCGTCGCCCGAAAAGCTGAACAGGACGAACAGGCCCGGCAGGGCGAAGATCAGCAGCAGGCGGACCAGCGTGAAGATGCGCGGTGCGGACGCCGAGGTGTAACCCGCCGCGACCAGCTTTTCACGCAGGCGGTCACCCTTGGTATCGTTGAGATTGAGACCCGACTTCTCGATCATGTCGGCGAGGTTCTTCCACGCCCCTTCGTTGTCGGTGGCGCGCAGGCTCGTCGCGCGTTCGGCAGCGGTGCGCTCGGCGGCGATGTCCCGCAGCCCGGCGCGCACCGCGGCGCGGCGGCTGGCAAAGGTCAGCACGGCGAACGCGCCGATGGCGACGACCGCGAAGATCATGAGCAAGATGGCGAGGCGCGCGAAGCCGCTGGCGAGAAGTGTGTCGAACATCGCCTCAGACCTTCAGATCGATCATCTTGCGGATCGTCACGAAGCCGATGATGTACAGCACGATCAGCCCGCCGAAGCCGATAATGAACATCGGGTCCTGCGCGATGTCGAGGAAGAAGCTGGGGTTGATCAGGAACAGCACCACGAAGGCCAGCACCGGCAGGATGGTCAGCAGCGCGCCGGTCATCCGCCCTTCGGAACTGAGCGCGCGAACCTTCATGAACAGGCTCGCCCGCGCACGGATCACGTCGGCAAGGTTCTGGAGGATTTCGGCAAGATTGCCCCCGGTCTCGTTCTGCACGGAGAGCGAGACCACGAACATCCTGATGTCGTCGAGATTCCAGCGGTCGGCCATCGCCCCCAGCGCGTCGGTCAGTTCCGCGCCATAGGCGACTTCATCCGCCACCAGGCCGAATTCGCTGCCGATGGGATCTTCCATCTCGTGCGTCAGCAGGTCGATCGCCGCGGCGATGGGATGGCCTGCCCTCAGCGCGCGCACGAACACGTCGAGCGCGACGGGGAATTGCTGCTCGATCCGCTTGCGCCGCCGCTCCGCCACGGAATTGATGATGATCAGCGGCAGCAGGAAGGCGAGGCATGCGCCGAATGCCAGCGCAAGCAGCAGCGTGCCTGCCGTCAGCGCGAACCCCGCGCTCGATATGCCGAACAGCAGCAGCGCCATCACCAGCACGAACGCTGCCAGCATCAGGAAAATCGCCTGCCCGGGGCGCACCGGCAGCGCCGCGGCCATCACCGTCCGCTCCAGCGCGGTGAGCCGGTTGCCGATGAACGGCGGCAGGTTCTCATGCGTGGTCGGCTGGTTCTTGCGCAACTCGGCGAGGATTTCCTCGCGCGAGCCGCCTTCGCGGATCATCCGCAGGCGCTTGTTCACCGCTTGGCGGTGCGCGCCGCGCTGCCAGGCGGAATTGAGCACCAGCTGCACGACGATGAAGACCGATCCGAAGATCGCCACCAGAATGCCGATGCGGACGAGCGCGTCGCTCATGAGCCGAACTCGAAGTCGGGTCGGAACAGCTCGGGCGACAGGTGGATGCCCGCCGCCACCGCGTGTTCGTGGAACTTGGGCCGGATGCCGGTCGCTTCGAACTTGCCGATGACGTTGTTGTCCTCGTCACGGCCCGAGATGCGGTAGCGGTAGATGTCCTGCATGGTCACCGTTTCGCCTTCCATGCCGGTGACTTCCGACAGGCTCAGCACCTTGCGGCGACCGTCGGCAAGGCGACCCACCTGCACCACCACGTTGATCGCGGCGGCGATCTGCGCGCGGGCCGAGCGGGCGGGCATATCGATGCCGCTCATGCCGATCATCTGTTCGACGCGGGACAAAGCATCGCGGCTGGTGTTGGCGTGGACCGTGGTCATGGAACCGTCGTGGCCGGTGTTCATCGCCTGCAACATGTCGAACGCCTCCCCGGCGCGGACTTCGCCCACGATGATCCGGTCGGGCCGCATACGCAGCGCGTTCTTGACGAGGTCGCGCTGGTTCACCTCGCCCTTGCCCTCGATATTGGGCGGGCGGGTTTCCAGACGCGCGACGTGTTCCTGCTGCAATTGCAGCTCGGCGCTGTCCTCGATCGTGACGATGCGTTCGCGCGGGTCGATGAAGGCCGACATGGCGTTGAGCATGGTGGTCTTGCCCGAGCCGGTACCGCCCGAAATCAGCACGTTGCGGCGCGAGCCGACCACGGCGCGCATGACTTCCGCCATCGCTGCCGGGACGGAGCCCAGCTCGACCAGCCGGTCGATCCCGATGCGCTTCTTGGCGAATTTGCGGATCGACAGCAGCGAGCCGTCCACCGCCAGCGGGTTGACGATCGCATTGACGCGCGAGCCATCGGCCAGACGCGCATCGACGAAGGGCGAGGATTCGTCGACGCGGCGGCCCACCGCGCTGACGATCTTCTGAATGATCCGCATCAGGTGCCGTTCGTCCTGAAAGGCCGTAGGCACGCGCTGGAGAACGCCGTTGCGTTCGACGAACACCGTCTCCGGCCCGTTGACGAGGATGTCGGTGATGCTTTCGTCCTGCAACAACGGCTCGAGCGGGCCGAGGCCCAGAAGCTCGTTCAGAACGTCGTCGAGCAGCGCCTCGCGCTCGGTCCGGTTCAGTGCCTCGCCGCGCTGGGCGAGCAGTTCGGAGACGATTTCGGAAATGTCGGAGCGAATGCTCTCGCGCGACATCTTCTCCAGCGCCGACAGGTTGATCCGGTCGAGCAGCGCGCGGTGGATCGACACCTTGAGTTCCAGCGCGCGCTTAACATCGTCGCCCTGTTCGGGGTCGAGCATGACGGCGGACGGCGGCGCGACGTCGACGCGCTCTTCCGCAGGGGTGGCGGCTGCCGGTTCCTCGTTCGCTGCGGCTTGCGGCGGGCGTTTCAGGGACCAGCTCATGCTTTCGCTCCGATCAGGCGGCTGCACAGATTGTCGGCCAGCGTATCGGCAGCTTTGACGAAACCCGCGCGGCGGTTCGATTCCGACAGCAGCACGCCGCGATCCTGCGCCTCGGTCAGCGCGTTCCTTTCCGCCGGGAGAGCGACCAGCACTTCGCGTCGCAAGGTGTCGGCAATGTCCTGCGTGCTGATCTTCTGGAACAGCTTGCCGCTGCTGCGGTTGACCGCGATCTTCACCTGGCCCGGCGGCACGTCGACCTGGTCGAACAGCTCGATGCAGCGCTTCGCCTTGCGCAATCCGTTGATTGTCGGGTCGGTCAGCACGATGATCTCGCTGCAGGCCAGCGCGGCGGACAGGGCCCAGTTGGTCCAGTTCGCCGGCAGGTCGAGCAGGACGAAGCCGAAGCGTTCGCGCGCCAGCGTGACGAGCCGCAGCATGGCTTCCACATCGACATCCTCGATCGGCGCGATCTGGTCAGCCGCGCCGAGCAGGAAGACGCCGTCGCCCGCGTCGATCGCCGCGTCTTCCAGCATGTCGCCGTCCAGCCGCGCGCCCGCGCCGAGCAGGTCGAGCACGGTGGTCGAAGGCTTGCGTCCGAACATCACGGCGACGTCGCCGAATTGCAGGTCGAGGTCGATGATGCAGCACTTGCGCTTGCAGGCGGAATGGCTGGCGATGCTGCTGGCAAGCTGGGTCAGCACGCTGCTGGTGCCCACCCCGCCGCTCGCCCCGACCACGGTGACCATCGGCGCCAGCGTCACTTCGCCGCGCGCGGCCTTCGCGGCGCTGGCATCCATGATTTCCGCGAACAGGTCGTCGAATGCGAATGGCAGGCTGACGACGTCGTTGACGCCCTGCCGCATCAGGGAGCGCACCGTCTTCAGGTCCGCGCTTTCGATGGCGGCGATCAGCGGCATGGTGGGGCGCGCGTCGCGCAGCTGGGCAATCCGCTCGATCGAACCGGGAACCGCGGGATCGACTTCGATCACCAGCATTTCCGCAACGCCCACGACGTCGGCGGGCAGCGGGGCGTCGGCGGTCATCGCCCTGGTCTTGAAAGCGAGCTTCTGGTCGCTCGTCAGGCCTGCCTCGAGCTGCGCGATCCACGGCTCCGCCGCGACGACGAACGTGTTGATCGGCACGTCGCGCCCGTTGCTGGAAAGGTCGAGAATGGATCGCATGGTGTTCATGTCTTTGCTCAATTCGCGAAGCTTCCCTGACCATCTTCCATGGTGAGGGAGTAGGAGAGGTCGGGCAGCCCCGCGTCGAAGATCGTGCCGAGGAAAATCGGGCGGAATCCAAGTCCCTTGGCGCGCACCGTAACGATCGGAGAAACGTCAGGCGCGTGCGGATCGCCTGAATAACCAAGGCCGGAGTAATCGTATTCTACCGAGACGTTCTCGGCCGCCAGATCCGGATAGATATCGTCCATTCGCGCCACCAGCGCTTCGTAAGCATCGGTGTTTGCGGTCATTGGAAAATTACAGGATGCGCCGGATGGACATACGCAATTTGCTGCATCGCCGCCCGGATAATCCACTCCGTTGAAAACGTTTCGCGGGACCGGTGTGCCCTGAGCAACCGCGGCAGGATCGTCCGTTGCGAAGCTCCAGTCCTGCAAGCCGCTGCAGACCATGTCCGTTGCAATGGCCCACCGCGCTCCGGTTTGAAGCGACTTCTCAACCTCGTTGATGTTCCAGATATACCGACCCGCATCGATGGTTCCGAGCAGGAACAGCAGGAATATTGGCAGCACCATCGCAAACTCGGCTGCGGACGCCCCCTTTTCTGAACCGCGAAAGCTGTTGATGGTCATCATATGCCAGCCACCACTGCTTCGGCCTCAGCGCGAACGACCGCATCTGTGGTGTCGAAGCCGAGCGTCTGGAACAGCGAAGGGTATGCAACCCTCGCAGCCACAGTGACGCGGGGAGCTTCGCCTAGGTCGCGATAGATGCCGGAGGCGGTCGATTCATCGCAATCGACAGTTACGGTCACCGTGTCGACGCCGTCTACATCGGTTGCATTCCAGCCGGGTACGCGCGGAGAGTTCTGCGATTGCGGGTCGGGTGCACCCAACCGGGTCATCGCCTGAATGTTCGCTTCCACTGTCGCAACGATGGTTCCGTCCGTGCAATCGAAGGCACCGAAACCCTGGCGTCCCGCATATCGAGCGCCATCGCGAACACCCTTAATGACCTTGTGCTCGTTCCACATGTAATTGCCGCCTTCGAACCCGCCGAAGAGCAGGGCAATCATCAATGGCAGGACGAGGGCCATTTCGGCCGCTGCAGTAGCGCGATCGCAGCCCCAATTTTTGAGACCGCGTTTCATTCGATCAGATAAGGCGTATCACGCCTTACCTCCTGGCTGCTGAATACGTCACCACCTGCAATTTTCGACCGGCCAATCACCTCGACATAAATTGCGTCCTTGTAAGCGTTGAAACGGTTTGAGTTGTCGATTGATGGTTCGACAAGAAACACATCGATGAAGTCGTCGATATCGACGGGTTTCGATGTTCCATTCAGTTCGCTGCAATTGGTGACGACAGCAATTGTCAGAACGCGGCGCGTTGCGGGTCCAACGACGCCGCAATCCGGTGCCTTGGAATGAGAATTTTCTATTTCCCAGAGATAGGTCTGATAGCGCGTCCAGCTGTCCCACCCGGATGGCTTGGTAACGCCGGAATGGTTGAGCGCCCAGTAATCCGCGCGTCCCCAAGCCTTGTCGCCGAACCGCCCTGAATCCTCGGAGCCACCGCAGAAACCGTCGCCGGTCGAAGTACCGTTTTCATCGTATGATGTGTAGTGACATAAATCGCGCGGCAGCCCCATTCGAGTTACCGCAGAGTCGAAACGAGTGGTGCTGGTCGAACTGGCTACGTACTTCGGCTGATATGGGGTCGCCGGCATGACGAAGCCTTTGCCATTCTTGTCGTTGGCGGCGAGCTTGCACGACTTGGCGCCTTTGCCCTTGCCTGGTTCGTTGGAAGCCAAGTCCATATACACATTGGGGGCAGCAGTGCAGGCTCCACCCTCGCAAGGAGCCAGCGTGCTGCCGCCGGTGCTGTTGAAATCGTAAATCCCGAACCGCGTGTTGATGGCATCGTATAGGCCCTGCGGGTTACCTGTGCTCACCTTGTTGTCGCCGATCGGTACACAATCGAGAGCAGAATTGTCGAACGCCAGCGCTCTCAGCAGCGCGGCATTGCGGTTCTTTCTCGTATCGAGCGTATCGCTCGATTCATTTTGCACCTGCAAGAACCCGAAGTTGCCTGGCGACCACTTGGTACCGGCACTTGCATCGCCTGGGTCTCCATCCTTGTTGCCGGAATTGCCCGGACTGTGTCCCGTGGCGACGATGCCGGTGCCGGCCAGGGCGTCCCAGTCCGTCTTTATGTCGACCGCCGGATCGTAGGAAGCATCAGGGTGACACACCATGATCGGCGGCACGCGGCAGATGGCCGAGCCAACGCCAGCCATGGCGATGGCTGCGATGCCGCCGGAATTCAGCGCGCCGACGATCGGCGTGAAAGCATAATTGGCCGTCCGCGCATCGACTTCGACTTCGATGAAGTTTGCATCCGCATCGTCGGTGACGGGATCGACGCCATCGGCGCGGTCGGTTTTTTCTTTGTAGAAACGCACGCCGGGAACGGCGCCGCACTGGTTCGAGCTGACGGTGACTGCCGTCCCGCCGTTGATCGTCACGGGAAGCCCGTCGCCATCGTTACCGAGCAGCGTCTGGTTCGACACCAGCCCGATCGCCGCATTGATCGCCCGCGCGCAGGAACCGTCTTCCTTGTCTAGCTGGGTCGCACCGGCGAGCGCGGCCTGATCGGCGGCGTTCTGCAGCTCGGAATCGAGGCCGGCCATTCGCGCGTAGTCGAAAGCCACGCCGCCGACCGCGACGAGAGCGAACAGCGACAGCGCATAGGTCGCGGCGACAGCGCCGCTCTCGTCAGCCCGTATCCCTTGGTGAACCCTTCGTGCCATTGGTCGCCATAACCTCACTTCCGCGACTAATTGCCGCTACCGCCGTCGCCGACGCCTTCGGTCGAGCGGATGGTGTCCGGTTCCTTCACAGTGTCGGTGTTGTAGCGATCCACCGCCTGCGCGGCCTTGTCGGCGCTGGTGGCGAGCGGTTCGTCATATTGCGGGTCGGGATCGACCACCATCGCGGCGTAGGTCTGCCGGTTGGCTTCCCCGAACGCCTCCGGGTCGAATTCGCCCACCGCGGCATTGCCGTAGCTCATGCACCCGGCCAGCAGCAGCGGCAGCGCGGGAAGACAGGCGAGCTTAGTATTCATAACCGGCACCCTCCGTGGTGACAGCCGCAGGCGCGGCGGGCGGCAGTTCCTGCGGCACGTAGGCGCTGCCGTTGAGCAGCGTCTGCACCGCGTCGGGATCGGCCACGCGATCGGTCGGCAGGCGCACCTGGTCGGGCCGGATCGGCTGGACGAGGCGCGGGGTGACGACGATCAGCAGTTCCGTCTCGCCCTTCTGATACTGGCTGGAGCGGAACAGCGAACCGATGATCGGGATCGAGCCGAGCAGCGGCAGCTGGTCGACATTGGTGCGGAAGTTTTCCTGCAACAGTCCCGCGATGGCGAAGCTTTCGCCGTCGCGCAGTTCCAGCGTGGTACTGGCGCGGCGCGTCTGCAGGCCCGGCACGGTCAGGCCGTTGATGGTGACCGAGGCGGAGGCGTCGATCGAGCTGACTTCCGGCTCCACGATCAGGTTGATGACCTTGCCGCCCAGCACCGTCGGCGTGAAGCCGAGGCTGACGCCGAAGGGCTTGAATTCCACGGTGATGCCGTTGCCGCCACCACCGCCGCTTCCGCCGCCACCGCCGCCGTTGCCCTGCAACACGGGGATCGGGAACTCGCCGCCTGCAAGGAAGCTGGCCTTTTCGCCCGAAAGCGCGACCAGCGTCGGTTCGGCCAGCGTCTTGGACAGCCCTTCGCGCTCCAGCGCGTTGAGGAAGGCGTCGATGTTCAGGCTGCCGATGTTGAAAACGGTGTTGAACACGCCGAAGGCGTCCGCGACGGAACCCAGTTCCAGCGAACCGCCACCCGCCAGCGTGTTGCCATCACCAGACGTAATGCCCGCTCCGCTGCCGATGGCACCGGCGAAATCGTCATTGTTTGAGAAGAACGCGTCGGAACCCAGCCGTTCGGTCACCGTGCGGTTCACCTCGGCGAAGCGCACTTCCAGCATCACCTGCTGGCTGCCGCCCACGGTCACGAGGTTGATGACGTTCTCTTCCCCGGCATAGGCTGCCGCGATCCGCGCCGCGCGGCTGGCCGCGCCCGCATCGCTCACCATGCCCGACAGGATGATGGAGCCGTTGGACAGCCGCACGTCGATCGGTTCGTCGGGGACGAGGCTGGTCAACTGCCGCCGGACGCCATCGGCATCGGGGCCGACGGTGATGTCCATCACCGCGATCACGCTGTTGGAATTGTCGTAGAGCGTCAGGCTGGTGGTGCCCATGCTCTTGCCCAGCACGTAAACGCTACGGTTGGAAATCGGCAGCACGTCCGCGATGTCGGCATTGCCGACCAGCGCCTTGCCGATGGTGCGGTCGCTGGTGACGACCTGGCTCTTGTTGACCGGAATATCGAGTTCGCCGGCGTGAACGCCGTATCCCGAATATCCGTCCTGCGCGAAGGCTGGCGCGGTCGAGAGCGCGGTGGCTGCAAGAGCGAGCGCCCCTGCGGTGAGTGTCTGGCGGATCATCGGCTTACCTCCCCCCGAGGCGTCCGACCGAATAGTCGGTCGAATCGGTGCCGCGATAGATTGTCATGGTCGGCCCGGATGGCCGCGCGGGCGCACTCGGCACGCTCGCAGCGGCGGCGCGCGGAGCCGGTGCCTCGCGGTAATAGGCGGCGGGCATAGGTGCCGGAGCGGGAGCAGCGCGTTCGCGTGCTGCGATATACATTGCCGCGTTGCCGACGTCGCGATTGGTCACCGTGGTGCCCGCGCCTGCCAACTGGTTTTCGACATTGCGCAGCGCCAGGCTCATGTTGCCGAGCTGCATGGCGACGGCGAGCTTCTGCGCCTGGAACTGATCGACCATCAGCGTCGCGGTTCTACCGACCTTTGCCTCGGTTTCCTTTTCGTTCGCGGTCTGGTCGATCGCGATGACTTGCACCGCTTCGAGTATGACGTCGGCCATCACATCGTCGCCGGTTGCGCCGTCGCCCGGAATTTGGCGGGTCAGGATTACGTCCACCGCGTCGCCGGGGCGGACGAAGCCGCTCACACTAGAAACGGCGGAGACAGGTATAGAGTAGGCGCGCATTCCTTCGGGAAGGTTCGCGGAAAGGACCGCGCGGCCATCGGCTCCGCTGACCTTGTCGGCCAGCACGGGTTCGCCGGGCACGATCGGGCGCAGGGCCACGCGGCCGCCGCGCATTGCGTTTTCAATGGAAGTGAACGCGCCTTCGGGCACTGAGTTCTGCGGCCAGTTCTTGAGCTGAAGATTATCGGGCGTCAGCGGCGAGCCGAATTCGAGCGGTTGCGACGCCACAACGATACGAGCAAGTTGCCGCTCTGCAGCTTCGCGCTCAGCTTGAGTTTCTACGCCAGAGAAATAGGCGTCAGCGATTATGACGGCAAATATGCCGATAATCACCGCAACTGCGATAAGAACGAAATTACGGCCGCCCATTGGAGCCCCCCTTGCCGTTATGCTAAAAAGTTGGGCGCCCGAAAAGATCGAGCGCCCACTTCAATTAGCAAGCCGGAACGTCGGGAGTGGTGTCATCACCATCCAGATCCTGCATCGTCACGCCCTGGATACACTCAGTCGAGTCGTCGAGAGCACCAGTGATCGCATTGCCGAGGCCGAAAGCAGCAACAGCAATGCCGGTGCCGACGATGGCGAGGATCAGAGCGTATTCGGCTGCCGAAGCGCCGGACTCGTCGCGGAGGAAGTTCTTGATCATTTTCATTACCCCAAATTGCAGGGCGCACCACTGTGGCACGCCGTTCAATGTTGAAGACGCCCGGGTATGCCCGGATCGTCCCCGTCCCGTGGGGTGCTGTTGAAGACCTGCGCGACCATTATGTTTTCTTTGGAAGACAAGCGGTTTGCGCCGGTCTTCATACGCAAGTCCCTCAGGACCATTCAAAAATCATCGAAACCGGTGCTGAGGTCAATGTAAATCAGGTAACGAATTTTTAACCCGTGATTTCACGCGGTTAGCTAACCCAAATCCTTACGATTCTGGTTAATTTCGTAACGATTGTCGCATCGGTGCAACTCCCCTCAGCGCTCGAAACGCGGAAACGTTCCCTCCGTGAGTCGCCCTGTCTGCACGACGGAACGTTTCGATTCGCGCCCCGTTAACCAATCGCACACTCCGATACCCCATAACGCCGACGTGCAAGCAAGCCGTGGGACAACCGACGAACGATGACCGCAGCGTTTCAAGCCTATCAGCAGCGCCTCATGGCCAAGAGCCACGGGATCGCGCGCTTCTTCGAAAAGCGGATGCTGCTGGTGGCGCTGTTCTGGCTGGGCATCGCGGTGCCGCTGTTCGCGGTGAAGCTCCTGACGCCGGCCTATCCCTTCACCGCGATGGGCGACCTGGCGCTGGCCGCCGCGTTCTACGCCGCGATCATCGCCGCGCCGATTGCGGGCTACACCATCACCCGCAGCGCCTTCGCCCGCGCCGACGCGCGCGTGCAGCCGCGCTATCGCTTCGCCTTTCTCGGCCGCTGGAGATCGGTCGACCCGGCCCGCGCCCGCGCCCTGCCCGCTTACGGCCCGGTCGGCTTCATGGCCTCGCTGCTGGTCGGCATGGTGCTGAACGTCCTCATCCGCACCGGCGAATTCGTGATGGCGGTGCCGGTCATGGGCTCGAACGCGCCCGCGTGGGGCGATGCGATGTTCCGCCTGATGGCGATGGACGTTGTGTTCTCCGGCTTCTTCTACATGGCCGCCTTCGCCATGGCGCTCCGCTCCATTCCGCTCTTCCCGCGGATGCTGCTGTTCGCATGGGCAGTCGACTTGTCGATGCAGCTGCTGATCGCAAAACAGCTGTCCGCGATCGGCGGCATCCCGCCCATGGTGGTGGAGCCGCTGGTGACGCTGCTCAACGGCAATATCGACAAGGTGCTGATCAGCGCCGTGATCTGGCTGCCGTATCTCCTCCTGTCGGACCGGGTGAACCTGACGTACCGCTTGCGGCAGGCTGCCTGACCGTTTCACCGACGGCAAACGGGCTTATACCCCCCTTACACCCCCTTTAGTCGCGATGTTAAAGCACGGCTCGTCGCCCATCAGCGTCGGTCCGTCGTCTGCGGTAATATGGTTACCGAACTTGCAACCATACCGATTCAATGTTTTCTAACTCGCATAACTGGCGCGACTCACGAGTCGTAGTGACCCTTGGGGATAGCGCCATTTGCGGGCCGCAGAAGTGAGTTTGGGCTGAGTTTTCAGTTCCTTGTGCTTGTGCGGCCGACACCCGCTCCATCACCCGCTTCTGCGCGAGGGCCAAGGCCCGCCCCGTAGCGATGGGGTTTGAAAATGATGGATTTCACTAGCCGCGACAACGGCCGGTTCGACGACGACAGCGTCAATCTGCAAGACGGTGCAAATCCGCCAGGCCGTAGCGTCAGCGCTGGCCGGGTGCTGTTGCCGGACGCCAATGGCGTGGTCGTCCTGCCCGGCGATGCGACGCTCGAAGATGTCCGTGCGGAAGGCCGCGACCTCGTCGTCGAACTGTCCGACGGCACCCGCTATGTCATCCCCGACGGCGCCATCGTCGTGCCCCAGCTGGTGGTCGGTGGCGTGGCCATCCCGCCGCTCAATCTCGCCGCGCTGCTGGTCGATTCAGAACCCGAGCCTGCGGCGGGTAACCCACGGAGTTCAGGCGGAAATTTTGCCGTAGACCCCGGCGATATCCAGGCCGCCTACGGCCTTGGCGACCTGCTTCCCTACACCGAGTTCGCCCGCCCGGAAGAACCGGAACGCGAAGTCATTCCCGGCTTGCTCGACCGTGAACCCGACGTCGTCATAGAAACGCCCGACAACCCGGCCGGCGTGGTGAATGCCATCGCCACGGTGGACGAGGAAGGCCTCCCCGCCCGCAAGGGCGAACCCGCCGGCACCGGCTCGGAAACCAGTGCCGAGACCACCAGCGGCACCATCGTCTTCGCCACGCCCGACGGCCTCGCCTCGATCGCGCTCAACGGCGTGGTGATCAGCGAGGTCGGCCAGACTTTCGTCACCGATCTCGGCGTGCTGACCATCACCAGCATCGACCTTGCGAGGGGCGAAATCGGCTTCAGCTATACGCTGACGGACAATTCGTTCGGCTCCGACGGGGTCGATCCGTTCGCAGTCACGGTCATCGATCGCGATGGCGACACGGCGAGTGCGACGCTCAACGTACAGATCGTCGACGACCAGCCCATCGTGGTGGCGGACGTCGATGCAATCGCCGCAGGCAACTACGGCCCGGCCACCGGCAACGTCATCACCGGAGAAGGTACGGCAGGCACCACCGCGGACGAAGTCGGCGCGGACGGCGCGACATTGACCGGGATCGCCAATTCCGAAGGTGTGGCCGGCTCCGCCACACAGGAAGGCGCACTCGTCGTGCAAGGCCTCTACGGCACGCTCACCATCGCGCCGGACGGCAGCTATTCCTACGTTCGTGCGCCCGGTACCGCAGGCGGCGTCCGCGACGTGTTTACCTACACGCTGACCGACGGGGACGGCTCCACTGCGAGCACAACGCTGACCATCGACATCGGCGATTCGCCCGCCGTGGTCATCTCCGTCCCGGAAGCGGGCGCTGGCACCATCGTCGACGAAGGCGGCCTGCCTCCTCGTACGGACGGGCCGGTCGGATCTGGCGAAGGCTCCGACGGGATACCCGACAACGACAGCGATGGTTCGGAAGCGACCAGCGGCACGATCACCTTCGCCGCACCCGATGGCGTGGCTACGGTCGAAATCAACGGCGTGGTCGTAACCGGACCCGGTCAGGTCATCACCGTGCCCGAAGGAACGCTGACGATCATCGGCTTCGATCCTGACAGCGGCACGCTCGACTACACCTTCACGCTGGGCGACGACACAAGCGGCGACGATACCAGCGTGACCTTTACCGTCACCGTAACGGACGTGGACGGCGACAGCGACAGCGCCGATTTCACCGTCCATGTCATCGACGACGAGCCTGTGGCGGTGGATGATTTCGCCACGCAAGGCGCGGAAAACGCCAGCATCATCGTCGACGCCTTTGCCAACGACATCACCGGCGCAGACGGTGTCGCGCTCTCCGACATCGCGGTGGTTGGCGGCACGCTGTCCGGCGCGGGCACATTGACCTACAATGGCGACGGCACCTTCACCTACGTCCCCGCACCGGGCGAGGACGGCGACGCCAACGGCCACGTGACTTTCGACTACACCATCACCGATGCCGACGGGGATGTCTCAACCGCCACCGTGACGATCACACTGCTGGGCGATTCCACGCCGAGCATACAACTTGCGGGCGATAACAGCGTCGACGAAGCGGGCCTCCCCGCCCGCGGGAGCGAGCCGGAAGGTTCGGACGCCGCCGCAAACAGCGAGACGGCTGTCGGCACGATCACCCCGGCGACTGGCAACGACACCCTCGCCAGCCTCGTTATCAATGGCGTGAATGTTACCGCCGGCGGAACCGTCACCACGGCCACTGGCATCCTGACCGTCACGGCAAATGCCGACGGGACCTATGGTTACAGCTACACGCTGAGCGACAACACGCTCAACGACCCGGACAGCGACAGCTTCACCCTCACCGTCACCGACAGTGACGGCGACACCGCGACGACAACGCTCGTCATCGGGATCGTCGATGACGCTCCGGCAGCATCCGACGATGCGAACACCCTCGGCGCTGGCGAGTACGGCCCCGTTGTCGGCAATGTCACTGCAAACGACGCCCCCGGTGCCGATGATTTCGACGTGGTCAGCTTCTCCGGCACAGGCGGCAATGTCGCGGCAGGAATGACGGTCAGGGGCACGTACGGCACGCTCACCATCGAGCCAGACGGCAGCTACAGCTACACGCGCGATCCCGGTACGCCGGGCGGCGTTGCCGACAGTTTCGATTACGTCATCCGCGATGGCGATGGCGACACCGCCAGCGCTACGCTGGTCATCACCATCGCCGACAGCCCCGTCACCGTGATCGTTCCGCAGCCGGATCCGGGCGGCGATCCCGCGCTCAGCGATGCCGGTACGGTTGTTTACGAGGCAGGCCTCGCGGGTCCGCCTGCGGGTTCCGCAGCAGCTGGCGATGGCGAACAGACCTCGGGCAGCATCACCTACACGGCGCCCGACGGACCGGCAGTCGTGACGATCGGCGGCGATGTCGTGAATGCAGTCGGCCAGACGATCGACGGCGCTTTCGGCACGCTGACCATAACCTCGATCGCAAACGGGGTGATCGGCTACACTTACGAACTGACTACGAACACCAGCGGCGACACGACGTCCGACGTGTTCCCGGTCACCGTGACCGATCAGGACAACGATACAACGTCGTCCAGCCTCGAAGTGATGATTGTCGACGATGTGCCGACGGCGCGCGCCGATACCGACAGCGTCACCGAAGATAGCCCGCTCGTCGCCGACGGCAACGTCATCACCGGCAGCGGCGGAGCGGACGCGAACACTGCCGACGGGGTGGTGGACACCACCGGGGCTGATGGCGCGAGCGTCACGGCCGTGTCTTTCGGTGCCGTCACGGGCACAGTCGGCGGCAGCACGGCGGGCGCTTATGGCTCGCTCGTCCTCAAGGCGGATGGCAGCTACGAATACCAGCTCGACAACGCCAATGGCGCTGTCCAGGGCCTGGACAGCAGTGAGACGCTGACCGAAACCTTCACATACACCATCACCGATGGCGACGGTGACCCGGCGACGACCACGCTGACGATCACCATCAGCGGCGCGAACGATCCGGTGACGATCGGAAGGCTCGACCTTGCCGCTCCCGAAGTGACTCTCGACGAAGACGATCTGCCGGTCGGATCGGACACTTCGCCCGAACCGCTCAGCCAGTCGGGTACGTTCACCGTCACGTCGCCCGATGGCCTGAACACGCTGACCGTCGGCGGCCAGACGGTGTTCGAAGCCGGGCAGAGCGTCACCTTCCCCGTCACCGTCGACGATCCCGTTTACGGCCTGCTGACCATTACCGGCATTGCCACCACCACCGACGCCGCAGGCGATGTGGTCTCAGCGACGATCTCCTACACCTACGTGCTCGACGGCAATTCGCTGCGGCACGATCAGGCCGGGCAGGACAGCTTTACCGACAGTTTCGACGTCGTCGCGACGGACACCGACGGATCGGTCGACACAGCCTCGCTCGATATCCGCATCGTCGACGACGTGCCCGGCGCGAAGAATGACGGGCCGGTTTCACAAGGCACCGAGAATACCGCTTTCACCATCGATGCGCTTATTAACGACGTATTCGGCGCGGACGGTGTCACCACCACCAATGGGACCAAGGTCTTCGTTTCATCGCAAGCAGCGCAAGGCACCGTCACCTACGATCCTGCAACGGGTATGTTCACGTACACGCCTGCCCCGAACGCAGGCTCCGGCGGCAATTTGTCGGACAGCTTCGAGTACACGATTATCGACGGTGACGGCGACGCTTCGACCGCCACGGTCACCGTAACCCTGCAGCCGGATTCCGAGCCGCAAGGCGGTCAGGTCACGGCGACGCTCGATGATGATGGGCTTGCGAACGGCAACCCAGCCTCGCCCGCCGACCTGTCGGATCTTGATGCCAATGCGGGCGATGATCCGGCCGATGTTAGCGAAGCCAGCTTCACCGGCACGGTCAGCTTCGATCTAGGAAACGATGGCCCCGGTACAGTTGCATTCGACCCGGCACTGAATGGCGCGACCGCCACGATCGGCCGTGAAACTGTGACCTATTCGGTCAGCGGCAACAAGCTGACCGCCACCGGTCCACGTGGCGAATTGTTCACCGTGACGATCACCAACCCGGTCACTGGCGATTACGTCGTGACGCTGCTCGACAACGTTTTTCACGCCGGTGGGCCGAACCAGGAAGCGACCGATGCGCTGGCGACGCTCGGCTTCGTCGTCACCGACAGTGAAGGCGATGCTGGCACTGCGAGCCTCTCGATCGTGTTCGACGACGATGCACCGACCGCATACGACAATGCCAATTCGGTGACCGAGGGCGGCGCGGCAGCTGGCAACGTGCTGAGCGATGCGAACCTGTCGGGCAAGGTGGATCTTCCCGGCGCGGATGGTTTCGCAGGCACTGGTGCCATCGGCACGGTCGCCAGCATTAACGCGCCAGCCAGTGTTCCGACCACCGATTCGACCGGACATCTGGTCATTACCGGCCAGTACGGTACGCTGACAGTCGATCCCGCGACCGGTGCCTACACCTACGAATCCAACGCCAATTCGACCAACGCCGATGTGCAGGACGTCTTCTCCTACACGGTGGTGGATGGCGACGGCGATACCTCCACCTCGACGCTTACGATCGATATCGACAACGTTGCCGGGCAGGTCTTCGACAATGACGCCATCGTCAACGAAGCGGGGCTGGACGGCATCGGCAGCGCGAGCGGTGCCGACAGCGAATTTGACACCGACGGTCAGATCACCGTTGTCGGAGCCGCCCCGGGTACCGTGCTGACCTACCAGATCGTCGGTTCCTCAACCGGCCAGTATGGTACGATCACGCTCGATCCGCTCACCGGTGCCTACACTTACGATCTTACCAGCCCGGTCGATGGAGACGATCCGCTTGTCGCCCAAGGCGGCGACAATGGCGCGAACACCGTCACTGGCGAGGAAAGCTTTTCCTACCGCGTGGTCGACAACAACGGCAATGAGATCGGCACCGGGACCATCCAGGTCAGCATCGTAGACGATGTTCCTGTGGCGAGCGATCAGGCCACCGTCACCGTGGCCGAGGACGCGCCCGGCACGATCGGCGGCAATGTGATGACCGACGGAACGCCCGACACGCAAGGGGCAGACGGGGCCACCGTCACCAGCTTCACGGTGAACGGCGTCACGACTTCGGTTCCGCAAGACGGCAGTCCGGGCAGCTATGCCAACGGCAACGGCAGCTATCTCGTCGACATGTTCGGCAACTGGACGTTCGATCCCGCACCGGGGCTCGACCAGACGAGCGGCGATATCGCGGCCGGCTTCACCTACACGCTGACCGATGGCGACGGCGACACCGACACAGCCGCGCAGCCGATCACCATTACCGACGGCGCAGGGCCGGTTGCTGGCCCGTCCGTTGCGGTGCTCGTGGACGATCAGAACCTCGTGGATGCGAGCGGCAATCCGTTCGGTCCCGATATCGACAGTGATACGATCGCCTTCACCGCAGGCTCCGACGCCATCGCCACAATCCGGTTCGGCAGCACCGCGGGCCTCGATCCGAGCCTCGACTGGGTCGTCTCTCCCGATGGGCAGACCATCGTCGGCTCCGATGGCGCGGATCCGATCGTCACACTGACGCTCGTTCGCGTCGGCGATACGGTCACGGTCACGGCGACGCTTAGTGACAATTACGATAGCCACCCGGTGATCGGAACCGGACTTGCCGGTGACGACACCTTCGCGCTGGGTTCGGTCGACGTCGTCGCTCGCGACATCGACGGGGACGAAGCGACCAGCTCGGTCAGCGTCGCCGTTTCCGACGATGTGCCAGACGCGATCGACGATGCGCCGCAAAGCGTGGCCGAAGACGCCGCAGGCAGCGTTGGCGCCAACCTTCTCGCAAACGACGATGGCGGCGCGGACGTCGATGCCACGGTAACCAGCTTCACTGTCGGCGCGGTGACCACCGCCGTGCCGCAGGATGGCAGCGCAGCCGTGCTCGCGACCACGAACGGCACGTACACGGTGTATGCCGATGGTGCGTGGACCTTCGATCCGAACCCCGGGCTCGACCAGAGCGCCGGCAACATCGATGCAGGTTTCACCTATACGTTGACCGACGCGGACGGCGATTACGACAGCGCCAGCCAGCCCATCACCATCACGGATGGTGTAGGACCGGTTGCCGGTCCGGGCGTCTCGCTGCTGGTGGATGACGGGAACCTCGTAGACGCGAACGACAATCCGATCGGACCCGACAGCGACAGCGGCACCGTCGTCTTTACCGCCGGATCGGATGCCATCGCGACGATCGGCTTCGGTGCGGTCACCGGTCTTCATCCAAGCCTGGACTGGAACGTCTCGGCGGACGGACAGACCATTACGGGTTACGATGGCGCCGACCTGATCGTTACCGTCACTCTGGTACGATCCGGCGACAGCGTCACCGTGACGGCCGAGCTGTCGGACAATTATGACAGCCATCCTCTCGCCGGGGACGACACCTTCGACTTGGGCGATGTTGAGATCATTGCGCGCGATATCGACGGTGACGAAGCCAGCGCCACGGTAAGCGTCGCGGTTTCCGATGACGAGCCGCTGGTCACCGTGACCGGCGTGGAAGACAGCGCAACGGTCGACGAAACCAATCTCAATGTTACCGACTTCGCCGATTTCGCGGGGAGCTTCTCCGTTTCCTACGGCGCGGATGGGGAACTTTCGACCGCCTACACGCTGGGTGTCACCTCTGCCCTTTCCGGTCTGACAGACACCGCGACGGGGCAGCCGGTCGGCATTGCGCTGGAAGGTACCGCCGTGGTCGGCCGCAACACCGCCGGGGACGAGGTGTTCCGCGTGACCGTGGATGGCAATGGCCGCGTCACGCTCGACCAGAATCGCGCTGTCATCCACAGCGACCCCACGCTCGCGAACGAGCCGGTTACGCTGGCAGACGGCCTGATCACGCTGAAGCTGACCGCGACCGACAATGACAACGACGTAGCCGATGCGACGATCGCCATCGGTGCGAACCTGGTCTTCCTCGACGACGCGCCAGTCACGCTCAGCGCGAACCCGACCGGGGTGCAGGCAATCGTCGACGAGACCAGCGGTTTCCCGACCAGCTACACCACCACCTCGTCGGTCGTCAGCGGGGTCATCGACGCAGGGAACGACGGGCTCAAGTCGCTCGCCTTCGCGCTCGACCTGACCGGCGACGGCAGCACGTCGCTCACCACCAGCCAGGGCGGATACGCCATCACGCTGGTCCATGACGAAGCGACCACGCCCAACCTCGTAACGGGCACCTATGTCGATGGCAGCGGCGTAACGCAGACCGCCTTCACAGTGGTGATAGACGCTACCGGCAAACTGACCGTCACACTCAATACCGCGCTCAACCATCCAGTGGACGGGCCGGAAGGTCCGGCGCATGACGATCCGCTCGACCTCGCCGGTCTGGTCAACGCCGTGGTGACCATCACCGACGGTGACGACGATCCCCTTTCGGCCGAAGCGCCGATCGGCAATCTGATTATCTTCAAGGATGACGGACCAAGCGCGCAGGACGACACGAATACGCTGACCGAGGATACCGCTTCGGTCGCAGGCAATCTCCTGACCGATGGCACCGCGGACAGTTACGGCAACGATGGTGCGGGTTCGATCCAGTCGATCAGCGGTTCCGGCGGGGCGGGATCGGTCGGCGGCACCACGCCGGGGGCTTTCGGTACGCTCACGCTGCAACCCGGCGGTGGCTATACCTACGCTCTCAACACGGCGGCCGTGCAATATCTCGACACTGGCGAGAACGTGGTCGAGGTCTTCAATTACACCATCGTCGACGCCGATGGCGACACGTCCAGCGCGACGCTGACGATCACCATCACCGGCACGAACGATGCGCCGACGATCACCCCGGACACTGGCGCAGTGTCGGACGAAGGGCTCGCCTATGGCAATGCCGATGCGTTGGGCAATCCGACGGACACGACCGATGCCTTGAGCGATGGGGGCACGCTGACGATTGCCGATCCGGACGATAGCGCCGCGGACTTTGCCGTTACGCTGGGCACCCCGACGCTCGCGCTGACTTCGAACGGTGACGCCGTGACATGGTCGGGCGCGGGTACCGGCCTGCTGATCGGTTCGGCAGGCGGTTCGGAGGTGATCCGCATTTCCATCACCGACGCCGGCGCCTGGTCCATCCAACTGAGCGCCCCCATCGACCACGTCGACGCCTCTGGCGAGAACGTGTCGAGCCTGGTTGTTCCGGTGACGGTGTCCGACGGAGAGGCTACCGGCGGATCGACGATCGCCATCAGCCTGGAGGATGACAGCCCCGTCGGCTTCACCCCCGTCCATATCGACGACACCACGAATGCCACTGCCACGGCGCAGGACAATCCCCTGCTCAACAACGGCAGCGCAAACGTGACCCGCCTGATCAACGATGCCAACAACGATGGCATCGGAGAGAACTTCATCGGCGGGGACGGTTTCGGCAGCCTGACCTTTATCAACGGCACCAACGGTCAGGCTTTGGCGACGACCGGCGGCAGTGCGGTTACTTCGGGCGGCGATGCGGTATACCTGTTCGGCTTCGGCACGGGCACGCTGACCGCGACGACGAGCGCGACCAACACCGATCCGGGCGGGGTGGTCTTCACCGTGACGCTGGACGAAGGCACCACCGGCGGGTCCGACGCGACCTACCAGATCGAGTTCTTCGCGGAACTCGACGACGGCTCCGGTACGGTGTTCGACGATTTCAGCGCGATCAAGCCGAACCAGTACGACTGGGTGGGCTTCCAGGCTGACGGAACGCTGTTCGACAACACGATCAACGGCAGCGAAGATATCCTGATCACGTCGAAGAATTCGACCACCGGGGTTGCCGGAACGGTCAACATGAGTTCGACCGACATCGGTGCGAACAACCAGTGGATGGAAGTCAACGAGACATTGCGGCTCGACTTCGTCATCGACGGAGCAGGCGCAGGCAGCGAGAAGACGCCGCGCGGCTACAGCTTCGAACAGCATTACGACGTTACCAACGCCTCCTTCTCCGTCATTCAGCTGAAGGGTGGCTCGCTGGCTTCGGTAACGCTGCGCCTGCTCGACGATCCCGATACCGGTAACAAGAAAGACCTGACCGGCACCACCGTCAGCGTCGAACCTGGATCCGTCGTCGTGACCAACAGCGCCGGCGCGGATGTCAGTGGCAGCCGGACGATCACCTACAATGCGGATGGCACCGTCACGGTCGGCGGTCTTCAGTCCGGCGACAGCGTCTCCTTCGAAGGCGTGTCCGCTTTCAACGCGCTGGAAATGATTCATGCCGGCGCTGGCGACTTCTCGATGGGCGCGTTCGGTTTCACCTCGCCGGTGCTCGGCAGCAACCTACCGTTCGAATTCGACGTTCAGGCAAAGGATTTCGACGGCGACACGTCCACCGGCACGATCGGCTTCACCGTGACGCCCGATACGCTAACCCCTGTCGTGCTCGACATCTCGGGCAAGGGGCTGGCCTTTGCCGGAATCGACCAGGGCATTGCCTACGATTACGACGGCGATGGCGTGAAGACGCAGACCGCCTGGGTCATGGCGGGCAGCGCGATACTCGTGCACGACGCCGACAATAACAACACCGTGACAGGCGCTTCGGAATTCGTCTTCGGCGGCAATGGCATGACCGATCTCCAAGCCATCGCTGCCAGCTACGACGAAAACGGTGACGGCAGGCTGGACGCGCAGGACAGCGCCTTCGGCCAGTTCGGCATCTGGCAGGATCACGATCAGGATGCAGAGGCGGATGCCGGCGAATACACGACGCTGACCGACGCCGGGATCACGTCGATCAGCCTGGTGTCGGACGGAACGGCCGGTTCGGCCGCAGGCGGCGACGTCACTATCTTCGGGGAAGCGAGCTTCACCTGGGAAGACGGATCGACCGGCGTGTTCGCCGATGCCGGTTTCCAGCTTGGTGCGGATGTCGATGGCGCGGCAATGGACCTGCTGCTGGCAGCCCATACCGCCGAACTGCCGGACGACCCGGTCGCGATGGCAGAACGTTCGACCGCAGATCTTGCCGACGCCAGGGTCGCGATTGCCGACATCGACGACAACGGCGCAGTCGATGCGATCCTCGACGGGCTGCTCGGCGACGTTCCGCTGGGTGGTCATGGTGTCGGCGGCGACGCGGGGGGCGGATACGTCGGCGCATTCGACTTTGCTGCCGTCAGTCTCACCGGGACAGATTCGTTTTCGCAGATCATCATTGCCGAAATGCACGAAGATGCGACGGCGCTGGCAGCTGCTCAGTCTGCATAAGAAAAGTATTGCGACGCAAAGAACGCAAACGAATACAAGGGGGTACTTCCAATGAATCGCAAACTTCTGGCAATGGCAGGTATGGCCGCAGCGGCGTTCGCCCTGCCCACCGGCCTCGCCGCGCAGGATGTCCAGTCGGGCAGCGACCTGCTCGCGCTGGGCGATGGCGAACTCGATAACGCGCTGGAAACGCGCTACGACGCAGGACTCGCCGCGTCGACCAACGACGCGATCGTCAACGGCAACGACCCCCGCTACCTCTGGGCACTGGAAACCAAGGTCCAGTGCGGCATCGCGATCGGCTATCGCAAGTCAGGTACGCGCGACGAACCGAGCATCCGCAAATGTGCGCTCGCCTACGCGATGCTCAATCGCCAGCCCCGGGTCATGCCGCCACCGGTGCGGCCAGAGCCACCCGCGATCTGCAACGCGCGGGTAGCCGGTACGGTGTATTTCGAGTTCGATTCCGCGGCAGTCCCGGCCAGCACCAGCGAACTGCTCGACGAACTGACCACCACCACCGCGACCTGCAGCTGGAAAAGCTTCGTCGTCGTCGGCCATACCGACCGCTCCGGCAGCAACGCCTATAACGATGCGCTTGCCCTGCGCCGCGCCGAAGCCATCGCTCAATTGATGCGCGGGCGCGGCATTGGCGAAAGCGTGTTGGCCGTCTCCGGCCGCGGGGAGGAAGATCCCGCAGTCGATACTGCCGACGGCGTGCGTGAAGAGCGCAACCGCCGGGTCGAAATCACGGTCCAACGCTAAGGGAGGGGTGGACAGATGAAAACGCTCAAGAATTTCACGCTCGCCGCTTCGGCAATGTTGCTGGCCGGCGCATCGTCGCACGCTCTGGCGCAAGACGGCGCGGTCACCATGACCGAGGCCATCGAGGTGGCCATGGCAAGCAATCCGCAGATCATCGAAGCACAGATGAACACCGAGGCCATCCAGTTCGAGCGCGAACAGGCGCAGGGCCGCTATCTGCCGCGCATCGACCTCGAAGGGTCGGCCGGCATCCGCCGCCTGGAGAACCCGACCCGCCGCAATCTCGGCATCGCCAACAACGAGCTTTACCCGCTCGAAGCGAGCCTGCGGGGCGACTGGACGTTGCTCGACTTCGGTCGACGCCGGGGCGAGGTGCTGCGGCAGGCGGCCCGCGTCGACGGTGCCTCCCTGCGGGTGATCGAACGCTCGGAGTTCGTGGCGCTGCAGGTCGCGCGGCAATATCTCGACGTCTTGCTGCAACAGCGCGTCGTCGCTGCGTCGATGGACAATGTCTCGTTCCACCAGAACCTCGTCGGGGATCTCGGCACCGGGGTGGAGCAAGGCTCGATCAGCATCGCCGACCAGCAGCAGGCGGAGGAGCGGTTGCAGTCCG
Organism: Altererythrobacter sp. CAU 1778; assembly: GCF_054482795.1. NCBI lineage: Bacteria > Pseudomonadati > Pseudomonadota > Alphaproteobacteria > Sphingomonadales > Erythrobacteraceae > Altererythrobacter > Altererythrobacter sp. CAU 1778. The sequence goes on along the minus strand of NZ_JBTLRP010000002.1, from coordinate 404,049 downwards.
CCCTCGTCCGTCAGGCCGAGGCCGAGCAGGCACTGGAAGACGCCAGGATCTCGCTGCGCAGCCTGACCGGGCTGGACGTTTCGCAGGTGGTGGTCCCGCCCGACCTCGGCGCGCAACTGCCCACCGGGGTGGAGCAGGCCATCGGCGAGGCACGTCTGCGCAACCCGCTGGTCCGCGAGGCGCAGGCCGATGTCGATGCCGCCAACGCCATGGTGACATCGGCGGAGGGCGAGCTTGCGCCGACCGTGGGCGTCGAAGTCCTCGGCCGGATCGGCGACGACATCGACGGTTTCCAGGGGCGGACCGAAGACCTGCAGGCGCGCGGTTACGTTCGCTGGACCTTGTTTGATGGCGGCATCCGCCAGGCCCAGGTGCAGGAAATGGTCCGCCGTGCCAGCGAGCAGCGCTACCGCCTGCATCAGCGCGTGCGCGATGCGGAAGAGGACGTTCGCACGGCTTGGAACGCGCGTTCCAGTCAGGGCAACATCGTCACCGCCCTCTCGCGCCAGAGCCAGGTGGCAGACGATCTCCTCCTGTCCTACCGCAGCCAGTTCAATGTCGGGCGGCGATCGCTGCTCGACGTGCTGGATTCGCAGAACACCCGCTACAACACGCAGGTTAGGCTGGAGACGGCGCGCTTCTCGGAGCTGTTTGCCGAATATCAAGTATTGGCGGCAACCAACCGTTTCCTCGAAGTGCTTAACGTCGCCCCGGGTACGGGGGCCGGCAAGGCCGAGCGCGAGCAGTTCGATTACGGTCCGCCCACGCCTGCGGAATTGCAGCGCCGCCGCTACGCCCGATAGGGGCGGCGCGGTTCGGCGGCAGAAGAAGGAAATAGCGGTGGCAGATGCCGATCCGATGCGTGCGGACAGCGCGGCCGCTGCTGTGGGTGATGCGCTCACCCTCAGCATAGCCGCGCTTGCTGCGCGTTTCGACCTGGCGCTTCCGCCCGATATCTGGGCCTCGCTGGCGCGCAATTCCGCAGGGCAGGTTCCCTTCCACCAGGCCGACGCCGCGCTGGACCTGTCGGGCCTGAAATTCGAAGAACGCCGCGGCACGCGCCTTCCCCGCGATGCCGATGCCTACCCGGCGCTTGTCCAGATCGACGGCGGCGGCGCAGTTGCGGTGATGGAGGCCAATGGCGGGGAACTGCTGGTCGCCCGGCCCGGCAGCGGTGAAGCGCAATGGGAGCCGCGCGATCAGCTGGCCGGCGAGTTTGCAGGCGGTTTCCGCAGCGTCTGGGGCGATCCCGACCAGTTGCGCGGCGAGGAAGCGCCGTGGCACGCCAAGGGCCGCCATCACTGGTTCTGGAGCGAGTTGCGCAAGGAACGCCGCGCCTTCCGCCCAGTCCTGCTCGCCTCGCTCATCATCAACGCGCTCGCGCTGGCTCTGCCGCTGTTCTCCATGAACGTCTACGACCGCGTCATTCCCAATCGTGCAACCGCATCGCTGTGGGTGCTGGCGGCGGGCGTCTTGCTGGCCTTTGCGCTGGAATTCGCGCTGAGAAATGCTCGCTCCAACGTGATCGACCAGATCGGGCGGCGCCTCGACCTGCGGCTGTCGCAGAAGATCTACACCCGCCTGCTGTCCACTCCGCTGGCATCAAAGCAGGGAAGCACCGGCGCACTGGCGGCGCGGGTGGCGGAATATGCCGTGGTGCGCGATTTCTTCGCCTCGACCACCGTTGTGCTGATCGTCGACCTCGGTTTCCTTGTCCTGTTCGTCGCCACCATTGCCTACATCGCGGGCTGGCTGGCGCTGATCCCGTTGGCAGCCATGGGGGCCATGGCAGTCGCTGGGCTGATCCTGCAACGCCGTGTGACCGACGCCGCGCGCGACGCGCAGGCGGACCACGGCCTGCAGCAAACCATGCTGGTCGAATCCATCGCGGGAATGGAAACGCTGAAGGCCATGTCGAGCGAAGGCAGCATGATCGGCCGCTGGTATTCGCTGGCCGAGATCGGGACGCATTCCCAGCAGCGCCTGCGGAAAATCTCGACCACCGCGGTCGGCATGGCGACGAGCTTCCAGCAATTCTCGACCATCAGCCTCGTGATTAGCGGTTATTACTTGTTCGACGCGGGCGTCATCACGATGGGCGCGATCATCGCCATCGTCATGCTGTCTTCCCGCTCGCTCGCCCCGGCCGGGCAAATCGCCTTCCTGCTGACGCGCTGGAAGCAGGCCAGGGAGACGCTTGATTCAATCGAGAGGCTGTTCGATGCCGATGACGAACGCAAGCAGGGCAGCGCCGCGCTGCACCTGACTCCGCGCAAGGCGAACATCCGCTTCGAGCAATGCGAGTTCCGCTATCCCGATACGGAACGGCCTGCACTGGACGCGATCGATCTGTCGATCTCTCCGGGAGAGCGGGTGGCGATCATCGGCCGCGTCGCATCGGGCAAGTCGACCTTCGGCCGCGTGCTGTGCGGGCTCTACCAGCCCACTGACGGCGCCATGCTGATCGAGGGCGTGGACAGCCGACAGTATCGCCCGCAGGCCATTCGCGATGCCTTCCGCTATGTCGGACAGGACGCAGCGCTGTTTACTGGCACGGTCAAGGACAACCTTGCGCTCGGCAGCAAGGGGGCCGACGACGACGCCCTGCGCGCGGCCCTGCACACCACCGGTGCAGACACGTTCCTCGCTCGCGACGCAGGGGGCTTCGACCGCCCGGTGGGTGAGGCAGGCCGCCGCCTGTCGGGCGGTCAACGCAGTTTCCTCGCCCTGTCGCGCGCATTCGTTTCGCCTTGCGAACTTCTGTTCCTCGACGAGCCGACGGGCGCGATGGACAGCCAGACGGAGTCTCTGTTCGTGGAACGGCTAAAGCAGTCGCTGCGGCGCGAACAGACGCTCGTTGTGTCGACCCACCGCCCTGCCCTGTTCGCATTGTGCGACCGTCTGATCGTGCTCGATCAGGGCCGCGTGGTTGCCGACGGACCCAAGGCGCAGGTCATTGCCGCGTCGGGCGCTGGCTCTGCGAAGGATGCGTCATGACTATCGATCGAGGCACACTGTTCGTCGACGGTCCGGCCGCTCCTGCGCCGGTCCAATTGCCGGAACGCAAGAGCCGCACCTGGCTCTGGGCGATTGCCGCGATGGCGATGATCGCCGTGGCCGGAATCGTCCTTGCCCTCGTCACCCGCGCACCCTCGCCCGGTCTCTCGCCGGCACGCAGCATTGCCGCGCAGCAGGAACGCCAGCTGGCCGGGCTATCGGAGATGACCGACGGCGAACAGGCCGAGATGGTGGAGACCGGCGAGGACGCTGCCGCGCGCAACGATCGCATCCCCTTCACCACGCTCGCGCTCGAAAAGGTTGCCGCATTCCGCCAGCTTTCGGCCAGCGCCCCGGCTTACGACAACGCGCTGAAGTGCATGACGCAGGCCATCTATTACGAAGCGGCGAACGAACCAGAGCAGGGTCAGCGCGCCGTCGCACAAGTCGTGCTGAACCGGATGCGCCATCCGGCCTATCCCAATTCGGTCTGCGGCGTCGTGTATGAAGGCGTGCATCGCCCGGTATGCCAATTCAGTTTCACCTGCGACGGGTCGCTGCTGCGCGCACCGGTCGCCGGGCTCTGGCAGCGTGCGGAGCGTGTCGCCAAGGCCGCGCTGGCCGGAACGGTCGAGGCGAGCGTCGGCACCGCGACGCACTACCACGCCGATTACGTCCTGCCGCGCTGGGCCTTCACGCTTGCCAAGATGAACAAGATCGGCCGCCATATCTTCTACCGGTTTCCGGGGCGCGGGGGCAGCGCCAACGCGCTGCACGCCCGTTGGAGCGGCAGCGAGAGCATCCCCGGCCTCGACATGGATCGCCTGCGCGAAGAACTTGCCGCGCGTGACGACGGGGACATTGCCGCCGAAGCGGAATTCGTGCCCGGCACCACCGTGACGGCACATATCGCCGATCGCCATTCTGCAAACGATGTCGGCGGGCGTCTCGACACGACGAAGGAATGGCGGCTGTCCATTCCAGACCCGGTTGGCAACTCCGGAGCTTATTCCTCTGCGCTGGGCGCACAGGGGGAGGATGCGGTGATCAATTCTCCTGCCGTCGCGCTGGTGGACAACAAGAAGGCCGCTACGCCATGAAGTGGCTCGACAATATTGCCGAGTGGGATGCCAATCGCCGGCTGATCGCGGTCGCCGCCATCGGCATCGCACTGCTGACCTTGTGGGCCGCCTTCGCGGAGGTCGAGCAGATCACGCGCGGTACTGGCAAGGTCATCCCTTCCAGTAAGGCGCAGCTCGTGCAGGCAGCGGACCCTGCGGTCGTGCAGGAAATTCTCGTGCGTGGCGGGCAACGCGTATCGAAGGGCCAGCTGCTGGTTCGCCTCGACGACAGCGAAGCGGCATCCGCCGTTGGTCAGCTGCGGACGGAAAACGAGCGGCTTGAAGCCCGCGCAGCGCGTCTCGGCGCAGAGGGCGGCGCCGCAGGCGAAGGCTGCGGTCTGGGTACCGCCTGCGCGGAAGAAGCCGGGCTGGCGCAGGCCCGCCGGGCTGCGGCACGTAGCCGCGAATCCGCGCTGGCGTCGGCCGTGGAGCAGCGCCGCCGCGACCTTGGCGAAGGGCAGGCGACGGTCAATTCGCTCGAGAACAGCCTGCGGCTCGCCCGCGACGAAGTGAATATGCTGCGCCCGCTTGCCGAACAGGGCATCGTACCACGAACAGAACTGCTCTCCGCCGAGCGTGAGGCCGTCGACATCCAGGGGCGCCTGTCCGCCGCGCGGCAAGGAGTAGCGCGCGCGCAAGCCTCGATCCGGCAGGCGCAGGCGGATCTCAGCTCGGCGCGGCTGGAATTTCGCGAGCAGGCGCTGAACGAGCGTTCCGAGGTCCGCACCCGCATCGCGGTCAACCAGCAGAGCATTCGCGGGGCGGAGGCGCGCCAGCAACGCAACGAATTGCGTGCACCCGCCGACGGCATCGTCAACGACGTGCAGATCACCACCGTGGGCGGCTTCGTCAGCCCGGGAGAGATGCTGATGCAGGTCGTCCCCATCGGTGACCGCCTGCTGGTGGAAGCGCGCGTTTCACCCTCCGACATCGCTTTCATCAAGGTCGGGGACCCCGCCAATGTGAAGGTCACCGCCTACGACTTCTCGATCTACGGCGGCCTGACGGGACGCGTGGCGCAAGTCTCCGCCGACAGTATTTACGACGAGGTCGAGCGGCAGGCCTATTACACCGTGCTGATAGAGACCAACCGCTCGTTCATTTCCAAGAACGGGCAGGAATTCCCGATCGTGCCGGGAATGATGACCGATGTGGAAGTTATAACCGGAAAGCGGACGATCCTGTCCTACCTGTTCAAGCCGGTAGCCAAAGCCTTCGACCAGGCGCTGACCGAGAGGTAATGCCGCTCAGTAGCCGTGCAGCCAGCTGCTGGTGGCGCTGTAGCTGAGGATCGGGCGGTAATCGTTCGCCTCGCGTGCGTCGATCAGCTTGTCCGTGTTGTTGTCCAGCATCGTCCAGCCACCGTCGTGCTTCACGACCAGCACCGCATGGTCGGCATTGCGAACGAGGTCGCGCGCGATGGTCAGATACATGTCCTCGCGCCGCACGCCGGCTGCCGCCAGCAGTTGCAGCTTGGCGATGGCATAGTCCTCGCAATCGCCTCGGCCGCTGGAAAGCGTCTGCGTGGCGCTGGCCCAATAGTCGCGCCGTCCGAAATTGTCGGCGTCCTCGACATAGCGGACTGCGTGATTGACGTAGCTGTTGACGCTGGCGAGCAGGTCGGTGCCTGCGCTCCCCTTGGCCACAGCGCGGCGCAGATACGTGCGCGAGACGCCCTTGCGGCCCACGCGCTTCCAGTCCGCATCGAAGCTGGTCTTCCCGATGCCGAGCCGCTTGCTGGCAAGGAAATCGTCTGGCCCGAAGCGCGGTCTGGACACCGACAGCGGCGGTTGCAGGATCGCGACCTTCGCCAGCGCAACTGTCCGATCAGGCTCACCGCCGGGAGGCGAGCAATCGAAGCCGGGGATGGAAAACTTCTCAGGCAACTTGATCGTCGGGCTCGCCATACCCGCTGCCGGAGCGAATGTGGCGCCGGCTTGCTGCATCTTCAGCCGCTCCAACGCACTGGTTGCTCCCCCGAGAATAGCCGAGGACTTATCCAGCGGCGCGACCACCGCAACGGGCGCGCCCAGCTTTTCGGGGCTGACCGGATGGTAGGCGCAAACGGCCTTCAGCGTGGGTGCCATCATCGCCGGGGCCAGCGCACCGGCATAGGCCGGAACGGCCTGCGCCGACGCCGCTGTAGGCGTCGACGCAAGTCCCGCTGCCGCAGCTGCTACCAACAGGAGGCGACAAGAACTGGGAGGAACCCGAACCATGGTGCCGATTTGCCCGAACAAGGTTCACGCATGGTTCGCGCCAATGGTTAACAGGCGGGAAACGACGCGGGGGCGCGCACCCGTCCATAGAGTCGCTTGACTTCATACCTCCCGCAGCGGCACCTGACGGTGGAGGGAAATCGAGAGGAGAGACGCGACATGGCGATAGACCAGCGCGCTCGGGAATTCCCGGATCGGCCCGCCATCGCGATGTCGGACGGCAGCGAGATGCTGACTTTCGCCCAGCTTGACGATCGCAGCGCGAAGCTGGCCGGTGCCTTACGCAACGGGATCGCACAGCCCGGTGACCGCATCGCCATGCTGATGGACAATTGCGCGGATTGCCTCGTGCTGGCCTGGGCCTGCCGCCGCGCCGGACTGCGGCTGGTCCCGATCAACTGGCACCTCGTGTCGGCCGAAATGCGATACGTGATCGAGGATTCGGATTCGGTCGCGGTGATCGCTCGTCCCCAGCTTGCGCGCGAGCATTCCTTTGCAGGTTCGAACGCCCGCCTGCTGGTGACCGGCTCTGATACGGTGGGACATTACGAGCCTCTCGAACCCCTGATTGCCGCCGCGGCCCCCATCGCGCCGGAAGACCAGCGCGAAGGCGCGATCATGTTCTATTCCTCCGGCACGACCGGGAAGCCGAAGGGTATCCTGCGGCCACTCTCGGAAGAACCGTTCGGCACGCCGAACGCTGTCGAGAGCGTGCTGATGCCCGCGCTGTTTCGCTTTCAGCCGGGCCAGTCGGTCTACCTCTCCCCCGCGCCGCTGTATCACGCCGCGCCGCTCGCCTACTGCGTCGCGGCGCTGTTTCTCGGCGGTACGGTCGTGATCATGCCCCAGTTCGAGCCGGAAGGCGTGTTGCAGGCGATAGAGCGACACCGCGTAACCCACGCGCAATTCGTACCGACGCATTTCGTGCGTATGTTGCGATTGCCGCACAAGGTCCGGGCCGCGCACGACCTCTCCTCCCTGCAATGTGCGATCCATGCTGCCGCGCCTTGCCCGCCCAAGGTCAAGCGCGAGATGATCGAGTGGTGGGGACCCATCATCGAGGAATATTATGCCGGCAGCGAGGGCGTCGGCTTCACCTATATCGGCAGCAGCGACTGGCTGGCGCATCCCGGCTCCGTTGGGCGTTCCCCCGTCGATCCGATCCACGTGCTGGATGAAGACGGGCAGCCCGTTCCCACCGGCGAGATCGGCATGGTATATTTCGAAGGTTCGGTGCCGTTTTCCTATCACAAGGCTCCGGAGAAAACGCAGGGCAGCTACAGTCCGCAAGGCTACGCCTCTATCGGCGACATGGGCTATCTGGACGAGGACGGCTTCCTCTACTTGGCCGACCGCAAGAGCCACATGATCATCTCGGGCGGCGTTAACATCTACCCGCAGGAAATCGAACACGCGCTGGCCGAGCACGCTGCCGTCGCGGACATCGCGGTGATCGGCGTGCCGAACGAAGATCTTGGCGAAGAAGTGAAGGCAATCGTCGAACTGCGGCCCGGCCATTCGGGCGACGACGCAATGGCGGAAGCGCTGATGGCGTTTGCCGCCGAACGGCTCGCGCGCTTCAAGTTGCCGCGCAGCTTTGCTTTCGTCGACGAACTGCCGCGTCTTCCGAACGGCAAGCTCCTGAAGCGCCAGCTGCGGGACGGCTACTGGAGGGAAACGGCGTGACCCGCGCGGTGGAAGGCAGTTTCAAAGGCGCTGGCGGTCGCAGCATCGCGACTTATCTGTGGACACCCGAAGGGCCTGCACGCGACCACCTGATTTTGTTGCACGGGCTGGCCGAACATGCCGGACGGTATGAGGATTTCGCCGCCTACATGACGCAGCGCGGCTACGCGGTCCACGCGCTTGACCATCAGGGGCACGGCAAGTCGGAAGGCGCGCGGGCGGTGATAGCCAGCTACGAAAGCGCGCGGGCGGATATCGACCATCTGGTCGGCAAGGTGCTGAGCGCGTCCGGCCTGCGAGGCGTCAAGCTGGTCGGCCATTCGATGGGCGGCTCGCTCGCGCTGGATTACGCTCTGCATCATCAGAACAAGCTGTCCGGGCTGGTCCTCAGCGGCCCCGCCATTGGCGGTGGCGTCAACCCGGTCAGCGCTGCTGTCCTCGGCTTGCTGGCAAAGGTCGCTCCGGAGGCTGGAACGGTGGAACTCGACCCGGCCTTCATCAGCCGCGACCCGGCCGTGGTTGCTGCCTATCGCGCCGATCCGCTCGTCCCGAACGGCAAGGTAAAGGCGCTGACCGCGCGCAACATGATGAAAGCGATCGATCAGTTCGCCCGCGAGGCGAACACGCTCACCGTACCCTGCCTGCTGATGCACGGCAGCGAGGACAAACTGGTTCCGCTGGCTCCGGTCAGACCAGTCTTCGATGCCATCGCATCGCCAGACAAGACCGTGCGGATATACGACGGCCTCTACCACGAGATCTTCAACGAGCCGGAGCGCGAGGAGGTTCTTCGCGAGGTATCAGACTGGCTCGGCGCGCACCCGCCGGAAGGCTAGAGCCCGAACGCCTCCGCCAGTGCAAGAGTGCGCTGCGCCGCTTTCAGATGCGGCACGTCGAACATCTTGCCGTCGATCCCGACCGTGCCCGTGCCCGGCTGCGCGGCGAATGCCTCGCTGACGCGCGCGGCGAAAGCGATCTCCTCCGCCGAGGGCGTGTAGGCCTCATTGATCGCAGCCACCTGCGCGGGATGGATCGCGAGCCGACCGCTGAACCCTTCACGGCGCGATTGGCGGCTATCGGCCAGGAGTCCGTCGGCATCGCGGAAGTCGGCGTAGAGCGTGTCGATCGCGAAAACCCCACAGGCGTGCGCGGCCATTAGCGTCAGCGAGCGGACCAGTTTGTAAGTGAACGAAAACTCGCCATCCGGACCTCGATTGCCCATCGCGCCGAGCGCCGCGGAGAGGTCTTCCGCCCCCCAGCTCATGCCGTAAAGGCTCGGCAGGTCGGCAGCGGCGTACTCCCCCAGCCGGAACGGCGCGATGGGTGTCTCCGTGACGAGGGGCAGGATCGGCGTATCGCCAAGCCCTTCATGCGCGGCCAGCCTGGACACGCAGTCCGGCCCGTTGGCCTTCGGCTGCATGATACCGTCGGGCTGCGCGCCCAGCACCGCTGCAAGATCTTCTGCCACCATTCCGCTGTCGAGGGGATTGACCCGCACCCACAGCTGCATCCCGCGCTGGCCCTTCGGACGTTCGGCGAGGAAATGGGCAACCAGTTGGCGCGCTGCTGCCTTTCGCTCCGGCGCGACGGCGTCCTCCAGGTCGAGGATTACCGCGTCCGCGCCGCAGTCGTCCGCCTTGGCGAGCTTCTTTTCGCTGTCGCCGGGTATGAAGAGGAAAGAGCGGACGGGCTTCACGCGGCGGGCCGTTTCAGTTGCAGGCCCGACCGTTTGCAGGATGCCACCAGCGTCTCGTCCTGATTGTAGGTGCGGTGGAGGAACGTGACGATCCCGGCGTTCGGGCGGGATTTGCTCTCGCGCAATTCCAGCACCTCAGTCTCGATCCGCAGCGTGTCGCCGATGAAAACCGGTGCGGGGAAGCGCACCTCGTCCCAACCGAGGTTTGCCACCGCCGTTCCCAGCGTGGTGTCGCCTACCGACACACCGACCATGAGCGACAGGGTGAAGCAGGAATTGACCAGCACGCGGCCATAATCGGTGCCCTTCATGTATTCCGCGTCGAGATGCAGAGCCGCCGGATTGTGCGACAGGGTGGTGAAAAGGACGTTGTCCGTCTCCGTGACCGTGCGCCGGATGGCGTGGTCGAATAGCTGCCCCACCTCCAGTTCGTCGAACCACACGCCTGCCATGCCCGCATCCTTGTAATTGCAATCGCAACCGCTTTGCACACAGCGCCGTGCCGGTGCAATCTCGGCAGGTGACATTTGGCCCGCGATGCCCGACAGTCCGCGCAAATGGAGAGAGGACACAGACGCCGATGAAGGAAGGCGCCATCGAGATCGCCCCGGGGCGCTACCGCGAAAGTTTCGGCCGCTGGTTCGAGGATTTCGCGGTCGGCGATATCTACGAACACCGACCGGGTCGCACCATCAGCGAAGCTGACAACACCTGGTTCACCCTGCTGACGATGAACACCCACCCGCTGCATTTCGACGCCGAATACGCGGCGCAGACAGAATTCGGAAAACCACTCGTGTGCTCCACGCTCACCGTCGCGATCATGACCGGCCAAAGCGTATCCGACGTCAGCCAGAAGGCGGTCGCCAATCTGGGCTGGAACGACATCCGGCTGACCGCGCCGCTGTTCGCAGGGGACACGTTGACCTCCGAGAGCGAGGTGCTGGCGAAGCGCGACAGCGAGAAGCGGCCGACGCAAGGCGTAGTCACCATCCGCACCACGGGGCGCAACCAGCGCGGGGAGGCGGTCTGCTCCTTCGAACGGACAATGCTCATCTGGAAGCGCGGGCACGGGCCGGAGGCGGTATCAGCGTGAATACGATCGACCGGGAGGAAGAGCAGGCTCTGCTCGACACGATCGACCGCTGGATCGCACGCGACGTTGCCCCGGTGGCGCAGCGGCACGATCACGAGGACATCTGGCCGGAAGACCTCGTCCATCAGATGGCGGAACTCGGACTGTTCGGCGCGACGATCGCGCGCGAGCATGGCGGACTCGGTCTGCCAGCGACGACCTATGCCGAGATTTGCCTGAGGATCTCGCGCCACTGGATGGCGATTTCGGGCATCTTCAATTCGCACCTGATCATGGCCGCCGCGATCGAACGGTTCGGCACGGCGGAACAGCAGGCGCAATGGCTTCCGCGCCTTGCCAGCGGCGAACTGCGCGGCGGGCTGGCGCTGACAGAGCCGACCGCAGGCACCGACCTGCAGGCCATTCGCACCACTGCGCGGCGCGAGGGCGACGGTTACGTTCTTAACGGCACGAAGACATGGATCACCAATGCCATCCACGGCGACTGCTTCGCACTGCTTGCGAAGACCGATCCCGATGCTGAGCCGCGATACAAGGGCATGAGCCTGTTCATCGTCGACAAGCGCGAAGGGGACCGCAGTTTCCGCGCAGGCGCGAAGTTCGACAAGCTGGGTTATCGCGCGGTTGAGGCGGCGGAACTCATTATGGAAGATCATCTCCTGTCCGCCGACCGGCTGATCGGCGAAGAAGAAGGACAGGGGTTCTTCCAGGCGACCGGCGGGCTGGAACTCGGGCGCATAAACGTGGCCGCGCGCGGTGCTGGCATGGCCGAAGGCGCGCTGAAGCTGGCGGGCGACTACGCCCAGACCCGCGAGACGATGGGAAAGCCCATCGCGCAGCACCAAGCCATCCAGACGAAACTCGGTGAAATGGCGACCCGCGCCCGCGCCGCGCGGCTGCTGACCATGGACGCGGCCGCTGCCTACGACCGTGGCGAGCGCTGCGACATGGAAGCCGGCATGGCAAAATATTTCGCCTCCGAAGCGGCGGTCACCAACAGCCAGGAGGCGATGCGAATTTTCGGCGGCTACTCCTACTCCAAGGAATACGAGATCGAGCGTTTCTATCGCGACGCCATGCTTTTGTGCATTGCGGAGGGCACGAACGAGATGCAGCGCATCGTCATTGCCCGCAACCACCTCCGCCGCAATCCGGCCTGACCCCACCAGAGAGACCCGCTCTTGCCCCTTTACGTCTTCCACTGCCGCGACGGCGAAAACGGCCCCGCCCTGCGCGCGCGCCATCGCGAAACGCATCTGCGACACATCGCCGACAATCCCCAACGCTTCGCGCTGGCCGGACCGCTCGAGCGCAAGGGTGAAGCGGTCGGATCGCTGGTGGTGATCGCGGCATCGGACGAGGATGACGCGCGCAAGTTCTTCGAAACCGATCCCTACTTCATCGCTGGCGTGTGGCAGGCGATCCGGGTCGACGGCTTTCGCGCCCTGGCAGGACAATGGGCAGCCAGCGCCGATGTATGACCTGCTTTCAGGCCTGTCGATCATCGAGGCGTCGTCCTTCGTCGCCTCCCCCACGGCAGGGCTGTATTGCGCGCAGATGGGCGCAGAGGTCATCCGCGTCGATCACAAGCTCGGCGGGCTGGATTACGACCGCTACCTTCTGACGCGAGAGGGGCGTTCGCTCAGTTGGGAAAACCTCAACCGCGCGAAAAAGTCCGTCGCGCTCGACCTGCGGAGCGCGGAAGGCCGCGAACTGCTCGTCGAACTATCCGCCGCGACCGGCAATCTGATCACCAATTTGCCCGAGCAGAGCTTTCTCTCCCACGCAGCGATTGCGGCGAAGCGCGCCGACCTCGTCTCGTTGCGGATCATGGGCTGGCATGACGGAAGGCAGGCGATGGATTTCACCGTCAATGCCGCTTCCGGCTATCCGCTGATGTGCGGGCCGGAGGAATGGGATCCGGCCACCGCGCCGCCGGTAAACCAAGTGCTGCCCGCATGGGACTTCATCACTGGCGCTTATTCCGCTTTTGCACTGCTCGCCGGCATCCGCCGGCGCGAGCAGACCGGGGAAGGCAGCGAACTGCGCGTTCCGCTGGGCGACGTGGCGATCGGGACCATGGCAAATAGCGGCGCATTGGCCGAAATGCTCTATCGCGGCGGCGACCGCGAGCGGCTCGGCAATGCGATCTGGGGCGCCTTTGGACGGGATTTCCGCAGCCGCGACGGCAAGCGGTTCATGGTTGCGGCCCTGACCCCCAAACAATGGGAGGGACTGATCGCGGCTTTCGATCTCGGCCCGGAAATCGCAGCGCTCGAGGACGATCTCGGCTTGCGTTTCGCCGATGGCGACCGCCCGCGTTTCGAGCATCGGCACGCTCTCTTCGAAATCTTTGCACCGCGGGCCGAAAGTCTCGACTGGGCGGAGCTGGAAGCGCGCATGACGGCGCATGGCTGCACCTTCGAACGCTATCGCACGATGCACGAAGCGGCGCAGGATCCGGTGCTGGTGGGCAGCAACCCGCTGTTCGGGCCCTCGCCCGCCAATCCCAGCGGCTTCGCCTATCCGGCGACCCGCAGCTTCGCCAATATGCCGGGCGAAGACGCAGGCGATCCCTTGCCCGCGCCAGATCTGGGACAGCACACGGAAGAAGTGCTGGCCGAGCGGCTGGGCCTCGGCTCGGGCCAGATCGGCGATCTGATCGACCGCGACGTCGCGCGCGTCAGCGGTTGAGCGGCTGGCGAGGCGCGCAGCCCCCGCCAGCCTGTCATCCTCAGGCAGCCTTAGCGTAGAGCTGCTTGCCGTCCCGCGCCATGTCGCGGAACATCTGCGGCACGTGGAACCGCTCTCCGTGGCGCTGGGCCAGACGGTCGGCGGCAGCGACGAAACTGTCCGCGCCGATGGTGTCGATGTGGCTCAGCGGCCCGCCCATGTACGGCGGGAAGCCCCAGCCCAGGATCGCCCCCAGATCCGCGCTCTGCGGGTCGTGGACCACGCCATCGGCAAAGCAGCGCGCGGCAGGCACGAGCTGTGCGTAAAGCAGACGCTCCTTGACCTCAGCCGGGGTCGGTTGATCGTCCAGCAGCGGATAATGATCCGCCATGCCCTGCCACAGGCCGAGCCGCTTGCCGTCTTCGGCGTAGTCGTAGAACCCCTTGCCGAAGCGACGGCCCGATCGGCCCAGTTCGTCCACCATAAGTTCGTAGAATGGCTCGGCCCCGCTCGGCTTGTAGGCATCGCCCAGTTCCTGCTTGGTCGCCTTCATGATGTCCGCACCCAGCTTCAGCGTGGTTTCGTCCATCAGCGCCAGCGGGCCAACGGGCATGCCCAGATCGCGCGCGCAATTCTCGATCAGCGCGGGCGCGATGCCTTCCATCACCATGTGAACGGCTTCGCCAAGATAAGGCGGAACAACCTGATTGGTGTAGAAGCCGCGCACGTCTTCGACCACGATCGGCGTCTTGCGAATGCGGCTGTTGTAATCGAACGCCGCAGCCAGCGCGGCATCTCCGGTGCCTGCGTGCGGGATGATCTCCAGCAATGGCATCCGCTCCACCGGCGAGAAGAAGTGCATTCCGATGAATTGGTCCGGGCGCGAGGAGAACCTGGCGAGGTTGCCGATCGGTATGGTCGAGGTGTTCGATGCGACGATCACGTCCTTGCCGATCACTGCCTCGATCTTCTCGATCACGTCCTTCTTGACGTCGGGCAATTCGAACACAGCCTCGATCACGAGATCCACATCCGCAAGGTCAGCATAATCGGACGTCGGCGTGATGCGGGCGAGGAAGGCGTCGGCCTTCTCCTGCGTGGTCTTGCCGCGGGCAATGTCCTTTTCGAGGATCTTGCGCGTGTAGGCGACAGCCTTGGCAGCGTCTTCGTCCGACCGGTCGAGCACGACCACGTCGATTCCGGCCTTGGCCGTGACATGGGTGATGCCAGAACCCATCAGGCCTGCGCCAAGCACGCCGACCTTGCGAAGTTCAAGCTTCGGCACCCCTTCGGGCCGCGCGGCGCCCTTCTCCAGGGCCTGCTTGTTCAGGAACAGGCTGCGGATCATGTTGCGTGAGACCGGGCCCTGCAGGAGCGTGATGAAATACTTCACCTCGACCTCGAGCGCCTTGTCGAACGGCAGCGTCATCCCTTCATAAAGGCAGGACAGGATCGCCGGGACCGCGGGGAAATTGCCCTTGGTCTGCGAAAGGCCCATCGCGTTCGCGCCGGTCATCAGCTGCGCGACCTGCGAGTTGAAGATGCCAGAGCCGCCGGGGAACTTGAAGCCGGGCTTGTCCCACGGCTGAAGCACGGCGGGATTGGCTTTCACCCATGCCTTCGCTGCGTCGATGGTCGTGCCGGGCTCGACCACTTCGTCCACCAGCCCCTGTGCCTTGGCAGCCTGCGGATTGGTCGGCTTGCCTTGCATGATCATCATGCCTGCGGCCTGCAGGCCGATCAGGCGCGGCACACGCTGGGTGCCACCCGCCCCTGGCAGCAGGCCGATCTGAACTTCCGGCAGGCCAAGCTGGATCTTTGGATTGTCGGCCACGACCCGGTAATGACACGCGAGCGCCAGCTCCAGCCCCCCGCCGAGTGCCAGACCTTCAAGCGCGCAAGCGACCGGCTTGGCCTTTTTGCCTTCCTTCGCAATGTCCTTGGCGGAGTGGCCTCCGGTTTCCAGTTTGCGGAGCAGCTTGCTGAGGCCGAACGCAGCCTCGAAAGCGTCGTCCGCATCGCCGGATTGCCGCGCACCGAGCATCTTGATGTCGGCTCCCGCAAGGAAGCCGGAGGGCTTGCCGCTGGTGATCACGGCGCCCTTCAATTCATCATTGCTCACGAAATCGTCGACGAAGGCGTTGAAATCGCTGATCAACGCCTCGTTCCAGACATTCATGCTCTCGCCCGGGACGTCGATGGTGACAGTCGCGATGCCATCGGCATCGGTGGCGACCTTGATTGCGGTATAGCTCATAGGATTTCCTTGAGTTCGTATAAGGTTGTCGGGCGAGGCTCAGACGCGCTCGATGATCGTCGCGGTTGCCATGCCGCCGCCGATGCACAGCGTGGCCAGCGCGGTGGCCTTGTCCGCACGCTCCATCTCGTCGAGCACGGTGCCCAGGATCATTGCCCCGGTCGCGCCCAGCGGGTGGCCCATCGCGATCGCGCCGCCGTTCACGTTGATCTTGTCGTGATCGATGTCGAGCGCCTGCATGAAACGCAGCACCACGCTCGCGAATGCTTCGTTGAGTTCGTACAGGTCGATGTCACCGGCGGCCATGCCCGCGCGCTTCAGCGCCTTGGCCGCGCCGAATTCCGGCCCGGTCAGCATGATCGTCGGTTCCGATCCTGTGGAAGCCATGGCCCGGATCCGCGCACGCGGTTTCAGTCCCGCGCGCTCGCCCGCTTCCTTGCTGCCGATCAGCACCGCCGCCGAACCGTCGACGATGCCGGAGCTGTTGCCGGGCGTGTGGATATGGTTGATCTTCTCGTGCTCGGGATAAACCTGCAGCGCGATGTTATCGAAGCCGTAACCTTCGCCCATCTGCGCGAAACTGGGCTTGAGCGCGCCGAGGGTCTGCATGTTGCTGTCGGGCCGTACGATCTCGTCCCGCTCCAGCAGCACCTGCCCGATACGGTCGCGCACCTTCATGACGGAACGGTCGAAACGGCCTTCGTCCCATGCACGCGACGCGCGCTTGTGGCTTTCCACGGCATAGGCATCCGCATCGTCGCGGCTTATGCCGTACTTTGTCGCGATCAGGTCAGCGCTGATGCCTTGCGGTACGAAGTAGTTGTGGAACGCACTCTGCGGGTCGGTGGCGATGGCGCCGCCATCGCTGCCCATCGGCACGCGGCTCATGCTTTCGATGCCGCCGCCGATCGTCATGTCGGCCTCGCCCGACATCACCTTCGCCGCCGCGATGTTGCAGGCTTCCAGCCCGGAGCCGCAGAAGCGGTTGACCTGAATGGCGGAGGTCGATTGCGAATAGCCCGCGTTGAGCACGGCGGTACGCGGCAACACGGCACCCTGTTCCGCCACCGGGGAAACACAGCCGAACGCGATGTCGTCGACCAGTTCGGTGTCCAGATTGTTGCGATCGCGCAACTCGCGCAGAACCTGCACGGAAAGTTCGAGCGGCGTGACTTCGTGCAGCGCACCGTCGGCGCGGCCCTTGCCGCGCGGGGTGCGCACGTGGTCGAAGATATAGGCGTCGGTCATGGGGGGCTCCCTTTGAAGTCCGAAGGTCTGAGTTTACGTTTACGTAAACAGGAACGCGCGTGCGATTGCAAACCCATTATGGATTGCAACCCATGCCGTAACGTCATCGTTCCGAATTGCCGGCCGGGGGAAACCCCCGCAGCGAATCAGCCTTCGATAGCGGCAGCCAGCGCGACCAGCCGCCTCGCCTGCTCCAGATGCAGCAGTTCCGTCATCCGGCCATTGACCGTGATGACGCCCTTCCCCGCGTTTTGCGGCTCCGCAAAGGCAGCAATGACCGCGTGGGCCTGTTCGACTTCTGCGGGATCTGGGGCGAAAACGCGATTGGCAGCTTCGATCTGCGATGGGTGAATGAGTGTTTTTCCGTCGTAGCCGAGCGTTCGCCCTTGTCGGCATTCGTTTTCCAGCCCCTCCGCATCGTCGATAGCGTTGAAGACACCGTCGATGGCGGCAAGGCCGTGGCTTCGCGCGGCCACCAGCGTGAGCGAAAGCGGGGTCAGGAAGGCCATGCGATCCGGTGTCGGCTCGGCTCCGAGGTCTTTCGCGAGGTCATTCGTACCGACGATAAAGCCGGCCAGCCTGGTGCTTGCACCTGCTGCTGCAATCTTTCGCAGGTTGAGAATGGAAAGCGGTGTCTCGATCATTGCCCAGAGC
Source organism: Altererythrobacter sp. CAU 1778 (assembly GCF_054482795.1). NCBI lineage: Bacteria > Pseudomonadati > Pseudomonadota > Alphaproteobacteria > Sphingomonadales > Erythrobacteraceae > Altererythrobacter > Altererythrobacter sp. CAU 1778. The sequence goes on along the minus strand of NZ_JBTLRP010000002.1, from coordinate 386,402 downwards.
GCCATGCCCGGTCCTGCTCCCGCTTTCGCCAGCGCCGCATCGCAGGCGGCGATGTCGGCCGCATCGTTTATTTTGGGAAACAGCACGCCGTCTGGCGCGGACGGCAGCACGGCGGCAAGATCGTCCTGCACCCAATCGCTGCTGAGGCCATTGACCCGCACCATGACTTCGCGGCGGCCATAGCCTCGGCTGGCCACGGCCTGCGCTACTGTCGCCCGCGCCGCGATCTTGCCTTCAGGCGCCACCGCATCTTCAAGGTCGAAGATCAGCACATCGGCTGGCAACTCACGCGCTTTCTCATGCACGCGAGCCTTGTCGCCGGGTAAGTAGAGGCACGACCGGCGCGGGCGGATGGCGGCGGAGGACATCAGCGCATCAGCACCAGTTCTTCGGCCATGGTCGGGTGAATCGCCGTCGTCGCGTCGAAGTCGGCCTTGGTCAGCCCAGCCTTCACCGCGATGGCCGCCGCCTGCATCATTTCCGGCGCATCGGGCGCGATCATGTGAATGCCGACGATCTTGCCGCTGTCGCCGTCGCAGATCATCTTCATCAGGCTACGCTCGTTGCGGTTCGCGAGCACGTTCTTCATCGGGCGAAAGTCGCTCAGATAGACTTTCACGCTGCCAAGCTTGTTCTTCGCTTCACCCTCCGTCATCCCGACGGCGGCAATCGGCGGATGGCTGAACACGGCGCTGGGAATGCAGCTGTGATCGACTGCCACCGGCTCGCCCTTGCCGAATACCGTGTCCGCAAAGGCCTGCCCTTCCCGGATGGCGACCGGGGTCAACTGCACGCGATCGGTCACGTCACCGACCGCATAGATATGGTCGATGTTGGTCTGGCTGAAGCGGTTGACCTTGACCTCTGCGTGTTCGCCCAGTTCGACGCCCGCCTTGTCCAGACCCAGCCCCTCGGTATTGGGAATGCGACCGACGGCGAACAGCACGAGGTCTGCTTTCTCTTCGTCGCCGTCCGTCAGCTTCACGAAGTAGCCACCTTCGTCGCATGGCTTGATGTACTCGAAGGTCGTGTTGAAGCGGAACTTGATGCCCTTCATCGTGGAAATCTGCAGCAGGCGGTCGCGCACCGCTTCGTCATAGCTTCGCAGAAGCCTGTCACCGCGATTGACGATATGCACTTCGCAGCCGAATTCGTTGAAGATCCCTGCAAATTCGTTCGCGATATAGCCGCCGCCTGCAATGATGATTTTATTGGGCAGTTCGTCGAGGTGGAAGACTTCGTTCGAACTGATGGCGTGCTCGGCGCCCTGGCATTCCGGCATCCGGGGTCGCGCGCCGGTGGCGATCAGGATCTTGTCGGCAGTCACCTTCCGCCCGCTCGCCAGAGTGATTTCGTGCTCGCCCGTTATCTCGGCACGCTCGTGGAAGATCGTGACGTCGTGATTTTCGAGCGTCTCGGTGTAGGCACCCTCCAGCCGGTCGACATCAGCAAGGACATGGTCGCGCAGGGTCTTCCAGTTGAACCTCTTGCCTTCGATCTCCCAACCGAAGCGGGCGCAATCCTCCAAATCCTCGGCAAAATGCGCGCCGTACACCAGCATTTTCTTCGGCACGCAGCCGCGAATGACGCAGGTGCCGCCGACGCGGTGCTCTTCCGCGATGGCGACCTTCGCCCCGTGCGAAGCCGCCACGCGGCTGGCGCGCACGCCGCCCGATCCGGCGCCAATGGTGAAAAGGTCGAAGTCGTAAGCGGCCATGAGGGGTTTCCGTCGATCAGGGGAAGCGAATTGCAAGCGGGCTATCGCCGCACGTGGCGGGCCCTGTCAAACCCGCCACGCCCCGAGACCTAGGAAACCTACCAGCCGAAAGTAACCCCTACGCGCGCGGCGGTGTCGCCGCCCCTGTTGAAGCCCGACGAAACACCGGCATTGAGCGCCACGCTTTCGCTGACCAGCGCCCCCAGTTGCAACGCCCCCGCGTGCGCGCCTTCGTAGGTCGCGACGTTAGCGGTGAGGTTGAAGCTCTTGTCAGGAAGGAACGCCGCGCCGCCCATGGCGGTCGCGACCGCGGCGGAACTGCTGATGCGATCGTCGAACTGCTCAAGCTGGCTCTCGATCGCGCCGACCCGCCCGGTCAGCGCTGCGAATTGCGCGTCCGACACGGCGGCGAGCGAAGCGAAGTTGGTGCGGATGGAATCCATCGCCGCGACACTCGCGACCTCCTGCGTGCCGAGCGTCCCGTTGGCATCGACAGTGACGACCTTTTCCGTCCCCACCTGCGCCGCGTTGGAAGCGACGATGTCGCCAAGGCGCACCGAAGAACTGGCTCCGCCCAGCGTGACCTGGTTAGAAGCGGTGGAACTGGCCTGATAGCCGACCGCGGTCGAGTTGGCGTGCGTCACCTTTGCCTGCCGACCCACCGCCGTTCCGAACTGCGCGGTGACGCTGGCCGCCGCGCCCACCGCCGTGCCTGCACTGCCGCTGACATTCGCCTGGTATCCCATCGCCGTTGCCGAGTTGCCGCTGATCACAGTCGCTGCGCCCAGTGCCGAGGAATAGGCACCGGTCACATTGGCCGAGTTGCCGATTGCCGTCGCATTGGTCGCCTGCGCCCGCGCCACGGCACCCAAAGCTGCGGCCCCGTTCGCGCTCGCGACCGAGCGTGTGCCGATGGCGCTCGCCAGATTGCCGTTGGTCCGCGCCTTCGATCCCAGCGCGGTGCTGTCGGTGCCGACAGCGCTGGTGCCTTCGCCCAGCGCAGTCGAACCGGCCGAGGAGGCTACGCTCGATGCGCCGAGGGCCAGGGCAGCCTGATCGTTCGCGCTTGCGCCGGCGCCCAATGCAATCGCCCTGACCGCGTTCGCCCTACTCAATGCGCCGACTGCGACAGCTTGAGAGGGGATCGCCTCGGCGTCGAAGCCGATGACTGTCGCCTGCACGCCGCCATAGGTCGATGCGCCCAGCGCGACGGCTTCGAGATCGGCAATCGCCTCTTTCCCCATCGCCACGCCAGACCCGGCAACGGCGGCTGCGTTCTTGCCGATGGCGACGCCATCATCTCGGGCCACACTGAAGGAACCGACGGCGGTCGAATGTGTCGAAGCTTCCGCGCTCAGGCCCAGGGCAGTTGCATAAAGCCCGGTCGTTCGACTGTCCGAACCCAAGGCGGTCGAATATTGATTGGCGATTGCTGCCGGCCCTATCGCCACGGAATGCAGCCCGGCGCTCGCGAAATGGCCCACGGCGAGCGAATCTCTTCCGACGGCGCGTGCGCCGGCTCCAAGTGCGGTCGAGCGTTCTTCGTTCGCGAGTGCCGAAGCACCTACCGCAGTTCCGCCGGTATTGATGGCCCGCGCACCGAAGCCCATCGCCGTCGACTGTTCGCCGCTCGCCCGGCTCTTGGCTCCCACTGCGGTCGCATTGTCGGCTGCGGCAGTGGTGTAGACCGGCGATCCGAATTCAATCAGCATCCCGCCGAATGCAATGCTGCCGGTGCCCGTGGCACTGGCCCCGCGACCGATCGCAACGCTCGCTTCCGAATTGGCATTGGCCCCGTTGCCCAGCGCCGTGGCCTTCGCGCCCTCGGAACTCGCAAAAGCGCCCACCGCGCTCGACGCGTCTCCATTCGCAGACGCGTTCGCACCGACGGCGGTAGTTCCCCCGTTGCCCGACGCCACCGCCGCGCTGCCGAGGGCCGTTGCATTCTCACTGCTCGCGATAGAATCGGTTCCGCACTCCAGCGTCGTCGTATCGTAATTGACGATGTTGCAATCGGCATCTTCATCCGCCGCTGCGATCGACGGCGAGAAAACCGCGGCAACGCACATGGCAATTTGCGCGCAGTTTCTTGCGCGCACCAAATCGTTCGAACTCATGAATTCCCCCTAAACCCCGTAAAGCGAGCGAAATCAGCTAACTACATCGCGCCCGCTAAAGGCAAGCCATCTTTGCGCCGGGACACCTCCCGCGCGATATTTGCAGGGGCGGCAACTTGTGCTTAGACCCCGGTCGCTTCGGAAGCCCATGCATCCGAACGTTTTGCTATTTCAGAGGATCGAAAATGAAGAAAACCCTCCTTGCCGTCGCCGCCACCTCCGCAGCTTTCGCGCTTAGCGCTTGCGGCGGATCGGAAGCTGAAACCGATGAAAACCTGGCCGAAACGGTCGAAATGCCTGCCGAGGAAGCCGTCGCCGAAATCGACGAAGCTCCCGTGGCAGACGACGCTGCCGGCGCTCCGGCGGCAAATGCCTCGGCCAGCACCACCACCAGCGCGGCTGCCAACAACGGCGTCGACCAGGACGCCGCGGCAGAGGCTGCGTCCGCTGCCGCCGCCGACGTCGCTGCAGAAGCTGCCCGCGCAGCGGAAGCGGCCGAGGCCGACACGGCAAACTGATCTTTCGAACAGGCGAAAATTTCATGGGCGGGGAGCGATCCTCGCCCATTTCGTTTTGCGACGGAAGAGGCTAGGTCGAAACCATGCTCCGCGCACCGCTACTCCTCGCCATACCCATTCTTCTGACAGTTCAGGGGTGCCGCGATCTTTCGGGAGTCGACACGGGCGAAGCGGAGCTCACCGAACAGCAGGCGCTGGACGATGCCGAGGCAATGATCGCGCAAGGCCGTCCGGGCACCGCCGAGGGCGTCGAGCCGGCGGACAAGGACGAGACGGCGGTCCCAACCGAAAAGTAGAACGGAAAGGCACTTACGATGGCCGAGATCGGCATGGATTCCGAGATTTTCGAACAGTTCACCGAGCAGCTGTGGCGCTACGTGCGCGAACGGCTGATTCCGGCGGAAGAAGCGATCATCGAATCGAACGAGATCCCCGAAGATATCTTGGGCGAAATGCGCGAGATGGGGCTATTCGGCCTTTCCATGCCGGTCGAATACGGCGGCGCGGGGATGAGCGTGTCGCAATATGTCGAGACCATCCGCATCATCAGTTACGCGCTCCCCGCCTATCGCTCGATCATCTCGATCGGCACCGGCATGGTCTGCGCCGCGCTGAAGAACGGGGGAACCGAAGAACAGAAGGAAAAGTGGCTGACGAAGCTCGCTGCGGGCGGAATCGCCAGCTTCGGGCTGACAGAACCGGGCTCTGGCTCCGATTCCGCTGGCCTTCAGACCAGTGCGCGCATGGACGGTAACGAGTGGGTGCTCAACGGCACCAAGCGATACATCACCAATGCGCCTTTCGCCGACGTGGCGCTGATCATGGCGCGCACCAGCAAGGACAATTTGCCGAAGAACGCGCACGTCAGCGCCTTCCTGATGCCGATGGACACTCCCGGCATCACCGTCGGCAAGCCCGACAAGAAGATGGGCCAGCGCGGCAGCCAGATTGCCGACATCATCATGGACGACGTGCGCCTGCCTGCCGATGCGCTGCTGGGCGGGGAAGAAGGCAGGGGTTTCCGCACCGCGATGCAGAGCCTCGACAACGGCCGCCTTTCCGTCGCGGCGGCAGGCTGCGGCAATGCCAAGCGTATTCTCGACACCGCGCTGCGTTATGCGACGGAGCGGCAGGCCTTCGGTGAACCAATCGCGCAGTTCCAGCTTATCCAGGCGATGCTCGCGGACAGCCGAACCGAGCTTTACGCCGCAGAATGCATGTTGCGCGACGCCTGCGCCCGCGCCGATGCGAAGCAGCCGAACCTCATCCAGGCGGCGGCGACCAAGTATTTCTGCAGCGAAATGTGCAACCGCGTGGCCGACCGCTGCGTGCAGATTCACGGCGGCGCCGGCTACCTGGCGGAATATGACGCGGAACGGTTCTATCGCGACAGCCGCATCTACACGATCTACGAAGGCACCAGCCAGATCATGCAGCTGGTCATCGCCAAGAACATGCTGCGCGAATTCGCTGCCGGGACCGATTGACGTCGGTGACCGGCCACCGGGTTGAAACTGGCATTCGGCAAGCAATATGGTTACAATGGAAACCATGATCGTCGCTGCCGAACACGAGACCGATTTTGCCGAGCTGCCGGAGCTTCCGGCGGACGTATTCACCGCGCCGCTGAAGCGTCCTGCGCATCTGGGCGAAGACTGGCTTGAGCCGGCGCAAACGGTTTACGACAGCGAAGACGACGCGATCTGGAACGATCTTTTCGCGCGGCAGATGGATGTGCTGCCGGGCCGCGCGGCGAGCAGCTTTCTGGCCGGGCTGGAAAAGCTCGACCTTGGTCAGGGCGGCGTGCCCGAGTTCGCCAGACTTTCCGAAGAACTGGGCAAGCTGACGGGCTGGAGCGTCGTGCCTGTGCCCATGCTGATCCCCGATCACGTGTTCTTCTGGCACCTTGCCAACCGGCGTTTTCCCGCAGGCAATTTCATCCGCACGCGCGAGACCTTCGACTACATTCAGGAGCCGGACGTCTTCCATGACGTGTTCGGCCACGTGCCGATGCTCACCGATCCGGTCTACGCCGATTACATGCAGGAATACGGCAAGGCGGGCTGGAAGGCGATGCGTTACAACCGCCTGAAGGCGCTGGGTGCGCTCTATTGGTACACGGTCGAGTTCGGCCTGATCATGGAAGGCGGAAAAGACCTTCGCGCTTATGGCGCGGGCATCCTTTCGGGCCCGACCGAGGCGGTTTTCGCCGTCGAGGCACAGAGCCCCAATCGCATCATGCTCAATGTCGATCGGGTCATGCGCACGGACTACGTGATCAGCGACCTGCAACCGACCTATTTCGTGATCGAAAGCTTCGAAGACCTCTACCGCCAGACAGTGGAGCGGGATTTCGACCGGCTTTATCGGAACCTGTCGCCAAGCTTCACCTATGCGAACTCAGCCGTGATCGACGTCGACAACGTGCTCACCCGCGGCAGTCAGGAATATCACCTGCGCGGTGGCCGCGGCAGCGGTGCTGCTCCGGTCTGAGCCCCCGCCTGGCGCGCTTGCGCCGAAATCGACGTGCACAAACAAAAACCGGCCCGGGATCGCTCCCGAGCCGGCTTTCGAATAATCGCCTGACGGCTGATTACATGGTCGATTCGTCGACGGTTTCGCCGATCGGCTCGTCGTTCGTGCCCATGTCGGTGTCGCCTTCGGCGGCATCTTCGACGCGGTCAGCTTCTTCTTCCATCACGTCGGCTTCGGCGTCGGTGATCTGGCCAGCGTCTTCCATGGCATCAGCCTGGTCTTCCATGACTTCAGCCTGCTCTTCAGCAGCTTCTTCAGCCGGGCTGTCGCAAGCGGCCAGAGTCAGGCCGAAAGCCGCGACGGTGGCAAGCGATGCGCTCTTGAAAATGGTCTTCATTGGTAAGTTCCCCTTCTGGTATTGGGCTAGAAAAAGTGTTCGCCCTCTTGTGAAGCTTGATTCGTAACTAGGTTTGTTAATGCAACGCGCGCTGCATGAGAAGCTTGTTGATCGATAGCGCTGCCACGGAACCGGCTACGCCGAGCATCAGCGCTGTAGCACTGGCGAAGTCGCCGGAAACCCTGCTGCCGAAAATGAGCGGGGCAAAAACCGCGGCACCCGTCATCGCACCGAAGATGCCAACCGCCATGTGACGTACGATAACGCCACCCGACTGGTCGATCCCTTCGATGACAGTTGCCAGCCAGCCAAGGGCAGCGCCTGTGCAGATGATTACGAGTAAACCCATTTGATCCTGTCTTCCTTAGTCCGAGCAACGAGCCATTTCGGCATCGGTTCCGGTCAAAAAGGCAGCGCAGGTCCAATTGGGGCGAAATGAGTCAGAAAAATGCGAGAAGCGCGACACCCATCGCGATGCGGTAGAGCACGAACACCATCATCGACGCGCGCTTCAGGAAGTTCATCAGGAACGCCATCGTCGCGAAGGCCGCGATGAAGGTCAGGCCGCCGGTGATCAGCGCCTCCATCACCAGCTCGCTGCCAGCCTCCATCAGGTCAGGCACGATCAGGACCCCTGCCCCGGCCACGGCCGGGATCGAGAGGAGGAAGGAGAAGCGCGCAGCTTCGACCCGTCCGAACCCCAGCGTGCGTGCCGCCGTCATCGTGACGCCCGAGCGGCTGGTGCCGGGGATCAGAGCCAGAGCCTGGGCCGCACCGACGATGAGGCCATCGCGCCACCCCATGTCCTCGAACCGTCGGGTCGTCGCGCCGAACCTGTCTGCCAGTCCGAGCAGGATGCCGTAAACGATTAGATTGACCGCAATCAAATCCGTGAAGCGCAGCGATTCAAGCAAGTCGTCGTTCTCGACCGTCAGGCCGAACATCTGCTCCACCGCGGAATTGAACAAGCCGAGCTTGATCGACAGGCCGACAAGAACCGCGGGAATCGTGCCGAGAAGGATCCACCAGAACAGCTTGCGCTCTTCCGGCGCCTTGCCGATGCCGACGGTGGCAAAACCGCCGCGCGCCAGCGTGACCACGTCCTTGAAGAAATAGACCACGATCGCGAGCAGCGATCCGACGTGGACGGCAATGTCGAGCATCGGACCCTGATCCGCCGCCCCGGTAAAGACGGGCACCAGAATGAGGTGGCCGGAGGAGGAAATGGGCAGGAACTCAGTGACCCCCTGCACGATGGCGAGGATCAGCATCTGGGCGAAGGTCATGCGAAAAAAACGTCCTTTTGCGGGCTCCCCGCCCGGGACTTCGCGAATTTACCGGCGCGGGAGCGAAGTCAAGCGCTTCGCGTGACCCGCGCCGGGAAATCCTGCTTACCAGATGACGACGCGGTCTTCCGGCGCGATGTACAGTTCGTCGTCAGGCGTGACGTTGAACGCCTTGTACCACGCGTCCATGTTCCGCACCGGGCCGTTGACGCGGAAGGTTTCCGGGCTGTGCGGATCGGTCAGCAGCCGCTGGCGGCCTGCTTCCTCACGCTGCATGGAGCGCCACACCTGCGCCCAGGCCAGGAAGAAACGCTGGTCGCCGGTCAGACCGTCGATCACCGGTGCTTCTTCGCCGTTCAGCGACATCCTGTAGGCGCGGTAGGCCATCGAAAGGCCGCCGACGTCACCGATGTTTTCGCCCAGGGTGAAGCGCCCGTTCACGCAGGTCTTGCCGTCATCGTAGGGGCAATAGCTGTCGTATTGCGCGACCAGCTTGTCGCCCAGCTCGTCGAACTGCGCGCGGTCGGCATCCTGCCACCAGTTGCGCAGCGTGCCGGTCGCGTCATACTTCGAGCCCTGGTCGTCGAAACCATGACCCATCTCGTGGCCGATCACGGCCCCGATGCCGCCATAATTCACGGCCGCATCCGCACTCGCGCCGAAGAACGGCTGCTGCAGGATGCCAGCCGGGAAAACGATCTCGTTCATCGGCGGGTTGTAATAGGCATTCACCGTCTGCGGCAGCATGTACCACTCGGTCCGGTCGACCGGCTGGCCCAGCTTCGACTTGTTGTCGGCGACCTGCCAGGCGATCGAGCGGAGACGGTTGCCGAAGGCGTCGTCGCCGGCGATGGTCAGCCCGTCATAGGTCTCGAATTCGTCGGGATAACCGATCTTCGGAGTGAAGGAATTGAGCTTGGCCAAGGCCTGCGCCTTGGTCGGCTCGGTCATCCAGTCGATTTCGGCGATGCTGGCAGCCAGCGACTTGCGCAGGTTGGCAACCAGGTCGTCCATCGCCGCCTTGCTTTCGGGCGGGAAGTACCGCTCGACATAGGCGGCACCAAGCTGTTCGCCGAGCAGGCCTTCGGTCGAACCGATGGCGCGCTTCCAGCGCGGCCGCTGTTCTTCCTGCCCGCCGAGGAACTTGCCGAAGAACGCAAAGCGCGCGTCGTCGATATCGCTGGGCAGGACGGAGGCCGCATCGGACAGCATCTGGGCGGCCATGAAGGCCTTGAGCGTTGCGAGCGGCGTTTCGGTCAGCAGCTTCATCATCGCCGGAGTGCCGCCACCGATCTTCGCCATCGTCGCCGCATCGAGGCCGAGCTCTTCGGCCCGCTCCGCGCTCGGCGGAAGCTGGGGCAGGATGAAGGTATCGACATCGGCAAATTCTTCCGCCTGCAGGAAGCGCAGGGTCGGGAATTCGGGCGAGAGCGCAATCAGTTCGTCGCGGGTGATCTTGGTGTAGGTAAGGTCGGCATTGCGCAGGACCGTGCGATCCCATTCCAGCTCTGCCACCTGCCGTTCGAACCCGTAGACCGATTCCGCTGCTGCGGCGGCGTCGGTATAACCTGCCTTACCCAGCAGGAAGGCGAGGTAGTCCTTATACTTCGCGCGGATTTCCTCGTTGCGCTCGTTATCGACGAGGTAATAGTCGCGGTCGGGCAGGCCCATCCCGTTGAAGCCGACGCTGACGGCGTAGCTCGTCGGATCCTTCTCGTCGACGCCGACGCCGGCGGAGATGAGCGAGGGGACGCCCGGTTCACCGAACAGATCGACCAGCGCGCCGAGATCCTGCGCGCCGTAGATCTTGGCGAGGTAAGGCTGCGCCGGGGCTAGGCCCGCTGCGTTGATCGCATCGACATTCATATACGCATTGAAGGCATCGACGATGCGCGCTTCCTTCGTGCCGGGCGCCGGGTTTTCCGCCGCCAGGTCGGTCACAAGCGCGCGCACGTCCGAAGTCGATTTTTCGCCAAGGATGTTGAATGCGCCGAAGCGGCTGAATTCGGGCGGGATCGGGTTTTCGCGCACCCACTTGCCATTGGCGTAAGCGTTGAAATCGTCGCCCGGATCGACATTGGTGTCGATTGCGCCGGGATCGAAGCCCCATTCGCCGAAGTTCATTTCGGGAAGCGGCGTTTCTGCCGCGTCCTGCGCCGCGGCAGGAGCCGAAAGGGAAAGTGCCAGCGCGGATGCGCCGGTGACGAGAAGCGTCTTGAGCATGGTAAGCGTCCCCAGATTTGCGCCCCCGGTTGCGCGGAGTCGCGAAGTTTTCGTAGCGAAGTCTATCTAGCCGAACTTGCCGCAGCCAGAGTGCATTTCGTCGGTTACAGTTGCAACCTTGTCGATAAACCGCGCCTGAAGCTGGCCTGCTGACGCCGGCTCACGCCTGGCCGGTAGCGGCTTCATCGAACTGGAGCGCGGCGAGTCGCGCGTAGAGCCCGCCCTTTGCCGTCAGGCTCGCATGGTCGCCCTGCTCGACGATGCGCCCGTCCTCCATCACCACGATGCGGTCGGCCGCGCGCACGGTGGCAAGGCGGTGGGCAATGACCAGCGTGGTCCTGCTCTGCATCAGGCGGTCGAGCGCATCCTGCACCAGTCGCTCGCTCTCGGCATCGAGCGCGCTGGTCGCCTCGTCCAGCAACAGGATCGGTGCATCGCGCAGCAGCGCCCGCGCGATGGCGAGCCGCTGACGCTGGCCACCGGAAAGGCGCGCTCCGCTCTCTCCCAGAAAGGTTTCGAGTCCTTCCGGCAGGCTTTCGAGGAACTCTGCCGCATTGGCCGCTCGCGCCGCTTCCCAGATCGCGTCCTCGCTCGCGTCCCATGCGCCGTACCGCAGGTTGTCGCGCGCGCTCGCGGCGAACAGGATGCCTTCTTGCGGCACGAAAGCGATGCGGCGACGTACCTCTGCCGGGTCGACCCGCGTCAGCGGCACGCCGTCGATGCGGACCGTGCCGACCTGCGGGTCGTAGAACCGTTCCGCCAGCTGAAAGATGGTCGATTTGCCGGCGCCAGAAGGTCCGACGATGGCGACCGTTTCCCCCGGTTCGATCGCCAGCGAAAACTCGCGGATTGCTGCGCTATCGGGCCTTGTGGGGTAGCGGAAGGTCACATTGTCGAACGACAGCGAACCGCGCGGCGGGTCGGGCAGGTCGAGCGGACGTTCGGGCGCGGCGATCTCGGGTTGTTCGTACAGCAATTCGTTCAGCCGCGCCGCCGCGCCCGCTCCGCGCAGGAGATCGCCGTAAACCTCGGTCAGGGAACCGAACGCCCCCGCCACCAAGCCGCCGGTTAGCACGAAAGCGGCAATGTCGCCGCCGCTGATTGCGCCGCTCGACACGCCCAGAGCGCCACGCCACATCAGCATGGTGATCGCGCCCATCAGCAGCATGAAGCCGACCGTGGTCATCACCGCGCGCACCAGGATACGGCGCTTGGCGGTGTCGAAGGTCCGTTCCACTGCCGCGCCGAAGCGATCGAGTTCTCGGCTTTCCTGATTGAAGGCTTGCACGATCTTCATTGCGCCCAGCACCTCGGCCGTGATCGCGCCGATGTCCGCCACACGGTCCTGGCTGGACTTGCTTATGTTTCGCAGCCGCCGCCCGAACCACCCGATGGGCAGAATGATCAGCGGTATGCCGATCAGCAGGAAGCCCGTCATCTGCGGAGCAAGCGTGAAAAGGAAGGCTATGCCGCCGATCACCATGATCGAATTTCGCAGCGCGACGGAGACGGTCGTTCCGACCACCTGTTCGATGATCGCCGTATCGCTCGTCATGCGGCTGGAAATTTCCTTCGGGCTGTTCTCCTCGAAGAAACCGGGTGCGAGCCGCAGGAGATTCGCCTGCACATCGCGGCGGATATCGGCAATGACCCGTTCACCCAGCCAGCTGACGAAATAGAAGCGCAGGCCGGTCGCTACCGATAGCACGACGACAATGGCCAGCATCAGTTCGAACCAGACCCAGACATCGCCGGGGTCGCCTCCGGTACCGAAGCCTTGGTCGATGATATGCTTGAAACTCCAAGGGATTCCAAGAGTTGCCGCGGCCGAAACAAGCAGCGCGGCCATCGCGGCAGCGAGATGCAGCGGATAGTCGCCTACCTTGCGCCAGATCATCCGCAGCGGACCGAGCGAGCGCGCCTTCTTGGGCGGTTGCTCCTGCTCCGCTTCGGGGAGGATATCGGGGTCGGCTTCTGCCATGCGCGCGCCCTAACCCAAGCGGCGGCGGGTGGAAAGCGCGGGCAGGCAACCGGCAAGCCAAAGTTGACGCACTCTGGCCCAATTCAATCAATTGTGCATTGCAACATAAGGGCAGAGGGGCCACATACCCTCGAAACGAGAAAAGCAGGACGCGCCCTCTTGCGGCGCCGGGTTTCGACGGAACAGGGACAATATCAATGTTATACCACGCCTATGAAATGCAGCGCAGCCTCCTCAACGGGGCAGCCGCATGGGCCTCCGTCGGTGCGGAAATGCTCAGCAACCCGCGCAATCCGATGGGCTACATGGGCACAGGGCCGATCCTGGCTTCGGCGCTGGAAGTCTTCGCGCACGCCTATGCTCCGCGCGGCAAGCCGGACTTCGGCATCGAAACGGTCCAGGTGGACGGCAAGGCGCACACGGTCGAGGAAGCCATCGTGCTGCCGAAGCCCTTTGGCGACCTGCTGCGCTTCCGCCGCGAAGGCCTGCCGGAAGACGCGCCCAAGCTGCTGATCGTCGCGCCGATGAGCGGGCATTACGCCACGCTCCTGCGCGGCACGGTCGAGCGGATGGTGCAATCGACCGAAGTCTACATCACGGACTGGGCCGATGCGAAGAAGGTATCGATGTCGGAAGGTCGCTTCGACCTCGACGATTACATCGACTACCTGATCGAGTTCCTCGAACATATCGGTCCGGGCACGCATATGCTCGCGGTCTGCCAGCCGTCCGTCCCGGCGCTGGCGGCAACGGCGATCCTCAATCGCGACAAGCACCCTTGCGCCCCGCCGACGCTGACCATGATGGGCGGCCCGATCGACACGCGCAAATCGCCTACCACGGTTAACGACCTGGCGATGGAACGTCCGATCGAATGGTTCCGGCAGACGGTCATCGCCACGGTGCCGCTCGCCTATGCGGGCGCGGGGCGGCGTGTCTATCCCGGCTTCCTGCAGCTTGCAGGGTTCATGAGCATGAACCTGGGCAATCACATCATGAGCCATTACGAGATGTTCAAGCATCTGACCGCCGGCGACGACGAGAGCGCGCAGAACACCAAGGACTTCTACGACGAATACCTTTCGGTCTGCGACATGACGGCGGAATTCTACCTCCAGACGGTCGAGGAAGTGTTCCAGAAGCACTCGATCCCGAATGGCACTTTCACGCACCGCGGCAAGCAGGTGGATATCCACGACATCACCGAAAGCGCGATCCTCGCCATCGAAGGGGAGCGTGACGACATTTCGGGCATTGGCCAGACGCGCGCCGCGCTCGATCTCGCCACCAATCTGCCGATCAGAAAGAAGAAGTACCACCTCGCCGCAGGCGCGGGTCATTACGGCATCTTCAACGGCAGCAAGTGGCGCGACCAGATTGCACCGGTGGTCGAGGAATGGATGGCCGCGAACCCCGGCGGCAAATGAGCTAGGCCGGCGGGAGCGGCTCGGCCACCGGCCTCCTGCCCCGCCCCAGCAGCCCGCGAATGATCCGACGCGCCAGCAGCAGCAGGCCAATGGCGATGCCGAGCAGCGCCAGCGCGACGACGCCAGCCGCGACGGGATACTCGTAGACCAGCCATAAAAGCCCGACCGTCGCGATGTCTTCCGTGGTCGACACGGCGATGTTGCTCACCGGCTCTGGACTAGTGTTGACCACCGCCCGGGCGCCCGCCTTCCCGCCATGTGCGATTAGCGATGCTCCTCCGCCGAGCACGAAGGCGACGACCTGCGTTGCCGGGTCGCTCGGATCGACGATTGCCAGGGCAAGCAGCGCCCCGCCGACAGGACGGATGAAGGTGTGGACGGTGTCCCACAGGCTGTCGATCCACATCACCTTGTCGGCGAAGAATTCGCACACCGCAGCGACCCCCGCCACGCCCATCACCCATGGATTGGCGAGCACCTGCAGCGCTTCGAGGTGTTCGGGGATAGGAAGCACGCCGGTGTTCATCGCAATACCGGTGGCAAGGATTGTCAGATACAGCCTCCAGCCCGAAAGCAGGCTGGCGCTGCCAGCGACGCCGATGATTTCCATGATACCCATAGCCTGCTCTCCCCGTTTCCGCTCAGCTTACCGAGCCGACTGCGATCGGCTGGTCATTAGCACAATCGAACGCGGCTGCACTCTCATCCGCAATCCGACGTGCTTGCCGGTTGGCATCTGGTGCGCTGCCGGCGATCCGGCCAACCCGGCAGCCCGCCGAGCGGGGCGTGCCGATGGATTCGACGGCGAGTTCGGTCGGCTGCGGCCCGATTTCGTTGTGGACGATGTAGCGGAATATGACCGCGACAGGTGCGCCATCCTTCAGGCGCCATTCGACGGTCTCGCCAAGCCGATTAAACGGACTGGGCGTATCGAAGCGGTCGTTTTCTATCCCGGCATCGACATCGAACCTCAGGTCGCCTTCCTGCACGAACAGCGCCACGCCCTTGTAGCCGGGGCACCGCCAGGTAGTGCTGGCGCCCTCGTCGGGATTGGATGTCAGCACTTCGCAGCCGTCAAGATCGAGCGTAGTGTAGGCCGAACTGTAGCCATCGCCGCTGCGCGCTTCCGACTGGGGCGCGTCCATGTCGGAACCCTCGCCTTCGGGCACAACTTCGGCCGCGTCGGGAATCTGGGCGGGTGATTCCGGGGGGCCTTCCGCTTCGGCTGAGCTTTCCGGCGCGTCGGTGCACGCCGCCATGCCAAGTGCCAGAAGAGCCAGACCTGCAGTTCGCATACGAAAACTCCCGCGGTTCCGCATGAAAACGGAACCGCGGGAGTTTTGTTTCACTGTCGCCCCGTAAAGGGCGGAGGTCAGAGCACTTCGAAAAGCGTTGCCGCACCCTGCCCGCCGCCGACGCACATGGTGACGACGACGTACTTTGCCCCGCGACGCTTGCCTTCGATCAGCGCGTGCCCGGTGCAGCGCGCGCCGGTCATGCCGAAAGGGTGGCCGATGGAAATCGAGCCGCCGTTGACGTTGAGCAGCTCGTTCGGGATGCCGAGCTTGTCGCGGCAGTACAGCACCTGGACGGCGAACGCCTCGTTCAGTTCCCACAGGCCGATGTCGTCCATCTTCAGCCCACTGCGCTCGAGCAGCTTGGGGATGGCGTAGACTGGTCCGATGCCCATTTCGTCAGGCTCCGTGCCCGCTGCCGCCATGCAGACGTAGCGGCCAAGCGGCTGTAGCCCGCGCTTCTCGGCGACTTTTGCTTCCATCAGCACGCAGGCCGAGGAACCGTCCGACAGCTGGCTGGCGTTGCCTGCGGTGATCGTGTGACCTTCGCCCATCACCGGCTTCAGGCTGGCAAGGCCTTCCAGCGTGGTCTCCGGACGATTGCATTCGTCCTTGGTCGCGGTGACCTGCTGGTAGGAAACTTCCTTCGTTTCCTTGTCCATCACTGCCATGATCGCTTCGCACGGGACGATTTCGTCGTCGAACCTGCCCGCTTCCTGCGCGGCGGCGGTGCGCTGCTGCGACTGGAGCGAATATTCGTCCTGCGCTTCGCGGCTGATGTTGTAACGCTTCGCGACGACTTCCGCCGTGCCGATCATCGGCATGTAGGTGTCCTTGTGCATCGCCAGCAGCTCGGGATCGGGCTCGATGAACATCTTGTCGCCGCGGATCTTGGAGATCGATTCGACCCCGCCCGCGACGCAGATGTCCATGTTGTCGACGATGATCTGCTTCGCCGCGGTGGCGATCGACATCACGCCGGAGGAGCACTGGCGGTCCAGCGACATGGCGGGGACGGTCACTGGCAGGCCGGCGCGCAAGGCGACCAGACGTGCGATGTTTGGCGACTGCGATCCCTGCTGCATCGCCGCGCCGAACACCATGTCGTCGACCTCTCCGCCTTCGATGCCGGCCCGTTCCACCGCGGCCTTGACCGAGTGGGAGCCGAGCGTCGGCGAAGGCGTGTTGTTGAAAGCGCCGCGACCGGCCTTGGTCAGCGGCGTGCGGGCGGTGGAAACGATTACTGCGTCACGCATCGGGGGTATTCCTTGAAGTTTGAATAGTGGATTGTTCGTTTGATCAGACGAAGATCATGCTGATCCATTCGGCGATCAGGGCGGGCTTATCCTCACCCTCGATTTCGATGGTCACTTCGGCGGTGTGCTGCCACTGGCCCGGGCGTTTCTCGACGAATTCGACCAGTTTCCAGTGACCGCGAATGCGCTTGCCGGAGCGGACGGGATTGATGAAGCGCGTCTTGTTGCCGCCGTAGTTCACGCCCATTTTCACACCGTCGATCTTCGGCGTGTCGGCGGTCGACGAGAGGTACGGGATCATCGACAGCGTCAGGAAGCCGTGGGCGATGGTGCCGCCGAACGGCGTCTGTTTCGCACGCTCCGGATCGACGTGGATAAACTGGTGATCGCCGGTCGCTTCGGCGAACTGGTCGATCCGTTCCTGGCTTATTTCGACCCACTCGCTCGTACCGATGTTCTCACCGACCTTCGCGGCCATTTCCTGCGGACTCATGCTCTCTTCTCCCACTGGTTGCGGCGCTTCATGGCGCAAACCCCCAACAGGTGCAAACCGCTTCGTCCTATCGCCCTATCAAGGCGGCGTTGCTGCCCGTTTGAAGCGGGCGAATGCCGGTGCACGTGAGTTAAGCCAGCGTTGCGCGGGTTTTTCGAAGTTGTGGTACAGCATGGCCGACGCACCCAGAACGGTACCGAGATAGAGCGCCAGCCCGCCCCAGCCGATCTGCATATCGCTCCCCACGAAGGCGATCTTGAACAGCACGAACACGAAGAAGTGGGTCAGATAGGTGGCGTAACTGACGTCGCCGAGCCAGCGAAGCACGCGGCCGCCGAGAATCTGCGATATGCGTCCGGTGTCGAGCGCCAGCGAAAGCATCAGGCTGGCAAGAACAGCGGGCGCAAAAACCACTTCGGGCAAGGAAAGCTCGGTCGCGACGATGCCGAGAACTGCGAAGGCGGCGAGGCACCAGAAGGCTGCGCCCTCACGTCCGCGCCATTGCTGCCACAGGGCACAAAGGGCGATGCCGGCGGAAAATTCGGCCAGACAACGTATAAGGCCCATACGCGGTATGTCCTCGCCCAGAGTGGCATAGCCCATGGCGAGGAAACCCGTGGCCAGCACCGCAAACAGCATCGCGACGATCAGCAACAAAATGGCCGGTCGCAGACGTTCCCACGGAACAAGGCACGCCAGCACGGGGAAGATCACGTAAGCTGCCATCTCGGTGCTGATCGACCATGCGGGATGGTTCCAACTCAGCGCTCCGGTGAAGCCCCAGTTCTGCAACAGCAGAATATGCAGCGGCAACTCCTCCAGCGGATAGCCCGCCGTGTCGCGCCCAGTGCCGATCAGCGCCAGCACGAAACCGATCATGCCGAGCAGCACCAGCGCGTGCAGCGGCCAGATGCGGGCAAAGCGTTTCCACCAGAAACCGCGCACTTCGCCGAACCCGTTCGCACGGAAGCGCGGGCCGTAGTTCAACCACATGACGAAGCCCGACAACATGAAGAACAGGTCGACGGCGAGGTAACCCTTGGCGAAGATTTCTATCGCTTCGCCCGGCAGCAATTGTGTCAGGCTGCCGCGAACATGGTAAAGCACCACCATCCATGCCGCGAGACCGCGCAGGCCCGTCAGCGCGTGAAGCTGCGGCACATCGCGTCCGTCGAGCGGTGGTGCGATCATGCGGTCGCTGCCTGCATCCGTTCGCGCTGTCGGCGCAGCTTGCGCTTGCGATCGGCGCCCTTCACGCTCGCCAGCCGCCGGGCGCAGATCGTCGCGAGGCCGGTCTGCAACGAGATGATCAGGAACATGAACGGCTGGAAGGCGATACCCACGAACAGCGCGCCGACCAGCGCCACGATCTGCCCCTGCTGAAGCGCGATCGCCAGCGCCCGCAACCGGGCATCTTCGGCATCATCTGACCTTCGCAGCGCGCGTTGCAGCCGCTCCATCTGCCACAGGCCGATGACGTGAATGGCGATCCACAACCAGAATCCGGGCCAGCCCTGTTCGCCCAGCATCTCGAAATAGGCGGAGTGATAGGCCCGAGCTTCGTCCGTCACCTCGACCCGCTCGATCCTGGTGACGCCGCCCGTGTTCACCTCCGCGCGCGTGTCGTAGGTGAAGCTGTTGCCGAGATAGGCGTCGAACCCGCCGCCAAGCGGATTGTCCTTCACGTAGTCGAGCGTCCATTCCCACACCGCGACGCGGGTAGAGGCCGACGTGTCAGCCTGGAAAGTCGTGATCGTGCCCATGCGTTCGGTATAACTGGCAGGCAGGAACGGCAGCGAAATCAGCCCGAGGACTCCCGCGATTGCCCCCAGCGCGAAACGATGCCGGGCGTGGCGCATCACGAGCAGACCGAGCACGCCGATACACAGCAGCCCCGTGCGGGTCTGCGTGCCGATCGGGATCAGCAGGCAGGCGAGGATCAGAGCCATGGCGAATGTCGTCACCGCCCAGTGGCGCGGAAAGATCGAGCTATGACGCGCGCACCACCACACCAGCGGGATGATGGCGATGGCCGCCATCGACTTTGTGCTGCCTTCGTAAATGCCGGAATTGAGGTCGACCAGGGAAACGAGCGTGCCATAGCCGCCCCCGCCCGAGAAGATCGTCTTGATCCCGCCCGATATCGCGATCGCTCCGATGGAAAGCACGGCGAACAGCGCGGCCGTCTCCAGTCGCAGGCGCGTGCGCAGGGTCAGGGGCAGGAAAATGGCGAATACCATCGTCTTCCAGACCCAGTCCCACTTCGTCAGCGCCGCTTCCGGGAAGTCGGCATTCATCGTGGTGTAGGCGCACCATGCCAGCAGCAGCGCGATCAGGACCTGTCGGAAAGTGAAGCGCGTGCCCGTCTTGTCGTCCATCAACGCCCATCCGGCGAGCGCGAGGACGAAGAAGATCAGCGAGATCGGGACGATCGGCAGGATGACGTAGCCAATCTTCTGCGGCATCACGAGATCGACGTAGAGATACGCCAGCACCCAGATGAAGGGCCGCCGGAAACCGAGCAGGACCAGCCCGGCGAGGAAAGCGATGAGGACGAGCTCGGTCACTCTCGCCCCTCGTCGATGGGTCTGTCGATCGGCGTGTCGGGTGAAGGCTCGTGATCGAGATCGGCGCGCAGCATCAGGCGGACGGCGATATAGCCCATCAGCAGATGCGTTACGGCGATGGCGAAATTGTCGATCAACTCTGAACCTGCTTCACGGCGAGATTTGGCGAATTGGGACGCGGCGTAGCAGCACGCAGTTGACGGCGCGTTAAGCTTGTCGTGGCAAAGGCTCGGCCATGCGCATCCTGCACGTTCTCGACCATTCGCTGCCGCTGCACAGCGGATACACCTTTCGCACCCGCGCCATCCTGAAAGCGCAGATCGCGAACGGGGTGGAAGTGCAGGCAGTGACCGGCCAGCGCCATGTCGAGCCGGTCACCGGCGAAGCGTCTTCGCAAACCCATGACGGGCTGCTTTTTCATCGCACTGCCGGCACGGCGCAGGGGCCGGGCGGCCTCAGGGAATGGCGGGAAATCAACGCGCTCGCCGCCCGCATCGCAGAGCTGGCGAACGACTGGCGACCCGATGTCATTCACGCCCATTCACCCGCGCTTTGCGGCATGGCCGCGCTCAAGGCCGCGCGCCAGCTCGACATTCCGCTGGTCTACGAGATCCGCGCCTTCTGGGAAGATGCCGCCGTCGGCAACGGAACCGGCAGCGAAGGCTCGATCAAGTATCGCCTGACGCGGGGGCTCGAGAACCGCGTCGTCGCCGGGGCGGACGCAGTGTTCACCATCTGCAACGGCCTGCGCGACGATCTGGTTGCTCGCGGGTTCGATGCGGCGAAGATCGGCATCATGCCCAACGGCGTCGATCTGTCGCTCTTCGGGGAAACGCTCGCCCGCGACGATGCTCTGGCTTCGGAACTTGGCATCGGCGAAGGGCCGGTGCTCGGCTTTATCGGCAGCTTCTACGATTACGAGGGTCTGGACGATCTTGTCGCGGCGATGCCACGCTTACTGGAACGCGTGCCCGACGCGCGACTGCTGCTGATCGGGGGCGGACCGATGGAGGCCGCGATACGCGCGCAGGCCGCGGCCCTGCCCTGCGCAGATGCCATCGTCATGCCCGGTCGCGTGCCGCACGACGAGGTGCGCCGTTTCTATTCGCTGTGCGACGTGATGGTTTACCCCCGCAAGGCCATGCGCCTGACGGAGACGGTCACGCCGCTCAAACCCCTCGAAGCGATGGCGCAGCGCAAGCTTGTCGCTGCATCCGCGGTCGGCGGGCACCGCGAACTGCTGACCCACGGCAAGACCGGAACGCTGTTCGCGCCGGATTCTCCGCAGGAAATGGCCG
Organism: Altererythrobacter sp. CAU 1778; assembly: GCF_054482795.1. NCBI lineage: Bacteria > Pseudomonadati > Pseudomonadota > Alphaproteobacteria > Sphingomonadales > Erythrobacteraceae > Altererythrobacter > Altererythrobacter sp. CAU 1778. Next base: position 365,352 of record NZ_JBTLRP010000002.1, on the reverse strand, counting down.
ATGCGCTGGCCGACCTTCTTGAAACTCGCGATGACTGGGAAAGCATACGTGCCACCGCGCTCGCCCATGTCCGCGATGCCCACGACTGGGCGACGAACGCTCGTTGTTATCAGGACGTTTACCAACTGCTGCTAGCCGGTCGGACAAGCAGAACCGTGTCGGCGGCGGCCTGAGGCCTCCTCGCCCACGGCCAGAGGGATCGATCAGGGAACGCGCGACGGTGAATGCCACGTCAGACAAGTCCAGGGGCTCTACCCCGCTGAGCGCGCATCCCGTGTTCCCGGCAATCATCGCCCTGTGGTTTGCCGCCCTGATGGGCATCGGGACGCTGATCGTACCCAATGCCCTGTTCGAACAGCTTTCGACTGCCAGCGGCCTGTCCGCAATCGTGCCGGAGGCGGCACCGCCGCTGGGCTTCAAGGCCAAGCTGCTGATCGCCCTTGCCTTCGCGCTGCTCGGCGCCATTACCGGGTTGTTCCTGGGCCTCAAGGTCGCGCGAATGCAGCGGCCACGGCGCGTCCGGCAGCGTGCGGTCAGCACCCAGCCGAAGCGTACCGTTCCGCTCGATGCGCGCCGCGATCTGGGCGAAGCCTTCGACGCTCCGCAGGTGGGAAGGCCTCCTGAAACTGCGCGCCGCCGGGCGCTTACGGTGGGTTCGGAAGAAGGCCTCAGCGAGCTTCTCCAGGCTCCTCCTGCCCCAGTCACAGTTCCGGAAGCAGATGACGCGCTGATCCTGTTCGATCAGGCACCCTTGCCCCGTATGGTCGATGAAAGTGCGTCAGCACCCTCCGCCGCCGATCGCCGCTCGCGCCAGATGTTCCAGCCAGCGGAGCCGGAGCCGCCAGCGCCGATCGCTCAGTTCATCGTCGAGGAAGCTGCCCCTGCCGCGGAGTTCGAAGAGGACGAAGCAGAAGCGCCGACACCCTTTGCCGAATTGCAGGCCGCCATGGGGAAAGTCACCGTAGCTGACGAAGGGGAGGAGCCTTCGGACCCCGCACCGCGCCAGGTGTTCCAGCCACCGATGGCGGAGGAGGCGGCAGACGCCGGACCTTTCGTGGTCGAGTCTGATGACGAGAATGACGAGAGCGAAGAGGAAGTCATCTCCTTCGCCGCGCCCTCGCTCGCGCGGCAGGTGTTCCAGCCGACCGCGGCCGAAGAAAGCGCATCCGATTCTCTCGAGTCGCCTGCAGAGGAAGAGCCGCTACCCGATTGGGAGCAGCAGGACGATCTCGAACTGAACGTCGACGATGAAGTCCACGAAGCGCCGGTTTCGCCGGTGACCGCCGCGACCGTTACGGCCAGACCCGTGACGGAACGCGATCTCGGAACGCTGGGCACGGTAGAATTGGCGGAACGCCTCGCCATAGCCATGACGCGGCGCAATCGCGCGACACAGGGGCAAACCGTACGGCAGGAACCGACGGAATTTACGCCCGCGGCGCCGATCGATGCCGCCCGATCAGAGCCTCAGCCGCAGGCGGGGTTGCGTTTTGCCCAGTCCCGTGTCGCCGATGTTCCGAAAGCGCTGCGCCCCTTCGATGCTGCCAATATCGATGAGCCCGCCGACGAAGAACCTCTGGACCTGACGCTCAGCGACCATGTCGCTGCCCATTCGGCCCCCAACTTCGCCTCCTTCCGCACCAGCTTCACGCTTCAGGATCACATTTCTCACGATCCGGACAGCGACGAGGACGAGGACGAAACCTACAGTTCGCTGCTCGCAATGCGGCCCCAGCCGCGCGTCGTGACCGAACACATCCGGATCGAGGACGAACCCGTGTCCGACGACAGCGGTGAGCCTGCCGTGACCTTCCCCGGTCAGGCACCCCGATCCGCTGCATCGGCATCGCGACTGTTCGACCGCCCGGTCGATGTCTCGGCACCCACAGGGGCCGAAAACTCCGCCGGTTCGATACCGCAACTCAACCCTGAGAACGTGCCTGCGCGCACGCAACTGGAGTCATCGGAGGCCGAACGGCAGTTGCGCTCCGCCCTCGCGACCCTGCAGAAGGTTAGCGGCGTCGCCTGAACGCCTCGCCGGAGTGCAAAGCCCGGCTTTTCCCGGCACAATCCATTGCTCGCAGCTTCGCAGTTGCAAAAATTCCATCATGTCGCCAAAAGAATGGCTCGCGACATTTTAAATCTCTCGTCGAGAGGCTGACTCGCGCTTCGTTTCGGGAAGCTGCGTTTCTCCTTTCGCCGACAGAGCGATTGATGGAGACACGATGGGCAACCGGGCGCCTCGCCAGTTCGAGAACCATGATCTGCCTGCACAGCAGGGCCTGTACGATTCGCGCAACGAGCACGATGCCTGCGGCGTCGGCCTGCTCGCGCATATCAAGGGCGAGAAAAGCCATGGTATCGTCACGCAGGCGCTCGAAATTCTCGCCAATCTCGATCATCGCGGCGCCGTCGGCTCCGACCCGCTGCTGGGCGACGGGGCTGGCATCCTGCTGCAAATTCCCGATCCGATCTTCCGCAAATGGGCCGATGCGAACGGTCACGACCTGCCCACGCCGGGCGATTACGCAGTCGCGATGTGCTTCATGCCGCAGCAGGAACCTGCTCGCGATTTCGTGACGGAGCAGTTCGAAAAGTTCATCATCAAGGAAGGCCAGCGACTGGTCGGCTGGCGCGACGTGCCCGTCAATCAGGACGGGCTCGGCGAAGCGGTGATCGAATCGATGCCGGTCATCCGCCAGTGCGTGATCGCGCGTGGCGAAAACTGCGCCGATCAGGACGCGTTCGAACGCAAGCTGATCGTCATCCGCAAGCAGACGCAGAACCCGCTCAAAAAGCTGGAGGAAAAGCACGGGCTAGAAGGCCTGTCGAAGCTCTACATTCCCAGCTTCTCCAGCCGCACCATCGTCTACAAGGGGCTGCTGCTGGCAACGCAGGTGGGCAGCTTCTACGACGACCTGCGCGATCCGGACTGCATCTCGGCGCTCGGCCTTGTCCACCAGCGCTTCAGCACCAACACCTTCCCCAGCTGGCGGCTGGCGCACCCCTATCGCTTCATGGCGCACAATGGGGAAATCAACACGGTTCGCGGCAATGTGAACTGGATGAACGCCCGTCGCCGGACGATGGAATCGGCGCTGCTCGGCCCCGATCTCGACAAGCTTTGGCCGATCATCCCGCACGGCCAGTCCGACACCGCCTGCCTCGACAATGCGCTCGAGCTGCTGCTGCTCGGCGGATACAGCCTCGCCCATGCGATGATGATGCTGATCCCCGAGGCATGGGCCAAGAATCCGCTGATGAGCCCGGCCCGCCGCGCATTTTACGAATACCACGCCGCGTTGATGGAACCGTGGGACGGCCCGGCCGCGGTGTGCTTCACCGATGGCCGCCAGGTCGGCGCCTGCCTCGACCGCAATGGCCTGCGTCCGGCGCGCTATTGCGTGACGAAGGACGACCTCGTCTGCCTGTCGTCGGAAAGCGGCGTGCTGCCCTTCGCCGAGGAAGACATCGTTCGCAAATGGCGCCTGCAGCCCGGCAGGATGCTGCTGATCGACCTGGAACAGGGCCGCATCATCGAAGACGAGGAGCTCAAAGCCGACCTCGCCGCCGCCCATCCTTATGAAAAGTGGGTCGACCGCGCACAATACAAGCTCGAAGACCTCGACGTGGTGGAGCCGGAGCTTTCCGCCCTGCCCGCACACGATACGACCTTGCTGCAACGCCAGCAGGCTTTCGGGTATACTCAGGAAGACATCACCCGCTTCCTGGAACCGATGGCCGTGGCCGGTGACGATCCGCTCGGCTCGATGGGTACCGACACCCCGCTCGCCGTGCTGAGCGACAAGGCGCGGCTGCTGTACGACTATTTCAAGCAGAACTTCGCGCAGGTCACCAATCCGCCGATCGATCCGATCCGCGAGGAACTGGTGATGAGCCTGCTTTCGATGATCGGCCCGCGCCCCAATCTTCTGGGCCGCGAGGCAGGCGGGCACAAGCGGCTCGAACTGATGCAGCCGATCCTTACCGACAACGACATCGCCAAGATCCGTTCGGTGGAAGCCGGGCTGGACGGCGCCTTCCGCACGGCGACGATCGACACGACGTGGGACGCTTCGGCAGGTCACGAGAATATCGAACTCGCCATCCGCGAAATGTGCTGGGCCGCGACCGAAGCGGTGCTTCAGGATCATAACATCCTGATCCTGTCCGACCGCGCGCAAGGGCCAGACAGGGTGGCCTTCCCCGCCCTGCTCGCCACGGCGGCGATCCACCATCATCTCGTCCGGCAGGGCCTGCGGATGCAGTGCGGCCTGGTGGTCGAGACCGGCGAAGCGCGCGAGGTGCATCATTTCTGCGTCCTGGCAGGCTACGGCGCCGAAGCGATCAATCCCTACGTCGCGCTCGAAACGCTGGAGCACGTGCGCCAGACGAAGGACCTGCCGGTCAGCGCCGAGCAGGCGCAGGCGAACTACATCAAGGCCATCGGCAAGGGCATCATGAAGGTGATGTCGAAGATGGGCATTTCGACCTACCAGTCCTATTGCGGCGCGCAGATTTTCGACGCGGTCGGCCTGTCGAGCGACTTCATCGAAGCCTACTTCACCGGAACCGCGACGACCATCGAGGGTGTCGGGCTGGCCGAAGTGGCGGAAGAAGCGCTGCGGCGCCACCACGCGGCCTATGGCAACAACCCCCTCTACCGGACGATGCTCGATGTCGGCGGCATCTACCAGTACCGCCTGCGGGGCGAGGATCATGCCTGGACCCCCGCCAACGTCGCGCACCTGCAACACGCCGTGCGCGGCGGCGATGGCAAGGGCGATCCCAAGAATTACGCCGAGTTCGCCAAGAGCGTGAACGAGCAGGCGCGACGCCTGCTGACCATTCGCGGCCTGATGCAGTTCAAGCCGGCCGAAAGCGGCGCAATTCCGCTCGAGGACGTCGAACCGGCGGAAAGCATCGTCAAGCGTTTCAGCACCGGCGCAATGAGCTTCGGCTCGATCAGCCATGAAGCGCACTCGACGCTGGCGATTGCCATGAACCGGATCGGTGGCCGCTCCAACACCGGCGAAGGCGGCGAGGAGCCGGAACGCTTCCAGCCGCTCGACAATGGCGATTCCATGCGCAGCCGGATCAAGCAGGTCGCCAGCGGACGGTTCGGTGTGACGACCGAGTATCTGGTCAATGCCGACGACATCCAGATCAAGATGGCGCAAGGCGCGAAGCCCGGCGAAGGCGGCCAGCTGCCCGGTCACAAGGTCGACAAGCGGATCGGCGCAGTGCGTCACTCGACGCCGGGCGTCGGGCTGATCTCGCCTCCGCCGCACCACGACATCTACTCGATCGAGGATCTCGCGCAGCTGATCCACGACCTCAAGAACGTCAATCCGCCCGCCCGCATCTCGGTGAAGCTGGTATCGGAAGTCGGCGTCGGCACGGTCGCGGCAGGCGTATCCAAGTGCAAGGCGGATCACGTCACCATCTCGGGCTACGAAGGCGGGACCGGCGCTTCGCCGCTCACCAGCCTGACCCATGCGGGTTCTCCGTGGGAAATCGGCCTGGCTGAAACGCAACAGACGCTGCTGCTGAACGATCTTCGCAGCCGCATCGCGGTGCAGGTCGATGGCGGCCTTCGCACCGGGCGCGACGTCGCCATCGGCGCGCTGTTGGGCGCGGACGAGTTCGGCTTTGCTACCGCTCCCCTGATCGCGGCTGGCTGCATCATGATGCGCAAGTGTCACCTCAACACCTGCCCCGTCGGCGTGGCGACGCAGAACCCGGAGCTGCGCAAGCGCTTCACCGGCCTGCCCGAACACGTCATCAATTACTTCTTCTTCGTCGCGGACGAACTGCGCGAAATCATGGCTGAGATGGGCTTCCGCACGGTCGAGGAAATGGTCGGCCGGGTCGACCGGCTCGACATGGCCGATGCGATGAGCCACTGGAAGGCGCGCGGCGTCGACCTGCGGCGTATCCTGCATCAGGTCCCGCTGGGAGAAGGCAAGGAACTGCGCCACACCCAGACGCAGGAACACGGCCTTGGCGCAGCGCTCGACAACGATCTGATCGCGGCCTGCAAACCGGCCATCGAGAACGGCGAAAGCGTCGTGATCGAACGGTCCATCCGCAACGTGAACCGCACCGTCGGCGCGATGCTTTCGGGCACGATCGCCAAGAAGTTCGGTCATCAGGGTCTCGCCCCTGACAGCATTCGCATCAATTTCACCGGCGTTGCCGGCCAGAGCTTTGGCGCATGGCTCGCACACGGTGTGACGCTCGATCTGACGGGCGATGCCAACGACTATGTCGGCAAGGGCCTGTCGGGCGGACGGATCATCGTGCAGCAGCCAGAAAGCGCGCCGCGCGATCCCGGCGAGAACATCATCGTCGGCAATACGGTGCTCTACGGCGCCATCGCGGGCGAAGCCTATTTCGAAGGCGTCGCGGGTGAACGTTTTGCCGTGCGCAACTCGGGCGCGGTCGCCGTGGTCGAGGGAACGGGCGATCACGGCTGCGAATACATGACCGGCGGCGTCGTCTGCGTGCTCGGTACCACGGGACGCAACTTTGCCGCAGGCATGAGCGGCGGCATTGCCTATGTCTTCGACGAGAGCGGCGATTTCGCGAAGATGTGCAACATGGCGCAGGTCGATCTGGAGCCGATTTCCCGTGGACCGTCGGCAGAGGACGGCACCGGCCGACCGCAGCAGCGCGGCGAAAGCGTGACCAACTTCGGCATGGGCGATCCGCTCTACCACGACGCCGAACGGCTTCGCATCCTGATCGAGCGGCACAAGCTGCACACCGGCTCCGCCAAAGCAGCCGCGCTGCTCGACGATTGGGACAATGCCATCGACAAGTTCGTGAAAGTCATGCCGAAGGATTACGCCCGCGCGCTCAAGCAGCTCGAGGCGGAACGCAACGAAGCCGCGCAAGTCGCGGCGGAATAAGGGTCAGGACAATGGGCAAGGAAACGGGCTTCCTCGAACTCGACCGTCAGGACCGGGTTTACATCGAACCGGAAAGCCGGCTGCGCAATTACAAGGAATTCGTGATTCCTCACACCGAGGAGCAGCTGCGCGCGCAAGCGAGCCGCTGCATGAATTGCGGCATTCCCTACTGTCACAACGGCTGTCCGGTGAACAACATCATCCCGGACTGGAACCACCTGGTCTACGAGAACGACTGGCGCAACGCGCTCGACGTGCTGCATTCGACCAACAACTTTCCGGAATTCACCGGCCGCGTCTGTCCCGCACCTTGCGAGGCAAGCTGCACGCTCAACATCATCGACCAGCCGGTTACGATCAAGAGCATCGAATGCGCCATCGTCGACCGCGGGTGGGAAGAAGGCTGGATCGAGCCGCAAGTGCCCGAAAAGCGCACCGGCAAGTCGATCGCGGTGGTCGGCAGCGGTCCCGCTGGCATGGCCTGCGCGCAGCAGTTGGCGCGGGTCGGCCATTCGGTCACCCTGTTCGAGAAGAACGACCGCATCGGCGGCCTGCTCCGCTATGGCATTCCCGACTTCAAGATGGAAAAGCATCTGATCAATCGGCGGGCCGTGCAGATGGAAGCCGAAGGCGTCACCTTCAAGACCAGCACGGAAGTCGGCGTCGACGTCTCGATGAATTCGCTGAAGGAGAACTTCGATGCCGTGGTTCTGTCCGGCGGCGCGGAAGACGCGCGTCCGCTGAGCATACCCGGCGCGGAACTGCCCGGCGTCCGGCTGGCGATGGAATTCCTCACCCAGCAGAACAAGCGCAACGCAGGCGATGACGAGAACCGCGCCGCACCGCGTGGAACGCTGACTGCGACGGGCAAGCACGTCGTCGTGATCGGTGGCGGCGATACCGGCAGCGACTGTGTCGGCACCTCTAACCGGCAGGGCGCGGCCAGCGTCACGCAGCTGGAAATTATGCCGCAGCCGCCGGAGAAGGAAGACAAGGCGCTGACCTGGCCCGACTGGCCGCTGAAGATGCGCACCTCTTCCAGCCACGAAGAAGGCGCGAACCGCGATTGGGCCGTTCTGACCAAGCGCGTGGTCGGCGACGGCGAGAAGGTCACCGGCCTCGAATGCGTCCGCGTCGAATGGAAAGGCGGCCAGATGCAGGAGGTCGAAGGCAGCGAATTCACCCTGCCCGCCGATCTCATTCTGCTCGCCATGGGCTTCGTCGGCCCGCGCAAGTCGGGCCTGCTCGACCAGTCGGGTGTCGAACTGACCGATCGCGGCAATGTGTCTGCCGACACGGACAGCTACGCGACGAGCGAGGAAGGCGTATGGGCGTGCGGCGACATGCGCCGCGGACAGAGCCTCGTCGTCTGGGCCATACGCGAAGGTCGGCAGTGTGCCCGCAGCGTGGACGAGGCATTGATGGGGGCAACCGAACTGCCGCGATAGCAGCCTATCTGCGCCCGCGTCGATTTTGTTCGACCGAGCCTTGCAATTCAAGTAACTAGCCGACTTTATCGGTGCAAATGGCCGTTGCGCTGCATGTTGCAGCGACCCGGTTGCGCCCGGAAAGTCTGCAATGCAGCGTCTTGCCCAGTTCGATGTCAGCCGGCAATTCCTCTCGCCAAAGGGGAAGCTCACCGCGCAAGTGGTGTTCGGCGGGCTGTGCGCCTGCGCGATGATCGGGTTGCGATCGCTGTTCGACCTGTGGGCGCCGACGTCCGGCCCCTTCGCGCTGATCTATCCGACGGTCCTGCTGGCAACCTTCTATGGTCACTGGCGCGCGGGCTTGGCGGCGTTCTTCGCCTGCTTCGCATGGGCGTGGTACTTCGTGCTTCCCGCGCCGTCTTCCTTCACGCTGGTCGATCCTTCTGATGGCGCCCGCGTGGCGCTGAATGCGTTTTGCTGCCTCGTCGTGATCGTTTTCGCGGAGGCATTCCGCCGCGCGGCTCACAGCACCATGGCGCAAATCCGCGAGGCTGCCGACCGCCGGCTTACCCTGCTTGCGGAACTGGAACACCGCACGAAGAACAATTTCGCGCTGGTTGCGAGCATGCTTGATCTCCAGCGCCGCCGGGTCGACGATCCGCAGGTGCAGGCGCCGCTGATCGATGCCGTGGGGCGTGTGCGGACCTTTGCGGAAGCCTACTCCAATCTCTCGATGGAGCAGGTGGAGGATGGCGAAGTCGACGTGAAGCTGTACCTCGACGTCATGCTCGACCGGATCGCGGAAGCCGCGTTCCCGCCAAACGTCACGCTGTTCCGCGAAATCGATCGCATGATGCTGCCCCGCGAAGTCGCGGTGGCGATCGGTCTGTATCTCAACGAAGCTGTTTCGAACTGCCTCAAATACGCCTTCCCGGACGGACGGGAAGGAACCGTCGGCATCTACTTCCATGCGCGCGGCGAAGCCTGGATGCTGAGCATCGACGACAATGGTGTCGGCAAGGCCGCACCGAAGGACGGGAACGGCGGCCTCGGCATCACGCTGATGACCGCGTTCGCGCAGCAGGCCGGTGCAACCCACTCCTCCGGTCCGGTCGCCGGCGGCTATCGCGCGCAATTGGGCACGCTGGTAACCAGCGAGGTCTGAGCCCGGTCAGAGCCGCCAGTCGATCGGCGCGCGGCCATGCTGTTCGAGGAAGGCGTTGGCGCGGCTGAACGGCCTCGAACCGAAGAAACCGCGATAGGCGGACAACGGGCTGGGATGCGCGGTCTCGATCAGGCAGTGCCGACCGCTTCGCAGGGCTGCGATCCGCTTCGCCTTTTTCTGCGCATGCGCTCCCCAGAGGATGAAGACGCTTGGCTCCTCCCGCTCCGCTACGGCAGCGACGCAGGCGTCGGTGATCGCCTCCCATCCGCGGCCCGCATGGCTGCCCGCCTTGCCTTCCTCGACGCTCAACGCAGTGTTGAGCAGCAGGACGCCCTGCCGCGCCCAGCTTTCCAGATTGCCGCGTGAAGGCACAGGCAGGCCGCAGTCTGCCTCCAACTCCCTGAATATATTCTTGAGGCTGGGCGGCGGACGCACACCGTCGGGGACAGAAAAGCTCAGACCGTGCGCCTGCCCCGGTCCGTGATACGGATCCTGGCCGAGGATCACGACCCTGACGCTGTCGAGCGGGGTCAGAGAAAGCGCGGCCAGCCTCTGACAGCGCGGCGGGAACACGGCCTTCCCTTCGGCTTCCTGCGCATTTAACCAACCGCACAGCTGCCGTGCCTCGGCGCTTTCCAGCACCGGCTCCAGCGCCGCGCGCCAGCTTTCGGGAACATCGTCGATCATCGCGGCCTTTCCTCTAACCCGCATAAAGCCTAAGGCCCATCGCATGGCAGTGCATTTCCACGAAGAAGACCTTCCCGCAGGCGTATTGCAGGGCAATACCGCGCTCGCGGTCGATACAGAGACCATGGGCCTCGTCACCCGGCGCGACCGGTTGTGCGTGGTGCAGATCAGTGACGGCGGGGAGGACGAGCATCTCGTCCGCTTCGGCCCGAACAGCACCTATGATGCGCCCAACCTCAAGGCCATTCTCGCCGATCCGTCGCGAGTGAAGCTGTACCATTTCGCCCGCTTCGATCTCGCGGCCATCGAACACTACCTCGGCGTCACCGCCGCGCCGGTCTTCTGCACGAAAATCGCCAGCAAGCTGACGCGCACCTACACCGACCGGCACGGTCTGAAATATCTGGTCGACGAATTGCTCGGCACGAACATTTCGAAGCAGCAGCAGAGCAGCGACTGGGGCGCGAAGGATATCAACGACGCGCAGCGCGATTACGCCGCCAGCGACGTTCGCTACCTCCACCGGATGCGCGACATCTTTGCCGAACGGCTTGCGCGCGAAGGCCGCACCGAAATCGCGCAGGCCTGTTTCGACTTTCTCCCCACCCGCGCCCGGCTGGACCTGATGGGCTGGGAAGATTCCGATATCTTCAGCCACAGCTAATCTGCGGCAAGGCAGTAGCACCGCATGAGCGCCGAAGCCGACCTGATGAGAAACCAGCGCCGGGTGGCGCTGCGCCCCGGCGGCGGGCACGACAAGCTCGTCCGCACGCTGGCGCTGGTCCTGCCCGCGCTTATCGGCGCGCTGGCTGCGGTAATGATCCTCGCCCCGCTTTCGCCCCGCGGTGAGATCAGCTTTCTGCTGGACCGGAACAAGGCCGACGTCGCGCCCAACCGCCTGTCGGTCGACAGCGCGATGTATCGCGGACGCGATGGCAAGGGGCGCCCCTTCTCGTTGACGGCAGGCAACGCCGTGCAACGCACGCAGGAAGACCAGACCGTCGCGATGCAGGATCTGGTCGCCCGCATGCTGCTGCCGGACGGCCCCGCCACGCTGACCGCGCAGTCGGGCCGCTATCGCCTGGACGAGGAGCTGGTGAACGTGGACGGCATCGTTCGCTTCACCGCCGCCGACGGGTACCGGCTGATGGCGCGCAACGTGAACATCGATCTGGCCAACAATTCCGTGACCGGTTCGGGCCGCATCGAGGGTGCCATTCCAGCCGGGACTTTCTCCGCCGATTCCATGCAGGCGGATTTGCCGGAGCGGCGAATTCGCTTGAGCGGAAACGTGAAGATGCGCATGGAGCCGGGCAAGTTGAGGATGCCATGAACCACACCCGCCCGCTCCTGTCCCGCTCGCTGCGCAGCTTCGCCATCGGCTTTGCGCTGGCGAGTTGCGCCGTGGCCGGTGTCGGCCACCTTTCCGCACAGGCAATCGGCGCGCACAACAGCCGCGCTCCGGTGAATTTCGATGCCGACAATCTCGACCTGCTAGACCGGCAGAACCGCCTGATCCTGTCGGGCAGCGTAGTGATCCGGCAGGCCGACCTGACGCTGCGTACCGCGCGCGCAGTGGTTGACTACACCGATGCCGGATCGCTCGACATCCAGCGGCTGACCGCGACCGGCGGGGTGACCGTCAATCGCGGCGGGGAGACGGTGAGCGGCGACGTCGGCGTGTATGACTTCAACCGCCGTATCATCACCCTGTCGGGAAACGTCCGCGTCGCACGCGGCAGCGACCGCCTGCAGGGCGGCCGGCTGGTCATCGATCTCAACAGCGGCGTTTCGAGCGTCAACGGTTCGGCGAGCGGCTCCACCCAGAGCAGCGGTGGCCGGGTCAGCGGATCGTTCAACGTTCCGGGCAACTGATCGCCCCGTGCCGCGCACGCGCCTGCCCCGGCTGCGGCGCCTGCTTCTCGAACTGATCGCGCCTGCACCGCTCGATACGTTTCCAGTCGGCCTGACGGAGCAGGAGTGGACTGCGATCGACGCGATGGCGGAGCAGCACCGGCTCCAGCCCCTGCTGCATTACCGGCGCGGTGAAGACGGACGCATACCGGCGCTCTATCGCGACGGCTGGGCCGAGGCCCGGAGAACCGCGGCCATTCATTCGCTCGCCTTTCGTGCCGAATTGCTCGCCATCACGCATCGGCTGACGGACGCAGGCATCGCCACGGTCGTGATGAAGGGCGGCGCGCTTGCGTGGTCGGTGTGGCCCGAACCGTCGCTAAGACCGATGCGCGACCTCGACCTTTTGCTGCGCGACCCGGCGCAGGCGGATGCGGCGTGGGGCGTTCTGCGCGCGTCAGGCTACACGCTCGGCAAACCGTTCCAAGGCAAGGCCGATGGCAAGGAAATGGCGGAGCTTGTCTCGCCGGTCGGGGTCGCGGTGGAACTGCACCGGAACGCATGGGCCGGGACGCCCGAGGCCCAGCGAACCATGCCTGCCGGATATGAAGGGATGGCGGCACGCGCCGTGCCATCCGCCGACGGGGTTCTTGTGCCGCAAGCGCAGGACATGCTCGCCCATCTTGTCGTGCACGCGGCCTATTCTCACTGGTTCGATTGCGGCCCTTTAGTGCTGGGCGACGTCGCTTACCTGCTGGAGCACGAAACCTTCGACTGGCCGCAAGTCCGCAATCGCGCGCGGCGGGAAGGTTGGGAAAAGGGGCTCGACCTCGTTCTCGCCATCGTGGCGCGATATTGGGGAACGGTTCCGACGCAGTTCGCCGCCCCGCCCGAACTGGTCGACGCTGCGCCCGATCTGATGTTGCAGGATCTGGACCATCGCCGCGCGAGCCTTCTTGCCGCCGAGTGGCACAGCCGCGGCGGAGCGATTGGCCGGGTCGCCGCTCACGCAGGCAATCCCGGCGAAATGATCCGCAAGGCCGTCACCCGCATGAGCGAATGGACCGATGCCGAGGTGCGACAAACCGCGCGCAGCCAGATCTCACTGCGCGACTGGCTGGCGGGCGACGCCTAAGCCGCGACGCGCTTCAGCGCGAAGCGGGTCATCTCGGACAGCTCCTGCGCCAGCAGCAGTTCGGCTGACTGGTTGTTCGACAGCAATGCCTGGTGCGTTGCCGTCAACCGCTCGACCAGGCGGGAAAGCTTGGCAGGCGGCCATCGGGTCAGTTGCATCGCGAGGTCACGTTCGTCTTTCCAGAAAATGCCGAGCTTCGCTTTTTCGTGCCGAGGCAGATCGGTCAGACGCGCCCCTGGACCGACCGCGCTCGCCAGGCGTGCCAGCTGCGCCACGCGCCGTTCGAATGCCAGCAGCAGACCCACCGGGTTGAGGCCGAGTTCGCGCATCCGGTGAAGTTCGCCGGTGAGCTTGTTGACCTCGCCCGACAGGACGACGTTGACGAGATTGGCAAAACCGTCCTCTTCCGTTTGCGCGCCGATGGCGTCCAGTGCTTCGGGATCGGCCTGCTTGGGCGATTGCGGGTCCGCGTCGAGATACAGCGCGAGCTTGTCGATTTCCGACTGCGCCAGCCTTACGTCCAGCCCGGCATTGCGGGCGATCCGCTCGGCCAGGTTGCCGCCCAATCGCACTCCCGCCATGTCGGCCATGGAGCGGACCGAGCCGGTCACCGATTGCAGATCGGGCGGGTAGAACATCGCCACCAGCGCATCGTCGCGCTTTTCCAGCAGCTTGGCGGTGCGCGACTTGTCTGTGGCGGCAGCAGCGACGACGAGAATGGGGCAGCCCTCGCTCGCAGCCTCGAAATGTGTCTCAAGCGCCAGCGCGGCATCATCGCCGTTAGCGCGCACATAAATGTGGCGAGAACCGCCGAACAGGGAATTGGACCGTGCCTCATCGCCAAGCAGCGCAGGATCGCGCTTGAGGTCGGAGCCCTGCAGATCGATACGCTCGCCCGGTTCCGGCAGAAGTTCGCAGATGCGCTCCGCCGCAGCGGCAGCGCCCGCTTCGTCCTGACCGCAGAAGAAGAACACCTGACAATCCCGCGCCGCCTTCTGGGCGATGCTGGCAAAGTTCTTCTGCGTAGCCTTCACTTCGGGATTACCGGCGCTCGCGCAGTTCGATGGCGATGCGAGCGACGATCCGATCGGCGACCTGCTCGGTTACGTTTTCGAGCGCGGTCTGCTCTGCCGCGATGGTGGCATATTCGCTGGAGACGACATCGATGCCCGCGTCCGATCCCGCAGTTGCGTCGAGGATGGTTTCACCGGTGGTGTTGTCGACCAGTTGGTAACGCGCGCGCAAAGTGCGGCGTTCGCGCGTGATGGTGTCGTCGCCGGCGAGGCCCAGCCCTTCGAGCTGATCGTCGAGCGCGACATCAAGCCGATAGCGCGCCTGCCCTTCGCCCGAACCCATCCGGTCGACCAGCGCATTGCGCATGAGCCAGCCCGCGCGGCCCGGAATGGCAGGCACCGCGACGTCGGAAAGGCCGCGCGCGACCGCACCACTCTCTCCGCCCGCATACATCGGCTGCAAGGTGCATCCGGAAAGCGCGGCGCAGAGCAGCAGAGGGACGAGCAGCGCCCTCATGTGACGATATTGACCAGTCGGTCGGGCACCACGATCACCTTGCGAATTTCCGCACCATCGATCGAACGCTGGACCTTCTCGCTGGCGAGCGCAAGAGCTTGCAGATCGTCCTTGGCCGCACCCTTCGGCGCGCTGATCGTGTCGCGCAGCTTGCCCATGTGCTGGACCGCGATGGTCACTTCGTCTTCGACCAGCAGACTTACGTCCAGCTCCGGCCATGCGGCTTCCGCCACCATCCCTGGCTGGCCCGCATTCGCCCAGAGCTCCTCCGCCAGATGCGGCATCATCGGCGCAACCATCCGGACGAGGTCGAGCATCGCCGCCCCGCGCGACGCGGAGGGCGGCGCCTTTTCTATCGCCGACGTCAATTCGTAGAGCCTTGCGACCGCCTTGTTGAACCCCAGCGCTTCGATATCGTCGGCCACGGCCGCGATGGTCTGGTGGGTCTTGCGCGCCAGAGCCTTGTCCTCGCCGTCGACCGAGCCGTCATACTGGCCGAGCAGGCGCCACACGCGCTGGACGAACTTGCCACAGCCATCGATGCCCGCTTCGGACCACGGCAGATCGCGCTCCGGCGGCGAATCCGACAGCACGAACCAGCGCACGGCATCGGCGCCATAGCGGTCAATGATCGCGTCGGGGTCGATCGTGTTCTTCTTCGATTTCGACATCTTGATGACGCGGCCGATGTCGACGGAATTCTGGTCCGCGATCAGCGTCGCGCCGTGGCCTGTGCGGTCGACCTCGTCGGGCGAAAAGTAGACTGTCCGCCCGTCGACGGCGCGCGAATAGGTTTCGTGCGTCACCATGCCTTGCGTGAACAGGCTGGCGAACGGCTCGGCAAAATCGAGCATCCCGATTTGCTTTAGCGCGCGGGTCCAGAAGCGGGCGTAGAGCAGGTGCAGGATCGCGTGTTCGATCCCGCCGATATACTGACCCACCGGCATCCACTTCGCCACTTCATCGCGGTCGAACGGCTTGTCCGCTGGCTGGCTGGCGAAGCGCAGGAAATACCACGAGCTGTTGGTGAACGTGTCGAGCGTATCCGTCTCACGCTCCGCCTTGCCGCCGCATTCGGGGCAATCGACGTGCTTCCAGGTCGGATGGCGCAGCAAAGGATTGCCCGGCGTGGTGAAGTCGACGTCTTCGGGCAGCGTGATTGGCAGGCTGTCCATCGGCGCAGGAACGACGCCGCAGGCTTCGCAATGGATGAAGGGGATCGGCGTGCCCCAGTAACGCTGGCGGGAAACGCCCCAGTCGCGCAGGCGCCAGACGGTCTTGCCTTCGCCCAGCCCCTTGTCCTCGATGCGGGCGATAATCTCGCGTTTCGCATCCTCGACGCTCATGCCGTCGAGGAAGGCGGAATTGACGAGAATTCCCTCTCCGGACTCCGCTTCTCCTGCGAACGGCTTGTCGGCATCGTCGGTGCTGCCTGCCACGACTCGCGGAATTGGCAGATCGTACTTGGTGGCGAATTCGAAATCGCGCTGGTCGTGTCCCGGCACGGCCATGATTGCGCCGGTGCCGTAGTCCATCAGCACGAAGTTCGCGATGTAAACCGGCAGCTCTTCGCCGGAGAAGGGATGCGCGACCTTGAGGCCGGTGTCGAAGCCCAGCTTCTCCGCCGTCTCCAGCTCCGCTGCCGTGGTGCCGCCGCGCTTGCAGAGGGCGATGAACTCTTCCGCTTCGCTGCTGGTATCGGCAACGGCCCGTGCGATCGGATGATCGGCAGCAACCGCGAGGAAGCTGGCGCCGAAGATCGTATCGGGGCGGGTCGTATAGACCTCGATCTCTTCGTCGAAATTGGTGCCGCAGAAATGGAATTGCAGGCCCTGCGATTTGCCGATCCAGTTTTCCTGCATCAGCCGCACCTTGTCCGGCCAGTCGTCCAGCTCGCCCAGCCCGTCGAGCAGTTCTTCCGCGAAATCGGTGATCTTCAGGAACCACTGGTTGAGCTTGCGCTTCTCGACCTCGGCGCCGCTGCGCCAGCCCTTCCCGTCGATCACCTGCTCGTTCGCGAGCACGGTCATGTCGACCGGGTCCCAGTTGACTTCGCTTTCCTTGCGATAGACCAGCCCGGCTTCGTAGAAGTCGAGGAACAGCGCCTGTTCGTGGCCGTAATATTCCGGTTCGCACGTGGCGAGTTCACGGCTCCAGTCGAGCGCGAAGCCCAGCCGCTTCAGCTGCGCCTTCATGTTGGCGATATTGTCGCGGGTCCAGCCGCCGGGGTGCACGCCCTTTTCCATGGCGGCGTTTTCCGCCGGCATGCCGAAAGCGTCCCAGCCCATGGGATGCAGAACCTCGTCCCCGCGCATGGCACGATAGCGGGCCAGCACATCACCCATGGTGTAGTTGCGGACATGGCCCATGTGGATGCGCCCGCTGGGATAGGGGAACATCTCCAGCACGTAGCTCTTGGGCTTGTCGGAATTGCTGTCAGCTTCGAAAATACGCGCTTCGTCCCACGCGCGTTGCCACCGACCGTCAGCCTGCGACGGATCGAATCTCTCGGTCATGTCCGGAACCCTTCGGGGCCGCAGCAGCCCCCGCTATGGATCGTAGGTTGTCGCCTCAACCGGCGAAGGTGGAGCGCCGCAGGTCGCGTGCGCGCGTCAGGATGATGTCTTCGAGCTTCTGCACCGTGGCTGCCGAAACCGGAGCCTCGACCCACTGGCCGCCCTGCGCGACTTGGCGGCTGGCGGCGACGCGAAGTGCGTCGGCGCGCAGATCCTGATCGAGGATGACGACGGAGATCTTGACCCGTTCCCCCGGATTGGAGGGGTTGGAGTACCAGTCGGTCACGATCACGCCGCCCGCACTGTCGGTCTGAAGAAAATTGGCGAAGGACAGCGTGTCGAGGCTGGCGCGCCACAGGTAGGAGTTCACGCCGATGGTGGTGACCTGCGAGGCCGCCATGTCCGCCCGCGCCACTTCCTTGTCGCCCCCGCGTGCGCAGGCGCCGAGCGATACGACGAGCGCCGCGACCATCGCGGTCTTGCCGAGGGTGCGGAACGATTGGGCTGTGCTGATGGACATCGTGAAACTCGAACTCCTGTACTCGGCGGGTCCCGCCGCGTGTCTGGGCCTCTATAACGCGCCGCCGCGCAGCGGCAAGTGCCAGCGCCGGACGCGCGCACAGAAGGCACGATCGCGGTTCTCTAGGCCGAGCGACGCGTGAACGATGGTTGAACCGGCAGGGCCGCAGGCGAAGGGTTGTGGGCTTAGAGCAACAGACTCGGAGAAAAGGAAAAATTGCCGTATGTTGCACTGGCGACTCGGTGGGGAACGACCTAGGCTGCAAGTCAGTTTCGGTTAAGCCGGAGCGGTGGAAAGGCCCACCAATGTAGTGCGGCCAGTGGGGTAGCAGGACTGTGAAACGACAGGGCACAGCGATTTTCGGACGGCGCGGAGTTTCCGCGCTTGCCGTCGCTTGCGCCGGTTTCGGCCTGCTTGCAATTCCCGCCAGCACGCTTGCTCTTGGCGCAGTTCCCGATGGCACGGTCTTCCTTGCCGCGCGCGGCAGCTTCGCATCGTTTACGCCCGCCACGGTCGATCCGCGGCTGGCGAAACTGGTTGCTGAACGCAGCACGGGCAAGGCGCGCCTGATGCGCTTCACTCCAGCCGTCGCAGCCAATCGCCCGGATCGCTCGGTCACTGTGGCCGTCCGCGTGGATGCGGAAACGGCCCGTGCCATCTCGGCCCGCCCGTCAAGCACGCGTGTTGCTTCCAGCGCGGTTTCCGCTGCCGCGCCGGTCGGCGTCCGCATCACTCCGACCCGCTACGACCTCGGTCTCGCGCGCGGATATCAGAGCTTCTCGCCGACCGCGAGTTTGCCGAGCGACATCCGCAAGATCGATGTGCCCGACCTCGCCGACTTCCGGCCGAGCACCGGCGCACCCGCCAAGCCGAGCCGGTTCGGCGCTCGCATCGCGCTCGAACAATCGCAGCGCGCCGGACGCGCGCCGCGCACTATCGATGGCGAAGCTGCGAAGACGGTCGACGTGGCCGGCAGCTATCGCGTGACCCGCAACCTCGATGTCACGGCAGGCGTGCGTTACTCGCAGGACCGCGACACCAGCGCTGTCATCGCAGAAGACGCGCAGGACACCGGATCGGTCTATGTCGGAACGCAATTCCGCTTCTGATCCTTTCCGTCATGAGGAATTCGTATGAGCCCCGCCCTCCAGCGGGGTTTTTCTTTGCCTGCCTCCCGCGCGAACGCTACGTTTCCCGACGGGAATGAGAGAGGGTAGAAGAAAGGAATTTGCATGGCGCGCGTAGCGATTGTCACCGGGGGCACCCGGGGTATCGGCGAGGCAATCTGCCAAAGGCTAAAGAAGCAGGGTCACACGGTCATCGCCAATTACGGTGGCAATGACGATGCGGCGAAGAAGTTTTCCGAGGACACGGGCATCCCCTCCGTCAAATGGGATGTGGGCGATCACGAAGCGTGCCTCGAAGGTTGCGCGCGAATTGAGGCTGAGCATGGCCCGATCGACATCGTGATCAACAACGCGGGCATCACCCGCGACGGAACGCTGCACCGCATGAGCTTTGACGACTGGAACGACGTCATGCGGGTCAACCTGGGCGGCTGTTTCAACATGGCCAAGGCGACCTTCCCCGGAATGCGCGAACGCCAGTGGGGCCGGATCGTCAACATCGGCTCGATCAACGGGCAGGCCGGCCAGTACGGGCAGGTCAACTACGCCGCGGCCAAGTCCGGCATTCACGGCTTCACCAAGGCGCTGGCGCAGGAAGGCGCGAAATTCGGCGTCACCGTCAACGCCATCGCGCCGGGTTATATCGACACGGACATGGTCGCCGCCGTGCCGGAACCCGTGCTGGAGAAGATCGTCGCGAAGATTCCAGTCGGCCGTCTCGGCCACGCGGAAGAAATCGCGCGCGGCGTCGCATTTCTGACCAGCGACAACGGCGGCTTCGTGACCGGCTCGACCATGAGCATCAACGGCGGACAGCACATGTATTGACGCTCGGCGGGGCAGCGCCGGTGGTGCCGCCCCGCCCGTCGAAACCATCAGTCCAGTACGACGCTGACTGGCTTCCAGATGCCGTCTTCGTGTTCCAGGACAACGGTTTCCTTCACGTCCGGCCTGTTCGCAAACTGCGATTGGAAGACGACTTCCATGAAGCCGTGCGGCGGCGCATTCACGAAGCGCGCCGAGGTCACCTCGCGCGAAATCTGCTTCCCGAACGAACCATGCGCGCCGGTTGCCGCAGCGCTCCAGCCTGCAAGCGTGTTCGCCTCGCGAAAGGTTTTGCCGGTCGCATCGTAGCTCGCCTGCCAGTCGCGATCGTCGATCATGTTGAGCCAGTCGAAAGCGGCTCTCGTCGCTTCCGCGTTGGACTCGATCTCCTCCGCCACGGCGTCGATCGGCGCCTCGGCAACGGAGGGTACGGGATGGGAGGACAAGGCGAGCGTGGCTAGGATGGCAAGCATCAGGGCAACTCCTGCAAGGATGAGAGCGACCGGACCGGTCACCCGCCGACTGGCAGCCGGCACGCCATCCTTGTCGAGGTCTCTACCATCCGCCTCATCCCCCAAATCATTGTCTACGAGCGTTTCGTAAGTTCCGCCTTCGCTTTCGAACAAGGTTCGCGCAGCCTCACGGCTGCTCGTCGTCTCCAGCTTGCGCCGCGCGCTGCGGAGCCTTTCGTTGATCGTGTGCACCGACAGGTCGAGCGCGTTCGCCATCGACTTGGCATCGTGACCGAGCACGATGAGGCGAAGGGTCTGCTTCTCCTTCTCCGTCAGCTCGGCAATCGCGTTTCTCATGCCGATCGGATTAAATCAGCCGCGAATGAGCGCTACCCCAAAAAATTCGTGTGCCCGCTCCGCCGGTTTTGTAAGCGTAGCAGCGATGCCCGCTCCCTATCATCCACCCGTCAAACGCTCGATCCGCATCGAGGGGCACAGCACCTCGATCAGCCTGGAGCCGATGTTCTGGCAAATGCTGAAGGGCGAGGCGGAGCGCGCGGACACTACTATCAACGGCCTGGTCGCACGTATCGACGAAGAACGTATCCGGGCGGAAAATCCATGCGGCCTTGCAGTTGCGATCCGCATCTGGCTGGTGCACCGGCTGCGCGATCAGTGAACCGGCGCCGGCTCTCCGGCAGCATCGCCATTCGCCTCGATGTCAGCGATCAGCCCTTCCATCTCGTCGATCTCGCGCAGCTGCGCATCGATGATGCTGTTGGCAAGTTCGCGCACACGCGGGTCGGAAATGTCGGCGCGGCGGCTGGTCAGAACTGCGATCGAATGGTGCGGGATCATCGCCTTCATCCATGCCACATCGCTCACCGTTTCCTGGCTGCGGACCAGCCAGAGCGTTCCGGCAAAGGTCGCTACGGCAAGTCCCAGGATCAGCAGGTTGCGCTGAACATTGCGGTACATACCCCACATGAAAAGCAGCATGATCACTGCCATCACGGCGCCCATCAGCAATGCCATCCAGAACCGCGTCTGGCTGAACCAGATGTGGTCCCAGCTGTAGGTGTTGAAATACATCAGGCCATACATGACGGCCGTAGATGTCGCGATCATGGCGAAGAACCGGCCGTAACCCATTCCGCCAGTCTGTTCTTGTGAATGCCCCTTCATACAGGAACAGCGCGCCGCGGCGCGGCTGGTTCCGGCAGACGGGGCTCAGTCGTCGCCCACGCGCTCGACATCCGCGCCCACCAGTTGCAGCTTTTCTTCCAGCCGCTCGTAACCGCGATCGAGGTGGTAGAGGCGCCGCACGGTCGTCTCGCCCTTGGCGGCGAGCCCGGCGATGACGAGGCTCATCGAGGCGCGCAGATCGGTCGCCATCACTTCGGCGCCGGTCAGTTCGACCGGCCCGCGCACGATGGCCGTCCGGCCTTCGGTTTCGATATCCGCACCCATCCGCGCGAGTTCCGGCACGTGCATGAACCGGTTTTCGAAAATCGTTTCCTTCAGCACGCTCGTGCCTTCCGCCTTGCACAGGAGGCTCATCAGCTGCGCCTGCATATCCGTGGCAAGACCGGGGAACGGCGCGGTGGTGAGATTGAAGGCGGTCAGCTTGCCTTCCGCTGCGACGGTAATGCCGCGCTTGTCGCTTTCGACGCTGACGCCGATATTGCGGAGCGCATGGATGGTGGAGCCCATGTCGTCGGCTTCCGCCCCTTCCAGCCGCACTTCACCGCCGGTGATCGCGGCAGCACAGGCGTAGGAGCCCGCCTCGATCCGGTCGGGCATGACGCGATACGTCGCCCCGTGCAGCTTCTTCACGCCGTGGATGGTCAGTTCGCTGGTGCCCACGCCCTCGATCTCCGCCCCCATGGCCGTCAGAAGGTTGCACAGGTCCACGATCTCCGGCTCCCGCGCGGCGTTGCGCAGGATGCTGGTGCCGTTGCACAGAACCGCCGTCATCACGGCATTCTCTGTCGCGCCGACGCTGACGACGGGGAAGTCGAACTCGCCGCCGGGCAGGCCGCCATCAGGGGCGGATGCCTTCACATAGCCTTGCGCCAGCTCGATTTCCGCACCGAAGGCTTCCATCGCCTTGAGGTGAAGATCGATGGGACGGTTGCCGATGGCGCAGCCACCGGGAAGCGAAACCGTTGCCTCACCCGTACGCGCCAGCAGCGGGCCGAGCACGAGAATGGAGGCGCGCATCTTCCGCACGAGGTCATATGGCGCGACGGAGCTCGTGATCCGCATCGCTTCCAGCGTCACGTTGCGGCCGAATTCCTCCGGCCGCTTGCCGGGAATGGTGTGGCTGACGCCGAACTGCGTCATCAGGTGCTGAAACCCGTCGATGTCGGCCAGCCGCGGCAGATTGCGCAGCGTCACCGCTTCCTCGGTCAGCAGCGCACAGGGGATCAGCGTGAGCGCGGCATTCTTCGCGCCGGAAATGGGAATGGTGCCCGACAGGCGATTGCCGCCGCGAATGATCAATTTGTCCATGGCCAGCGTTTAGCGTGAATCGCGCCTGCTTCAAGGTGGTGCATGGTTGACGCGGCAAGGCATCGCTTCGTATCGCTGGCAGGCATGAGCGCATTCAAACCGATCCGCAAAGCCGTCTTCCCCGTCGCCGGGCTCGGCACCCGCTTCCTCCCCGCGACCAAGGCCATCCCCAAGGAACTGTTGCCGATCGTCGATCGCCCGCTGATCCAGTACGCAGTGGACGAGGCGCGCGATGCGGGGATCGAGCAGATGATCTTCGTCACCGGGCGCGGCAAGACCGCCATCGTCGAACATTTCGACATGGCTTACGAGCTGGAAACCACCATGGCGGAACGGGGCAAGGACATGAGCGTGCTCGACCCGACGCGCGCCACGCCCGGCGACATCATCACCGTGCGCCAGCAGGTTCCGCTGGGCCTCGGCCATGCGATCTGGTGCGCGCGCGCGATTGTCGGCGACGAACCTTTTGCCATCTTCCTGCCCGACGAACTGATGATCGCGCGCGATGGCGGGACCGGCTGCATGAAGCAGATGGTCGACGCCTACGAGAAGGTCGGCGGCAACCTGATCTCGGTTCTCGAAGTCCCGCAGGACGAGGTGTCCAGCTACGGTGTCATCGATCCCGGCACGGCGAGCGGCGCGCTGACCGAAGTGCGCGGGCTGGTGGAAAAGCCCCCGGTCGATCAGGCGCCCTCGAACAAGATCATCTCGGGCCGCTACATCCTCCAGCCCGAGGTCATGCGGACGCTAGAACACCAGGGAAAGGGCGCCGGCGGCGAGATCCAGCTGACCGACGCGATGGCCAAGATGATCGGCGACCAGCCGTTCCACGCCGTGACGTTCGACGGCAATCGCTACGATTGCGGCAGCAAACTCGGTTTCATCGAGGCGACGCTGGCGCTCGCGATGGCGCGTGAAGACATGGGCGAAGACGTGCGCGTCATCGCAAGGCGCTTGCTCGACGGCTAGTTCAGCGCGTTCATTCCGGCGCGGGTGCGCGCCTCGATCTCGTCACGCGGCAGCCCGGCAGGGATCGCCTCGGTGAAGCGAACGATGATGGTGCCGGGCCGCTTCAGCCAGCGATGGTAGAGCGGCCCGCTGTAGACCGCGACCGGAACAACCGGCAGCTTCGCTTGCTTGTACAGACCCGCAAAGCCCGACCGCAGTTCTGGCGAGGCACCGTGCGGCACGCGGGTGCCTTCCGGAAAAATCACGACGGACCGGCCTTCCTTGGTGAACCCGCGCAACGCTGTGAACATGGCGCGCAGCGCGCTCGCCCCGGCAGTACGCGATACCGGGATGATGCCGTAATGCCGCGCCGCGCGGCCCCAGCCGGGGATGCGAAACAGCTCTTCCTTGGCGAAAATCACCGGTTTTTCGATCAGCAACGGCACGTCGATCGCCTCGAAGAAGCTCTCGTGCTTGAAGGCGTAGAAGGCCGGCTCGTCGAGGGGCTGTCCCTCTATTCGCAAGTTAATGCCGATAATGTGCTTGAGACAGGTCCGCTGCCAGCGCGGCCATGCCTTGATTACCTCGTACAAGGTATGCGGCGCGATCAGCAGGGCGATGACCGACCGGCTCACCAGCACCACGCTGCCTAGATAGAAGGCCAGATAGAAGGCGATATTGCGCAGCAGGATCACAGCAGCCCCACCTTTTCGGCCAGCCGCGACAGGGCGGTCGCGAGCAGCTTGTTGTATTCGATGAACAGCGTGACGAACTTCGGGTCCGTCGGGACGCCATCCTCGATCACGGTAACGCCTTCGGGCAGGCGCGAATCCATCTCGAACGCGGCGCGTGGCATATGCCAGTCGCTGGTGACGAGTCGGACGGTTTTCACCTCGTTCGCCTCCAGCCAGTCCGCCGCCTCGCGCGCGTTGCCACGGGTGTCGGCGGCCGCGAAGCCCAGCGTCACACAACATTCCATCAGCTGCGGGGGGACTTCGTACTGCGCTTCGAATTCTTCGGGCCGCACTTCAGGGTCCACACCCGTGACCAGCATCTTTTCCGCACGCCCGTTGCGCAGCACCATGAGCCCGCGATCGATCCGCCCTGCCCCGCCCGTCGGCACGACTACGGCATCGGTCGTCATATTCCCCGCAGGCGGCGTCAGGAACAGGCCGAACCACAGGAAGCCGAGCGCCCAGAGAAGGACGATAGCGGAGAAAACGCGCCTGATCATAGCATCCGCCTGACAGCTACCATTACGGTCGAACGCGCCGTTATCATCGCGAGCAATACGCCCACGACAGGAATGGCGGCGATCGCGAGCCAATCGAGCCATTCCAGCCCCCCGCCCGACACCACGCCCGAATTGAGGGCGTTGAACTGGCTGCCCAAGGCCAGCACCACCGCCCCGCCCAGCAGCAGGCCGACCACGCCGCCGATGATGGCATCAATTGCGATTGAGCGCCCGAAAACGCGCGCGATCTGGCTGTCCGTTCCGCCCAGAAGGTGAACGATCTCGATCGTGTCGCGATTCCCGCCGAGCGCGCTGCGGGCCGAAAGCAGCACCGCCGCCACCGTCGTCAAACCCAGCAGCACGACCAGGCCCATTGCCAGCCAACGCAGCGAGCTGACCGTCTCGAACACAGGTTCGAGCCAGCTGGCCTGCGCGTCGATTCGCGCAGCCGGAGCCACGCCGTCGAGGCTGTCGCGCAGCAATTCGAGCCTGCGCTCCCCCGCTTCGCCGGAGAAACGCACGTCGATGATTGCGGGGACAGGAATCGCTTCCTCGCCCTGCTGCACATCACCGAGCCACGGCTCGATAAGGTCGTTGAGTTCATCGTCCGGCACGCGCACGGCCTCTGCCACGCCGGGCAGCCGCTTTACCGTGGCGAGCGCCAGCCGCGCCTGCCGGTCGCGTTCGGTCTTTTCCGCCTCGATGATCTGCACGGTCGCGCCGTTTTCGATCTCGGCGCGGGCGCTGGCCGCGAGATTTCCCAATGCGAGCCCACCAGCCGTGGCGATCACCGTCAGTGCGATCATGATTGCCATGACCCAGGGCATCGGCCCACGCAGCCGCGCGCGCGGGATCAGTTCCGAACGGCCGCGCCGTCCGAACAGCCGCCGTGTGGGCGGCATCGCCCGTTCGAGTTCGACGTCCTCGTTCACACGCTCGCCTTTTCCCGCCGGGGCGGGAATTTCAGCGCGCCGGTAGGATCGTTCAGCCGCCCCTTGTCGAGCCGCATGATCAGCGAATCCGGCACCTTCTTGAGCAAATGTACATCGTGGGTCGCCACCACCACCGTCGTGCCGAGGCGGTTGAGCGCCTCGAACAGCCGCAGGAGCTTCAGGGCCATGTCGGGATCGACGTTGCCGGTCGGCTCGTCCGCGACCAGCATATCGGGCCGCCCGATCACCGCGCGCGCGATGGCGACGCGCTGCTGCTCCCCGCCGGAAAGCGTTGCTGGCCGCGCGTCGGAGCGATGACCCAGCCCCACCCAGTCGAGCATATCGGCAACGGGACGCGCCAATTCGTTCTCGCTTACGCCCGCCACGCGCAGGGGCAATGCGACGTTGTCGAAAGCGGACAGGTGGGAAACCAGCCGGAAATCCTGAAACACCACGCCCAGCCGCCGCCGGAAATCGGGCAGACGCCGCCGCGGCAAGGTAATGACATCGGTGCCGAACATCCGGATCGCGCCGCGCGAGGGGCGCTGGGCGAGGTAAAGCAGCCGCAGGAGCGAGGTCTTGCCCGCGCCGCTCGCCCCGGTGAGGAAATAGAAACTGCCAGGATAGAGCGTGAACGACACATCGCTCAGCACCTCGCGATCGGCTCCGTAACGCAGTCCGACATTGTCGAACTGCACGATCTGCTCGCTGCTATCGCTCACGCCGGCGCCTTCACCTTGGCGGGAAACAGGGTCGGTTGGCCGGTCATCAGCGGGCCTATAGCGGGCGATGGTCGTGGAAAAAAGCGTTTGCGCAGCGCTGTCCCGTCCTTGCGCCCCTTGTTGCGCGGGCCGCCAAGTGCTTAACCGAGGGGCAATGATCATCGCCTGCCCCGCCTGCGCGACACGCTACGTCGTACCCGACAGCGCCATCGGGGTGGAAGGGCGCACCGTGCGTTGCGCCAAGTGCAAGCACAGCTGGTACCAGGATGGCCCCGAATTGCCGGATCGGCCTGCACCGACGGCCGAACCTGCACCGACGCCCGAACCAGTGACGCCTCCGCCAGAGCCTGCGCCGACGCCTGAACCTGCTCCGATCGAAGATCGGGCGCCTCCGCCGCCTGCGCCGAAGCCTGCACCCGCTGCGGTGCCACGTGCGACCGCCACGGCCGCGCCCGCGGTCGCCCCGACGACGGCCACGCCAAACGTCACCTATCGCGATGCGCCGCCCACGGCCACCGAACCCCAGCCTGTGCCAGAGCCGGTCGAGGCAGCGCCCGAACTGGTCGAAAACGTGCCCGAAACCATAGTGCCCGCAAGGCGCCATTGGGACGACGATCCGATTGACGACGATCAGATCTCGCATTTCGACCGCTCGCCCCCGTTCCGTCCGCGCCGCAACTGGCTGAAGGTTTGGAGCTGGGCAGCCGGACTCTTCGCGATTGTCGCGTTCGGGACGATATTCGCCGCGAGCTACTACGGTCTTCCGGACTGGATCCCCGTCAGCCGCCCGACCTTCGCCCAGGCGCAGACGGACCTCGTGCTCGAATTCCCGCCGGACGAGCAGGATCGCCGCACGTTGCCCAATGGCTCTGAATATTTCGGCGTCAGTGGGTCCGTCACCAACACGGGCAGCGAAGCGCGCCGGATGCCGCCGCTGCTGATCGTGCTGCGCGACGAGCGCGAACGGAACGTCTACGAGTGGGAAATTGCGCCGCCGAAATCAACGCTCGCGCCCGGCGAAACGGTCGCCATTCGCGAGGCCGTCACCGATGTCCCCAAGGGCGCGCGCTCAGCCGAATTCGGCTGGAAACCGGAATAGGCCTCGAACACCCGCAAAGCGTGCTTGCGATGGTTGTAGCGCTTTGCTAGGGGGCCGCTCCTACCCGAGGGGCTTCGGCGACAGGCCAGCATCCCTCGAAGATCAGGTGCGGTCGTGGCGGAATTGGTAGACGCGCAACGTTGAGGTCGTTGTGGACGAAAGTCCGTGGAAGTTCGAGTCTTCTCGACCGCACCAAAATTTACCCTGACATCACTCCCACTGCGCCGTTAACGCGCGACGTACGGGCGTCTCGCTGCGGGACGCGCGTGTCGTTGGGGGTGGAAACTGACGTCGCTAACGGTCATATCAGCGGCATGAGCGAGAAGCGCACAGTGCTGGCCTGGATCGGCGGAGCGACGGCTTTCGTGTTGCTGTTCTTCGGCTCGGCTGCGCTCGCCGGCTATGCGATCGAAGGCGAGCCGGCATTCGCGAACGAGGGCTCCGCGCCCGAAATCGTCGCGGAGCCGGTCCTCGAGACCGCAGAAGCCGAGCGTGCTACTGCCGCGCCCGCCTCCCCCCAAGACACCTCGGCGGCCAATGTTTTCGCGATCAAGCGCGTGTTGCCGATCGACGGACCGATCAAATACGGCGAATGGCACTGGGATACCGAGGGTGTCCCCGATGGCCCGCTGGTGGTGACCGTTGACCTAGAAGCGCGCGTCATTTCGGTTTTTCGCGAGGGCTACGAAATCGGTGCCGCCGCTGCGCTGCTCGGCACGGAAGAACACCCCACCCCGCTCGGCACCTTTCCGATTCTGACCAAGGAACGCCACAACGTCTCCGAGAAGTACGGCAATGCGCCGATGCCGTGGACTCTGCGGCTGACGTGGGATGGTGTCGCCATCCACGGCGGGTCGCAGGTGGAGAACGGCTACGCCAGCCACGGATGCATCGGCGTGCCGGACGAGTTCGCCTCCCGCCTGTTCGAACTTGCCAAGAAAGGCGATCGGGTGATCATAACGCGCGGGGCTCGCATCGGCTTGGGCGATACGATCGGCTGACGGCCCGTCAGTTTCGGCGTGGAGGCTCGCGGCGCAGCAGGTACCCCTGCCCGATCCGCTCGATCAGCACTCCGCCCAGATTGGCCCGCATTCCCGGGCCCGTCAGTTTCTGCGACACCAGCGAAGCGATGTCGGCAGGCGAAGCCTGACCTGCGAAATGCGCTATACCGCGTTGCAGGAGTAGAATGTCGATTTCCGCCAGCTCGCTGGTGTAGACCCTTACTTCCTCCGTCCCGATCGACGCCTCTCGCCAGTGGCTCTCCGCAATGGCGGTCAAGGTCGCATCGGCTTCGGCCAGCAGTCGCGCGGAGCGCGCCAGGGCGACGACGTCGAGCCAACCAGCGTCTGCCAGGCCCTTGCGCACCCGGACACGGTCGTAGGTGTCGTCAAGATTGCTCGGATCCTGTGCAGCCGTAATGCCACTGCTGGCGAGCCTTTCCGCCAGCTCGATCCGACGTATTGCGAGCAGGGGGCGGAGCACGGGCACCGGACAAGGTGCGATCATCGTAGAAGCGCGGATCGCTGCCAGCCCTCCCAGCCCGCTCCCCCGGTTGAGGCGCATCAGCAGCGTCTCGGCCTGATCGTCGGCGTGATGCGCGGTCAGGATGGCGGCGACGCCGCGCTCTGCCGCCCAAGCCCCAAGAGCTGCGTAGCGCGCCTTGCGCGCATTCGCCTGCGTGTTGCCCGGCTGGACCGTGATGGTGAGGGTCGTGCAGTCCACACCCTTCTGAGTGCATACGCGCTCGACCAGCGCGCATTCTTCCGCCGCTTCGGGTCGCAAGCCGTGATCGACGGTCGCGACGTCGAAGTCGGTCATGCAGTCGCAGGCGAGCAGCAGCATCGCCATGCTGTCGGGGCCGCCCGAAACCGCCAGTCCCAGCTTGCCGCCGGCAGGCGCAAGCTGCTCGACCGCCTCAGCGAATCGGCGGGTCAGGTCGCTGTCGGACGCCCGGTCAATTGCAGGTCACCTTCTTGCGATTGGCCTCGTACGCGCTCTGCAGGCGACCGGCGGCAAGAGCGGGGTAGGTATCGCCGAACTCGGCCAGTGCGATGCAGGCGCGGCGCGTGTCGTCCATCGCGATCATCGATTCGGCGAGGTACAGCAGGCTGTCGCCAGCCCGTTCCGCACCCTTGTTCGCCTGGTAGTTCTGCAGGAACCAGGGCGCGGCTTCGCGCGGCTTGCCATCGTCGAGATAGGCGCGGCCCAGCAGGTTGCGACCATAGGTCGCCCGCCAGTGCGAGGGGTATTTTTCCACGAACATTTGCAACTGCTGCTGCGCTTCGGGGAAAAGGCCCGCTTCCCACAGGCGGAAGCCGTAACTGTATTCGTCGTCAGCGGCGTCGTCGGTCTGCGGCTTGGCGATCGCCTGCACGCGCGCGATCCGCTCTGCCGAAGGACCGGCCACGGGTGGCGGCGGCGGCGGAGTAGCAGTGGTGGTCGTGACCGTCGCGGCAGGCGTCGACGAGGTCGCGGGCGTCACCGTGGTGGTCGTGGTGGTAGCCGGACCGACGGCAGGCACGCTGCCGCTGAAGCCCGTCGATCCACCCAGCTGCGCCTGCAACTGAGCGATCGCGTTGGTGTTCTGCTCGGTCTGCGAGGTCAATTGCGCGATCTGCCCTTCAAGCGCGTCGAGACGCAGAAGGATGTCGGTGACGGCGGTCGACGACGGGGTGGTCACCGTGGTCGGCTGCGTCGGCTGGGCGGAGGTCACCTCCGGCTCGAAATAGCGACCGTCGGAGCCGGGGAAGACGCGGCGCTGCAGGGCGCGGACCTCGGCTTCGATCTTGCGCAACCGGGCCTCGTCAGTTTCCTGCGCCAGCGCCGGAACGCTTCCCATAACGCAGGCACCGGCTGCCAACGCCAGCGCGGTTCCGCGAGCGGCCTTGCGCCATGTCGATCGAGCGGTGACCATCGAAAACCTCCTCTTAATGCCTTGCGGGCGCTCTGCCCCGCGGCAACTGAACCTTGCGCGAATGGGTTGGTTAATGCCCCAGCGTCCGCCGCCTTGTCGAGCGGCGCGCGGCGCTTATCCCGCGTCTTGCGCCACAGGTGACGTAGCGGCCGGTGCGCTGGGATCCGGCGCGGATGCCCCCTGCCGTGCCGTCAGCGCTGCGGCCGTGACGGGCACGTCCTTCATGATGCGGTCTTCCTCCGCCAGCTTGGGTACCGCCTTGCCGCCCACCGTGATCGTCAGCGCATCCGGGCGCCCGGTCCACAACTGCGGACCTTCTGCATCGGCAGGCACGGTGTAGCTTTCGCCCTTCGCCATCTGCTTCTGCATCAGCTGGTCGCCATTGGCGTCGTAGAACTTGACCCAGATGCCGTCTTCCACGGCAGTGAAGACGACCGGCCCGCTGGCCGGTGCATTGGCCGGTGCGCTGGCCGCAGCAGTGCTTGGCTGATTGGCGGGCGCGACTTCCTGCTCGGCCATTTGCGGCGGCAGGTCCACTGCGGGGGAGAAGAAGCTGCGATAGAAGGCGAAGCCGCCCGCCAGCAGCAGCACGACCGCTGCGAGCGAAAGCCACACCAGGCCGCCCGATGGCACGCGGGCGGGATCGCCGGGCTCGTAGGTCGCGGCGCGTGCAGGCTGGCGATCGCTGGTGCGGGCCAGCTGTTCGCGCACTTCGCCGACGATCTCAGTTTCGTCGAGGCCGACGTGCTTCGCATAGGTGCGCGAGAAGCCGAACGCATAGGTGCGGCCGGGCAATTCGTCGAACGCGCCCGCTTCGATCAATTCCAGATTGCGCTGCGGAATGCGGGTGTCCGATGCGACCTGTTCCAGCGAAAGACCTTTCGCCTCGCGCGCCTGCCGCAGCTTGTCGCCCGGCCCGAACGCGAGTTCGGGGGCCGCCTGCGGTTCGTCGGTGAATTCTTTGTCCATGCGCGCTCCGAATGTCCCAGGAAGCGTTTACGTCGCGACCTTTGTGTTTTGCCGCAAAAGACGGGTCAGCGCCAGCGAAGTCAAGGGATGTCCGCCGCAGATTTCAGGGATTCAGCGCTACTCGAGCTCGATTCCCCGCTCTTCGACCCAGCGCACGAGTTCGGCACGCATGTCGCGCGGAGGAGATGACAGCCAGCCATCCATGGCGGAGCGGATTTCCGCCAGATCGATCTTGCGGATCAGTTCCTTGATCGGGCCCACCGCGGCGGGCGTGATCGAGAATCGTTCGATGCCGATGCCGAGCAGCGCGATGGCCTCCAGTCGGCGTCCGCCCATTTCGCCGCAAATACCAAGATCGACCGGATAGCTGCGGCTCGTTTCGACCACTCGTTTCAGGAATCGCAGGATCGACGGACTGATCCAGTCGTAGCGTTCCGCCAGCGATGGATTGGCGCGATCCGCGGCGAACAGGAATTGCGTGAGGTCGTTGGTGCCAACCGATAGGAAAGAGACGTTCGGCAGCAGGAGGTCCAGCTGCTCCGCCAGCGCAGGCACTTCCAGCATGGCACCGTAGCGAATCTGCTTGGGCACAGCCTTCTTCGTCTTGCGAAGATATTCGAGCTGGCCTTCGAACAGAGCGCGCGCCTCCTCGAACTCCCAGGCTTCGGACACCATCGGGAACATGACGTTGAGCTGGCGCCCCGCGGCGGCCTCGATCAGCGCGCGGGCCTGCACCTTGAGCAAGCCTTCGCGTTCGAGAGCGAGGCGAAGCGCCCGCCAGCCCATCGCAGGGTTTTCGTCCGCATCGCTGCTTTCGCTGCGCAGATAAGGCAGCGCCTTGTCGCCGCCGATGTCGACCGTGCGGAAGATCACCGGCTTCTCGCCTGCCGACTCGAGTACGTCGCGATACAGCCGCAGCTGGCGCTCGCGCGATGGCATGGTTGCGGCAACGAGGAACTGAAACTCCGTGCGGAACAGCCCGATGCCGTCTGCGCCGGTCAGGCTGAGCAGCGGAATATCGTCGCGCAGGCCCGCGTTGATCATCACCTGTATGCGCGTGCCGCAGCGGGTGAACGGCTCCACATCGCGGAGCGCGGCGTAGGCAGCCTGACGCTCCTTCGACTTGGCGAAGCGGGCCTGGAAAGCCTCTATCGCGTGCGGCTGCGGGCGAACGGTCAGTCCTGCCGCACCGGCATCGAGCAACAGGGTGTCGCCTTCGTTCACCAGTGCCCGGACATTCCGCACACGGCCCAGCACCGGCACGCCCATCGCCCGCGCCACGATGACGACGTGCGCGGTGAGCGAGCCTTCCTCCAGCACCACGCCCTTCAGGCGGCGCTTGTCGTATTCCAGCAGCTCTGCCGGGCCGAGATTGCGCGCGACGAGAATGGTGTCGCGGCGCAGGCCCTGCGTGGCCGCCGTGCCCAGCTGGCCAGAAACGATCCTGAGCAACCGGTTCGCCAGATCTTCCAGATCGTGCATCCGGTCCGCGAGCAGAGGGTCGTCGATCTCGCGCATCCGCATCCGCGTGCGCTGCTGCACCCGCTCGATCGCGGCTTCTGCCGTGAGGCCCGAATCGATCGCCTCGTTGATCCGGCGGCTCCAGCCTTCGTCATAGGCGAACATCTTGTAGGTCTGGAGGACCTCTTCATGTTCTCCGCCGGTGCCGAATTCGGCCTGGCTCGCCATCTGGTCGATCTGCTCGCGCATACGGTCGAAGGCGAGGTAGACGCGCTGGCGTTCCGCTTCGACGTCTTCCGCGACGATGTGTTCGATCTGGATGCGCGGCTGATGGAACACCGCCTCGCCTAACGCCAGCCCCTTGACCAGCGTGAGGCCGCCGAGCTGTTCCATCTCGGTGCGATTGGCGCCCGCCGCGGCCATTTCCACCGGATCGACCAGCCCGGCATTGTCGATCAGTTCGGCAAGGACCATCGCGACCGTCTGCAGCGCCTCGATCTCGACATCGTCGTAGCGGCGCGGTTCGGTATGCTGGACGCAGACGGTGCCGATGGCGCGTTCGCGCCGCACGATCGGCACCCCGGCGAAGGAGTGAAACTTTTCCTCCCCCGTTTCCGGGCGATAGGCGAAGTCTGGATGCGCGCGCGCTTCCGCGAGGTTCAGCGTCTCGACATTGGCGGCTATCGCGCCGTTCAGGCCTTCACCGATCCCCAGCCGGGTAACGTGAACCGCGGACTGTTCCAGCCCGCGTGTGGCGAAGAGTTCGAGCATCCCGTCGCGCAGCAGATAGATCGAGCAGACCTCGCTATTGAGGCTCTGGCCGATCACATCCACCACGCGGTCGAGCTTCGCCTGCGCGTTCAGCAGCGAGGCCATGACCTCGTGCAATTCTGTCAGTATCTGTCGGGCTGCGGCAACGGCGGTCATCGCCGCAGAGGTCTATCGCAATTCGCCGTCAATGGGAACGCCGCCTTTCGAAGTGCGAAACAGAACGCGACGGCCTAGGCCTGCGCCAGTTCCTGCTTGATAAGCAATTTGCGCTTCTTGAGGATCTGGATCTGCGTCTCGTCAGGCATGGGACGATTTTGTTCTTCGCGGATCCGGGCTTCGAGACCTGCGTGCTTGGACTGTAATGCGCTGACGTGAGACGTTTGCATCGGCTACCTCCGTTAGAGTTTCCGTTCGGCCGAGACGACTCGCCGGCAGGCGGCGCCGCGGCAGAACCCAACAAAACACAATTTTTCCACTTTGCGAAGGGTCATGGCTACAAAAGCGGTCAGGCAACGTGCATACGCGGCAGCCGGTTGACCCACAGGAGGGCGTGAGGGGTGGACGAAGAACAGATGCGCAAGCGGCTGGCAGCGCTGCAGGTCGAACATCGCGACCTCGACGCCGCCATCGCTGCGCTGACGGATGCTGGCCAGCAGGCGGGCTTCGTCGACCAGTTGCAGATCGCGCGCCTCAAGAAGCGCAAGCTGCTGCTGAAGGACCAGATCGCGCATATCGAGGATTATCTCCTCCCCGATATCATCGCCTGAAGACCGGCCGGGCGCAATTCGGTGCCGCTTTGGCACTATGGTTAATTTGCCAAGAAAATCGGCCCCGCGAAGTGGCGCGCACCGCGCGCCTCCGCTAGCCACCTATGCTTGGAATGACCACGCCCGCTGACATAAACCGGCCGATCCTCGAGGCGCTGTACATGGACGGGCTGGTCCTGGCCGACGAAATTCGCAACGCCTTCGACCTGTCGGGTCGACTGACCGAGGCCAGCGAGAATGCCGATCTGGCGCGGATCGCCTTGTCGGGCGCGTCGCTGCGGACGACCACGCGCATCATGCACGCGCTGGCCTGGCTGGTGAACCACCGCGCCTATCTGGATGGCGACATCAGCGAATTCCAGCTGAGGCGTTATGGCCGCCTTCCCGCGCGGCCTGCCACCGTCACGACGGAACAGGATGCGCTGCTGTCCGACCGGATGCGTTCGCTGGTGGGCGAGAGCGAGCGGTTCTACGACCGCGTCGAACGGCTCGACCGTGCCTGGCGCGACCGTTTCACGATGGAGCCGAGCGCCCTGGAACGTATCCGCGCCCGGCTCGAAGGCAGCCTCGCCCGCGCCTGAACCTCACGCCGCGCCGAGCGCTTGCTGCCAGCGCGACAAGCGTTCTTCGCGCACTGCGTCGTCCATCGCCGGATCGAACTGCCTCCGCCCGCCACCCATGGCCTCGGCAGCTTCCCGTAGATCGGCAAACAGCCCTGCCCCGACACTCGCCAGCATCGCCGCGCCAAGCGCCGTGGTCTCGACGAAATCAGGCCGTTCCACCGGGATGCTCAGGACATTCGCGATATCCTGCGTCATCCAGTCGTTGGCGCTCATCCCGCCATCGACGCGCAGGTTGGCCCACGGCGCGCCATCGGCGGCAAAGGCCTGCGCCAGGTCGTGCGTCTGGTTCGCCATCGCCTCCAGCGCCGCGCGCACGACATGGGCTTTGCCCGCAGCGAAGCTCAACCCCGTAATGGCGCCGCGCGCTTCGGGCCGCCAGTGCGGTGCGCCCAGACCGGAGAGCGCGGGGACGATGGTAACGCCCGCCGTATCCCCGACCGAGCGGGCCAGCGCCTCCGTCTCGCTAGCGCTTGCGATCAGACCGAGGGAATCGCGCAGCCATTTGATCAGGCTGCCGGCCACGAAGACCGATCCTTCCAGCGCATAGGTCCGCTCGCCCCCCGCCTGCGACAGCACCGTACCGAGCAGGCGATGATCCGATTGCGGCACCGCACTGCCCGTGTTCGCGAGCACGAAGGCACCGGTGCCATAGGTCGCCTTGACCATTCCGGGCGCGAGGCACCCCTGCCCGATCGTCGCCGCCTGCTGGTCGCCTGCCATCCCGCACAGCGGTATGCGCGATCCGAGCAATTCGCTGCGGGTTTCGCCAAAACGGCCCGACGTATCGACAACTTCGGGCAGGCTATCCCGGGGCACGCCGAACAGGTCGCAAAGCCCCTCGTCCCAGTCCGGCTCGGCCAGCGGCAGCAACAGCGTGCGACTGGCGTTCGTCGCGTCGCTTACGTGCAGTCCGCCGGCCAGCTTGAACACCAGCCAGCTTTCGACCGTGCCGAAGGCCAGCGTGCGGCTCTCCTTCGCCGCTGCGACGGCGGGCTCGTTGTCGAGCATCCAGCGCATTTTCGTAGCGGAGAAATAGGGATCTAGCAGGAGGCCGGTGTCGCGGTGGATGCGTTCTTCGTGGCCCTGCGCTTTCAGCTCTTCGCAGAGCGGCGCGGTGCGCCGGTCTTGCCAGACGATTGCGCGCGTCAGTGGTTCTCCCGTGTTCCGGTCCCACGCCACCACCGTCTCGCGCTGGTTGGTGATGCCGATCGCGGCGACATGGGCCTCACCCTCCGCCCGCTCTTCGCATTCCTGCGCGCAGGCGAGTGTCTTGCGCCAGATTTCCGCCGCGTCATGTTCCACCCAGCCGGACCGGGGGTAGTGCTGCGTCAGTTCGAGCTGCGCGACGTGATGCACGCGCCCATCCAGCCCGAACAGCATGGCCCGCGTCGATGTGGTCCCGGCGTCGAGCACCAATATGGCTTCGTTCGGCATTTGCACTCCTCTCTCAGGAGGGGTTTTACTCGACAAGGACAGGCGCGCCACCCATATCGCACCCCATGCAGGCACCACCGAAACCCTGGCCCACCGGGAAGGTCGAGACGCTCGAGCCGCTGGTGCGCCGCGTGCTCGCGCCCAATCCCTCGCCCTTCACCTTCACGGGGACGCAGACTTATCTTGTCGGCGGAGACGAGGGGCTGGCAGTGATCGATCCCGGCCCGGATGACGACCGCCATCTCGCAGCGCTCCGGGAAATCATCGGAGATGCGCGGATCGTCGCGATCATGTGCACGCACACCCATCGCGACCACTCGCCAGCCGCCGCACCACTTTCGAAAGCTACCGGCGCGCCCGTGATCGGCTGCGCGCCGCTGGCCATCGAAAGCGACGCCCCACGCGCCGATGCGCCGTTCGACCGGACCTACGCACCTGACCGCGTGCTGGCGCATGGTGAAGACATGTCCGGACCCGGCTGGACACTGCGCGCCGTCCACACGCCCGGCCACACCTCCAACCACCTCTGCTTCGAGCTGGTCGAAACCGGCGCGCTGTTCACCGGCGACCATGTGATGGGCTGGTCGACCAGCGTGGTCGTTCCGCCCGACGGCGACATGGCCGACTATATGGCAAGCCTGAAGCTGCTCCACGACCGGGCGGACCGCGTCTACTATCCCGCCCACGGCCCCCAGGTGGACAAGCCGCAACAGCTCGTTCGCGGTATGATCGGACACCGCCGTCAGCGCGAACGGCAGATCCTGCGGCAGTTGGAAGGAGAGCCCCAGCCGATCGCGGCGATGGTGCCGAAGATGTACAAGGGCATCGACGAACGGCTCTACCCTGCTGCGGGGCAATCGGTGCTCGCCCATCTCGTCGATCTGGAACGACGCGGCGAAGTCGCGCGTTCGGGTGACACATGGCAGATAACATAGAAACGCAACCCCGCCCCGTGGCAGAGGAACACTCCGTCGCCGCAAGCTCGAAATCGCTCGCCCGTGTGCAGGCGGTGCCGTGGCTCATCGTGATCGGTCTGATCGCGCTCTCGGCCTTTCTCGGCTGGCGGGCCTTTTTCTATCAGGAAGAAGGCAACCCCGTGGCCAGCGCCATGCTCGCGTTCGAAAAGCAGAACTCCCTCACGGTATTTTCCAGTCGCTTCGAAGTCGTGGCTGAAAGCGTCGATTCGCGCGGGATCGCCGGGATTGACCTCCTGAAGTCGCGGCAGGCATCGATCATTCCTGCGACGGTGGAATACCGCCTCGACCTCGCCACGATGGATCGGGATCGGTTCGCATGGAATGCCGAGACCGAGACGCTGGATGTCGTGCTGCCGCAACTGCGCATTTCGCGCCCCAATCTCGACGAGGCGCAGGCACGCGTCTTCACCGAAGGCACTTGGGTGACACGGGATGCATCGCGCGATCTTTCCCGCAACAATTCCCTCCAGGCCGAACGCAAGGCTGCCGCCTTCGCCAAGAACCCCGAAATCCTTGAGATGGCGCGACAGGCGGCAACGGAGGCGGTGCGGCAGAACCTTGCCATTCCGATGCAGATTGCCGGATATGGGGATGTCACCGTGCGCGTCCGGTTCGACGGACAAGCCGCGCCCGAATAGCACCTAAGGCGGCAACCATTTCGCGACGAGGGTGGCCGAGCGCTGATAGCGGGGGACTCCCATTGCCGCACTTCCAGTTGAAGCCTGATGGCAGGAACGCCC
Source organism: Altererythrobacter sp. CAU 1778 (assembly GCF_054482795.1). Classification (NCBI taxonomy): domain Bacteria; kingdom Pseudomonadati; phylum Pseudomonadota; class Alphaproteobacteria; order Sphingomonadales; family Erythrobacteraceae; genus Altererythrobacter; species Altererythrobacter sp. CAU 1778. The sequence continues at coordinate 327,095 of NZ_JBTLRP010000002.1, read as the reverse complement.
TCGCCAATGCGCCCGTTGCAGCTATAAGCGCCAGCGAACGCAAGATACGGGACAAGACATGACCGCCGAGACACGCCTGCCCACCGGAGCCGACCTGCTTTCCGAGATCGACCGCCTCCGCAAGGAGAAGAACGCGGTGATCCTGGCGCATTACTATCAACGCCCGGAAATTCAGGACCTCGCCGATTTCGTGGGGGATTCGCTCCAGCTCAGCCAGCAGGCGGCGGAAACCGATGCGGATGTCATCGCGTTCTGCGGCGTGAAGTTCATGGCCGACACGGCCAAGATCCTCAGCCCCGAAAAGATCGTGGTGTTGCCCGACATGGATGCCGGCTGCAGCTTGGAAGACAGCTGCCCGCCCGAGAAGTTCAAGGCCTTCCGCGAAGCGCACCCCGATCACATTGCGCTGACCTACATCAACTGCTCGACCGAAGTTAAGGCGCTGTCGGACGTGATCGTCACCAGTTCCAGCGCGGAGACGATCCTGCAACAGATCCCGAAGGACCAGAAGATCATCTTCGGGCCGGACCGCCATCTCGGTGGCTACCTCAGCCGCAAGTTCGACCGCGAAATGCTGCTGTGGCCGGGCGTCTGCATCGTGCACGAAGCCTTCAGCGAGACAGAGCTGCTGAAGCTCAAGGCGCAGCATCCCGGCGCGCCGATCGCCGCGCATCCTGAATGCCCGCCCGCGATCATTGAGCACGCCGATTACGTGGGTTCGACCAGCGGCATCCTGAAGTTCGCCGAGAATTTCGAAGGCGACACGCTGATCGTCGCGACCGAACCGCATATCATGCACCAGATGGAAAAGGCGCTGCCGGGCAAGACCTTCATCGGCGCGCCGGGGGCGGACGGCAACTGCAACTGCAATATCTGCCCCTACATGGCGCTCAACACGCTGGAGAAGCTCTACACCTGCCTGCGCGATCTCGAACCTCGCATCGAGATCGAGGAAGGCCTGCGGATCGCTGCCAAGAAGAGCCTCGACCGGATGCTCGAAATGGCGAGCAGCACGGTGGGCAAGGGCGATATCGGGCAGGTCCAGATCGAGGATATGCCGGAAAGCGAAGTGCCGAGCGGCGACTGACGCGCCGCACGCAAGGGGGCAGAATTCATGGGCAAGACAGTGCGATGGGAAGGCCCGTCGCGGCGCGGCTGGCTGCGGCGCCTGCGCGCGCGCCAGTGGAACGAGCGCGCCGGCTGGCATTTCGCCGGATCGTTCACGGACAGGGAACCGGGTACGGATTGGCCGGTCGATTTCTGGCAGTATGACTGGGTGAAGATCGGCACCATGGCCGAATTGCGCGACCCCCTTTACGGCCAGCGCCGGATGGTTCCGCTGTGGTTCGTCGAGGTGGACGGCAAGCGCCACGGCTTCGCTGCTGAGGAATTTTCCAGCGGCGTGTGGGTGTTCTTCCTGCCGGTTTGAACAGGCATCAACGCTCCAGCCGCTCCGTCAGCATGTGCGGCGTGGCTAGCCCGAAGGCGAGCGCGATGGCGATTTCCAGCGTCAGCAAGCCAGCGCCCACCGCTACGATCAAGCCAACGGCCCCGACCGTTGCGACCGCGGTAGGCAAGGCGACCGCGCGCCAGACCGCACTTACGCCGTAACGGGCAATCTGCCGCCGCTGCACGGGCAGGGCATGGCCGACGAGGAATATCGTTCCAACCGCCAGCACCGGCTCGAACGCCAGCACGGCAAGCGCGGCCAGCGCTGCCTCGCCGCAGCCACGCTGGTTCTTCCAGAGGGATGCCACCGCCAGCACCAGCCCCAGACCGCCCGCAATTGCGAGCGTGGCGATCATAGCTTCGGGCACATGGCCGCCGGTCACCAGTTCGAAGGTCTCCCGCGTACCGCGGGGGCGGAAAAGGGCGCTCCCGCCAACCGCCAGAGCGGCGATGGCAGCGCGTGCAAACTGGCCGAAACTGCCGTCGCTGTGCGTGAAGTGCCAAGCGGACAGCGCCAGGAACAGCGCCAGCCCCGCCAGGGGAGCCGCGAGGAACAGCGCAGCGACGGCCGCGCCTACCACGAGGTATGCGCCGACCAGCACCGGCGACAGCGAAGCGATGCGGCCATCCTCCTCCTCCCCGGCGCCATGGGCCAGTCCGGCCAGGAACATGGCAAGTCCCAATATCACCGGCAAGGCGCCACCCGCGATCTGTGCCAATGCCGCCAGCACGAGCGCGCCCCACGCGAAAAGGGCCCCGGCATCGCGCCAGGGCCCTCTCGATTTAGCGGATGTGGCCCGCAGCAAGTGGCTCAATCGCCCCGTGCCGAGGCAACCTGGCTGCCGAGCGGGCTCGTTTCCAGCGCTTCGGCTGCCGGGACATAACCTTCCAACGCGCTGCGGCGCAGGAGGTAGCGGCTCAGGATCAGACCGTAGAGCAGCTTCGAGGTGATGTCGGCGATGGAGAACAGCAGCTGGCGCGTTACCACGATGTCGCCGGTGATGCCGAGCTGCGGCAGGGCATAGGCGATCGGATAAAGACCCCAGGTGGCAAGGAAATACCACCAGATGTTCTTCGGCCATGCCTTCAGTTCCGCCGGGCTGTTGGCGATGCCCGCAGTGATGACACCGCGAACTTCAACGATCAACCACACGAAGAAGACGGTCGAGATCACGCCCCACAGGTTCAGCCGGGCAAAATCGCCGGTTTCGCCGAACTGGCCGATCAGGCCGGTCCAGATCATCAGCAAGGCGGGGATCGCCATGCGGATGACTTTTTTGTGCGTGAAGCCATGCGACAGGCCGAAAGCGATCGGCAGCTGCGCGAGCAGGATGGGCACTGTGATGGTCCAGTTGCCATAGCGGAAGGCGTTGGTGAAACTGTCACCGTCGGTCACCGGTTGGTAGGCATTGCCGACCAGCGTGTAGGCATCCTGCCAGGTCGAAAATTCGCGCAGCAGGCTGAGGCCGGCTGAAGCCATCACGACAGCGGAGAGGATGGGCACGATGCGATAACGCGGCGCCAACTGGCGCGACATCATCGCGAAATAGATAATGAACGCGAAATGCGCGCCATAGCTGACCATCAGAATCAGCGACCCCATGGTGTACTGCCCCGCCGTCAATGTGACGAGGTTCTCAATATTGCCGAACGTTGCGGCGTCTGTCCCTGTAGTCATGATCGCAGTCCTTCCAACATGACGATTGCTCCGGCCCGCCGGGACCCTCCAGTTACGGAACAGGCCGGATTGCAACCAAATGTCGGTGCGAATGTTTAGTTCCTTGCAACAGGGCATCACACCGGGGAACTAACCTTTGTCAAATCGTGGAAAATCGCCGGTGCGCGGACGGCTGGGCTGGCTGTGGCATCGTATCTTTGCAAGCTACTGGTCGCTGCCCGTGCTCGCGGTTCTATCCGCCCTCCCCATTGCCGTCGGGACAGTGTTGTGGGACCGCGACAGTCTGACTTCGTGGATCATCGACCGCGATCTCGATCCGGTCATTACCGCTGACACGGCGAAGGATCTGGTCGGCGTCGCAGTCGGCATCAACGCCGCGTTCCTGACGCTGTATTTTTCGATCACGCTACTGGTGCTGACCGTGGCGAGCAGCAATCTCGGCGTCCGCCTGGTCGACCGCTGGCTCGACAAGGGGCTGGTGCGCGTGTCGCTGTCGGGCCTCGCCTTCACGCTGGTCTATTCGCTGGCCGTGATGAGCGCGATCGACGCAGATGCCGCGATCGCGGATACGCCGCTGGGTTCGGTCGCCGCAGTGATCGGCTTCCAGGCGCTAAACGTCGCCATGCTGTCCGTCGCGCTGCACGATCTGGGTCGCACGATCTTCGTCGATCGTTCCATCCACTACCTCGGCCGCGAGGCGGCAAGCGGTCCCGCGATCATCAATTCGGCAGAGCCCTTGCACCCGCAGTGGAGCACCACGTTCCGCGCCCGGCAGGAAGGCTACGTCGAAGGAAACGACACCGACACGCTGGGCAAGCTCATGTCCGGTTCGCAAGCCTACGCCCGTATCTGCGCCGCGCCCGGCCAGCACGTCATGGAAGGCGACCCGCTCGTCCAAGTGACCGGATGCGAGCTGGAGGCCGACAAACTGCACGACATCGTTCCCATCGGGAACTTTCGTTCCGACGGTCAGGGCACGGTTTTTCAGGTGCGCCTGCTGGTGGAGATCGCGGCCCGCGCGCTGTCCCCCGCAGTCAACGATTTCTACACTGCCATTGCCTGTGCCGATCGGCTCGCCGCGGCAATGGACGGCCAGTTCGGCAGCTGGATCGACCGCGGCAAGGTTGCCGTGTATGCCCACGACACCCGCATCGAATTGCCCGGACAGGACTTCCACGGGCTGTTCGCCGATCCCCTCGCAGCTTTCCGACAGGCGGCCTGCCAGTATCCGAGCGTTTCCATCCGTATGATCGACAATTACGCGCGCCTGATTGAACGCGCCCGCGCCGCGGGTCATTCGGCGGAACTCGTCGAGTTCCTGATGCGAAGAGCGCGTGAGCTGGGCGATCACGCCCGCGATGTCACGCAGTTCGAAGGTGACAAGACCGACATTGCAGAGGCTATCGCTCGCTGCGAGGACGCAACACAGGCATGATCGATCTCCGCTTCCTGTGGGCGCGCCTCAATGCCAACTACTGGTTCTATCCGGCTGTCTTCGCACTCTTCGCCGCGATCCTCGCGCTGTTCATGGTCTGGGTCGACCGCAGCGGCTCCGCCGACTGGCTCAATTCCGTGACGTGGGTGGTTCCTGCCCGACCGAAGGGCGCCGCCGATATGCTGACGGTCATGGCCGGCAGCATGATCGGTGTCGCCTCGACCGTCTTCTCGATCACCATCGCCGCAGTCGCCTACGCCAGCGGGAATTACGGGCCGCGCCTGCTGACCAATTTCATGGAGGATCGCGGCAACCAGCTGAGCCTCGCTACGTTCATCGGCAGCTTCGTCTATGCACTGGTGGTGCTGCGCGCAGTCAGGACGGAGAACGAGACCCCCGCCTCCACTGCCGACGCGGCGGCGACCGCCCTGCCCGGTTTCGTGCCGCAACTGTCACTGCTGGTCGCCTACGGACTGATGGCGCTCAGCATCGCCGTGCTGGTCTATTTCCTCAATCACATCCCATCCAGCATCCGGATCAACAAGGTGCTCGAAGGGATCGGGACGCGCCTGCTGGAAATGATCCGCGAGGAATTTCCCGCGGAAGACGCCTTCCCCGATGCGCGCGACCAGCCGCAAGGTACCCCTGTCGTGGCGCAAAAGACCGGCTACGTGCAGATGACCGATTTCGCGGAACTCGCGCGCATATCGAAGGAACGGGACTGCGCCATCGCGCTGAAGGTGCGAACCGGCGATTTCGTGCATCGCGATATTCCGCTCGTCGAAGTCGCCGGGTGCGACGCAGAGGAATGCGAGAGCGAAGTTCGGGCCTGCTTCGCCCTTGGCGCGACACGCACGCCGGAACAGGATCCGCAGTTCCTGATCGACGAGCTTGTCGAAATCGGACTGCGCGCGCTGTCTCCGGGGATCAACGATCCTTTCACCGCGATCACGGCGCTGCACTGGCTGGGCGCATCCACTTCGGAAGTGGGTCGCCGCGATTTGCGTAAGAACATCTGCGACGCCGAAGGGGAGACGTGCGAGGTGTTTCCCCTGCCCGACGACTTCCAGCACTACGTCGATCGCGGCTTTGGCGCGATCCGCAGTGCGGTGGCGGCCAGCCCCACGGCCTCGGCGGTGATGCTCGACACGCTGGACAATGCCGCCCGGCCGATCCTCGACAAGCGCAGGCAGGAATTGCTGCGCAAGGAAGGCGCGTTCCTGATCGAGCAGGCGCGCCACATTCTGAAGGGGCCCGACCTGGAATTGGTCGAGGCGCGCCATGCCAGCTTCCAGCGCAGGTTCTGGAACTAGTCCGCGGCTGCAATCACTCGATGGGCAGGTCGAAAACCAGCTGGCGCGCGTATTTCACCGGCGGAGAGCCATGGCTGAGGACCGCGTCGTGGTATCGGCGCAGAGTAAACTCGCTGCCCCAGCGCCGCTCCGCCTCGCGCCGCATACCGAGATGCTCTTCGTAGCCGGTGAAGTAGGATAGCAACTGCACCGACGACAGGTTGGCGCGGACCCACTTGCCCGCTGCCTCGCGCTCCTGCTGGAAGGCGCCCTGCGTCATCATCGTCATTGCCGCCTCGCGGTCCATGCCTTCGGTATGAATGCCGATATCAAGCAGCGTGTTGGCGATAGAGCGCAGGCGGAACTTGAGGCCCGACAGGATGAAAAGCTTGCCTGCCTCGGTTTCCATGCCGCCGAGATAGTCCGCTTCCGCCATCACCCGTTCGGTATAAACGGCCCAGCCCTCTACGAATGGCCCGCTGCCCAGCACAGCGCGCAGGACGCCGGGAAACGTGTTCGCGTGATCGAGTTGCAGGTAATGCCCCGGCACGCCTTCGTGGATCGAAAGCAGGTGCAACATAGAAATGTTGTATTCCGAGAGGAAGCTGGTCGCCTGTTCGTCAGTCCAGTCGTTCGGCACGGGCGACACGGCGTAGAACGCAGGCTGATCCCGGTCGAGCGGGCCGGGCGCGTCGAGATAGGCAACCGAATTGCCCTGCGCGAATTCGGGCATGGTGATGATCTGCACCGCCCCTTCCGGCATTCGCACGATGTCATGTTCCGCCGTAAATGCGGTCGCCTCGGCAAGTGTTTCGCGGGCGCGCTGCTCCAGCGTATCGCGCGTCGCGCGGTCGGCATAAGTCCTGGCAAGCCCGCATTCGATCGCCGCCTGCTGGCCCGCGATGTCGCAGCCCGGCAGGGTGCGGCTGACCTCCTCCATCTTTGAACGGGTTTCCGCAAAGGCGGCTTCCGCCTTGGACTTGAGTTCGGCCACGCTCATGTCGGTGACGAGGGCGAAACGCATCTTCCTTGCGTACTTCTCTTCGCCCAGCCGGAATTCGCCCTTGGCTCCGGGGACGACCACGTCGTCGAGCCAGCGCTGGTGCTCCGCCACGGCGTCCTTCAGATTGCCGAGTGCGGCATCGAAGCGCGTGCGCTCGATTCCGTGCTGCTCCACTTCGGGCAGCAGCACGGAATCGACGATCCCCATCAGCCCTGCGTTCTGTTTCGCCACCGTTTCCGCATGGACTTTCGGCACGCGCGCCACGTCAATCTGCTGGCGCGCGGTGGCAAGGAAGGCGGGCAGCTTCTCCATGCGCTCGACGATGCTCTCGAACCGCTCCGGCCACGGCGCGAAATCGCGCGCGACGAGGCCGTAGAGCGCATAGCTGGCGGTGTTGTGATAGTATTGCGGGTTCCACGCCCACTCCTGCTCAACCTCGGTCGACCAGATCGCGTAGTCGAGCGTATTGGCGAGCAGCTTGTAATCGACCTGATTTTCGCGGCTCAGCTGCGCGATGTCGATGGTTTTCATCGCGGCGCGGGTCGCCTTCATCTGGGCAAGATCGCGCTGGCGCCCCTGCGCTGAGACATCAGGCAGTTCGCCGTCATAGGCATGGTTGCCGAGGCCTGTCGCAAAGACCGGGTTCTGTTCGGCCATGCGGTCGAGGTAATGGCGACCGAGGGTTTCGAATGCAGCATTCTGGCCCGCTTCGCTCAGCTGCGAAACAGACTGCGGCGTGTTCTCGCCCGCCTGCGGAACGGCGCATCCCGCCATCGCCAACGCCAGCACGCTCGCGCTCAACCGAAATACCTTCATGCCCCGTCCCCTTTCAATTCCGTTGCAGCCCCCGGACGCACGGTCCGTGCCTCGACCAGCTTTGCAATAACCAGTGCTCCGGCAAGCAGTATCATTCCCAGCACATCGGCCCAAGCCAGCGTTTCCCCGAACGCCAGCCAGCCCACAAGACTGGCAAGCGCGGGCTGGGTCAGCAACGCCAGGCCGATGATCAGCGCGGGGAAATGGCGGAGGGAATAGACCAGCAGCCCCTGCCCGATGATCTGGCTGCTGAACGCCAGACCGACGACAGGACGCCAGTCACCCGGCCAGAACGGCTCTCCTCGCGCCGTGGCGATGGCCAGCAGCACGGCGATCGCGGCAATGCCCGACCATGCAAGCAGGCTCCACATTCCGGCAAAGTCGCGCGCCTTCTGCATCGGCAAGAGATAGACCGCATAGAACAGCCCTGCGAGGAGGCAGAACAGATCGCCGATCAGGGTCTGGGCGGAAATTTCCGCGCTCCGCCCCAGCAGGATAACCGATCCGGCAAGGGCCGCGATGATTGCAAGCCATTCGCGCCCGGCGGGCAGGCGGCGCAGCAGCACGAAGCTCCAGATCATCAGCACGATGCTGCCCGCATTGCCGAACAGCGTCGCGTTGCCGAGCCGCGTCCATTCGATCCCGATATGCCAGCTCGCGATGTCGGCCCCGAAGAATGCGCCCGCGATCAGCGCCAGCACGATTCCCCGCCTCGGAACGGACGTCGCACGGTCGCCCGTCAGAAAGCCGAGCGCGAGGATGACCGGGAAAGCCAGCGTCAGCCGCCAGAAGCCCGCCGAAACCGGCCCGGTATCGGCAAGCCGAACCAGCCACGGCCCGAGCGCGAGCGCGGCATTGCCGATAATCAGCGCCGCGAACGGCCAGCCCCGCCAGTCGCGTGTTATTCGGAAGCGTCCTCTTCCGAAGCTGCCAGCGCTTCGTCGGCTGGCGATCCGGCGGCGTCAGCTTCTGCATCGGTTTCTCCGGCATCGTCGGAAGCGGAAGTCGCGGTCTCACCGTCTTCGTCGGCGCTCTCAGTATCGGTTTCGTCCGACGGATCTTCGACCGGAGCCTGCGTCCGCACCCGGTCCAGCGGGAGCATGGCGTCGCTGATGGTGCCTTCCAGCACCTCGCCCTCGGCCCCCGCACCCTGGCTGTCCGCCGGGGCGGGCGTGTCGTCGCAACCGCCTGCCAACAGGGCGAGCGCGACCACGCCCGGAAGCACGCGCTGAACTGTCTGTCGCATCCTTATCCTCCGCTAGCCCCGACTTCGGCGAGAAACGCGGGCAGCGCCCGATCCAGTGCCGCGTCGAGATCGGCCATCCCCGCGCCACTGCCAAGCTTTTCGAGGCTCGTCACGCCATATTCGGCAATCCCGCAAGGCACGATGCCGGTGAAATGGGCCAGATCGGGCGCGACGTTGACGGAGAAGCCGTGCATCGTCACCCAGCGTCGCACGCGCACGCCGATTGCTCCGATCTTCGCCTCGCGGCCATCGGTATCCCGCGTCCAGATGCCGACGCGGCCCTCAGCCCTCCAGCTTTCGACGCCAAGATCCGCCAGCGCGGCGATCACCCAGCCCTCGATAGCATGGACGAAACGGCGCACGTCCTTGCCGCGCCGCTCGAGGTCGAGCAGCACGTACCCGATGCGCTGGCCCGGCCCGTGATAGGTGTAGCGCCCGCCTCGCCCCGCCTTCACCACCTCGAAGCGGGGATCGATCAATTCATCCTGCGCGGCGCTGGTTCCGGCGGTGTAGACTGGCGGGTGCTCGAGCAGCCAGACCACCTCGCTCGCGTCGCCGGCGGCTATGGCGGCATTTCGCCGCTCCATCTCGGCCAGAGCGTCCGCATAGGGGACGAGCCCCTGCGATACCCGCCATTCGGGTCTGGATTGTTGGTTCATGCCCATCGCGCAATTGCGTGGCGACGGGCAATGCGCTTATCAAGGGTTTAGAAAAGATAGCAGGGATGGTGACATGAAATTCGACATGAATGCGGCATGGCAGGACGCGATCCGCATGATCACGTCAAGCCGCGATGTGGTCGTCGTGGTGGCAGGGTTGTTCTTCTTCCTGCCGAGCGTCGCCGTCACCCTGCTCGCGCCTGGGCTTCAGCAAATGCCGCAGGGGGTCGAGGGTGAAGAAGCCCTCGCGGTCTTGCAGGCGGCGGTCATCGATGCATGGCCGATCCTGCTGGTTTCGACGATTGCGACGACGGTCGGGATGCTCACGCTGCTTGCGCTTTTGCGCGATTCGACACGCCCCACGGTCGGAGAAGCGATCGGGATCGGGGCGAAATCGCTCATCCCGTATATCGCGGCCCAGCTGCTGGTCGGCCTCGCGCTCGGCCTCGTGATCGTGCTCGGCGTCAGCATCGGAACCGCGACCGGAATGTCCGCGCTGGCTTTCGTGCTCGTGATCGTCGGTATCGTTCTGGCGATCTATGTGTACGTCAAAGTATCGCTGACCGCGCCGGTCATCGCGATCGAGAAGCAGTTCAATCCGATACAGGCAGTGCAGCGCTCGTGGAAACTGACCAAGGGCAACAGCCTGCGACTGTTCGGTTTCTATTTGCTGCTGGGCCTCGCTGTGCTGGTGTTCTCGATCCTCGTCGGCCTGCTGACGGCGGGCATCACCGCGGCGCTTGGCACGGACACGGCGGGCCAGCTGGCGGCGGGAATCGTCAACGGCCTTTTCACCGCCGGTTACACGACGCTGTTCTACGCCATCACCGCGGCGATCCATCGCCAGCTTTCGGGGCCGAGCACGGAGCGCACGGCGGAAACCTTCGAATAGGAGAGGTTCAGGCCTTCCAGCCCCATGCCAGACGGCAGGGCAGGATGTTGAGCCATTCGAACCCGTCGTCGACCTTGGGGAAATGTTCCGCCGTCAGATCGCGCGCGGATTTGCTGAACTGATAGGTCATGAAGGCCCCGCCCTTGCGGATGATGCGGTGAGTCGCCGCCGCGATCTGCGGGCCAACGCCCTCTGGCAAGGTTGAGAACGGCAGACCCGACAGGATGTAGTCGGCGTGCTCTGCCCCGTGCGCGCGCACGATCGCCTCGACGTCGGCTGCCGATCCCAGCACCGGCTTGAACCGGCTGTCGCCGATCGTACGGCGCAGGTAGTCGATATAGAGCGGGTTGGTATCGATCGCGATCAGCATCCCGTCGCGCGGCAGGCGGTCGAGCACCGGGCGGCAAAACGTACCGACGCCGGGGCCGTATTCGACGAACACCTTGCAGTTGCCCCAGTCCACCTTCGACAGCATCTTGCGGATGGTGAAGCGCGAGGACGGGATGATCGAACCGACCATCACCGGATGCTTGACGAAACCTTCGAAGAAAACGCCCCACGGACCCAGTGCGTGCTTGATCCGGCGGCCGAGCGTGCGCGCAGGCTGCTGCTCGGTCATTTCATGGCCTGACATGATGGAATTGCGGCTCCCGCGGTATGGCCGGGAGTTCCGGCTGGATGTCCAACAGTTTACCCGACCGCGTTGGCATTTTCGCAGCCCGATTGCAAGTTGGCGCCGATTGCAAAACTGAGGTCACCGGCCTAGCGGTTCGGCACCATGGCGGAACACGATCCCACAACGGTGCCTGCACGGTCCAAGGCGACGCCGAAGCCCAGCGCCATTTCGCGCGGGCGAATGATCCTGCTTTTCATGGTCATGCTGGTCACCGCTGCGGGCAACACCGCGATGCAGTCGGTCATGCCGTCCATCGGCACGGCATTGCAGGTCAACGACGTGTGGATCAGCCTTGCCTACACCTGGTCCGCCTTGCTGTGGGTGATCTGCGCCCCGCTGTGGGCGCGCCGTTCAGACCAGCGTGGCCGCAAGGCGATGATGGCGGTGGGGCTGATGGGCTTCATCGTGTCGATGGGTCTTTGCGGCATGGTGCTGTGGTTCGGCCTGAAGGGTTTGATCCCGGCCGCCGCGACCCTGATCATGTTCGCGCTCGCGCGGAGCCTTTACGGCGGTTTCGGCTCTGCTGCGCCGCCTGCCGTGCAGGCCTATGTCGCGGCGCGCACCGACCGGACGGAGCGGACGCGCGCGATGTCGCTGATCGCGTCGAGCTTCGGCCTAGGCACGGTGATCGGCCCGGCCGTCGCGCCGCTGCTGGTGTTCCCAGCGCTCGGGCTGACCGGCCCTTTCATAGCGTTCGCCGCGGTCGGCATTGCCACGCTGATCGCGCTGCGCCTGCGCCTGCCCAACGACACCCCGCAGTTTCCCGCGCGCGGCAGCGCCTATGCCGCCCCGTACTCCACGACCTCGCCCGAGCAGGGAGATTCCGGCGACGACACCGATGCCGTGTCGCTGACCGAACCTGGCAAGCGCATGTCCGGTTGGCGCGATCCGCGAACGCGGCCCTGGGTCGTCTCCGGGCTGATCGGCGGTCACGCCCAGGCGATGGTTCTGGGCATTTCGGGCTTCCTGGTGCTCGACCGGCTGGGCTTGCGCGAAACGCCCGAACTGGGTGCAGGCCCGGTCGGCATCGTGCTGATGTGCGGGGCAATCGCCACGCTGCTGGCGCAGTGGGGTATCATTCCGAACTTCCACCTCGGCCCGCGGGCCGCGTCGATGTCGGGCATCGTCATCTCGGCGATTGGCACCGCGTTTCTCGCCATAGCGGACGACCTGCACTCCATCGCGCTGGCCTATTCGATCGCGACATTGGGCTTCGGCCTCTTCCGGCCAGGTAACAACGCCGGTGCCTCGCTCGCGGTCGACACGCACGAACAGGGCGAGGTTGCCGGTGTCATGGCATCAATCGCGGGCGCGGCCTTCATCGTCGCTCCGGCGCTCGGCGTGTGGCTCTACAACACGCACGAAAGCTTCGCCTTCGGCTCCATCATCGGATTATGCGCCATCGTCGTGTTCTATGGCTGGTCGCGGCTGGGCAATGACGACGAAATGACCAGCGAGAACTGAGGCGCGATCGCGCCCCACCTGCGAGCTTCAGAGAATCTCCAGCACCTTTTCCTGCGGCCGACACAGCCGCACGCCCTTGTCGGTTTCCACCAGCGGACGCTCGATCAGGATCGGATCGCTCGTCATGGCCGAGAGCACTTCGGCATCGCCGGCGTCGGGCAGTCCACGCTCCTGCGCATCGGTACCGCGTAGGCGCAGGCCCTGCGCTGGCGTGATCCCCGCATCCCCATAGAGCTGCGCGAGCTTCTCCTCACTCGGCGGGTTCTTGAGATACTCGACGACTTCGACTTCGACGCCCTCCGCCTCTTCGAGAATGGCCAGCGTCTTGCGCGAAGTACCGCAATTCGGGTTGTGCCAGATGGTCGCTTTCATTTCGGTCTCCTCAAGAACTGTAACCGCGCAATACGCGCCGCAGCGGCAGCTTCCAAGAAAGAGAACGATGTTTCGCGTCTGGGGTGTTGCAATTGAGAATAACTCGCAATAGCAGGCCTCATATCGCGAATCATTCGCAGATCCGGAGGAACCATCTTGTACCGTTTTAACCGTCGGCTGAGCGCCACGCTGCTCGCCGCAACCGCCCTCGTTCCCGCCCTTCCCGCTATGGCCGAAGACGCACCTGAGCGCGAATACCTGCCCGGAACGATCATCGTCACGGGAGAGCGCGATGGCTATGGAACGGACGATGGGTCGACCGGTACGAAGACACCGACTCCGCTGATCGACGTGCCGCAGGCGATCACATCGATCACGCGCGACCAGCTGGACGACCAGAACGTCACTTCGCTCAACGAAGCGCTGCGGTTCGTGCCGGGCGTCAGCCTCGAAACCGGTGAAGGGCAGCGCGATGAAGTCTTTATTCGCGGGCAGGAAACCACCGCCGATTTCTACATTGACGGCCTGCGTGACGACGCCGAATACTACCGCCCGCTCTACAATATCGAGCGCATCGAAGTGCTGAAGGGCTCCAACGCGCTGATTTTCGGGCGCGGTGCTGGCGGCGGTGCAATCAACCGGGTCAGCAAGACCGCCGGCTTCGGCGCTCCCCGCGTTGCCGGATCGGCCACTGTCGACACGCATGGCGCGTTTAGCATCGCCGCAGACCTCGGCGTGGCGGCGTCCGACAATGTCGCACTGCGCCTAAACACCACTTACGAGGAATTCGCCAACCATCGCGATTTCTACGAAGGCCGCTTCATTGGCGTCAGCCCCACGGCAACGATCGCGGTAGGCCCGGCCACGCAGATCGTCGCAAGCTATACTTACGACGATGACGAGCGCGTCACCGATCGGGGGATTCCCTCCTTCGATAACCGTCCGCTGCAAGGGGCAGAAGAAACGTTCTTCGGCGTTAGGGATTACAATCTCAGCCAGGTCGAAGCGCACATTGCGCGCAGCCGGATCGATCACGCGTTCTCCGATGGGCTGAGCGCCAACGCGACGGTTCAATACGCCCATTATGACAAGTTCTATTCGAACATCGTGCCATCAGGTGCGATCGACAGCGACAATGATGGCGTTGCCGACCAGGTCCGGCTCGGCGGATATGAAGCCGGGACTATTCGCGAAAACCTGATCGGACAGGCCAATCTCGTCTGGCAGGGCAATACCGGCACCATTGGTCACACGCTGCTGATCGGTGCCGAAGCCATGAAGCAGGATACGGATGCCAACCGCGACCAGGCGCGCTTCGGCGGGCTGACCAGCGTTGTCGTCGACCTCGCGGATGTGATCGCGGTGCCGGGCTTCACCCTCTCTCCACAGCGAGCTTCCACCTCGGAGCTCACCACGCTGTCGATCTACATTCAGGATCAGATCGACCTGACCGACTGGCTTCAGGTCGTCGTTGGTGCGCGCTACGAGGAATTCGACCTGGATAGCTACAATATCCGGGAAGACTTCGCCGCCTCGCGCAAGGACGACAAGTTGAGCCCGCGGCTCGGCGTGATCGTGAAGCCGCAGGACAATGTTTCGCTTTACGCGAGTTATGCGGAAAGCTTCCTTCCCGCCTCCGGCAACCAGTTCACCGTTCTGAGCGAAGGCAGCGTCGTTCTGGATCCGGAGGAATTCGAATCGCTTGAAGCCGGAATCAAATATGCGCCGAGCAACGATCTCCTGCTGACGGCAGCGGTGTTCCGCCTTGACCGGTCAAATACTCCTGCAACCGATTCGGCCACCAATCTCACGGTTCTGACCGGCGAGAGCCGGGTGCAGGGGTTCGAGGCCAGCGTTGCCGGTTCGCTGACCGAGGCGCTACACGTCAATCTCGGCTACACGTACCTCGACGGGGAAATCCGGTCCGCCACGGACGCCGCCAGCGTTGGCACAGAATTGCAGCAACTGCCCGAACACCAGATCGGGGCATGGGGCCGGTACGACGTGACGGACAGTCTCGGCTTCGGGCTGGGCGTGGTGCACCAGTCGAGCCAGTATGCGAGCTTCACCAATGACGTGAAACTGCCCAGCTACACCCGCGTGGACGCGGCGGCGTTCTACACGATCGATGACCGCATCAGCTTGCAGTTCAACATCGAGAATCTCTTCGACGAGGAATATTACCCCAGCGCCCACGGCGACAACAACATTCAGCCGGGCAAGCCCTTCACCGCGAAGGCGGGTGTTCGCTTCGCACTGTAGGTCTAGTTTGCTCCGTCCGGTTCGTCCGCGCTGCCAATGGCGGGGACGGATCGGGCGGCGTCGCGCGTCAGGATACCCGGAGCAGGTGCGGCGCTGATGCGCTCCTGACCGCGCGAAACCCGCCCTGCCCGCTCGATCGCGCGGACCAGCCGCGGATAGACACCACAGCGGCACAGATTCGGGATGGCCGCCTTGATCTCATCCTCGCCCGGCGCGGCATTGCGCGCGAGCAGCGCTGCCCCGGCAATGACGATCCCCGGCGTGCAGAAACCGCACTGTATCGCCTGCTCCGCGACCAGCGCCTGCTGAACGGGATTCGAACGGTCGCGGCTCAGCCCCTCGATCGTCGTGATGAAGCGGCCCTCCGCCTCAGCGATAGTGATCAGGCAACTGCGCAGCGCCTCTCCGTCGACGAGCACCATGCATGCGCCGCAATCGCCATTGCCGCAGCCGTATTTCGTACCGGTAAGATTGGCGGCATCACGCAGCGCAAACAGCAGCGGCGTCTCCGGCGCCATGTCGAAGAACACTGGCCGGCCATTGACCGTCATACGGGACATAGCGGATCACCCGATGCCTGGCGTCAGTCGCGCCAGCTCGGATCGATCCGGTCGATCTTGCGCTTCCAGGCTTCGAAGTCGAGCACCCCCGCCTCGCTCTGGCTCGCCATGACCGAAAGGTCGCGCTGGTGCACGGAAACGACGTCGTTCTCGACATGCGCCGGATTGCCCATGCCGAGCGTCGCGACCTGGATTTCGCACGCCCTCTGGAGCGACCACATCTGGACGAACATCTGCTGGATTGTGCGGCCCATCACGACGGGGCCGTGATTGCGCAGCATCAGGATATTGCCCTTGCCCAGGTTCTCAAGCAGGCGCTCGCCTTCTTCAGGCCTAACGGTAACGCCCTCGAAATCGTGGTAGCCGATCCTGCCGACGAAATTGCAGGCGTAGAAGTTCGTCGGCAACAGCCCGTCCTTGTGACTGCACACGGCCATGGTCGCAGTGGTATGCACATGGCATATGGCCGTCGCGCGCTCACCGCCGTGTTTGTGGAAGTAGCTGTGCTGAGTGAAACCGGCCTTGTTCACCGGATATTGCGACGAGCCGAAATTGTTACCATCGACATCGATCTTGACGAGGTTGGATGCGGTCACCTCGTCATACAGGAGGCCGAACGGGTTGATGAGGAAGGTGTCTTCTTCCTCCGGCACGGCCACCGAAATATGGTTGTAGATGGACTCGCCCCAGCCGAGGTGGTCGAAGATACGGTAACAGGCGGCAAGGTCCTGACGAACCTTCCACTCTTCGGCTGACATTTCTTGCGATGGGCGGATCTGCGTAGCCATTTCGTACTCCTCTTCGAAAAGCTATCGCACGGCATGGCGGTGCTACGCAATGCCCGCAACTTCTCCCGACAGGACACGAAAAAGGGCCCCCGCTTGCGCGGGGACCCCGTAATTCGGCTATTGGGTTAGCTTAACGGTGTCCAGAACCGATAAACCAATCCCAGAAGCCACGGCCTGCGGGCCGCTTCACGTTACGTGAGGTCATAGTGGGCCTCCTGTTGGTAGGCCTTAATAATGCGTTAAACACTCAAGTAAGTAAAGCTTTAACCAACATCTATCGCCGCGGGCCTCGTAACTAGTTCAGCTTGTTGAAATTGCGAGAACTTTTTCTCGTCGAGCGGATGGGAAATGCCATAGCCCTGCACCATGTGGCAGCCCGAATCGCGCAGTACGGCAAGAATTTCTTCGTTCTCCGCGCCTTCCGCAACGATGGTGATTCCCGTATCGATGCCGAAAGTAATCAGCATCTGTGCGATAGCTTTTGCCTTGGCACTGCGCGTGATTTGCGCAGTAAAAGCCCGGTCGATCTTCAATTCGTCGAATGGCAGGCGCAGCAGAGTTTCCAAACTTGCTGCTCCCACTCCGAAATCATCGATCGAAAGCCGCACGCCGATCAGACGCAATCGCTCCATCACGCTACGCGCCACCTCGTAATCGGCAATGCGCGATGTCTCTGTAATCTCGAGCACGAGTTTCCGAGGATCATATCCACTCTCCGCCAGCGCGCGTTCCACCATATCGGTCAGGCGGAAGTCCCGAAGCAAAGTGGCGGAGATGTTCACCGACATCGTGAATTCGGAATTGTGCCGGACAAACAGTTTCGCGGCTTCGAGCGAGCGTTCAAGCACGTGCTGGGTAAGGTGATCCATCCGCCCTGCGTGCTCGCACTGCTCGACGAAATAGGACGGCGAAACCGAGCCGCGCTCCGGATCATTCCAGCGAACCAAGGCTTCTGCGCCCATGACTTTGCCAGTCGCCAGATCGATCTGCGGCTGGAAAACGGGAAAGATATGACCGTTGGCCAGAGCTTCGTCGATCTTCGCCTGTAGCGAGATACTCCACCACATGTCGCCTTCGGAAGCGACCTCGGCGAAAAGAACTGGCTCGTGGGCTTCCGTTGTGCGTTCCAGCGTCGAACTGGCGCCAGCCATCTTGCGGGCCGCATCCCGCTCGCCGGTATTATCGCACGCGAACGTAATGCCGACATCGACCGCGCTGCCTCGCACCAAAAGCGGGTGCGCAAAGATAGCACGCAAACCACGCAGGTGGCTTTCCAGCATCGCTGGATCAGCCGCCGGTGCCAGCCAGCCGAGGTATTTGCCGCCATTGCTATAAACGACCAATTCCTGATCAGCGATGCGGAACCGGCTAGCGATTTGCTGTACGTACTCTCCGATTGCACCTGCTCCGAGCGTCGTCGTGACCTCGTCAAAGCGGTGGATCTTGGCCATGACGACTGCAGTTGCACCGGGATTGGGGGACTTGGCGAGCGCTGCCTTCATTGCAGCGAACGTCGGCAGCCCGATCACTTCATCATGCATTTTTTGCTGAAGTTTTCGACGTGCCACGTGCCGCTGCACTGAGTAGAGGGCTAGGAACACCAGTGACGGTGCAAGCAGCGGCAGAATTCGCAGCTCCGAGAATACTGGGATCAAGACGATCGGCGAAAGCCCGATCGCGATATATGCGATCTTGCGGACCTTACGATTTTTGAGCCACCAGATAGTGCTGAGAATAGCCAAAAGATAGAGTGCCAGCAGCGCTTCCGCTGGCACCCAAGGCCCTTGACCGCGCTTGAGCGTCTCCGCTGCATAGATCGAGGTGAAGGAGCGTGGAAGCAGGATCTGGCCAGGCGCAGCTGCCGCGCTTTCCGAAGACCATTCAGGTCCAATCAGAACCTGCTTTCCCGCAAATTGAGCAATCTGATCAGGCGAATTGCTGTCTCTTTCCCAATCAATGGCGGAAAGCTTTACCGATGGGATGCTGCTGACATCAAAATTGTACGCGATTGGAAACGACGCTTCAGGCTGTTCCGCGTCACCGGCCATCCGGACCGCCAGGGAATCGAAGACCTCGCCTTGCCACGAGCGGCGCGGCTCCATGAACCAGGAGATGCCAGAGAAATCGACGAAATTGTCGCTGAACAATTCATCCGCTTTTCCTCGGATTTGCGGGCGCGAACGAACCAATTTGGGCTGGCGCCCGGGCATGTTCCGCATGCGGGTTGTCAGCGAAACGTCTTCCCCCAAGTCAGCGACCGCTTGGCCGAGTTTCGCATCCGCCGCCGCCATCGATGGGCTTTCAAACACGAAATCCAGGTAGACGTGGTCGGCGCCGGCCGCCTTGAGCGCCGTCATCGTTTCGGCAAGCTGCATTCGATCCTGCGGCCGCGAGGCTGCCGCGAAGTCGCTTCGGGTTTCGATAAATACGATCTCGCCCGAGACGGGTTGCAGATCGATCCGCGACTTCCACATCCAGACAAACCGATCGAGCGGGTCGAGCAGGGTCGACAGGCCCAGGACGAGCGCGATCACCGCGGCGATCAGGGCGTGCCGGGTACGTTCGTAAGGAAGGATTCGCGCAAGACGTTTCATCGGTTGGACGTTTCGCTCCCCTGCATTGGCAGGGCATCTTCTCCATTGCCTAGGTTCGACCGTCTCCCCTACGCATGAAGCGTAAAGATAGTATTTACCATCGACCCCGCGCATTTCCCCGACCTGCGCCGGCACGGCGCTTTCACGGGCACGCCCGCCATGCAATAGGTCCGGACATGGCCCACGACAGAACCGACAGCGAAGAGCGCATCGATCTTCTGGTCGTGGGTGGCGGGATCAACGGATGCGGCATTGCGCGCGACGCGGCCGGGCGCGGCCTCAAGGTCCTGCTTTGCGAGAAGGACGACCTCGCGCAGCACACGTCCTCGGCAAGCACGAAGCTGATCCACGGTGGCCTGCGCTACCTCGAGCACTACGAGTTCCGCCTGGTGCGCGAGGCGCTGACCGAGCGGGAGGTGTTGTGGCAGATGGCGCCGCACATTATCTGGCCGATGCGCTTCGTCTTGCCTTACGACCGGGGTCTGCGCCCGGCATGGATGTTGCGGCTCGGGCTGTTTCTCTACGATCATATCGGCGGTCGCAAGCGGCTGCCCGCCACCCGGCGCGTCGATCTTCACGCGCAGCCCTTCGGCGGCGTCTTGCAGGACCGCCTGACCAAGGGTTTCGAATATTCGGACTGCTGGGTCGAGGATGCGCGGCTCGTCGCGCTCAATGCAATGGATGCACGGGATCGCGGTGCCACCGTCCTCACCCGCACGGCCTGCACCAGGCTGGAACGGCGCAGCGACCATTGGCGCGCCACGCTCGCCGAACGCGATGGCAGTGAGCGCGTCGTGCTGGCGCGTGCCGTGGCCAATGCCGCTGGCCCGTGGGTCGACGATGTCGCCGGTCTCACCGGCGATGGAACGCGGCAGAAGCACGTGCGACTGGTGCAGGGCAGCCACATCATCATCCGATGCAAATATCCCGGCGGACAAGCCTTCATCTTCCAGAACGGCGATGGCCGGATCGTCTTCGCCATCCCGTATGAGCGCGATTTCACCCTGATCGGTACGACCGACCGGCTGTACACCGAAGACCTCGATGCGGTGCGGATCAGCGAGGACGAGACCGACTACCTGCTTTCTGCCGCGTCGGAGTATTTTGCGGAGCCCGTTTCCCGGGCAGACATCGTATCGACCTATTCCGGTGTGCGGCCATTGTTCGAGGATCATTCGAGCGACAACGCGCATGTGACGCGAGACTACGTTCTCGACGTCGACGCAGGCCACCGCCAGCCGCCGATCCTGTCTGTCTATGGCGGGAAGATCACGACTTACCGGCGCCTTGCCGAACACGCGATGGACGATCTTGCGAAATATCTGCCCAAAGCCAGCGGTGCCTGGACACGTGGGGTAGTTCTCCCAGGCGGCGATATACCGCATGGCGATTTTCCGCTGTTCGAGCGCGTGATGCAGGAGGCCCATCCCTCTGTCGAAAGGCAGACCCTGCATCGCCTGCTGCGCGCATACGGTACGCGGGCCGAGCCGCTCCTCGCAGCGCCGGGTCCGACAATCGCCGATGATGTCACCGAGGCTGAATTGACATACCTCGCGGCGCAGGAGTTTGCTCGCACCGGCGAGGACGTTCTGTGGCGACGCAGCAAGCTGGGGCTCCATCTGGATGCTGCCGCGCAACAGGCGATCACCGACTGGATGACAAGGAACGCCTAGGTTTCCAGCCAGCGCTCCAGCTGCTTCAGCCATGTCCGGGGTGCTGCGCGATTGCCGACATCGGCCACGAATTCCTGCCCCCGCGCGACGCTTTGCAGACGATTGCCCGGCAGCCAGCGCTCGGCGCGGTCGTGATAGCTCAGCCCAACGCGCTTGAGCCATGGGGGAACGTTCCACAGGCTGACCGGCCCGCCCGGCACTGTCAGTCGTAATTCGCGGCGGTCGCTTCGTGCAAGGCGGGAGTGTCCGCGATAGATCGTGTCATTGGCCGCGTGCATGGCAAGTGCGTGCGGGTGGCCGTGCGAAACGAGTTCTGCGTGAGGTGCAGCGGGGTCGAGCCGAGTAACCTCCTCCACTGTCATCATGCCGAAAATCCGGTGATGCCGTTCCTTGCTCGCTTCTTCAGCGAACAGTCCGAAGAACACGAAAACATCGCCCCGGTCCACGCCGCGGTTGGACAGATGGGTCTGCGCCGCACCGCACTGGCCGAACAGGCACACGCCAATGTCGAGGAACATCGGATCGTGATGGCACAGGTCCTCGCCCCCAAGTTGGCCCCGGCTTGCCTGCGCGACGTATGGCGCAAGACCCAGATCGGCGTAACTCGTACTTGAGGCTACGCCCGCCGGGATCGGCAGGCTGATGGGTACGCCGTTCACGATCGGCGAAGGCCCGCCGCCTGATCCGCTGTCGAAACCCTTGCGAGAAAACACGATGCGCATGGCCCTGTCGCTAGCCAGCCGCCGTGCGCCGACGCAACGCTTGATTGCAGATGTAACCGGGTGCAGGGGGCCGCCATGACTCTAGACCGCTCCGCGATCCGCACTGCCTACCGCCTGAACGAACACGACTGCATCGACGCACGCCTGAAACAGGCCGCACCCGTCTCGCGCCTTCACGGCAGCGCGCAGTCCATTGCCGCCCGCCTGATCGATGGCGCCCGCGCACAGAAGGCCAGTGGCATCGATGCCTTCCTGCATACCTACGGCCTCGCAACGGAGGAAGGCATCGCGCTGATGTGCCTTGCCGAAGCGCTCCTGCGTGTGCCCGATTCCCGAACCGCCGACGCCCTGATCCACGATAAACTGTCCGGCATCGACTGGGCCGAGCATCTGGGCGAAAGCCCTTCCACCTTCGTCAATGCGGCGACCTTCTCGCTCATGCTGACAGGCGAAGTGCTCGACGCACCGCAGGAAGCGCAGCGCGGCATGGGCGCGACCCTTCGCCGCACCGCCAACCGCCTCGGAGAGCCGGTGATCCGCAAGGCCACCTTGCAGGCGATGCGCATCCTCGGCGGGCAGTTCGTGTTCGGTCGCACGATGAAGGAAGCGCTGAAACGCGCCGCGCCGGAACGGGCAAAGGGCCTGACACACAGCTTCGACATGCTCGGTGAAGCGGCAATGACCTTTGCCGACGCCGCGCGATACGAACGCGCCTATGAGGATGCGATCGATCGGCTGGCGAGCGAAGCGACAGGCAGCATCACGACGTCTCCGGGCATTTCGGTCAAACTGTCCGCCCTGCACCCGAAATACACCTTCCTCCATCAGCAGCAGGCGGTCGACGAACTGTTCCCGATCGTCCACCGCCTCGCCAGCAAGGCGCGCGATGCGGGTGTCCACTTTACCATCGATGCGGAAGAGGCCGACCGGCTGGAGCCGTCGCTCGACCTGTTCGAGGAACTGGTGAAGCAGGATGACCTGTTCGCCGGTGGCTGGACCGGATTCGGCCTTGCCGTGCAGGCATATCAGAAACGCGCCGCGCCGCTGTGCGACTGGGTGGTGAAGCTGGCGCGCAAGCACGACCGCAAGCTGATGGTCCGGCTGGTCAAGGGCGCCTATTGGGATACCGAGATCAAGCTAAGCCAGGTGGGCGGGTTTACCGATTACCCGGTGTTCACGCGCAAGATCGCGACCGACGTGTCCTACCTCGCCTGCGCGGCAAAGCTGATCGCCGCGACCGAAGCGGTCTACCCAGCCTTTGCCACGCACAACGCCTACACCATCGGTGCAATCAAAGCCTTGGCAGCGGAGCATGGTGCTGACGGCGCCTTCGAGTTCCAGCGTCTCCACGGCATGGGAGAGGACGTCTACGGCGCCCTCGCCCGCGAGGAAGAACGGCAGGGCCAGCCGCGCACGGCGGTGCGGATCTATGCGCCGGTCGGCAATCACAAGGACCTTCTGGCCTACCTCGTGCGCCGCCTGCTGGAGAACGGGGCGAACAGTTCTTTCGTCAATCGCATGGCCGATGCCGACGTGCCGGTCGAAGACCTCACCACCGACCCGGTGGCCGAGCTTGCCGCGCTTCAGCCCAGGCGCAATCCCGCCATTCCCCTGCCGACAGAGATCTTTCCGGGTCGCGAGAACAGCGCCGGTATCGACCTCTCCGACCCGCTGGTGCGCGAGCCTCTGATCAAACGGATCGAGGCGCTGCATCACGTGCAATGGCACGCCGCGCCGACCTTCCCATCCACCGCCGAACAGGGCGAGATCGCGCCGATCACCATGCCGCAGAACCTCGGCATCGAGATCGGAACACGGCGGGATTCGCTGGCATCAGAAGTCGCCGATGCCATCGGCCGTGCTTCGGTCATGCAGCCGGGCTGGAACGCGCTGGGCGGCGAGAAGCGCGCCGTGCTGCTCGACGAATGCGCCAACCATTTCGAGGCGCATACGGACGAGATCCTCTCGCTGTGCATTCGCGAAGCGGGCAAGACGCTGCCCGACGCGGTCCTCGAACTGCGCGAGGCGGTCGATTTCCTGCGCTATTACGCGAACGAGGCGCGCCGTATGTTCGCGGGCAGCTTCGCCCTCCCCGGCCCAACGGGCGAGGAGAACCGCATCACCATGGCCGGGCGCGGGGTTTTCGCGACCATCAGCCCGTGGAACTTCCCGCTGGCGATTTTCATCGGGCCTGCCGCAGCCGCACTTGCCGCCGGCAACACGGTCATCGCCAAGCCTGCCGAACAGACGCCGCTGATCGCTGCACTGGCAGTGAAGCTGTGCCACGATGCAGGCATCCCGCCGGAAGCATTCCAGCTGGTGCCTGGCGCCGGCGATGTTGGACAGATGATAACCTCCGACCCGCGCCTTGCAGGGGTCGCATTCACAGGATCGACGGAAACGGCGCAGGCGATCAATCGTACGCTGGCTGCGCGCGAAGGGCCGATCGCGACCTTCATCGCGGAAACCGGCGGACAGAACGCCATGATCGTCGACAGTTCCGCCCTGCCGGAACAGGTCACGCGCGACGTGGTGGCAAGCGCTTTTCAGAGCGCGGGCCAGCGCTGCTCGGCGCAGCGGATGCTCTATCTGCAAGAAGACGTTGCGGACGAGATGCTGACCATGATCCGCGGCGCCTTCGACGCACTGACGGTGGGTGATCCCGCGAAACTTTCCACCGATGTCGGACCGGTGATCGATCCCGATGCCAAGGCCGCGCTGGAACGCCACGTCGCCCGCCGCAAGAAAGCCGGGCGGCAGGTCTGGCGGCAGAAGCTGCCGCGCGGAACGGGCGATGGCTGCTTCGTCGCGCCGACCATAATCGAACTCGATTCGATCCTCGATCTGAAGCGGGAGAACTTCGGACCCGTGCTGCACGTTGCGCGGTACAAGGCCAAGGATCTCGACAAGGTGCTGCAAGACATCGGCGCGACCGGCTACGGCCTGACGCTGGGCCTTCACAGCCGGATCGAGGCAACCTGGCGCTTCGTCGAGGCACGCGCGCGGGTGGGCAATCTCTACATCAACCGCAACCAGATCGGCGCGGTGGTGGAAAGCCAGCCGTTCGGCGGCGAGGGTCTTTCCGGGACCGGGCCCAAGGCCGGCGGCCCGCACTACGTCGCACGCTTCGCGACGGAGCGCGTCGTTTGCATCGACACGACCGCAGCGGGCGGCAACGCCACCTTGCTGGCGCAATAAGTCACGTCCATGATTTCATTGCACGTTCAGCCGACGGTCCGCTAACAGCGCGGCCATGTTCCGCTATCTCGCGATCCTTTTCGCCAGTCTCGCCGCGCTTATCGCCAGTCCGGCGATGGCTGATGTCGACGTGCACTTCCACAGCTTCAACGGCTCGCTGTTCGGCGGCCGCTATCCGCACACCTTCGTGGTGTTCGAAGGCGAGCTGGAGGATGGCAGGAAGGTCATGGAAAACTACGGCTTCAGCGCGAAAACGGCATCTCCTGCCGTGCTCGCGGGGCCCGTCACGCACATGGTGATCAGCGAGAAGCCGAAGTATCTCAAGACCACCAACCGGCATTTCACCATTACGGTCAGCGACGCGAAATTTCGCGAGATGCGTGCCGAGGTGTTCCGCTGGCGTGATGCGCCGGGCAAGTATTACGATCTCAAGACGCGCAACTGCATCCACTTCGTCGGAAAGATGGCGCAAATGGCGGGCTTGTCGGTAGACTACCCCGAGAACATGCTGCGCAAGCCCAAGGCGTGGCTCAATCACATCACGGCGCGCAATCCGTCGCTGGGGGCGAAGCAAATAGACTAGGCTGCCGCTGGCGGCAGCAAACGGGGGTTAGATGGGAATTCTGGTAACGGGGGCAGCCGGCTTCATAGGCTCGGCGCTGGCGCAAGTTCTGCTGGCGCGGGGTGAGGACGTCATCGGCGTCGACAATCTCAACGACTATTACCAGGTTTCGCTGAAGCAGACGCGCCGCGACCGGCTGCGCACGGCAGGCGGCGATCGCTTCACTTTCTACGACCTCGATTTCTCCGACATGGACCGGCTGCACGAACGGCTCGTGCGGCATGACATCGACCGCATCGTTCACTTGGGTGCGCAGGCGGGCGTGCGGTACTCGATCGAAAACCCGCACGCCTATGTGCGCGCCAACCTGGCGGGCCACCTGAACATGCTCGAGCTGGCGCGGCAGCGTTCGGTGCGGCACATGGTCTATGCCTCGTCCAGTTCGGTCTACGGCGGCAACGAGAAGATGCCGTTCGCTGTCGGAGACCGCGTGGATCACCCCGTCTCGCTCTACGCCGCGACCAAGCGCGCGGACGAACTGATGAGCGAAACCTACGCTCACCTCTACCGCCAGCCGCTGACGGGTTTGCGCTTCTTCACCGTCTACGGTCCGTGGGGGCGACCGGACATGGCCTACTGGATGTTCACCGACAGCATCCTGCGCGGCGAGACGATCCAGGTATTCAACGGCGGCGACATGTACCGCGACTTCACCTACATCGATGACATCATCGCGGGCGTGGTCGCCTGCCTCGATGGCCCGCCGCAGGACAATGGCGCGGAAAAGCCCGGTGGCAGCGTCGCACCGCACGCGCTCTACAACATCGGCAATTCCCGCTCCGAACACCTGATGAAAGTCATCCAGATCATCGAGGAAGCCTGCGGGCGCGAAGCCTCGATCAAGATGCTGCCGATGCAGGCCGGCGACGTACATCGGACCTACGCCGACATCAGCGACATCCAGCGCGACTTTGGGTACGAGCCGAGCACGTCGATCGAGGTCGGTCTGCCGAAATTCGTGGATTGGTTCCGCGAATACCACGGCAGATGACGCCGCGCACCTTGCCCCGCCCCTCCGCTTGGGGAACAAGCGGCACATGGCGATTCTCAGCGACAAGTGGATACGGCAGAAAGCGACTGCCGAAAGCATGATCGAACCCTTCGTGGAGGCGCAGCGGCGGGAGGGGTGCATCTCCTACGGCCTGTCCTCCTACGGTTACGATGCGCGGGTGGCGGACGAATTCAAGATCTTCACCAATGTCGACAGCGCGGTGGTCGACCCCAAGGATTTCGCCGCCAACAGCTTCGTCGACCGCCAGACCGATGTTTGCGTGATCCCGCCCAACAGCTTCGCCCTCGCCCGCACGGTCGAATATTTCCGCGTGCCCGAAGACGTGCTGGTCATCTGTTTGGGCAAGAGCACCTATGCGCGCTGCGGCATCATCGTGAATGTCACCCCGCTGGAACCCGGCTGGGAAGGTCATGTGACGCTGGAGTTTTCGAACACCACGCCGCTGCCTGCGAAAATCTACGCGAACGAAGGTGCGTGCCAGTTCCTGTTCCTGCAAGGGAACGAGCGGTGCGAGACGAGCTATCGCGACCGCGCGGGCAAGTACATGGGCCAGCAGGGCGTCACGCTGCCGCGGCTCTGACATTCTCCCCCCGGCACTTAAAGCGCCGTGAGGAGTTGATGCTGCAAGAACGGGCGCAATGCCCGCGATGCAGGGAGCCGTAGCCATGTCATTTCTCGCCGCACTCATCGGTCGCATCATGCTGGCCGTAATCTTCATTCTCGCCGGCATTCAAAAGCTGTTCGATCCGTCCGGCGCGGCGCAGATGCTGGCCAACGTGAACCTGCCGCCCGCGCTTGCCCTGCCCACCGGGGTGTTCGAGCTTGTCGCGGGGCTGCTGCTGGCGATCGGGCTGATGACGCGGCTGACGGCGATCGTGCTGGCGGCCTTCACCCTGCTGACAATCTTCTTCTTCCACAACCAGTTCGGCGATCCGCTTCAGGGTGCGATGGCGCTGAAGAACCTCGCAATTACGGGCGGTCTGCTGATGGTCTTCGCCTACGGCCAGGTGCGCGGCACCTATGATTCCTTCCGGGCCGACCGGCGCGCCCACAAGGCGGAACTGCGCGCCGCCCATGCGGAAGGCAAAGCCGAAGGCGCTGCCCACCGCACGGTCGTCGACTGACGCTAGAAGCTGCTGCGCAAGCTCAGCTTGAAGTTGCGGCCGGCCAGCGGAACGAAATCCTTGGTGAAGCTGGCGTGGCGGCGACCGTTGACGTCGAAGATATTGTCGACCTTGGCCAGCACCGTCAGGCTGTTGTTGCCGCGCAGGGGTTTCCAGGCAAGCGAGGCGTTGACCATGGTAAAGTCCTCAGTCGCAGTCTCTTCCGGCGCGATCCGGTCCTGCTTCGCGAACCACTCGACCTCCGCGCGGGCATCGAACTGCTCGCCCTGCCATTCCAGCCCGCCGAGCAGGCTGAGCGGAGGGATGCGGGGGATCGGCGTTCCGTCATCGAGCGTAGCGCGGACGTAGTCTCCGCTGACATCCGCCACGATCCGGCCTGAGGAAAGATCGGCCAGCGGCAGCGTCACCTCGCCTTCCACCCCGAAATACTGCGCGTCCTGTTGCAGGTAGGAGTAAACCGGCAGGCCGTCCTCTTCCGCACCTGTCGCGTTGAGGTAGATGTAGTCGTCGAACCAGTTCTTGTAGACTGCCACGCTGATCTCCGCCGGTCCGACCGCGCCGCGCAGATAACCTTCCGCGCCCCACGCCGATTCCTCGCGCAGATCGGTGTCGCCGATCTCGAATGCCTGCGTCGCGATATGCGGGCCGTTGGCGAACAGTTCCTCGGCGCTGGGCGCACGGGTGGCTCGCGTCAGGTTCGCGCCGAGCGCCAGACCGTCGGCGATGTCGTAGGACCCGCCCAGCGCGCCCGAGAAGGTGTCGAACCGGCGATCCACGCCCAGCGTGTCGGCAGCGACCTCGGTGTGCTCCCACCGCGCCGCCGCTTCCACGCCGAAACCGCCGAAGTCGAGTTCCTGCAGGGTGAACAGAGCGAACTGGTCGGTGGTGTTGGGCGCGATGTATGCCTCGGCCCCGACGGCCTGGAAATCGCGCGTGTAGAACTGGCCGCCCAGCGACCCGCCCCAGTTGCCACGCCGACGCTGCGCCAGCTCTGCGCGCGCTTCGAAGCCAGTGACGTCGAACACCGTGCCAACTTCGTCGCCTTCGAACTCCGTATGGGTGTAGTCGCTATATCCAGCGCGCACGCGCAATTCTTCGAACGCCGAACCTTCGAAGTGTGCGGTCGCGCGGAAATCGCCGCGGTACTGGCGCAGGCCGATGGAGACGTTCTCCTCGCCTTCTTCCTCCGCCTCGTCGCCCGGCTCGTCCTCGCCTTCCGCGTGGTGATGACCGACGCCGGGGCGCCCCGGAATGCCGTAGGCAGTGTCGAACACGCTGAAGGATGCGCCCACTTCCAGCTTGTCGCCGATAAAGGCGAGCCCGGCACCGGTGCTCCAGGTCTCGGTCGCCGTGTTGGGCACGAAACCGCGTTGATTTGCCGCCTCGCGCAATTCGTTCGCTTCGTCGAACTCGCCCTCGGCTTCCTCGATGGCCGAGTCGGCGAGCAGGTCGGCCCGCAATGCCGGTGCGACGGCGTAACCGGGAACCTCGACATCGTTGGTCGTGCGATACGAACCATCGACATGGGCGACGAAATTGCCGCCGATCGGCACGTCGAGCGACCCGCCGATCTCGGCAAGGTCATAGGCCGTGTCCATGCCAGCCAGCACGTCGACATGAAAAGGCTCGTTCAGCGCCGTACGCGGGATACGCTTGTCGATGATGTTCACCGCGCCGCCGATCGCGCTGCTGCCATAGAGCAGCACGGCGGGGCCGCGCAGGACGTCGATGCGTTCCGCCGTCAGCGGGTCGAGGCTGACGGCGTGATCGGCCGATACGTTGGACGCGTCTATGCCGCCGATCCCGTCGGTCAGCACCCGCACACGCTCGCCGGAAAAGCCGCGCAGCACGGGACGCGACGCGCCGGGGGAGAAGCTGGTTGCCGATACGCCGGGGAGTTTCGCGAGCACTTCGCCAACCTGCCCCGCCATGTTGCGCTGCAATTCCTCGCCACTCATCACCGAGGTTCCGGCAAGAATATCCAGTCGTTCGAGACCCGCAGCGGTGACGACGATCTCTCCGTGATAGTCGTCATCCGCAGCCTGAACGCGCGAGGTCTGCCGCGCACCCGTCTCCCTTTCCTGATCCTGCGCGGCCGCAGGCACTCCGACGAGAAGCGAAAGCGATGCCGCGGCGATGGAAAGCGAGCTGGTCTTGGAAAGAAAGGTCATGCAACGTCCGTGAATGTTATAATGTCACGCGGACGTCTACACGAGGCATGTTGCATTGCAACAGCGCTGGTCGCGCCGGCAAGGCCGTTCGTCGGATGTCGGAAAAATGGAGCGGGCGAGGCGATTCGAACGCCCGACCCTCACCTTGGCAAGGTGATGCTCTACCCCTGAGCTACGCCCGCTCACTGACGTTCCCGAAGCCAAGGCTTCGTGGGGAGGCGCGCGGTTAGCACCGCCCCGCATACCTAGCAAGGCAAAAATCGCACCCTTCAAAAAGCTGTGCTAGATCCCACATTGCTGCGGGGCTTTCCGCCCGCCTTATATATTCACGACAGGAGCACACCTTGGCCAGCATGGGTCTCAATATAGACGAACAGAAAGCCGTGGACCGGTTCCGGACCGATGTGGTCGAACCTTCCATGAGCAAGCTGGTGATCCTCGATTTCTGGGCCGAGTGGTGCGGACCGTGCAAGGCATTGACCCCGGTGCTCGAAAAGGTCGCGGCAGAATACGCCGACAAGGGCGTGGTGCTTGCCAAGGTCAATGTCGACGAAGAACAGTTCATCGCCTCGCAGTTCCAGGTGCGCTCGATCCCGACGGTCTATGCGATGTTTCAGGGACAGCCGGTCGCCGACCTCACCAATGCGCGCAGCGAAGGACAGCTCAAGCAGATGCTGGACCAGTTGCTTGAGCAGCTGCCGCTCGATCCCGATGCGCAAGGCGGTGCCGCGGGTGAACCGCAGCAGGACGTGCAGCAGTTCCTCGACATGGGGGAGCAGGTGCTGGCCGATGGCGATACGCAGCGCGCTGCCAGCGTCTTCGCACAGGTCGTGCAGATGGACCCGGACAACGCGGCCGCCCATGCCGGGCTGATCCGCGCGATGGCTGCGGCGGACCAAGTCGATCAGGCGCAGGCGGCATTCGATGCCCTCCCGCCGGAGCTGGCGTCCGACCCGGCGCTCGATGCTGCCAGAAGCGCGATCGAACTCGCGCGCGAAAAGCCCGACGATGCCCAGCTTGTCGCTCTGCGCGACGCCGCAGCGGCCGATCGCTCGAACCAGCAGGCGCAGCTCGATTTCGCGACCGCGGCCTTTGCCGCGGGACAGCGTGAAGACGCCGCCGACACGCTCCTCGCCCAGATCGAGCGCGATCCGGAATGGCAGGAAGGCGCGGCCAAGGCCAAGCTGTTGCAGATCTTCGAAGCAGTGGGGCTGGAAGACCCCTGGGTCTCCGCCACGCGTCGCCGCCTCTCGATCCTGTTGTTCGGGTAAGCGCATGAGCCAGCGGCTGTCGATTTTCCCCCTTACCGGCGCGATCCTTTTTCCGGGTCTGCAATTGCCGCTCCACATCTTCGAGCCGCGCTATCGCGCCATGGTGTCCGACGCACTTGCGCGCGACCGGCGGATCGGCATGATCCAGCCCATCGGCCCGGACAGCGGAGACGAGCTGTTCAAGATCGGCTGCGTCGGCCGCATCGGCGATGTCGAAGCGCTCGACGACGGGCGTTACAACATCATCCTCGAAGGCGAATCCCGCTTCCGTATGATTGGGGAGCGGAACGTCACCACGGCCTTTCGCCAGATTGACGCGGAACTGATCGACGATACCGACGACGAAGTGCTCAGCGCAGTCGAACGTGCAGGGTTCGAGAGCGAGGCGCGGACCTTTGCCGATATGCAAGGCTATGCCGTGGACTGGGATTCGGTCGAGCGGCTCGACGATCTGACGCTGATTAACGGCGTTTCCCAGATCGCTCCGTTCGACGGGGCGGCGAAGCAGGCCTTGCTCGAAGCGCCGACCTTGCGCGAGCGTTGCGAAATGCTGATCCAGCTGATGCAGTTCTTCGGGCGCAGCGATCCGGACGAGGAACGCGTCACGCTGCAATAGCGGGTCAGATGCCGAAGCTGTTGCGCAGCCCGTCGATCACATATTGCGCCGCCAGCGCGGCAAGCAGAACTCCGAGCAACCGCGTCACCACCGCCTCCACGCGGTCGCCGAACACGCGCATCAGCGGGCCGGCCGCGATCAGCGCCAGCATGGTCAGCACCAGCACCGCGGCGAGAGCGGCGAGCACGATGAACGTCGCCTCGGTCCCCTGCGCCTCGTTCTGAAGGAGCATGATTGCAGCGATTGCCCCAGGACCGGCCAGCATCGGCATGGCCATGGGGAACACGGACACGTCCTCGACCTGTTCGGCCACGACTTTCTCCGCGCGCTCCTCCCTTCGCTGGGTCCGCTTCTCGAAGACCATCTCGAAGGCGATCCAGAACAGCATCAGCCCGCCTGCGATACGGAAGCTGTCGAGTTCGATATGCAGGGCGGCGAGCAATTGTTCGCCGAACAGCGCGAAAATGACCAGGATGATGGCCGCGATCACGCAGGCACGGACCGCCATGACGCGCGACTGCGCCGGTGTCGCGCCTTTCGTCAGCCCGGCATAGATCGGGGCGCAGCCCGGCGGGTCGATCACCACGAACAGAGTGATGAAGGCGGAGACGAAGAGTTCGCTCACGCGCGGGTCAGTTCGACGTTGCCGGGGCGAAGCGCTGGTCAAGCGCGGTCTGCCATTCGCCATCGCGCAGCCAGGTCGCGACGAAGTGCCGCTCCCCCGTTTGCGAGTGCGCCCAGGTATAGGACAGCGTGCCGTCCCGCGAACTGTACTCCGGATTTGTCGAGCGCGCGGCTGCGAGCGCTGGGGGCATGGCCGCAACATCCTCTCTGGCGCGCGCGCAATCTGCGGTGCGGCCTTCGATCGAATCGATCCCGGTCACCACGATGTCGAACTCGCCGCGCGGTGCCTCGGGAGGCGGAGCGGGGGGTTGCGGATTGTCGGGTGCGCCGACGTCGTAAACCCATTTGTAGCTGCGGTCAGGCTGCTGTTGCCACACGGTGACGAAGGTGCCGACCTTCCGGTTGGGATCGAGAAAGCGCCCCTGGCTGACCGCCAGCGAGCCGTCGCAGCTCATCCAGACCGCGCGGGGCGCCCATTGCACGGCCTCTGCCGGGTCGGATTGCGCGGCGAGCCAGCCTGCCGCCGCGATGCCGCCGCCGCGGCCATGCAGGATCGCTCCGGGCGCCGCATATTCCGCAAAGGCCGTCCATTGCCCCTCGTCCCGCGCGGCGCGGGCAAAGGCCTTTTCCACCGCGACGATCTGCCCCGGCTGCGCGGCACCCGGCGCACTTTGCAGGGCGCGGTCGATCTGGGTTCTGGTGAACCGCGGGGCCTGCTGGGAACAGCCTGCCAGCGCTAGCGCGATCAGGGCGATGACGTATTTCAAAGCGCACCCTCGGGCAGATCCAGCCCTTCGTTCCGATAGGCGGCGACGATGGTGTTCCGCAGCAGGACCGCGATGGTCGTAGCGCCGACGCCGCCCGGCACGGGCGTGATCGCGCGCACGTGGGGCGTCGCCTCGTCATAGGCAACGTCGCCGACGATGCGCCCCTTGTCCTCGCCCGGTTCCGGCTCCAGCCGGTTGATGCCACCGTCGAGCACGATCGCGCCGGGTTTCAGCCAGTCACCGCGAATGAGGTTCGGCACGCCCACGGCTGCCACCACGATATCCGCGCGGCGCAGCACATCGGGCAGGTCGCGAGTGCGGCTGTGCGCCATGGTGACGGTGCAATTCTCGGCAAGCAACAGCTGGGCCATCGGCTTTCCGAAGAGGATCGAGCGGCCGACCACCACGGCGTCCATGCCGGACAGGTCGCCAACCAGAGCGCGCAGGATCATGATGCAGCCCAGCGGCGTGCAGGACACCAGCGCATCCATCCCCAGCACCAGTCGGCCCGCGTTGGCAGGCGTGATGCCGTCCACGTCCTTGTCGGGGTCGATTTCCGCGATGACCGCCTTTTCGTCGAGGTGCCTGGGCAGCGGAAGCTGCACGAGGATGCCGTCGACATTGGGATCGGTGTTCAGTTTCCGCACCAGATCGACGAGTTCGTCCTGCGGCGTTTCGGCGGGCAGGCGATATTCGAAGCTTTCCATGCCGGCAGCGAGTGTCGCCTTGCCCTTGGCACGAACGTAGACCTGGCTCGCGGCATCCTCGCCCACCAGCACGACGGCAAGGCCCGCCTTGCGCTCCGCTTGCCGTTCGAAGGCAGCGGCGTGAGTCGCGACCTTCTCGCGCAGGCCGGCAGCGAATGCCTTCCCGTCGATCATCTGCGCACTCATGCGTAGCTATACGCCAGATTGGTCAGGATGATCTGCAGGATGGTCAGCCCGATGATCAGCACCAGCGGCGAAAAGTCGATTGCGCCGGCATTGGGCATGATCCGTCGGATCGGATTGAGTACCGGCCGCAGCAGCGCGTCGATCGAGGTGTAGACCTGCGTGATGAACTGGTTGCTCGCATTGATCACATTGAACGCGAACAGCAGGCCGATCACGAACTGGATGATGATCAGCATCACCAGCACGTTGATCAGGACGTCCAGTATCTGGACCAGGGTAACGAGTAACACGGGCGAAGTGCCTTTCCTTTGCGAGCGGTGTTCCGACTGGCGGACCGCCCCGTTTGCCTGTTCTCTAGCGGATGAAGCGAAACTGTATCAACAGCGCTGCAAACGTCCTCAACGACGCGCTTGTTCGAGCGGTTCGACGAAGCTGGAAGACTGGATCGTCCACTGCAACTGCTCCTCGCTCGCGCCGTCGACATCATTGACCCGGCGCAGCACGATTTCGCCGTCCTGCGGGTCGCTGTCACCGTCGCCGTCGGTCAACGTGCCGGTGACCGTGCAATAGAGCGAGCCTGCCGCGCCCTCCTCGCGGACGTCGGTTAGCGCGAGGCGTGGCGAATTGTAATCGGCGAACAGCGCATCCAGCCGCGCGTCGTCGATCACCGGATCGCGCCAGAATTCTGCCGCGAAGGCGAATTGTCGCATCTGCAGGGCGCCGGAATAGGCCTGCACCACGGTGCGACAGTCGCGACTGACGCGCGCTGCCATCTGCTCCGCCGTCGGGCCGACCGGCTGCGGCGGCCGGGGCGTTTCCGTTCCGACGGGATCGTCCTGTGCCGTTGTCACCTGATCGCCGGGCGCCTGATTGCAGGCGAACAGCGCGAGAGCCGGAAGAAGCAGGCCAGTGCGACGCATCACGCGCCTTCCGCCCGGATAAGAGTGCCCGCACCGCGCGCGGTGAAGAACTCGAGCAGCATGGCATGCGGCACTCGCCCGTCGAGCACGACCGCTGCGTCGCACCCAGCCTCCACCGCATGGGTGCAGGTTTCGAGCTTGGGGATCATGCCGCCGCTGATCGTGCCGTCTTCGCGCAGCCGCGCAACATCGGCGGGCGTCAGGTCGCTCAGCAATTCGCCCTGCTTGTCCAGCACGCCGGTCACGTCGGTCAGCAGGAACAGCCGCGCTGCGCCCAGCGCCGCCGCAATCGCGCCGGCCATCGTATCGGCATTGATATTGTACGTCTGGCCATCCGCGCCCGCTCCGATGGGCGCGACCACAGGGATCATGCCCGATGCGCTGGCGGTCTCCAGGATCGTGGTATCGACCATCGCCGGCTCACCGACGAAGCCGAGGTCCACCGCCTGCTCGATCTGGCTGTCCGGGTCCTTCATGGTGCGCTGCACCTTGGTGGCGGTGACGAGGCCGCCATCCTTTCCGGAAATGCCGATCGCCTTGCCGCCCGCCTGAGCGATCCAGCCGACCAGTTCCTTGTTGATCGCGCCCGACAGCACCATTTCGGCAATCTTGGCCGTTTCGGCGTCGGTGACGCGCAGACCATCGACGAACGTGCTTTCGACACCCAGTTTCTTCAGCATGTCACCGATCTGCGGGCCGCCGCCGTGCACAACCACCGGATTGATCCCGACCGCCTTCAGCAGCACGATGTCTTCGGCAAATTCGCGAGCGGCCTTGGGGTCGCCCATCGCGTGGCCGCCGTATTTCACGACGAAGGTGCGTCCGGCGTAGCGCTGAAAATAGGGCAGCGCCTCGATCAGGGTCTCGGCCTTGGCCAGCGTGGTGGTGTCGGTGCTCATACGCGCGGCGCTTTAGCGGCTCGGCGGCGCGAGGGAAAGCGGAGTCGCTCTTGCGTCCGCGCTTGGGCGAGATAGAGTGCCGGCCATGCGCATCGCCCGTCTTGCACCGCTGATGGCAGCCTTTCTCGCCACCAATGCGTGCGTCACCCGGCCCGGCCCGCCCGATTGCCCGGCGAGCGACAACTGGCGCGCGGCGATCGCCCCTGCCCCGGATGCCGCCAACGGCAGCGTGCTCACCGTCGTCGGAGAGGTCGCGGTGCCGCCCGGCCACACCGCACGGCTCCGCCCTGGCCTGACCGACCGGATGATGCCGCCGGGCCAGCGCTTCGAACTGCTGGTATTCAACGACCCCGGCCAGCGTGGCGGTTGGCAGGAAGTTCGCGGTACCCTTGCGCCTGCACTTCCCGCCTACGGGCGCGTGATCATCGGCTGCGGCGGCGAAACCGTGGCTACCATCGACATGACGGCACCGTCGGACTGACGCGACGCATGGCGAAGCCGCCGCGCTTCCACACCCGCCCATTCCCGCGCCGAAAACGGCGGAGGCGCTTGTGGCCGCGATTGCGGCCCTTGCTGACGTTCGTCCTGCTGCTTGGTGCGTTCCTTGTGTTCCGCCAGTTCACCCTCGTGCCGGAGCAGTGGGCACCTGCGCCGCGCGGACTTTCCATCTGCGGATCGGGCCCCAGTGCGGCGGGCTGCGTAATCGATGGCGATACCATCGCGATCGGCCAGCGTCGCATCCGCCTGACCGGCTACAATGCGCCCGAACTGGCGGGCGAATGCGCGGCGGAGACGGCCCTCGCCCTTCGCGCGCGCGACGAACTGCACCGCTGGATCAATGCCGGGCCGGTCAGTTTCGATGGTGGGACGCAGCCGCCTTATGACAAGTACGGGCGCGAACTGCGCGCAGCGCGCCGCGTCGCAGCTAATGGCCGAACCGAAGACCTCGCCACCCACATGATCGATGCCGGGCTCGCGCGATCCACCGGATGGGGTGCGGTGCGCGGCGGGTGGTGCTAGGCTGGCGCGATGAAAAGCGTAACTTACGAAGAATTGCTCGAGCCGCTCGAGCTGGAACTCGTCGCCATGGCCCGCTGGGCGAAGCACACCGGCGCGCGGATCGCCGTCCTGTTGGAAGGGCGCGACACGGCTGGCAAGGGCGGCACGATCAAAGCCATTCGCGAACGGATCAATCCGCGCCAATGCCGCACGGTCGCCCTGTCCAAGCCGACCGAGGCGGAGAGCACGCAGTGGTATTTCCAGCGCTACGTCCCGCACCTTCCTGCGGCAGGGGAAATCGTGCTGTTCGACCGCAGCTGGTACAATCGCGCGGGTGTGGAGCGGGTCATGGGCTTCGCTTCGCCCGAGCAGGTCGATGCTTTCCTTCGCGACGTGCCGGTGTTCGAGAAACTGCTGACCGACGACGGCATCCACCTGTTCAAATACTGGCTCAGCTGCGACCAGGCGCACCAGGAAGAACGCTTCGCGGAACGGTTGGACGATCCGCTCAAGCGCTGGAAGCTCTCGCCCATCGACATCGAGGCGCGCAGCCGCTTCGCCGACTACACCGCCGCGCGCGAGGCGATGTTCGCGGCGACGCACACGGGCCACGCGCCGTGGACCGTGGTCGATTACAACGACCAGAAGCACGGGCGGCTGACGCTGATCCGCGACCTGCTGGACCGGCTGCCCGATTTCGACGTGCCGGCGCCGCCGCTCGACTGGCCTGCGCTGGACCATCCGCCGCTGGACGAGGACTTCTCCGCGCTGCGCCCGATACCGCCCTACCCGCTTCCGTGACTCCGACGCGGCGCTCCGCTACGTTGTGCGGCAGGGACCAGACGAGGGAAAGGCAGCATGAGTGATCCGCGCAACAATGGCGACCTGTCCGGACAGCGAGCCGACCTGACCGGACAGCGGGATGCCGATCTCGGCCAGGCCCCGCCGCCCCATGACCCGCTGCGCACCGAACCACCCGCCAACAGCGGCGGTTTCGAGGCGAACCAGCCGACCATCGTCACGCTTCTGTACCTCGCCGGGGTGATCACCGGAATCACGGCAATCGTCGGCGTGGTGCTGGCCTATATCTGGAAGTCCAATCCCCATGCGGAATGGGAGACGAGCCATTACGACTACCTCATCCGCACGTTCTGGATCGGGCTGATCGGATCGATCGTCGGCGCGGTACTGACGGTGGTGCTGATCGGCGTGCTGATCCTCGTCGCGGTGGCGGTGCAGGTGCTGATTCGCACGATCTTCTCCCTCATCGCGGCGCAGAAACGCGCACCGATGCCCAATCCAGACAGCTGGACGATCTGATTTCTGCGCTCGATCGCGGCCCGATCACGGTCCGAAAAGTGAACCGCGGATAAACCTGCGCTAAACCGCAAATGAACGGCCTCATCCGGTCGTTTTTCGGCGCTCGTTTCGTCGCTAAGCGTGGAGCCAGCCGCCGTTTTGCGCGTCATCACTGTCCCTGCCCCGCAATTACGGGGCGACGAATTGGGATTGTGAATATGAAGACCATCGTACTCCTCGGCGCCGCCGCCCTCGCCATGAGCGCCACCGCTGCGCAGGCCCAGCTGGTCGGCAAGGTGACCGGCCAGGCACAGGCCACGACGAACGCCGCGGCAGGCCCGCTGGCCGCTGGCACCGACACCACTGTCGCAGCGGATGTCGAGACGGAAGCCGCGACCGACCGCGCGACCACCGGGACCACTGCCGCCGCAGAACGCGTCGCGGGCACTGCGGAAGTCGCCGCCGACACCGCGGCGACCACGGTCGACAGCTCCACCGCCCGCGCGATCGACGCGCTGGACGCGGCGACCGACAACACCGCCAACGCAAACCTCGGCGCCAGCGCCACGGCACCGGGCAAAAGCGTCTCTGCCGATGCCAGGGTGAAGGCCGAGACGCGGGCTGACACGGAAGCAGGCTCCGACCCCGAATAACCCGATCCGTCCGGCAGGAGCGTGACGATTCCCTCCCCCTCCTGACCTCCTGACCGGACGCAAAGGGCGCGCTGCTCCCCCTCCCCTTGGCAGCGCCCCGGACCCGAGAGAGGCGGCACTCATTTTCCGAGTGTCGCCTCTTTTCGTGTGCATAAGCGGTTTGCACGACATTAGCGGCTTGCGCGGTGGTTCGCGTTTTGTTCTATGAGCGGCATGACCAAGATTCGG
Source organism: Altererythrobacter sp. CAU 1778 (assembly GCF_054482795.1). Classification (NCBI taxonomy): domain Bacteria; kingdom Pseudomonadati; phylum Pseudomonadota; class Alphaproteobacteria; order Sphingomonadales; family Erythrobacteraceae; genus Altererythrobacter; species Altererythrobacter sp. CAU 1778. The sequence goes on along the minus strand of NZ_JBTLRP010000002.1, from coordinate 288,218 downwards.
CTCAACACCCTGCTCGACTTCCTGAATCACGGTTACATGGTGCAGATCTTCTGCACCGCCTGCGGGCACAAGCTGGAGGTGCAGCCGATGCGCCTGATCCGGCGCTGTCAGCGCAGCGGCCAGCCGATGCACATCCACAAGCTGCAACGCCACCTGCGCTGCTCGAAATGCCGGGAGAAACGGGCCGAGATCTACCCCGGCGGCTACGTCATTTCCGAATGAGCCGACCCGCGCGCCAGCGTAGGACGACCCCGGCGGCAATCCTGCATTGGGAACACAGGATAGCGGCGGAGCGGGGCTGTAGGACAGTCGGGAGGGGCGCTAGCGGATCGGCTCGCAAGCCACGCCATCGCCGTCCCCGTCCATGTCGCTGCGATAGCCCGGCTCGCCATAGTGGAGCGGAGCCTTGCCCAGCGCGCGGACCTCGTTGCAGCCGGAGTAGGTAACGCTGCCCATCACGGCCTGCATCTGCGCCCGCGCCTCCGGGTCCATCGGTTTCAGCGGCGGAGCGAAAAACCACACCACTGCGCCGAAGAGGGGCACGGCCACTGCGCCGGAGAGCATCCGTTCGAGGAAGCCGGGCTTGCGCGTCTTGTGCCGAAACAGTGTCCGCCCTGCGAGCGCGCCCACGATCCCGCCGACACTGGCAAGCAGCACCAGCGTGTTCTCCCGCACCCGCCAGCCGCCGCTCTCCGCCTGCGCCTTGTCCCAACCAAACGCCGCAAAGGCGAGGAAGTTGACCGCGATCAGGTAGTAGGTGGCGATCTCGAGAAAAGAAATTTGCAAATGGAAATTCTACAAAGAAATTTGGATTAACAAGTACTCAAGCTAATTAATTATTAGAGAACGGATCATCGCCCCAAAGTACTTCAAGAAGTTCGAGCGATTTTCCCGCCCCCTTTTGCTCGTTGATTGTGCACAACGCGATACCAGATATCACTGCATCCGACGAAAAATTACGGTCTCTAGTTGTAAGATATTTCGAGACTGACCGGAGTTTGGAAGTTTCATCGGTTTCTGGTAAAATTTCGCGCAACTGAATCCCGATCTTTGAGAGCGCAATGACTGGAGCCGACAGATTTCCCATCTTTGAGACTTTCCCGACAAGACCATAACATCTGCCAGCGAGCGTAAATAATCCTCGATCATCTATGTTAGGCGTCCAACTAAGATATCCAGAAACACCAGATATCATTCCCGCGGCTTCTAGCTCGAGGAGTTCGTCTACGTTTTCTTTTTCGTACGAAGTATCTGCCAGAAAGATCGTATTTGCCAAACTATGTTGCAAGACTTTCTCAAAAGAGACTGCCAAACTTTGATCGAGTTCGGATATAAGGCGTATCGCAGTTTTACTGAAGGCGCCTGGCTTTGCCACTTCACCAGCCAGTACTCGCCCCCAAAGCTGCCTCATCTTCTCTGAACTGGCATCTTCACAGTAGCGTTCGAAAGAGTTCAGCCAGTCACTTTCTATATCTCGATCCTTGGCTGGCGTTGCGCCATTCTCTAGCAAAGCTTGGTTTTCCTGATTCTCTAACAGAGCTTGAGTGGCCTGCTCTATAACCGCCGCCTTGTTCTCTTGTTTACGAAATTCCTTGGGAAGCCAAGCTTGGACAGCGGCCTCAACCAATTCGGGATCTGAAGCCGCCTTTTCCGCCGCAGCCCTAGCGATGGCTTTTACCACTTCTGACTTGGCGTCTGTCTTATCATTTACAGCCTGCGTGGGTCGACGCGTCCAAGCTGTTAGGTAATTAGTGAGCCCACCAAAGAGGTGGTTGATCGCTTTTATCAAACCTACGGCTGCGTCACCCTGGACCACGGCCAGCGCGTCTTGGACACTTGCCGGGAGATTGTCATCAGGTGGAACCGGCGGCAAAGTTCTAACTCACTCCGCCGCCTGCACCCCGGCTCCGCTGTCGTCGCCGAACATGTCCGGGCCTTCGTCGACCAGTTCTTCCTCGTTGGCGGCCTTGGCCTTGCGGCGCTTGTCGAAGCTCGACCACACGTCGTTCCAGTTGCCCTTGGTCGCGGCCTTGGAATATTCGGTCGCGCGGGTTTCGAAGAAGTTGGCGTGCTCCACCCCGTTCAGCAGCGGGGCGAGCCAGGGCAGCGGGTGGTCTTCCACCATGTAGATCGGCTGCAGGCCGAGCTGGCCCAGCCGCCAGTCCGCGATGTAGCGGATGTACTTCTTGATCTCCTTCGCCGTCATGCCGGGCACCGGGCCCATTTCGAAGGCGAGGTCGATGAAGTTGTCTTCCAGCCGCACCGACTTCTGGCAGATGTCGATGATGTCTTCCTTCACCGCCTTGGTGTAGCAGTCCCGCTCCTTCACGAATTCGTGGAACAGGCGCACGATGCCTTCGCAGTGCAGGCTCTCGTCGCGGACGGACCAGCTGACGATCTGCCCCATGCCCTTCATCTTGTTGAAGCGCGGGAAGTTCATCAGCATGGCGAAGCTGGCGAACAGCTGCATCCCTTCGGTGAAGCCGCCGAACACGGCCAGCGTGCGGGCGATATCCTCGTCCGTGTCGACGCCGAACAGCTGCAGGTAATCGTGCTTGTCCTTCATCTCCTCGTATTCGAGGAAGGCGCTGTATTCCGCCTCGGGCATGCCGATGGTGTCAAGCAGGTGGCTGTAGGCGGCGATGTGCACCGTCTCCATGTTGGAGAAGGCGGTCAGCATCATCTTGACCTCGGTCGGCTTGAACACGCGGCCGTACTTGTCGTGGTAGCAATCCTGCACCTCGACATCGGCCTGGGTGAAGAAGCGGAAGATCTGGGTGAGCAGATTGCGCTCGTGCTCGGAGATCTTCTGCGCCCAGTCGCGGCAGTCCTCGCCCAGCGGCACTTCCTCCGGCATCCAGTGGATCTGCTGCTGGCGTTTCCAGAATTCGTACGCCCACGGGTATTCGAAGGGCTTGTAGGTCTTTCTGGCTTCGAGCAACGACATCTTGTGGTCCCCTGGCTGGGTGCGGATTGCGGGCGAATGGTCAATATAGGGAATCATGCCTGCGATTCGATAGCAAGGGGGATGATTCATGCGGGGATAAAACGGGCACGAAAACCGGTCGAATTGCGGCCTCGCGGCCACGGTTCCGGCATAATTGCAGGCATCGGCGGGCGTATATTGCCATCGTGCCAACGAGTCGCTGCGAACCGGCGGACCGGCGGCGACACGGCGCGGACTGCGGATGCACCTGCCCTCCCGCCACTTGCCGGCCCTGTCTTCCTGACATGCCGGCAGCGGCGGAAGCTCCGGTGACACGGCACGTGCCCTTGCGAGGCGGGAAGAGCAGCAAGGCCTCCCACCCTGCCCTCGCCCATGACGCCCCTCTTCGCGCGCTCGCGGGAGGGGCGTTTTCGCTGGGCCGGAGGGAATGCCCAACCGTTCGTCGCAAGCGAAAAGCGGAATGGCTCAGGCCGCGCGAATTGGCGGGAACCGTCAGGGATTCCCGGCGGTTGATTGCTTGCCCGGCCGGTGGCTCCCCCCTCCCCCACATGGCCGGGCACACCCAACCAGAGCCGCCCGATCAACGCGGCCTTCGAGAGAAGCCTGACCGATGACGATGCACAGCACCATCGCAGCCCCCGACCGCACCAGAGGCGTCGTGCAACCGCAGCGCCTTTCGCGCCGCGCGGGACTGCGCGCCAGCCCGCTGACGCCCGAAGGCCCCGCGCCGGACATTCACGGCGACGAGGAAGACGCTTTCCTCCAGCACATGACCGACGGCGAGCATCCCGGCCAGCTGGGCTGACGGCGCGGGCAAACACGCGCTACCTCCAGAACCAGCCGTCCTTCGCCCCGCGGCGCGCGCCGCAGCGGCGTGGTGCAAACCCGATCTCGTCGGATTTTCCCAAAGGCGAACCCCTTGCAATCGAAGGCTTGGCAACACCGCGATTGAAATGCGAGATGTCATGCGCTTCAGGCGAAAGCGCCACAGGGGGATTGCGTGACACAGCAGGATGCCAGCTACGAAAATCGCAGGCCATTGCGTACGCGCTCTGCCGCCTGGGCGCAGAGCCTGGCGTCCGCGCTCGCGGCCATCGGGCTCAGCCCCAATGCGATCAGCACCATCGGCATACTGTTCGCCGCGATGGGGGCGTGGGGATTCCTCAGGACGGACGAGAGCCAGTGGTTCTTCCTGCTCGCCGCGCTCGGCATCCAGCTGCGACTGCTCGCCAATATGCTCGACGGGTTGGTCGCGGTGGAAAGCGGCAAGGCGAGCGCGACGGGACCGCTGTTCAACGAAGTGCCCGACCGCATAGAGGACGCGCTGCTGCTGATCGCTGCGGGATATGCCGCAGGCGAGGTCGAGCTGGGCTACGGCGCGGCGCTGCTCGCATTCGGCACGGCCTACGTCCGCGCGACCGGCGGGGCGCTGGGCTTGCCGCAGGATTTCATCGGGCCGATGGCCAAGCAGCACCGCATGTTCGTGCTGACCCTCGCCGCGCTGCTCGCCGCCTTCCTGCCGGCCAATCCCTTCATCGCGTGGGGCCTTTGGCTGATCGTCGCCGGAGCCGCGCTGACCTGCCTGATCCGCACCTGGCGCATCGGGCGCGGGCTGCGTGGCAAGGCGCGGGGCCAATGATAGCGCGGCTGGTGGGCGAGGCTATCTTCGCCGCCACGCGCTTCCTCGTTGGCGGGCATCCGCGCTGGCGCGGAGTCGAGCCGGACCTGACGCAGCGGATCTACTTCGCCAACCATGCGAGCCATCTCGACACCATCCTGCTGTGGGCCGCGTTGCCGGGCGCGCTGCGCCGCACGACGCATCCGGTGGCCGCGCATGACTACTGGGGCACCGGCGCGATAAAGCGCTTCGTCGCCATCGATGTGCTCAATGCCGTGCTGGTGGAGCGGAGCGGCAGCCGCGACCCGCTCGCCCCGATGCGCGAGGTGCTGGAGCGCGGCGAAAGCCTGATCATCTTCCCCGAAGGTACCCGCCGGAACGAAGCGACGCCGGGCCGCTTCAAGCCCGGCCTCTACCATCTCGCGCGCGACTTTCCGCAGGCGCAGCTGGTGCCGGTCTATCTCACCAATCTCGCCCGCGCCTATCCCAAGGGCGCGCTGATCCCGGCGCCGATCACCAGCGTGGTCAATTTCGGCCCGCCGGTGGAGTTGATGGCAGGAGAGGACAAGGACGCTTTCCTCGCGCGCGCACAAGGCGCCGTCGCGGCACTGGCTGAAGGAGAAAGTGCATGAGCCTGAGCCTGAGCCCGACGATGATCACCCTGTTCGGCGGCGTGCTGGCGCTGCTGCTGGTCGCCTCGCTGGTGGGCTTCGTGCTGTCCCGGCGCGTGACCAGCGAAGGCGGCAGGCTGACGATCGACAATTTGAATGCGCGGATCAAGGCGTGGTGGCTGATGATCGCGATTTTCGCGGTCGCATTCACCTTCGGCAAGATGGTGACGATCGTGCTGTTCGCACTGACCAGCTTCTATTGCCTGCGCGAATTCCTGTCGCTTACGCCCACGAGGCCGGAAGATCACCGCGCGGTGGCGGCGGCATTCTATCTCTTCATACCGCTCCAATACTGGCTGATCGCTGTGGAATGGCAGACGCTGTTCGCGATCCTGATCCCGGTCTGGGCGTTTCTGCTGCTGCCGCTGCTGTCGGTGATGAAGGGCGAGACGGAGGACTTCCTCCCCCGCACCGCTCGCATCCAGTGGGCGCTGATGCTGACCGTCTTCTGTATCAGCCACGCCCCGGCGCTGCTGATCCTGGACATTCCGGGGCTCGAGGAGAACTTCCTGCTGCTGTTTTTCCTGATCACCGTCGTGCAGCTTTCGGACGTGTTGCAATATGTCTTCGGCAAGCTGTTCGGCCGCCACAAGGTCGCACCGCGCGTCAGCCCGGCCAAGACGTGGGAAGGCCTTATCGGCGGGGGACTCTCCGCATCGGCAGTGGGGGCGGCGCTGTTCTGGATCACGCCTTTCTCTCCGTTGGAAGCGGCGGGCATGGCGCTCACCATCGTGCTGGCCGGCTTCGTTGGCGGACTGGTGCTGAGCGCGGTCAAGCGCAGTCTGAAGGCGAAGGACTGGGGCACGATGATCGAAGGGCATGGCGGCGCCCTCGACCGGATGGATTCGGTCAGCTTTGCCGCGCCGGTGTTCTTCCATCTCACCAACTACTTCTTCGCAATCTAGACGGAAGGGGAAAGCGCAATGGCCTTCGCCGCGATCGGACTGGCCGCCGTCTGGGCGCTGGCAGAGGCGGTGGTGTTCTTCATCGTCGCGGATGTGCCGATCATGGCCGTGGCGCTGCGCTGGGGCTGGCGACAGGGCGTCTTGGCGGCGTGCTTCGCTGCCGTCTTTGCCGCGCTGGGCGGAGCGGTGGTTTACATGGGCGCGGCGACCTTGCCGGAACTGACGCGCCCGTTGCTGCTCGGTGTGCCGGGGATAAGCGCGCAAATGCTCGACGATGCGGTGGAAAGCTACGGCATGGGCGGCTTCCTGCCGATGCTGGCCGGGTCGTTCACCGGCGTGCCATATAAACTCTACGCCTTCGCCGCCGGGCTGAACATGGTCCCGTTGCCCGCATTTCTGTTGCAGACCGTGTTCGCCCGCTTGCCGCGCTTTCTCCTCGTGGCGCTGCTATCGGGATGGCTCGGCGAGCGCCTGCGCCCCTGCCTGCCGCAATGGGCGATCTGGGCATTGTTCGGCGTATGCTGGCTTGCATTCTACGCCTGGTATTTCACTTCCTTCGGATGGTGAGGAGGACATGTTGAAGCGAGCCGTTCCCTGGCAGCGACGAGCTGTGGGAAACCTCGGAACGAAAACCGGTCCTGAACCGTTGGTTGCTTGTAAGTCATTGAGACAATGACGCAAAACCAGAATTCAGGAGTATCTATGTTCGAGAAGTTTCGCATCAAGGAACACATGGAAGTCGCCGACAGCAACGGCCAGCATATCGGCACTGTCGATGACGTCGACGGTGACAAGATCAAGCTGACCAAGTCCGACGCGGCAGACGACATGCACCACTTCCTCTCGATGGACGATGTCGAGAAGATAGACGACAATCGCGTCTATCTGAAGGAAGGCGCACGCATTCCGACAGGCCTGAACGTCTGACGACCAGAGCACTGCCAGAACATTGATTGCCTCGCTCAACAGGGTGGGGGCAACACCGGCCCCGGTTTCGATCCCCCTCGGAACCGGGGCTTTCGGTATCTGGATGGCAGACCGGATGGACAAGGCGCCGCTGCTGCCCCATCTTGCTGATAATTTGGCGTTACAGGGAGCTTAAGCGATGTCGGCAGTTATCATTTCCGCAGGTCTGGTCTTTTCCATGCAGGCGGTGACGGAACCGGTCGCGCGGGCCGAATATCTCGCCGTCATGGATGCCGAACACGCGAAGCTCGATGCCAATGGCGATGGCAACGTGACCGGGCAGGAAGCTGCCGCCGCGCAGACGCGCGAGGCGCAAATGCAGGTGCTGGCCGCCAACAGGCAGATCTTTGCGCGGCTGGACAGGGACAACAACGGGACGCTGACGGCAGAAGAATTCGCGGCCCTTGCCGCCCAGCCGCAACCGGCGGACCCCGCACCCTTCATGCAGCGGCTGGACCTCGACAAGAACGGCAGCGTCACGCTGATCGAGCATCGCCGCGTGATGGCGCAGACCTTCGACGCGATCGATACCGATGTCGATGGCGTGGTCACGCCCGCCGAAATGAACGCCGCGAACCAGCGCGCCGCCGCCGCGGCGCAGGCCGAGGCGCAACGCCAGTCGAACGGGCGGTGATCAGGCCGTACCGCGGTCCAGCCAGCGCGCCAGCTTGACGCCGCCGGTAATCAGGAACGGCACCAGCACGATGCTGAGGGCAACCTTCGCCAGCACCTGCCCGATCAGCAGCGGCGTGATGTCGAACTGACCGTAGAAGGCCAGCGTCACGAAGATCACCGAATCGATCGCCTGGCTGAGCGCAGAGGCGATCGCCCCGCGCACCATCAGCGACACGCCCTCGCCCTCGCCCGAACCTCGCAGGCGGTCGAAGATCCAGACATTGAGCAACAGCGATACGATGTAGGCTGCAGGGCCAGCCAGCATGATGCGCGGCGTTTGCGACAGCACCCGCTCGAACGCGGCCAGGTCCTCTCCGCGGAATGCGATCATGTCTGGCGAGGCGGGCAGACGCAGCACCAGCAGGATGAGAACCGCCGAGATGGCCAGCGGCAGAAAGCCCCACCACACCAGCCTGCGCGCGCGTTCCTGGCCGTAGAGCTGGGCGATGGTGCTGGAAATCACCACCAGCAGCAGGAAAGCGAAAATGCCTGCCTCTACCGCGAGGTTGGTCGGCCAAAGCTGCACCTGCTTGTAGGCAAGCACGCCCGCCGCCACGGTCATCCCGCCATAAAGCAGGGTGTAGACGAACAGGCCGCGCGGCATGGTAATGGTCGAAGTGTCGTTCATCCCGTGGGGGCTATTAACTCTGCGGGCAAAAGGGAAGCGCCGAGCCGTGGGTGGCTGGCTTTTGCCTGTGGATGCCCATAATGCTCCCCCTTTGACACGCGGGCCGAATCCGCCTGCGCACATCGAATTCGACCTTCGGGGGGTCCATGCCGCAATTGTTCAGCCTGCTCGGGATCGGCGCGATCCTGCTCATCGCCTTTCTGCTTTCGACCGGAAAGAAACGCATCAAGCTGCGGATCGTGGGCGCGGCCTTCGCATTGCAGGCGCTGCTCGCCTTCCTCGTCCTGCGGACGCCCTGGGGACGCGCTGCGATCCAGTGGATGGCGGATGGAGTCGCCGCACTGCTGAGCTATGCGAACAAGGGCACGGAATTCCTGTTCGGTCCCTCGGCGACCAACCCGTTGGCAAACACTTTCGCGCTCGGCGCGCTGCCGGTGATCGTGTTCTTCGCGGCGCTGGTCTCGATCCTCTATTACCTCGGCGTCATGCAGCGCGTGGTGCGCTGGGTCGGCGGGGCGATCGGCTGGCTGACGGGCGTGAGCAAAGTCGAATCGCTGGGCGCGGCCGCCAACATCTTCGTCGGACAGAGCGAAAGCCCGCTGGTCGTCCGCCCCTATCTCGCCGCGCTGGCGCCCAGCCGGTTGTTCACGCTGATGACGGTCGGCATGGCGGGCGTCGCCGGTACCATCCTGGCCGCCTATGCCGGGCTGCTGGGAAGCGACTATCTGCCGTTCCTGCTCGCCGCCGCCTTCATGTCCGCGCCGGGCGGCATCCTGATGGCCAAGATCATCATGCCCGACGAAGGCGGCCCCTCGCCCGAAGCGGAAGGCGAACTCACCCTGCCGCGTGGTCGCCTGAGCGGCGAAGGCCCGGCGGCGATAAGCGAAGGCAAGCCGCACGAGGTCGAAATGGCCGAAACCTTCGAGGACGGCGTGCGGCCCGCGAACATCATCGAAGCCGCCGCGCAAGGCGCGCAGACCGGGCTCAAGCTGGCCGTCGCGGTCGGTGCAATGGTGCTGGCCTTCGTCGCGCTGGTTGCGCTGGCCAATGGCATTCTTGGCGGAATCGGCAGCTGGTTCGGCTATCCCGAACTGTCGTTCCAGGCGATCGTCGGCGCGATTTTCGCGCCGGTGATGTGGCTGCTCGGCATTCCGTGGAGCGAGGCGCAGGTCGCGGGCGGGCTGTTCGGCACCAAGATCGTGCTCAACGAATTCGTCGCCTTCATCGACCTCGGCGCGATGGAGCCGGGAACGCTGTCCGACCGGACGCGCGCAATCGTCACCTTCGCGCTGTGCGGGTTCGCCAATTTCAGCTCCATTGCGATCCAGATGGCAGTGACCGGCGGCCTTGCACCCAACCAGCGCCCGGTCATCGCGAAGCTGGGCCTGCGCGCGCTGGCGGCAGGCAGCCTCGCCAATCTGATGAGCGCCGCATTGGCGGGCTTGTTCCTCGCCTGATTGTGCTAAGGGCGCGGGCATGACTTCGACAGAAATGACCATTGCCAGCGTCTCGCTGGAACAGCCGCTCGAAAGCATTGCGACAGAGCTTGGACACAGCTTCGAGGAACTGGGTTTCGGCGTCGTCCGCGACCACGGCATTCCCGATGCGCTGGTGGATCAGGCGTGGGACCGCGCCCGCGCTTTCTTCGACCTGCCCGATGATTTGAAGCGCGCCTACGCCATCGCCGGAAGCGGCGGTGCGCGCGGGTACACGCCCTTCGGCACCGAAAAAGCGAAGGACGCCGCCGTCCACGACCTCAAGGAATTCTGGCACGTCGGCCAGACGCTGGAGCCGGGCGATCCGCTCAATGCGACGATGCCGCCCAATGTCTGGCCAGCAGAGGTCCAGCAGTTCGAGGAAACCTTCCAGCAGCTGTACCGCACGCTGGAGAGCGTGGGCACCCGCATCCTGTCGGCCATCGCGCTGCACATGGGGCTGGACCGCAACTGGTTCACCCCCACGGTGGAGCGCGGCAATTCCGTGCTGCGCCTGCTGCATTATCCGCCCGTGCGCCCCGGCAACGAAGGCGCCGTACGCGCCGCCGCGCACGAGGATATCAACACCATCACCCTGTTGCTGGGCGCGGAAGAAGCCGGGCTGGAGCTTCAGCGCAAGGATGGCAGCTGGATGCCGATCGACCCGCCCGAAGGTGCGCTGGTCGTCAACATCGGCGATATGCTGCAACGCCTGACAGCAGGCCGCCTGCGCTCCACCACCCACCGCGTGGTCAATCCGGTCGGTGAAGCCGCCCGCCGCTCGCGCTATTCGATGCCATTCTTCCTGCACTTCCGGTCGGACTTCATGATCGACCCGGACAAGGTAGGCATCGCGCGTTCGGATGATCCGGCCTACGCCCCGATCAGCGCGGACGACTACCTGATGCAGCGCCTGCGCGAAATCAATCTGGTCTGACGACCTCAGGATATTGGCAAGATTATCCACTCACGAGTGATTTTGCAACTTATGTTGCAATGCGGCAACAGTGATTAACTACTATATTTCATCAACTTAACCGCCACTATTTGGCTATAGAAAATATATTGGCAAGCGCCGTGAAACCTCTGCAGAGGCTGTCATAGACTCGTCACAACTCCCCTGTTTAGGAGCGCCAACCATGGGCCGAAGGGATTCGCGGTCCGGTGCCCAACGTCGAAACAGGGAACCCAGACGTCATGAAACTTAAGTATCTTCTCGCGGCGAGCGCACTTAGCCTCTCCGCAACGGCAGTCGTACTGCCTACCGCCGCTGCTGCACAGCAGATCACTTCGGGGATCGAAGGCCGCGTGGCCGACGCCAACGGCGCTTCGATCAGCGGTGCAAGCGTTGTGATAACCGACACCCGCACAGGTGCGAGCAGCACGTCGACGACCGGAGCCGACGGCCAATTCCGTGTAGACAGCCTCGTTACTGGCGGCCCGTACACTATTACAGCAACCGCTGGCGGCTACGAAGGGCAATCGGTAGAAGGCGTATTCATCAACCTGCAGGGCAACACCCAGCTTACTTTCTCGCTTGAAGACGGCTCGGCATCTGGCGAAAACCTTATCGTCGTGACCGGCAGCCGCGTGCAGCTTTCGACTCGTGCGATCGGCCCCGGCCAGTCTTTCGGCGAAGGCACGATTAAAGCCTTCCCGTCGATTTCGCGTGACGTGCGCGACATCATCCGCATTGACCCGCGTGTCAGCCTTGACCGTTCGAACGAAGTCGACCGGGTGTCCTGCCTTGGCGGCAACGACCGTTCGAACTCCTTCACTGTCGACGGTATTGCCCAGTCCGACCTGTTCGGTCTGAATGGCACGCCCTTCGCCAGCCGCAACTCGCTGCCGCTGCCCTATGACGCGGTTCGCGAAACCTCGGTCGAATTCGCACCCTTCGATGTCCAGTACGGCCAGTTCACCGGCTGTGCTATCAACGTCGTCACCAAGTCCGGGACCAACGAGTTTCATGGCTCGGCCTTCTACACCTATGCCAGCGACGACCTGCAGGGCGACAAGGCCGGTGGCGACGACTTCAGCGGCTCTTCCTACAAGGAAAAGCGCTGGGGCGTTTCGCTCGGCGGCCCGATCATCAGGGATCGCCTGTTCTTCTTCGGCGCTTATGAAAAGACCGACCTTGGCGACAGCCAGGAAGCAGGTCCGATCGGTGCAGGCTATGCCCGCGAACTCGACTTCGTGACGCAGGGACAGTTCGACCAGTTCTCGCAGATCCTCAGCGACGTTTACGGTTATGAAACCGGCGGTCTCGCCCGCGGCCTGGCCGAGGGCAGCGAGCGTTATTTCGGTCGTATTGACGCCTACATCACCGACGATCATCGTCTTGAGGCAACTTATCAGCACCTCGAAGAAACGAACGTCGAAGGTGACGATTTCTCCGAAACATCCAACGTTCTGACCGGTCTCAACAGCTTCGAAGACGAGGGTACGCAGAGCGACTATTACTCGCTTCGCCTGTACTCGACCTGGTCGGACGTCTTCTCAACGGAACTGCGGTTCAGCCGCGCCGACGTGCAGGACGTGCAGGGCCCGGTCGGTGGCGGTGAGGCGCAAGATGCCAATCCGATTCCGCGCTTCGTCGTCGGTGTCGAAAATGACGGCGAATTCGGTTCGATCGTCGCCGGCCCTGGCTTTTCGCGCACATCGAATGATCTCAAGACGAAGGTGACGCAGGTCAAGGCGCTTGGCCGCATGGACTTCGATGCGCACCAGATCACAATCGGTGCCGAATTCAATCAGCTCGATGTGTTCAACCTGTTCGCACAGAACTCGACCGGTACGCTGACCTTCAACAATCTGACCGATTTCGCTAACGGCATCCTGTCGGGCGGCTCCAACACCTTCCCCGACGGAGCAGCGATCAATGCAGGTGACGCAGCCGGTTCGTACGGAAACTTTACCGCATCAGGTGACATCAACGACGCTGCAGCCAACTGGAAGCGGAACACTTGGGTGGCCTATATCCAGGACGACTGGCAGGCGACTGATCAGCTTGAATTGCAGGCTGGCGTCCGTCTGGAGTGGCTTTCGGGCGATGCTCCTGATCACAACCCAAACTTCTTCAATCGCTACGGGTTCACCAATGCGAATTCGTTCGGGAAGATCGATCCGGTGGTGCTGCCCCGTCTGGGCATAACCTACGACCTGTATAACAACGGTTTCATCTCTAACACAAAGATCAAGGGCGGCGTCGGTCGCTTCACCGGAGGCGATCCGGCGGTATATGTGTCGAATGCCTTTTCGAACAACGGTTACGCCGTTGGCTTTGGCCAGACCGGCCGCAATGGCTGTGCTGAAGGCACGCAGGTCGACGTTACTCCGGCGGGCTCGTTCACGGGCATTCCGCAGTGTGTGATTAATAATGCATCTTCAGCTTCAGCTGGCGGTTTTGCGGATACCCAATCGACCGATCCCAACTTTAAGATGCCGACCGTGTGGCGCGCCAATCTCGGACTTTCGACCGATCTGGGCACCGAAACGGGCTTCTTCAGCGACTGGCACCTCGATCTCGACTTCATTTACTCGAAGTTCGTGAACCCGGTGGACTTCGTCGACCTTTCTCAGGTCGTCGATCCTTCGCAGGGCCTTGACGGCTATACTGTCGATGGTCGTCCGATCTACGCCGCGATCGACCCGACACGAGACGGCTGTGACGCTACCCTCCTCGACCAGGGTGGCTCGCCGCCGACCTACACCAACGTCACCGGAGCCTGCTTCGGAACGAGCCGGGACGACGAAATCCAGCTAACCAACGGCAAGAGCTACGAGAGCAAGATCTTCTCGGCGATCCTGTCGAAGTATTGGAACCGCGGACTGTTGACCGACGGTGGCTCGGTCCGCTTGAACCTCGGCTATGCCTACACCGACGCGGAGAACAACCGTTACAACAACAGCTCCACCGCGACGTCGAGCTTCGACATCGTGGCGGCTTTCGACCGTCAGAATGTCGATGTTGCGACGGCTGAGTACCAGACCTCACACAACATCAGCGCGGCGATCAATTTCGAGGAAACCTTCTTCGGCGATTACGCGACCAGCGTCGGTGCGATCTTTGTCGCCCGTTCGGGTCGTCCGTATTCGATCGTGTGGGACAATATCTCGACCGTTCTGAACGACAGCGCGAGCGGCGACTTCAATTCGCTGCTTTACGTCCCGACCGGGGTTGGCGATCCGAACGTGGTGTACACCAACGCCACTGCGGAGAGTGAGTTGGATGCCTTCATCAACGCCAACTCGTGTGTCTCGGACTACCGTGGTTCGGTGCTGCCGCGTAACAGCTGCCGCAACAATTGGTTCTACGACCTCGACCTGCGCTTCAGCCAGGAACTGCCGGGCCCGGCACGCGTGTTCGGTCTAACCAACGACCGCATCAAGCTGTTCGCGGACTTCGACAACTTCCTGAATCTGCTGGACTCGGACAAGAACGTCTACAAGCGTTACGGATATAGCGAAAGCGTCATCCGTGCGAATCGGATCGATAGCCAGGGCCGTTATGTCTATGACGAGTTCACCGGTCCGCGCGATCCGGAAATCCAGAGTTCCTCTTCGCTCTGGAAGATTCAGCTGGGCGTGAGCTACGAGTTCTGATGCTCATGACCCGATTGAACTTCCGTTCGATCATCCTTGCGGTCGCCCTGTCAGGGGTGGCCGCTTTCGTTTCCGGGCCCGTTGAAATTACGTCGGGCACGCTGTCTATGGCGGACCCAGCGATGTCTCCAGCCGTCCTCGACACCGCGCAGCCACTGACCCGAATCGCTTTTGCCAGTTGCAACCGGCAGGACAGTCCGCAGCACATGTGGCCTCTGATCGGGGCGACGCGCCCGCAGCTGTTCATGATGATCGGCGACAACGTCTATGGCGATCGCGGCTGGGCCGGTGATCCGGAGCTTGCCTCCTTCAGCAATGCCTACGCCATGCTCGGGGCAGAGCCGGGCTTCACCGCCCTGCGCCACGATGTGCCGATACTCGCGACATGGGACGACCACGATTACGGACCCAACGACGCCGGAGGGGAGTTCCCCTACAAGCTGCGATCCGAAGACCTTTTCGAAGCCTTCTGGAATTCCTCTGCCGCCGTACGTTCGCGGCCCGGCATCTACGACAGCGTGACGGTCGGCCCGGCGGGCCAGCGGGTGCAGATTATCGTGCTCGATACGCGCTTCTTCCGCAGCCCGTTGACCAAGGGTCCGCAGACGGAGGAACGCCCGCCGCTGGGCCCCTACGTGCCGCACAGCGATCCCGCCAAGACCATGCTCGGCGCAGAACAGTGGCAGTGGCTCGAAGGCGAGTTGGCCAAGCCCGCCGACCTGCGCCTGATCGTCTCCTCGATCCAGGTGCTGGCGGACGCGCAGAATTTCGAAAAGTGGGGCAATCTGCCGCTGGAGCGGGAAAGGCTCTACCGTATGCTCAAGGCACGCAACGGCGGCGGCATCGCGCTGCTGACTGGCGACCGGCACTCCGGCAGCTTCTATCGCGCCACCCCGCCCGCTTTGGGCGAAGAGGTGGTCGAGATCACCTCGTCATCGCTCAACGCCGCTTTCGTATCCGAAGGCGCGAGCGAGCGGGAGGCCGACGCCAGCCGCATCGGCCCGCTCTATCTTGTCGAAAACTTCGCCACGCTGGACATCGACTGGCGCGCGCGCGCGCTGAAGATGGATTTGCGGGACAATACCGGCGCGGTGATCGCCGGAGAGACGATGCGCTTCTAGTTAAGCTTTCTTGCGCCGGCGGAACTGGTGCAGCAGCGGCTCGGTATAGCCGCTCGGCTGCGTCGTACCCTCGAACACCAGCGCCCGCGCTGCCTGGAAGGCAAGGCTCGTCGCTTCGTTGCCTGCCATCGGTTCGTAGAGCGGATCGCCCGCGTTCTGTTCGTCCACCTTGGCGGCCATGCGGCTGAGCGCGGCATCGACCTCGTCCGCCGTCACCACGCCATGCTGCAACCAGTTGGCGATGTGCTGCGAGGAAATCCGCAGTGTCGCGCGGTCTTCCATCAAGCCGACGTCGTGGATGTCCGGCACCTTGGAGCAACCGACGCCCTGGTCGATCCAGCGCACCACGTAGCCGAGAATGCCTTGCGCGTTGTTATCGAGTTCCTCGCGCACTTCCTCCGGCGTCCAGTTGGTCCCACCAGCCAGCGGGACGGTAAGCAGGTCGGCCAGCGGCGCGATGCTTTCCGCCGCGCGCTGTTCCTGCCGTTCCGCCACGTTGCAGCTGTGGTAATGCGTCGCATGGAGCGTCGCGGCGGTCGGTGACGGCACCCATGCCGTGCTCGCGCCACTCTGCGGATGGCCGATCTTCTGGTCGAGCATATCGGCCATCATGTCGGGCGCGGCCCACATACCCTTGCCGATCTGCGCCCGGCCGCGGAAGCCGCAGGAAAGGCCGATCTGGACGTTGCGATCCTCGTAGGCGGAAATCCATTTCTCCGCCTTGATCTGGCCCTTGCGCAGGAACGGCCCGGCCAGCATCGAGGTGTGGATTTCGTCGCCCGTGCGGTCGAGAAATCCGGTGTTGATGAAGAAAATGCGATCCTTCACCGCGTGGATGCAGGCGGCAAGGTTCGCACTGGTGCGCCGTTCCTCGTCCATTACGCCGACCTTGATCGTGTGGCGGTCGAGCCCCAGCAGATCTTCCACCGCGTCGAACAGATCGTTAGTCAGCGCCGCCTCTTCCGGCCCGTGCATCTTCGGTTTGACGATGTAGATGCTGCCGCTCCGGCTGTTGCGATATTGCCCCAGGCCCTTGAGGTCGTGGAGCCCGCAGAGCGAGGTGAAGACCGCATCGAGCAGGCCTTCGGGCGCTTCGGAGCCATCGGGCAGGCGCACCGCCGGATTGGTCATCAGATGGCCGACATTGCGCACCAGCAGCAGCGAGCGGCCGGGCAGCGTTTGCGCGTTCCCGTCGGCATCGGTGTAGGTGACGTCAGGGTTGAGGCGGCGGGTGAGCGTCTTGCCTCCCTTGTCGAAGCTTTCCTCCAGATCGCCGCGCATCAGGCCGAGCCAGTTGCGATAGGCGAGCACCTTGTCCTCTGCGTCGACCGCGGCGACCGAATCCTCGCAATCGATGATCGCTGTCAGCGCGCTTTCGAGCACGATGTCGCTGATCTTCGCCTTGTCGGTGCGGCCAACCGGGTGTTCGGCATCGAAGCGAATATGGATGTGCAGGCCGTTATGTCGCAGCATCACGCCACCCTCGGTCGTGCCGATATGGCCCGCCGGATCGGCCAGCACGATGTCGTCGACGCCGGAGATATCGGCCCAATGTCCGCTCGCCAGCGGCACCGCGCGGTCGAGGAATTCGCGGCCCCATGCGATCACGCGCTGCCCGCGCGCCTCGTCATAGGCGCCCGGAGGGGCGGTGTCGCCCAAAGCATCGGTGCCGTAGAGTGCGTCGTAGAGACTGCCCCAGCGCGCATTGGCCGCATTAAGCACGAAGCGCGCGTTGAGCACGGGCACCACCAGCTGCGGGCCGGCAACACTGGCGATTTCGCTGTCGGTGTTCTCGGTCCCGATGGTGAAGGCCGCAGGCTCGTCGACCAGATAACCGATTTCGCGCAGGAAGCTTTCCGGCGCCCCGCCCTTGCCCGGATTGGCCTTGTGCCAGTCGTCGATCTGCTGTTGCAGGTTTTCTCGCTTGGCCAGAAGTTCGCGGTTGCGCGGCGCGAAGCGGGCGAGGATGTCGGCCAGCCCTTCCCACAGGGTCAGAGCGCTGATGCCGGTGCCGCGCAGCGCCTCGTCCTCGACGAAGCGGACCAGTTCGGGCGCAAGCCACAGTCCCGCACGTTGCTCGAAAGCGTCCTCTCCCAAACTTTCCGGCTTCGCTGTATCGGCAACTGTGGCTTGCATTCGGTCAGACCTCTTCGGTGTGATCAGCCCGCCCGGCCAAGCCGGTGCAGGAGATTGGCGTAGCGCTGCGATTCTGCCGGATCCTCGCAATTGCGGGCATATTCGGCGACGGCGGTGCGCAGCAGTTTGAAATCCTGGTTGGAAAAGATCGCGCGCGGCCGTTCGTCCGGGCGGCTCTGCGGCATGTCTTCGTCGTGGCTCATCGTCTGTTCTCCTTATCGGCCCCCAATCGATCGGGGCGCGGACGCTCTCTCCTATCGCCGCGCCCCGACCGAGGCCACCCCCACGGGCGGTGACCTCCAGCAGGGACCGCCGGCGTCAGGCAGCAGCGAACTGGTTCATGGTGTTGTCCTTGCCGCCGGCCTTGAGGGCCGCTTCGCCGGCAAAGGCTTCCTTGTGGTCGTCCCCGATGTCGGAGCCGGCCATGTTCTGGTGCTTCACGCAGGCGATGCCTTCGCGGATCTCGCGGCGCTGGACCTGCTCGACATAGCCCAGCATCCCCTCTTCACCGAAGTAACGCTTGGCGAGGTTGTCCGTGCTCAGCGCGGCCGTGTGATAGGTCGGCAGGGTGATCAGGTGGTGGAAGATGCCCGCCTGCGCCGCGGCATCGGCCTGGAAGGTGCGGATGCGGGCATCGGCTTCCTGCGCCAGCTCGGTCTCGTCGTAATCGACGCTCATCAGCCGGGCGCGGTCGAAAGCGGAGACGTCCTTGCCTGCGGCTTCCCAGGCATCATAAACCTGCTGGCGGAAGTTGAGCGTCCAGTTGAACGACGGCGAGTTGTTGTAGACCAGCTTCGCATTGGGGATGACCTCGCGGATACGGTTCACCATGCCGCCGATCTGGCCGATGTGCGGCTTCTCGGTTTCGATCCAGAGCAGATCGGCACCGGCCTGAAGGCTGGTGATGCCGTCGAGCACGCAGCGGTCCTCGCCCGTTCCGGCGCGGAACTGATAGAGGTTGCTCGGCAGGCGCTTGGGGCGCAGCAGCTTGCCTTCGCGGCTGATGAAGACATCGCCGTTCTTGATGTCGGCCGGGGCGACTTCCTCGCAGTCGAGGAAGCTGTTGTACTGGTCGCCGAGGTCGCCTTCTTCCTTGGTGTAGGCGATCTGCTTGGTCAGGCCCGCGCCGAGGCTGTCGGTGCGCGCGACGATGATTCCGTCGTCCACGCCCAGCTCGAGGAAGGCATAGCGGATGGCGCGGATCTTCTGGTGGAAGTCCTCGTGCGGCACGGTGACCTTGCCGTCCTGGTGGCCGCACTGCTTCTCGTCGGACACCTGGTTCTCGATCTGCAACGCACAGGCGCCCGCTTCGATCATCTTCTTGGCGAGCAGATAGGTCGCCTCGGCATTGCCGAAGCCTGCGTCGATGTCGGCGATGATCGGAACGACGTGGGTTTCGTAATTGTCGATCGCGGACTGGATGCGCTTGGCCTCGACCTCGTCACCCTTTTCGCGGGCGGCGTCGAGATCGCGGAACATGCCGCCGAGTTCGCGGGCATCGGCCTGCTTGAGGAAGGTGTAAAGCTCCTCGATCAGCGCGGGCACCGAAGTCTTTTCGTGCATCGACTGGTCGGGCAACGGCCCGAAGTCGCTGCGGAGCGCGGCGACCATCCAGCCGGAGAGGTAGAGGTACTTGCGCTTGGTCGTGCCGAAATGCTTCTTGATGCTGATCAGCTTCTGCTGCCCGATGAACCCGTGCCAGCAGCCCAGCGACTGCGTGTAGTCGGCGGGGTTGGCATCGTACGCAGCCATGTCCTCGCGCATGATCCTGGCGGTGTACTTCGCGATGTCGAGGCCGGTGTTGAAGCGGTTCTGGATCTTCATCCGCGCTGCGGTTTCGGCGTCGATCGCGTTCCAGGGCGCTCCGTTGGTGCCGATGGTCTGGCTGAGTTGGTCGATTTCGGACTGGTAGGTCATCGGGAGAGATCCTTCGTTGACTGGTGATTCGATCTGCACCCGAAATGCGCTGTTGCAATGCACAAGAAAACGCTCTGCGGTGTCATATTGTCAAACTTTACAAAATATGATTGTAAGGATGTAAAGTTTAAGTGGAGTTTGCCTGATGGTCGCGAAAGCCCTGTTCCTCGGACCGCGTATCAAGCGTCTGCGCCGCGATCTTGGCCTGACGCAGGCGAACATGGCGAGCGATCTCGACATCTCGCCCTCCTACGTCGCACTGATCGAGCGGAACCAGCGCCCGGTAACGGCCGATATGCTGCTTCGCCTCGCGCGCACATACGAGGTCGACATCGCCAGTCTGGCAGATGACGATGCGGACGAGACGGGCCAGCGCCTGCAGGCCGTGCTGGCGGAGCCGATCTTTTCCGACATAGATCTTCCCGCACTCGACGTGGCGGATATCGCGGCGTCCTATCCCGGCTTTGCCGAGGCTTTGCTGCGGCTGCACACCGCCTATGGCGAAGAACAGCTCGAACTCGCCCGCCGACGCGAGGTGACGCCCGCTGGCGCAGGCGCGGTGGTGAGGACCGATCCCGTCAGCGAAGTGCGCAACTTCCTCGCCGCGCGGCGCAACGCCTTCCCGACGCTCGATGATTCGGCGGAACGCTTGGCCGGGGACCTCACTTCTGCCGAGACGATGATCGCTCGCCTGGCGGACACGCACCGTCTGGAGGTCCGGTTCGTGAACCCCGAACTGATCATGGGGGCGCTGCGCTGGCACGACCGGCACCGCGGGCGGGTGATGCTCTCGGAAGGGCTGGATCCGGCCTCGCGTCGCTTCCAGCTGGCCGTGCAGCTCGCCTTGCTCGAGGCGCGCGCGGAGATCGAACGGCTCGTCGGCGAAGGCAATCTTTCCACCGACAATGCCCGCCGCATGGCGCGCCGCGCTCTCGCCGGCCATTGGGCAGCGGCATTGCTTATGCCTTACCGTGCCTTCACCCGCGCCGCGAAGGACGCGCGTTACGATATCGAACTGCTCTGCCGGAGGTTCAGCACGACTTGGGAACAGGTGGCGCATCGGCTGACCAATCTGACCCGCCCCGGCACCGACGCGGTGCCGTTTGCCTTCGTGCGCATCGACCAGGCCGGCAATGTCTCGAAACGGCTGGACGGGGCAGGCTTCCCATTTGCGCGGCTCGGCGGTGGCTGCGCGCTGTGGAACGTCCACGAAACCTTCCGTCAGCCGTTCCGCATCTATACCCAGTGGCTGGAACTGGAAGACGGGCAGCGGTTCTTCAGCGTCGCGCGCATGGTGCGCGCGGGCGGCGGCAGTTACGACGCGCAACGCGTCGAACGCAGCGTAGCGCTGGTCTGCTCGGCCGAGCACGCGGGACAGCTCGTCTATGCGGAGCCTCAGGACAAGCGGCCTGCCCCCACGCCGGTCGGCGTCGCCTGCCACTTGTGCCACCGTCCCCACTGCCTTGCCCGTGCGACCCCGCCGATCGGGCGCGAGATGCGGCCCGACGAATATCGTGAGACCGGCATCCCATTCGCATTCGCTTCCGACTGAGCGCGGAACCGCCGGGCAGAACGAGCGTTTTTTCGCCAAACGATTTCAGGGAGTCCATTCCATGGCCGAAGAACGCATCACCGAAACCCGCGACGAAGCGGGCAATACCCACACCACGCACACGATCGTCAGCGACGGCGCAGAGCCGCGCCGCAGCGGCGGGGCAGGCTGGGTCATCGCCCTCGTCCTGATCGTCCTGGCAATCGGTGCCTTCTTCCTGTTCAGCCAGCAGAACAACTCCGAAATCGCCGCGAACGAGGCGATGACAGAGGCCGCGAACAATGTCGGCGATGCTGCCGGTCAGGTCGGCGACGCTGCACAGAACGCCGGTGAAGCCGTACAGGACGCCGTCGACGACGAGTAAGCCCTAAAAGCCGTATCTCAGCCCTGCCCACACCGTGCGCGGGGCTCCGAGATCGACCGATCCCCCCGAATTGCGGGTGACGATCCGCTCGTCGAGCAGGTTCTCGCCGCGAAAGACAGCAGAAAGCTCGCCGGCAAGTGGCACCTGCACGAAGGCGTCGAGCGTCGTCGCAGCGGGCAGAACGTCCGCGCCGCTGTCATCCTCGAACTGGCGGGAGACATGGCGTAGCGTCAGCGCGGCGCGCGTGCTTTCTCGCGGTGCGTAAGCGATCGTCGCGCTGGCGGCGAACTTGGGCGATTGTGGCGGCCGCGCTTCGTCAAGCCCGGCCGATTGCCCTGATCCATCGATCGTCGCATCGGTCCAGGCGAGCGATGCGTCGAAGCGCCATGCATTCCGGACGATTCCCAATGCTCCCTCCAGCCCCTGCGCGTCGATTGCGGGCAGGTTCTGCCGCTGGCGCAGCGTCGGCGTCAGCGAGACATTGGCGACGGCTTTCTCGAGGCGGTTGTCGAAAGCGGTCAGCGAGAATGCGATTCCGTCTGCCACGGTCCAGTCCGCGCCGATTTCGAACCCGGTAAGCCGTTCGGGTCGCAGGTCCGGGTTGGCTTCCGTCGTGATGGGAAACACCACGAAGGGGCGATAGAGCTCGTTCAGGGTCGGCAGGCGGAGGCTGCGATAGGCTGCCGCCCGCAATTGCAGCGTATCGCTTGCCTCGAGGGCCGCGCCGCCGCGCCATGAGAGCGCCCAGTCGGCGCGATCGGAATAACTGTCTGCGCTCGTCACCGCTCCCGCCGCATTGGTGTCGCGCAGGAAGCCGTCTTCAATGCGGTAGCGATCCGCCCGGACACCTCCGGTCAGGACCAGAGGGCCGAAGCGTCGGTCGTATTCGGCGTAGAGCCCGACATCGCTGTTGCGTCCGCCAGCATAACGGCTGCCGGTTAGCGCGCCCGTGAAGGCGCTGATCCGGTCTTCCGCAATCTCGCCTTCGACCACGCGCAGATCGCTGCCGAGCCGCAAGGTCTGGTCCACACCCAGCGGCGGGCGCAGCTCCACCTTCCCGCCATAGCCGCTCGACGGCGTATCCTTCTGATCGAGCACCGGCGTGAAACGGGTGGAGGAAATGACGATGTTCGAAAAATCGCGCCACTGGCCGTAGCCGAGAACGTCGAATTGCCAGCGGCCGCGACCGACCAGCCGCAGGCTCGCATCCTGTCCCTCGATCCGCGAATCCGCGCCGTCGAAGCGCAGCGTCCGCTCGTCCTCGAAGGCCAGCGCGCGTGCCTGCAATTCCACGTCGGGTCCGACCGGATAGGCCACCCGCGCACTTGCCGACCAGCTTTCGAACGCGGCACGGGCGCTGGCAGGTACGCGCTGATCCCGCGGCGTCGTATGGAAGCCCTGCCCCCGGTCCCATTTGCCTGAAAGCACCGCCATCCCGTCGCCAACGCGCGGAGCGACGCTTCCGAAAAGTTCGGTCTCGGCGCGTTCGTTGATGGCGCCGCTCGCCTGCACGGGAGCAAGATCAACCGGCCCGGCGCTCTCGAGCGCAATGACGCCCGCCAGCGCGCCTGCGCCGAACGGCCCCGCCCCGCCGCCGCGCGTGACGGAGATGCGGCCCAGCCGCTCCGGCGCGAGCGCGCTCAGCGGGACGTAACCGAAGAAGGGATCGGTCAGCGGCACCCCGTCCAGGGTAACCAGAGCGCGGCTGCTGGCGTTGCCGCCCAGCGCGCGCAAGGTGACGCCCTGCGCCGTCGGGTTCGAGGAGCGGCTGTCCGAACGGCGAAATTGCTGGAAGCCCGCGACGTTCGCGAGCACGTCCTCTATCCGGCCCGAAGCGCTGGCGGTGATCCGTTCGCGTTCCAGCTCGACAGTGTCGTAGGCGATTGCCCCGTCGGGTTCTTCCAGCCCCTGCCCGGTGACGACAATGACCGTCTCGTCCTGCGCCAGTGCCATCGTGGGGAGGACGGAAGCGGTGGCGAGCAACGAGAGCGTAAAGGTTCTGTGGATCATGCCGTCGCGACTAGCGCGGCGCGCGACGGCCGAACACCCCTCGCCACCGATCCGCTGGCAAGCGAACCCGTTTTCCCTTACAACCGATTCCCGATGGAGAGAGAAACCTGATGACCAAACCCGACGTCGACGTCCTGATCGTGGGGGCCGGCATTTCCGGCATCGGCATGGCCGCTCACCTCAAGATGGAGTGCCCCGACCGCAGTTTCACGATTCTGGAGCGGCGCGACAATCTGGGCGGAACGTGGGACCTGTTCCGTTATCCCGGTATCCGCTCCGACAGCGACATGCACACGCTCGGCTTCGAATTCGAACCTTGGCGGCACGAGAAATCCATCGCCGATGCTCCTGCGATCCTGGAATATCTCAATCGCATCGTCGATGAACGCGGCATCCGCGAACACATCCGCCTGTCGCAGAAGGTGATTTCCGCCGACTGGAGTTCGGCCGACGCGATGTGGACGCTGACGGTGGAAAACGGGTCCGGCGAACAGTCGCAGACCACGGCGCGCTGGCTCTATCTCGGATCGGGATACTACGATTACGACGAGCCCTACGATGCAGGCTTCGACCTTTCCGCCTTCAAGGGGCAGGTCATTCATCCGCAGTTCTGGCCGGACGATCTCGACTATTCGGGCAAGAAGGTGGTGGTCATCGGATCGGGCGCAACCGCGGTCACCATCGTTCCTTCGATGAGCCGGGATGCCGCGCATATTACCATGCTGCAACGCACGCCGACTTGGGTGTTCAGCCGCCCCGCGAAGGACGGGATCGCGAACGCGCTGCGTAAGGTCCTGCCCGAACGGCTCGCCTATCGGATCACGCGGTTCAAGAACATCCAGATGCAGTCGTTCGGCTTCAAGGCGGCGCGCAACCATCCGGAAAAGGCGAAGCAGCGCCTGCACGATCGCATCCGCAAGTCGATGGGCGCGGATTACGATCTCAAGGATTTCACGCCGCCCTACAATCCGTGGGACCAGCGTATCTGCCTGGTGCCCGACGACGACCTATTCGCGGCGATGAGGGCGGGCAAGGCCGAAGTCGTGACCGACCGCATCGCCGGGTTCGAGGAAAACGGCATCAGGCTCGAATCGGGCAAACTGCTGGAAGCCGACATTGTCGTAACCGCGACCGGGCTGCGCCTAGCCGTGGCAGGGAAGATCGCCGTTTCGATGGACGGTGCGCCTGTGAAGTTCGAAGATCACTTTTACTACAAGGGCTGCATGTTCTCGAACATTCCCAACCTCGCGGTCGTGTTCGGATACCTCAACGCAAGCTGGACGCTGCGCGCCGATCTCAACTCCGCTTACATTTGCCGCATGCTGAACCTCATGACCGAGCGCGGTGCCAGCGTCGCCGTGGCCGATCTTTCCAAAGAGCGGGAAGCTGCGCTGGAAGAGGACGACCTGTTCGACTTTTCCTCCGGTTACATCCAGCGTTCCAAGCACATCATGCCCAAAAGCGCGGTGGAATACCCTTGGCGGCTCAACCAGAACTACGTGATGGATCGCAAGATCATGCGCGAAAGTCCGGTAGAGGACGGGATCCTGACGCTGCGCGGTCCGGATGCAGGCGCCGCCGAAGATGCGGAGCAACGGCTGGAAGCTGCCGAATAGGGTTTGCGCCCTCGCCCGCATCGATTAACGCTCCGTCCATGAGCGAAAACAGCGACAAGATCTGGACCGCCGGGCTGATCGTCATCGGAGACGAGATTCTTTCCGGCCGCACGCATGACAAGAACATCGCGCAGGTCGCCAGCTGGCTCCAGGTGCAGGGCATTCGCCTTTCCGAAGTGCGCGTGGTGGCCGACGTGCAGGAACGGATCGTTGCAGCCGTCCATGCCCTGATGGCGGATTACGACTACCTGTTCACCACCGGCGGCATCGGCCCGACGCATGACGACATCACGGTGGACGCGGTCTCGGCTGCGCTCGGCGTCGACGTGGTCGTCCACCCGACGGCGCGCGCGATTTTGGAGGAATATTACGCCGACAAGCCCGGCGGCCTGACCGACGCGCGCCTTCGCATGGCCCGCGTGCCGGAAGGGGCGGACCTCATCCCCAACCGCATGTCCGGCGCACCGGGCATTCGCAGGGGCAACCTGTTCCTGATGGCAGGCGTGCCGCATATCACCGCCGGTATGCTCGACGCGCTGACCGGGCAGCTTGAAGGCGGCGCGCCGCTGCTGTCGGAGACCGTCGGCTGCTGGAGCCCGGAAAGCGAAGTTGCCGACATCCTGCGCCAGGTCGAGAAAGCGCATGAAAACTGCCAGATCGGCAGCTACCCCTTCTTCCGCGAAGGCCGGGTCGGCGCGAACTTCGTCGTCCGTTCCACAAAGCAGGACGACCTCTCCAGCTGCGTCGACACCTTGTGCGAAGCGTTGGCAGAGGCCGGCTTCGATTTCACGCCCGGCGGGATCTGACAGCGCGACGGCGACGCCAGGCCAGACCTGCGGCCCCGGCACCGAACAGGACGAGCATCCCCGGCGCTGGCACCGGTGTCGCTCCACTTGAACTCTGCGCCTGATAGGTCGGCAGGTTCCAGCCGCCCGAGAACACCAGGTCGAAGAAGCCGGTACCCGTGCCACTGGAGGGATCGGTGCTGTTCACGCGAATGCCGCTGGTAGACAGCTGCGGCCCGCCGCCCTCGCCTTGCAATCCGAAGATCACCGGATCGTCAGCCGCTGTGGCGCGACAGGCCTGCGGGCCGGAGCACGGAAGATAGGTCGCGCTGTCGGCGTCGTAGATATATCCCGGCGCGCCGTAACTGCCGGAAAAGAAGTTCTCACCGCCATCGAGGCTGTAGCTGTCTGTCCCGTAATCATAGACCACGCTGAGCGAGGCGTCCGGCAACTGACCGAGGTTCAGCGTGCGCTGGAGCGGGCTGCTGACACTGAAGCTTTCGATGTAGCCAGTGACCGGGCTTGTCCCGGGCTCGGGCGAGGTCAGGCGCAGGCGGTAGATGCCGTCTTCCGCGACGGGGCCGGCGTAAGTGGTATCGTAGAACGCGCGCGTCGGCAGAACCGCCTCTGCGGTGAAACTGAAATCGTCACCGACCTTCAGCGGATAGCTCGGCAGGTCGCCGCTGTATTCGACCAGCGATCCGTCCTGTCGCCGGATCGTCAGCGTGTCCTGTGCGCTCTGCGTCACGGTGCCGTCGAAACGAATCGTGACCACCCGGGACACGTCGCTTTCCTGCGCGAGCGCAGTGCCGGGCAGGCCCATTCCAGCGACCAGAGCCGCGACCAGACAGTTCGATAATTTCACAACTCAGCCCCCCAATGCATCTGACAAAGGGGAGGCTGGCCGATACTCTACCGACAGGCCAGTTGCGTGGGATGCGCGTCTTCGATTGGCACGATTTTCTTGCGGTCAGAACCGCCGGGTCACGCTCACCCTGCCCTGCAGATAGTCGTAGCCCGATCCGATCGCCGCATTGTCCGAAGGTGTGTCGGTGTAGGTCAGTTCTGCGCCGACGGACCAGTCGCGGTCGCCGCGCGGGCTTTCGACGCGCAGCTGTGCGAAGTTGCTCTGCGACCAGTCGCTGTCGGAATCGCGCTGGATGCCGATCCCGCCCGCGGCCTGCACCATCCACCCTTCGCCGATGAAGCGGCGGAGCTGCACCACCGGCAGCACCTGCGCGTAATAGCGCGGCGAGTAGTAATCGGCCTCGCGCGGCTCGCTCGAACGGAAATAGCGCCCGCGCAACTGCGCCGAGAGGCCCCATTCGGGCTTGACCACATGGACGTAGGTGCCCCGCAGGTGAACGCGCGAATTGTCGCCAGTGAAGTCCTGATACCCGGCGAGCAGGTTGAGGACGTTGCGATCGTCGAACGGAATGTCGATCGCTGCCCCGCCGAAGGTCGTGTAGATCGGCGTATCGTCCAGCCCCTGCGGGGTTTCAACGATGTCACGCTCGAGGAAAACTTCCTTGCGGTACTTCGCCTGGTCGTTGGCGGAAATCGAACCGATGACCGTGTGCATATCCGTGCCCACGCGGGCGCGCAGCTGCCAGTCGCCCACTTCCCGGCCGAGTTGCAGAAACACCCGTTCCCGCTCGTCCGTGTCCTGCCCCATCGGGGTGTACCAGGCCTTTTCCAGCCGCACGCCGATACGGTCGTTGTCGCCGCGATTGCGCAGGTCGAAATCGATGGCGGAGCGCAGCACTTCCGTGTCGTCGCTGTCGGTCGAAGCGAACACCTCCGCGCCGATCGCGGGTCGCGCAAACGGATCGTTCTGCGCCAGCGCCGGCGATGCCGCACACGCCAGCAGTCCGCTGGCCGCGAGCAGCGCGCGTCGTATTCTCTTCAATTCCACTGTTTCCTGCCTCCGGTGAGTTCGGCGAAATAGCCCCAGACGGACACCGGCTGCATCACGAGGGGGTAGACGAAGGCGAACAGGATGAAGCCCCACAGGCTTCGCTTCATGGCGATGTCCTGCCGCCGCAGCATCCGCATCTGGATGCGATAGATAACGAGGTTCCACAGCGCCGCGATCGGCAGCACGAGGAGGGTGATCGGCCCGGCAAGCCAGTAAACGCCGAGCAGCGCGAGGATGATACCGGGCAGGAAGGCCAGGGTGAACGCCAGGTCGATGCTGACGAACAGCAGGTTCCACCAGATGAACATGGTGGACAGCCGCCGCTTGACCAGCAGCTTGCCGTGCAGTGCCAGCGCCTCGATCATGCCGCGCGCCCAGCGCTTGCGCTGGCGCGCAAGGGCACCGAAGGTCACCGGCGCGCTGGTCCAGGCAATCGCATCCTCCGCGTGGCCGACACTCAGGCCTCGCTGGAGCATGTCCCAGGTCAGAACGATGTCCTCGCCCACCATGTCGGGCCAACCGCCTGCTTCGAGAAGCACCTGCTTGCGGTAGAGGCTGAAGGCTCCCTGCGCGACGAGCGTGCCGTCATACATGCCCTGCATCCGCTTCACCGCGGCGATGCCATGGAAATAATCCCACTGCTGCGCCTTGGTGATCCAGCTGTCGAAGGCATTGCCGACCAGCACCGTCCCGGCGATGGCGACCGTGGCAGGCGGGCTCGCCTCCAGACGCTCGACCATGGCGGTGATGCTGCCTTCCTGGAGCAGCGTGTCCGCATCGATGGTCACGATCAGGTCGTGGCTCGCCAGTTCCAGCCCGTGATTGAGCACTCGCGCCTTTCCGCTGTTGCGGTCGCGCCGGATCGGGCGCAGCGTCTTCAGCGGCTGGCCTTCGAACAGGTGAGCGCAGGCTTCGACAGCGGCGGTCGTATTGTCCTTCGACCCGTCGTCGAGCACGATGATCTCCAGCGGGCCGCGATACTGCAACTGGCTGAGCGAGACGAGCGTGTCCCCGATCAGCTCTTCCTCGTTATAGGCGGCGACGAGGACGCTGATCGCCGGCCAGTGCGCGGGCGTGCGGCGCTGCGCGTCGGGACGCAGGATCAGGCTCATCAGCAGAAACGCATTCATGAAGCCCGGCACGTAGGCGATGAATGTCAGCACGAAGAGCGCGACGAGCGGATGCGTCAGGTCGCCAAGGTCCGACAGCCACGGCATCGACAGCCAGATGCTGAACACCATCCAGAACAGGGCAAACAGCAGCGCGATGACGAAGCGGCGACGCTGGCGCCGCTCGCGTTTCGTCCAGTAGCTCTCGGGCACCGGTTCGCCGTCTGGCGCGGTGGCGATGGCGTGGGCAGTCATGCAACCGCTCCGTGCTTAACAGGCCGGTAAGGATAGTTGGCAGGATGGTGGTAGGATCGAGGGAGCACAGCGGCAGCCGAAGGGGCGCCAAGTGCAAGAAACCATTCTCGATAGATCGATCGATGCTTTGATTGTCGCGGGAATTTTCTGCGCGAAGGCGCTGATGGCGCTCGGGCTGTGCGAATCATTTTTGTGAAGGCTCGCCCCGCGCAGGCTCCTGCCGCGCAAGTTCGGTCGGTTGCTCGTCGCCTTCCGTCGCTGTCCGCAAGTCTTCCTTGACCGTAGCGATCAGTTCCCGGCCTTCGGCGCGGGTGCTCACCATCACTTCCTTGAGATTGGGCGGAGGTGCGATCCGGTCCTGTTCGGTGGCGATGTCGAGAGAGCTCCACATACCGCCGACCAGCGCGACCGCGCCAAGCGAGGCGGCCAGCGCAAGGCCGAACACCGCCAGCGGACGCGTGTTACCGTAGCGATAGGCTTCGTCACCAGCACCTTGCTGGGGCGCCAGGTCGGAGAATGATGGCGTGTCGGTGGATGCGGTGCCGTCGGCCCGCGCGTTCGGTGACGTAAGAATGGTGTGACCCTTGTTAACCTTGCCCCGCAGTAACGCTTTGGCCCCGTATCCGGATGCGCGCTGCCTTAAGCTCAGAAGTGCTTCGTCGCGCAAATGCCACGGCTCGCGGATACGCAGGCTGAACGGCTGGCACGATTCGCGCTGAATCTGCCGGCCTTATGTTTCGTGCGCATGAAAAAGGCCGACGGTTTCCCGCCGGCCCTTTTGCAACAATTCGGCTAACCGTTCGGCGGTCAGGCGCCTTCGACTTCGCTCAGGTCCACCTTCAGGCCGGGGCCCATGGTGCTGGTCAGCGAGATCTTGCGGACATACTTGCCCTTCGCGCCGGTCGGCTTCGCCTTCACGATCGCGTCGGTCAGCGCCTTGAAGTTGGCTTTCAGATCTTCGTCCTTGAAGCTCATCTTGCCGATGCCGGAGTGGATGATGCCCATCTTCTCGACGCGGAATTCGACCTGGCCGCCCTTGGCGTCCTTCACGGCCTGTTCCACGTTCGGAGTGACGGTGCCGAGCTTCGGGTTCGGCATCAGGCCCTTGGGGCCGAGAACCTTACCGAGACGGCCGACGACACCCATCATGTCGGGAGTCGCGATCACACGGTCGTAATCGAGATTGCCGGCCTGCATGTCTTCCATCAGGTCTTCGGCACCGACCTTGTCGGCCCCGGCGGCAGTCGCCTTTTCGGCATTGTCGCCACGCGCGAACACGGCGACCTTCACATCCTTGCCGGTGCCGCTGGGTAGCGAAACCATGCCGCGGACCATCTGGTCGGCGTGGCGCGGATCGACGCCGAGGTTCATTGCGACTTCGATCGTCTCGTCGAACTTCGCCTTGTGCTCACGCAGCGTGGCGAGTGCTTCGTCCACGGTGTAGAGCTTCTCTGCGTCGAGAGCCAAAACCGTCTTCTGCTTCTTGGTCTGCTTGGCCATCGTCTCAGCCCTCCACCACTTCGATGCCCATCGAGCGGGCGCTACCGGCGATTATCTTGACCGCCTGGTCGATATCGTTGGCGTTAAGATCGGCCATCTTCGTTTCCGCGATCTCGGCCAGCTGGCTGGTCTTGATCGAACCGATGATGTTCTTGCCCGGTTCCTTCGAGCCCGACTTGATCTTCATCGCCTTCTTGATGAGGAAGCTCGCCGGCGGCGACTTCGTAACGAAGGTGAAGCTGCGGTCCGCGTAAACGGTGATCTTGGTCGGGATCGGGGCGTTCTTTTCCAGGTCCTGCGTTGCGGCGTTGAACGCCTTGCAGAATTCCATGATGTTCACGCCGCGCTGACCCAGCGCCGGGCCGATCGGGGGGGACGGATTGGCGGCGCCCGCGGGCACCTGCAGATTGATGTAACCGTCGATTTTCTTGGCCATCAGAGGCCTCCTTTCGCACTGTCGCCTGCCTCTCTCGAAACAGGCTCATGGTAAGCGGTCGAGCGGCTGCGAAGCGCTGCCTCCCGCGTGGATTTCCGTCACTGTCGTTCGGGAAGGTTGCGCCTTTAGCGAAATGCCACGCTTTTGCAAGGGTGGACGGGTGCCATGCTTAACGCAATTTTCAGGCGAATGCGGCAGGCTATAGCGCGCACATGACCGATACCGCCGTCATCATATCCATCGACACCGAATATTCCTCGGGCGCCTATACCGCGGGGCATGGGCGCAGCGCGGACGCCGCGTGGAACCTCGCGCTAGGCTGCGGCAGCGCAGAGGGCGTGGGCATAGCGCACCAGATTGCGCTGATGGACAGGGCGGGCATTCGCGGCACCTTCTTCGTCGATCCGATGCCCGCGCTGGTCTGGGGTCAAGGCGCGATCGACCGCGTGGTGGAGCCGATCCTGCGGGCCGGTCATGACGTGCAGTTGCATTGCCACACGGAGTGGCTGGCACTGGCGCCCGGAAACGGCCTCAGCGAGGCGACGGGACGCAATATCAAGGACTTTCCGCTGGCCGACCAACAGCGCATCCTCGCTTACGGTATCGCGCGGCTGGAGGCGGCAGGCGCACCGCGGCCGGTTGCTTTCCGGGCAGGCAATTACGGCGCGAACGATGACACCTTGCGGGCGCTCGCGGCGCTCGGTGTTGCCTACGACAGCAGCTTTCCCGCCGGGTTGGCCTGCGATTGCGACATCTCCGCTGATCCCGGTGAC
Source organism: Altererythrobacter sp. CAU 1778 (assembly GCF_054482795.1). NCBI lineage: Bacteria > Pseudomonadati > Pseudomonadota > Alphaproteobacteria > Sphingomonadales > Erythrobacteraceae > Altererythrobacter > Altererythrobacter sp. CAU 1778. Next base: position 256,236 of record NZ_JBTLRP010000002.1, on the reverse strand, counting down.
GTGCGTCCGCACTACCGCGAGGGCGTGATCGAGGTGCCCATCGCCGCAATCGCCGCCAGCGGCGGGATGCGCCATGCTCAGGTCACCAGCGTTTCGGCGGACGAGATGGTGGCGGGCATCCGCCACGCCGCCGCGCACGAATGGCCTGCTTTCGTCATGGTGAGCCACAGTTTCGAACTGTTCGACCGCAAGCGCATGAAGCCGAACCAAATCGTCGCGCGCCGCTTTGCCGCTCTTTGCGACGCTATCGCGAAAATCGACGGGATCAATCCGCGCGCCGGTTTCGCCGATGTCACGGTCGAGGAAGGGATTGCCCCCCTCCCCCTGCTGCCCGAAGCGAAGACCCGCACCATGCGGCGTTATGCCGAACAGGCGCTGTCGAACGTGCTTTATGGCTGAAAACCCGCTCGACGCGCGTTTCGGCACCTGGCGCGGTCTCGCGCGGTTGGGCCTGGCATGGCCGCAAATGGTCTTCGCCGGGGACACGCTGCCGCGCTACGACCGGCAGGGAGTGACGCGGCTCGTTTTCGTGTGCCACGGCAACATCTGCCGCAGCGCCTATGGCGATATGCTGGCCCGCAAGCTCGGCGCGAATTCGGTGTCGTTCGGGCTGTCGACTGCGACGGGCAAGCCGGCGCATCCCCCGATTGCCGAACTCGGCGCCGCACGCGGGCTGGACGTCGATAACCATCGAACCAGCCAGCCGCAGGACATCGCGCCGCTGCCGGGCGATTTGCTGCTGGCGATGGAGATGCGTCACGCGACGGCCCTGAAAAAACACGCAATCTGGGGCGACACACCGCGCACCTTGCTCGGCCTCTATACCCGCCCGCCGGTACCGCATTTGCACGACCCCTACAAGCTATCGCCCGCTTACATGGCCCGCTGCGTGGAGCGGATAGAGCAAGCCGTGGCAGGCCTCATTGCTGCCCACCCCAATGTCATGCGCGGCGAGTGAGATTCCGCAGGTCCGCCCAAAGCGGGGCAGGATCGCTCCATCTCCAGACGTAATAACGGACCCGCGGATCGAGAAAGCGGGCAAGGAAGCGCCCGGTAAAGCCCAGTTTGGCCCCCACGCTGCCGTGACCCGTCCAGACATCGCGCAAATTCTTCATTTCGGGCGCCATGTACCGCGCCGCGCGCTGCGGATAGGCGGGCTGCACCATGGCCTTTCCGTCACCGAAAGCGTGGCGCCAACTCTCCCAGCCAAATTGCACCCCTGCCGCGCTGGCGAGCGGCAGGCTGCCCCAGAAGCGCCCGTTGATCTCCATCAGTACGCTGCGCCCGGTCGCGGGATCGTGGCGGAACTCGACCATCGCAGGACCGGTCCAGCGCAGCTTGCCCAGCAGCGCTTCCGACTGCGCCCGCAACTCCGCGTGTTCGTTCAGCGGCACCGCTTCGCACAGGCTGGAGACACCGCCCGACAGCGGCCATTCGCGTAGACGGCGATGCTGGAACCGCAGGGTGATTTCTCCGTCCATGGCATGGAACATTTGCCCGAGACCGTAGCCCGGCGCGTATTCCTGCACGATCGGATAGACGCCTACGCCATCGAACCTGGCCAGATATTCGGTCAGCGCCGCGCGGTCGTGGCAGTAGATCACCTTGTCGAGCGAAAGGCCCGCTGCCTCCAGCGTCGCGCTCACGCTGAGCGGATCGCTCCATTTCGCGACCAGCGGAAAACGCGCGTCCTCTGCCAGCCATGAAAGGTCGGAGCCGGTCGGCTGCCAGCTACGCGGCACCTCCAGCCCGACTTCTTCCGCCAATCCCAGCAGCGCTTGCTTGTCGAGCACCAGCCGCATCTGCCCCGGCAGCGGCGCGGCGATCAGGAGCGGCGATCCCGCCTGCAGCAGCTCCGCCAGCGCCAGCACGTCCGCCTCCCCGATTGCCATGACCTTGTCGATGCCTTCGCGCCTGGCCAGATCCTCCAGCCAGTCCGCCACGGCACCTGACGGTCGCAGGATAGGCTTTCCCGCATATCGGCTGGCGCAAAGGAAGGAATCCGCCCGGCGCACGATCGGCCGCACCGCGACGCCATGCGCGCCCAGCTCGCGAATTACCGCGAGCGAGATCGGGCTTTCGGAACACAGGAGAGCAGTGTCGGTCATTGCCGCCGACACCTAGGCAAACGGGCCGGCTGCCGCCAGCCGCTTACTTGACCAGTTCGACCTGTTCGAAGTCGAGTTCGACCGGCGTCGCGCGGCCGAAGATCGAGACCGAAACCTTGACCTTGTTCTTGTCGAAATCGAGTTCCTCGACCTCGCCGTTGAAGCTGGCGAAGGGGCCTTCCAGCACCTTGACCTGATCGCCGATTTCATAATCGACGGTGATCTCGCGCTTGGGCGCGCTGGCAGCTTCCTCGACGGCACCGAAGTAACGCTGCGCGTCACGTTCGCTGATCGCCTGCGGCTTGCCGTTGGGGCCGAGGAAGCCGGTCACCTTCGGCGTGTTCTTGACGAGGTGATAGACGTCGTCGTTGAGGTTCAGCTTGGCAAGGACATAGCCGGGCATCGTCTTGCGCTCGACCTGGACCTTCTTGCCGCGCTTCACTTCGGTGATGGTTTCGGACGGGACCTCGACCTCTTCGACGCCTTCCGACAGGCCGAGGCGTTCCGCCTCGCTCAGAATGGCGTCGCGCACCTTGTTTTCGAAACCGGAATAGGCGTGGATGATGTACCAGCGAGCCATGAGAGTGTCCGTCGTCCTTGAAAAGTAAGCGTTCGGGTTCAGACCAGCGTCAGCAGACTGCCGACCACCCAGCCGAACAGCGAATCGACGCCGAGGAAAAACAGCGAAAGGATCAGCACCAGAATGCCAACGAAGATCGCGGTGCGAACCGTTTCTTCGCGCGTCGGCCACACCACCTTGGATGCTTCCGAACGCACCTGGCGAATGAACTCTCCGGGGCTGACCTTGGCCATTGATCGATCCTGCACTGCCGCGCCGGTTCCGGCGCATGAATATCCCGCCTTCAGGGAAGGGCTCATCGCCGCCCCGGTGCATTTCCGGGAGGGCTGGTAGAGTTTCCTATGTCGGAAGACGGCTGCGCATTTAGGCCGGACGGGCGGCAAAAGCAAGGGATGGCCAGCGAAGTCCTGACCGATGCTCCATCGTGCCCGATTGCCTCTTTCCATGACCCCCCTGCGGCTCTAGCGTGCGCGCTTTATTTCGAGGGTACGCATGAGGGGAAATTCTTGATGGCAGCCAGCCAACCGGCAACGCTGGACGAGCGCCTGCTCGGCCCCGTCACCAATGTGGCGGATTTTATCTGGGGCGGTACGTGGAACGGGGAGTCCGTGCTCCCCTTCCCCCCGCTCGCCATAGTTTTGCTGGGCGCGGGGCTGTGGTTCATGATCGGCCTGAGGGCCTATCCGATCACGAATCTCGTCCCCGCGGTCAAAAACCTGTTCGCCGGGCGCAAGGGCAGCGGCGCGGGCGAGATTTCCCCGTTCGCGGCGCTTTCGACCGCGCTGTCGGGGCAGGTCGGCACGGGTAACCTCGCCGGGGTCGCCACCGCGATCGCGCTGGGCGGTCCGGGTGCGATCTTCTGGATGTGGGTCACAGCGCTGTTCGGCATGGCGCTGGCCTTTGCCGAAGGCGCGCTGGCGATCCGCTATCGCGAAACGACCAGCGAAGGCACCTATCGCGGCGGCCCGATGAGCTACATCATGATGGGCCTCGGCCCCAAGTGGACCTGGCTTGCAATCGCCTTCTGCGTCGGCACGCTGATCTCCGGCCTCGTCACCGGCAACGCCATTCAGGCGAACGCCGTGGCGGACGGGCTCAACGAACTGTTCGGAATAGAGGAATGGCTCGGCGGGCTGATCGTCGCGATCCTCGTCTTCGTGGTCATCATCGGCGGCATCAAGTCGATCGGCAATGTCGCGGAAAAGGTCGTGCCCTTCATGGCCGCTGCCTACATCCTGATGGCGGTGCTCGCGATCCTGCTGAACATCGGCGACATACCCGAAACCTTCAGCCGCATCTTCGGCGGTGCGTTCAATGCACAGTCGGCCAGCGGCGGTTTCGTCGGTGCGGCGGTGATCCTCGCGATCCGCGCCGGTGTGGCGCGCGGGCTGTTCTCCAACGAGGCGGGACAGGGTTCGACCCCGATCGCTCACGCAGTGGCGCAGACCGACGATCCGCAGTTCCAGGGACGTATGGCGATGCTGGGCACGTTCATCGACACCATCGTGATCTGCACCATGACTGCGCTGGTCATCCTGACGGTGGAAGGCAACTTCACGCATAACGGCGCTCCGGTGCTGCACGCATGGCAGTCCGATCTCGATGGCTTCGCGGTCACGAGCGGTGCCTTTGCCGCGGCCTTCCCGGTCGAGGTCGGCTCGGTCCCGCTCGGCACGCTGGTCGCCAGCATCGCGCTATTGCTGTTCGTCTTCACGACCCTGCTGACGTGGAGCTATTACGGCGAGCGCGCGATTACCTTCATCTACGACCGCTTCCCCGGTTCGAACCTGAAGGGCGAGAAGGTGCTGCACATGGCGTGGCGCGTCTTGTGGTGCGTCGGCATCTTCATCGGTGCGACACGGGAAAGCGATCTCATCTGGCGCATGGGCGACATCGCCAACGCGCTGATGGTGGCCCCGAACCTGCTCGCGCTGCTCCTGCTGTCGGGCGTGGTCTTCGCGCTTGCTCGCGGAGAAAAGACGGCGGGCAGGACCTTCACCGCGAAAACGCCGGAAGAGCCGGAGGAATACTGACCTCCCGCCCTTGCACCGCGCAAACAAACGGGCGCCGGGATCATCTCCCGGCGCCCGTTTTGTTTGTCAGCTTGCCGAAGGGGCGATCAGCGGCCGAAGAGACGCTCCAGAAACGAGGGCGCGTGCATCGGCTGGATCGGCCCGTGCTTCGCGCGGCGCATGTTCGGATCGTTATAAGGGCGCGGCATGGTCCAGCCGTCGGGCTTGGTGCTGCGGAAACTCAGGCTGCTCATGGCGTCTACTCCTTGTCCAACCTCGATTGGTCTTTGGAAGAGAACACCCTGTCGCCCGCGCGGTTCCCGCGCCCGCTTTCCGCCGATGTCGGAAAAATGGCAGGGGTGACAGGATTCGAACCCGTGGCCCTCGGTTTTGGAGACCGATGCTCTACCAGCTGAGCTACACCCCTGCAGCCGGAAGCGGGCGTCTAATCGCTCGCTTTCGTCTTGGCAAGCATCTGGCAAAGCACATGGCTGCTTACGCAATCGCATCGCGGTGCTAGAGCGCAGGCCATGCACGCGCCGACCCCGCAGGTCATTCCGCCCGACATGCTGCTGCTGGCCTATCGCAGCGGCATTTTCCCGATGGCCGATTCGCGCGACGATCCGGAAATCTTCTGGGTCGAGCCGCGGATGCGCGCGATCCTGCCGCTTGATGGGATGCAGGTGTCGCGCTCGCTGGCGAAGACCATCCGGACGGACAGGTTTCGGGTGACCTGCAACCTCGCCTTCGCCGATGTGGTTGACGCTTGCGCCGCCCCGCGCCGCGACCATCCCGAAAGCTGGATCAGCGAACGGATCGCAGCAAGCTACCGTCAGTTGCACGCGGCGGGCCATGCCCATTCGATCGAATGCTGGGATGGCGATTCGCTGGTCGGCGGACTTTATGGCGTCGGCTTCGACCGGGTGTTCTGCGGGGAAAGCATGTTCAGCCACGCCAGCAACGCATCGAAAGTCGCGCTCGCTTGGCTGGTGGCGCTGCTGAACCGAGCGGGGGCGGAGTTGCTGGATTGCCAGTTCATAACCAGCCACCTCGCCTCGCTCGGCGCGGTGGAGATACCGCAGGCGGAATATCTGAAATTGCTGGGCAGCGCGACCGGCGGGACGGCGAAAGCCGATCTGCCTTCCGCCTATTCCTCGCTGCTTTCGGAATCCGCGACCGGCTCCTCTTCGTCCGGGAAGCTCATTGCGCAATCCTTCACCCAGACGTCGTAGATCGGGTGCTCGACGACGTTGATTGAGGGGTTGTTTTTGAACAGCCAGCCAGAGAAGACCTTGGCCCACGCGAGATCGGCCTGCGCGGACTGGCGCTGCTCGACGAAGACCTGAACGAAGGCGCCCGTTTCCGGGGGATTTTCCCACGGAGCGGTGCGTTCGCAACTGGCCAGGCGGATGATGACATTGCCCGCCCGCTTCGATTCGCCGGGCTTTATCTCGATGTCCTGAGAGATGTTGTTGCGCTTGTTCAGCAGGCCGATCGTCGCGACGCGTTCCGCCAGCGGTGTGCCGACCCCGTTATCGCCGCCCCTGGGCACCGCGACCGGCGCGGAGAACTGTTCGGGAACCTCGGTTTCGACCGGCTCCGGCGGCGGAGGCTCTTGCGAGCAGGCCGCCAGCGCACCGGCCAGCAGCATCGGGGCAACCAGAAAGCGCACTGCGCGGGTCAGCCTTCCGGCGTCCAGGCTTCGTAATCGCCCGTCGCGCGGGCACGCTTGCCACCCATTTCCAGCGCGCCGGCCGGGCGATAGGCGTCGCTCGTGCCGGTAGCGTTAGGAGTGTAATCGGTTTCCCAGATGCGCGCTGGCGGCAGGTCGCTTTCGGGCAGTTCCTCGCCCGCACCGTGCAGCCAGCCGTGCCATTCGCTCGGCACCCGGCTCGCGTCGTTCGCACCTTCGTAGATCACCCAGCGCCGCTCGCGCCCGTCGGGCGTCTTTTCCTTGCTGCGGTAGTACGTATTGCCCTGCGCGTCGGTGCCGACTTTCTCGCCGTTGCGCGCGGACCACAGCATGGTGCCGATGGTCGCGCCATCCCACCAGGTGAAGATCTTGGAGAATATACCCATGGCCGTGCGCGTTAGCTTGCCGCCCGCCCGCCCGCAAGCGTGCTCACCACGCCACCAGCGCGCCGGGTTCCAGCCCGAGTTCCGCCGCGCGACCGCCCGGCAGTTCGAGCACCGCCATGGCGGGCGCCAGCGAGACGCGGGTCTGGAGCGAATAGGGCTCCGCATTGGCGACGGTGTTGATGATCCGCTTGTCCGGCCCGATGAAGATGATGTCGAGCGGGATGACCGTGTTCTTCATCCAGAATCCGCGGATTTCCGCATTGTCGTAGGGGAACAGCATCCCTTCGTTCGGGCCGAGTTCGCGGCGGAACATCAGGCCCTGCCGCTGCTCCTCTTCGCTGCGGGCCAGTTCTACCGTGAAATTGTGCGTCTTTCCGCCCTGCGTGATTTTCAGCGGCGCGAGCGGCAGCCCTGATTCCGGATGAACGGACGCGGTGGCGGCCTGTTGCGGCGCATTGCTCGTCCCGGTCCCTTCTCCGGGCTGGGCAGTGCAAGCGAGCAGCAGCGTCGCACTCAGCGCGGTCAATGTCGCGCGAATCATCACATTTCTCCTTCATCGACCCAGGCGAGCGCCGCAGCCTCGCCCTCGCACGCCATTACCGCGCGAACATGATCGAAGGAATGGCCCGCGCGCAGCAATGCGGCAATCTGTTTCTCGCGCCGGTCGCGGTCCACTTCTTGGGTGGCGAAGGGGCCGAAGCGGCGCTTCTTTGCCAGCGCGACCACCGCCTGCCGCGCTTCGAGGTCGCTTGGCGCGACGCTTTCGCGCAGGGGCTCGTCGATACCGTCATGGTGGAGGGTCTGTGAGATACGCCGCTTGCCGTATCCACGCCGTAGCAAGCTTCCCGACTTGGCGCGGGCGTAGGCTTCGTCGTCGATGTAGCCCAGTTCGACGAAACGCTCCGCAATGCCTTCGACGTCCGGCGGGCTTTCTCCGTCCCAACCGCGCTCGCGCAATTTGCGCGCGAGATACGTCCGCAATTTGGCAGAGGTGGTGGCATATCGCGCGACGTATCGGGTCGACAGATCGTAAAGGCTTGATTTCGTTAGGGGCGGAACCGGGCGGCGTTCCCTGGGGGGTCTATTTCGGGCAGACATCGGCCATATTCGTGCCACAGTCCTACCCGAATGGGAAAGGCTACGTTAGGTATGAACCGCTGAAACATCGCCTCATGCTGTGTTCACGCTATCCTTGGCCAAGATGTCAGCCAGGAAAAGAACACGACGGGTCCCGGAAAATATGAACGAAACGACGCCGATTCCGACACCGAACGACTGCACGCTGGAGCGGCGGTTTTCGGACTTCGCGACCTTTGGTGACGCGCTCGATTACGCGGCCACGGGATCGCGCGGGCTGAATTTTCACGATCCGCGCGGCAATCTGGCCCGCGCCTATCCCTTTGCCGAGCTGCGCGAGGATTCGCTGGCGATGGCACGGCGGCTGGCGGGCCTTGGCATCGCGCCGGGCGACCGTGTCGCCCTGATCGCGGAAACCGGCGCCCAGTTTGCCGCGCTGTTCTGCGGCGCCATCTATGCCGGCGCATGGCCTGTCCCGCTGCCGCTGCCGACCAGCTTCGGCGGGCGCGACAACTATATCGAACAGATCGCGGTGCAGCTCGCCAGCTCCGACCCGCAGATCCTGCTCTTCCCCGAAGAGATAGCCGAGATGGCAGGCGCCGCCGCCGACCGGCAGGGCTGCCGCGGCATGAGCTTCGAGGATGCAGAGAAGCTGGAGGAATCCAGCGATCCGCTGCCGCAGAACATGCCCGACGACATCTGCTATTTGCAATATTCCTCCGGCTCGACACGCTTCCCGCATGGTGTCGCAGTGACCCACGAAGCGCTGCTGTCGAACCTCGCCGCGCACGGGCATGGCATGGAATTGCAGCCGAGCGACCGCTGCATCAGCTGGTTGCCGTGGTATCACGACATGGGCCTTGTCGGCTGCCTGCTGTCGCCCATCGCGAACCAGGTTTCGACCGACTATCTCAAGACCGAGGATTTCGCGCGCCGTCCGCTTGCATGGCTCGACATGATCAGCCGCAACGCGGGCACGACGCTCAGCTATTCGCCGACTTTCGGCTACGACATCTGCGCGCGCCGCATCTCCAGCCAGAGCCACGTGGGCGACCGCTTCGACCTGTCGCGCTGGCGCGTCGCGGGCAATGGCGCCGACATGATCCGGCCCGACGTGATGCAGGGCTTCGTCAACGCCTTTGCCGATGCTGGCTTCCACGCCAGCGCCTTCCTGCCGAGCTACGGCCTTGCCGAAGCGACGCTGGCCGTCACCATCATGCCGCCGGGCGAAGGCATCCGCGTGGAGCTGGTCGAGGAAGAGCGCCTGTCGGGTCGCCCGCGCGACATCAGCCGCCCTGCCCGCTACCGCGCGATCGTGAATTGCGGCAAGCCGGTGCGCGACATGGAAGTCGAAATCCGCGGTGAAGGCGACGGTCCGCTGGCGGATCACCACATCGGCAAGGTCTGGTGCCGCGGCCCCAGCGTCATGCACTCCTATTTCCGCGACCCCGAAGCGACGGACGAATGCCTGGTCAACGGTTGGCTCGACACAGGCGACATGGGCTACATGGCGAACGGATATTTGTTCATCGTGGGCCGCGCCAAGGACATGATCATCATCAACGGCAAAAACCACTGGCCGCAGGATATCGAGTGGGCGGTGGAACAATTGCCGGGCTTCAACCACGGCGACATCGCTGCCTTTTCCATCGAGATGGAAAACGGCGAGGAAGCGCCTGCCGTGCTGGTCCATTGCCGCGTGTCGGAGGAGGCAAAGCGCCTCGAACTGCGCGACCAAATCCGCGAGCGGGTCCGCTCGGTCACCGGCATGAACTGCGTCGTGGAACTCGTGCCTCCGCGCAGCCTGCCGCGCACGTCGTCGGGCAAGCTCAGCCGCGCGAAGGCGAAGAAGCTCTACCTCGCGGGCGAGATCGAGCCGTTCCAGATCGCGGCCTGATGCCTATTGCTCCGGCGCCGCCCAGCGGGCGGTGACCGGGCCGGTTCCGTTGCCGCGCGTTTCCGTCCGTACGTTCAGTCCACGCTGGCCGAGCAGTTCGGCAATTGCAGCGACATTGTCCGCTCCGCCGATCAGCACGACAGGCGCGCCGACGCGCTTGCCCGCCCATTCGATCAGGCCAAGCGCCGCGACCCCGGCATCGTCCGGCCCATCCGCGTCGAAACTGACTTGCGGTAGCGTGCGTGCGGGCGGCCGCAGTTCGACGGTCCATTCCGGCTCCGTCGCGGAAATACGGTTTTCGAGGTCGCGATAGGCGATCAGCGTTGCCCCATCGAGCGGGCGGGCCGTCACCAGCGCCCGGCGCTTCTGCCGATCGACCAGCACGTCGCTTTCGTCCACGCCAGCCACGATCGCCAGACGGGCGGCCAGTTCGTCGGCACGGGCGGCGCTCGCCTGTTCCTGTGCGCGGGCGGTGGCGACCTCCGCCTGCTCGGCGGCCTGTGCGGCGGTTCCGACCTGATATTGCGTCAGCGCGACATCGATGGGCCGCTCCATTCGCTGGCTCAGCCGGCGCTCGGTTACCTGCTCCGCATTGGCGCTCAATTGCGGGGTCAGCACGGTCGCCTCGACCACGATCGGGTCGGTTTCCCAGTTGAAGGCAATGTCGGACAGGCGCGAGCTGTCATCGAACGGCGCCATCACTTCCTGCCGGATGACGCGCTGCGCCTGCGTTTCCCACGCGATCTGGCGCAGCGAGATGAACAGCGGAATGGCGAGCCCGATGAAGGCGACGACGATGACGATATATTGCAGCGCCGTGTTGCGTTCCGACAGGCTGGTGCGGAAACCGTAAAGCCGGGCCATTATCGCGGCGGTCAGCGCGATGGTCATGAGGTTGGTGAAATAGAGCAGCAGCGCGCCCCAGAAGACCGTGCCGTTCGCCGTGGCGAGGCCGAAGCCGACCACGGCCAGCGGCGGCATCAGGGCGGTGGCAATGGCAACGCCCACCACAGTGCCTTCACGCCCGCGGATCATCGCGTAAGCACCGGCGATGGCGGAAAAAAGTGCCACGAACAGGTCGAACAGATTGGGGCGGATGCGCGCGGCGATTTCCGGCGTGATCGTCTGGATCGGGGACATGAAGACGATTGCCGCGCAAAACAGAACGGACAGAAGCGTACCGACCGCAAGCGATTTCGCGCTCTGCTTGGTCCAGCCGAAATCGCCCACTGCCAGCCCGAAGCCCAGGCCGATGATGGGGTCCATGAGCGGCGAGAGGAGCATGGCCCCGATCACTACTGCTGGCGAGGACAGCAGCAGGCCGAGCATCGCGATGCCGGCGGACATTGCAAGCATCAGCAGGTAACGCGAGGAAATTGAGCATTCCGCGCGCCGCTTCTCGATCACCGCCGACTGGTCGACCGTACCGACGACGGACGTGCGCCACCACGCGAGCCAGCTGGCGAGCACATGGCTGAAAGAATTGTCCGCCGGCGGGGCTGTATCGGGCGCGGGCGGCGTATTGGCCGCGGTCATTTCCGGTGTGCTTGCCATGCTGTCCCTCTCTTAGTCGGACGCCATACGCAATTCGCGCTCGCGGACAAACCCGCAGTGACGTAAACTGGTCATCCTTGAAGAACGTGTTATAGCTTACTAATACAGTGAGAGACACGACCACACCCTTGCGAACGGGACGATCCATGGCCGAAACCAAGACTGCGACCGAAACCGAACTGGAACTTACGCCGCCCGATCCGGTGCCGCAGGTCACGCCGGAACGGGCCGTCGGGCTGGTCCCCGTGGACGAGGAAAAGAAGTCCAAGCTGGAAGAGAAGGTCGATACCTTCGTCGCCGATCTGGTGGCGCATGACGCGAATTCGCCTGAATTCGGGCAGAAGGTCGACCAGATCACCAACATGGGCCGCAAGGAAATCATGGCGGCGGCGCAGCAGTCCAACCGCTTCCTCGATCGCCCGGTGCGCGCGATGGACAAGGACGAAGGCGTTGGCGCCAATCTTGCCGAACTGCGCCGCGTGGTGGAGGAACTCGACCCCGGCAAGCGGGGCAAGTTGTCCGGCACGCGCAAGTTCCTCGGAATCATCCCCTACGGCAACAAGCTGACCAGCTACTTCCGTAGCTACCAGAGCGCGCAGGGACACATTCAGGGCATCCTCGGCAACCTTGCGAGCGGCAAGGACGAATTGCTGATGGACAACGCCGCCATCGACGTCGAACGGCGCAAGCTGTGGGAAGCGATGGGCAATCTGGAACAGATGATCCACATTTCCAGGACGCTCGACACAAGGCTGGAGGAAAAGGCGGCCGAACTCGACGCGACCGACCCGGCGAAGGCCAAGGCGATTCGCGAGACGGCGCTGTTCTACGTCCGCCAGCGCACGCAGGACCTGCTCACCCAGATGGCGGTCAGCGTACAGGGCTATCTCGCACTCGATCTGGTCAAGAAGAACAATGTCGAACTGGTAAAAGGCGTCGACCGCGCCAGCACCACCACGGTCGGCGCGCTGCGCACCGCGGTGACGGTGAGCGAGGCGATGACCAACCAGCGCCTCGTCCTCGGCCAGATTACCGCGCTGAACGAAACGACCGCGGGCATCATCGATTCTACCGGCACATTGTTGCGCGAGCAGACCGGCAAGATCCACGAGCAGGCCGCGTCGAGCACCATTCCGCTCGAAACGCTGCAACGCGCCTTCCAGAACATCTACGACACGATGGACGAGGTCGACGAATTCAAGGTTCGTGCGCTCGACAGCATGAAGCAGACGGTCGACGCGCTTTCGAGCGAGGTCGAGAAGTCGAAGGGCTATATCGCGCGCGCCGAAGGTCAGGCGCAGGCGAGCAAGGAAGTCGCCTCGCGCGGTCCATCGCTGCTCGAGCTGGAGGGTTGATGGCCGACAGCACGCACAGCAGCGACCAGATCATCCGCGCGGCAAAGGGCTCGCTGCAGGTCCAGCAGGCGGGCGGGCGGCGCAGCGGTTCGATCGGTCGCGGCTCGGCCCAATTGAAGCGCCAGCATCTCAAGAAGAAATTCGGGCGGATCGTGCTGGCGCTGGCTGGCATCTGGATGGCCGCATCCATCACCGGTGCAGTGATCGACGGTCTCGGCTTCACCGGGCTGATGACCGCGATTTTCGTGACGGTGGCGGCGGTGTATCTGCTCGGCAAGTATCCCAGGCTGAAAACGCCCAAGCGCGCCGATCTGAAAACCGAGGACGTGCGGGCGCTCGTCGGCAAGACCGAACTGTGGCTGGAACATCAGCGCAGCGCCCTGCCCGCGCCCATCGCGAAAATCCTGACCACGATCGGCGCCCAGCTCGACGAACTTGGGCTGCAACTCGAAGAGGTCGATCAGCAGCACCCGACCGCGCGCCAGATCCGCAAGCTGGTGGGCGAGGATCTGCCCGAGATGATCGAAGGCTATCGCCGCATCCCGCAACACTTGCGGCATGAGGAACGCGCCGGGTCGACGCCCGCGCGCCAGCTGGAGGAAGGCCTCGGCCACATCAGCCGCGAGGTCGATTCGATAACGCGGCAACTGGCCGAAGGCTCGCTCGACGAACTCGCGATCCGCACGCGCTATCTCGATTACAAATACGGGTCGGCCATGGGTGACGCGGGCGACAGCGGCGTGCCCCTGCCCGATTTCGAGGCGGAAAAGGCCGCGAGGAGCAAGGCCTGATGCGCGTCGCCATTCCCCACCAGCTTAGTCGCGAAGAAGTGCGGCGCCGCATCCGCGGGGGCAGCCACCAGATCGCGGATTTCATTCCCGGCGGCTTTGCCGAGGTGCATACCGGCTGGCAGGGCGAAGACCGTATGACGCTCGCCGTCGGCGCGATGGGCCAGAGCATCACCGGCCATATCGACATCGAGGACGATCAGGTCGTCTTCGTGGTGGAACTGCCGCCCGCCCTGTCCTTCGTCGAACCGATCGTTGCCAGCGCGATCCGCGACAAGGGCCAGAAGATGCTCTCCGCGCCGGAATAGCAAACCTCAAGCGGACTAGAGCTTGCGTTCAAGTTCCAGATATTGCCGTGGGATCCTCAGCGCGGCCGAGGCGATCCGCGTTTCGCGCAGGAACAGAACCAGCGCGAACATCAGCAGCGCGATCGCGAGGATGAACGTCGAGGCCACCACGGGCTGTAGCTCCAGCCCGGCGAATTCCTCGACGAACAGCAGCACCACGGTCAGTCCGATGCTGAGGCCGCTCATCACCATGACGAAGATCGCCCGACCGATCAGCGCGATGCGCTTGTCGAGCAAGCGGATCTGGCGAACGACCACGTCGTGCTCGACGCCGGTCGTGTCGCCGTGCGTGTCCTGCAATTTGCGCGCCCGGTCCACAACGCGGCCAAGCCGGGTCGAAAGCAGGTTCATGATATTGCCGATGGCGACCAGCACGAACACCGGCGCGAGGGCAAGCTGAATGGTCTGGGCTATCATCCCGAGTGCTTTATCCGGCGGACCGGAAACGGTCCAGCGCTCACGTCAGAACCACTTCTGCCGCCAGTAGAAGGGCGCGGCCACGGGCTCGCCCTGCGCATTGGTGGCCGGGCGGAAGCGCAGCCGGCTTTCGACGAGATCGCAGGTGATGCGATCCGCCTCTGCATCGGGGCTGGGCTGGTAGACCCGGCAGTTGCGAGCGCGGCCATCGGCACCCACGGTGACCTGCACGATGACTTCGGTGCCGCGCCGCGCCTGCCGCCCGCCGGGCGGAACGGGATAGTCGCGCGCGTTTTCGATCTGGCCGGAGATATGAACTGGCTTGGTGACCGGGACGAGGCCGCCCTGCCCGTCCCCGCTGCGTCCGCTGCCGGTACCCTCTCCTTCGCCGCCAGCCCCCGTGCCTGCGCCTGTTTCGCCAGCCCCGGAGCGACTCTCCTCGCCATCGGACCTGGCGCGCGGCACGGGCTTGGGATTGAGCTTTACCGGCGGTTCGGGGGCCATCACCTCCTTCGGCTTGGCCTGCGGGCCTTCGGGCGCCGCAGCGCCTTCGTCGGGCTTCGGCTCCGGCTCCGGCGTGACTTCCGGTTCGGGATCTTCAGGTGCGGTGATCTGAACCGTGACGAGCGAACCGACGTTCTCGATGGCTTCCGCCGTCCAGTCCGGCGCGAAGGCCGCTGCAAGGCCGAACAGGGCCGCGATATGCGCCCCTGCAATCAGTAGGAGCATCGCCCATCGGGGCTTGCGTCGTGCGGAGCCGTAGCCGCTCTCGATCGTCCGGGACATCGCACCACCATAATCACCGATGCACCGTTTTGCGAGAGCCATGGCGGATCGGCCGCTTCCCGCAGTGATTCTACGCAATCGCCCCTAAGCGCCTGCAACGGCCCGATTTACCTCCCCCGCCTATCCCGGAGCCAGGTCGACACAATCGAAGGTGGGTCATGTTCATTCTGCTGGCGGACGACGATTACCTGTTTGGCTTACGTCTTCGCGAAATGCTCGCAGCGGCGGGGCACTGCGTCACCATCGTGCACGACGGCTTCGAACTGGAGAGGAAATCGCGGCAGGTGAGGCCGGATGCGGTGCTGCTCGACATCGCCATGCCTCGGCGTGGCGGGCTCGAAGCATTGCGCTCGATCCGCGAGGACGGTGGGCTGGCCGATGTGCCGGTGATTGCGATCACCGCCCGGCGCGATACCGCCCTGCTCGATTGCGCGCTCTCCAGCGGCGTTCATGCCGTACTCTCCAAGCCGATCGACGACGAGCAGCTGCGGCAGGCAATTGCCGGACTCGCGCCTCGGCCCTGCATGGAGTGGTCCGATGCCGCCTGAGTGGTCGCTCTCGGGAAAGAGCGGCCTTGCCTTCCTGCGCCTGCTCGCGCTCGCCATCGTCCCCGGAGTGGTCTTTGGCCTGATCGCCTATGCCAGCATCGAGTTGTCGTGCGGTGACGGCAGGATTGCGGCGGTGTGGCTCCCCAACGCGCTGGCCATCGCCGTCCTTCTGCGCGTCGATCTGCGGCCGCTTCCGGCGGTGTTTGCATCGATGTGGTTCGGCAATCTAGCGGCCGATCTGATGGTCGGCGATTCATTGTGGAAGGCGATGGGCCTTTCTACCGCCAACAGCTGCGGAATCGCCGTGATGCTCATGCTGACGCGGCGGCTGTGCGGGCCGCGGCCCGACATGGTGAACCTGCAGGACATCATGCGCTTCTGTGCTGTCGGGGGGATTGCGGCCCCCGCCCTGTCGGCAACGATTGCAACTCTGGTCATCGCACCTCCGCTGGCGGAGCTGCCCTTCGTCTGGGGTCAATGGGCGCTGACCGATGCGTTGAGTGTGGTGATCGTGGCCCCGGCGCTGATGATATTCATCGACGCCTTCAGGAACCGCCGCCGCCCCGCCCGAAGAGATATTCTGGAATGGGGCGCCATCACCTTTTTCGGCACCTCGCTGACGTTCTACGTCTTCCTGCAGAGCCAGTTTCCCTTCCTGTTCCTGATCGCGCCGGTCATCATGCTGCACGCCTTCCGCCTCGGCAGCCTCGGCACGGCCTTTTCGATAACGAAGGTCGCCGTGATCGCGGTAATCTGCACGTGGCTGGGACGCGGTCCGATCCAGCTGGCGGTTGCGGGCATGACCGGCCATATGCTCGTGCTGCAACTGTTCCTCGCCAGTTGCTTTCTCGTCAGCCTTCCGGTGGCCGCCTCCCTGCAATGCACCAAGAAGATGCTGCGGCAGATCCGCGAGCAGAAGCAGGACTACGCGCTGCTGGCGGAGAACATGGCCGACGCAGTGCTGCGCTATCTCCCCGACGGCACCTTCCTCTACGCATCGCCATCCGTGCGCGATGTGCTCGGCGCGTCGAGCGACGAGCTGGTCGGCTCGAACTCGCTCATCCGAGCCCACCCCGAAGCACGGGAAACCTTGCGGCAAGTGACCCGGCGCCTCGGGAGCGGCGAAACCGAGAACGAGCGCTTCACCTACCGCCGTCTGCGGGACGACGCGAATGGCGAGGCCGTATATATCGAAGCGTTCTGTCGGCTCGTTCGATCGCCAGATGGTGCGCCGGAAACGATTATCGTGTCTGCGCGCGACGTTACCCACCGGCTGGCGCTCGAAAAGGAACTGGTCCGGGCCCGCCGCCATGCCGAGGCGGCTGCCGAAGCGAAGAGCGAATTCCTCGCCAATATGTCGCACGAGATTCGCACGCCCATGAATGGCGTGCTCGGTTTCGCCGAACTGCTTGCCCGTTCGGATCTTACGCCGGAACAGCGCCACCAGACCGACCTCATCACGCAGAGCGGCCGCTCCATGATGCGACTGCTCAACGACATTCTCGACATATCCAAGATCGAGGCCGGGCAGATCGTCGTTGCCAACGAGGCGGTGAACCTGCGCCAGCTGCTGTCTCACTGCCTGCGCCTCCATTCCGCGAACGCGCAGGAGAAAGGCGTCACCATGCGAGAGGATTTCGCGATCGACCTGCCCGTCGCTGTCTGCACCGATCCGCAGCGCATCCGGCAGATCGTGCTGAACCTGGTCGGCAATGCAGTGAAGTTTACCGACAGCGGCGAGGTCGTGCTGCGTGCGGGCGTGGACGGCGAAACGCTCGTAATCGCCGTGGAGGACAGCGGCATCGGCATCGCGCCAGAGCGGATGAAGGCCATTTTCAACCCGTTCGTGCAGGCCAACGGTACCACCTCGCGCAAATATGGCGGAACTGGACTGGGCCTCGCAATTTCGCGCAAGCTTGCCGGGCTTCTCGGCGGGGAGCTCGACGCCGTGAGCGTGGAGGGACGCGGATCGCGGTTTGTCCTGCGCGTGCCATTGGTGAAAGCCGACGCGCTGGAGCCTGCCGAACGGCATTCCGAGGATGGCGCGGCATCCTGCGTCAACCTCCCGCCCGCTCGGATCCTTCTGGCAGAGGACGTCGACATCAACCGCCTGCTGGTCGGCGCCATGCTCGAACAATGCGGCCAGCGCGCCACGGAAGCGCACGACGGCAACCAGGCCGTGCGGATGGTCCGGGAAGCGGAGGCCAAAGGCGAGCCCTTCGACCTCGTGCTGATGGACATCCAGATGCCCGAATGCGACGGCTACGAAGCCGCCCGCCGCATCCGCGCGGCGGGTATCGGGCCCGACAAGCTCCCCATCATGGCCCTCACCGCCAATGCTTATGAAGCCGACATCCAGCTCGCGCGCGACGCAGGGATGCAGGGCCATCTTGCCAAGCCGCTGCGCCTGCGCAGCCTGGCGGGCGAACTGAACCGCTGGCTTGGGCAGCCAAATCCGGCTGGAACGCCAGCATCGACCGGGCAGCAGGCCAGCGCGCCCGCCGCGCTTCATGCGATGTGGGAAGAACGCCGCAAAACCGCACTGGAAGCCGTGGCCGCTATCTTGCGCTCGCCTACGCCGAGTGCGGAGGAAACCGAACAGCTGGCGCGCCAGGTTCACAAGATCGCCGGTACGGCGGGCGTGTTCGGCGAGAACGCGCTGGGCGAGAGCGCGGCCCAGCTCGAATGCGCATTGCGCGGGGTGGACGCCAGCTGTTCGGTGGAGGACGCCGCGCGCGCCATGCTCGCCGCCGCTTGACGCGCCGACCTGCCGCGACGGCTTGACCTGCCCCGCTTTATCGCGTCAATCGAGCCTCCAGTGGAGAGGAATTGATTGATGAGCAGCCCGAATCTTGCGGCGCCTGGCGCGCAGGCAGAACAATATCGTTCGCGCGCCGGAGTTACGCTGGCGATGCTGACTCTGGTCTACATCTTCAACTTCCTCGACCGGCAGATCCTCGGCATATTGCAGGAGCCGATCAAGGCTGACCTGGGTCTCACCGACGCGCAGTTCGGCGCGCTGGGCGGCCTCGCTTTCGCTCTTCTTTATTCGGTGTTGGGAGTGCCGCTTTCGATTCTCGCCGACCGCACGCGGCGCAGCTGGGTCATCGGCGGCGCGCTGACGTTCTGGAGCGCGTTTACCGCCCTGTGCGGCACGGCGACGAGTTTCTGGCAATTCTTCATCTACCGGCTTGGCGTGGGCGTTGGCGAAGCGGGCGGCGTCGCGCCGTCCTATGCGCTGATTGCGGACTACTTCCCGCCGCAGCGCCGCGCGCGGGCGCTGGCGATCTTCTCGCTCGGCGTGCCGATAGGGCTCGCCGGTGGCACCCTGCTGGGCGCGTATATCGCTGCCAACGTGGACTGGCGCGCTGCCTTCCTGACGATGGGCGTGGCCGGCATCGTGCTGGCACCGATCTTCCTTTACCTCGTGCGCGACATTCCCAAGCCTGCCCAGCAGATGGCGGCAGCAGATCGCCCGTCGATGTTTGCCGCTTTCCCGATCCTTCTTAAGAAACCGAGCTTCTGGCTGCTCGCCTTCGCTGCGGGATCGAGCTCCCTGACAGGATACGGCCTCGCGCTGTGGACACCGGGCATCCTGATGCGCAGCTTCGGCATGGACCTGGTGACTACGGGGCAGTTCCTCGCATCGCTGCTGCTTATCGGCGGTACGAGCGGGATGTTCCTCGGCGGTTGGCTGGCCGACAAGCTGGGGCAGGCCGATCGCCGCTGGTATGCGCGCATCCCGGCGATTGCCTGGCTGATCACGGCGCCGACCTTCGCGCTGGCATTCATGGTGCCGATGCCGCTGTGGCTGATGTGGATCATCCTGCTTGTTCCCAATGCGCTGAACACCCTGTGGCTCGGACCGATCACCACGGCTGTGCAGAATCTGGTTCCGGCAGAGATGCGCGCGACGGCGTCGGGAAGCTTCTTGATGATCAACAACCTGATCGGCCTTGGTATCGGCCCCATGCTAATGGGTTTCCTGTCGGACGGGTTTACGGAAACCTACGGCAATGATGCGCTGCTTTACGCGGCTGTGGCGTGCCTGGGTTTCTACGTGCTCGCTGGCCTGCTCGTGCTGTTCGCATCGCGCACCCTGCGCGCCGACTGGATCGAGGAAGCGCACAACTAAGGCAGGCGAAGCCCCGGCGTCATGCGGGCGCGGGTCCATATGGCTTAGGAATATTTGGCTCGGTCCGCGAGGCTATTGCTTTGCGATAGCTTAGCGGTTGTTGGCGAGGGAACCGGGTTCCCCTCGTATAAGCCAGCCCGGTTGGGGCTATGATCCACGATTAGGGTTGCGTCGTTGGTTGCCGGGCTAATCGATGCGCGATCAGCCTAGGCGCTCATCACCTCCACCCAGCTCCTGATTGGGACGGGCCCATACTGGGGCCTAATCAACCTCTGAGCCGCGCAGCCTGACCTTTTCTCGCTCGCCTATAAGAGCACCACGTCGGGTCGGGAGCATGAACGCTCTCCGAGGGGACGTCTCCCAGACTTCGGCCAAAAACGCCCTGCCCTTTTGCGCCCCAGGCGCCCGGCCCGATCCGCCTGTAACCGCGCGGCAGCCGATCACGCGGGCATCGGGCAAAAGAAAAGGGGCCGGAAAACCGGCCCCTTCCCAAAGGTCTTGTGTGACCCGTCGATTACATGCCCGAACCCGGACCGTAGGTGATTTCCACGCGACGGTTCTGAAGTTCGCGAACGCCGTCGGCGGTCGGAACGCGCGGGCTGCTTTCGCCGAACGCTTCGCTGCCGATACGTGCACCCGGGATGCCCCGGTTGACGAGGTAGTCGGTGACAGCTTCGTTACGACGCTCGGACAGGCCGACGTTGTACTGCACGGTACCCGAACGGTCAGCGTGACCGGCCAGCATGATCGCGGCGTTGCCGCAATCGTTGTAGGCGGTGACGGCCGAGTTAAGGATCGTCGCTGCTTCCGCAGTGATGTCCGACTTATCCCAGTCGAAGAACACGATGTACGGACCCGTGTTGCACGGCGCCGCAGTCACCGGCGGCGGGGGCGGCGGGGGCGGCGGGGGCGGCGGGGGCGGCGGAGGCGGCGGCGGCGGAGCAGCCGGCTCACCGAAGTTGTAGTACACGCCCAGCAGGATCGAGTGCGAGGTCAGATCGGCTTCGAGATCGTCACCGGTTGCCGACACGAAGTCGAGGTTCGGTGCGTTGAAGTAACGATACTTCAGGCCGATGTCCCAGTTGTCGCTGACGGCTTCACGCACACCGGCGATCAGCTGCCATGCAAGACCGGAGTCGCTGTCGTCGACCAGCGCGCCCGATGCGCCATTGGCGATCGCTGCGTTGGTCAGTTCGAAACCGGCGTCGGTTTCAACGCGAGCGACACCGATACCGCCGCCGACGTAGCCCTGAAGGCCGTCGTCGTCACCGAAATCGAACAGGCCGTTGAGCATGAAGCTCAGGACGTTCGTGTCACCGGTTGCGTCGAATTCACCGGCACCCGTGAGCGCGATGCTGTCTGCGTCGAGATCCTTGTAGGCGCCTTCGGCTTCCAGACGGAATGCACCGAAGTCATAACCCACCAGACCACCGACGTCGTAACCGGCGTGGTGATCGATGCGAGCAACGTCGTTGACGTCGTTTACATCAACGTCGAGATCTTCGGCCATGACTGCGCCGCCTTCGAGGCCGATATAGAAACTATCGTCCCGTGCCAAGGCAGGCGAGGCAAGGGCCGTGGAGGCCAAGGCCATGCCCAGTGCTAGCTTGCGAACCATTAAACTTCCCCTTGTGGCACCCCCGACATTCAGGTCGAGGGCAAGAATACGAAATACGTCTTTAGGGAGGTTCCGACAGGATTGTCCGAGCATTTTCAAAGCCCGGCCATGTACCCAATTCGGATCGCCCTCCTGCATTGTCAAAAGCACGACCGGTGGAACGGTTCCCACCAATCTCGCCCGACAAAGCCGATTTCCTGAACTCTTGCAACATATTCCAACGGAAATCTGCCCCTTATCGGGCGAATGTTGCATAAAACACGCAGTTCAAAACTACCTGCGCCGCGTGTTTTTCTCAGGAAACTTTGGTGAGCCCTGCTGGGTTCGAACCAGCGACCTACTGATTAAAAGTCAGTTGCTCTACCGACTGAGCTAAGGGCCCACTCACCGGGCAGTCCCCTAGGCAGCACCTGCGGCCGGGTCAAGCGCGCGTGAAGCTGTCGAAGCGTCAGCGCGGTGACTGGGTCGCGCCAATCGGGCGCGATCGAGGCGGCGGGGCCGAGAACGAAGCGTCGCTTGCGAAAAAGCGGATGCGGAATTGTCAGATCGGAAGTTCGCCAACGGCCGCCACTCCATAATATTATGTCCAGATCGAGCGTGCGCGCCCGCCAGCGCTGGCCGATACGCGTGCGACCGTACGACGTCTCTATATCTTGGAGCAGGGACAGCATTTCGTCCGGCGGCTGGCGCCCACGCACGATCGCCGCTGCGTTTGCATAGACGCGCTGCGATGGCCCGAGCGGGCGCGTCGCAACGACTTTCGACCGAGCGACGACTTCGATAGCCCCGGAAGAGACCATGGCAAGTGCAGAAGCCAGCAGCGCGCGCGGATCGCCGAGCCGGTGATGGCGCTGGTTGCTCCCCAGCGCCAGGAGATAGAGGTGCTCGCCGCTCAAATATCCTCGCAAAGCCTTCCGTAAAGCTGGGGGCGCCGGTCGCGGAAGAAGCCCATTCCCGCGCGGTGCATGGCTGCGCGCTTCAGGTCGAGCCTTGCCATCAACACGCCGCTTTCCTCCCGACCGTAGTCGCAAAGATAATCGCCCCATTCGTCCGTGATGAAGCTGTGTCCGTAGAAGCTTTGTCCGCCTTCCACCCCGATCCGGTTGGCTGCAACCACGGGCATACAGTTGGAAACCGAATGGCCCAGCATCGCGCGGCGCCACATCCTGCTGGTGTCGAGATCGGCATCATAGGGCTCAGAACCAATGGCGGTGGGATAGAACAGCACTTCGGCGCCCATCAATGCCATCGCGCGAGCACATTCCGGGTACCACTGGTCCCAGCAAACGCCCACGCCGATGCGCGTGCCGAACACGTCCCACACCTTGAACCCGTCGTTGCCGGGACGGAAATAGTACTTTTCCTCATACCCCGGTCCGTCGGGAATATGGCTCTTGCGGTAGGTGCCCAGGATCTCGCCCTGCGCGTCGATCATCGCCAGCGTGTTGTAGTAGTGGTGCCCGTCCCGCTCGAAAAAGCTCGTCGGGATCGCGACCTTCAGCTTCGCCGCGAGTTCCTGCATCGCAACGACCGAGGGGTGCTGCGCCGTAGGACGGGCAAGCGCGAACAACTCCTCATCTTCCACCTTGCAGAAATAGGGGCCGGAAAAGAGCTCGGGCGGCAACACGATCTGCGCGCCGCCCGCCGCGGCTTCCTCCACCAGAGCGGAGACTGCCGCGATATTCTCGCTCTCGTCTTCGGAATTGAGCGCCAGCTGAAGCGCGGCGACAGTCAGTTCGCTCATGCGTTTGGCTGGCCTCTCAACGCTTGCGGAACAGCAGGGTCATGCGGTCGCTTTCGCCCATCGCTTCACGCCGGGCGTATTCTTCCGTGCCCTTTTCCGCGCCGCTGAACGAAGGCGCACGGGTCCAGACGCCGCCTTCGTGGTTGGCGGGATCGTTGGGGTTGGCGTTGATCTCGCTCGTATCCACGAGTTCGAACCCGTGCGCCTCGACCAGCGCAACGACGTCCTTCTGGCGCAGGTAGCCGTTCGCGCCGAGCGTGTAGTCGGCAGGAGCATCTTCCTTCGCGCGGTGCTGCACGATGCCGAGCATCCCGTCATCCTTCAGCATCTTGCGGATGCCGGTCAGCTCCGCATACATCGCGCCCGACCGAAGCAGATTGTGCATTTCCCGGAAGATCAGCACGCGGTCGACCGTTCCCGCGACGCCTTCGGGCACGTTAGCACTGTCGTAGTAGGTGACCGGGGCCCCCGTCAGCGACCATGCCGGATAGCTTTCGCCGAACTTGCCGGGCAGTCCGGCCATGTATTCTGCAAACCGATCCGAATCAGCGGCCGCAGGATTGGGCGACAGTCCGATGTAGCTGCCGCTCTCACCCAGATACGGAGCGAGGACGCGCGTGTACCAGCCGCCGGCGGGCATATAGTCGGCCACGGTCATGCCGGGGCGAACCTGGAAGAATTCCAGCGTCGCGGCCGGGTGCCGCCATTCGTCACGCGCGCGATCGTCCGCGCGGCGCGCGTCGGCCAGCACGGTCTGCATGATCGCCTGCGCCGCTTTCGTGTCTTCGTAAGTAGGGATGCTGGCACCATCGGGCAGCAGAACCTCCTGCTGTGCCGAAGCCGGAACACCGGCGAACATCGCGCCCGTGGCAATCGCAGTCAAAAGAGCAGCTTTCATCGTCCCAGCTTTCATCATCATCGTCCTCTCACTCATGGCAATCGGCTACGCCGTACCTACATTGCCAGCCACTATACGGAGATTTGCATGAGCGACAAACAGCAAGCGATCATTGCCGGCGGCTGCTTCTGGTGCACCGAAGCGGTGTTCCGCGACGTGATCGGCGTGAGCGAGGTCGAAAGCGGCTATATCGGCGGCGACGTGGCGGACCCGACCTACAAGCAGGTATGCAGCGGGTCGACCGGGCACGCGGAAGGCATTCGCGTGACGTTCGATCCCGAAGTCATCACCCTTCCCGAAATCTACGACGTCTTTCTCGGTACCCATGATCCGACGCAGCTGAATCGACAGGGCAATGATGTGGGCACGCAATACCGCAGTGCCATCTTCCCGCTCGACGACGCGCAGCGAAGCGAAGCGGAAGCCGCCATCGCCCGCTGGAACGCCGATCATGGCGGCCAGAAAGCGGTGACGACCATCGAAGGTCCCGCGCAGTGGTATCCGGCTGAGGAATACCATCAGGAATATTGGGAAGGCCAGGGCAAGAGCAATCCCTATTGCCTCGCGGTTATTCCGCCCAAGCTGATGAAGCTGCGCAAGAGCTTCCAGAAATATCTCAGGGAAGACGCCTGATCGCTTGATAAATCGGACATGAGAGCGGCCCTGACGAGACATCGCCGGGGCCGTTTTCGCGTGGCTAACCGAAGCGGGCGATGAAAAATCCGTCCAGCCTGCCATGTTCGGCGAACATTCCGGGATCAGTGCAGACAAAGCCTTCTGGCGTGGGCTGCAATCCGGGGGGAAGCTCCTCCGCAAGAATTGGCGATCGGGGCATCGCGCACCCTTGGGCCTGCGCTACCC
Source organism: Altererythrobacter sp. CAU 1778 (assembly GCF_054482795.1). NCBI lineage: Bacteria > Pseudomonadati > Pseudomonadota > Alphaproteobacteria > Sphingomonadales > Erythrobacteraceae > Altererythrobacter > Altererythrobacter sp. CAU 1778. The sequence continues at coordinate 231,432 of NZ_JBTLRP010000002.1, read as the reverse complement.
CTTCGCCGGTTTCGAGCGAACAAACCGCGTAGACCAGCCTCCCGCCCGGTGCGAGCCATCCTGCTGCCCGGCCCAGCAATGCGGACTGCAATTCTGCCATCTCCGTGATCTGGCGATCCCCGATCCGGTGGATGACGTCCGGATGCCGCCGCGCGGTGCCGGTCGCCGTGCAGGGCGCGTCGAGCAGGATCGCGTCGAACGTGTCCCCCGGCTCCCATTCCAGCGCGTTCGCTGTGACGGCATGGGCCGCCAGCCCGGTGCGCTGAAGGTTGTCGCGCAGCCGCTCCATCCGCCGCTTGGAAATGTCCAGCGCGGTGACGTCCCAGCCCGCCGCAGCCAGTTGCAACGTCTTGCCGCCGGGCGCGGCGCAAAGGTCGAGCACGCGGCGCCCTTCCCCCTGCCCCAGCAGGCGTGCCGGCAGCGAAGCCGCGAGGTCCTGCACCCACCATGCGCCTTCGGCATAGCCTTCGAGATTTTCCACCGCCGTCCCGCGCGGCAACCGGACATGACCGCTTGCGAGAGATACGCCGCCAAGCCGCTGCGCCCATTCCCCCGTCCGTGCCGGATCGCCCAGGGCCAAGTCGAGCGGCGGCGGCGCAATCAGGCCCGCCGCAATCGCTTCCGCCCGGTCACCCCAGCGCGCCGCGACCTGAGGTGGCAAGGTGGGAACCGGCGGCAGAGCTGCTTCGCCGCGCGTCAGTGTCGCGAAAACGCCGTGCGCCAGCCGCTTGGGTCCGCCCGCCAGCAGGGGCAGTGCAGTCGCCACCACCGCATGGGGAGGCGTTTCCAGACGCAGCCATTGCGCCAGCATCAGCCGCAGCACCATGCGCGGCTTCGCATCGTCCGGCAGAACCTGTTTGGTCGCGGAATCGATCAGCGCGTCGAGATCGACCAGCCAGCGCAGAACCTCTCCCGCGATGGCACGCGAGAGCGCCTTGTCGGCAAAGCCGCGGACTTTCCGCAGCGCGTTGGGTGCCGCCTGATCGAGCGTCTCGCCCCGACGCAGCACGGCATCAAGCATTTTGAGCGCGGCGCTGCGCGCGGGAAGTCCGGGAATATCGGCCATGGCCTAGCGCCCTTAGCCGGGGTTGAAACTTCCCGCCAGCGCGCGCATTTCGAAAGCATGGCCGAGAAACCCAAAACGGAATTCGTGAAACCCGCGCACTGGTCCAACGACCCGCCGCCCAAGCCGGAGCCGCTGAAGGACGACGAAAAGCTAAGCCCCACCCGTTACGGCGACTGGGTCAAAAAAGGCATCGCCATCGATTTCTGATATCCTGATCGGCGACCAGACAATCAAAAAGCGCGAGCCCGCGCGCCCGCAGGTGCCCCGAAATGCAATGGAGGGGATAGCACCTAGGATGTCGCCCGCATGGGCAGACCAACAATCTAGAGCTTCACGAACTCTACCTTCAGCCCGTCCTTGGGCTTCGGGATAGGCCAGGCCTGCCATTCCGGATCGTAGCCGTCCGCGATCTCGATCCGATAGCGCGACAGCAGATGTGCCATCAGGATTTTCACCTGCATGTAAGCGAAGTGCAAGCCGAGGCACATATGTGCCCCGCCGCCGAAAGGTATCCATGCGTATTTGTGCCGCGCCTTCACCTGCTCAGGCGTGAAGCGCATCGGATCGAAGGTCAGCGGGTCGGGCCAGTGTTCCTCCATATGATGCACGTAATGCGTGTTGATGCCGACCGAGGTGCCTGCCGGGATGCGGTATCCGCCGAATTCGAATTCCTCCATCGCGCGGCGCGGCATGGAGGGGACCGGCGGGATGAATCGCAAGGCTTCCTTGAACGCCATTTCCGTCAGTTCCAGCTTGCCGAGGTCGTCGTAATCGACCGGCTTGCCCGCACCGCCCGTCACGGCCTCGATCTCCCGCCGCAGTTTCTCCTGCCATTCGGGGTGCTTGGCGAGCAGATAGACGAGCGAAGTCGCGCTCGACGTGATGGTGTCGTGCGCGGCCATCATCAGGAAGTTCATGTGATCGACCACTTCGTCGACCGGCAGCATCGATCCGTCTTCCCGCGTGGCGGTGGCGAACTGGCTGAACATGTCCTGCCCACCGCCCTCGGCGCGCCGCCGCTCCGTTTCGCGGGTGAAATAATCGACCAGGAAGGCGCGGCCCTTCACGCCCTTGCGCATCAGGGTGAAAGGCAGCGGCGAGCGCACCGGCGCGACCGAGGCCTGCACCATGTCGACGAACGCCTGATTGATCCGGTCCGCTTCCGGCCCGAAAGGAATGCCGATGAAGCTTTCAGCCGCTAAGTCGAGCGTCAGCTGCTTGATCGCGGGATAGAAGCGCATCGGCTTTCCGCCCCAATCGGCCACTTCGCGCGCGATCCCGGCATTGAGCGATCCGGCATAGTGCCGCATCGGGCCGGGCTTGAACGCTATCGAAAGCGCGCGGCGATCGACGCGGTGATGGTCGAAATCCATCAGCATCAGTCCGCGCGGAAACAGCTGGTCGAGGATCGGGCCCCAGCCCTGCTCGCTGGAAAAGATTTTCTGCCGATCGAACAGCAGCAGTTCGTTGGCGTCCGCGCCGATCAGCGCGACCTGCCAGCCGCCAAACGCCTTGTTGCGATAGACCGTGCCGTAGGTTTCGACCATGCGGCGAGTAAATCCGTGCGGATCGGCCAGCATCCGGAACGTGTTGCCGACCACCGGCAAACCGCCCTCGCCCGGAATATGCGCCAGTTCCGCCTCGCCAATGATGTCGTCCATCCAGTGCTTCGGCCGCGCCGGTGCTGGAGCGTGTGGAGAGGCGGCGGGAGCGAGCGTGGCCATCGGGGTTGCCTTTCGAGCTGCGGCGTTACTTACCCCGGTGTAAGTTATTCGGGGGCGGGAATCCAGCCCGACAGTTCGCGCCGCACCATCGCGTCCAGCATCGCCATACCCGGCGCACTGTCGTTGAGGCACGCGAGCGCGGCGAAATGCGTGCCGCCTTCCTCGATGAACTGGTCGCGGCCCTGCATCGCCAGCTCTTCAAGTGTTTCCAGGCAATCCGCGGAGAAGCCGGGTGCGGCAATGGCAATGCGCTTCACCCCCTCGCCAGCCAGCCGCGCAATGGTGTCGTCGGTGGCAGGCTCCAGCCATTTCGCCCGGCCAAAGCGGGACTGGAACGTGGTCTCCAGCCGAAGGCCGGGGAAGCGCAGGGAAAGCCGTTCGCCCAGCAGTCTCGCTGTCTTGCGGCAATGACAATGGTAGGGATCGCCCAGTTCCAGCGTGCGCTGCGGCATCCCGTGGAAGCTCAGCAGCAGCACTTCCGGCGCAAAATCGAGCGCTTCGATCTGCGCGGCCACGTCCTCCTCCAGCGCGTCGATATAAGCCGGATCGTCATGGTAGGGCGGCAGCGTGCGTATGGTCGGCTGCCAGCGCATCGCACGCAAGGCATCGCCCAGCTTGTCCATCGCGGTTGCCGTGGTGGCGCCCGAATATTGCGGGTAGAGCGGTGCGAACAGGATACGCTCGCACCCTGCGTCCATCATCGCGGTCAGGCGCTCTGAAATGGAGGGGTTGCCGTAGCGCATGGCCCAGTCGACCCGCACGCCTTCGCCCAGTTGCGCCTGCAATGCTCTCGCTTGCCGCGCAGTGATCGCCGCGAGCGGAGAGCCCTCTTCGCTCCAGACCTGGCTGTAAGCGTGCGCGCTTTTCTTGGGCCGCGTGTTGAGGATGATGCCGCGCAGGATCGGCTGCCAGGCAATTGCCGGAATCTCAACCACCCGGCGGTCGGACAGGAATTCCGCCAGATAGCGTTTCACCGACTTGGCGTCGGGCGCGTCGGGTGTGCCGAGATTGACGAGCATCACGCCTACGCGACCGCTCTTTGCGGGGGGATGGTCAACGGGGAGTTGCTGTTTTTGCCAGGTCATGTCGCGCCTGCAAGTAAGGGCAGACGGCGAAGACGCAAGCCGGTGGCCGAATGCAAAGCGTTGGCGATGGCCGGCGCGGCCACGGTCATGCCGATCTCACCCGGATCGAAAGCGGGCGCATCGCTGTCCACGAAGCTCACCTCTATGTCAGGCGCTTCGGCAAGGCTCGGCAGGTTGAGATCGCGCAGGCGGCCCTCGTTCGGTAGGCCTTGGGTGTAGGTTACCGCCGAGCCTACGGCGAGCGACAGGCCGAACAGCAGCCCACCCTCGATTTGCTGGCGTGCAATGTCGAGATTGACGATCCGGCCGATATCGACCGCCGCGGTCAGCTTCTCGACCCGCAGCCCGCCCTCTCCCGCGCGGGCGGTGGCGACCAGAGCGATGCAGCCGCCGCTTTCGACGCTGCCCATCCGGTGGCAGGCAAGGCCCTGTCCGCTGCGGTCGACGCCGCCGTCCCATTCCGCCAGCCGCGCGGCGCGGCGCAGACATTCGAACAGACGCTTGTCGTCGCCGAGCAGGCCCAGCCGGAAGGACAGCGGCTCGCGACGAGCGCGCTGGGCGAGTTCGTCGATGAAGCATTCGGTGAAGAAGGCGGTGTATCCGTCGCTCCCCCCGCGCATCCGCGACAGGGGCACGCCGACATCGACGGAAATGTGATCGACCGCGACATTGGGTATGCCATAGGGCGGCATGGCGCCTTCGCAGACGAGCGGGTCGATCTGCCCGGCGACCTCGGCCTTGGCCGACGCGATCCCCCCGCCGGAGAAAAGCCGCCGCCCCATCTCCTTCATCGCGGGCGGCGCGGCGATGCGGGCGCGCCAATGGGTCGGCACGCCGCCGGCCTCCAGCTTGGCGGTGAGCAGGGCCGAACAAGGCTGGCGATGCAGCCCGGAAAGCTGTTCCTGCCAGCGCGACAATATGAGCTGGACCGGTCGGCCCGTTTCGCGCGCGATCAGCGCGGCGTGGACGATCTGGCGATGGTCGAGCCGCCGGTCGAAGCTGCCGCCTGCGGGCATGGGATAGAGCACGATGTTGCGTTCGCTCATCCCCAGCGCGTCGGAAACGGCGTTTCGCGCCTGCTCCGGCGCCTGCGAGGCGGCCCAGAGTTCCAGCCGTCCATCGGTAAGGCGCGCCGTGACGCTGGAGGTTTCGGGCGTCGCATGGACGGCTGGCTGCACGTCGTAGCGCAGCGCGATGTCGGTTCGATCGAAGCTGTCGTCCCCGTCTCCGCGCGTGGCGATGCGCGCGCCTTCGCCGCCGCGCACCGCCTCGTCGATCCGCGCTTCCATCGCCTCGCTGTCGAGCGGTCCGTCGACCGTGAATTGCGGCGTCATCGCCGATACCGCGCGTTCCGCGGTCCACCAGTCCCGCGCCACGGCCGCCAGCCAGTTGCCGCCGCGCACTATCCCTTCGACCCCGCGCAGGCCGACAATGGAAGGCTTGTCGAAATTGGCGAGGCGCGAGAGCGCGCCGTCCTGCTGCAACGGCCCATGACGGATCGCGGCATAGAGCATTCCGGGCAGCCGCACGTCGCCTGCAAACTGAAAAGTGCCGTCCACCTTGGCCGGCAGGTCCAGCCGCGGGAAGTCGAGGCTGGCCGCAGCATCGGAGCCCATCTCAGTCGGCACCTCGCGCGGGGGCGTGGGTTCGAGCGGAGGCGGATCGGGCGGATCGTAGCTTGCCGCTTCCACCGCCAGCTCACCGAAGCGAAAACGCTTCTCGCCGTGACGCACGAAGCCGTTGGCGACCTCGCATTCCTCCCACGCCACGTTCCAGCGGTCGGCAGCAGCCATGCACAGCATTGCCCGCGCCGCCGCCGCGGCCTCGCGTGCGGGCATTTCATAAGCGTCCAGCGTCGTGCCCGCCGCCGTCGCCATGAAGCGGCGATCCTCGGCGAAGCGCCGCACCGCGAAGTCGTCCGGCTCGTCCGCGAGATCGGCGAATACCGGTTCCCACAGGCTGGCCCATCGCGCGGCGAGCGCGGTGTTGGCATAAGCTCCGCTAACAGGCGCGGGCTGCGCGGCGACCTGCCGCCAGTCAGCGCCGAGTTCCTGCGCGACAAGTTGCGGGATCAGCGTCGTCACACCCTGCCCCATTTCGAGCTGCGGCACGGAGACGGTCACCACGCCGTCGCTGGCAATCGTCAGCCACGCTCCGAACGCTGCCTCGTTATCGTCGGGGGACAAGGGGGGCGCGAAGCTGCGCGGAAGGACGGCCCACGCGACTGCCAGACCGCCGCCTGCGGCAGCGCCCAGCAGAAGGCCGCGCCGCGTCAGCCGCATCTCAGGCGGGGTCCTTCGCCAGCCAGTCGGCCAGCTGCTTCGCGATGGAGACATAATGTTCCGCCATCTCGCCGCCGTCTGCCACCGGCTGCCCGGCATCGCTCGCTTGGCGGATCGACGGGGCGAGCGGAATCTGACCGAGCAACGGCAGGCCCAGCTTCTCGGCCTCGGCCGCAACCCCGCCCTTGCCGAAGGGGTCGCTCGTCTCGCCGCAATGCGGGCAGATATAGCCCGACATGTTCTCGACCATCCCGATGATCGGCACGTCGACCTGCGCGAACAATTGCATCGCCCTGCGCGCATCGATCAGTGCGAGATCCTGCGGGGTGGAGACGACCACCGCACCGTCCGGACGGAATTTCTGCACCATGGTGATCTGCACGTCGCCCGTACCCGGCGGCAAATCCATCAGCAGCAGTTCCGCCCCGCCCCAGTCGGCTTCCATCAGCTGCGTCAGTGCGCCCGCCGCCATCGGCCCCCGCCATGCGAGCGCCTTGTCCGCATCGACGAGGTGTCCCATCGAAAGCATGGGAATGCCCCCATGGCCGCGCACCGGGATGAGCTGCTTGTCCTTCGCATGCGGCTTCGCCCCTTCGCTCGCCAGCAGGCGCGGTTGGGAGGGGCCGTAGACATCGGCATCGACCACCCCGACCTTGTGGCCCATCGCGTGGAGAGCGACCGCGAGATTGGCCGTCAGCGTCGACTTGCCGACGCCGCCCTTGCCCGACGCGATGGCGACCACCCGGCGGCGCAATTTCTCGCCCATCACGGCCACGCGTACTTCGGACACATCGGGCGCGGCCGTCAGTGCCTGCCGGCAGGCATCTTCCAGCGCCGCGCGGCCGCTCGCATCCAGCCCGCTGCCGTCGAGCACCAGCGTTGCCACGCCCTCGCTTGCGCGCAGGGTCTGGACACGGCTCTGCAATTCTATGGGAAGAAGGCTCAGAAGGTCATTATCGCTCGACATCGCCGCCCTGCTAGCGAGCCGCGCGGCGAAAGGGCAGGCAAAATCGCCAATGGTCCCCCTGTTTTTGCCGAGAATCGTTCCTATAAGTGCCCCATGCAGATTCTTGGCGGGATTTACGATCGTATCGCGCTGGCCATGGCCGGCAAAAAGAACCCCTGGGGCGGAAGCTCGAGCGGAACGTCCGGTGACGGCGGAAAAGGCGACGGCGGCTCTTCGCCCGGCGAAAAGCCTGGCAAGGCCAGCGGGCCGCGCAATCCGTGGCTTCCCGGCGGTGGCAGCGGTTCGGGCAATCCGGACGAACCGCGCCGTTCCGCCAGCATCGACGACATCTTCAAGAACCGCGGCCCCGAAGGTCCGCGCCGCCGCGCCGGCGGTCCGGGCGGTCCGAACTTCCGCATTCCCACCGGTCCCGGCGGACGCAGCTGGTTCCCCTACGCCATTGGCGCGATCGTCGTCGTCGGGCTGCTCGCAAGCAGCGCGCACCTGATCGCGCCGAACGAGGAAGCCGTGGTCAAGCGGCTGGGCAATTACCATCGCACGCTCGATCCGGGCCTGAAGCTCTCCTTCCCCTGGCCGATTGAAACCGTCGACGTGGAAGACGTGCGCGGCGTTCGCGCGGTTCGCATTCCGGAAAACCAGCAGGCGACCAAGCTGATCCTGACGGGCGACCAGAACCTCGTCGATCTGAGCTACATCGTTCGCTGGAACATCAAGGATCTGGAAAACTTCAAGTTCCGGCTCGCCGAGCCGATCGAGACGGTCAACGAAGTGGCAGAGGCTGCCATGCGCGCCACGGTCGCGGAAAAGACGCTCGACGAGACGTTCTCGGGTCAGGGCCGTGCAGAGATCGAGCTTGCGGTGCGCGAGCGGATGCAGCGCACGCTCGACGCCTATCGTTCGGGCATCGACGTGCTCGGCGTGGAAATCGACAAGGCCGACCCACCGAGCGACGTGGTCGATGCCTTCCGCGATGTCTCCGTTGCCGAACAGAATGCCGATGCGGCGCGCAACCAGGCGCGCGGCTACGCCCAGCAGGTGCTCGCCCAGGCAGAGGGTGAGGCCCAGGCCTTCGACAAGGTGTACGAGGAATATCGCCTCGCGCCCGAAGTGACCCGTCGCCGCCTCTATTACGAGACCATGGAACGGGTGCTCAGCCAGACCGACAAGACCATCATCGAGACGGACGGGGTTACGCCCTACCTGCCGCTGCCCGAGGTTCGTCGCCGCGCGCAGCAGCCCGCCACGCCGCAGGTCACCACGCCGTCGCGCCCCGCAGCGCAATCGTCCTCGCAATCGCAGCAGGGAGGCCAGTGACCATGGAAAACGTCTGGAACACCCATCGCGCTTCCCTGATCGCCGTGATCGTGGCGCTTGTCATCTTCGCTTTCAGCGCCTTCATCGTGAACGAGGAAGACCAGGCCGTCGTCATCCGCACGGGTGAGCCGATCGGCACTGTCAACACGCCGGGCGGACGCACTGGTGCGGGCCTCTATCTGCGCGTGCCCTTCATCGACACCGTGCGCACGATCGAAAAGCGCGTCCTCGATCTCGAAATGACCGACGAGGAAGTGCTGTCGAACGACCAGCAGCGCCTGCTCGTCAACGCCTATGCGCGCTTCCGCATCGTCGACCCGGTTCGCATGGTCGAACGAGCGGGCACCACCGACGGCGTGCGCGTTGCGCTGGAGCCGATTCTCAATTCCGTGCTGCGGCAGGAACTCGGGCGTCGGACCTTTCAGGCGATGCTCACGGCGGAGCGTGGCTCTGCCCTCGCCAATGTCCGCGCCAATCTTGACCGGCAGGCCCGGCAATACGGTGCCGAAGTGATCGACGTGCAGATCAAGCGCACCGACCTTCCCGACGGCGCGCCGTTGCAATCGGCCTTCGCCCGGATGGAATCAGACCGCGAACGCGAAGCGCGCACGATCCGTGCCGCCGGACAGCGCGACGCCCGTATCATCCGCGCCGAAGCGGATGCCGATGCCGCGCGCACCTACGCCGAAAGCTTCGGTAAGGACCCCGGCTTCTACGATTTCTACCGCGCAATGCAGAGCTATGATTCGACCTTCAGCCAGGGCGAAGGCGAAAGCTCGATCATCATGTCGCCGGACAATGAATATCTGCGCCGTTTCCGCCAGCCCGGCTGATTGGACTGCGCTATTCAAAGCCGGTTCATTGCAATTGGCTGAATCGGGACGGGGGATGGATTCAAGCGCCGCATGACGGCGCCGAGAAAGGATCAAGAAGGACGTGAAAAAAGTGCGCTACGCATACGGATTTAGCTCTCTCCTCCTCGCTGGCGGTGCTGCGGTATCGCTGGTCACCGGATACCCCGCAGGGGCGCAGACCGCGCAGAACGACGCCCAGCAGATGCGCAACGTCGTGCCGCGTGCAGGCGCACCTTCCAGCTTTGCCGACCTGACGGCGCAATTGCAGCCGGCGGTGGTCAACATCTCCACCCGTCAGCGCATCACCGTGAACCAGAACAACCCGTTCGCGGGCACGCCCTTCGCCGACCTGTTCGGCAATCGCCGCGGCGGTCAGCCGACCACGCGCGAGGCACAGTCGCTCGGCTCGGGCTTCATCATTTCGGCGGACGGTTATGTCGTCACGAACAATCACGTCATCACGGCGGACGGTCGCGGTACGGTGGAGGAAATCACCGTCACCATGGCCGACGGGACGGAATATCCGGCGGAACTGATCGGCAACGATGCCGCATCCGATCTCGCGGTGCTCAAGATCAGCCCGCGCGGCGACCTTCCCTTCGTGCGCTTCGGCAATTCGCGCGAAGCGCGCGTCGGTGACTGGGTCATTGCAATCGGCAATCCCTTCGGCCTCGGCGGGACGGTGACCAGCGGGATCGTTTCCAGCGTGCTGCGGAACACCGGCGCGGGCGCCTACGACCGCTACCTCCAGACCGATGCCAGCATTAACCGCGGCAATTCGGGCGGACCGCTGTTCGACATGGAAGGCAATGTGATCGGCATCAACAATGCGATCTACTCGCCGACCGGCGGCAGCGTCGGCATCGGCTTCGCCATTCCGGCAGAGACGGCAGAGCCGATCGTCCAGCAGCTGATCGCGGGCGAGGAAATTCAGCGCGGTTACCTCGGCGTGCGGATCGGCCCGGTGACGGACGATCTCGCCAGCGCGCTCGGCATCGATGAAAACCGCGGCGAATTCATCCAGTCGGTAGAGCCCGATCAGGCCGCCGACCGCGGCGGGATCGAAGCGGGCGACGTCGTGCTTGCCATCGGCGGAGAGGACGTGACGCCCGATCAGACGCTGTCGTATCTCATTGCCAACGTTGCCCCCGGCACGCGCGTGCCGGTGACAGTGCTGCGTGACGGCCAGCGCCGCACGCTGAATGTGACCGTGGGCAAGCGCCCGACCGAAGAAGAGCTTGCTCGCAGCAACATGTTCGCGCCCGATCAGCCCGAGGACGATGCCGGCCCGAGCGGCAGCAGCGATGCCGCGGTCGAGGATTCGCTCGGCCTGCAGGTGATCGAGCTGACCCCGCAGATCGCGCGTCAGCTCGGCGCGGAACGCGATGCGACCGGCGTAGTCATTACCGCGGTGGATCCCAATGCGGATGCGGCGCAGAAGGGTCTGCAGCGTGGCGACATCATCCTGTCGGCGAACAACTCGGCAGTAACCAGCCCGGCGCAGCTGTCCTCACTGGTGGCTTCGGCCAAGAGCGGCGGGCGCGAGGCGGTGCTGCTGCGCATCCAGCGACGCGGCCAGCCCGCGGCTTACGTGCCGGTGCGTATCCGCTAGGCTCTTCCGACCGACACCAAAAGCCCCCGCTGCCTCTGGCAGTCGGGGGCTTTTTCTTTGGCGGCGTCGAACTAGCGCTGTTCGTTCGGATTGCTGGCCGGCTGGCGCGGCTGCTGCGGTCCGGGCTGCTGCGGCTGGCGCTGCCCACCCCGCGTCACTTCGGGCTGCGGGAAGCGAACACCCGGCGACGGCAGGGGATTGGAAGGGCTGCCCGGCGCCGGGCCGTTGCGGATCTCGCGCCCGATCGCCTGTTCCAGGAAATCCTCATTGGCGGCGGGAGAGGTCTGGTCCGGCCGCGACTGATCCTGGTCTCCTGCGCCCGGTTCCAGCGGGAACGGCTCCCCACGCGGACCCATCGGCCCCGCAGGCTCGATCAGATTGCCGTTCTCGTCGACGAAGTAATAATCCTCCGGGTCGCCGTAGAGGAACTCGTCATCCGGCTCCAACTGCCACTCCGGCAGTTTCAGATCGGTGTCGAACTTCTCGACCGGGCGATCCTTCACCGCATAGGTCATGTAGGCGGCGAAGGCACGCGCAGGCGCTGTACCGCCCTGCAAGCTGGCGACCTGCTTGTTGTCATCGCGGCCCATCCAGACCCCGGTCGTCACTCCGCTGGAGAAGCCGACGAAATAGCCGTCCTTGTTGGAACTGGTGGTCCCGGTCTTCCCGGCGACCGGCCGCCCGATCTGCGCTGCCCGGCCCGTGCCGGTGGCAACGGCGGTCTGCAACAGATCGGTGATACCCGCCGCGACGTAATCGGGCACCAGCTGGATGTCATTCCTGCGCTGGTGACGGAAAAGCTCCTCGCCATCGCTGGTGACGACCTTGATCACGCCATACGGCTCTACCGACCGCCCGCGCGCGGCTACTCCGGCGAAGGCGCGCGTCATGTCGATCAGGCGCACTTCGGAGGTTCCCAGCACCATCGAAGGATAAGTATCGATCGGCGTGGTAATGCCGAAACGCCGCGCCATGGCCGCGACAGAGCTGAAGCCGACCTCGTTTCCGAGCTGCGCTGCGACGGTGTTCTTGGAATAGGCAAACGCGCTGCGGAGGTCGATTTCGCCCGCGTAACTGCCGCCCGAATTGCGCGGGCTCCAGCCATCGATCGTCACCGGCTCGTCCACCACGCGATCGTCGGGCGTGTAACCCGCCTCCAGCGCGGCGAGATAGACGAACAGCTTCCACGACGAACCGGGCTGGCGCACGGCGTTGGTTGCGCGGTTGTAATTGCTGGTGACATAATCGAGCCCGCCGACCATCGCCAGGATTGCGCCATCGCGATCAAGGCTGACCAGCGCACCCTGCGCGCCCGATGGGGTGTTCGACTTGATCGCGGCCGTGGCCGCATTCTGCATCCCGATGTCGATCGTGGTCCACACCTCGATCGGCTCGTATCCGGTGTTGTCGGGCAACAGGATGTCGAGCTGCGGCAACACCCAGTCGGTAAAGTAGCGGACCGAGTTCTGCCCCTTCTCCTGTGAAAGTTTCACAGCCGATACGTCGACCTGCGCCAGATCGCTTGCGTCGAGAGCACCGTATTTGCGCATTTGCGCGAGCACGACGTTCGCGCGGCTGACGGCGCGGTTGACGTCGGCGGTCGGGCTGTAGCGGCTGGGCGCCTTGACCAGCCCGGCAATGATCGCGGCCTCCGCGGTGGAGAGGTCACGCGCCGAATGGCTGAAGAACTTCCGGCTCGCGCTGTCGATGCCGTAGGCGCCGCCGCCGAAATAGACCTTGTTGAGATACAGCTCGAGGATCTGTTCCTTGGAGAACTTCCATTCGAGCGCCAGCGCGAGAATGCCTTCGCGCAGCTTGCGGTCGAGCGAGCGATTGTTGTTGAGGAAGACGTTGCGCGCCAGCTGCTGCGTGATGGTGGACGTCGCGCCGATGCGATTGTCGCCGGTCGCCCAGACATAGATTGCGCGGCCAAGCCCCAGCACGTCGACACCGAAATGGGAATGGAAACGGCGATCCTCGACCGAGATCATCGCATCCTTCATCACCTGCGGGATCTCGTCGCTGGTCAGCCACTGCCCGTAACTCGGGCCGAGGGAAACGATCTGCGACCCGTCGCGGGCGCGCACGATGATGGTCTGCCCCTGGCGGCTGCTCTTGAGCATGGAATAGCTCGGCAGGTCGCGCGCAGCGAAGGCCACCGCCGTACCCAGCGCCAGCACGCCAAGAATGGCGGCAATCAGCCCGGTGAAGAACAGTCGGCGGAACCAGCGGGCAAAGAAGCCGCGTTCCTCACGCTTGCGCGCCCGGCGGGCGGAACGGCTTTCGGTGTCGCTCGCCCGCACGCGGTCGCGCGGCCGGGCGCGTGTCCCAACGCTGCGTTTGCGTGCCATGGGCTGCGATCAACCTCCCGTGCCGTCCCTTGTCGCGTGGGGGGCCTATGCCCCGCTGCGACGGCACTGGATAGGTCAATTGTAATGCGGAGTGAACGGGCGGGCGGTCAGCGACGCCTATTCATCCCCCGCCTTCTCCGCTGGTTCGAAATCGAGCGCCGCGGAATTGATGCAGTAACGCATCCCGCCCTGGTCGCTCGGCCCGTCGGGGAAGACGTGGCCGAGATGGCCGTGACAGTTGGAACACAGCACTTCGGTGCGGATCATGCCGTGCGAAACGTCGCGCCGCTCTTCCACCGCCTCGCCCTCGGCAGGCTTGGTGAAGGCGGGCCAGCCGCAGCCGCTGTTGTACTTGGCATCGCTGGTGAACAGCTCCTGCCCGCAGCCGGCGCAGAAGTATTCGCCCTCGGAATAGTTCTTGTCGTATTTCCCGGTGAAGGCCCGCTCCGTCCCGGCTTCGCGCAGAACGTGATACTGTTCCGGCGAAAGCTTTTCGCGCCATTCGGCTTCGGTCATGGTCCTGGAATCGGTCATTTTTGTCTCCTTGACGGAGATATGGTGACGACACCGCCGCTTCGCAAACCTACGCGTTGACGTCGGCGTAATGCCTTGGCGGCTGGATCACTTCCATCCGCTCCGACAACAAGGGCCGGAAGCTGGGGCGGCTCTTCATCGCGGCATACCAGTCCGCCGCCTGGTCATGCCCCGACCAGTCGATCCCGCCGAGATAGTCCGCGACCGAGATATGCGCCGCCGCCGCCAGATCGGCCAGGCTCATCTGCGCGCCCGCCAGCCAGCGGCGGTGATCGACGAGATAGTCGATGTAGTAGAGGTGTTCGTTGGCGAGGCGCATGGCATCGCGCAACTGGCCGCTGTCGGGCGACTGGCGATAGATCAGGCGCTTCTTCATCCGTTCGTTCAGCAGCGGGCCGGAAACGTCTTCGTAGAAATTCTCGTCGAACAGCGCGACCAGCCGCCGGATTTCCGCGCGGCCTGCGGCAGTGCCGTTGATCATTGCCGCGCCGTCGACCGTTTCCTCGAAATATTCGCAGATCGCGCGGCTATCGCACAGGGTCACACCCTTTTCCGGATCGTGCAGCACGGGCGTGCGGCCTGCCGGGTTCAACGCGAAGAATTCATCGCGCCCTTCCCACGGGTTCTCACGCCAGAGTTCATAGCCCACGCCCTTTTCGCTCAGCAGCAGGCGGACCTTGCGGCTGAAGGGGCAAAGCGGAAACTGGTGGAGGCGCCACATGGAGCGTCCTCATGCATGGTTTGCAGCGGAGCGTCCAGCCGCGGGGCGGGTGCGACGCGGATTATCCGGTGGGAAATCAGCCTTCGAATTCGTCGCAACTCCGGTCCGCGCGGTCGCGGGCATGGGCGACCGATGCTGCCATCTCCTCGCTCCACGCGCGTAGCACGGGCATCATCGCTTCAAGAGAACTTGCCATGCCGCTGGCTGCGTCCATCATCTGCGGCGTGCGCGCGGCGAGTTCGGCCGGCAGGTCCTGCGCGTCCGGGCCCGCAACGTCGCGAACGCGCGCGTCAGGGCCATAGCCGGTCGGCTCGCCGCCGGCACGCTCGACCGCTTCGGCCAGCGGGCCGATGGGCATGTCGAGCAGCACTTCGCCAAGGCTGCCGATCATCACGGCCATGGTGTCCTGAAACGCCGGGTCCGACATCTGCGCGATAACCGGCGCCAGATCGCTGTCTGGCTCGGCGTCCTGCGCAGCGGCGGGCATGGCAAGCACCGCGAGCGTGGCGGCAGTGGTCAGGGCGATGGCACGCATGGCTAGACTCCGGCAGTTCGGACAGGTGACGAAAGCCTAGCTCTTTCGCCCTGAGTCTGCGGTGAACGGATCAGAGACCGGATTCGTCCAGCAATCGCAGGCAAGTCGGCATCATCGCCTCGCGCGCTTCGATTCCTTCGCTGGTGATTTCGATCAGCGTATCGAAGGACAGGCGCCGCGCCTGTTCCTGGGTAAGGGAGCGTTTTTCCATCAGCGCTGCCGTGTTCCGGACGAAAAACTCGCGCCCACGCGTTTGCATCGCAGGATACTCCGCCGCTCGCGGATCGCCGCGCGCCTGCCCTTCGGCAATCATGCCGAAGGCAACGCCGCAGCGCAAAGCCAGGCGTTCCGCCGGTTCGAGCTGCGCCAGCCCGACCGGCGCTTCCTGCGCGGCAAGCGCAGCCGGGGAAAGCAGAAGGACGGACGCGAGGAACGATCTGAACATGGCCCGCCCCTAAACCGGACCGCATGAACCGCAAGCAACTTGCAGCCGCCCGCCCCCTTCCCTACGCCGCTTGGCAAAGGAGATATCAGCCATGAAGACCCGCGCCGCCGTCGCATTCGAGGCAAAACAACCGCTCGAAATCGTCGAGCTGGATCTGGAAGGCCCCAAGGCGGGCGAAGTGCTGGTCGAAATCATGGCGACGGGAATCTGCCACACCGACGCTTACACGCTCGACGGACTGGACAGCGAAGGCCTGTTCCCCAGCGTGCTCGGCCATGAAGGTGCAGGGATCGTTCGCGAAGTCGGCGCAGGGGTGACCTCGGTCGTGCCGGGCGACCACGTCATCCCGCTCTACACGCCGGAATGCCGCCAGTGCAAAATGTGCCTCAGCGGCAAGACCAACCTGTGCAGCGCGATCCGCGAAACGCAGGGCAAGGGGCTGATGCCTGACGGGACCAGCCGCTTCTCCTACAAGGGGGAGACGATCTACCACTACATGGGCTGCTCGACCTTCTCCAACTTCACCGTCCTGCCCGAAATCGCGGTCGCAAAGATTCGCGAGGACGCGCCGTTCCAGACCAGCTGTTACATCGGCTGCGGCGTAACCACGGGTGTCGGCGCGGTGACCAACACGGCGAAGGTCCAGGTCGGCGACAATGTGGTGGTATTCGGCCTCGGCGGCATCGGCCTCAACGTCATCCAGGGTGCCAGGCTGGCAGGGGCCGATCGTATCGTCGGCGTCGACATCAACGACGACAAGGAGGAATGGGGCCGCAGGTTCGGCATGACCGACTTCGTGAACCCGAAGAAGGTCGGCAACGTCGTCGAAACGCTGGTCAACATGCTCGACGGCGGGGCGGACTATTCCTTCGACTGTACCGGCAACACCGACGTGATGCGCCAGGCGCTGGAATGCTGCCACAAGGGATGGGGCACTTCGATCATTATCGGGGTGGCCGAGGCCGGCAAGACGATCGAAACCCGCCCCTTCCAGCTCGTCACCGGGCGCAACTGGCGCGGCACGGCGTTCGGCGGGGCCAAGGGCCGCACCGACGTGCCCAAGATCGTCGACTGGTACATGGACGGCAAGATCCAGATCGATCCGATGATCACCCATGTCCTAACGCTCGACGAAATCAACAAGGGCTTCGACCTGATGCACGCGGGCGAGAGCATTCGCAGCGTCGTGGTCTACTGAGAATAACAAAGGAGAGAGTGCAAATGATCAATCACGTCATGATTGGCACCAACGACATCGACAAGTCGAAAGCGTTTTATGAGAAAGTTCTCGGCGTGCTCGGCGTGCGCGGCGGGATCGACAACACTTCGCCCAGCGGACACCGGCGCGTGATGTTCATCCACGAAGGCAACGTCTTCATGCTGAGCCAGCCGATCGACGATGGCGAAGCGACCTGCGCCAACGGCATGACCATCGGCTTCAAGTGCAACTCGCTCGAACAGGTGAAGGAACTTCACGATGTCGCCGTCGCCAATGGCGGCACCAGCATCGAAGACCCGCCGGGTCCGCGCACCGGCGCCATGGGCACGATGAACCTCAGCTATTTCCGCGATCTCGACGGTCACAAGATTTGCGGCATCCACCGCGAAGCCTGATCGGGGACTGATGGAACAGCTGTCGCAGAACATGGCACATGGGGGGCAACAATACGTCTGCTCCCACGCCTCCACCCAAACCGGGACGGAGATGACGTTCTCCGTCTTCGTGCCTCCGCATGAAGACGGCACGCGCCTACCTGTGCTGTGGTACCTGTCGGGTCTCACCTGCACTCATGCCAACGTCACCGAGAAGGGCGAATATCGTCAGGCCTGTGCCGAACATGGCGTGATCTTCGTCGCGCCCGACACCAGCCCCCGCGGAGATGGCGTACCCGATGGTGCGGACGAATACGACTTCGGCAAGGGCGCAGGCTTCTACGTCGATGCAACGCAGGAACCATGGGCGGCGAACTATCGCATGCGCAGCTATATCGAGCGCGAATTGCCGGACCTCGTCGCCGCGAACTTTCCCGTCGACATGACGCGGCAGGGCATCACGGGTCATTCCATGGGCGGGCACGGCGCGCTGACGATCGCGCTTCGCGATCCCTCCCGCTTTCGCTCGGTCAGCGCCTTCGCGCCGATCGTCGCGCCCGGCGAAGTTCCGTGGGGGCACAAGGCGCTCGGCCGTTACCTGGGAGAAAACCGCGCGACATGGCGTGAGCATGACGCTGTCGCTCTGATCGAAGACGGTGCGCGCCTCGACAATCTGCTGATCGACCAGGGAACGTCCGACAACTTCCTCGAAGAACAGCTGCAGACGCATCGTCTTACGCAAGCCTGCGAGGCTGCGGGAATGAACGCGACCATCCGGATGCAGGACGGCTATGACCATTCCTATTATTTCATCTCGACCTTCATGGCAGAGCACGTCGCCTGGCACGCGGAGCGATTGAGGGGCTGAGACGAGACGATGCCCGCATCACGATTGCTGCTGTGGGCCGCGCTCGCCGCGCCGGGCTTCTGGATCGTCGGGCGCTGGACGCTGACGCCCGATGCCTACGGCTACGGCCATGCGATCGGTGACAGCGGAGATCTTGCCGCTTGGTTGCTGATGGCGACGCTGGCGGTAACGCCTTTGCGACTGCTGTTTCGCAAGTCTCGCTGGACTGGGTGGCTGCTGAAGCGGCGACGCGATCTTGGCGTCGCCAGCTTCGCTTACGCTGCCGGGCACACGATCATCTATCTCTGGAAGAAAGCTTCGTTCGAAGCGGCGTTCGCCGAGCTATCGGAGAGTTATCTAATTGCCGGCTGGCTGGCGCTCGCCATCTTCGCGCCGTTGGCGATCACGTCCAACGACGCATCGATGCGGTGGTTGCGGCGCAGGTGGAAGACGCTTCACCGGCTGGTCTACCCGGCCGCCGTGCTGACGTTCCTGCACTGGATCTGGTCTGCGTTCGACCCGACAACGGCTTGGATACACGCCGGCATCCTGGCCGCAATCGAAGGGCTGCGCCTTGCGCTGCAATACCGGCAGCGCAAGGCGCGAACCAGTTAGAGCGTCACGTACTGCCGGAAGCGGGCAACTTCGGCTTCATCGACATACTTGCCGATCTCGCGGTCGAATTCCGCCATGTCTGCATAGGGGCGATATTCCTCGAACTCATGCACCATCTTCGGCGTCATGCCTGGGATCAGCTCGATATCTTCCTTGGTCGCGGTGTTGAGGTTGACCGGCACGAACACACCCGCGCGCACGGCAGCCGCCTCTTCCTCACCCAGCGTGTCCATCAGCGTCGCGTTGAACGCGGTTGCGCTTTCGTAAGGACGGCCGGCGATCACGGCATCGGCCAGTTCCGCCGTCATCCCAGTAGCTGCAGCAAGTTCCTCTGCGGTCGCGGTGTTGGGATCAAGCACGCTGGTTTCGGTTGCGGCAGTCGTGGTGTCCGCACCAGCATCGGCCTCGGCCACGGCGGTTTCGTCGGTGGTGGTGTCTGCACCACCACAGGCGGTCAGGGCCAGCGCGGAAGCGGAAAGCGCGGCGGAAAGAACGATTTTACGCATCGGGGGGATCCTTCTTATTGATAAGGATTTGCATTAGCGGGAGACAAGGCGCGGCGAAAGGCTCAGCGCGGAATTATGCTCCGCTCACTTCGAACAGCGCATATTCGGCGCGCCAGTTCCCGCCGCGCTCCGCAATCCGGCGATCCCCTGCGAAATACCACCGCCGTTCGACGCGCGCCCTTTTCAGCTCCACCAACGACAGGAAATCGGACACCGTGAGATGGTGGATATTCTGCGTTTCGAACCAGCTCACCGGCAGATGTCGCGTGACTGGCATCCGCCCCTTGATCAGCAAGTCGCGCCGCATCCGCCAGTGGGCGAAATTGGGAAAGCTGACATAGGCCGTGCGCCCGACGCGCAGCAATTGGTCCAGCATCAGGTCGGGCCGCGCGGCGGTTTGCAGCGTCTGGCTGAGCACCGCGACATCGAAAGCCTTGTCGGGATAGTCGGCAAGGTCGCGGTCCGCATCGCCCTGCACCACGCTCAGGCCTTGGCTGACGCAGCGCTCCACGCTGTCGCCGTCGATCTCGATCCCGCGCACGTCGCAGCCCCGCTCCCCCAGCGCGAGCATCAGCGCACCATCGCCGCACCCGATGTCGAGCACCCGGCTGCCCGGTGCGACGTTCTGCGCGATCACCGCGAGATCAGGGCGCAGGCTCACACTGGGCTGAGGGCCTCTGCGATGAGTGAGGTTGGAGGCCGGCTCGCTCATCCCAGGAACCCCCCAATCACGCGATCCAGCGCCGGGACGTCGAGCAGGAAGCTGTCGTGGCCGTAAGGCGCGGAAAGTTCCACGAAGCTGACTGGCAAGGCCGCAGCGTTCAGCGCATGGACGACGTGGCGGCTTTCCGCCGTGGGATAGAGCCAGTCGCTGTCGAAGCTGACGAGGCAGAAGCGCGCGCTCGACCCGGCGAAGGCGTCGGCCAGCTTGCCGCCGTGCTCCTCGGCAAGGTCGAAATAATCCATCGCGCGCGTGATGTAGAGATAGCTGTTGGCATCGAACCGCTGCGTGAAGCCACTCCCCTGATAGCGCAAATAGCTCTCGACCTGAAAATCGGCATCGAAGCCGAAGGTCTTTTCCTCCCGGTCCTGAAGGCGGCGGCCGAATTTGGCGGTCAGCCCTTCTTCCGACAGATAGGTGATATGCGCCGCCATGCGCGCCACGGACAGGCCGGCATCGGGCCGCCGCTCGGCCGCGTAGTAATCGCCCCCCTGCCAGTCCGGATCGGCCATGATCGCCTGCCGACCGACCTCGTGAAAGGCGATGTTCTGCGCGGAATGGCGCGCCGTCGTCGCGATGGCGAGCACTCGCTCCGCCCGGTCGGGGAAGTTGGCCGCAAGGCTCAGCGCCTGCATCCCGCCCATGGAACCGCCGACCACGGCATAGAGCCGCTCGATCGCCATCACATCCAGCATGGAGACCGCGGCGCGAACCATGTCGCGGATGGTAATGACGGGGAAATTCATCGCGTAGGGTGAGCCGTCCGGTCCATCGCTGGCCGGACCGGTCGAACCCATGCAGCTGCCGATCACATTGGCGCAGATGACGTAGAATCGGTCGGTATCGATGGGCTTGCCGGGGCCGACCATCCGTTCCCACCAGCCCGGCTTGCCGGTCACGGGATGCGTGCTGGCGACGTACTGGTCCCCGGTCAGCGCGTGGCAGATCAGTATTGCATTGTCCCTGGCCGCCGTCAGTTCGCCGTAGGTCTCGTAAGCCATGCGAACGCCGTGCAGGCTCTGCCCGCTGTCGAGCGGGAGCGGCTGCGGCAGGGTCAATGCGCGCGGGGCGGAGAGATGGGCTGCGGCGGAGTTCATCGGCGGCGGGGATTGGGCGAGCGCGGGTGCGGTGTCAATCGATTGGCAATCGGCGCGCGATGCGGTTATGCGCCCATGCGCCATGACCGAACGGCCTCAACCGAAACCCTGGATCGCCGCGATCCACGCCTACGTGCCCGGCCGCGCGCACGGGAAGGACGGGCGCGAGCTGATCAAGCTCTCCGCAAACGAGAACCCGCTCGGCACCAGCGCAGCGGCGCTGAAGGCGCGGCGCGATGCCGTTGTCGCGCCGGACCGCTATCCTGACCCGGACGCACGCGAATTGCGCGAAGCGATCGGTGCGCTGCACGCGATCGACCACGCACGGATCGTCTGCGGCACGGGGTCGGACGAACTGCTCAATTTGGCCGCACAGGCCTATGCCGGGCCGGGCGACGAAGTCCTGTTCTCGCGCTATTCCTTCTCGGTTTACGACATCGCTGCACGCCGCTGCGGAGCCACGCCTGTCGAAGCGGAGGATGACGACTTCGCCATGGATGTCGACGCGCTGCTCGGCGCGGTTACCGAACGGACGCGAGTCGTCTTCCTCGCCAATCCGAACAATCCGACCGGCAGCTATTTGCCACGCGCTGAGGTTGCGCGGCTCCATGCCGGATTGCCGGGGGACGTCCTTCTGGTGATCGACAACGCCTACATCGAATATGTCGCGCCCGGCGAAGGCGATGGCGCGTTCGACCTCGCGGCCGCGCACGACAACGTGCTGGTGACGCGGACCTTCTCCAAGATCTACGGCCTGGCCGGTGAACGGATCGGTTGGGCCACCGGCGCGCCCGATCTGGTGGCCAGCCTCAACCGCATTCGCGGACCGTTCAACGTCACGAATAGCGGGCAAAGCGCGGCACTTGCGGGCGTGAAGGATCAGGACTTCGTCGAGCAGAGCCGTTTGCACAATGCCGCCGAACTGGCGCGCTTGCGCGAGGCTATCGATGCGCTTGGCAACTACGGCTTGCGCGCCTTGCCGAGCAGCGCGAACTTCCTGCTGGTCGAGTTCACCGGAGCCTTGCGCGCGGAAGCGGCGCTGAACGGCCTTGCCGATGCAGGTTATGCGGTGCGTCACATGAAGCTCGGCAGGCTTGCCGATTGCCTGCGTATCACCATCGGCACGCGCGAGGATATGGACGCTATCTCAGCGACTCTGCGCGATCTGACAGAGACGGCGCGATGAGCTTTCAACGTGTCGCGATCATCGGGCTTGGCCTGCTGGGCGGCTCGATCGGCCTTGCCCTGCGCGAAAAGGCTCAGCAGGTCGCGACGACCGGCTTCGATCTCGACGCAAGCACCCGCGCGCGGGCGGCCGAGCGCGGGCTTGTCGGCACCGTGGCCGACACTGCCGCCGATGCCGTGCGCGACGCACAGCTGGTAATCCTGTGCGTTCCCGTCGGCGCCATGCCTGCCGCCGCCGAGGCCATTGCACCCCATTTGCCCGAGGAATGCGTCGTCAGCGACGTCGGCTCCTCCAAGCAATCGGTGGCCGAGGCATTGGCCAGGGAGCTTCCCGGCGTCACCATCATTCCCGCCCACCCCGTCGCCGGGACCGAGCAGAGCGGCCCGGACGCAGGCTTCGCCTCCTTGTTCGAGCGGCGCTGGTGCATCCTGACCCCGCCCGCAGACGCGCCTGAGCAAAACCTCGCGGCCCTGTCGGAACTATGGGAGACGCTCGGCGCCAAGGTGGAGATCATGGACGCCGCGCACCACGATCTCGTGCTCGCCATCACCAGTCACTTGCCGCACCTCATCGCCTTCACCATCGTCGGCACCGCCAGCGATCTGGAGGACGTGACTCGCAGCGAGGTCATCAAGTATTCCGCCGGTGGCTTCCGTGACTTCACCCGCATCGCGGCGAGCGACCCGACCATGTGGCGCGACGTGTTCCTGTCGAACAAGGACGCCGTGCTCGAGATGTTGCAGGTTTTCAGCGAGGATCTGACCGCCTTGCAACGCGCCATCCGCCGCGACGACGGCGATGCGCTGTTCGACCTCTTCAGCCGCACCCGCGCCATCCGTCGCTCGATCATCGAGGAAGGGCAGGACGACGCACGGCCCGATTTCGGCCGCGCGGATCACGAGGGCTAGTCCTCTTCGGCCTCGCGCCGCGCGCGCATCCGGTCGAGCATTTCGTCGTCGAAATCCCAGTGTTGGATGATGTGGCGCGGATGCAGTGCCGCATTGAGGCAGGTAAGGTGCGCCCAGCCGCCCAGCTTCATCGAGGAAATCTCGTCTTCCGACACGGTGATGTCGAATTGCGTGAACGCGCCCTCGCCCATTTCCTCGCCGCAGAAGGAGCAGGGTGAGCGATTGACTGCCGGACCGGGTTTCGTCGGCGGGTATTTGGCGAGCTGTCGCGCCGTTACCGGCGCATTGAGGCGCTGCATCAGATCGGTGACCGCGCGGTTCCAGTCGCCCGACCCTTCCTCTGCCCAGAGGTCCACCAGCTCGCTACGCGAGATGACGGCGGAGAGATGATCGCGCACTGTGTCGATCAGTTCGCCCGATGGCTCAGGAAAATCCTTAAGGGTCGCTGCCAGTTCTTCGGGCAGGTCGGCAAGGGGGTTGCCCTGCAACGCTGCCACACATTCGGCAACGACGATGATCGCGCTTGCTTGGTCGGCGTCGATCTCGTCCTCGCTCGCTATCGAGAGCGGCGCTTCGAGATCGCCGGGTACCTCTATCGAGTCGGCGAAGTCCAGCGCCGCATCATTGTCGAAAGAGCCTGCGCCCCATGCTCCCATCGCTCGGCCCCTTTGCACAAACGAGAAGGGCGACGGTTTCCCGTCGCCCCCGCTCAGACACCCTCTCCCGATGTCCGAAAGTAATGTATCTTTTATCCGCCCAGGCCGTCGTGACCGATGGCAACCGCCATGCGGCCAACCGGCGAAGCGTCGTTGATATAGTCCGCGGGGTTCATTGCCCGGCCGTCTACCCGCACTTCGTAGTGCAGGTGCGGACCGGTGGAGCGACCCGTCGAGCCCACGTAACCAATGATGTCGCCCTTCCTCACCTGCTCGCCTTCGGAGACGATGATGCGCGAAAGATGGGCGAAGCGCGTCTGGATGTCGGCGCCATGTTCGATCGAGACGAACTGACCGTAGCTGGAGAACCAGTTGGCGCGGCTCACCATGCCGTCTGCGGTAGCGTAGATCGGCGTGCCGGTCGGCGCTGCCAGATCGACGCCCTTGTGATCGCGGCGACCACCGAGAACCGGATGAGTGCGCGAGCCGTAGCTGCTCGACATGCGGGCGTTTTCCAGCGGATTGCCCGACGGGATCGAAATGGAGGTGGTCGGAACGGCGGCGATACCGCCACGCTTGCGTTCGATCTGTTCCCAGCTGGAAAAGATGCGGCGGAATTCCTCGTCGCTCTGGCCCAGCGGAGTGGCGGCGACGGCACCCGACTGCTTGATCGGGGCGGTGACTTCGGCGCTGTTGGAAGCATTTGCCATGGCCGGGTTGGCCGCGGTGAGAGTGACGGCAGCTGCGCCGATGGCGAACAGCTTGCCTGCTGATTTCTTGAAGAAATTGGCGATCACGTACCCGTCCTTATCTTCCGGCAGACCCTTGCCGGCACCAGCCCGAAAGCTGGAGTGAAATTTTTTAGAGACTGATCGGAACCCCCCGGCCGTCTCGTGCATTCGTAGCTATGACCCGAAAATCTTGAGGCGCAACCAACGGCGGCTGGCTTCACGGCCAACCGCCTGCCGAACGCGGTGAGTCGTTGAAATGACGCATTCCAACGTGTCATTGACCTCGATCAAAGGTTAATTTCATTTAAGAAATGGCGGAATTCAGCGGTTTTTTGAATGCCGGACCGAAAGGCGCAGCCTTACCGCAGCCTGTTTATCGGCCCGCTTGCCCCCGCAAACCATCTTACCGCGAACGCGGTCAAGGTTCCGAATCGCCAGATCAGAGCGATTGCGCGTGCTGGAGGACGTCGTGCGCATGGTCCTTTACCCGGACGCGGTTCCAGACCTGTGCGACCTTTCCTTCGGCATCGAGCAGCAACGTGGTGCGGACTATGCCCATGTAGGTGCGGCCGTAATTCGTCTTCTCCGTCCAAATACCGAGCGCATCGGACAAGCCCCCAGTTTCCGCATCCGTGGCGAGCGGCGTCGCCAGATCGTGCTTAGCGATGAAGTTGCGGTGCTTCTGCGGCGAGTCCTTGCTGATGCCGAGCAGCTTGACGCCCGCCTTGTCGAACTCCGGCTTCAACGCGGTGAAATCGAGCGCTTCGGTCGTGCAGCCCGGCGTGTTGTCCTTGGGGTAGAAGAACAGCACGACAGGCGCGCCAGCGAAGTCGGACGGGCGCACGGTGCCGCCATCGGGTGTTTCCATCGCGATATCGGGAATCGTGTCTCCGACCTGCACTTCGCTCATTGCGTCATCTCCAGTTGCTCGCCGAACGTTCCGGTCCAGCACTCGGCCACGGCGTGGCGCGCCTCGTCGAACCGCTTTTGCAGTTTGGAAAAGTCGCCGCAACCGCAGGCGCGCGCCAGCGCGGCCTGCGCGGCTTCGTCCGGCACCTCCCCGCGCGGAGCGAGCAGGCGGGCTGCCACCAGCAAGCGGGTCATCAGCTCATGCGCCGCGAGGACATCTGGCGACACCAGCCCCGCACGCTCGAGCCCCGCCAGGGCAACGTGAAGGTCCGGCGAAAAGGCCGTCCGCTCGCGCAATTGCAGGAAGTGGACGAGGAACTCGCAATCGACCAGCCCGCCACGCGAAAGCTTTGCGTCGAGCGGACCGGAGGCCTTTTTGTGCGCCGCCATTTCAGCCCGCATCTTCAGGACATCGCGCCGCAAGACATCAGGCTCCCGGTCCTGCTGCAGGATTTCGTCGATCAGCTGCTGCAACCGGGCGCGGCCTTCGGGCGAACCATGCAGGGGTCTCGCACGCGTCAGTGCCATATGCTCCCACGTCCATGCATCTTCGCGCTGGTAGCGTGCAAACGCATCGAGACTGCTCGCCAGCGGACCCTGATTGCCCTGCGGCCTCAGGCGCGTGTCGACTTCGTAGAGCGCACCCTCCGCCGTCGGAACGCTGAGCGCCGCTGTCACGCGCTGCGCCAGCCTGTTGTAATAGCGCGTGGCGCCCATTTCTCGCTCGCCGGTCGATTCGGCGCCCGGCGGAGCATCGAACAGGTAGATCAGGTCAAGATCGCTCGCATGGGTCAGCACCCCGCCGCCGAGCCGCCCCAGCCCCAGCACCAGCAGTTCGCCGTCAGCGATGATGCCATGCGCTTCAGCGAACTCCCGCTCCGCCGCCTCTGCCGCCACGACAATGGCAGCTTCCGCGATGCGCGAGAGACCGCGCGCGATGTCGAGAGGGTCCTGCGCGCCTTCGATCAGCTGCACCCCGGCAAGGAACCGCAGCTCACCGACGATGCGGCGGATGGCATCGAGTTGCGGTTCGTATTCCATCGTCCCGCCGCCAGCCAGCCGCTTCGCGATTGCCTCCACCGGACCGGGCAGGTCGAAGGCGCTGCGATCGATCAGCGGGTCGAGCAGAGCGGGCCGACGGGCCAGCTCCTCGGCAAGCGGCGGAGCCAGGACCAGCACCTGGACCAGTTGATCGAGCAGCGCGGGTCGGGCTTCGAGCAAGCGGAACAGGTTGACCGCGCTCGGCAGCGCGGAAAGCAGGCTCTCGAACCGCGTAAAGGCTTGCGCGGCGTCGCTCGACCGGCCGAGGGCTGCGAACAGGTCCGGTGCAACCGCATCGAAAGCGGCACGCGATGTGTCCGACCTCAGCGCACGGATCCGACCGTCGAACCACCCGTCGACGCGTTTCGCGGTTGCGGCACCATCGTCGAAGCCGGCGCAGCCGAGCCGATCCTGCCAGTCGCCGCCGCCAGACTGCGAAGGGCTGTCGTCCGCGATCAGAGCATCGAACTCGCGGCCCACACCCTCGCAGATGCAGCGGACTTCTTCGACCAGTGCCGCGCCATCCGGCCAGCCACCAAGCGCGGCCACGTTTTCAAGCGCGGCGGCATCGCGCGGCAGGCTGTGGGTCTGCTGGTCGCTGACCATCTGCAAACGGTGCTCGATCGCGCGCAGCCGGTCGTAGCTGTCGCCGAGCATGGTCGCAGTATCCGCCGGGACGATCCTGGCGTCCGCCAGCGCATCCAGTGCCGCGCGCGTCCCACGCACCCGCAGCGCCGGATTGCGCCCGCCGTGAATCAGCTGGTGGGTCTGGGCAAAGAATTCGACCTCGCGGATTCCGCCGCGGCCCTTCTTCACGTCGAAGCCCGGCCCCGGATCTCGCGGGCCGGCATAGGCGGAGCGGATGCGCGCGGTAAGCCGCCGGATGTCGTCGAGCGCGTTGAAATCCAGGCTGCGCCGCCAGACGAACGGCGTGATCGACGCGAGAAAGTCCTCCCCCGCGCCGATATCTCCGGCACAGGCGCGCGCGCGAATGAATGCAGCCCGTTCCCACGCCAGCGCGCTGCTTTCGTAGTGGCTGAGCGCCGCGTCGAAGCTGATTGCCAGCGGCGTGACCTCGCTTGCCGGGCGCAGTCGCAGGTCGACCCGGAAGACATAGCCGTCCTCCGTCACCTGGCCCAGAGTTTCGACCACGCGGCGGGCCACGCGCTGCGCCGCTTCGCCCGGCTCGTCACGCTCGCGCCGGGGCAGACGTTGCGGGTCGTAGAGAAGGATCGGATCGATGTCCGACGAGTAATTGAGTTCGCCCGCACCGTGCTTCCCCAGCGCAAGACCTGTGAAGCCGGTCGGTTCGCTGTCCGGCGCGCGGTTCAGGATAGCCTCCGCAATCGCCGCATCCAGCGCCTCGTCCGCGAAGCGAGACAGCGTGCCGATCACCATTGCGAGGTCGAACGCCCCGCCCAGATCGCCCACGCCGAGCGCCGTAGCCAGCGCCAACCGCCGACGTCGCAGCGCGACGCGCACCGACATGCCATCGCCCGCCTTTTCCGCCCAGGCCAGCGCGCCCGCGCCGTCCCCCGCCGCCAGCAATTGCGCGAGGTCCGGCTGACGCTCCAGCGCGCGCGAGAGAAAAGGCGAATGCGCGTCAGCGCGGCGCAGGGCATCGGTCCAGTCGGCCATCGCCCAACCTCCTGCCCGCACCGCCCCTGCCACGCAAGCATGGGCCTTGCGCCTGCGCGTTCTGCCTGCGACACACGCGCCCATCGAAAACCCTGAACGGGACGAGGACTTCATGAAAAAACTCATTCTGGCCGCCTGCGCGACACTGACGCTCGCCGCCTGCGACGCGGCGGGCATCTCCGCCTCAGACACCAGCGCCGACAGCGCGCTCGACATTCCCGAAGTCGCTAACGGCGTGCTCGACGAAGAGACGATGAAGCGCGTGACCGAACGGCTTTCCTCCGACGAGTTCGAAGGCCGCGCGCCGGGCACCGCGGGCGAAGAAAAGACCGTCGCCTATCTCATCGAACAGTTCGAGCAGGCGGGCCTTCAGCCCGGCAATAACGGCAGCTGGGTGCAGGACGTGCCGCTGGTGGAAATCACCGGCAAGGATTACGCCCCGCTGACGATCGCGGGCAAGAACGTCGCGCCGATGGAATTTGCCTTCGCCAAGGATTGGGTTGGCGTCAGCTATCGCGAAGAAGCCGCGACCAGCCTAGAGAACAGCGAACTGGTCTTCGTCGGCTACGGCATCAACGCGCCGGAGAAGGGCTGGAACGACTACGAAGGCCTGGACATGGCCGGGAAGACGGCGGTCATCCTCATCAACGATCCGGACTTCGGGGCGGAAACGCTCGAAGGCGACTTCGGCGGCAAGGCGATGACCTATTACGGCCGCTGGACCTACAAATACGAAGAAGCCGGGCGTCAGGGCGCGGCGGGCGCGATCATTATCCACGACACCGCCCCTGCCGCTTACGGCTGGAACGTGGTCGAAAGCAGCTGGTCCGGCCCGCAAGCCTATGCCGAGCGCGGCGCGAATGCTCCGCAGATGACGCAGATGAACGGCTGGGTTCAGAAAACGGCAGCCGAGCGGATCATGCAGGCCGCGGGCAAGGACCTTGCCACTCTCTCTGCCGATGCGAAGAAGAAGGGGTTCAAGGCGGTTCCGCTGGGGCTGACCGCCAGCACCAACTTTGCCAACGACATCCGCAAGTTCGCATCCAAGAACGTCATCGGCATGCTTCCTGGAACGGAGCGCAAGGACGAATACGTCATGCACACCGCACACTGGGACCATCTTGGTCGCTGCACCCCGGCGGCCGATGGCGATGACATCTGCAACGGTGCCGTCGACAATGCTACGGGCACGGCGGCGCTGGTCGCGCTGGCACAAGCCCATGCCAAGGCGGGAGCTGCCAAGCGCAGCCTCGTTTTCCTTGCTGTAACCGCGGAAGAATCGGGTCTGCTGGGCGCCGATTACTACGCCGCGAACCCCGTCTTCCCGCTCAACAAGACCGTCGGCGGGATCAATATGGACGCCTTCCAGGTTGCCGGTCCGGCCAAGGACGTGACCGTGGTCGGTCCGGGCAAGTCGCAGCTCGACAAATTCCTCGACGCGGCGCTGACCTCGGAAGACCGCGTGGCGACCGCCAACCCCTCGCCTGAGGCAGGCTACTACTACCGTTCCGACCACTTCGCCTTCGCGAAGCGTGGCGTGCCGAT
The DNA here is from genome assembly GCF_054482795.1 of Altererythrobacter sp. CAU 1778. Taxonomy (NCBI): domain Bacteria; kingdom Pseudomonadati; phylum Pseudomonadota; class Alphaproteobacteria; order Sphingomonadales; family Erythrobacteraceae; genus Altererythrobacter; species Altererythrobacter sp. CAU 1778. Next base: position 201,949 of record NZ_JBTLRP010000002.1, on the reverse strand, counting down.
GCTGTATATCGATGGGGGCGAAGACCTGATCGAAGGCGGCACCGAAGCCGGTGCGGCCGTCGCGGCAGACTATACCGAAAACCGCTATCACGGGCCGAAGGACGAATATAATCCGGACTGGGACTGGTCCGGCGTGATGAGCGACCTGGCGCTGTTCTACCGCATCGGCCGGATGTTGGGCGACAGCACGAGCTGGCCAAACTGGAACGAAGGCGACGAGTTCAAGGCGACCCGCGACGAAGATTGCGCGGGCGAAGGCGCTGGCTGCGCCGTCTGACCGCACCTTGCCCGGTAACGAAGAAGACGAGAGCCGACCCATGCCCTTACTGATGCCCCCGGAATGGGCGCCGCAGGACTGGCTGTGGGTCGGCTTTCCGCATGACGAGCGCGAATGGCCTGGGTTCCTTGGCCTCGCGCAGGAACAGATCGCAGCCTTCGCCAATGCAGTGGCGGGGAGCGGACAGGAGGTTCGCCTGCTGGTCCGTGACGACGCCAGCGAAGCGCGGGCGCGCGAGCTGATCTCTGATGCCGTGACGTTGGAGCGGCGCGTCTATGGCGACATCTGGCTGCGCGACACCGGCCCGCTGGTCGTCGCGGACACGAAGGGCAACCGCGCCGCGCGTCGCTTCGGCTTCAACGGCTGGGGCGGCAAATTCCTGATGGAAGGCGACCAGACCGTCGGGGCGCAGCTCGCCCGCGATGCCGGCCTTACGCTGGAAACGTCGGACTGGATTCTTGAAGGCGGCGCCATCGACGGGGACGGCACCGGGCTGGTCGTGACGACCGAGCAGTGCCTGCTCAACCCCAACCGCAATCCGCAAATGAGCCGCGACGAAATCGAAGCGGGCCTGCACGACGCGCTCGGCTTCAAGAAGGTGCTGTGGCTGGGCGACGGGCTTCGCAACGACCATACCGACGGCCATGTCGACAACCTCGCGCGCTTTGTCGCACCGGGCGAACTGGCGTTGCCCGTGCCCGCCTCAGCCGACGATCCAAACGCCGCAATCTACGCTGATGCCAGGACGCGGGCGCAGCACTTCGGCCTTGTCATTCGCGACGTGCCCTCGCCCGGTCTCGTCCAGCGCGATGCGGATGCAGAACCAGCGAGCTACATGAATTTCGCCATCACCAGCCGCCTCGTCGTGGTGCCGACATACGGCACGGTCAACGACGCGGACGGGGTCGCGGCTATTGCGGATTGCTTTCCCGACCGGGACACCGTGGGCCTGCCGGCCGATGCCGTGCTCGCAGGCGGCGGCAGTTTCCACTGCGCCAGCCAGCAGATGCCTTCAGCGGCGGCGGTGCGGGTCTAGGGCGGAGGGAGCGCGCGACAGGTCGGCGCGGGGCGCATCGATCTGCTCGGTGTCCGCCATGGCCGAGAGCGCGGCAATCCGCTTTTCCGTGGCCGGGTGGGTGGAGAACAGGTCCGACATTCCGATGGGCACGATGTAAAGCTGCGCCGCTGCCGGATTGCGCTGCGCGGCAGGGTTGGGAATGCGCTGCGCCGCGCCGCTGATCTTGTGCAGAGCCGAAGCCAGCGCCGCGGGATTGCCGGAAATCTCCGCCCCCGCCCGGTCCGCGCCGTATTCCCGCGTGCGGCTGATCGCCATCTGCACGATCATCGCGGCAAACGGTGCCAGCAGGACCGCACCGATCATGGCAATCGGGTTGCCGTTCTGCCGGTCCCCGAAGAACAGCCCGAAATTGGCGATCATCGAAATCGCGCCGGCAATCGTTGCGACCATGGTCATGATCAGCGTGTCGCGATTGCGAACGTGGCCAAGTTCATGCGCCATCACGGCAGCGACCTCGTCCTCGTCCAGCATGTGCATCAATCCGGTGGTCGCAGCGACCGCGGCATTTTCCGGGTTGCGACCCGTCGCAAAGGCGTTCGGGTTGGGATTCTCGACGATGTAGACCCGCGGCATGGGCATAGCCGCGTTGCGCGCCAGCCGGGTGACGATGCGGTGCAACGGATGGCCATCGCCCACCTCGGTCGCATTGTGCATCTTCAAGACGATCTTGTCGGCGTTCCAGTAGGTGAAGATGTTCATCCCGAACGCGACGACCAGCGCCAGCATCGCGCCGCCGCGCCCGCCGATCATGAAACCCAGCCCCATGAACAAAGCGGTCATCGCCGCCAGCAGCATGGTGGTCTTGAGGCCGTTCATCGTCGAAATCTCCGTCTGATCTTGTCCCGGTAATATGGGATTTCCCCATTCTGGCTGCAAGCACCCGACCGCCCGCTGAACGAGGTCGGGCGATGTTTACGATTTGTTAAATCTCTGGGAGGAAAACGGCTGTCATGGCTCAGGCTCTCACTCTCCGCGCGAACCGCTTCGTCACTCCCGACCCGGCGGAATTTCTGCGCACGGTTATGGTCTATGCCAGCGGACTGGCGCTGATCCTCGCCGGCCCCGCGCTGGTTCTCTAGCGCTTTCGGCTAAGCGCCAGCCACGGGATCTAATCCGCACGGATCAGATCAGCCGCACCAGCGCCGCGATCGCTGCGCCTCCCAGCACCAGACCCACGATGCTGCGCCACGTCGGATCGGCCACCCGCCCCGACGCGCGATTGCCAAGGGCATTGCCGATCAGCACCGCAGGGAACAGGCAGGCCGCCAGCAGCGCAACCGACAGGTCGAGCACGCCGGTTACGGCTCCGCTCGCCAAGGGAGCGAGCGGCGCGATGGTGAAGATCAGCATCATGCTGGCCTTGGCGGTTTCGCGCGGGATGTCCCGACCGACATAGTACGGCACCACCGGTGGTCCCGGCATTCCGGCGTATCCCGTCATCAGCCCGCTCACCACGCCGACGCCACCCGTCGTGATTGCACCGGGGGTGGTTGCCGGTCGACGGGGAAGCATGACGGCCAGGAACGCGGAAAAGGCGATCAGCGCGATAACAAGCCGCGCGACCGCGGGCGATGTCTGTGCAAGCGCAAGGAACCCCAGCGGCGCGGTTGCCAGCACTACGGCGGAGATTATCCACGCCGAACGCTCCGCCCCGCGCACCAGCCTGCGGATTTCCGACAGGCCGATGAACACGGACAGGAAATTCGCCAGCAGCACGGCCTGCAAGGGCGTCAGCGCAAGGGCCAGGATCGGCACGAGCAGGATTGCCATGCCAAACCCGGTCAGTCCGCGGATGAAGGCGGAAAACAGGGCCGCCAGAAGCGCCGCTAGGATTTGCCAGGGCGCGAAGCCCGCCAGCAGGTCCAAGGCGCTTTAGCCGCGAAGGTCCGGCGGCGTGCCTTCGCGCGTCAGCATGGCGATGGCATCGTCAAGGCTCATCACCTCCTGCTGCTGTTCGCCCAGCGTACGGACGGCGACCGTACCCTCTTCGGCTTCGCGCTTGCCGACCACCAGCAGGTGCGGAACCTTGGCGAGGCTGTGCTCGCGCACCTTGTAGTTGATCTTCTCGTTCCGGAGGTCGCTTTCGACGCGGATGCCCGCAGCTTCCAGCCGGGCGACGGCTTCCTTCGCATAGTCGTCCGCATCGGAGACAATCGTCGCCACCACAGCCTGCACCGGTGCAAGCCACACCGGCAGGCGACCGGCGAAGTGTTCGATAAGGATACCGATGAAGCGTTCGTAAGAGCCGAAGATCGCGCGGTGGAGCATCACCGGGCGATGCTTCTCGCCGTCCTCGCCAACGTAGCTGGCATCCAGACGCTCCGGCAACACGCGATCGCCCTGGATCGTGCCCACCTGCCAGGTACGTCCGATCGCATCGGTCAGATGCCATTCCAGCTTGGGGGCGTAGAAAGCGCCTTCGCCTTCCAGCTCTTCCCAGCCGAACTCCTCGTTCATCATGCCCGCTTCTTTGACAGCGTCGCGCAATTCCTGCTCGGCCTTGTCCCAGTCCGCATCGGAGCCGAGGCGCTTTTCCGGGCGCAGAGCCAGCTTGATCGCGAAGCTGAAGCCGAAATCCTTGTAGACTTCCGCTGCGAGGCGACAGAAGGCCCGGACTTCCTCGACCACCTGCGCTTCCGTGCAGAAGATATGCGCATCGTCCTGCGTGAACTGGCGCACGCGCATGAGTCCGTGCAGCGCGCCATGCGGTTCATTGCGGTGGCAGCAGCCCATTTCGCCCAGCCGGATCGGCAGGTCGCGGTAGCTGGTGATGCCCTGCTTGAAGACCAGAACGTGCGCCGGGCAGTTCATCGGCTTGATCGCCATCCACTCGGCATCCCTGGCGACGCTGGGGTGCGACCCGGCACCGCTGTCGTCGACATCGGGCACCATGTCGGGGACGGCAAACATGTTTTCGGCATATTTGCCCCAGTGGCCGGACTGCTCCCACTGGCGCACGTCCATCAGCTGCGGCGTCTTGATTTCGCGATAGCCGCTACCGTCCATCTTGCGGCGCATATAGGCCTCCAGCTCGCGCCAGATGCGGTAGCCCTTGGGATGCCAGAAGACGCTGCCGTGCGCTTCTTCCTGGAGGTGGAACAGGTCCATCTCGCGGCCCAGCTTGCGGTGGTCGCGCTTGGCGGCTTCCTCAAGCCGGTGGAGGTGGGCGTTCAATTGCTTCTTGTTGAGCCAACCGGTGCCGTAGATACGCGTCAGCTGTGCATTGCGCTGGTCCCCGCGCCAGTAGGCACCCGCGACGCGCATCAGCTTGAAGGCATCAGGGTCGAGCTTGCCGGTGCTGGCGAGGTGCGGGCCGCGGCACATGTCGAGCCAGTCTTCGCCCGACCAGTAAACCGTCAGTTCCTCGCCTTCGGGCAGTTCCTGCGCCCATTCGGCCTTGAAGGTCTCGCCTTCGGCCGTCCACTTGTCGATCAGCTGCTGGCGGGTCCACACCTCGCGCCGCAGCGGCTTGTCGGCGCGGATGATCTCGCGCATCTTTTCCTCGATCGCGGGCAGATCGTCCATGCCGAATGGCTCGCGGCTGGCGGGCGCCATCACGTCGTAATAGAAGCCGTCGTCGGTCGAGGGGCCGAACGTGATCTGCGTGCCGGGCCACAAGGCCTGCACCGCTTCGGCCAGGATGTGCGCGTAATCGTGCCGCGCGAGTTCGAGCGCGTCTTCCTCGTCCCGGCTGGTTACGAGAGCGAGCTGGGCGTCCGTTTCGAACGGGCGATTGATGTCGCGCAGTTCGCCATCCACCCGCGCGGCGATGGCTGCCTTGGCAAGGCCCGGTCCGATCGCCGCGGCGACATCGGCAGGGGTGCTCCCCCGCTCCATCTCGCGCACCGATCCGTCGGGCAGGCTGATCTTGAGCAGTTCCGTCATCGTCATTCCCATTCGCGTCTGGCGCGCGCCTTAGGACATGGCATGGCGCACCGGAAGAGCGGTGTGGTGATTATTGCCGATTTCGGGAGGAACACCGCGCCGCCCGAAACCGGGTGGCGGTGGCTGCGACTAACGCGCGAACGACCGCCCCCGGATATCCGAGGTGGTAGTGATCGCCGTGGTGGTCACGAGCTTTTCCATGCGGGCATCATAGCCTTGCGGGATTGCGAAGTCACTAACGGACCAGACGGAAAGGTTACCAGACTTTGTGTAAGGCTTGGTTGACAAAAGAGCGAATCGGTGACAAGTAGTCTTTACATTATAGCAAGGGAGCTTTTCCAATGACTCGTATCCAGCAATCTCTCCTCTGGGCTGTCGCCATTCTTGTCGTCGCGCTCGTTTCCAAACTGAACGATCTGAACGGATCGGTCAGCTTCGCACTCGTGATGGGCCTGACGGCGGCGGCATGGGCGTCGATCAACCGTGGCGGTTCGGCTTGCGGAAAGCGCGTTTCGTGACCGAAGCGTCCCTCGACCGCCCCGGCCTGTTCGGCAGGCCCGCGACCTGGGGCATCTCGCTGTTCCTCAGCTTCGGCCTGATCGCCTTGCTGCGGATCTCGGGGGCAATCGAGCCGCCAGTCGGTTTTATCCTGATGGCAGTCGCCATGATGCAGATGATCCCGCTGGTGCGCACGACCATGGCGCGGCAGCGCGCCACGGGATACGCCAGCCCCGCAATCGTGCGCTACAATCGCCGCTTCCTGTTCGCGAGCTTCGGCTACATGATCGGGCTCGGCCTTGCCGTGACGATCAACGATCGCGTCGAGCTGGGCCAGGGCGAGACAATCCTGATCGCGCTCCTGCCTATTGTGCCAATCTTCGGCATGATCTGGACCATGGCGCGCTACATCATGGAAGAGCAGGACGAATACCTGCGCCACCGCGCGGTCATGGCCAGCCTGTTCGGCCTGGGCGTGGTGCTGACGTTCGGCACGTTCTGGGGCTTCCTCGAGACCTTCGGCGTGGTGCCGCATATCTGGGCCTGGTGGACCTTCCCCGCTTGGGCCATGGGCATGGGGCTGGCGCAGTGCGGAATGTCGATCCGCAACCGGCTGGGGTCGGACACATGAAGAACCGACTGAAAGTCCTGCGCGCGGAGCGGGACTGGAGCCAGCAGGATCTCGCCCAGCGGCTGGAGGTCAGCCGCCAGAGCGTGAATGCGATAGAGACTGGGAAATACGATCCATCGCTTCCCCTCGCCTTTCGCATCGCAACCCTGTTCGACGCCCGGATAGAGGAGATTTTCTCCCCCGAATGATGACGCCCTCAGGCGGGCAGCAGGCTGCGCTGCCCGACCGGGGCGCTGATGCGGTGCGTACCGGCCAGCCGCGTGCTGCGCTGGCGCACCGTATTCAGGAAGCGAAACTCGCTCACTGCCACATCCGGCGTCAGCGTCACCGCCATGTAGCCGCGGCGCGAGGTGTCGGCCCACATCAGTTGCCGGTTGCGTTCCACCGCCTTGCGTTCGAAATCGGCAGGCGCGATCCACGGCAGCGAGTTCTCGACGCCCGGCGACGTGACTGAATGCCCGGCGAATTCCACCGCCGCCAATTCACCTTCGATATCGAGCGAGCCGGCCCAGGCATTGTGGCTGTCACCTGCCAAGCTGATCATGTTCGCATCGGCATTCAAAGCGGCCCGCAGAAGGCGGTCGCGCGCGGCGGGATAGCCATCCCAGGCATCCATGTTGAAAGGCAGCCCAACCCCGCTTGCCGCAGCGGCCGCGCGAATGCGCTGGCGCACGTATTCCGGCTGCGCATCGGTCAGCCCGTCGGCAACGTCTTTCGGCAGGGCCAGCGACATCATGATCGTTTGCTGGGCGAACACCTGCCATGTCGTCCCCGACCCGCGGGAGCGCTTCAGATCGTCGAACAGCCAGCGCTCCTGCGTTTCGCCCATCATCTGCCGGGCCGGATCGCGCCATACGCCGTCCTTGAAAGCGGTGAGCGCCGCCTGGATCTGCGCTGCATCCCCGGCTCGCAGCGCGGCAGCCATATCCGGCTGCTCGTCCCGCCCTGTCAGGCGGGTCTCGACACGGTAGATCGTGGCGAGATCGCCTATTTCGTAGGATGTCCAAGGATCGTCCGACACCGGCATCCATTCGCGATAGGCCTTGCTGGCGGCGGCCTTGCGCACGTCCCAGCTTCCTTCGCTTTCCGGCTGGTGGTTCTGTGCCCCGCCCTTCCAGCTGTCGTTGGTGCTTTCGTGATCGTCCCAGCCGGAGATCATCGGATACATCTGGTGGAGGCGCTGAAGGTCGGGATCGCTGCGATAGGCGGCATAGCGCAGGCGATAATCGGTCAGCGCGACGGTTTCCCTTGCGGGATCGATGAGGCGACCCGCGACGGTCTGGTCGTCCGTGGGGTAATTGCCCGGCTGATATTCGTAGATGTAATCGCCAAGGTGCAGCACGCAGTCGAAAGCGTTGCTCTCAGCCGCGTGGGCGTAGGCATTGAACCAGCCGAACCCGAGGTTGGAGCAGCTGAAGACCGCCATTTTCCATTCCGCCACCGGCCCTTCGGGCAAGGTGCGGGTGCGGCCCACTGGCGACTGGGTGCCGTCGGGCGCGACGAAGCGGAAATAGTACCAGCTGTCCGCCTTCAGATCGGTCACGACCGCCTTGGCACAGCAATCGTTCGCCGGACTTGCGGTCACCGTCTGCCCGCGGGTGTGCGAGAAGAAGTCGAGTGTTTCGCTGACTTCCACTTCCAGCTGCGTGTCCCGATCCGCGAGATACCTCGTCCACAGCAGCACGCTGTTCGCGCGCGGTTCCCCGCTCGCAACGCCATGGGTGAAGCCGCGCTGGCCGACGACCCGCGCCGAAAGCGGTGTCGCCGCGATGGCGGAACCGAGGATCGACGCGCGCAGAAGCGAGCGGCGATCGACCTGCACATGGGAGACGGGATTCGCGGGCGGATCGTTTTTCATGGGCAAGGCCTAGGCCGCATTCGCGTCGCTTTGAAGTCACCGATTGCGCGCGCACCTTGAGACGCCGCGCCGCAATGGCCATGTTGCCCGTGAATGAGCGACACGCGATTCATCGAGTTACCCGGCGGCGCGCGCATCGCGCATCGCTTCGTCGAAGGCAGCGGCCCGGTGTTGGTGTTCCTGCCCGGCTATATGTCGGACATGCAAGGCGGCAAGGCCACCGCAGTGTTCGAGCGTGCGCGGGAGAGCGGCCGCGCCTGCTTGCTGCTCGACTATTCCGGCTGCGGTGCGAGCAGCGGCGACTTCGCCGAGGGCACGCTTTCGCTCTGGCGGGACGAAGTGCTGGCACTGATAAAAGCAACGCTGGGACGTCGCCCGGTGGTGCTGATCGGCTCTTCCATGGGCGGCTGGCTGATGCTGCTGATCGGCCTGGCGCTGGGCAAGCAGGTGGCTGGCTGCGTCGGCATCGCCGCCGCGCCGGACTTTACCGATTGGGGCTATGACGAGGGCCAGAAAACCCGGCTCGAAGCGGGCGAGACGATATTCGAGGATAGCGATTACGGCTACGACCCCATGCCGACCCATGCGAAATTCTGGGCGGACGGGCAGGCCAACCGACTGCTCGATAGCCCGATCCCGCTCACCTGCCCGGTGCGGCTCATCCACGGACAGCGCGACGCCGACGTGCCCTGGGAAACTTCGCTTCGCCTCGCCAACGCGCTCACCAGCGAGGACGTGTGCCTCACGCTGGTGAAGCAGGGCGACCACCGGCTGTCGCGCGATGAGGATATCGCGCTGCTGCTCCAGACCATTCAGGATTTAGGCTGATAAAATGACAGACCTCTCGGTACTCGATCTCGTCCCGGTGCGCGAAGGCGGCAGCGTGGGCGAGGCCATGAACGATGCGACCCAGCTTGCGAAGGCTGCCGAAGCGAACGGTTACAAACGCTTCTGGGTGGCGGAACATCACGCGATGGACGGCATTGCCGGCGGCGCGACCAGCGTCGTTCTGGCGCATATCGGCAACGCCACCAGCAGCATCCGCATCGGGTCGGGCGGCATCATGCTGCCCAACCATTCCCCGTTCCAGATCGCCGAGCAATTCGGCACGCTCGCCGCCCTGTTTCCGGGCCGCATCGACCTGGGGCTGGGCCGTGCGCCGGGGGCCGGGCCGGAACTGCAACGCGCGCTGCGCAAGAACCTGCATCAGGCGGCGGAATATTTCCCGCAGGACGTGGTGGAGCTGCGTGCCTTGCTGACCGGCGACATCGACCTGCAGGTGAAGGCGACGCCGGGCCACGGTTCCGACGTCGAGATGTGGATCCTGGGCTCCAGCCTGTTCGGCGCGCAGCTCGCTGCCAAGCTCGGCCTGCCCTATGCCTTTGCCAGCCACTTCGCGCCCGATCACCTCGACACCGCGCTCGAAATCTACCGCCGCGACTTCCAGCCGAGCGAGGCTCTCGACCGCCCGCACGCGATGGCCGCGATGACGGTGGTCTGCGCCGATACAGACGAGGAGGCGCGTTATCTCGCCTCCTCGCTCGAACAGAGCTTCGTGCGGCTCCGCAGCGGCTCGCCGGGCAAGCTTCCGCCGCCAGTGCGCGATTATCGCGACACCCTGCCCGTTCCGGCGAGGGCGATGCTCGAACACCTCGGTCAGGCCCGCGCCGTCGGCTCTCCAGAGACCGTGCGTTCCGCCATCGCAGCCTTCGCCGCGCGGACGCAGGCGGACGAGATAATCGTCGCCGGGGCCACATACGACCCGGCAGCGCGCGAACGCTCCCTCGCCCTGACGCAAGAGGCTCTCGCCGCGTAAGGCTGCGCTTGAAGCACGCGGCGCAGACCAGTATCGCGTGAAACGAATTGTCGGCCCGGCGCAACAATCAAACACCCCCGTTTGATCCCGCCGGACCCCGGATCGAGAGGATGGCATGGCGATCACGGCCAAGCGCAAGAAGGCTTCACCCAAGACCAAGTCCAACGCCGGCGGGCACAGCTGCGACCCCAAGCTGGTCAAGCCGCTGACCGCGCATCTCGACGATGCGACGCTGCCGGGCGAAGCGGATTTCGACCCCGCCACACGCAGGACGGTGGCGGAATTCATCCTCGGCACGGCGTGCGAACGCAAGGCGGACGAAGCCACGATCGCGATCGAGACATCCAGCGATGGCGACACCCATCGCTTCACCCGCATCGCCATCGTCAATGACGACATGCCCTTTTTGGTCGATTCGGTCGCGGCACTCATTTCGCAGTCGGGCCTCGTCATTGACCGCCTGCTCCACCCGGTCATTCCCGTCGTGCGGGACGAAGCCGGCAAGCTGACCGGTCTGGCCCCGCGCAAGGGCGCGGCGGCAGACACGCCGCGCGAATCGATGATCTATATCGAAACGGCGCGCGTCGATGCGAAGCAGCGGCGTAGCCTCGGCGCAAACCTTCGCAAGGTGCTGGCGGATGTGCGCGCCGCGGTGAAGGATTGGGAAAAGCTGCAGGCCGCCATGCTGGCCGACGCCGGGCGCATCGAAGACAGCGAGGGCGCAGACCTGTTGCGCTGGCTGAACGACGGAATGCTGACCCAGTTGGGCCACATCACGCATTACCGCGATGGCAGCGAATCCGACCGCCTCGGCATTTGCCGCAAGAGCACGCGCGATCCGATGTCGGACCAGTCCTACGACCGCGCGTTCGAGTGGTTCGAGGAGCGGGCCGGAGACGACACCGCGCGGTCGCTGCTAGCGATCAAGGCGAATCATATCTCGAACGTCCACCGCCGCGTTCCGCTCGACCTGTTCATCGTGCCCATCTTCGAAGGCGCAAAGGTTACCGCGCTGTCGATCCATGCAGGCGTCTGGACCAGCGCCGCGCTCAGCGCCCCGTCGGACAAGGTGCCGCGTATGCGTGCGCAGGTCGCGGGCATGATGGAGGAATTCGGCTTCGATCCGAAGGGGCACGCCGGAAAAGGCCTGACCCACGCGCTCACGAACCTGCCGCACGATCTGGTGATCGGCCTTGCCGACCACGACGTGCGCCGGATCGCGACGGCGATGATGGGCCTCGTCGACCGCCCGCGCCCGCGCCTCGCGCTGGTCGAGGCACCGCTATCGCGGCACTTGTTCGCCTTCGTCTGGCTGCCGCGCGACATCATTTCCACCCGCACCCGCCTGCGCGTCATCCAGATGCTGGAAGATGCGATCGGCGCGAAGGTGATGGACTGGAGCCTCCAGGTCGAAGGCGGTTTGCTCGCCACGCTGCGCTTCGTCATGGACATTCGCGACATCGAGACCGTCCCGGATGAACGCGCGTTGGAAGAACAGTTGCAGAAAAGCTTGCGCGGCTGGGGCGAAGCTGTCTCGCACGAGCTTGCCGAACACGAAGACCCGGCCCGCGCCGCGACGCTTGCCGCACGCTATGCCGAGGCATTCCCGCAGTCCTACCGCGACGACTACGGCGCCGCCGAAGCCGCGACCGACATTCGCCGCCTGCGCGCCTTGCCAACGCACGAATCTGGCCGTCCCAGCCGCGACGCGCGTCTCTACCGCCTGCCGAGCGACAATGGCTCGCAATTGCGGCTCAAGATCTACCAGCTGCGCGGATCGCTGCCGCTGTCGGATGCTGTGCCCGCGCTCGAAAACTTCGGCTTCCGCGTCGATGCCGAGATACCGACATTGCTGGAGGACGGCGCGCTTGGCGCGATCCACGACTTCACGCTCGGCCTGTTGCCGGGCGACGATGGCGATGCGATTCTCGAACGGGCCGACGCAATCGAACGTGCGATTGCGGAAGTGCTGAACGGTCAGTCGGAAGACGACGTTTTCAATCGCCTCGTGGTCAGCACCGCGCTCTCGGCGGACGATGCGAACCTGTTGCGCGCCTTCTACCGTTACCTGCGGCAGGCTGGCGTCAGCTTCACCATCTACACCGTCGTCGATGCGTTGCGCGGTGCACCAGCCGTCACCCGTGCGCTGGTCGCGCTGTTCGCGGCGCGCAACGACCCCGCCTTTGTGGGCGACCGCGCGGAACGCGCAGCCGAACTCGACGCCGACATCCGCAGTGGCCTTGCCAAGGTGCAGGCGATCAACGACGACCGACTGTTGCGTATCTACCAGGCGGTGATCAAGGCGGTTCTGCGGACCAATTTCTACTCCCCTGCAGGGGAAGACGCGCTGGCGTTCAAGATCGATTCCGCCCTCGTCCCCGGTCTGCCCCGTCCCGTTCCGTGGCGGGAAATCTTCGTCTATTCGCAGCGGGTCGAAGGCATCCACCTGCGCAGCGGCCCGGTCGCTCGCGGGGGTCTGCGCTGGTCGAGCCGCCGCGACGACTTCCGTACCGAAATTCTCGGCCTGATGAAGGCGCAGCGGGTCAAGAACGCGGTCATCGTGCCCACCGGCGCGAAGGGCGGCTTCTATCCCAAGCAATTGCCCGACCCGGTCACTGACCGCGATGGATGGGCGGCCGAGGGCAAGGAAAGCTACAAGCTGTTCATTCGCACCCTGCTGTCGGTCACCGACAACATCGTGAAGGACAAGGTCGTCCATCCCGACAGCGTTGTCGTGCATGACGGCGAAGATCCGTATTTCGTGGTCGCCGCGGACAAGGGCACGGCCACCTTCTCCGACACGGCCAATGCTATCGCACAGGAACGCGACTTCTGGCTGGACGATGCCTTCGCCAGCGGCGGCTCCAACGGTTACGACCACAAGGCGATGGGCATCACCGCGCGCGGCGCGTGGATATCCGTCCAGCGGCATTTCCGGGAGATGGGTGTCGACGTCCAGAAGGATCCGGTCCGCGTGGTAGGCTGCGGCGATATGTCGGGCGACGTTTTCGGCAACGGCATGTTGCTGTCGAAAGCCATCCAGCTGATCGCCGCCTTTGACCACCGTCACATCTTCATCGATCCCAATCCCGATCCGGCGAAAAGCTGGAAGGAACGCCAGCGGCTGTTCCAGCTCGATCGTTCGAGTTGGGAGGATTACGACAGCAAGCTGATCAGCCGCGGCGGCGGGGTCTTCGCCCGCTCGCTCAAGTCGATCAAGCTGACCGCCGCCATGCGCGAGGCGCTGGGCACCGATGTCGAGGAAACCGATCCCGACACGCTGATCCGGCTGATCCTCGGCGCGCCCATCGAACTGATCTGGTTCGGGGGCATCGGCACCTACATCAAGTCCTCGCGCGAAAGCCACGCAGAGGTCGGCGACCCGACCAATGACGGGCTGCGCATCGATGCGCGCGACCTCAAGGCGAAGGTGATCGGCGAAGGCGCGAACCTCGGCATAACGCAGGCGGGCCGCATCGAGTTCGCGATGGAAGGCGGGCGGATCAACACCGACTTCATCGACAATTCGGCCGGCGTCGATTGCTCGGACAACGAGGTCAACATCAAGATCGCGTTGCAGGCCGCGCGGCAGGCCAGCAAGCTGACCGAACGCGCGCGCAACACGCTGCTCGCCGACATGACCGACGAGGTGGCAGAACTGGTCCTTGACGACAATCGTCACCAGGCGCTCGCCCTTTCGGTTGCCGAAGCGGGCGGCGTGAAGTCAGCCGAGTCGCACTTGCGGCTGATCGAGCTGCTGGAGGATCGCGACGCGCTGGACCGGAAGACCGAAGGTCTGGCCGACGGCGAGACCCTGAGCCGCCGCGTCAACGAGGGTGCCGGCCTGACCCGGCCCGAACTCGCTGTGCTGCTTTCCACCGCTAAGCTGGTCATCCAGGATGCGATCGAAGCGAGCGCCCTGCCCGACGATCCGGCGACCAACGATATGCTGGTGGCGGCTTTCCCGCAGCCGATGCGCGACAAGTTTCGCAAGCAGATCGAAAATCACCGCCTGCGCCGCGAACTGGTCGCGACCAAGCTTTCCAATCGCATCATCAACCGGCTGGGCCTGATTCACCCGTTCGAGCTGGCGGAAGAAGAAGGCGCGAGCCTCGCGCAGATTGCCGCCGCCTTCGTCGCGACGAGCGAACTGCTCGGACTCGACGAGGTGTGGGACGGGCTGGAGCATACCGCCATGCCCGAAGACGCACGAATCATGCTGATCGACCGTGCGGCCGCCGCGACCAGTTCGCACATGGCCGATATGCTGCGGACCTTCGGCGGGACCGACAAGCCTTCCGTCATCGTGCGTCAGTTGCGCCGCGGCGTGACCGAGCTTGCCGGATCGACCGACGAGCTGCTCTCCGCCGAGGCGCGCAAGCAGTCGCAGGCGCTCCATGCGACCTTCACCGACGAAGGTGCCCCTGCCAAGGCCGCTGCCAGCGTCGCGCACCTGTTCGACATGGACGGATCGATCGGGCTGTCGCACCTTGCGCAGGACATCAAGACACCGGGCAAGAAGCTGACCGAGGCGTTCATTGCGCTCGGCACCACCTTGGGCCTCGACTGGGCGCAGCAGACGGCGGAGCGCATGGCGCCTTCCGATCCGTGGGAACGCCTGCTGGTCAACGGCCTGTCGCGCGACTTCCAGCAGATGCGGTTGCAGTTCCTGCGCCGGATCGCTTCGGACAAGAAATCGCGCCAGCCGCTGACCACGCGGGTCGAGGCATGGGCCGACGCGAACGAAGCCGCCGTGCGCCAGTTCCGCAAGCTGGTCGCGCGCGCGCAGGCAAAGCCACCGGTGACGCCCGCGATCATGGCGCAGGTCGCCAGCCAGGCGCGCAATTTGCTGGCACGCTGAGGGGTACGGCGATCTTGACCTGTGCAGCCAAACCACGCCACGGACGGGGCCATGGAACACGCTGACGTTCTCATCGTAGGCACGGGCCACGGCGGCGCGCAGGCGGCCATCGCGCTGCGACAAGCCGGGTTCGAAGGTTCGATCCTGATGGTCGGGCGCGATCGCTATCCGCCCTACGAACGCCCGCCGCTGTCGAAGGAATACCTCGCCCGCGACAAGCCGTTCGAGCGGATAATGATTCGGCCAGAGACCTTCTGGGCGGACAAGGGCGTGACGCTGCGGCTGGGCACGATGGTCACGGCCATCGACGCCGCCGCGCACGAGGCCACGCTGTCGGACGGCTCGCAAGTGTCCTATTCGAAGCTCATCTGGGCGGCTGGCGGCGATCCGCGACGGCTCAGCTGCGACGGGGCGGAATTCGACAACGTCTATTCAGTGCGCGACCGCGCCCATGTCGATGCGATCATGGCCGAACTCGATGCCGGCGCGAAACGCGCGGTGGTAATCGGCGGCGGTTACATAGGTCTCGAAGCGGCGGCCGTGCTTCGCAAGCTCGGATGCGAAGTCACGCTGGTGGAAGCCCTGCCGAGGGTATTGGCGCGCGTCGCGGGGGAGGACCTGTCGCAGTTCTATCAGGACGAGCATCGGCGACAGGGCGTGGATGTCCGGCTGGAAACCGGCGTCAGTAAGATCGAAGGTTCCGCCATGCGCGCGAACGTGGTGGTGCTCGACAACGGAGAAAGCCTGCCGTGCGACTTCGTCATCGTGGGCATCGGCATCGTGCCTTCCGTCGGGCCGCTGATCGCGGCGGGCGCATCGGGTGCCAACGGCGTGGACGTGGACGAGTTCTGCCGCACCGTGCTCGACGATATCTACGCGATCGGCGACTGCGCGGCGCACGCCAATCCCTTTGCCGACGGGGCGGTGATCCGGCTGGAATCCGTCCAGAATGCCCACGACATGGCCAACACCGCCGCGCGTGCCATTGCCGCCGAGAAGCAACCCTACCGCGCGCTGCCGTGGTTCTGGTCAAACCAGTACGACATAAAATTGCAGACCGCCGGGCTGTCCATCGATCACGACCAGACGGTATTGCGCGGCGACCCTGCCTCGCGCAGCTTTTCGGTCGTGTATCTGAAGGAAGGCCGGGTCATCGCACTCGACTGCGTCAATGCGATGAAGGACTACGTACAGGGCCGCAAGATGGTGGAAGCGAATGTCTTTCCCGATGTCGAGGCGCTTGCGGACGCCAGCACGCAGCTCAAGGAATTGATGTAAGCTCCCCCGCCGCCCACTGCGCTGCCTCGGCCACGGCAGGATCGTCATCGTCTTGCAGCGCGCGGACCTGATCCAGCAGCTTCGCCTCCCCGCTGTTGCCAGCTGCAATCAGGCAATTGCGCACGAAGCGATTGCGTCCGATCCGCTTGATTGGCGAACCTGAGAACAGAGCCCGGAACCCCGCATCGTCCAGCGCCAGAAAGTCCGCCAGCCGCGGCGCGACCAGTTCGGCGCGGGGGGCGAAGTTCTTGTGCCGCGCTGCGGCACTGGCGAACTTATTCCAGGGGCACACGGCAAGGCAATCGTCGCAGCCGTAGATGCGATTGCCGATCGCCTTGCGGAATTCGTGCGGGATGGGGCCGTGGTGTTCGATGGTGAGGTAGGAAATGCAGCGGCGCGCATCGAGCTGGTAGGGCTGCGGGAAGGCATCGGTCGGGCAAGCTGTCTGGCAGGCGTTGCAATTGCCGCAGCGGTCAGCGTGTTCTTTGTCCGGGGCGAAGGGAATCGTCGAGTAGATCGCACCCAGGAACAGCCAGCTGCCATGCGCCCGGCTGACGAGATTGGTGTGCTTGCCCTGCCAGCCAATCCCAGCCGCCTGCCCCAGCGGCTTTTCCATCACTGGCGCCGTGTCGACGAAGACCCTCAGCTCGCTTTGCGGCGCCTGCTCCACCAGCCAGCGCGCCAGCCGCTTCAGCGCCTTTTTGACCGTGTCGTGATAATCGCGCCCCTGCGCGTAGACGGAGATTCGCGCCCGCTCTCCTTCATCTGCCAGGGCGAGCGGGTCGTGTCCCGGCGCGTAACTCATGCCCAGCGCGATGACGCTTCGCGCGTCGGGCCACATGGACTGGGGCCCGCGCCGTATTTCTGCGCGGCTTTCCATCCATTCCATGCTGCCGTGATGCCCCGCCTCCAGCCAGCGTTCCAGCCGCGCGGTTCGCACCGGGTCGTCCGCTGCCGACGCGAAGCCGATGGAGACGAAGCCTTCGTCCCGCGCACGCGCGATCAGCTGCTGCCTGAGCCCATCGGTTTGCGCAGAATTAACCAACTTCGCTGTTGCTCCCGTTCATACCGCAGGGTTACTCGGGCGGTATGCATAGCGAGTTAGGCCAGCCGCCCCTGCCGGGCAATGCCGTGGGGGAGGAACGCCCGCTCGCCGTCGAGGCACGCGGTCTCGTCAAGACGTTCGAAGGCACGCTGGCGGTTGACGGGGTGGACCTGTCGATCCCGGAAGGCTCGATCTACGGGGTCCTCGGACCGAACGGCGCGGGCAAGACGACGACGCTTCGCATGGTGCTCGGCATTATCGAGCCGGACAGCGGCACCCGCCGCGTGCTCGGCCATGCCAATCCGCACAATATCGCGCGGCAGATCGGGTACCTTCCCGAAGAGCGCGGGCTTTATCCGGCGATGAAGACCTACGAAGCGATTGCCTTCATGGGCGCTTTGCGCGGCTTGCCGCTGGCCGAAGGGCGAGAACGCGGCAAGGAGTTGCTTGAACGCCAGGGGCTCGGCCATGCGATGGAACGGACCATTCGCCAGCTGTCGAAGGGCATGGCGCAGACCGTCCAGTTGCTCGGCACACTGGTCCACCGTCCGCGTCTGGTGGTGCTGGACGAGCCGTTCAGCGGTCTCGATGCGATCAACCAGGGCAAGCTGGAAGTGCTGATCCGTGATCTCGCGGCGGCGGGCACGACGGTGATCTTCTCCACCCATGTCATCAGCCATGCCGAACGTTTGTGCGAAGGGATCGCCATCATCGCAGGCGGCAAGGTCCCCTTCGCCGGTTCCGTCGATGTCGCACGCGACCGTATCCCGGCGCAGGTCCAGCTTGAAACGCGCGCCGGCGATGGCGTCTGGCGCAGCGCCCTGCCGGACAGCGCGAAGCACGGCGCGAAATCGGGCGGCGGCCATTTCTGGCAGTTCGATTTGCCGGACAGCGGCGTGGAACCGCTGTTGCGTGCGCTGGTCGAAGGTGATGCAGGCATCCTCTCGCTCTCGATCGAACGGGCCGGCCTGCATGATGCCTTCGTCGCCATCGCCGGCGAGGCGGCAGCGGCGGAAATGGGCCGCGGGAACGAAGGAGACGCGGCATGAGCGCAGAGCGTCTCTCGATGTTGCAGGCCGCGATGGTGGTCGCCCGGCGCGATTTCATCGCCATCCTGTTCAGCCGCAGCTTCCTGTTCTTCCTGCTCGGCCCGCTGTTTCCTGCCATCGTCTTCCTGATGTCGGGCGGACTGGGCGCGGTGGCCGCCGACAGCGCCAACGACACCCGTATCGCCCTGCAAATGCCGAGCGAGGACATCGCGAAGATCCGCGTCGCGCATGAAAAGATCGAAGCGGAACTTGGCGCGCGCCGGGTGCCGCATTTCTACATCTTCGATCCGGGCGAAGGCGCGGACCCGATCGATACCGACGCCATGCTGGCCGACCCCAGCGGCAAATACGGGGCCACGTTGACCGGCACGCTGGACGAACCGGTGCTGACCGGCACGAACGAGCGGCTGGACGCCTGGCGCGGTCTCGTCGCCATGCACCTCGCGCTGGCGCGCGGCGGCGGGGACGTTTCCTACCCCGCGCTGGAAACGCAGACCCGATCGTTCAGCGGAGCGTCCCAACGCGACAGCCGCAAGAGCACCGCGCAGCTATCGATGACGCTGCTGTTCCTGCTGATGATGCTGCTTGCCGGCATGGTTCTTTCCAACCTCGTCGAGGAGAAGGCCAACAAGATCATCGAAATCCTCGCTGCTGCCCTTCCGATGGACGCGGTCTTCCTAGGCAAGCTGTTCGCTATGCTCGCGGTTTCGCTGGTCGGCATCGCGGTGTGGTTCGCCGCCGTGGGGGTCTATATCGGCGTCTTCGGAGAGTTCGGCGGGGTCAGGCAGACCCTGATGGGCCTGCCGGAACCGGGCGTCGGCTGGCCGATGTTCTGCATCTTCTTCGTCGTCTATTTCAGCATGGGCTACCTGTTGATCGGGTCGATCTTCCTTGCCATCGGCGCGCTCGCCAGCACCGTGCGCGAGGTACAGACGCTGTCCATGCCCGTGACCATGCTGCAGCTTTTCATATTCTTCTTCGCCAGCTTCGCCCTGGTCGACGGAGCGCGATTGTTCGAGATGATCGCGATTCTCTTCCCGCTGAGCTCGCCCTTCGCGATGACGGCCCGCGCAGCGCAGGAAGCAAGCCTGTGGCCGCACGCGCTTGCCCTGCTCTACCAGACGCTCTGGGTCGCGCTGTTCATCCGTTGGGGGTCCGGCCTGTTCAAGCGCCGCGTCATGCACTCCGGCCCGCCGGGTGCGAAACGGCGGCGTTTCTGGCAACGCCGGGCCAAGGCACCCGAACCGGCGTAGTGTTCCGGTTGCAGGACGAAACCGGCTTTTGACATTGCTGTAAATAAGATACGCTCTCTCCCTGAATTCGCCGAAAAGAGCGAATCTGCGATTAGGAGAGAGACGACATGGCAAGCTTGGCCGACGCCCCGCAACAATGGCGCACTTCGCCTACCGCCGCCGAGGCGCTGGAGGAATTCTTCCGCGACAACCCCGATGCGCGGCCGGTCCATACGCAGAAATGGGACGTCTCCCGCAGCGATATCTACGTCGAGGATCGCTGGCAGCCGATCTTTGCCGAAATGCGCGAAACCGCGCCAATCAACAAGATCACCGGCTCCCCTTTCGGCGATTACTGGAACATCACCAGTCACAAGGCGATTCAGCACGTCGAGGCCCTGCCGGAGCTTTATTCATCGAGCTGGGAACATGGCGGCATCACGATCAGCGATCCCGACTGGGATGCGCTGGCCAACACGCCGGAAGAGGATCGCTTCCAGCTGCCCATGTTCATCGCCATGGACCGGCCCAAGCACACCGGTCAGCGGCGCACCGTCGCCCCCGCCTTCACTCCTGCCGAAATGAAGCGGCTGGAAGATGAAATCCGGATGCGGACCGGCGAACTGCTCGACACGCTGCCCGAAGGCGAAGTGTTCGACTGGGTCGACAAGGTCTCGATCGAACTTACCACCGGAATGCTCGCCATCCTGTTCGACTTCCCCTGGAATGACCGCAGGCTGCTGACGTTCTGGTCGGATTGGTCGGGCGACACCGAGCTGTCGCTCGCCCGCCCGCTCGACGAATTTCGCCGCAGCATCCTCTACGAGATGGGCGCCTACTTCCAGCAGCTGTGGGGCGAACGTGCGAACAAGGAACCGGGGCCGGACCTCATTTCCATGATGATCCATTCTCCGGCCATGAACCAGATGAGCCCGCAGGAATTCATGGGCAATCTGGTGCTGCTGATCGTCGGCGGAAACGACACTACGCGCAACACGATGAGCGGCATCATCCACGCGCTCGACAAGTTCCCCGACCAGCGCAAGCTGTTCGAAACGCAGCCGGAGCTGATCCCCAACGCGGTGCAGGAATGCATCCGTTACCAGACGCCGCTGGCGCATATGCGCCGCACGGCGAGCGAGGATGCGGATCTGTTCGGACACGAGATCAAGGCGGGCGACAAGCTGATCCTGTGGTATCTTTCCGCCAACCGCGACGCAGAAGTGTTCGACAATCCGGACAAGCTCGACATCACGCGCGAGAATGCGCGGCGTCACTTGGCCTTCGGTTACGGCATCCATCGCTGCGTCGGCGCAAGACTGGCCGAGTTGCAGCTGCGCATCCTGCTGGAGGAAATGCACAAGCGCCGGATGCGCGTCCACGTGGCGGGCGACGTCAAGCGGGTCCAGGCAAACTTCGTGCATGGCTTCCGCAAGCTCGAAGTCGAGGTGACACGCTTCTGACCGTTCTGCCGAGGTAAATGCGGGCCTTGCTACATGATCGGGCGAAGGAGATCGCAATCATGACCCAGTCCACGCCAAATCGCCGCAGCCTGCTCGGCTGGATGGCGGCCGGTGCATCGGCCGTGGTTCTGTCGGCCTGCGGGTCCGACAGGGCGGAGGCAAAGAGCTTTCGCGTTGCCCACAGCGAGGACGAATGGCGCAGGCGGCTGACCGCGCAGGAGTTCAAGGTGCTGCGCGAGGAATCGACCGAGCGGCCCTATTCCTCCGCACTGAACGACAACAAGCGCGCGGGCACCTATGTTTGCGCCGGGTGCGGCAATGCCCTTTATTCGAGCAAGACCAAGTTCGAAAGCGGCACCGGCTGGCCGAGCTTCTGGGCCCCGATCGACAATGGCGCCGTCGGCACCAGCCGCGACTTCAAGATCGGCTATCCGCGCACGGAAGTGCATTGTGCAGATTGCGGCGGACATCTGGGCCACATCTTCAACGATGGCCCGAAACCGACCGGAAAACGGCACTGCATCAACGGCGTGGCCATGGATTTTCGGCCCGCCTAACTTGTTGCCTCTCAGCCCTAGGGAATAGCCCCTAATCGCTTTTAGCCGGGTTTTAGGGAAAAGCCTTCATCTTCCATGCTATCAGGAGAAACGCTTTCTCCGGCTACGGAACGGCATGCCCAAAAGAAAGGGCGCTCGGCACAACCGGAGTGACCTAGCGGTCATTCGGTAAAGCCTTAGCGCCCCCTACCCCGCGACGGGGTATGCTGTTCCTTTAGCCGTCAATTCCTAATGAGGCATTAAGGACGCGACGCAGCAACACCCTAGCGACTGGAAATCTGACGGCATTGGCGTGGGCTGGTACGGGCGGCGGGACTCGAACCCGCACGAGCAAAGCTCAGGGGATTTTAAGTCCCCGGCGTCTACCATTCCGCCACGCCCGCATTTGAGTGAAGCCTAGCGGCGGTCCGCAGCCGCATCAATGCAGGCGATGGTGCCGGATGGCGCGCGTTCACCCATTCAGGCGTTCGCGCATTTCCTTGCCGGGCTTGAAGAAAGGCACGCGCTTTGCGGGCACTTCGACCGCGTCGCCCGTGCGCGGATTGCGGCCCTGCCGGGCGTCGCGTTCGCGCGTGGAGAAAGCGCCGAAACCACGCAGCTCGACCCGACCGCCTTCGGAAAGGCGCGTTGCGATTTCGTCGAAAAAGGTCTGGACCACTTGTTCGACCTCTTCGGCGGAGAGGTCCGGATTGTCAGTTGCCAAAGACTGCACAAGTTCAGATCTGATCATCAAGTCACTCCGCCTGGCCCGCGGGCCCCGTCCCGAAAACTCCGGAATCGATGACCGATCAGCCATCCACCGGAACGCTCAAACCCTTGATTCCATGTAGTGGCAGAAACTGGCAGGCGAGACAATCGTCATGGCTTGATAAATATTAATATCAGCGCAGCTCTGTTGCCTTCAACCCAGCTCGAAAAGATTGGCTGCATCGATTCCCAGACGCTCCATCTTGCGCTGGATTTCGGGCCACTCGGTTTTCAGGAACCGCTCGCGCTCCTTTTCGCGCAGGGCCTCTTTCGCGCCGCGCACGACATACATGCCGACACCGCGCTGCACTTCGACAAGCCCATCGGTCTGGAACTGCTGGTATGCCTTAGCGACGGTCAGCGGATTGGCGCCCTGCTCCGCCGCATAGGCGCGCACAGACGGGAGCATGGCCCCTTCTTCATACTCGCCTTCGATGATGGCGGCCGCGATCTGGTCGCGCAACTTCAGGTAGACGGGTTTGTTGTCTTGTTTCATTGTCATTCCCGCGCGGACGCCGACCCGGCGCCAGGTGCATCACTGACATAATACAGCGCGTCAGGCAAGGATTGGTTCCCGCCGGCAACGGCGCGCGCCACGTGACAAGTTGCGTGTGAAACTATGGCTTCACATGGGCAAATCAGGCGTTAGGGTGCGCGCTTTGCGCTTTATGCGTCAACAATACATGCGCTCGGGGAGCACTAAATGAAGGATATGGGACTTTGGAACGAGGGTGACTGGGTCGCGGCAATCGCGCTGGTCATTCTTACCGCGTTTCTGGCCGTAGGCGGGATGATCGCCGCGAGCCGTAAGGAAGAGGCATTCGGACATCCGAAGGGCCTCTACATGCTGTTCTTCGCCGAAATGTGGGAGCGGTTCTCCTTTTACGGGATGCGCGCTCTGCTGATCCTGTATCTTACTCAGCACTGGCTGTTCAGCGACGGCGAATCCAACGTAATCTACGGCGCTTACGGTTCGATGGTCTACATCATGCCGGTGCTCGGCGGCTGGCTGGCCGACCGCTACCTCGGACAGCGCAAAGCCGTTCTTTTTGGCGGTGTTCTGCTGACATTGGGCCATATTGCCATGGCGGTGGAAGGCGATGGCGGTCAGACCGACCCGGCCATCAATGTCTTTTGGCTGGCGCTGGCATTGATCATCGTCGGCTCCGGTTTTCTGAAAGCCAACATCTCCGTGATGGTCGGGCAACTATATCGTCTCACCGACACGCGCCGCGATGCGGCCTACACCATCTTCTACATGGGAATTAACGTCGGTGCCGCAGCCGGCACGATCCTCGCCGGTTATCTGGGCCAGACGGTCGGCTGGTCCTACGGCTTCGGTGCCGCAGGTATCGGCATGTTTGCCGGCCTCGTGGTCTTCGTGCTCGGCAAGAATGTGCTTCGCGGTGCTGGCGAGCCGCCCGAACTGCTGGCCAAGGGCAAGGAAATGCTCATCTACGCTACCGGCGTTGGTGCGGTTGCAGTGATGTGGCTTCTGATCCAGTATCGCGACGTGATCCAGTCGCTGCTGATCGTTTCGGGCGTCAGCTTGCTCGGCTACGTACTCTACCAAGCCTTCAAGCTGCCGAAGGAACCGCGCGAGCGGATCTTCGCCATCCTGTTCCTGATAGCTCTAAACCCGCTGTTCTGGGGTCTTTTCGAACAGGCAGGCGGCAGTCTCAACCTCTACACTACGCGCTTCGTCGAGATCGGCGATGTGCCGTCCTCGCTGTTCCAAGCGATCAACCCGATCTACATCATCATCTTCGCGCCGGTCTTCGCCGCGTTGTGGCAGTGGCTCGGCAATCGCAACCTTGAACCGTCGGCCCCAGCCAAGTTCGCGCTGGCGCTGTTCCAAGTGGGCGCGGGCTTCCTCGTGTTCGCGTGGGGCGCGACAAGCGTCGGCATGGAAGTAATGACGCCGGTATTGTTCGTCTTCCTGATCTACCTCCTGCACACGACGGGCGAACTTTGCCTGTCGCCCGTGGGACTGAGCGCGATGAACCGGCTAGCGCCGAGCTTCATGGCCAGCCTGATCATGGGCGCCTGGTTCTACATGACGGCGGTAGGTAACTTTGTCGGCGGCAAGATCGGTGAAGCAACCGGTGGCGAAAGCGGCGAAATGTCGAAGGAGCTTACGCTCTCGATCTACCAGCAGATCGGCTGGGTCGCGATTGCGGTCGGCGCCGTCGTGCTGCTTCTCTCGCCCATCGTGAAGAAGTGGATGCACCTCGACACTCTGACCGACGACAATGTCGGCGACGACCTGCTCGGTCAGGGAGAAGGGCCGGGCGAACCGCAGGCGGCCGGGGTCCACCCCGCGACGCGCGCCGACTGACACCAATGAATATCGAAGGGCGCGGCGCAATCCGCGCCCTTTTCCTTTTGCAACAGGAAAACCAATGATCCGGATGACGACGATCGCGCTGGCCGGCCTCGCGCTGAGTGCCTGCGCCACCACCAGTGACGGCAAGAACACGGCCACCACCGGCACCGCCATGACGGCCGATGAGCGCGCGCCCTATGCCTCCACCTATCGCCCCTACCCCGGTCGACCGACAGCGGTGATCGGCGCGACGATCTACGACGGCGCGGGCGGCCGGATCGACAACGGCACGGTGCTGTTCCGCGACGGCAAGATCGTTCAGGTGGGCGATTCCACGCTCTCGACGGAAGGGTACGACCGGATCGACGGCGGCGGGATGTTCGTGACGCCCGGCGTTATCGACATCCACTCGCACCTCGGCGATTATCCGAGTCCCTCGGTCGACGCGCATTCCGACGGCAATGAAGCGACCAGCCCGACCACTCCCGATGTCTGGGCGGAACATTCCGTCTGGCCGCAGGACCCCGGCTTCAGCCGAGCGCTGGCCAATGGCGGGGTCACCAGCCTGCAGATCCTGCCGGGCTCGGCCAACCTCGTCGGCGGACGCTCTGTTACGCTGAAGAACGTGCCCAGCCGGACAGTGCAGGGCATGAAGTTCCCCGGCGCGCCCTATGGCATGAAGATGGCCTGCGGCGAGAACCCCAAGCGCGTTTACGGCAGCCGCGGGCAGAAGCCTTCCACCCGCATGGGCAATTTCGCGGTCAATCGCCAGAACTGGCTCGACGCGCGCGAATGGGCGGCGGGCGACCGCAAGGATCGCGACCTCGCCAAGGAAACGATGGCAGGCGTGCTCGACGGGGAAATCCTGGTCCACAACCATTGCTACCGCGCCGACGAGATGGCGCTGGTGCTCGATATGGCGCGGGAAATGGGCTACAAGGTCTCGACCTTCCACCACGCGGTAGAAAGCTACAAGATCGGCGACCTGCTGCGCGATGCGGAGGTCTGCTCCGCCGTGTGGGCGGACTGGTACGGCTTCAAGATGGAAGCCTACGACGCGATCCCGGAAAATGCGGCGCTGATCCACAATTCCGGCGCCTGCGTGGTCATTCACTCGGACGATGAAAACGGCATCCAGCGGCTCAACCAGGAAGCCGCCAAGGCGCAGGCAGACGGCCGCCGCATGGGCATCGACATTCCCGACGCCGAAGTGGTCGAATGGTTCACTCTCAATGCCGCGCGCGCCATGGGCATCGCCGACATGACGGGCAGCCTGGAAGCAGGAAAGATGGCCGATGTCGTGCTGTGGAACGGCGATCCGCTGTCGATCTATTCGCGCCCGCAAATGGTCTGGGTCGATGGTGCCCTGATGTACGACGCTAACGACCGCAGCCGCCGCCCGGTCAGCGATTTCGAGCTAGGCCAGCCCGGCGAAGGAGACGTGAAATGACGCGCCCCGCACGCACCCTTGCAATCACTCTTGCCGCAGCCGCCGGCGCCATCGCCGCGCCGCTTGCCGCGCAGGACATCGCCATCACCAATGCCACCGTCGTTACCGGCGACGGCAGCGACCCGGTTGAAGGCGGCACGGTCGTCGTTCGGGGTGGCCGCGTGGTCGCCGCCGGGGCGGGCGTCTCCGTTCCTGCCGGAATGCAGGCGGTCGACGGCACCGGCCTGTGGGTCACGCCCGGCCTGTTCGCATCCAACACGTTCCTGGGCATCTACGATGTGGAAGCGGTGGAAGACAGCAACGACGTATCCGCCGGGGGATCGCCCTTCGGCGCGGCGCTCGACGTATCGCCGATCGTCAATCCGGCCTCGCAGGACATTCTCTACAGCCGCGCAGGCGGCGTAACCCGTGCGGGCGTGATGCCGCAGGCGGGATCGACGATCTTTGCCGGTCAGGGCGCGATCATCGATCTGGGGTCCGACCGGGACGCAGTGATGCGCCCGCGGGCCTTCCAGTTCGTCGAGCTGGGCGAACGTGGCGCGCGGCTCGCAGGCGGCAGCCGGACCAGCGCCCACGCGCTGCTCCGCAATGCCTTGTCCGAAGCCCGCCGCTATGGCGATGACCCCGCACTCACCGGCACCAGCCGGACGCGCGATGTCCGCACGGGCGACGATCTTCCCATCGACCCCCGCCTGACCGGTCGCGCGGAACGCGACAGCGACGTGTTGCTCACCCGCTTCGATGCTGCCGCACTGGTGCCCGTGGTGAACGGAAGCCAGAAGCTCTACGTCACCGCGCACCGCGCATCGGACATCACCGCCGTGCTGGCGCTGAAGGACGAATTTCCGCGCCTCGACATCGTGCTGGTCGGAGTGACCGAGGGCTGGATGGTGGCCGACGCGATTGCCGCCGCGGGCGTTCCCGTCATCACCGCCGCGCTCAATGACCTGCCGGCCAGCTTCGAACGGCTCGGCGCAACGCAGAGCAATGTTGGTCGGATGGTCGATGCGGGCGTGACCGTGGCGATCGGGATGTACGAATCGAGCGGCGATCATCCACGCAATCTGCCGCAGCAGGCCGGAAACATGGTCGCGCTGAACAAGATGCCGGGCGCGAGCGGGCTGACCTGGGGCGAGGCGTTCGCTGCCATATCCTCCGTGCCAGCGCGCATCGCAGGCATGAATGCGGGCACGCTGAGCGCCGGGTCACTCGGCGACGTCGTGGTGTGGGACGGCGATCCGCTGGAAGTCTCGAGCGCGCCGGTGCGTGTCTTCATCGATGGCGTCGAACAACCCATGCGCGATCACCAGACGCAATTGCGGACGCGCTATCGCGATCTCGATGAAAGCCAGATGCCGAAGGCCTACGTACGATGAGGAGCGCTCTCGCACTGGCAGCAGCGCTGTTCGCGACGCCTGCCGCCGCGCAGGACGCTGCGCCCGACCGTTCGCAGGACGCGGCGTGGCACAACGGGCAGCAGGCGGCACTCGCCGCGCTCTCGCCCGCTGACGGCTGGCAATTCATCGAGGGTGGCCTGCGGTGGCGGCGCATACAGGGTGACGGCGTTGGACCGAAGCCGTCGGTGGCCGATACGGTGACGGTGCATTACGCCGGAAAGTTGACCGACGGGACGCAGTTCGACAGCTCCTACGACCGGGGCGAGCCTGCGACCTTCCCGCTCGGCCGGCTGGTCGAGGCCTGGCAGCTTGCCATCCCGCAAATGACGGTCGGCGACAAGATCGAACTCGCCGCACCGGCGGACCTTGCTTACGGGCCGCAGGGAAAGGGTCCGATCCCCGGCAACGCGACGCTGTTCTTCACCGTCGAATTGCTGGACATCGCAGACTAGACTAGGTTTCAGTTGAAAACTGACTTGCGCGGGTGGTCGCGCGTGATAGTCTGTGCCCGACGCGAACCGCTACGGGAGGCTCCGCATGATAGACAGTTTCGCTCCTTTGGTGGCGGCATGCGTTGCCTTTGTCGGCACGCATTTTGCCCTGTCGCATCCCTTCCGTGCACCGCTGGTCAGGCTGCTTGGCAATAATGGCTTCCTGCTCGTCTATTCGCTCGTAGCCTTCGGCACGCTTGGCTGGATGGCGGTCGAGTTTCGACGACTCTCCGCGCCCGATCTGGGCGGAACGGGCGATATCGGCTGGGCGGTATCCAGCGTTCTGACGCTGGTCGCGCTGGTCCTGTTCCTGGGATCCTTGCGCGGCAATCCTGCCCTCCCCGCGCCAGATGCGCAGATCGCTGCCACGAAGGAACCGCGCGGCGTCTTTCGCGTGACGCGGCATCCGATGATGTGGGGCTTCTCCCTTTGGGCGCTGGCCCATGTCGTGATGTGGTGGAGCTGGCGGACCAATATCGTCGCGCTGACGATCCTCGTCCTCGCGCTGGTCGGCGCTCATTTGCAGGACCGCAAGAAGGCGGTGCTCATAGGCGAGGCCTGGCGCGGATGGGAAGCGAAGACGAGCTACTGGCCGCGCTGGGGCGCGCTGTTTTCGGCGGGCTGGGTGCTGTGGTTGGTCGCGACTGTAGCGTGGCTCGCGATTACCTACGGCCATATCCACGCAGCGGGCGCACCCGCCGGACTGTGGCGCTGGCTCTGACTATTCGCCCCTGAATTGCGGCGCTCGCTTTTCAAGTAGCGCTGCGACACCCTCCATGTGATCCTGCGTCGAATGCATGAGCGCCTGGGCGTTCGCGGCCATTTCCAGCGCCGCATCGTAACTGGTCGAGCGCCCCTGCCGCATGAGGTTTTTCGCCTGACGCAGGGCGTGCGGCGGCATGGCCGCGACTTTCGCGGCGAGCGCATTCGCTTCGGCCATCAGCGCATCGGCAGCAATCACGCGGCTGATCAATCCCCACTCGAGCGCCGTCGCTGCGTCGATCACGTCGCCGGTGTAGAACAGTTCCGCCGCGCGCGCTTCGCCGATGATGCGCGGCAGAATCCACGTTCCACCGTCGCCGGGAATGATGCCGAGCTTGAGGAAAGTGACACCGAACTTCGCCTTGTCGCTCGCGATTCGCATATCGGCGAGACAGGCGAGATCGCAGCCCAGCCCGATCGCCGGTCCGTTGACCGCCGCAATCAGCGGCACGCGTAGACCGTAAAGCGCGCGCAGCACCTTGTGGATGTTGTTGCGGTAACCATCGGCAATCTCGGGCGCGCTGCCGCCGAAGGCTCCTGTCCTGTCGCGCATCGCCTTGACGTCGCCGCCAGCGCTGAACGCCCGCCCCGCCCCGGTCAGGATCACGCAACGCACTTCCATGTCGGCGTTGATCGCATCGCAGGCCGCCGCGAACTCGTCCCCGTCCCCGGTCACGCCGAGCGGGTTCATGCTGTCCGGCCGGTTGAGCGTAAGGGTGGTGACGTGATCGGCCGACTGAACGGTAAGAAGCGGCATGGTCGGCTCCAAGGGGCTGCGGGCTAAGCCCTCGCCTCCTCGACGCCTGCGCTGTTGTGCCGCAGGGCCTTGAGCACCGTCTCGACGATCTGCGGGGCGTTGAGCCCTGCCTCGTCATACTGCTTGGCGGGGTCGTCCTGATCCTGGAACACATCGGGCAGGCGCAGGGTGCGGACCTTCAGCCCCGCGTCGGTCAGGCCTTCGTCGCTGGCGAAAGTCAGCACGTGGGCACCGAGACCGCCGATGGCGCCTTCTTCCACCGTCACCACGACCTCGTGCGTCCGCATGAGCTTCTCGATCATCGCGGTGTCGAGCGGCTTGGCGAAGCGCATGTCTGCGACGGTGGTGGAAAGCCCCTTGGCTTCCAGCTGGTCGGCAGCCTTCTTCGCTTCTTCCAGCCGCGCGCCGAGCGAAAGGATCGCCACCTTCGTGCCTTCGCGCACGATGCGTCCCTTGCCGATTTCAAGCTTCTCGAGTTTCTCGGGAATGCCCACGCCCGTCCCGGCACCGCGCGGGTAGCGGAAGGCGATGGGGCCATCGTCGTACTCGACCGCGGTGTAGGTCATGTGCGCCAGCTCCGCCTCGTCGGCGGCGGCCATGACGACCATGTTGGGCAGGGTCGCGAGATAGGTAATGTCGAAACTGCCCGCGTGGGTGCAGCCGTCGGCCCCGACCAAACCGGCGCGGTCTATGGCAAAGCGCACCGGCAGGTTCTGAATGGCCACGTCATGGACCACTTGGTCGTAGGCCCGCTGAAGGAACGTCGAATAGATCGCGGCAAAGGGGCGCATACCCTGCGCGGCAAGCCCGGCAGCGAAGGTCACGCCGTGCTGTTCCGCAATGCCCACGTCGAAGCTCTTGTCGGGGTGCGCCTTCGCGAATTTGTCGACACCCGTGCCGCTCGGCATGGCAGCAGTGATGGCGCAGATGCGCGGATCGTCATTCGCCAGCTTGGCCAGCGTCTCGCCGAACACGTTCTGATAGGCGGGCGGGCCGCCGGCGGACTTCTTCTGTTCGCCGGTCACGACATCGAACTTCGCGACGCCGTGATACTTGTCCGCGCTGTTTTCCGCCGGGGCGTATCCCTTGCCCTTCTTGGTGACGACGTGGATCAGAACCGGCCCCTGTTCGCTGTCGCGCACATTTTCGAGCACCGGGATGAGGTGTTCCAGATTGTGGCCGTCGATCGGACCGACGTAATAGAAGCCCAGTTCCTCGAACAGCGTACCGCCGGTCACCATGCCGCGCGCAAATTCCTCCGCCTTCTCCAGCCCGGAGAACACGCGGCGCGAAAGCTTGCGGGAGATACGCTTCGCGAGGCTGCGCAGGCCGAGATACTCGCTCGAAGAAACCATGCGCGCGAGATAGGCCGACAGGCCACCCACCGGCGGCGCGATCGACATATCGTTGTCGTTGAGGATCACCACCAGGCGATTGCCCGCCTGTTCGGCGTTGTTCATCGCTTCGTAGGCCATGCCGGCGCTCATCGCGCCGTCACCGATCACCGCGATGCCGCGCCCCGGCTTGTCCTGCATCTTGTTCGCCATGGCAAAGCCGAGCGCTGCCGAAATCGACGTCGAACTGTGTGCCGCGCCGAACGGATCGTATTCGCTCTCCGCCCGCTTGGTGAAGCCGCTGAGACCACCGCCCTGTCGCAGAGTGCGGATGCGGTCGCGCCGCCCGGTGAGGATCTTGTGCGGATAGCACTGGTGGCCGACGTCCCAGATGAGCTTGTCGTCGGGCGTGTTGAACACGTAATGGATCGCCACCGTCAGTTCGACGACGCCGAGGCCAGAACCGAGGTGCCCGCCCGACGTGCTGACCGCCGAGATCATTTCCGCGCGAAGCTCGTCCGCCAGCTGGCGCAGCTGGTCAGGCTTCAGCGCGCGCAAATCAGCGGGATAGTCGACTGTGTCGAGCAGCGGCGTATCGGGGCGATCACTCATGGAATCAGGCTTTACACCGCGAAATCTGTGCTGTCGATGAACGCTTCATCGACGGAAAAGCACGGTCTGGCGCTGCTGTCTAGCTGGCGCAATCCTGACACAGGCCCCGTAGCTCGACCACCGGTCGTACGTCGGCAAAGCCCGCCTCGCTGCCCACTTCACGCAACGCGCCGGTCAGGCGGTCGTCGTCGAGGTGCCGAGCCTTGCCGCAGTCGTCGCAGATCAGGAAAATGCAGTCGTGGCGACAGCCGGGGTGGCTGTTGACCAGATAGGCGTTGGCGCTTTCGATCTTGTTGGCGAGATTGGTCCGCACGAACAGGTCGAGGATGCGATAGACGCTGTTCGCAGCGACTCGCTTGCCCCGCGCTGCCGACACTTCGTCGGCGATGTCGTAGGCGCTGGTCGGGCGGTCGTGTTTGGCGAGCACTCTGAACACCGTATCGCGCAGGCCCGTCCACTGCTCACCCGAATGCGTCAGCGATTCGCGCGCGGCGTCGATCAGGTCGGCGCCCGAATGCTCGGAATGGTCGTGGCGGTGATGTGCTGTCTGGCTGGCCATGCCGGGTCATATAGGCGCGCACCGCCCATGCGGCAATCAGCCGGGCTGGAAGCGCGAGGAATACCAGGACGGATACAGCTTGGAGAGCGCCTGCACCTTGGGCTTGTCCCAGCGCTGGATGTAACCGTGGCTGGGGTTCTTCTTCATGAAGTCCTGATGGTAGGTTTCCGCCGGATAGAACGCCTGTGCCCGCTCGATCTTCGCCACGATCGGACGCTTCCAAACCCCAGAGGACTTCATTTGCGAGAGGTAGGACGCAGCCACGCGGCGTTGCTCGGCGCTCGTCGGGATGATGGCGGTGCGATACTGCGCGCCGGTATCGGGGCCCTGCCGGTTCAATTGCGTCGGATCGGCGCCGACGGAGAAAAATATCCGCAGCAATTCGTCGTAACGGATGACCCTGGGGTCGTAGGTGATCTTCACCGCTTCGGCATGACCGGTCACGCCGCTCGAGACGAGCTTGTAGTTCGCCTGCCGCTCCGTACCGCCGTGGTAGCCCGATACGGCACTCTTGACGCCTTTCACGTGACTGAAAACGCCTTCAATGCCCCAGAAACACCCTCCGGCAAAAATCGCGGTCTTCAGCCCGTCTTCGCGGGCGATGATCTTCGCAGCAGGCGCGGCGACGGCCTGTTCGGCAGCGGTGGCCGGCTGGCTGCAAGCGGCGGCAAGCAATGTCAGGGGAAGCAGCGCACCCGCGAGCGCACCGCCGAAACGGCGCCTCAGGCCACCTGCGGGACGATGTGATAGGCCATGACCAGCGCCGTCACGCCGAAGCCCGTCAGGAACGACATCGTGAATTCGCGGCTGAATATCTGCATGGCACGTCTTTCTTATATCTATCATCTTCTGTGCCCTTTCTATCGAACCGGACTTACGAGATCGTGAACTCTCCGGTTGCTTCGCGTTCATCATGATCTCTAGCGCGGAACCGCCGGTAAGCATTCACGTTTTTCGGAAATGAAAGCCCCCATCGCCGTTCTGGCAACTCTACTGTCCGTATCCTGCACAACGGCTGAAGCGCCGGTTGAGGCAGGCGGCGAGGTCGTTTCGGACGAAACTGTCGATTCGCCCCGCGATGACGGCACCTACCTGGCGAGGATCGATCCGCTCGGCGGAAACTGGAGAGTGATGAGCATCGGTGATTTGCAGGCCGGCGCCTACGAATCGTGGGTCAACTTTGCCGAGGGCGGCTTCCTCAACCACGGCGGGCGCTGCGGCGGCGGTGCGCCGGCGTTCTACCAAATCGATGGTGAGAAAATCGTCTTCTCGCGCTTCGAGACTCCACAATATGGGAAGTGCGAAGAGCCGAATGGCGTCGCGTTCGACCGGGCGCTGACCGCTCTGATCGACCGGGCGACCATCTGGCAAAAGCCGAACGCGGAAACGCTCGTCCTGACAGCCGCAGACGGGACACGCGCAGTGTTGACCAAGCCGCCTGTGCTTCGGCCTGACATAAATGGTCGCTGGCAGATGGTCAGCATCGGTGGCGAACCCTTTCCGGCCACCATGACAATCGGCAACGACTGGATGTTGGCCCACGCGGATTGCAACTCGATTTCCTTCGACTTCGCGGTGCCGGAGCCCGGCAAGATCGTCGTAAAGGACTGGATCCAGACCGCGATGGGCTGCGGAAAGGAGCGCGAGGCGCGCGATACGAAACTGGCCCGTTCGGTGAGCGCTGCGACATCATACAGCATCGACGATGAGCAGCGGCTCGTTTTCGGCGGGCCGCAATCGATTATTCTTCGCCGCCCCGCCCCGGCAGGTACGAGCCTTGCCGGAGACTACGAGCATTGTGGCAACACGACGCTGGGAGCGTATCACGCGGGCCCTGTCACCATGCGCATCGCCAGCGATACGATGACTGATAACGCGGGCTGCACGTCGCGATACATTGCCGATGGACCGGAGCTTTCCCTGGCGCTTGGCGACGAAGCGGCCTGCAAGCAGACCGCCCCACCCTATCGCCCGCGCGAACCAATCGAAATCGGCGGGGAGTATTCACCCTTGGCGCTCGCGACGCCCGACGGCTGGGGCTTTACCGAGGACGGCGTCCTGAAACTGCGGACCTCGCGCGGACTGCTGAACCTGTGTCGCAAAGGCGCGCCGCGACCTTTCGGCAGCGGCTGATCCGGAGCCCTAGTGGCGGAAGTGGCGCATTCCGGTGAAGACCATGGCGAGGCCATGTTCGTCTGCAGCCGCGATTACTTCCTCGTCGCGGATCGAACCGCCCGGCTGGATAACTGCCGTCGCGCCAGCTTCCGCCGCGGCGAGCAGACCGTCGGCGAAGGGGAAGAATGCGTCCGAAGCCACCGCGCTGCCGACTGTGCGCGGCGCGTCCCAGCCGTAAGTTTCCGCCGCTTCGCGCGCCTTGATCGCGGCAATGCGCGCGCTGTCGCGTCGGTTCATCTGCCCCGCGCCTATGCCCGCGGTCGCGCCGTCCTTGGCGTAAACGATGGCGTTGGATTTGACGTGCCGCGCGACTGTCCATGCGAACAGGCAGTCCTTCAGTTCCTGCTCGGTCGGTTCGCGCTTCGTGACGATCTTGAGGTCGTCTGCGGTCACCGCGCCATTGTCGCGGTCCTGAACCAGGATGCCGCCAGCGATGATCGCAAGCGTCTGACCCGGCCGACGCGGATCCGGCAGGCCATCGGTCAGCAGCAGGCGCAGGTTCTTCTTCTTCGCGAAAGCGGCGCGCGCCGCCGCATCAGCGCCCGGTGCGACCACGACTTCGGTGAAGATTTCGCAGATCGCTTCCGCCGTCGGCCCGTCGAGCGGGCGATTGACCGCCACGATCCCGCCAAAGGCCGACACGCTGTCGCATTCCAGCGCGTCCTGCCACGCTTTCAACAAAGTGCCACCCTGCGCGACACCGCAGGGGTTGGCGTGCTTGACGATCACCACCGCGGGATCCTGCCCGGCAAACTCCGCACACAGTTCCAGCGCGGCGTTCGCGTCGTTGTAATTGTTGTAGCTGAGCTCCTTGCCCTGCACCTGTTCCG
Source organism: Altererythrobacter sp. CAU 1778 (assembly GCF_054482795.1). Taxonomy (NCBI): domain Bacteria; kingdom Pseudomonadati; phylum Pseudomonadota; class Alphaproteobacteria; order Sphingomonadales; family Erythrobacteraceae; genus Altererythrobacter; species Altererythrobacter sp. CAU 1778. The sequence goes on along the minus strand of NZ_JBTLRP010000002.1, from coordinate 166,981 downwards.
CCTGCGGCAGTCCGGTCGTGTGCGGACCGCCGGGCAGATAGAGCGCCGCGTCCTGGTGCGGGTTCTCGCCGTAGCGGAGCGTACCGGACAGCACGCGCGTCATGCTCACGCGCTCGGGGAATTTCTGACCCTGGTCGGCATAGGCGAACCACTGCCCGATCATGCTGTCGTAGGCGGCGGTCGCAGCGAAGGCCTTGGCAGCCATGCGGCGGCGGAACTCGAGACTGGTCGCACAGCCGCTCGCCAGCTCTTCGGTCAGCGTCGCGTAGTCGGCGGGGTCGGTCACGATGGTGACGTAGTGGTGGTTCTTCGCGGCGGAGCGCACCATGCTCGGTCCGCCGATGTCGATGTTCTCGATTACCTCGTCGCGGTCCGCCCCGCGCGCGACGGTCGCTTCAAACGGGTAGAGATTGACGACCACGAGGTCGATCGCGCCGATGGCGTGTTCTTCCATCGCGGCGGCATGTTCGGCATTGTCGCGCACCGCCAGCAGGCCGCCGTGAACCATCGGGTGCAGCGTCTTGACCCGCCCGTCCATCATCTCCGGAAAGCCGGTGAGGTCGGACACGTCGCGCACTTCCAGCCCGGCATCGCGCAGCGCCTTGGCCGTGCCGCCGGTCGACACCAGCTCCACACCGAGGTCGGCCAGCGTCTGCCCCAGCTCCACCAAGCCGGTCTTGTCGGACACCGAGAGCAGCGCCCGTTTGATCGTCACATCCGCCATCGCGGTATCATCCCATTTTCTTGAAGAGCCACGCGAAGCTGCCGCCGCTGCGCGGGGCCATGCCGTGGACTACCAATTGCTGGATCGGGTGCGGACGGCCGTTGCCATCCGCCCAGAGGCTTTCCTCGATCGACAGTTCCCCGCCGAAATCCTTTGCCGCCACGCGGAACATCCAGAAGCTGCCATCTGGCAGAGCAAGGCCCGCGCCCTGCTTGTCATCGGTCAGGCGCAGTTCGATGCCGCGCGCGATGTGGAAACGGATCGCGAAGCCGATCTTGCCCCGCCGCCCACGCTTGCCCGAAGGTGTGAGCAGATCCTCGCCGCGCAGTTCCGTGCCGTCGTCCCGCATGATCAGGATGCGGCGGTGGACCAGATTGTGCCGGCTGGCGTAGCCATCGTGGCTCGCTTCGAGCCGGGTCGCCTTGCCGCCGTTCTTGCCATCGAGTTCCAGCGTGCGACGGTCGATCTCGACCTCGCCGACGCCCTTGCCGAGCTTGCCCTTGATGAGGACGGAGGTCGAATTGGCATCATCCAGCACCAGCGTCGAATGCGCCGCGCTGGCGCGCAGCCCCTGCTCGATTCGCGCCGGTATCTGCCCGCCCGCCAGACCGGCCCCACCGCAATTCACGACGATGCGCTGTCCCTTGTGCGACATCTCGAACGCCAGCGTGGAGGCACAGCCATTGCGGGTATGGCGCGCCAGCGGCGGCGGCGCGGCATCGAATTGCAGGACGCTGCCCCCGCCCGACACGCGCTGGTAACCCCACTGCCGCACATCCTTGAGCGGGCGGGTGCGCACCGCGCTCGCTTCGATCAGTCTGGCGACCTTGTCTGCCGAGACACCGCCCCCGCCCTGCCAGCTGCCGAGCGAGCCGTCGCTATGCGTCAGCGCCAGCAGCGGCGGCACGAGGAAGCCCAGCATCGCGGTGATCGCGGCGGGCGGGTCGCGGTCCATCGCGCGGTAGCAGGCAGCAAGTTCGGTCAGCAGCGCGATGGCTTCCATCTGGCCGAGCGGGCTGCGCGACAGCAGGCCGCCGTCGTCACCGACAAGATCGCCCAGGGCCCGCAGCAGGCCCGCCTCGCCGAACAGGCGACGCGGCTTGCCATCGGGCAGCAGCAGTCCGGCGGCGATGATCGCGCACCAGCCAGCAACTTCGTCAAGCCGGTCATCTGCCTTGCCGACATTGCGATCGAGCCAGCGCGCGGTCGTACTGACGCTTTTGAGAGTGCGCGTCAGCAGGCGCTTGTCCTTTCCGGACAAGAGCAGCGGAGCGTAAATCAGCCAATTGAGCAGGCGGTGGCCGGTGTGCCCGACCTGCCAGGCCACACCCTTGCCCGCCGCTTCGTTGGCGTCGAGCCATGCGGTGAGGATACGGGCAGCGGTCGGCGCGCCCTGTTCGCGCGGGCCGCTGGCGGCAAGATCGCGCAACCACCCGAAACCGTGCACCGCGCGCTCCACCGGCGGCGTCAGGTGCGCGATCGGGGTGAAATCCATCTGCGCGATAGGCGTCTTCACGCCGTTGATGAGGAAGTGACCGGACCGCAGCGCCATGCCGCGGCTGCGCTCACCCGGCAGACGGCTTTCCACCGTGGCCAGCAGACGCAAGGTTGCAGGCTTGCCGAAGGGCGAAGCGAGGCTCGATCCCGGCACGCCCATGCGATAGGCGAAACGCAGCAGCCGCTCCCCCGGCGAAATCGCCGGCGGGCTGAAATCGCTAAGCACCAGCGCACGGCCCGGCTCGATGATTTCGCCCGGAAGATGTGCAGCGGGTGCGGGTTTCGGCTCGTCGCGGGCGGTCTTCACCAGCGGCTCGTCCTGGTCACCCAGCGGGAGCGCCAGAACCGCATCGGCATCGTCGGAGGAGGCGTGAGCCGCGCGTGAATCGATCCTGCCATCCAGCGCAGCCTCGCCCATCATCCGGCCCCTTTCAAGAGCGCGATGTTGCGCGCGTAATGATCCGGTCCGCCCTTGAAGCTGGCCGAACCTGCAACCAGCACGTCGGCCCCGGCCTCTATGCAGAGCGGCGCCGTTTCGGCATCGACGCCGCCATCAACCTCAAGCCGGATGTCGCGGCCAGAAGCGTCGATTTTCTCGCGAATGCGGCGAACCTTGTCGAGCTGGCTGGGAATGAACTTCTGCCCGCCGAAGCCCGGATTGACGCTCATCACCAGAACCAGGTCGATCATGTCGATCAGGTAATCGAGCGTGTCTATCGGGGTGGAAGGATTGAACACCACGCCCGCCTGCTTGCCCAGCCCCTTGATCGCCTGCACGGTGCGGTGAACGTGCGGTCCGGCTTCGGGGTGGACGGTGATGACGTCCGCACCAGCATCGGCGAAGGCTTCCAGATAGGCGTCAACCGGCGAAATCATGAGGTGCACGTCGAACGGCTTGTCGCTGTGCGGTCGCAGGGCCTTCACCACCGCAGGACCGATCGTGATGTTGGGAACGTAATGGCCGTCCATCACGTCGATATGGATCCAGTCCGCCCCCGCCGCGTCGATCGCGCGCACTTCCTCGCCCAATTTCGCGAAATCGGCGGACAGAATCGAGGGCGAGATCAGAGGAATGGTCATATGTGTCGTGAGGTGGAGTAGGCACCACATATGGGGGCGACAAGCGGGCGGGCGGCTGTTTTCCACACGCCACCGCCCCCATGCCCCATTGCGGTGCAATTCGCGCCGTTTTAGCGCATCAAAATGAATGTCCCTGCGCAACTGGACGGCCTCGAACGCGAGTTGCGACTGCAACGGGTCGAATCGCTGCAGCCGTTCGGCTTTGCCGTCGTGCCGCCGGGACTCAACGAACTGCGTGGTGACGAACTGGTCCTCAGCACCTTGTCCGGGCTCACCTTCGGCTACCGCAAGGGCGACGGCGTAAGGATGGCAGCCTCTGGAGCTCTGCCACCCGACGATCGCGACGTGGAGCTTTGGTTGCACGGGTCAATCCGGAACGCGGTCGCAGCGATCCATGGCCTCATTCCCATCCACGCATCGGCCATTGCGACGCCCGGTGGCGTGATCGCCATCGCCGGGCCGAGCGGCAGCGGCAAGTCGACCACCGCAATGATGCTGGCTGGTAAGGAGGCTGAGTGGTTCGCGGACGATACACTCCTTCTCGATCCTCACACGCGCATGTGCCTGCCCGGTCGGCGTCAATGGAAACTGGATACGGACGCAATGGCGATGGTCGGCGCGCGCGCGAACGGACCCCCGCTGGCAATCGACGACAAGTTTCGCGGGATGCCGCCCGGCGGCGGGGTTCAGCCGGCTATGCGCCTTGCGGAGATCGTCTTGCTCGAAAAGGGGGGCGCAACCGCCTTGCATCCCGTCTCCGCCGGGCAGGCGGCAGCGGGATTGCTGGCGGATAGCGATCGCTGGCACCTTTATGCGCGCGCGCTAGAAAGTGACGCGGCCGGCGTGCTCGGCTTTTTCGCCCGGCTTTGCGCAAATGTCGGCTGTCATCGTCTAATTCGCGGCCCTCGTGGAAACGCGGCTGCGATACGCAACGCCGTCAGACCGCTTCTGGAAGGACACCTCCCCGCATGATCCGCACTCCGCGAAAACCCGACGGCCAGTTTGTCGACACCGAGATGGGTGGGGAGACGATCGTGCTTCATCTGCAAAGCGGTGAGTTCTTTTCTCTAACCGACACCGCAGCCGCGTGCTGGCGCCTGATCGATGGGACACACAGCGAAGCGGCGATCTGCGCGCAGTTGGGCGATACCCACGCTGCCGACACCACATCGATTGCTGGAGACATCCGCATATTCCTCGATCAGCTGGAAGAGGCCGGCCTGATTGCCTTCGACTAAACTCTGGACGCGTCGTTTGCTGACCGGGCGCGCAATGCTCGCACTGGTCGGCAACGGCCTTCGCGTGCGGCTGCTGCCCTTCGCCCGCTGGCGTTCGCGCTACAGGAACTTGGACGACGAAATGTCGCCGCCCGCGCTTTCGGACGCTCAGGCCGTGACGGCGCACGACCTTGCCAGGATCGTCGAGCGGGCGTCCCTGCGGCTTCCTTATTCGCCCAAATGTCTGGCGCAGGCACTCGCGCTGGGGCGCTTGCTGGAACGGGAGCGCATTGCCCATCGCATCGTCATCGCCGCGCGGCCGGGCGGATCGCGTCGGCCCGACAAGCTGCATGCCTGGCTCGAAGCAGGCAGCAACACGCTTATTGGCGACCTGCCCGGTCCGTGGATCGTCGTCACCCGCCTCGTGCCGCTGTCGTAAGGGAATTTGCCTATAGGCGGGCGTGCCTCTATAGCGAAATCTTCGCACTTCGACGGCACAGATGGGGCCATGACCGAAAATCAGACCGAACAGCCGAAACCCTGGATCAAGCCGGAACTCAAGCGGATCGGCAAGATGAAGGACGTGGCAGGCGCAAACGCCTCGGGCGTGCAGGGAAGTATTCTGCGGCGACCCAACGGCGCGTCCTGATTCTTTCGTCCGCAACGGGCTGACCGGCAGGTGTTCGCCCTTCTTTCGACATTCGATCAAGCTACGCGCAAGCGCCTGCGGGACGGTTTCGATCCGTTCGACCGATATGCGTTGGACGAGCGGGCGACGGCGCACGGCTGCGTGTTCCACGCCAGCCTGGCGCACGGATTGACAAGCTCCAGCCCGGTTCATGTGGGCGAGGACGGCAGCATCTGCGTCTTCGACGGCTGGCTCGACAATCTGGCCGACCTCGCGAACTCCCTCAACTGCGAACCGAAGTCGTCGGCGCTGGTCTATCGCGGCGCCGTCCAGCGCTGGGGGCTTCGCGCCGAGGAGCATATCCTCGGCAAGTTTGCAGCAGCGATCCTTTATCCGGACGGATCCATGCGCCTATCGCGCAGCACTATCGAAGCGCGGCCATTGTCGTTTGCGCGGACCGGCGATGCAAACATGGCAGCATCGCTTCCGCGCCTGTTGCTGGCGGCGGGGCTGCCCGCGAACCTGTCGGCGCGCGGCATTGCCGACGCGCTGTACCTGAATGTCGCGAGCGGAAACGGCTGGTACGAAGGAAGCTGGCGGCTCGATCCCGGCGATGTGGTGGAACTCGCGCCCGACGGCGAGTTCCGGCGGCACCGCAATGCCGTGCCGATAATCCGTCCTGTCCCGAAGGGCACGGAAGACGAGTGGGTAGCGGAGGCCGACCGTTTGCTGCGCGAAGCGACGGGCGCCGCGCTGGACGGTGCGAGCAGGCCCGGCATACTGCTATCCGGCGGCCTTGATTCATCGAACCTCGCCGCGCGGGCGGTCGACGCGCTCCCGCAGAGCGAGCGATTGCCCACCTTCACCTTCCTGCCCGCATCCGACTGGCAGGGGGAAGCACCGCCGCGTCAATATGCCAGCGAACGCGCGAAGGTGGAGGGTTTCTGCGCCAGCCACGCTGCGCTCGTCCCGACTTTCGTGGCCAGCGATACGCGAGCGCTGGATGCGGATTGGGATGCCGTTTTCGCGGCCATTGGTTGCGCGCCGCCGGGGCTCGTCAATGTCGGCCCCTATCACGGCCTTTTCGCGGCAGCGCGCGATGCTGGCTGCGACCTGCTGCTCAGCGCGGAGGCAGGAAACCTGTCGATCAGCATCGCGGGAGAATGGGCTGCGGCGGAATATCTGCGGAACGGCAGATTGCGGCAGTCCTGGTCTGCGACCCAGCAGGGCGAAGCGCCGTCAATTCGCAAGTGGCTGCGCCACGCAGTGGCGGCGCAATTGCCCGATCGTGCCTGGCGCATATGGCAGCAGATCAAGGGCAACCGTGCAACGTCAGCCCAGGATCGCATCGCGCCCATCAGTATCGAAGCGCGCGAAAGCCATGATTTGCGAAGCCGCGCGATCGCCGGGGGAAGCTATCACCTGCGCCAGTTCCCCGCTTCGCGCGCGGCGTGGCTGGCGGACAACTTCCGTCGCGGCGACATGGGCGCGGGCGAAGTCGAGCTGGCCTTCGAGCAGATCTACGGCATCCGCCAGCGCGACGTTTGCGCCTATCGTCCTCTGGTCGAATTCTGCCTCTCTCTGCCAACGCGGATGTTCGTCACTGACGGAGAGGACAGGCGGCTTGCCCGCGCGCTGGGACGCGGCATGATGCCGGAGGAGCAGAGGCTCGACCGGCGCGTCGGCGCGCATCAGCCCGACTGGCATCACCGCCTGACGCCGCTTATCCCGCAATGGCAGGATGAATTTGCCGCCATGTCGGCACGCAAGGAATTGCGCGCGCTGTTCGATTTTGACGAGATCGCCGCCCGTATCGGCGACTGGCCCGCGAGCGAGAGACAGGACGACGAGGCGCTTTACCGCTATGCCATGGGCGTGCCGATTGCGATGATGACCATGCGTTTCGTGCGCCGCGTGCAGGGATGGAATACGCCGTGACGCAGTCCTTGCGCGCAGATTGGAACCTGATGCGCGAGCTTGCGGGTACGCACCTGTTGCTGGCCAATTTTGCGCTCATGCTGCTGGTCGGACTGACCGAGGGCATCGGGTTGCTGCTGCTCGTCCCCCTGCTCGGCTTGCTCGCTTCAGACAGCGGGATAGGCATTCCCGGCTTCGCCCCACTCCCGGTCGCACCCAAAATGCTGCTGGCCGGGTTCGTCGTCATCGTAACGCTTCGCGCACTCGCGCAATACTGGCGCCAGCAGACCGCGCTGGAGGTAGAGGTACGGATCGTCGACGGCCTGCGCCGCCGGGCGGTCGGGGCTTTGCTTCATGCCAAATGGCGCTTCCTCGTCGATCAGCGTCTCAGCGACGCTCGTGCCTTGCTGTTGAGCGACATTGCCCGCTTCGGCGACGCGCTCGAAAGTGCGCTGCTGGCGTTGGCGCTCGGCATCAACATCACCGTGCTGCTGGCTGCCGCTGCTCTGCTCCAGCCAGCGCTGTGCCTGGCCGCCCTGCTGACAGGGGCGATGGTGCTGACCCTTTACCGCGGTCTGCGCCGATCCGCGCGCCAGTCCGGCGAGGCGTTCAGCGGCAAGGTGCGAGCGACATTCCACCTTCTCGAAAGCCGCCTCGATCTGCTGCGCCTGATCAAGCAACACGCCATGCAGGACCGCGTCGATAGCGAAATTGCCGAAGCCTTCGCTAATCTGCGCCAAGACCAGCGCACTATCCTGCGCGCCGCTGGCAGGGCGCGGGTGCTGTTTCACGCGCTCGCCGCTGCCGCGCTTGCCGCGCTGGCGTGGCTGGCCACGACACGGCTCGGCGTCGCCCCGATCGTACTGGTGCCCCTCGTCGCGCTGCTGGGTCGCGCGCTGCTCTTGACGAGCGCTTTGCAGGATGCCTGGCACGAGGCAGCGCACCATTGGCCCGCGTTGCAGCAGCTCCGCACGATGACCAACGCCGCGCGCGCCGCTGCCGAACCTTCGAGCGCTGAACGCAAGGTGCCGCGGGTACGGGAATCCATTGCCTTGGAGGGCGTCCGCTTCGCCTATGCCGATGGCTCTTCCCTGCTCGACGGTATCGGTCTGGACCTTCCGAAGGGCAGTATCGTCGCGCTCACCGGAGCATCGGGCGTGGGCAAGTCCACGCTGGCGGACATTCTCGCTGGGTTGATCGAGCCCGATGAGGGCGCGGTGCTGGTCGATGGCCAACCGCTCGACGGCGGGCAGATGCTCGCATGGCGGCGCTCGGTTGCCTATGTCGCGCAGGATGCGGTCCTGTTCGATGGGCAAGTGGCGGACAACCTGCGCTGGCCCCATCCCACGGCACAGCGCGCCGAGATGACCGCGGCCTTGCAACGCGCTGGAGCGGGGTTCGTCTTCGAAAGCGAAGGCGGACTGGAACGCAGGACCGGGGAACGTGGGCGGCTCTTGTCGGGCGGCGAACGCCAGCGCATCGCCCTTGCTCGGGCGCTGCTGGCCGAACCAGACCTGTTGATCCTGGACGAGGCAACCAACGCGCTGGATGCGGAGACGGAAAAGTCCGTGGCAAACACGCTCACGGCATTGCGCGGACAGTGCACCGTGCTCGTCATCGCCCACCGCGGTGCGCTGACCGCCCTTGCCGACAGGGTTTACGCGCTGGAGCAAGGGAAGCTCTCGCTTCTGACCTGAAGGCGAGGCGCATCGCAAATTCAGTCACTATTCAGCGCAAGAAAACTACAAGCGCACGCAAGGATATGGGGGTCCGGCCTGAAAGGCCTCCCCATGCACAGGACAATTTCGAGGGCAGCTTATGACCAAGGCATCCATTCTGACGGCAGCGGCCGCTTCGCTCGCGCTCGGCGGCGCGTTGCTGGCCACTCCCGCGATGGCGCAGTATCGTAACAAGATCGGCAACGACCTCTCGCAATGCGCGGCGGGCAAGGGTCCGGCGGTGCGCGTCACCGTGTCGGGCATCAAGTCGTCCAGCGGCAAACTGCGCGTGCAGAGTTATCGCGCGAACGGGTCCGAATGGCTCGAATCGGGCCGTTGGCTCAACCGCATCGAAGTGCCGGCCCGCGCTGGCACGATGACCTTTTGCATGCCCGTGCCGACCAGCGGTTCCTACGGTATCGCCGTACGCCACGATGTGAACGGCAATGGCGACACAGACCTTCGTTCCGACGGCGGCGGGATGTCGAACAATCCCAGCATCAGCGTCTTCAACCTCGGCAAGCCGAGCTACAAGAAGACCGCGTTCAATGTCGGGCCGGGCGTGTCGCGCATCGCGATCCAGATGAAATACATGTGATCGCACTGGCCCGGACGGGACGCGGGGTCACAGCGTCCGGGATGCCAGCAGCCGCGCGGTTGCCAGATCCGCGACCGAGTCGACGTCGATCGCCGCGCGGCCATTTTCCATCGCCACGAGCTTCGATGTCACGCCGAGCCTCTTGCCGAGCCGCGCAATCGCCTCCGCCAGAGTGAGGCGACCGCGCCAGTAATCCCACAGCGTCGACAAGCCGAGCCGCCGGGCGATGCGCCAAGGGCGCTTGCGGTCGGCTTCGACCTCGCGCCATGCCGAAATGGCGTTCTGCGCATCCGGGCGCGCGAGCAGGAACAGGTTGCAGCCCGACCACTCGCCGTCGGCGAACCGCAGCCAGGTCCGCCGTGCGCCGGGCAGCGCGGCTTCGACCGCCTCGCGCCGCGCCAAGCCCACCGCGACATCGGTGCCGGTTCCGGCATCGCGCACGAACTGGCGCACCCAGTCGGCCTCCAGCAGCGCGTGGTCGGCAGTCGTTACCAGCAGCGGCGCGCCCATCTGTGCGAAGACCCGTGCGACGCTGTCGCTCGGCCCGGCAGCCGGGGGTAGCACGTCTGCGCCCAGCCGCTGTGCCTCGGCAATGACTGCGGGATCGTTTGCCGATACCACCACCCGCGCAATTCCGGCCGCGCAAAGGGCGGCGTGGACGCGGGCCAGAGAGCTGCGCCCTTCGACCAGCGCTAGCGATTTGTGCGGCACGCCTTCCGCTTCGGCCACCGGGTCGGGCGCACCCGGTCGCGAACCGGCGAGGATAAGGGCAGAGAGTTCGCTCACCGCGCGGCTTTCGCCCGCCACACGCGCCACAACACGCCGGGCGCGGCGAGGATCGGGTGACGCTCGCGCCACGGGGTCAGTTCGACGGCCACGCCCGTATGACGCTCCACCTTCCAGGCAGCGTAGCGGGCCGCGCCGTCGAAGGTCGTGCTCGCCTTGACCAGCCGCGCGATGTTGAGCGGCTTGCCCAGCCGCCGCCGGCTTTTCCACCAGCGCAGGATTCCCGCGCGACTGTGCGCCGGCATCGCGGGTCGCAGAAGCGGACCCGACCGCGCCACGGCAATGTCCTGAGCCTCCAGCGCGAGCGGCAACAGCCCGTCGAAATGGTTGGCATTGAAGGACAGGATGGAATCCTCGCGTCCCGGCTTCTCGACGCGGAATTCGGCGCGGTACGTTTCGCGGAACAGCGCGCGCCAGTAATCGCCTGCCGTACCCTCCTCCGGGCCCAGTGCGACTGCCAGCCGCGCGGCGGTGCGGGCCGCTTCGCCGACAGCGGCTCGTACCCGGCTGGCGGCGGCATCGTCTCGCTTCCAGACGAGCGCGCTCGGCTGCACGAAACGTGCCCAGATCGTAGTGTCGCGGCTTTCGCCGGAGGCTGCCGAAGTGAATTTAGCGAGCGACATCGTCGCGATCTTGGCGCGCAACGTGATGCCGGAATGGTCCCATTCCCGGTAGCTGACGAGCGGCCAGATGCGGCTTTCCGGCGGGCCGTCGGTCAGGACGTAGAAATCGAGCACGCCCTCCAATTCGCCGGTGCGCAGGTTCGATCCGTAGAACAGCACCGCCAGCGCATCGTCCCGCTCGCTGGCAAGCTGCCGCGCGAAATCCTGCGCCGGTTCTGCGACCGGGGCGGCAAGAGCCTGTGCGATGCGTTGGTCGAGCCTGCTGCTCACGGCGTCACGAAGCGCAGGCGCGGCCCCTGGGCGACGACATATTTGCCCGGGGGGAACGCCTCGCCATCGATGATGAACGGCGTTTCGGTCGCGATGGTGAATTCCTCCGCCCATTTGCGGTGGACGCCGTGCCTGCGCACCCAATTGCCGTGCCAGCCGAAGGCGAGCAGCGGCAGCGATAGCAGGAGGCGGCGGCGGGGTTCGTCCATCACGGCAATCCGCAGCCCCTCGCGAAGGTTGGCAAACGGTTTCAGGTCGATCGGGAAGCGTTCGAGCGTCGATGCAAGCAGGAAATAGCGCCGCGACCGGTCGCCGCGACCGGCATGGGGCAGTCGCTCGCCATCCGGCTCCAGCACCACATCCATGCGGCTGCCACGGCGATAGGGGCTGGCCTTCGTGCCGAAAAAGGTCCGCAGCGCGATCCAGATCGCCGATACCGCCACGACCACCGAATTGAATGCGCCCCAGCGGTGCGCGGTCTGCCCGGCCTCGGTCGCCTTGGCGAAGGCACCCGCCCCCATGATGAAACCCTGCACCAGTCCCGAACGCCCGTCCGCCGGGCGGATGGCGAGCGGATTGCGCTCGATCCGGCCGCCGGTCTCGATCGCGTCGAGCGCGTCGCCGAGACTCCAATTGCGTGGCATCCCCAGATCGACCGTCAGCGCGTTGGTCTTGCCCGACGGCAGCACCAGCAGCCGCGGCCAGTTCGCGCCGAATATCGGCGCTCCGGCGGTCAGCACATCGCGGATCGTGCCGTCTCCGCCATCGATGACGAGATAATGCACGCCCCGCCGCGCGAAATCCGCAAGCACTTCGGGAATGGCGTCGCGATTGGCAGGCTCGGCCAGAACAACGTTGCTGCGGTCGGCGATCTGCGCGTCGCGCGCCTTGTTGCGATAGCTGCGGGGATTGCGCAGGATTCCGACGAGGCGATCGGCCTTGACCGGCTGCACCGGCGCGCGCGCAATGGGCGCAGCGGCGCGTTCTTCCTGCGGCAAGTCCTGAAACTGGTAGATCGACCGGCTCATGCCGAACCGCCTAGCGCCAGCCGCGCGCCGAATCACGCGCTTTCAGCGCTCCACGGTCCGTCCCGGGGCGAAACCAGCGGCGTTGCGCGGCCCGGTGCATCGCACTAAGCGCGTAGACCATGAGCGCTTCCAGCATTTCCGCGAGCCAGCCGGTTGCCAGTCTGAGCACCGTGGGCGAAAATCCCGTGCGGCTTTGGGGACTGACCATGGCGGAACGCAACCGCCGCATGGCCAACGCCTCGCAATTGCGGGTGATCGACGGCGAAAGCGAAGGGGCGGTGATCCTGTCGAATGCGGGCTTCGCCTACGACCCGGCGTGGCTGCGCCATATCGTCGATCAGCCGGGCATGGTGCTGACGAGCCGCGGCGTGCCTGCGCTGGCGCACGCGCCGAACCGTGCAGCGGCCAAGCGTCTGCGCGAGGCGATGCTGGCGAACGCCCCCCTCGACGCGGCTGACGGGCTGAACGTCGTGGCGATGGAAGATAATCCGACCATCGTGAACAAGTCCCTGCGAAAGCGCGAAACTCCGTTCCTTACGGCGCTCGAACCAGGCAGCGTGCGAGCCATCGAACGGGCGAGCTATTTCGGTGCCTACAAAGGCGTCACGGACATATTGACCAAGTACCTCTGGCCGGAATGGGCGCTGGTACTCACCCGTATTGCCGCGCGCATCGGCATGACGCCGAACATGGTGACCGCCATCGGTGCGGCGATGTGTCTGGCAGCGACGTTCGCCTTTGCATGGGGACACTACTGGGCCGGTCTGGCGATGGGGCTGGTGTTCATGGTGCTCGACACCGTGGATGGAAAGCTGGCGCGTTGCACCATCACCTCCAGCTGGTGGGGCAATATCTTCGACCACGGCATCGACCTCGTCCACCCGCCCTTTTGGTGGTGGTTCTGGGCGACCGGCCTCGCCGCGTGGAACCTCGAATACGACAGCACGACCTTCTGGCTGGTGCAGGGCGCCATACAGGGCGGTTACATCGTCCAGCGCCTGATCGAAGGCGTGTTCATGCGGCGCAATTCGATGATGCACATCCACGTGTGGCGGCGCTTCGACAGCCAGTTCCGCCTCATCACCGCGCGGCGCAATCCCAATATGGTCATCCTGTTCGTGTCGCTGCTTTTTGCCCGCCCCGACCTCGGCCTGATCGTCGTGGCGATCTGGACCGTGCTGTCGCTAGTGGTTCACTCGGTGCAATTGGTTCAGGCGGAAATCGCCCGCGCCAGGAAGGGCGCACCGCTCACCAGCTGGCTGGCAGGAGACGCTGCATGAATGATACTATCGCGAAATTCGGCCATCCCGCCACGCTTTTGAAGGAGTTCAATCACTGGGTGGTCCTGCTGCGCCCGGCCCAGCCGACGCTCGGCAGTCTCGTGCTGGCAGCCAAGTCCGATGCCGAGGCCTTTTCCGAACTTCCCGCCGAAGCGCACGCGGAGCTTTCCGTAGTCAGCACCGCCATCGAAAACGCGCTTCGGCAGTTCACCGGCTATGCCAAGCTCAATTACCTGATGCTGATGATGGTCGACCCGCACGTCCATTTCCACGTCCTGCCGCGCTACGAAGGTGCACGCGAATGGAGCGACAAGGAATTCGTCGACGTGGGCTGGCCCAAGGTACCGGACCTCGGCCATGCCGTCTCGCTGAGCGACGAAGACATTGCCGGGCTGGTTGCCGAACTCAAGCCGCTGTTGGCCTAGCGGGCGGACATCCAGCGGTCGGTCAGCGCGGTCGCAATCTCGATATCGTTGAGGAAATCGACCTCGGCCCAGTCCATCCCTTCGATGGAGACGGTGCCGACCTTGCCGGTATCGGCAATCTGGTCGATCACCTTCAGGTACCAGTGCTCCACCCCCTCGCGCGTGCGCATGGCGTGACGCACGGCTTCGCGGAATAGCTCCGGCCCCTCGCCCCGGAACGCCAGGAAACCGATCGATTCCGCATTGCTCTGGTCCGCCGTCAGCGTCTTTCCGATGTTCAGAAGTCTACCGTCTTCGTCCCGTTCGACCTTCATGTCGTCGCTGTCGTACGCGGATTTGACGTCGACGGTGACGGCTATCGGCCAGTCACCCCCACCCTGCTGCACCTTCCGCACGATATCCTCCGACACCAGTGTGTCGCCATTCAGGATGAGGAAGTCCTGCATCATCTTCTCGCGCACGATCCAGCAGGAGCCGAGATTGTCGGCCACCTTGTAGAACGGGTTGAAGTGGCACTCGACAGTGACACGGGGGTCGCGGTGCGCGCTGAGCAGATCCTCCACCTGATCCGTCTGGAATCCGGTCACCACGTCGATATGCTTCACCCCGCCGCGCGCCAGCATCTCGATCTGCCATTCGATCAGCGTGCGGCCCGAAAACTCGATCAGGCACTTGGGGTTTTCGGCGGTGAGTGGCAGCAAGCGCGAGCCCTGCCCGGCGCTGAGGAGAATTGCATGTTCGATCATGCAAACCGCCTTTAGGTCCGGAAGCGGGGCGCCGCAACGTTGCACGATGGCACGGGCCGCTCTCGCCATGCTTGCGCGGCATCACCCGCTCGTCCAAAGCACACGCAATGGCCGCCAAGGTTTCCCGACGAAAACAACCCGAGACCCTGCTCGGCCGGATGTTCTCCAACCTCGCCTGGCTGGCGGGCGGCAAGGGTTTCGGCGCGGTCTGTTCGCTGGTCTATCTGGCGATCCTGACCCGGTCGCTCGGCCTCAAGGAGTTCGGCCATTTCTCGCTGATCTTCGGAACCAGCCAGGCGCTGATTGCCCTTACCGGCTTCGACACTTGGCGCACGGTCGTGAAATATGGGGCTGAGCACGTCCATAAGCAGAACTGGGGCGCACTGGGCAGGCTTGGCACACTGGCGGGCCTGCTCGATGCCATCGGCGCGATGATCGGCTGCGTGATTGCCTATGTGGCCATCTACCAGTTCGGCGACGTGCTGGATCTGAACCCGCAACTGGTCGATACCGCTTTCTGGTTCAACGTCGCCGCGCTGTGGGCGCTGGTTTCGGCCCCCACCGGCATCGTGCGCGCGCTCGACCGGTTCGACATGGCGATTTATGTCGAGGCGATCGTGCCGATCGGGCGGCTCGCGGCAGCAGCCGCGATCTGGCTGACCGGTCCCAGCCTCGGCAAATTCCTCATCGCCTGGGCAGTGATCGACTTGCTGGAAGCGGCGATCTACTGGGCAATGGCGAAATACCTCTGTCCTGACGCCGTTCGCCTTTCTTACCTGCGCGACGTCCGCACCACCTTGCAGGAGAACGAGGGTGTCGTCCGCTTCTTCGGTATCACCTATGCCAGCGCGACTCTCAACGCCGCGTTCAAGCACGGTCCGCTGCTCGCCGTCGGCTATTTCGTGGGCACCAAGGCGGCGGGCCTCTACCGCCTCGCACAGCAACTGGCGCAGGGCCTTGGCAAGCTCTCCACTCTCCTGACCCGCGCGGTCTATACGGAAATCGCGCGGGCGCGCGTTTCCTCCGACGTGCATGAGTTCCGCAAGCTCGCGATCCAGACCACGCGAATTGCCGGGGCCGCCGGCGCTGTGGTGGTCGCGGCCGTGGTGGCGGGCGGCGGCTACCTCATGGAACTGCTCGGTGGCGAGGACTTCCGCGGCGGCTACATCATCCTGATCCCGCTGACGCTTGCTGCCAGTTTCGAACTCGCAAGCGTCGCATTCGAACCGGTGCTCCACGCGACGGGCCGCGCGCGCTATTCGCTGCTGGCGCGCCTTGTCGCCGTTGTCGCCTTGTTCGCCATGCTGCTGCTCACGACGGGCGGCGGCGTCAGCGCGGCAGCGTGGTCTGTGTCATTCGGCGCGGCAGTGGGTTACCTTGCCCTCGGCACTCTCGCCTGGTGGACCTTGCGGCAGATGGAGGCCGGAACGATCGATCAGAAGGACACGGCATGAACGACAACACGCTGCTCGAACGCGCGCAAGCGCTTGGCGACCGGCTGACGAGCCTGCGGCGCGCCATCCATGCCGAGCCGGAAACCGGGCTGCACACGCCGATGACCATGGCCAAGGTGCGCGAAGAACTCGCCGACCTGCCGCTCGAATGGCGCGAAGGACCCTCCACCACCGGACAGGTCGCGGTGCTGAAGGGCGGTTCGGCAGGTCGCAGGGTGCTGCTGCGCGGCGACATGGACGCGCTGGAAATGGACGAGCACACCGGTCTCGACTTCGCATCCACCATCCCCGGCAGGATGCACGCCTGTGGCCATGACGCGCATACCGCCATGCTCGCGGGTGCGGCACGCATCCTGTGGGAGCGGAAGGAGGAACTGGCCGGCGAGGTGCTCCTGATGTTCCAGCCGGGCGAGGAAGGCTATCACGGCGCGCGATTCATGCTCGACGACGGATTGATGACTCCCTTGCCGGACGCGGCCTTTGCTCTTCACGTCATGCCGCGCGCGAAATTCGGCATGGTCACCTGCCGTCCCGGCCCGATGATGGCGGCAGCGGACCAGCTGACCATCGTGGTGGAAGGGCGCGGCGGCCATGCTTCCATGCCGCACGACACGGCCGACCCGGTGCCCGTTGCCTGCGAAATCGTGACCGCCCTTCAATCCGCTGTGACGCGGCGCTTCAATGCCGCGAGCGCCGTGGTGGTGACCGTATCGCAGATCAACGCGGGCACAGCCTACAACGTCGTTCCCGACAACGTGACCATGCGCGGAACGATCCGGACGCTATCGCGCGAACACCGCGAGCGCGCTCGCAATGAGGTGCGCGCAGTGGCCGAAGGCATCGCCAAGGCGCACGGACAACACGCGACCGTCACGATCGAGGAAGGCTTCCCCGTCACCATCAACGACCCGCGCGCCGTCGCATTGGGCAAGGCCGTGACGCACGAGCTTTTCGGTCGGGAAATGTGGGAGGATCTCGACGCGCCTATCATGGGCGCCGAAGATTTCGCCTATGTGCTGGAGAAGGCCCCGGGGGCAATGATCTTCCTCGGCGTGGCAGAGGACGGCGCCGACTGGACCAATTGTTGCGGCATCCATTCCAGCCGCATGATGCTGGACGAAAGAGCCATGCCGCGCGGGGCAGCGTTGCTGGCAGGCTGCGCAACCCGTTTTCTTCGGGAAGGGTTCTCCAGCCTTTGAACACGTTCCGATGATGACCGCTACCGGCCAATTACCGGCCAATAAAAAAGCCCCGCGTCACCGGAGTGACACGGGGCTTTTTGAATTGTATTGCCCGAAGAAACGGGCCCCATACTACGGCGAGTAGGGAAATTCGTCTTCGTCATCGCTCGAAACGGCGATGATCACGATTGCAGCAGCAACCGCAAGAATGATCGGGAGCAGGGTGCTACCGAAAAGATTTTCGCTGTCTTCGATCTGTGCGCCAGCGCGGGCGGCATCAGCCTGGACAGGTGCAGCCTGGGCGATGGTCGAACCGGCCATCAAGCTGGCAGCGGCAATGGTCATAACAGTCTTACGCATTCCGGCCTCATTTCCGTTTGTATTGTTGCGATTCTTCAAACTCGTGCCGACACTTACGGGATGGCCCCATAGGCGTCAACCGCCATTATCCCATTTACAGAACTGTTTAACGCCATTCATCCTGTATACGGCGCGGATATTTCAAATGACGCGCAATGGTGAAAAACCCGTTAATTCATAGTGGTTCCCACAACCCGCAAAGTTGCCATCCCGATGTTCCAATTGCTTCCATTTCCGAGCAAACTGCGCCCCATGCACTGCGTCGTGACGCTTGCACTCGCTGCGCTCGCTACACCGGTCTCTGCGGCGTCTCCGGACGACATCTCACGGCAGGACCAGCGACTGCTCGACCTCTCCGACCGCATGCTGATCGCCAGCGCGAACCGGTGCGAGGAAACGATGCCGAACATCGGGCTGATCATGCACAGCCGGGACCAGTATGCAGCGTCTTCTGAGGAATATCGCGAGCGCGCTTTCCCTCCCGAACGGCCGCTGGCTGTCCTGGCGGTCGGCGACCCGTCCCCATCGCGGTCTGCCGGCATTGCGCCGGGCGCTTGGCTTACCGGGATCGGCTCATGGCGCACGGAGACGTCGAGCAGTGACGAACGGCAGCTGCGCCTGCGGGCGTTCGATGCGCTCGCATCGCTACCTGCGGAGGAGTACGTGGTGTTGCACATGGCAAGCTCTGCTGGCCTGAGCGATGTGGCGATACCCGCACGTCCCGCCTGCCGCATCCTGGTCGAACAGGTGCCCGGCAGCAGGCGGTTCGCGCGTTCGGACGGATCGATCATACAGATATCGTCGAAGCTTCTGGAAGAGGTCGACGATAGCCAGCTCGCCGTCATTCTCGCTCACGAACTCGCGCACGCCGTCCTCCAGCACAGGGAAAGGCTCGACGAAGCCGACGTCAAGAAAGGGCTGCTCGGTGAATTCGGCAAGAGTGCGCGTCTGGCGCGCGAAGCCGAAATCGAAGCCGATCGCCTGAGCGTGCACCTGCTGGCCGATGCAGGGCTCGATCCCTCCGCTGGCCCCCAGTTCTGGCGGTCCAGTGTGGGCAAGAGCATCTCCGGCGGCCTGTTGCGAAGCCGGATCTACCCCTCGGCAAAGGGGCGTGCCGAACTGATGGAGGCGGAAATCGCGTCAGCCGGTCGCTAGCCCCGGCAGTTTCGGCGCACCGGCTGTCTCCTATTGAGGCTCGTCGTCGGGTAGCGGAACTTCCGGCGGATTGCGCCACCGGGGTGCGGCAAACACGGTGGGACAGGCAAGCACGATCAGACTGATCAGCGCGGGCGTCAGGAACGTCAGCCAGATATCCTGGAACAGATCGGCTTTCAGATAGTCCGGCGCTTGTTCGTACCCGCCCCAGCGCCAGAAATCGTTTATCTCGTTCACGCACTCGGCGCAGAACAGGATGAACCACGGCCAGAAACTCAGCACCGAACGGCGCAATATGGCTGCTGCCAGAAGGAAGATGGCCAGACCCACAAGTACGTGCGCTGCATCGCGGCTAATGCCGAGATCCATGACCATGGTCGTCTTTGAATCACTCCAGAATGCGGTCATGTCACTTCTTCAGGTTTGGATCGTCAACGCTGGACCGGGCCAAGCCGCGCTGCTAGTGGCGCGCCTCCTTATCGCCGGTTCGTTTCGGCTCCCGCTACGATCGACTTAAACGATGGCACGAACACATAATAGTCGGCGCTCAAGGATTGAAGCGTCTCGCAAATTCAGCTTGAGCGATCTGGCTCGCGCGTCGACGACGCCGGTCGGTCTTTCGGTCGGCCTGGTGGTGCTGTGCTTCCTGTTCGGGGGCGGATCGCGCGCTGACATTCTCTCGCTGATGTGGCTGCGCCCAGCCGCGGTCCTGTTGCTCGGCGCCGGACTCCTGACGCTCCGCCGGGAGCATTTGTCGAGATACCCCGCCCTTTTCACGCTGCTTGGGGCGGTCTGGGCGCTGGCGGTCCTGCATCTCCTGCCGCTGCCGCCGTCGCTCTGGCAAGCCCTGCCCGGTCGCGACATCATCGTGCGGATCGATGATCTCGCGGGTATCGAGAACGTGTGGCGGCCCTTGTCGATGCATCCGGAGGGTAGCTGGAATGGGTTGTGGGCGCTCGTCATCCCGACGGCAGCGCTGGTGCTTGCAGCCCAGCTGGATGCTCGCGCGCAGCGTACGCTCCTTCTCGTCGTGCTGATCCTCGGCGCGATCAGTATTACGCTGGCCGCTGCGCAGTTCGCCGGCGGTACTTCGTCGGGCGCATACTTCTATCGCATCACCAATCGCGGAGCTCCTCCCGGCCTGTTTGCAAACCGCAATCATCAGGCCGTCTTCCTTGCATCACTTTTCCCCCTGCTGGCGGCATGGTGGCGCATGAGCCGGTCGGAGCAGCGCGATCATCCCCCCAGGTCGTTCGACCGGCAAACGGTGATCGCGCTGGCAGCAGGGCTCGCGGTGGTTCCGCTGATTCTCGTCACCGGCTCGCGCGCGGGTCTGGTCGCCTCCCTCGTCGGCTTTTTCGGGGTCCTGTGGATTACCGGTCTTCCGGCAAAACCGACGCCGGTGAAGCGCTCGTCGAAATCGAAGTTCAGCCAGGTTTCGCGCTACGCCCCTATGGCGATCATCGGCCTTGGTGTTGTCCTTCTGGCCACCGTGACCGTCACCCTGGGCCGCGGCACGGCATTCGACCGCCTGTTCGGCGATGCCATCTCCGGAGACATGAGGGCCGACATCACGCCGATCGTGTGGGGCCTTGCCCAAGACTATGGTCCGTGGGGCTCGGGCATCGGATCGATCGTCCCGGTATTCCGTATGCACGAACCGGAAGCCATGCTGGCCCCTGCCTACCTCAACCATGTCCACAACGACTATCTCGAGATCGCGCTGACTGCCGGCATACCCGGCGTATTGCTCGTCGCGGCAGCGATCGTGGCCGTGGGCCTTGCCGCCTATCGACTGGTCAGAAGGCGACAGGAAAGCAGCCGCGCATCGCAGGGTGGAGAGCGCTCTCTGGCCAAGGCGGGACTGACGATCATCGTGATCATGCTGATTGCGTCCGCAGCCGACTATCCGCTTCGCACTCCGGCGCTTTCGTGCCTGCTGATGTTCGCGTGCGTGTGGCTCTGGCGCGGCGGAAACAGAGAGACCTCCGCCACTCATATCTCGCGTTCGGGGGATTAACGCCATGTCGCGCATCACTGTCCGAAGCGTTATTATTTCGCTTGTCGCACTCGTCGTGGCCGGATTTGCCTTTCACGATGCCGCGTGGGGCTACTTCACCAAGGTGGAGAAATCTTCCGCCCCGACATTCGTGCAGATCGACCCGGCCTATCAGCTGGAAGCACGCGCGCAGGGCATCGACCCGGTTGCGCCTTCGCTTTCCGACGCCGATCAGATCGCCTCCCTGGCCCAGTTGGTGCTTCGACGCGACCCGCTCGATGCCGACGCGATCCGCTTGCTCGGTCTGGCGCGTGCCGGAGGGGGCGCCGCGCTTCCGCCGGAATATCTCGAGCTTGCCCAGACGGTTTCGCGGCGCGATCTGCAAACCCAGCTCGGCCTGCTGGCACTGGCGGTGCAGAAGAATGATCACGTTCAGGCTGTCGCGCATCTCGACCGTGCGCTGGCGGTGCGACCGCGCGTTCTCAACCAGATCGCGCCCTATCTGGTTGCGATCCTGGGCGATCCGGATGGGCGCGAGGCGATGTCCGCTTATGTCGAGCGACCGTGGTTCGATGACTTCGTGAAGCTGGCGGCCCCCACGACCGACGCGCCGCAGAACTTGGCGCGGGCCTTGCTGGAAAAGCCTGCCGTGGTCGCGCAACTCGATCGTCCGTCGATGGTGCGACTGATCGACAGTACGGCCCGCCGCGGATATTATACCGAAGCTCGCGCCCTCGCCAGCAGGCTCGGCCTGCAGGACGAAGCGTTGCAATCGTTCGAGTTCTCCAACGAGACCGTCAACGATGCTTTCAAGCCGCTGACCTGGGATTTCAAGCGCACGCCCGAGGTCGAGGCCATCCTCTCCACGCGCGGATATGCGGAGATCACCCTGTTCTCCGACCAGCAATCGCTGGCGCTGGAGCGCATGACGACCTATCCCGCAGGCACGCGCAAGTTCTCCATTGGCGCCGAGCAATCCGGCGGCGTCGAACCGCGAGGGGAGTGGCGCCTGTCCTGCATTCGCGATGGGAAGCCCGTCATGGCGGCGAACTATCTGTTCGCCATTGGCCGGTCCGACAACACCAGCGACATCGAAATGGCAATCCCGGCGAACTGCGCCACGCAGCTGTGGTCACTATGGCTGCGGGATGATAGCCGGGACCCAGCCGCCATACGGTTCTGGATCAGTCAGCGGGGCTAGTCTCCGGCACCGGCACATTTGCCCATCTGCCTCACGAGGTCGAAACATTGCAGATCACGCAAACCAGCATCCCCGATGTAAAGCTCATCGTGCCGCGCAAGTTCGGCGACGACCGTGGCTATTTCTTCGAGTCATACAACGCTAGGACCGCAAACGATCAAGGCATCCAGATCGTGTTCGTGCAGGACAATCAGTCCTACTCCGCGGCCAAGGGCACGGTGCGCGGGCTTCATTTCCAATCGCCCCCGCACGCGCAGGACAAGCTGGTTCGCTGCACCCGTGGCTCGATCTTCGACGTCGCGGTGGACGTACGACGCGGTTCGCCGACCTACGGGCACTGGGTCGGGGAAACCCTGTCGGCTGAAAACCTGCACCAGTTGCTGGTCCCCAAGGGTTTCCTTCACGGTTTCATGACCCTGGAGGAGGATTGCGAAGTCCAGTACAAATGCTCGGACGTTTACGCACCCGAATGCGATGGAGCGGTCAGTTTCGACGATCCTGACATCGGGATCGCATGGCCTCTCGATCCAGCCGACGCTACGCTGTCGCAGAAGGACGCGGGAGCGCCCAGCTTCGCCGAATTCCAGTCACCTTTCAGTCTCAAGGACAATTCATGAAAATCCTCGTCACCGGAGGCGCCGGCTTCATCGGCTCGGCAGTCATCCGCCAGGCGATTGCCGACGGTCACACTGTCATCAATCTCGACAAGCTGACCTACGCGGCCTGTCTCGACAATCTCGCCGATGTTCAGGACGATGCGAACTACACGCTGGTCGAAGCCGACATCTGCGATCGCTCGGCTGTCCAGCAGATCTTTTCCGAACATCGCCCCGACGCGGTGATGCATCTCGCAGCCGAATCCCACGTCGACAGGTCGATCGACGGTCCGGGCGCGTTCATGGAAACCAACGTGATGGGCACGTTCCACCTGCTGGAGGCCGCGCGCGAGTTCTGGCAGTCGTCGGGCAAGCCGGAAGGCTTCCGCTTCCATCATATCTCGACGGACGAGGTCTACGGCACATTGGGCGCCGAGGGCCTTTTTCGCGAGGATACGCCCTACTCGCCAAACTCGCCGTATTCGGCCTCGAAGGCGTCGAGCGACCATCTCGTTCGCGCCTGGAGCGAGACTTACGGCCTGCCTGTGGTGGTCACCAATTGCTCAAACAATTACGGCCCCTACCAATTCCCTGAAAAGCTCATTCCGGTCGTCATTCTGAACGCGATCGGCGGGCGCGATATCCCCGTTTACGGCAAGGGCGAGAACGTTCGCGACTGGCTCTACGTCGATGATCATGCCTCCGCGCTGCTGCATGTCCTGCATAACGGGAAGAACGGCCGGACCTACAATATCGGCGGCAATTCCGAAGCCCGCAACATCGATATCGTCACCAGGATCTGCGCGATCTTGGACGAATTGCGCCCGGGCGAAGCGCCTTATTCCGACCAGATCGTATACGTCACGGATCGCCCCGGCCATGACCTGCGCTATGCCATCGACGCGAGCCGTATTCGCGACGAGCTGGGCTGGGAACCGACCGTCGGCCTCGACGAAGGGCTGCGCCGAACCGTGCACTGGTATCTCGACAATGAAGCGTGGTGGACTGCGCTGCAGAATCGCGACGGGGTCGGCAAGCGACTGGGCGCGAAGGGCTGAAGCGGCGCAGGCGATGAAAGTCCTTCTGTTCGGCAAGGATGGCATGGTGGGCCGCGCCTTCCAGCGGCTGGCTTCGGAATCCGGCGTCACGCTGGAGGCCTATGGCCGTGCGGAAGCTGACTTCGCTCAGCCGGAACTGTGTGCCGAGCTGGTCAGCCGCTCGGATGCAGACGTCGTCGTGATCGCGGCAGCCTACACGGCAGTCGATCGGGCGGAGGACGAGCGGGAAGCCGCTGTCGTCATCAATGGCGAAACCCCCGGCGCCATTGCGGAGGCCGCCGCGCGGCGCGACGTGCCCGTGGTCCACATCTCCACCGACTATGTTTTCAATGCGGGGCACGATCAACCTCTTCAGCCCGGCGATCCCGTCGACCCCGTGAACGCCTATGGAGCTTCCAAGCTGGCTGGCGAGGAAGCCGTCCGCGCTGCCGGAGGGCCACACGCCATCTTCCGCACCAGCTGGGTTTTTTCCGCCGACGGACAGAACTTCGTGAAGACCATGCTGCGGCTCGGCGCGGAGCGGACGGAACTGAACGTCGTGGGCGATCAGATCGGTGGGCCGACCAGCGCCCGACGCGTGGCCGATGCCTGTCTTGCAGCGGCAAAAGCCCTGCTCGCGGACCCGGCGAAGAGCGGCACCTATCACTACGCAGGAGAACCGGCGGTCAGCTGGGCCGACTTCGCGCGGGACATCTTCGCCCTGTCGGGTCTCGACGTGAAGGTTGTCGACATTCCCACCAGCGCCTATCCGACCCCGGCAAAGCGGCCGGCGAACTCGCGTCTCGACAGCACCAAGGCACACGCCGTCTTCGGATTGGCTGTTGCCGACTGGAAGCGCGATCTGGCTGAAACAATACGGGAATTGCAATCGAAATGAGTGTTGCGCGTAAAGGGATCGTGCTGGCCGGCGGCTCCGGCACGCGGCTGTATCCGATCACGATGGCAGTCTCGAAGCAGCTGCTTCCGATCTACGACAAGCCGATGATCTATTACCCGATCTCGGTGTTGATGATGGCTGGCACGCGCGAGATCGCGATCATCACCACGCCGGAAGATCAGGACCAGTTCAAACGGCTGCTGGGCGATGGCAGCCAGTGGGGTGTCGAGTTTACCTACATCGTCCAGCCATCGCCCGACGGCCTGGCGCAGGCTTATATCCTCGCGGAAGAATTCCTCGCGGGCGCGCCTTCAGTGATGGTGCTGGGCGACAACATCTTTTTCGGCAACGACCTGCAGAAACTGCTGAAATCCGCATCGGCGCAAACCGATCGGGCGAGCGTCTTCGGCTATCACGTCGCCGACCCGCATCGCTACGGCATCGTCGGCATGGCCGAGGACGGCCGGGTCAACCAGATCATCGAAAAGCCCGCCGATCCCCCGTCGAACTACGCGGTCACCGGGCTGTACTTCCTCGATGGAACCGCACCGGAAAGGGCCAGGAGCGTCCAGCCTTCGCCCCGCGGCGAACTGGAGATCACCACGCTTCTCGAAACCTATCTGGTGGAAGACAGGCTCGACGTGAAGCTGATGGGCCGCGGGTTCGCCTGGCTCGATACCGGCACCCATGCCAGCCTGCTCGACGCCGGGAACTTCGTGCGCACGCTCGAGCAACGGCAGGGCCTGCAAAGCGGATGCCTCGAGGAGATCGCCTTCGGAGCAAACTGGATCGATCGGGATCAGATGCGCGAGCGCGCCGAACTGTTCGCGAAGACGGACTACGGCGCCTATCTCGCCCGCCTTCTGGATCAGCGACCGACCGCCTGAATATCGATGAAGAGAGCTTTCGACCTTCTGGCGGCACTGGTTCTCCTGCTGCCCACGCTGTTTCTGATGGCGGTGCTGGCGCCGCTGATCCGGCTAGACAGCCCCGGCTCGCCGATCTTCCGGCAGACCCGCGTCGGCCGGAACGAAGTGCCCTTCACTCTCGTCAAGTTCCGCACCATGCGGACCGACACCGGCGACAGGCCGTCGCACGAGGTCGGCGCGGCGTCGATGACGCGGATGGGCCCCTTCCTGCGCAAGACGAAGATAGATGAACTGCCGCAGGTCCTTGCGGTGCTGAGCGGTGCCATGAGCTTCGTCGGGCCGCGGCCCTGCCTGCCGTCGCAGATGGAACTGATCGAGGCGCGACGCGAACAGGACGCCTTTTCCGTGCGGCCCGGTATCACCGGCCTTGCCCAGATTGACGGTTTGGACATGTCGCAGCCGCGCAAGCTGGCACTTGTCGATGGTGAATATGTGCGCCGGCGCACGATGGCGCTCGACCTGTCGATCTTCGTCCGTACGGCGCTGGGCAAGGGGCGCGGGGACGCTGCGCGGAAGTAGGCGCCGCTACTCGGCTGCCGACGATGTTACCCGTCCATTGCTGAGCGTATAGGTTTTCCCGCTGGATTCGCAGGTATGGGTGGCCTCGCCATCTAGCGGAAGCGGCAGACGCTCGCCCGCCTCGTCCACCCAGCCGATCTGCGAAGCCGGCACACCGGCGACCACGGCGAAATCGGGGACGTCCCTGGTCACCACGGCACCGGCACCGACCAGCGCATAGCGGCCTATCGTGGTGCCGCACACGATCGTGCAGTTCGCACCCAGCGACGCGCCGCGCCGGACGAGGGTCTTGCGATACTCGTCCTTACGCTCGATCAGCGCGCGTGGATTGATGACGTTGGTAAAAACCATGCTGGGGCCACAGAAGACCCCGTCCTCCAGCGTGACATCGTCATAGACCGAAACGTTGTTCTGGATCTTGCAGCCATCGCCGATGGTCACGCGGTTGGCGACATAGACGTTCTGCCCCAGCGAGACTCGCTCCCCCAGCGTCGCGCCAGCGCTAACGTGGGTGAAATGCCAGATCTTCGAACCATCGCCGATCGTTGCGCCATCGTCGACGACCGCGGTGCCGTGCACGAAATGGGTCACGACCGGGCCGCTACCAGCGGGTGAACCTCGCCCTTGCCGAGTTCGATGGAGGCGTTGCGAATGCCCTCCACTGTCTCCACTGCGACGCGGGACGCATCGAGGCCGAACCCGCGCCCGGCAATGATTTCCTCGTAGCTGCGCGTATGCAGATCGGTGAAGCCGTCCGAGAATTCGATATCCTCGCCCGCTGCCGTGATCGCGCGGAAAGTCCGCTTGCCCTTGGCCCGCTCCTCCGCCGGCACGTCATCGACGTCGAGCGACAGGAACCAGCGCACACGCGCCTTTTCGAATTCGAGATAGCCAGCGGACTTCGTCGGCTCGGCCAGATGGACCACGCTGTGCTGCAGATCGCCGTAGACGAAATTGAGCATGTCGAAGAAGTGCACGCCGATATTGGTCGCGATGCCGCCCGACTTGTCGACCGCGCCCTTCCAGCTGCGCAGATACCATTTCCCGCGCGAGGTGATGTAGGTGAGGTCGACATCGTCCTTCGTGCCGCTTTGCTTCGCCGCGACCCTTTCGCGCAGGGCGATGATCGCCGGGTGCAAGCGCAATTGCAGGATCGTGTTGGCGCGCCGACCGGTTTCCGCCTCGACGCGTAAAAGCTCGTCGATTTCGCTGGCGCGCAGGACCAGCGGCTTTTCACAGATGGCATCGCTGCCGCGCTGAAGCGCAAACTGGATATGCGGATTGTGCAAGTGGTTCGGGGACGCGATCGAAATGTAATCGATATCGCCACCGGCCCTTGTCTGCGCCTGCAGATAGGCGGCAAATTCCTCGAACTCGGTAAAGAACTCGGCTTCCGGAAAATGGCTGTCGATGACGCCCACAGAATCGTTCTTGTCGAACGCCGCGACGAGTTCGGAGCCGGTGTCCTTGATGGCGATCATGTGACGCGGGGCGATGTAGCCAGCGGCCCCGATCAGGCCGAAACGCTTGGGTGCAATCGTCATGCGCGGATAACCTTTTCGTTGGTGTCGCGATACACGCCGCGGCTGTCGATGATCAGCTTCGCGTTGTCGGCGATCATCTTGTAGTCGAATTTCTCGTGATCCGTCGCCACGATCACGCAGTCGAATCCGGCGATCGTCGCTGCGTCGAGCGCGACGGATTGCAGGTCGAACTGATGTTCGCGCATCGTCGGAAATACGGGAACATGCGGATCGGAGTAGGCGACGTCGGCTCCGCGCTTGCGCAGGATTTCCATGATCTCGACCGAAGGGGATTCGCGCATGTCGTCGACGTTCCGCTTGTACGCGATACCCAGGACGAGCGTCTTTGCACCCTTCAGCGGTTTGCCCTGATCGTTGAGGCCTTCCATCACCTTGCCGACGACATATTCCGGCATGGCCTGGTTGATCTCTCCGGACAGCTCGATGAAGCGGGTGTGCAGACCGAACTCGCGCGCCTTCCACGTCAGGTAGAAGGGGTCGATCGGAATGCAATGGCCGCCAAGGCCCGGCCCCGGATAATAGGCGGTGAAGCCGAAAGGCTTGGTGGCCGCGGCCTCGATCACCTCGAAGATGTCGATGTCCATGGCGTCGGCCACGATCTTCATCTCGTTCACCAGGCCGATATTGACCGCCCGGTGGATATTCTCGAGAAGCTTGGTCATCTCCGCCGCCTTGGTCGAGCTGACCGGCACCACCTGTTCGATAGCGGGGGCATAAAGCGCCCTGCCTACTTCGAGACAGTCTGAGGTATGGCCGCCCACGATCTTGGGGATCGAGTGTGTGCTGAAGTGCAGGTTGCCCGGATCTTCGCGCTCAGGCGAATAGACGCAGAAGATGTTCTCCCCGATCGTCAGTCCGGTCGACGTGATCCGCGGGACGATCTCTTCTTCCGTGGTGCCCGGATAGGTCGTGCTTTCCAGCGAAACGATCTGGCCGGCCCGCAGATAAGGGACGATCGCATCGCAGGTGCTGACGACGTAGGACAGGTCCGGCTCGCGATACTTGTTCAGCGGCGTGGGCACGCAAATGATAAGCGCGTCGGCCTGCGCCGTCTGCGCGAAATCGGTGGTGCAACGGAACCCGCGTTCATTGGCACTGGCCACTTCCTCATCAGAGATATGCTCGATCGAGGAGTGTCCCTCGTTCAGTTCCGCGGTCTTCTTCTCATCGATGTCGAAGCCGAGGACCTTGAAGCCGATCTCCGAAAATCTCAGCGCAAGCGGCTGGCCCACGTAACCGAGCCCCAGAATACCGATAACCGCGTCTTTCGATGCGAATTTCGAGATAAGTTCAGCTGTGTTTGTCAATTTCGTATCCGATTGCTTGCTTTGGCAGCCGTCTGGCTCGCTATTGTTACATGGGTTCGCAATGGCGCCGCCGGCGCATCAGCCTTGCGCGAAGGGGACCTTGTCTTCCAGCCACGCGATGACGAAATCGCCCGACGTTACCATGACCCGATAGCCGTGTTCTTCCAGAGAACGCGCGAGCATGATCGAGCGGGGCTGACCATCCTTCGCATACCAGCCTGGCATGATGATACGATGCGGGAAATCGCTGCGATCCATATGCGATAACGCTTCGATCGCTTCGACCTCGGCTCCGTTGACGGTGAGGGTGACCAGGTCCGCAGGCTTGCCCGCCTCCTTCGTCAGCTCCAACAGCGACAAGGTCGGGATCGTGATCGTGCCATCCGAATGCACCACGTCGTCGTGGAAGGAATTGGCCTGGCGGGACGAAACCTGGATCGCCTTGGTTCCCTTTTCCGACCATATCCCGGCGTGGTGCAGGCTGACATTGTCGATTCCGTTGCGGTCAAGATTGTGCGCCGCGACCGCGCGGTTCGCGGGGATCGCTTCGACCGCGATCACCTTACCAGTGGCGCCGACCTTGCGAGCCGTCCGAACCGTGCCATGGCCGTAGAAGCACCCGATGTCGAAGACGGTCCAGCCTTGCGCGATTTCGAATTGCGATCGCAGGAATGCCTTTTGCGGTTCGGTAAGCGCGGGATCGAGTTGCGGCAGGTCCTTGTGCTGCAAGTGGAAGCTGCGCTTCTGGCCATCCGCGTACGGCATTTCCATGGTCGGCACATCGGTGTGCGGATACCTGTACCGTACGACGGCATCGGTCAGCGCCTTGGCATAGGAGCGGTCGAGGCCTTTTTCCTCGCATATCCGACCAAGGATCCGCCTTTCGTTTTCACGCGCAGGATCGCTGGTGATGATGACGCCATCGTCGAGCGTGATTTCGCGGTAGGAGAGGCCGTCGATCTCCACCTCGCGGTGGTCTGCGACGGAAAGGGACTGCGCTTCGCTGCGGATAGCATGCAACTGATCCGAGAACAGGGCATCCACGATAAAGTCGGGGCAGCTTTTCCAAAAGATCGATCTCGCACTCATCGCCGATCAATCCCGCGTTTGGCTTTTGTCATGTGTGTATAATTTCCCGCTGACGCCGCCGTAGCGGCCGTCCTTTTCCAATTGTTCGTAATGAACGCGGTCGCGTTCGGATATTTTTACCGGAGCTGCCGCACCGACGATCGATAGCGCAGGTATCTCTCCATGCACGACTGTGCCGGCACCGATAATCACACCTTCGCCGATGCGCGCTCCGGGGAGAATGATGGCCTCGGCTCCGATCCAGCAGTTCTTGCCGATCGAAACCGGCCTCGCGATGTTTTCCTGATCGTATGGCAATGCGGTGCCGCGATGGTTGTGATTGCGCGTGTAGATCGTCGTTCCCTTGCCGAAATGGCAGTTGTCGCCGATCGTCAGCCCGCCCTCGCAGACCCAGTAGGCACCGAAGTTTACGTGCACATTGCTGCCGAGGTGGAGTTTTTCGGGATGCATTATCCGCGACGAGCCGTGAAAAACGACATCCCTGGCCTCGGGACTGCCCCTGAGGGCGTGGGATGTCACCAGCCTGCCGGTCACTTTACCGAGCACCACCTGCACGAAACGCATCGCGAGATAGGAAAGGCGCAGTAAGGAACTCATTTGCGCTTATCCCCTCGATCGCGACGTGATGCGATGCAATCGGCGTAGATGCTCGCCAGCCTGCCGCAGTTGTTCGTGATGGCGAAAGCGTCGCTCGCAACGTCTGCGATGTGATCGGGCGAACCGTCCTTCATCGCAATCAGTTCGTTCAACTGTGCTGCCGTAATATTCATCGGGTCGTCGTAACTGATACCGACCCGATGCTCTACCGCGAAACGCGCTGCGCCTTCGCACACGCTGTTGATAATCACGGGCAATCCGGCGAACAGATATTCGGCGGTCTTCGTCGCGAAAACGCCCTTGGCGACATCGTGCTCTTCCGGAGTGGACGGGTCGAAATATGATAGCAGGCCCACGTCGCAGTGACGCATCATCGCAACTGTCTGGGTCGGGCTGTCGGCTTGGGCGAAATGCACGCGATCGGCCAGATGTGCGAAACCGGAGGATGCCAGATCGCTCCGGAGCCGATCATGCGGGGTGCGCGTGATGACGAGCAATTGCGCATTCTCGCGATGCCGCGCGATGGCGTCGAAGAGACTCCAGAGGTTGCGCGGATGATGCCAACCATCTGAGTCGAGGTATCCGCAGTAGCAGAACACGGGCCCTTCCGGCATCTTCGGTGGCAAGCTCTGCTCGACCTCTCCTTCCGGTCGCGAGACATTCAGGTGGATGAGATGGACATTCGCTTTCCCTTCCGAACGGGCACGGAAAGTGTCGCACAGCGGCTGGGATACCGCGGTCACGGCATCGCTTTCAATCAGCAGACGGCGTTCGGTCGCGCGCCAGAAAAGGTCGTCCGGGCTGCCCGGCTCCCACCGCTCCTTGAGCAGCCCCTCGCCCGGCATGTCGCTGCGTGTGTCGAACACGATGGCAAAATCGTGCCGCGAGCGCGCGCGCCATTCGTGCGCGGCATAGGTGGCGAGATAGGATCGGCAGTGAACGACATCGGGCCGCAGTTTGTCGATCAATGCCGCCATGCGCCGGGTATGAAACCAGTTGAACAGGCCGAGTTCGCGCCGGGTCGGATGAACGCCGACAGGTGGCACCGGAAGATAGCGCCGAAGAAAGTTTCCCGGCCCGAGGATCCGCTCGATCTTCCGCAGCCCGGCAGGAAAACGCCACTTCTCACGCACGAGGCCGCTGTGGATCAGCGGCAATCCAGCCAGCAGCCCAGTCCACGAGACGGCGTCCTGCGCCCGCATCTCGGCCGCGACGTTGACCAGCTGTCCGCCATAGACGCTCGAAAGCCGCGGCACCTCGCCCCACGAAACGTAGAGAACTCTCACGGCAGCCCCTTGCGCATCGCGAGATAGTCATGAGCCAGGGCAAGCGCAGCAACCACGCCCTGGGTCGGCTTGCGACGCAGTTTCCAGAAAGGAACTGCCAGCCGCACCAGGCGGCCGATCGTCGGGCGCTTGAGATAATCCGCCGGAAGCCCCGTCGCGCCGACCAGCCCTGCCAGCAGACGCGCCTGGCCGATGTACCATCCGTTGCGGATCTTGGCCCACCGGTCGCGCCTGGCTGCCGCGCTCGAAGCCGCACCCAGCACATTGGAATCGTGCTGGCGGTACCGCATCAGCGGGGCGTCATCGATCGTCCATCCGTAGCCGTTAGACCGCGCCCAGCAGTAGACGAACCAGTCATGAAGGGCGACCTGCGAAAGCCGCTCGGCCGGTGCCGCACGCAAATCCGCCTGTATGCGAAGTGCCATGGCGGCCGGAAAGACGAAGGTGCACCCCGGACCGGCGGATTCGAAGTGGTGATCGTAGCGCCGCTGCGGCTGCGCCTTGTCGATCAGCAGTTCGCGACCATCCTCCCAGAAAGCCGTCACGCTGGACGAATAGCCTCCGGCCACGGATTGGGCGAGATGGGCCGCCGCGGTTGCCAGCTTGGTTGGCAACCAGATGTCGTCCTGATCGCAAAACGCGACGTAGTCGAAACCGGAAATCCCTGTATCTCGCAGAAGGCCGAGGAAATTCTGCCCCGCCCCGCCGGCCTTGCGCTGCGTCACAGTGACGGGCCGATCAGCCGCCCAGCGATCCAGAATTGCGAGCGTGCCGTCCGCGGAACCATCGTCGTTGACGAAAATCTGCACCTCCACCCCATCCTGCGCGAACAGGCTGTCCAGTTGCTCGTCGAGCCAGCGCGCGCCGTTATAGGTCGCCAGCAGCACGGCAATCTTTGGAACGGTGCGGGACGTCATAGCTGGTGGATCGTGTGCGACATGATCAGGTAGATGATCGAGCTGACCACGCAGTACATCGTGTAGGCGGCCCGATGCTCTCGCGGGACGAGCCGGACGAAAAGCATGGGGAAAATGAACACGTAATACCGGAACGTCGCGATGGTCGGGATGGCCTGATAGATTACCAGCATCGACGCCAGCAGGGCGATGAGATCGTCCACCAGCGGCTTCTTGTCTTCAACCTTCAGGAAGCGCTTGATGCCGTAGACATAGGAGAGCACGTAATCGATGCCGTAGCCGAACACGGCCGACAATCCGCCCAGATAGACGAACGACCCGCCGAGCAGAGCGATATTTACCAGGAAATTGTCACGATAGCGATCGTTCGCCGACACGACCCCCTCGAACTCGAAGGCCCCTGTGCCGAGGAGGAGATCGAACACCGACTGGATCGTCGGGCCCAGAAAGGCAAACGCGAGAATGAATACGAGCACCCCGAGCACGAGGAGCGTCCGGCTGAAACCGATGGCCTCTCGAATGACGAGGAACAGGGCAAGGCCGATGAAGCTCCGGTCTATCGGCAGCAGCAGCACCGATATGATCAGAGCAGTGGTTCGCCGACCGCCGAAGGCCAGCACCACACCGATATACAGCGAAACGATGTGGAACACGACCTGGTTGTTGATCGATGTCAGATAGAACATCGAGGCAGGCCAGATGATGCTGTAAAGGTAAATCCTGGCCCGATCGCCGCGCAACAATATGCACGCAATTGCCGACAGCAGGATGATGATCGCGCCGTTGATCGCTTTCAGGGCCGCGTAGCAACTGTCTCCCGACAGGAGCTTCACCGACAGCTTGTTGCTGCCGAACGATGCCCGCGGATCCAGCGAATACGCAACGGTGCACGACTGCCCTTGAAGGTAGTCGACGATCTTCAGGTAGATGTTGTCGGTATTGTAGAGGGTCGAGATCTTGTACGCTTCATCTGGCCAGTTCAGCGCGGGATAGAACAGCGAGAAGGCGAAGGTGAAGATTACGAAACACGCCCACAGATAAGGCGTCGCGATGCGCCTGCGCGCTTCGTCCTGCGCTTTATCGCGCCGCTGAATTGGAAGTGTTGCTGCCTGCACCGCTGAATGACCGCTAGTTTGCGGTTGCCTGTCGAACCGAAGCGATGATGCGATCCTGAACCGATGGGTCGAGGTAGGGGTGCATCGGCAGGCTGAAGACGTTCGCGCTCAGCGCCTCGCTCACAGAAAGCCCTTCCGGATCGCGCGGGAAATGCGCGTAGGCTTGCTGCTGATGAAGAGGCTTGGGATAGTAGAC
Organism: Altererythrobacter sp. CAU 1778; assembly: GCF_054482795.1. NCBI lineage: Bacteria > Pseudomonadati > Pseudomonadota > Alphaproteobacteria > Sphingomonadales > Erythrobacteraceae > Altererythrobacter > Altererythrobacter sp. CAU 1778. The sequence continues at coordinate 133,064 of NZ_JBTLRP010000002.1, read as the reverse complement.
CGCGGTCGGGATCCCGTCGTCCTGCAGGGTCTGCATGATCGCCTCGCGATGCTGCCCATCGCGGCAGGTTAGCGTGTACTGCGCCCAGATCGATCGGCTGTCTTGTGACACTTGCGGAACGTCGATCACATCACGCAAAGCTTCGTTGTAACGCGCGGCGACCGTGTTCCGGGCGACGATCTCACTTTCGAAGATGCTCAGCTTCTCAAGCAGGATGGCGGCCTGGATGGTGTCCAGCCGACTGTTCATTCCGATACGGGCATTTTCGTATTTGTGGGCGCCCTTGCCGTGGATCCGCAGGCTCTCGACTAAGCTTGCCAAGCCGGCATCCGTGGTGAGAACCGCGCCGCCATCGCCATAGCAGCCGAGGGGCTTGGCGGGGAAGAACGATGCGGTGGTGATCTTGCAGACAGCTGCCCCGGACAAGCCGTTGTACTGGCAGCCCAGCCCCTGCGCCGAATCCGACATGACCCACAATCCCCGCTCTGCCACGGCGGCGTGGATTGCATCGTAGTCGGCTGCGGCGCCGAAAAGATCGACTGCGATCACCCCCACCACTCTCAGTTCGTCGAGATCGGCTGAGGCGAGCGTCCGCGCCAGGCTGGCAGGGCAAATGTTGAAGCTGTGCCGGTCGACATCGACGAATACCGGCGTTGCCCCGACCAAAGCGACGGCTTCTGCCGTGGCCGCGAAGGTGAAGGAGGGGCAAAGCACGGCGTCGCCCGGCCCCACATTCAGCGCCATGAGGGCAAGCTGAAGAGCATCGGTGCCATTCGCGCAGCTGATGACATGCTCGACCCCGACAAAGCGCGCCAGCGCCTGTTCGAATTCGACCACTTCCGGCCCGCTGATGAAATTGCCGTCCGAAAGCACCTTGGCGATTCGCCGATCGACGCCATCGCGGATGCGCGCCATTTGCGCTTCGAGGTCGATGAAGGGGATAGTCAAGGGTTCAGGCTCCGAGCAAACCGGGATTGCCAGGCCGTTGTTTCGGGACCCGGCCCGGAACGTGATAGGCAATACACAGGGCGCGCCCTAGCGCCTCGATAAGACAGGGTAAACAGCGCTGTGATGAACGCGTCACGTTGCAAGCGCTTCGCGCCGCCTGATCCGCCAGTCGCAAAACAGCCAGAAGCTTGCGTAGGAGACAAGATTGAGGACCGCGAACACGGACGCGTAATCCACGCCGAGCGTCGAACCCAAGACCAGATAGACCACCACCGCGCGCGCCGCGAACAGGACGAACAACTCGTTCTCCACTCGCGCAACATCCCCGACATTTCCTATCGGCGCGAAACTCGCCTGGAATACGATGGCGCAGGCAATCGGAATGGCGAGCACCGGATCAGCGACCAGGTCGATCCAGGGCGCGATAACCAACACACTTGCCGCCACCACGATCGCCGCAATGGCGACGAACGCGAGTGCGCGGCGGGTCGTCTGGCGCATCTTGCTGCGGATCAAACGCGCTCCGTCACCGCGGTCGACATCGTATCCGATGATGTCGGCCAGAAACATCTGTCCGAACACCGTCGTGGCGAAAGTGGCCAGCGGGCCGAAAAGCTTGAGGAGAAAGCCAAAATCAGCCGCATAGGCGCTGGTCTGCGTCGACACGCACAAGATTACCGGAATGTTGGCGGCAAAGGTGTTCACAAAGATCGTCAGCGTTCGCATGGCGGACCTTTGCGCCAGCGGCAGAGCGTGATCTCTCGATACCGTACCCGGAACGCTGCGCGCTCGCCAAGCCTGCGCGAGAAGCCACAAACCGCTTGGCACTAGGTTCGCCAGTGCGAAGCCCAACACGACGCTTTCGAAAGGCAGATTCAAGAACACCGCGACAGCCGCGGCGCAGACGGAGAGAAACTGCGCTCCTCTTATCAAAAGGAGCATGCCCAGCCGCTGCTGCTGCACCAGCATGAATTGCCCGATCGCCTGCCATGCCAGCGCCAGAGCATAGAGCGCGCCCCAGAGCGGCAGCGGATACCCTGCAATCCTCACCAGGGATGTCAGAGCGTAGGCCGCAAGGCTGACGACGAAGACCGAAAGCAACACCGGCAGCACGATGCCGAGGCGGGTGAAGACCTTCTGTGCATGGTACAGCAGGACCTCCAGCCGCCACGTGGCGACCGCGCCGAGGATCGAAGCCACACCGATTACGAGCACAAGCTGGGCAAAATCCTCGTCGGCAAAACGCAGCTTTGCCGCGAGCAAAAAGGCCAGCGTGCCGAACTGGCTCATGGCAAGCGCCAGACCGAGCGGAAGCGCACGGCCGCGCCTCAGGCGTGCAATGCGCTCCACGATTTTGGACCCGGCCATCCGGATTATGCCCGCACGCCCAGCGCGCGGATTGCCGATACGAATGCGCCTTCACAGTCGGGCGCAAGATGACCCTTGAGGCCGAACTCGGAAACGAACCCGCCCCCTTCGTAACCGCCCTCGTCGCTTTGAGCTTTGGTTGGCAGGTAGCCGAAAACGCCGTCGAGGCAGCCGGTCGACAGGACCGTCTTGCCCGCGAACACCCCTGCGACCACGTTCCGATAGGCATGGGATACTTCGGCACCGCAGCAGAAGATTGCGACGTCGCCCAGATCGACAAAGGCGAGGTGCGTCTCGCTTTCCACATCGTCGGACAGCATGAACGGCGTTGTCGGAACGCTGCTTCGCGTGACGCGCGCATCGTCATACAGTGCGACAGTTCGCGCCTCCGATACCGCTTTGGACGCGCTTTTGCGAAGGGCGTCGGCCAGTTCGGCGAACCGCTGCGCGGACACTCGACCGAAGCCCGCGATGCCGAGGTGCCGCAGCAGGTTTCGCGGCGACCAGAAAGGCGTCACATTGGCATGACGGATATCGCCGCAGAAGCCGGGAAGAAACAGCACGGGAAGGTCGGCAATCCCGTGCACCTCGCGCAGCCTGTCGCGCACGACGGCCGGGAAATCGGCGTCGAGAGCAAGCGGGTCGGGCGCGGAGGTCGGATGACACGGCCAGCTCCATACGGCGGCCCGGACTTCGCCAGCTTCGTCCGCCAGTGTGAGGATTTCGACCGCGTGGGACACCGCGACTGCCCGGTTCGGCGCCATTTGCACGCCGTATCGCATGGCGCGGGGGTTGAAAGCCTTCCGCCTGCGGTAGATGTTCTGCGTGCACTCGGATTGCCCCAATTGGGCCGAAGCGGCACTGAATAAGGGCTTCGAAAGCAGCTCCTTGAGGTGCTTGCCGAGCAATTCAGCGACTGAATCAATATAGTCCGGGGCAACAGGACCGAGCGCTGGCTTCCCCGCATCAAGCCCCGGCGCCGTATGGGTGTGCGAAGCGACAAGGGCGACGTCGCCGGCGGGCAGTTTCGCCAGTTCGGCTACTTCGCTTGCCAGGGCATTCGTCGCATAGAGCGCATCGATCGCGATGAGCGCAAAATACCCTCCGCCCGATTTCCCAAGCAGAATGATGTTCGCTTCCAGCTTCCGGTCAGAGGATGAGCGGGAGGGTTGCGATCCGCGTCGACTGTAACCCTGTAGAGCGGTCTGCCCGACCAGTGCCGGCAATCTGACGCTGGCGGCGGCAAATCTCACGTATTGCGCCCCAGCACACGTTTTTCGACCGCGTCCGCAAAGAGCGAGGCTGTGAAGCGCGCCGAGGACAGCGGATTGGTCCGCCGCGAAGCATTGGCAACCTCGGCAAAGGTCGCCAGTGCGGCTTCGCGGTCGCCGCTCGCACCGATCCGCGCCCACATCTGTTCGAAGCCTGCTGCCGGGGTCTCGATGTCGATAGTGATGCTTTCCCTGCCCTCGAGAAAATCGACAATATTCGCCTGAGCAACCGCGACCATGTCGCGAGCGATGTTCATCTCGTCGCGGAATTTTCCGATCTGGAGAATGTTTTCTGCGTATCCGCGGATAATGCTTTTGCGATGGGGCCATCGGCGGTTGTACGATCGCGCGATCTTTTCATCGTCTCGGGTAAGATGGATTACCAGGTCGCCATCGGCGATCTCTCGTGAAAGCGCACCGAGCATCCAGCACAGGCGCGTGTCGGCTTCGATATGATTGTCAGGCTGACGGACCCGCTCCATCCCCAAGGCACCTTCTTTCGATTCATGCCCTGTCGTGAAATTCTCGATATGTCGGCACGCTTCGATAAAGGTCTTCGACCCGACGCGGCCAACGGACAGCACGAATACTCTCATCGCAAACTCCGGAGGCGAAATGTTGGCAGAGGGGGCCACCCAATCGGCTGGATCGAACTAACCATCGGTATAAGGTCAGACAACCGCCAGGAACTCATTTGTAGCGTTGGCTCGTTTTTTGACAGTACTTACGACGGATTTCTTCTGTCACCGAGATGGAGGCGGCTGAAATTTTCGCAGAAGGGAGGGGTCCATCCCAACGTTTCCTGCGCCCGCGCTCCGTCGATCAGATAATCATCCAAAAGAAGCGACGCGAGCCGCCCAGAAACTTTCTCTAAAATAACTCTGAGCAAGCTGACCGGAACAGGAAAAAGAATTGCTTTTTTCCTGTCAGCGACAGCTAGATTGAGCACCAATTGCCTCGTCGAGAGTGGAAAGCCGTCTGATACGTCGAAGGTTTCGCCCTCCGCGTGCGGACTTTCAATGCAGGCAATCAGAAAATCACAAAGAACGTCGAGGGATACGAAGTCCACACGATTGTGGGAAACTGATGCTAACGGTAGTGGCACGTTCCAATCGACAAATTTCTGGAGCAAACCAATACTTCCGCCTGCATTTCGGCGCAGAACTGGCGGGGGCCTTATTATTGTCAGCGCGCATTTGAGGTCGCGCGATTTTAGATATTCTTCGCAGGCGAGCTTTCCACGTGCGTAAGCTGTCGAAGGAACTTGATCATCGTCAGTCTTGTCAGGTTTTCCGGTATCGTAAATCAACGATGTCGACACAAAGATTAGTTGACCGACACCTGCAGTATCCGCCGCATCCGCAACCAGCTCAGCGCAACGCAGATTGCGAGACGTCCATTCCTCTTCGGACCCATGACGTTGGTGTGACGAGATCCCAGCGAGGTGAACGATGCAATCAATCGGTGCCACGCTGGAAAAGTCCAGCGCACTGGTATTCGATGCTGTCAAATCCCCAGTAATCAAGACTGGGAATTCCGGTCTAATTCGGGTCCGCTCCGACCGAACGCCCTGTATCGGCATCAGCCCTCGGTTCGCGAGCAATTTCACCAATCGTGTGCCGATAGCGCCATTAGCGCCGGTAACAAGCACCCTTTTTGGCGCGCTCCGCGAAACCTTGTCGGAAGAATTCATTGCTGCAAACCGACAGACTTTGAGCAATCAAATTGCTTTTTCAGCCGCAGCGTCGGGACCATAACCATAACCATAGCCGTACCCATAACCGTAGCCGGCTTGCTGCTGATGCAATTTGGTCAACACAAGACCGAATATACGAGCCTGAACAGACTGAAGACGAGCAAGCGAGGCCTTGATACCGCGAACAGCGACACCTTCTGCCTCGGCGACGAAGATGCAGCCTTCGACTGCGCTGCTAAGCAAGGGGGCATCGGCCAGACCCAAAATCGGTGGCGCATCGATAACGACATGATCGTACGTATCGAGCAGTGACCGGACAAGCACCTTCATTTTGTCGCTACTGAGAAGCTCGGCAGCACTGGGCGGCGTAGGACCAGAGGTCAGCATGTCGAGGTTCTGAATTCCGCTATTGTGGATCAGTTCACTCAAATTATTTGAACCCGCGAGAATATTGCTGAGTCCCCGATTATTCTCCACATCGAGAAACTCATGGATCGACGGGTAACGCATATCCGCATCGATGAGGAGGACCTTCTTGCCGGTGCGCCCCAAGACCGTCGCGAGCGCGAGGCTGGTTGTGCTCTTTCCTTCCGCAGGCCGCGTGCTGGTAACAAGAAAAGAACGTGGCACGCCGTGTGAGGTCGAGAAGGCGAGGTTGGAACGGACGCTGAGGTACGCTTCGGATAGCGTCGACTTCGCGTCCCGCAGGTCCGCCACGGCATCGCCATCCTCGATATCCGGCACACTGCCGAGGAAGGGGATGCGCAGGTCGCGCTTGACCTGATTGGGATCGCGCAGCCCCTCGTCGATCTGTTCCTTGGCAAAAATGGCGCCAGCGCCGACCAGAAGGCCGCCGAACAGAGCGATCGCCAGGTTCAGCGGCAGGTTCGGAGAGGAGGGCTCGTTGGGAACCTCCGCCGTGTCGACGATGGCGATGTTGTTCGCACCCACGCCGGCAACGCCAATTTCCTTGAAGCGCTGAAGCAGCGCATCGTAAAGTTCGCGGTTCGTATCCGCGTCACGCTGGTAGATGTTGTACTGGATATTGTCGCGGTTCTCCACGTCCAGTTCACGCTTCAGCCGGTCGACTTCATTGCGAAGGTCCTGCTCGCGCAGACGCGCTTCGCGAAGGCCAGAACTGCGGGCCGCGCTCACGCGGCGCTCTTCCTGAGCGATACTGCCGTCGAGCGCGCGGATCTGTTCCTGCAGCGCACGGGCAGCGGGGTAGCCGGGCTCGAACTGGACCATCAGCTTTGCGTATTCCGCCTGCGCTTCGGCGCGGCGCTGGCGCAGCTGGGTGATGGCCGTGTTGTCCAGCGATTGCTGGCTCGTTCCGCCCGTACGGGCCTGGCTTTCCGCCAGAATACGATCCGCCGTCGCTTCTGCCAGCGCAGTATTCGCCGCTTCAAGATCGGACGCGACCAGGGTCCGCCCATTCTGCGTGCGACCTTCTGCGTTCTGCGTCTGGCCAAGACTCACAATGTTCTTGTCCGATGCATAATTCACCACGTTGCGTTCGGATTCTTCCAGCCGCGAACGCAGGCCTGCCAGGCGTTCCTCGAGGAAATTGCGCGCATCGATCGTCGAAGCGAAGCGGCGATCCATGCTCGCTTCGATGAACTGTTCGGACCATGTGTTGGCGATGCGCGTGGCCAGCGTCGGGTTTGTCGAAGTGTATTCGACGTCGACCAGCGACGAGCCGCGAATAGGTGTGATCTCCACGTGCTCGAGCAGGATATCGACGACCTTCTCCTCGGCCCGGCGCCGCGCGGAGGATCGCTGTCCTTCCGCACCTTCACCCAGCGCTTCGGAACCGCCGGCATCCTCGGCCATGAAGGTCTCGTTCTCGACCAGTCGCAACTGGCGGGCCACCCGCTCAGCCAAGGAACGCGCCTCCAGCAGCGAGTACTGCGTCTGGTAGAATTCCTGGTCGAGCCCCGTATCGGCGGACTCCACGCTCTCCACCTGAGTCACGTTCTGCTGCTGGCGACTGATCTCCAGCCGCGCGACGGCCGTATATTCGGGCGTCATGAGCAAGGTGACGACCAGCCCAAGAATCGCAGCGATCACCAGAGCGCCGATGGCAATCCAGCGATTGCGGACGACCGCATACCAGTATTGCAGCAGCACGGGCGGCGCGAGGATGCTGCCATCCTGCGTTTCACTCACGTAGCCGACCGGCACGTCCTTGTCGGTCTGATCAAGCATGGAAGTTCTTGTCCGAGTTCATGAGCCGCAGAATCATCAGTTGCGCAAGGCCACGATGAGCGGGGAGGTGAGCAATGGTGCGACCTGCAACAGGTCCCTGAAAAGACGCCTTGCCTGCGAATCGCCGACGATGACGACATCGTTCGCGAAGATTTCAGGATCGGCGTAGTTGCCGCGCCGGATTGCCTTGAGATTGTAGAGCGCCGCATAGCGTTGCCCGTCGACCGTGCGGAAAACGACCACGTCGTCGAGCTTGGCAAATTCCGAAGTGCCCTGTGCAGTCGCAACCGCGCGCATCAAGGTCATCCGGCCGACGACGGGGTAGAGACCTGGCCGACCGACCTGCCCGTCCACCGTTACGACCTGGCTGACGGTTTCCTTCAGGTTGACCGTCACCTGCGGATCACGGACGTAGGCGGCGCGCAAGCGGGCCTCGATCTCGTTTTCCAGCTCGGCCGGGGTCTTGCCCGAAGCGTCGATCGTGCCCACCAGCGGGAAAGACAGGCGCCCGCCAACATCGGCCTGAACTTCGCGCTGGCTGAGTTCCTCGATGCCGAAGACATCGATCACCAGCTTGTCGAAGGGACCGATCAGATAGGGCCGGTTTTCCTGAAGGATATCAGTGGACGACGGCTCGGGCAGCACGTCGCTGTCGACTGCCGCAACACTGGGCCCGCCAATAGGCTGAGGTTTGCCGGCGCAGGCCGACAACACACTTGCCAGGGCAAGAAATGCGAGCAATCTCAACAATATTCTCCGGTGGTCATATCAGTCACCAGCTCCCCCTAGATTTTGCGGATGCAAAGTCCAAGCACTTAGTGACTGTGAAAAAACGAAGCGGGCTGGCGAGCCCGGGCAGGAAAGGCGCTTTATCCTGCAAGATTGTCGCCCCGATGAACGAACTCGTCGACCAGCTGCGAGAGCACGCCGATAACGCCGGCATCGGTATCGGTTTCGCGCAATCCCGCGATGATGCCCAGGACGCCGGGCTGAAAGTCCTCATGCGCTTTCATCACTCGCGGGTGGACGGTCTTTTCGGCATCGGCCCCGATCAGCAGTTCCTCGTAGAGCTTCTCGCCGGGACGCAGCCCGACTTCCCGGATCTCGATGTCGCCGTCAGGATGGCCTTCATCGCGGACCGTGAGACCGGAGAGTTGCACCATGGTTCGTGCGAGCTCGGCGATGCGGACGGGCTTGCCCATGTCGAGCAGGAAGACCTCCCCGCCCTTCGCCAGGCCAGCAGCCTGAATGACGAGGTTCGCCGCTTCGGGAATGGTCATGAAGTAGCGCGTGATGCGCTTGTCGGTCAGCGTGATCGGACCGCCGGCGGCAATCTGGCTGCGGAACAGCGGGACGACCGACCCGCTCGATCCCAGCACGTTCCCGAAGCGAACCATGGAGAAACGCGTTCCGGTCTTCATCGCGGCGTGGGCCTGCACGACCTGTTCCGCCACGCGCTTGCTCGCGCCCATGACGTTGGTCGGGCGCACCGCCTTGTCGGTGCTGATCAGGATGAAATCGCGCACGTCGGAGGCTTTCGCCGCGTCGACCACTTCGAACGTGCCGAGGACGTTGTTGCGCACGCCTTCGACCGGATTGGCTTCCACCAGCGGCACGTGCTTGTAAGCGGCTGCGTGATAGACCGTGTCGAAGCCGAATTCGGCAAACACCCGGCGCACCCGTTCCCGGTCGGTGACGGAGCCGAGACGCGGCACGATCGCGACGGTCTGGTCAAGTTCCTGCGCCAGCGCCAGAAGCTCCCGCTCGATAGCGTAAAGCGCGAATTCGCTCTGCTCGAACAAGACCAGGCGCTTGGCGCCGATCTGCACGATCTGGCGGCACAGTTCACTGCCGATGGAGCCGCCCGCGCCGGTGACCAGCACCGACTTGCCCACGATTGTGCGGCCCAGCAGCAGCTCGTTCGGCGTCACCGGATCGCGGCCCAGCAGATCCTCGATGCGGATTTCCTGCAAGTCGGTGACCGAAACCTTGCCGTCGACCAGATGGGTCATGTTCGGAAGCGTCTGGACGTGGACGTGCAGCCCCTGAAGCCCGTCGATGATCGCCCGGCGCCGCTTGCGCGAAACGCTCGGCAGGGCGAGCAGCACGGTGTCCACCGCTCCATCCGCAATGACCTCGCGCACCATGGAGCTGTGGCGCACGATCGTCCCGTCCAGCGTCTGCCGGTCGAGGCGCTTGTCGTCGTCGACGAAACCCACCAGCGCGAAGCCGGGGTCGTAACGCAGCGATAGTGCCAGTTGCTGGCCCGCGCTGCCCGCCCCGTAGATCAGCACCCGCTTGCGTCCGCCGGCGTGGCGGTGCGCGCCGAGCAGGTCGATCAGCACGTGGCGCGCCACCAGCCGCGCCGCGGCGGCAAAGCCGAAGAACAGGATCGGCTGGATGAAGGCGACCGTGCGCGGCACGCCGGGCACCCCGATGATCATGAAGATGGCCAGCATCGGCAGCGCGTAGATCGCGATCGCCGAGGCAAGCAGCATGATGGTGCGCCCGCCCGAGAAGCGGAAGATCGTGCCATACGCGCCCGACCAATAGAAGATCGGGAGGAACATCGGCACCGCGACGGCGGCGAAGATCAGCGGAGGTTCGACCGGGAAGGACAGCGCCCCTACCCGCAGCGAGAAAGCGATCAGCACGGCGGCAATGCACAGCGCGATATCGACGGCGATCACCATCGCGCGCTTCTGCCGCCGTTCCAGTTTCAGCAGGCGCGCAAATCCGCCCAGCACCGCCGATGCCGCTTTATGGCGCCAGTTCTCGGGCTCTTTGTCGGTCGCTGCCGCCGTCATTTCAACCCTTCGGTCGCTCTGCCACGAGGTGCCCAAGCCCTTGTCGACATTAGTGAATTCAACTGACCGGCCGCAGCTGCCGGGCAATGCGGACGCGCTTTGCCCAAACTGGTTAGCATTGCAAGCCTTGCAACGCCACATCAGCAAGTCTGCCGTGCGCTCGATCAGGACGGGCGTGACATTGTGGCCACTCTGGGCGATGCCCGCGGTCTCAGGAGGACGCCCGGACCATGCCCGCACCAGCCGACAATACCCCCGTCATCATCGCTGTGGGACAAGCCTCGGAACGGCTGGGAGACGGCGGCTATCGCGCGCTTTCGCCGATGGACCTCGCCGGTCAGGCGCTGGCGGCGGCGATTGCGGATGCGAAGGCGCGCGGCAATCTCGCCGGTGCGATCGATACCTTGTGTTCCATCCGTCAGTTCGAGAATTCGACCCCGCGCTCCGTTCCGCCCTTCGGCATGGCCGACAATCCGCCGCGCGCCATCGCAAGGCGGGTTGGCGCCAACCCGGCCCGCGCAATTCTGGAAGTCACCGGCGGACAAGGCCCGCAGGCGATGCTGGGCGAGTTGGCGACGGAGATTGCGGAGGGGCGCTCCGAATGCGCAGCGATAGTCGGAGCGGAAGCGATGTCGAGCGTGCTGACGCTGCTCGAGGCAGGCGAGACGCCCGACTGGTCCGAAACGGTCGGCGGCAGCCTTGAGGATCGCGGTTACGCTATCGACGACATGTTCGAGCGTGCACTCGTCAAGCACGGGGCGGGCGCGCCCATCCCTGCATACGCCATGTTCGACAACGCGCGCCGTGCGCGTCTCGGCCAGACGCTGGAGGAGTATCGCCACGCCATCGGCACGTTGTTCGCACCGTTCACGCACGTGGCCGCCGCCAATCCTCATGCCGCCGCGCCCGTCCAGCGTAGCGTTGAGGAACTGGCCAGAGTGACGGACCGCAACCGCATCGTCGCGGAACCCTACACCCGCATGACCGTCGCGCGCGATAAAGTGAACCAGGCCGCTGCCATCGTACTCGCCTCTGTCGCGCAGGCAAGAGCGCTTGGCGTGCCGGAGGAACGCTGGGTGTATGTTCACGCCGCCACCACGGGCAAGGAACTGCCCGTTCTCGCCCGGCCCGATCTGGCAAGGAGCCCGGCTTCCATCGCGTCGGTCGAGGCGGCATTGGAAATCGCAGGTAAGTCTATCGCGCAGATCGACGCGATCGACTTCTACAGCTGTTTCGCCATTCCGGTGTTCAACCAGCTCGATCATTTCGGGCTAGCGGTGGACGACCCGCGCGGCTTCACTCTGACCGGCGGGCTGCCTTTCTTCGGCGCGGCGGGGAACGATTATTCGGCCCACGCCATCGCCGAGGCGGTCCAGCGTGCCCGCAGCGCGCCCGGCAGCTTCGCATTGGTCGGCGCGAATGGTGGGGTGATGAGCAAATATGCGACGGGCATTTATTCGACCATGCCAGCCGAATGGAATGGGCGAGGCCGCACGAGGGCTTTGTCGCAGGCGGAAGATCGCGTTGCGGTGGCGAGGGATTTCGCCGGACAGGCGGTGGTGGAGACCTACACGCTGATGCCTGGCAGGGGCGGCGATATTGCCGTCGTGATCGGTCGCAACGATGCGGGCGAAAGAGTGATTGCCAATGCCGATCTCGGCCATGGCGCGACCCGTGCATCGATCGAAAGCGGCGAACCGTTCGGCGCCCGGATGATGATCCGGCAGATCGCGCCGGAACAGTTCGCGGCCCGCATCGCGTCGTGATCGAACCGCTCTCGACTGACATTTGTAAGGCACGGGAACCGCAAGGCTTTTCGCGCGATTTCTCCCGCGCATGGAACAGTTCCGGTTCATCTCCAAAGATCGCAAGGGGAAGTGGTACGACCGCCTGACCCTGGCCCAGCAACACGCGGCGAAAGCCGGAGTAGGCTTCCTCGACGGGAGCGGAAATTTCGTCGCCTATCGCGGCACGATCCTCGAAATCCGGCACAAGACGGTGAGCCGGTAAGCCTTCGATTCTGCACCATTGAACCGGAAGCGGAAATAGAACAAAATGGGAACATAGTGATTCGACCGATTCTCTCGATGGTTCCCGACCCTTGCCCCAGTACCACTACCCGTGCCGCCCCCTTCCCGCCTGCTCCGCCAACCTTGCAGGAGGTGTTCGTGCCGGCGGGCGACGGGGCTGCGACGGGCTTCGCGCTGTCGCAGATCGCGGCCGGGCAAGCGATGCGCGGTGCGGGGCAGCAGAACGCGACCGCGTTGTGGGTGCAGGATCGCCGCGTGCTGAAGGATGCCGGACGCCCCTACCCCCACGGCCTGCCCGAACTCGGTCGCACCGGCCTGCTGCACCTTGTCGCGCGCGATGCGGGGGAGGCGCTGTGCGCGATGGAGGAAGGGCTGCACTGCCCCTCGCTGGCGGCAGTGATCGGGGAACTGCACGGCGATCCGCGCGCGCTCGACTTTACTGCCACGCGGCGGCTGGCGGTCGCGGCGGAGCGTTATGGCGTGCCGGTGTTCCTGCTGCGCTGCGGGGGCCATGCCGATCTCAGCGGCGCGAGACGGCGCTGGCGGGTGGCCAGCCGCCCTTCGCCCGCACATCCGCACGATCCCGAAGCGCCGGGCGCGCCGACATGGTCGCTCGAACTGTTCCGCGCACGCGACATGCGCCCCGGCACGTGGGAGGCGAGCTATGACCGCGCGGCGCATCGTCTCGATCTGGTTTCCCCGGCTGGCGATGGAACGCTGGCACCGGCAGCAGGCGGCGCAGAACCCGCACCGGCCTTCGCCCGCCGCTACGGCTGAAGAAGCGCCACCCGCACCAACACCCCCGCCGCTCGCACTCGCGTCGGAAAATGCCCACGGCACGGTGATCGACGCAGTCGACGCCGCCGCGCGGGCGAGCGGCATCCACCCCGGCCAGAAGCTGACCGACGCACGCGCGATCTGCCCCGAACTGGTGATCGAGCCCTCCGATCCGGCAGGCGACGCGGCATGGCTCGAACGGATCGCCCGCTGGTCCCAGCGCTGGAGCCCGTGGAGCGCGGTGGACGGGGCGGACGGCCTGCTGCTCGACAGCACCGGGGCGGCGCATCTGTTCGGTGGGGAAACCGCCCTGCTGGCGGAAATGCAGCGCAGCTTCACGGAGATGGGCCTGACCGCGCGCACGGCAATGGCGCCCACCATCGGGGGGGCATGGGCGCTGGCCCGCCATGCCGCAAACAACCGCATCGTGGTGACACCCGACACGCTCGACGCCGCGCTCGCCCCGCTGCCGGTGGCGGCGCTGCGTATTGCAGAGGATGACGCGCTGGCGCTCAAGCGGCTGGGCTTCAAGAGCATCGGTGCGCTCGCCCGCGTGCCCACCCGCGCGCTTGCCCGCCGGTTTCGCACTGCAAAGCAGGGAGGCGTCGGGGCGCTCACCCGGCTGGGGCAGGCACGCGGCACGGTGGAGGAGGTCGTCGCCCCGCTGGTGGCGCGCGAGGTTTACCGTGCGCAGGCGCGCGTGATGGACCCGGTCCGCCACACCGCCATCCTCGCGCCGATCCTCGCCGACCTTGCCGGGGACCTGTGCGCGCAGCTCGAAGTCGCGCATCGGGGCCTGCGCCGCCTGCGGTTCGAAGCGTTCCGCGTCGACGGCCATGTCGCGATGCTGGTCGCGGCGACCGCTGCCCCGGTGCGCGAGCCCGCCCATGTCGCGCGGCTCTTCGCCGAACAGCTGGAGACGCTGGAGGCAGGGTTCGGCTTCGATGCCTTTGCGCTCACCGCCCTGTGGCACGAGGTGATGGACGCGCAGCAGGCAAGCCTCACCGAAAGCGAGCCAGAGGGGCTATCGCTGTCGCACCTGATCGACCGGCTGTGCGCGCGCACGGGCGCCCACGGCGTGCTGCGCCCTGCCCCGCACGCCAGCCATATTCCGGAACGCGCGATCACCTGGCACCCGGCGTTAGAGGCTATTGAGGGCAATGCCGCGCTCGACACCTCGCTGGCCGCCACGCTCGGCACTCTGCCCGAACGCCCCGTGCGCCTGTTCGACCGGCCCGAACAGATCGCGGTGATCTACGCCACACCCGAAGGCCCGCCGCGCCGCTTCCGCTGGCGCCGCCGCCTGCACGACGTGATCCGGGTGGAGGGGCCGGAACGCATCGCGCCCGAATGGTGGCGGGAGAAATCCGCCGTGCGGCTGCGCGACTATTACCGCATCGAGGATGCCGAGGGGCGGCGTTACTGGATCTATCGCAACGGCGTGGTCGACGATGGCCGCGGCGGCCCGCCCGCATGGTTCATGCACGGGCTGTTCGCCTGATGCCGGAGGCCCCGCTCACGCCGGAAAAGCGCACGTTGCAGCGGATCGCCGGCAGCGGCTTCGCGCCCAATCCGCGCGCTCCTTATGTCGAACTGGGCGTTGCGAGCTGCTTTTCCTTCCTGCGCGGCGCATCCGACGCGGTCGACCTGGTGCTGGCCGCGCTGGGTCATGGCTATGATGCGCTAGGGATCGCCGATGCCAACACCATGGCGGGCATCGTGCGCCTCCATGCAGAGGCGAAGACGGCGCAACTGCGTCCGGTGATCGGCTGCCGGCTGGAACTGATCGAGGGGCACGCCTTCCTTGCCTACCCGACAGACCGCGCTGCCTACGGGCGGCTGTGCACCCTGCTTTCGCAAGGCAAGATGCAGACCGCCGACGGCAAGTGGCAGGACAAGGGCGAGTGCCACCTGACCCTGCCGATGCTGGCGAGCCATGCCGACGGCGTGCAACTGATCGCGCTGCCGGGTGGGGACGTTTCCGCTTTCGCTGCCGATCTGCCCATGCTCGCCGCCGCGCTGCCGACCATGCGCCATATCGCCGCCAGCTACCTCTACCGCGGCAACGACCGCGCGCGCATCGCCCGGCTGGACGAGCTGGCGACGGCGCATGGCCTTGCCATCCTCGCCACCAACGACGTGCATTACCACGCGGCGGAGCGTCGCCCGTTGCAGGACGTGATGACCTGCATCCGCGAGAAGACGACGATGGATCGCGCGGGCTATCTCCTTCACGCCAATGCGGAACGGCACCTGAAAAGCCCCGCCGAGATGCAGCGCCTGTTCGCCCGGTGGCCGCACGCCATTGCCGCCACGCGCGCGGTTGCGGATGCCTGCAACTTCTCGCTCGACGAATTGCGCTACGAATACCCCGAAGAAACCGTCCCCACCGGCGAAACGCCGCAGCATTACCTCGAACGCGTGGCGTGGGAAGGCGCGGCCCATCGCTACCCTCAGGGCGTGCCGCAAAAGGTCCGCGACCTCGTGACGCGCGAGCTGGCGATGATCGCAAAGCTCGACATCGCGCGCTATTTCCTCACCATCAAGGACGTGATCGACTTCGCGCGCGGGTGCGATCCGCCGATCCTGTGCCAGGGGCGCGGGTCCGCCGCCAACAGCGCGGTGTGCTTCTGCCTTGGCATCACCTCGGTCGATCCGTCCGAGGTCGAACTGCTTTTCGAACGCTTTATCTCAGAGGAGCGGCGCGAGCCGCCCGACATCGACGTCGATTTCGAACACGAGCGGCGCGAGGAAGTGATCCAGTACATCTACGCCCGTTATGGCCGCCAGCGCGCGGGCCTGTGTGCCACCGTGATCCACTACCGCCCGCGCTCCGCCATTCGCGAGGTCGGCAAGGCGATGGGCCTGTCCGAAGACGTAACCAGCGCGCTCGCCCGCACGGTGTGGGGCAGTTGGGGCAGTTCGGTGGACGAGGCGAAGACCGAAGAGGCCGGGCTCGACCTTGCCGATCCGTACCTGCGCCGCGTGATCATGCTGGCGGACCAGATGATCGGAATGCCGCGCCACCTCTCGCAGCACGTCGGCGGCTTCATCCTCACCAACGGCCCGCTGGTGGAAAGCGTGCCGATCGGCAACGGCGCCATGCCCGAACGCAGCTTCATCGAGTGGGACAAGGACGATATCGACGCGCTCGGCATCATGAAGATCGACGTGCTGGCGCTGGGGATGCTGACGTGCATCCGTAAAGCCTTCGACCTGATCGACGCGCATCACGGCAAGCGCTTCACCCTCGCCACCGTCCCGCGCGAGGATCCGGCGGTCTACGACATGCTCTGCCGCGCCGACAGCATCGGCGTGTTCCAGGTGGAAAGCCGCGCGCAGATGAACATGCTGCCGCGCCTGCGCCCGCGCTGCTATTACGACCTCGTCATCGAAGTCGCCATCGTGCGGCCCGGCCCGATCCAGGGCGACATGGTGCACCCCTACCTCAAGCGGCGGCAGGGGCGCGAGAAGGCGGAGTACCCCTCCCCCGGCCCGCAGCACGATCCCGACGAGCTGAAGAAGATCCTCTCGCGCACCATGGGCGTGCCGATCTTCCAGGAACAGGCGATGAAGATCGCCATCGTCGCAGCCGAGTTCACTCCGGCGGAAGCCAACCAGCTGCGAAAGGCGATGGCGACCTTCCGTTCCAAGGGCCTCGTTTCCGAACACAAGGAACGGATGGTGGAGCGCATGGTCGCGCGCGGATACGACCGCGATTTCGCCGCGCGCTGCTTCAGCCAGATCGAAGGGTTCGGCGAATACGGCTTCCCCGAAAGCCACGCCGCCAGCTTCGCGCACCTCGTCTACGTGTCGAGCTGGATCAAGTGTCACTACCCCGACGCCTTCTGCGCGGCGCTGCTCAACTCGCAGCCGATGGGCTTCTACGCGCCCGCCCAGATCGTGCGCGACGCGCGCGAACACGGGGTCGAAGTGCGCGCGCCTGACGTGAATTATTCGGATTGGGACAATCTGCTGGAACCGGCCGGAATGGGCGACGGGCCGGCACGATGGGCGGTGCGGCTGGGTTTTCGCCAGATCAACGGATTTGCCGTGCAGGATGCCGCCGCGCTGTTGCATCACCGCATCGCGCCCTATGCCGATGTCGAGGATCTGCGCGCGCGCAGCCGCATCCCCGTCGCCACCGTGCGCAAGCTGGCAGAGGCGGACGGGTTCCGCAGCACCGGGCTGGACCGGCGGCAGGCGCTGTGGGATGCGCGTGCGCTGAAGCAGGCGCCCGACCTGCCACTGTTCAGTTTTGCCGAGGCGCGCGACGAGGGGGCTGAACTTGCCGATGTCGACCTGCCGCAGATGCCGGTATGCGAACACGTGGTGGCCGATTACCAGACCATGCGCCTGTCGCTGAAGGCGCATCCCATGTCTTTCCTGCGCGACAATTACGCCGCGCGCGGCTTCACCCGATCCGCCGATTTGCGCGACCTGAAGTTCAACGCGCCCGTCCGCGCCGCAGGCGTGGTGCTGATCCGCCAGCGGCCGGGCAGCGCCAAGGGAGTGTGCTTCATCACGCTGGAGGACGAAAGCGGGGTCGCCAACCTCGTCATCTGGCCCGACGTGATGGCGCGCTTCCGCAAGGTCATCATGTCCGCGAGGCTGATGGAAGTGCGCGGCATCGTGCAGAAGGATGACGACGTGCTGCATATCGTCGTGCGCGAGCTGGTCGACGGCACCGATCGCCTGCTCGCCCTGTCCGACGACCTGCTGCACACGCAGATGGAACGCGCCGACCACGTAAACAGCCCATTGCCGCCGTCCGCCTCGCGCCACCCGCGCGATGCGCAGATCATTCCGCGATCGAGAGATTTTCATTGATGCAAGGGCGCTCCTGTCCGTAACGCTGCGCGGATACATGAGCGATCCTTCCACCCACACCCGGTTCCGCGACGCGCTGGGCGCCTTTGCCACCGGCGTGACCATTGCGACGACGCTGGACGAAAGCGGCGATCCGGTGGGCGTGACGGCGAGCAGCTTCAACTCCGTCAGCCTCGACCCGCCGCTGGTGCTCTGGTCGCTCGCCAAGGAAAGCAAGTCGCGCCCGGCCTTCTGCGCCAGCGGACATTTCGCCGTCCATGTCCTCACCGCCGCGCAGGAGGCGCTGTCCAACCGCTTCGCCCGGTCGGGGGAAGACAAGTTCGCCGATGTCGACTGGCACAAGGGGCAACTGGGCTCGCCCGTGTTGCAACACTACGCCGCGCGCTTCGAATGCCGCACCCGTCACCAGTACGAGGGCGGCGACCACATCATCATGGTGGGCGAAGTCATCGATTTCGAATCGCGGGACGAAGCCCCGCTGCTGTTTCACGGCGGTCGCTATGCCGATCACCGCCCGCGGCCCGTTCGCAGCGCGGTGGACATGGAACACGGCCATTTCAGCGACGATTTCCTGTTCCAGCTGGTCTCGCGCGCGCACTATGCCACATCGCGCAGCGCCCGCGGCACGATCGCCGCGCTCGACCTGTCCATGGCCGAATACCTCGCGCTCGCGCTCCTCAGCCGCCAGTCGCCGCAAACGGGCGCGCAGCTTGCCAATTATTGCGACGACTTCGGCTACGCGCTGGCTGAAAGCGATATTACGGCAATGGTCCGACGCGACCTGCTGGCCGCCACGGACGGCGGGTTCGAACAGGGCGAGGAAGGGCGCCGGCGTTTCCTTGAAGTGCTGGCCGCAGCCAAGGCGCGCGAAACGGATCTCGCCGACCAGCTGACCGACGCCGAACTGGCCGAGGCGAAGCGGCTGCTGCGCAAGATCATCGCCCTCGCCGAAGCGGGCTGATCCGCTCAGGCGAGGCCGGTGATGCGGCCAGCCTCGTCCAGCCCGATATCGAGCGCCGCCGGATGGCGCGGCAGGCCGGGCATGGTCATGATGTCGCCGCAGATCGCCACCACGAAGCCCGCGCCCGCCGACAGCCGAACCTCGCGCACCTCGACCACGTGGCCTTCGGGTGCGCCGAGGCGAGCCGGATCGGTCGAAAAGCTGTACTGCGTCTTGGCAATGCAGACCGGCAGTTCGCCGAAGCCCCACCCGGCATATTCGGCCAGAGCGCGGGCCGCAGGCGCGGACAGCACGATGTCCTGCGCGCCGTAGATTTCGCGCGCCACGGTGCGGACCTTCTCCGCCAGCGGCATCGCATCGGGATAGAGCAATTCGACTTGGGCCGCGGCGTCCAGCGCCTCCATCACGCGGCGCGCCAGCTCGGTCGCGCCTGCGCCGCCCTCCGCCCAATGGCGCGACAGCGCGCAGGTTACGCCGAGATCAGCGCAGATCTTCTCCAGCGCTGCAACTTCCTCGGCAGCGTCCTTGGCGAAATGGTTGATCGCGACCACCGGGGTCAGGCCGTATTTCCGCAGGTTCGCGACGTGACGCGCGAGGTTTGCCGCACCTCGCTCCAGCGCGGGGACATCGGGACTCTCGAGATCGGCCTTCGCCACCCCGCCCTGCATCTTGAGCGCCCGGACAGTTGCCACCAGCACCACGGCATCGGGGCGGAGGCCAGATTGGCGGCACTTGATGTCGAGGAATTTCTCCGCCCCCAGATCGGCGCCGAAGCCGGCTTCGGTCACCACCACGTCCGCCAGTTTCAGCGCCGCCCGCGTGGCGACGACCGAGTTGCAGCCATGCGCGATATTGGCGAAGGGACCGCCGTGGATGAAGGCGGGATTGTTCTCGATCGTCTGCACCAGATTGGGCGCGAGCGCATCGCGCAACAGCACCGCCATGGCGCCGTCCGCGCCGATGGCTCGCGCGGTGACGGGTTCCCTTGAATAGCTGCGCGCCACGATCATATCGCCGAGCCGGCGCTGGAGGTCGTGCAGATCGCTGGCGAGGCACAGGATCGCCATGATTTCCGACGCGACGGTGATGTCGAAGCCGCTTTCGCGCGGAATGCCGTGCGCGGGACCGCCAAGCCCGACGGTGATGTTGCGCAGCGCGCGGTCGTTCATGTCGACCACACGCCGCCAGCTGATCCGCCGCGGATCGATATTCAGCGCATTGCCCCACTGCAGATGATTGTCGATCATCGCCGACAACAGGCTGTGCGCCGAGGTGATGGCGTGGAAATCGCCCGTGAAATGGAGGTTGATGTCCTCCATCGGCACGACCTGCGCGCGCCCCCCGCCCGCCGCGCCGCCCTTCATCCCGAAGCACGGGCCGAGCGAGGGTTCGCGAAGGCAAGCCATGGCGTTGACGCCGATTGCATTCAGGCCGTCAGTCAGCCCGACGGTGGTGGTGGTCTTCCCCTCTCCCGCCGGGGTCGGAGTTATGGCCGTGACCAGCACCAGCTTGCCTGCGGGCCGGTCCTTCAGCGCAGCAATCTGGTCGAGCGAAAGTTTCGCCTTGTCATGGCCGTAGGGGACCAGCGCCCGTGCCGGCAGGCCCAGCCGCCGCTCTGCCAGCGACAGGATCGGCTCCAGCTTCGCGGCGCGGGCAATATCGATGTCGGGCGCGCCGGGCGGCGGCAGATGGTCGGTCGGCATGGCGGGAGAAATCTCTGCGACAATGGTGGAACGGCAAGCTTGCCCGCCCGTGCGGCTCCGCGACAAGGCCTGCCGCTCCCGCAATCCCCCGACAGGTCAGATGAACCGCCCGAAGCGGCCCTTGTCCGCCAACACCTCGCGCGCGCAATTGTGCCCCGGCGCGCCGGTCACGCCGCCACCGGGATGCGAGCCTGCGCCACACATGTAGAGGCCCTTCACCGGCCCGCGATAGCTGCCGTGGCCGAGCACGGGCCGCGCCGACCATAGCTGGTCGAGACTCATGTGACCGTGGAAGATGTCGCCGCCGACAAGGCCGAACTTGCGTTCGAGTCCCTTGGGGCTCAGCACCTGCCGACCGAGGATCGAAGCGCGGAAGCCCGGTGCATGCGCCTCGACCGTATCGATGATCGTGTCGGCGGCGGCGCCCTCCTCGTCGTCCCAGTCACGACCGTCGGGAAGCTCGGGGGCGAATTGCTGGCAGAACAGGCTGGCGACGTGCTGGCCCGCAGGCGCGAGGCTGTCGTCCACCGTGCTGGGGATCAGCATCTCCACGATCGGCGCCTTCGACCAGCCATGCAGCTTCGCGTCGATGAAGGCCCGGTCCATGTAGTCGAGCGTGGGTGCGATCACGATACCGGCGCGGTGATGCTCGCCCGGCTCGGGCAGTGCCGTGAAACGCGGAAGTTCGCTCAGCGCGACGTTCATGCGGAAGGTCCCGCCGCCCGCCTTGTACCCGCGCATCCGGCGGCGGAAATCGTCTGGCTGGTGGCTCTCGTCCAGCAACCTGCCGTAAAGCAGCTTCGGCCCGACATTGGCGATAACGCGCTTCGCCCGCACTTCCTCGCCAGTTTCGAGCGTCACGCCTGCCACAGCATCGCCATCGACGAGCACGTGCGCGACCGGCGCTTCGAGGCTGATCTCCACGCCCGCTTCCTCGCATGCCTCGGCCATCAGCTGCGTGATCGTGCCCATGCCGCCGACGACATGGCCCCATGCGCCCTTGTTGCCGTTCACCTCGCCAAAGACGTGGTGCAGGAGGACATAGGCGCTGCCCGGCGTGTCGGGCGAAGCGTAATTGCCGACCACGGCGTCGAAACCGAAGGCCGCCTTCACCGCCTCGCTTTCGAACCAGCCATCGAGAAAGCTGCGCGCCGACTTGGTGAAGAGGTCGAGTACGTCGCGCTTCGCATCGAGCGGCAGACGCGAGAGGCCCCAGCCCTGCGCCACCGCCGCCCCGAGGGATCGCAGCCCCTCTCCGGCGTTTGGCGGCGTCTCGAGCGCCAGAGCGCGCAGCACGTCCGCCACGCGGTCGAGCGCGGCGTAGTAATGCGGCAAGGCATCCGCATCGCGCTTGGAAAACCGAGCGAACTCCGCCTGCGTCCGCTCCAGCGAACCGCCGAGCTTGAGATAGCCGCCATCGGGCTGTGGCAGGAAGTTGGAGATCGGGCGCTCGATCACGCGATAGCCGCGCTCGGGCAGGCGCATGTCGGCGATGACTCGGGGCTGCAAGAGGCTGACGGTGTAGCTCGCGACCGAGTTGCGGAAGCCCGGGTGGAATTCCTCGGTTACAGCCGCGCCGCCAACGACGCCGCGCCGCTCCAGCACCCGCACCTTCAACCCCGCACGGGCAAGGTAAAAGGCGCAGGTCAGGCCATTGTGCCCCCCGCCGATGATGACTGCATCGAGCATGTCTGGCGCCTCCATCGCTTCGCCCCTTCAGGCAAGCCTAGTGGACGCTTGCCGTTTCCGTCTTTCGCACCGGCGCGCTGCGGGCCGCTGCGAGAGCGACAAGGCACAGCAGCACGTAGCAGATCATCGGCACGATGAAGGCGAAGGTGTAGCTCGTCGCGTCGGAAACCAGTCCGACCAGCACGGGGATCGCAGCGCCGCCGACAATGCCGGTGCACAGCAGACCCGACGTCGCCTCGTCGCTGGCGCTCGAACGCTCCAGCGTTAGGGTGAAGATCACCGGGAACATGATCGAATTGAACAAGCCGATCGCCAGCGCGACGTAGCCCGCGGAAACGCCGCCCACCGCGAAGACATAGAGGCACATCGCTGCCGCAATCGCGGTAAAGATCGCCAGCAGGCGCGTCGCCTTCACGAAATAGAGCAGGCCGGTACCGACCAGCCTGCCGACGAACGCGCCGCCCCAGTAGAAGCTCACCAGCGCACCCGCTTGTTGCAGATTGATGCCCCAGGTGTTCTCGCTGTTGAGGAACAGGGCCATCTGCGTTCCGATGGCAACCTCTGCGCCCACGTAGAGGAAGATCGCACCCGCGCCGATCAGCGCCCAGCGCGACGACAGCGCCTCTCCGATCAGCTGTCCGATGTTCTTGCCCGAACCGATGGCAGGCGCAGCCGCGGCAACGGTCTTGCGGGCGAGGAAGAAGAAGCCGAGCAGCAGGATCAGGAGGCCGCAGATCCAGAAGTACGCGCGGTCGATGCCCGCCAGCGCGTTGTTCCGCACTTCCTCGGTCAGCGCGACGCCGTCAGTGACTTCGACGCCGGCCAGGAACAGGCTCGCCCCAAGGGCCGGGCCGATGATCGTGCCGAAGCTGTTGAACGTTTGCGCCAGCGTTAGACGGAAGTGGCTTTTTTCGGGATCACCCAAGGCGGCGGCGAGCGGATTTGCTGCGACCTGCAGGATGGTTATGCCGCTGGCCAGCACGAACAGGCCGAGCAGCACGAGGTTGTAATTGGCGATGTTCGCCGCGCCCAGCATGATCAGGCAGGCGACGACCATCATCGCCAGGGCCAGAAGGATGGACGGTACCGCACGCCATTTCGCAATGATCGCCGCCGCCGGGAAGCTGACGAGGCCATAGGCAATGAAGAAGGCCGACGCGGAAAGCTGCGCCTGTGCGTCGCTGAGCGTGAAGATGCCCTTCACCGCTGCAACCAGCGGGTCGATCAACGATGTGATGAACCCCCAGGCGAAGAACAATGTCGTCACCGCGACGAATGCGGCAGTGACGCCGGTCCGCTTTTCCATGAATACCCTTCCCGTTTCGTCCCGCAATGTGAACGTTCTCTTTTGCTCTGCCTACAGCAAGACTGCGGCTGGAGGCGAGCCATATTTTGGGAATCGAACAATGGGAAGGTGGCAAATCCCTTCGCCCACGACGCTGTCTGGCAGCCGAAGGCCCCGTCAGGCCCCAATGCTCGCTGCCGTACCGGAACGGTGCTTGTCGCTTTTCAAAAAACCGGTATGGTGTGAGTCGGAAATGCGCAAAGCATCTGCATCGGGAGAGTGGTGATGGCTTGGGACTTCGAAACCGAACCGGAATTCCAAGAAAAGCTGGACTGGATGGAAGGCTTTGTCCGCGAAAAGGTCGAACCGCTCGGGATGCTCGGCATCCATCCTTACGACGTCAAGAATCCGCGCCGCAACGAACTCGTGCGGCCCTTGCAGGAAGAGGTGAAGGCCAAGGGGCTGTGGGCCTGCCACCTCGGCCCGGAACTGGGCGGCCAGGGTTACGGTCAGGTCAGGCTCGGCCTGATGAACGAGATTCTGGGCGGCGCGACATTTGCGCCGATCGTCTTCGGGTGTCAGGCTCCGGACACCGGAAATGCGGAGATCATCGCGCACTATGGCACGCCGGAACAGAAAGAGCGGTATCTCCAGCCGCTGCTCAACAACGAGATCGTTTCCGCCTTTTCCATGACTGAGCCACAGGGCGGCAGCGACCCGACGAATTTCGTCACCAGGGCGGAACTCGACGGCAATCACTGGAAGATCAACGGCGAAAAATGGTTCTCGACCAACGGCAAGTGGGCCGACTTCCTGATCGTGATGGCAGTGACCGACCCGGACGCGCAACGACACCGGAAAATGAGCATGTTCATCGTCCCGGTCGACACGCCGGGCGTCGAGATCGTCCGGAACGTCGGCGTGTATGGACAGCAGGATGGCTCCGAAAGTTACGTGCGCTACACCGATGTGCGCGTGCCTGCGGACCATTTGCTGGGCGAACAGGGCGGCGCCTTCGCCATTTCACAGACCCGCCTTGGCGGAGGCCGGGTGCATCACGCCATGCGGACGGTCGGCAATTGCCGCCGCCTGCTCGACGCGATGAGCCGAAGGGCGGTCAGCCGCAAGACCCGGGAAGGTACGGTCGCCGACTACCAGACGGTCAAGATGCAGATCGCCGACAGCTATATCGAGCTGGAACAGTTCAAGCTGTTCGTGCTCAAGACCGCGTGGATGATCGACAAGCACCAGGATTATCTGAAGGTCCGGAAGGACATCGCCGCGATCAAGGCGCTGATGCCCGAAGTCTACCACAACATCGCAAGGCGGTGCATCCACATCCACGGCTCGCTCGGCGTGTCCAACGAGATGCCCTTCGTCGGCAATCTGATCGGATCGATGGTGATGGGGATCGCAGACGGGCCGACGGAAGTGCACAAGGTCACCGTCGCGAAACAGCATCTGCGCGACTACAAGGACGTCGCCGATCCGATCTTCCCAGACTACTCGCTGCTCGAGCGGCGGGCGCGGGCGAAGGAAATGTACGACCCGATCGATGAGATCGTCGAAGCGGCGGACGCGGCATGAACGAGGCGGCCGTGGTCGCTCTCCCGTCGGACAATCCCGAAGACGGGGTGCCGAAAATCGGGGTCGGCACGCGGCTGTCCTATGGCTTTGGCGCGCTCGCCAACGGTATCAAGAGCGCGGCCTTTTCCAGCTATCTGATGCTCTACTTCAACCAGGTCGTCGGCGTCCCCGCCGCGATCGTGGGCACGGCGCTGGCAATGACGCTGCTGGTCGATGCCGTGGTCGATCCCTTTCTGGGCAGGTGGGCCGACACCACGCGCTCACGCTGGGGGCGGCGGCATCCGTTCATGTACGCCGCGGCCATTCCGACCACGCTGTTCTTCTTCCTGACGTGGTTCCCGCCGGACGGCCTCAGCGCCACGCAGATGGGCTTGTGGATTTTCGTGCTCGCCTCGGCGACCCGTGCGTCGATCAGCGCGTTCGAGATCAACGCATCCGCGCTCGCGCCCGAACTGACGCCGCGTTACAACGAGCGGACGAAACTGTTCTCCCTGCGCTACTGGTTCGGATATGCGGGAGCTTACGGGTTCACATCCTTTTGCCTCGCCTTCGTGTTCGTTTCGAGCGAGGAATATCCCCGCGGGCAGCTCAATCCCGACAGCTACGCGGCTTTCGCCGGCCTCGGCGCGCTGCTGATCTTCCTCGCGATCCTGATCTGCACCGCGGGTACGCACAACCGCATTCCCTACATCCGACAGGCCGACGCCCTCATCCCAAACGCCGCCCGCGTTACGCCGATGCAGCACCTGCGCGAGATGTTCTCGTCTTTCCGCAATCGCGCTTTCCTGGCTATCTTCGGGTTCGGCGTTTTCAAATACTCCGCGATCGGACTTTACAGCGCGACGACGCTGTATTTCGGCACGTACCTCTTCAAGCTGACGGCCCCGCAACTCGCCCTGCTGACGCTCGACAGCTTCGTCGCCGCGACGATTGCCGCGCCGCTGGCGCCGGTGGTTTCTAAGTGGATCGGCAAGCGTGCCAGCTCCATGATCTTCGCCGTGGCCGGCGTATCCATCGGGCTTACGCCACTGGTGCTCAGCTATCTCGACCTCTTCTACGTACCGGGCGATGCGCTGCTCGTACCGGTGCTGTTCGTGATCGGCGCGGTCTATGGCGCGATGGTCGCGATCTCGCTGATCAACACCAGCGCCATGATGGCCGACGTGGTAGAGGACAGCGCGGTGAAGACCGGGCGCCACGATGCGGGGACCTTCTTCGCCGCCGCCAGCTTCATGCAGCAATGCTCCAATGCGCTGGGAATTTTCGCCGCCGGGCAGATCCTGGCCTGGTCCGCCTTTCCCGAGCAGGCCGATCCGCAGACCATTCCTGATGGCGTCGTGGATTCGCTGCTGCTCCACTACATTCCGATCTCCATCACGCTCTGGACCATCGGAGCGATGTTCCTCCTGTTCTATCCGATCACGCGCGAGAAGCACCTGCAGAACCTCGAAATCCTGCGCGCGCGCGAGGCCGAGGCGCGCGATAACGAGCTGCGCGACCTCCCGCTCGGCGCACCGGCAAGGTAGGGCGCGGCGTGGTCGTAGACAGCACCGCACCGCCGATCCGGCTGGGCACGAAGGTGCTCTATGGCACCGGTTCGATCGGTTACGGCATCAAGGACGTGGCCTTCCGGTCGTTCCTGCTGCTCTATTACAACCAGGTCGTCGGGGTGCGCGCGGATCTCGTGTCCTTCGCCATTCTGGTCGCGCTGGTGTTCGACGCGATTTCGGACCCGATCGTCGGACAATGGTCGGATTCGGTTCGCACCAGACTGGGTCGGCGGCATCCCTTCATGTTCGCATCCGCCGTTCCTGCGGCGGGCAGCCTGCTGCTGCTGTTCATGCCGCCCGCGGGCATGAGCGACGTTCAGACATTCTGGTATATCCTGGTGATCGGCTGCGCAGTGCGAACCTTCATCACGTTCTACGAGATACCCAGCAGCGCCCTCGCCCCGGAACTGACGCCCGACTATAACGAGCGTACATCCATCGCCAGTTTCCGCTTCTTCTTCGGTTATCTCGGCGGGATAGCGATGGCGTTCCTGACGCTCTACGTCTTCCTAGCGCCATCGGCCGAGTACCCGGTCGGGCAGCTCAACCCCGAAGGCTACTGGCGCTTCGCAATCTGGGGATCGCTGATCATGTTCGCGGCGATCATGGTGTCGAGCATCGGGACGCTGCACCGGGTCAAATACTTCAAGCCGCCGCCCAAGACTCCGTGGCTGGGCGTGTTCGGCACGCTGGGGCAGATGAAGCAGACCTTCTCGCACAAGGGCTTCCTCGCGCTGCTCGGCTTCGGCCTGCTCAAGTATACCGCCATCGGCATGACCTCCGCGCTCCAGATCTATTTCGGCACCTATCTGTGGGGACTCACCTCGGCGCAGCTTGCCGTGCTGGTGCTGGACGCGCTGGTGGGCGCGAGCCTTGGCCTGTTTCTTGCGCCGTGGCTCTCGCGCAAGTTTGGAAAGCGCAATGCCGCCTTCGGGCTCGCCGTCGTGGCGGTGCTGGTCGGGTCCACGCCCTATCTGCTGCGCATTTTCGGCGTGTTCCTCGAAAACGGCGATCCGCTGCTGGTGCCGACGATCTTCGCGATCACCTCGCTTTACAATATGTGCGGCTTTTCCTCCGCCGTGCTGACCCATGCCATGGTCGGTGACGTGGTCGAGGAAAGTCAGCTCGCCACCGGCCGCCGGTCCGAAGGGCTGTTCTACGCCGCCAACACCTTCATGCAGAAGGCGACGTCCGGGATCGGCGTGTTCGTTGCCGGGATACTGGTTTCGGTCGTCGGGCTGACGCCGGGAACCGATCCGCGCGACATCGCGCCCGAGGTGCCATTGCAGCTGGCGATGGCCTATGTACCTGCCCTGCTGCTGCTATATATCGGGGGCGCCTGCTTCCTGTTCTTCTACCGCATCGACCGGCAAAGCCACGAGGCCAATCTGGAAAAGCTGCGGTTGCAGAACCGCGAAGAAGTGGCGGACGCGGAAATGATCGCGGATCCGGCAGCATGACGACAACCCTTTTCCGGGCGCGGAATTGCGCCCGTCCGCACGTGCCAATCGAGGAGTAGACAATGGCCACGCAACCACAGACAGACGCCCCGGCGGGGGAAGACGCCTTCCGCGAGGAAGTGCGTGACTTCATCGCGCAGAACTTTCCCGAAGAGCTGAAGGGCAAGGGCAATGCCATGGCCTCCGTCGAGGGGCCGGGGCATGAAACGGCGGCGCAGAAAAGCTGGCGCGAAGCCATGGGCGCCCGCGGCTGGGGCACGCCAACCTGGCCCGCCGAATATGGCGGCGGCGGCCTTTCCAAGAAGCAGGCCCGCATCCTCGACGAGGAAATGGCGAAGGCCGGCGCCTACAACCCGATCGGCGGCATGGGCGTGATGATGTTCGGCCCCACCCTGCTCGAATACGGCAACGAAGCGCAGAAGAAGGAACACATCCCCCCGATCTGCCGCGGCGAAATCCGCTGGTGTCAGGGTTATTCGGAACCCAACGCCGGGTCCGACCTCGCCAATCTGCAGACCTTCGCAGAGGACAAGGGCGACCACTACGTCGTCAACGGCCAGAAAACCTGGACCAGCGGCGGCCAGTGGGCTGACAAGTGTTTCTGCCTCGTCCGCACGGACAAGAGCGACAAGCACCGCGGCATCAGCTTCCTGCTGATGGACATGGATGCGCCGGGCGTCGAAGTGCGTCCGATCCAGATGATCAGCGGAATGAGCCCGTTCTGCGAAACCTTCTTCACCGATGTGAAGGTGCCGAAGGAAAACCTCGTCGGAGAGGAAGGCCAGGGCTGGACCATCGGCAAGCGCCTGCTTCAGCATGAACGCACCAACCTGTCCGGCGGCGGCAGCATGGCTCGCATGATGGGTGCGAGCCTCGGCGACATCGCGAAGAAGTATGTCGAGACCGACGCAAACGGAAAAATCGCGGATGCGGTGCTGCGCGACAAAATTGCCGACTTCGAACTGCGCTGGAACGCCTTTCTCCTCACCGCGCGCCGCGCGACCGAGGAAAGCAAGGCGTCGGGCGGCGTTTCCGAAATCAGTTCCGTGCTCAAGAAGCTGGGCACCAAGCTGGGTCAGGAACGCGCAGAGCTGCTGATCGAGATCATGGGCCTGCAGGGGCTGGGCTGGGAAGGCGAAAGCTTTTCCGAAACCGAACTCGCCGGCGTGCGCGCGTGGCTCTTCGGCAAGGCCACGACGATCTACGGCGGCTCGACCGAAATCCAGAACAACATCATCGCCAAGCGTGTGCTCGGCATGCTCGATCACCAGTAAGAAAAGGAGCGCTGAAACATGGCGGTTCTCAACGAAGAACAGGAAATGCTGCGCGACATGGCGCGCGACTGGGCCAAGAACGAAGGTTCGGTGGCCGAATTCCGCAAGGTCCGCGCAAGCGGCGACGACAAGGCCTACGACCCGGCGGCCTATGGCACGATGGCCGAAATGGGCTGGACCGGGGTCATCATTCCCGAAGAACACGGCGGGTCGGACTTTGGCTGGCTCAGCCTGGGGCTGATCGTCGAGGAACTGGGCAAGTCACTCAACGCCAGCCCGCTGGTGGCGAGCACGCTGGCCGCGTCGGCGATCATCCTCGGCGGTAGCGATGAGCAGAAAGCCAAGTGGCTGCCGAAGATGGCGAGCGGCGAAGTCATCGGCACACTGGCGATTGACGAAGGTCCGCATCACGGTCGCGGCGAGATCAAGGCCAGCGTTTCGGGCGGCAAGCTGTCCGGCACCAAGGCTTTCGTGCATGAGGCCCATGGTGCAAAACTGTTCGTGGTCGCGGCGGCGGACGGGCTCTACCTCGTCGAAGCAGGCGATGGCGTCAGCCTGTCGACCCGCAAGCTGACGGACCAGCGCAGTCACGCCGACGTCACTTTCGACGGTGTAGCCGCGGACAAACTGGCCGGTGGCGGTGACAGCCTCCTCGACGATGTGCTCGACCGCGCGCGCATCCTGACTGCCGCCGAAATGCTCGGCATGGCGCAGCAGGTGTTCGACACCACGCTCGATTATCTGAAGCAGCGCGTGCAGTTCAACCAGGTGCTGGCGACTTTCCAGGCACTGCAACACCGCATGGCGGACCTGTTCGGCGACCTCGCTTCGATGCGCTCTGCGGTCGAGGGCGGCTTGCAGGCGCTGGACGCAGGGTTCCGCGTGCCGCAGGCGGGATGCCTGGCCAAGGCGCGCGCCAACGACGTGCTTCACACCATGAGCCGCGAGGGCGTGCAGCTCCACGGCGGCATGGGCATGACCGACGAATACGACGTCGGCTTCTATCTGAAGCGCGCGCGGGTGCTCGAAGCGAGCTTCGGCAGCACATCCTTCCTCAAGGATCGCTTCGCCACGCTCAGCGGCTATTGATGCCTTGGATCCGATCGAGGATCCCGACAGGCTGACACGCGACATGGCCAGCGCGCAGCAACGCGCGCTGGCCGATCACGCGCAATTCGTGGACGAGAACCTCGCCCGCAATTATCGCGCGAACTTCATTCACGGCGTGCTGGGGATGACCGGGTTCCGGCTGATCTACGCGCCCACCATCATTCCCGCCTACCTGCTGCTGCTGACGGGCAGCACGGCGGCGGTGGGCCTGGGTTCGGCGCTGCTGCAACTGGGCGCGACGATAAGCCCGATCGCCAGCGGTTCGCGGATCGAGCATCGCAGCCATATCCTGCCCTACGCCATTCGCGTCGGCTCGATGATGCGGCTGATGATCCTGTGCCTCGCGCTGGCGGGCTGGTTCCTGACCGGCAATTTGCTGCTCGCCGCGACTTTCCTCAGCTTCCTGCTGCTCGGCTTCTTCACCGGCGCCCAGCGGGTCGCGTTCCAGATGCTGATGAGCAAGCTGATCCCGATCCGCAAACGCGGGCGATTGCAGGGCTATCGCAACTTCGCCGGGGGACTGATTGCCGCCGTACTCGCCTGGGCTGCGGGGAATTACCTGATTGCCGACGAATGGCTGGGCAATGGCTACGCCACCACGTTCCTGTTCGCTTTCATCCTGACCAGCCTGGGCCTGGTGGTACTGAAGACCATGATCCGCGAACCTGCCGCGCCCGTGTCACGCCCGCAGATGCCGATGATGCAGCGTATTCGCGAATTTCCGCAATTGCTGGAGAACCGCGATTTCGCCGGTTTCTGCGTGGTGCAGAGCCTCGCCACGGTCGCCCGCGTGGGCGCGCCGTTCTGGACGGTCTACGCGGGAACGCAGCTCGGTCTCGATGGCGCGCTGATCGGCGGGCTGAGCTTCGTTTTCCTCGGCTCCGACACGGTGTCGAACATCGTGTGGGGACCGCTTGGCGACCGCTTCGGTTTCAAGATCGTCTACGTTCTCGCGTTGCTCAGCACCATTGGTGGGGTCGGTCTGCTCATCGTCGGCAGCACCGCTTTGCCAATCTACGGCGCCTTCGTGTGCCTCGGGATCGGGGGTTCGGGCTGGATGCTCGCTGCAACCACCATGGTGCTGGAATTCGGCGCGCAGGAGGACACGCCGATGCGCCTCGCGCTGATCACCACGGTCGAAGGCGCGATTGCTGCGACCGGGCCGATAGTGGCAGGACTGGTGGTGGCCGCTTACGGATTCATGCCGCTGTTCGCCGTCGTGCTCGCCAGCACCATCGCGGCGCTCGTATTCATGATCGTAAAGGTGCGCGAACCGCGCAAGCTCGCGGCCGAGGGCTGAGCTTCCTCACCCCTCGTCCAGCAAACCCTTGGTGAGCACCGAGGCGTAGGTGGCGATTGCCGCGGCTGGATCGTCGAACCGCTCGGCCCAACGGCGCGCCTCGTATGCGCCGTTCAAGGTCGACATGATGATCTGGCTGGCGACCAGTGGATCGATCGCCCGCACCGAACCGTCCGCGATCCCGTCGATCAGCAGTCCGGCGAAGCGCCGCGCGAGCCGGTTGGAACGGGTGACGACATCCGCCTTGTGCTCGCTCTCCAGCGCTTGCAGCGCGGTTGTCCGCAGCAGCGGCATGGGGTCGAAGAACTGCAGGTCGAGCAGTTCCGCCAGAACGCTGGAAAGGCGCTGCCAGTAATCCTCGCCCGCCGAAAGCCCCGCCATCTGCGTCGCGGAAAGGCGATCGTAGCTTTCTTCGAAACAGGCGAGCACCAGGTCGTCCTTCGCCTGATGATGATGGTAGAAGCTGCCCTTGGTCACGTTGATCGCTTCCGCGATGCGGTTGACTGACGCACCGCGATAACCGCGCTGGTTGATCATTATCGTCGCAGCGCGAAGGAACGCGTCGTTCTGGCTGGTGTCCGCGCTCTCCTGCGTGCGCCACGGGCGATCCGCTATCGGCTGCGGCGACCAGCTGCCCCGCTGGGCCGGGAGACCGTAGCAGAGGATGTCGGTCATCCGCTCCTGCACGCGTGGGAAATCGAGCGAGGAATAGCGTAGCGACCATACCGGCCACCACATCACCGCTTCGAGGAGGATGTGCGACTTCGCGGAAACGAGCGCCCGGTTCTCGCCGGTTTTCGACCCGCCAAAGAAACCGCGAACGATGTCGACGATGGCGCGATACCGTTCCATCAAAGGCTCTTCCCGCTCCGCATCGAGCGTGCGGATTTCCGACAGCGCGACGAGCAGCCCGCGCTCACCCCGCCGGATGCGTTCGCGAAGTTCGACGTGCAGGGCGATGAACTTGCAGATCCGCGCGGTCGGATCGGCCTCCGCCAGAGCGGTCCGCGCGATCTCCTCCATCAGGTCGAGCGTCTCGTTATAAACGGCGACGACCAGCTCTTCCTTGCGGGAAAAGTAATAGGTGATGCTGGTGGCATTGAGCCCGATCGCGCGCGCCACTTCGGACAGGGTGGTGGCCTGCACGCCGACGTCGTTTATCAGCACCGACGCGGCGTGAATGATGGTGTCGCGCTTTTCGCCGAACCTCTTGGTCGAAGCCGTATTGCCGCTCATGGTCCCCTCGCCACTCGGCAGGCTGTCACGCGCGGGCCGGGCAATTATTCGCCCCTGCCGCGCATGGCAGATTGCAGTCAGAACATCGCAGCGAGATCCTTCTTCAGGATCTTGCCGTTCGCATTGCGCGGCAGCGTATCAGCCGAAAACACAATGCGCACCGGCACTTTGAACTTCGCCAGCCGATCCGCAACCCATTGTTGCAGTTCTTCCTCGCTCGCGCTGGTGCCCGGGGCGAGATGGACCACGGCGGCAGGCTCTTCACCGAGCTGCTGGTGCGGCAGGCCGATCAGTGCGGCATCCGTGACGGCCGGGTGGTCGTAGAGGACGTTCTCGACCTCGGACGAATAGATGTTTTCGCCCCCGCGGATGACCATGTCCTTCGCGCGGTCGGCGATGTAGCACCAGCCTTCCTCGTCCAGCCGGGCGAGATCGCCGGTCCGCACCCAGCCATCGACGAAGGTTTCCGCCGTCGCTTCGGGATTGTTCCAGTAGCCCTTCACGATCATCGGACCGCGCGCCCATAGTTCGCCCACCTCGCCGGTGGGAAGTTCGCGGGTGCCGTCTTCCGACATGATCTTCAGGTCGGCGACCGCAACCGGCGGGCCGCAGCTGTCGGGCCGGTTCAGGTAATCCTCGCTGGAATGCGAGGTGACCGTCGCCATCGTTTCGGTCATGCCCCAGCCGTTTCCGGGCAATGCCCCGAACACTTCGCGGATCTTCCGCACCAGTTCGGGTGCGGAAGGCGCGCCGCCATACGCGATCGCTTCCAGGCTGGAGAGATCGTATTTCGTGCGATCGGGATGTTCGATCAGCTGCCATGCGATGGTCGGAACGCCGCCGGTCGAATTGACCTTCTCGCGCTCGATAATCTGGAACGCTTCGACCGGGTCCCACTTGTGCATGAAGACCATCGTGTTGCCCGCCACGATGCCGCCCATCAGCCCGGCAGAGCAGGCGGTGACGTGGAACAGCGGGATAACCGTCAGCCCGGTCTTCGGGACCGGATCGGGCAATGCCTCGCCCCGCCGCATGACGGCGCAACTGCCGCTGTAGCCGCCCGACAGGATGTTCGTGGTCAGGTTGCGATGGGTGCCGAGCGCGCCCTTGGGCTTGCCGGTCGTGCCAGAGGTGTAGAAGATCGTCGCATCGTCATCGGGCGCGATGGAGACGTCTGGCAATTCCATATCCGGCAGACGCGCGAATTCATTGGGAGAGCCGATGATCGATTCAAGCGTCTCGGCTCCTTCGGGCGCGCCATCGGTCCGTGAGACCAGAACGGCCTTCAGGTTCGGTATTTCCGCCATGTGCGGCGCCACGCGTTCCCACCGCTCGGCATCGCAGATCAGCAGCTTGGTGCCCGAATTGTCGAGGCCGTAGGCAAGCTCCGCGCCGGTCCACCAGGCATTGAGCGGGACGCAGATCGCCCCGATGGTCACAGCCGCGAAAAACGCGACGGGCCATTCGGGCAGGTTCCGCATTGCCAGCGCGACGCGGTCGCCCTTCTGAACGCCACGCGCCTGGAGTTCATGGGCCAGCGTCGCCACGGCGCGGAACCAGGCGTCGTAAGTGACGCGCTCGTCCTCGTAGATGGTGAACTCGCGCTCGCCATGCGCGCGACCCGCCATCGCGATGACGCGCAGGTTCTGGGGCGCGTTCTTCCAGACACGGGTCGGGACGCCGCGGATGTCGACCGTTTCCATTTCGAACCTCGCGCCCGGCGCGGTCAGCAGTTCCCGACATTGCTCGCGGGTCATCGCCGGCCAGCCCTCGGGACGCACCCAGCCGATAGCCGAGGCGAGGTCTTTCACCTGTGTCGCCATGGTCAGAGTACCTCGAACAGGCCGGCCGCCCCCATGCCGCCGCCCACGCACATCGTGACGACAACGTATTTCGCGTTCTGTCGCTTGCCTTCGATCAGTGCGTGGCCGACGCAGCGCGCGCCGGTCATGCCGAAGGGGTGCCCGATGGAAACCGAGCCGCCATTGATGTTCAGCCGCTCGTCCGGAATGCCCAGCTTGTCCCGGCAGTAGAGCACCTGCACGGCGAAGGCTTCATTCAGCTCCCACACGCCGATGTCGTCGATCGAAAGGTCGAAGCGTTCGAGCAGCTTGGGAATTGCGAAGACCGGGCCGATGCCCATTTCATCCGGCTTCGTGCCCGCAACGGCCATGCCGACATATCGGCCCAGCGGCTGAAGGCCGCGCTTCTCGGCGAGGCTGGCTTCCATCAGCACGCTGGCGGAGGAGCCGTCGGCCAGCTGGCTGGCGTTGCCTGCGGTCACGGTATAGCCTTCGCCCATGACCGGTTTCAGGCTGGCGAGCCCTTCCAGCGTGGTGCCGGGGCGATTGCAGTCGTCCATGTCGATGGTGACGTCCTGCGTGGACGTTTCGCCGGTTTCCTTGTTCGTCACCGCCATCGTGGTGCTGACCGGAATGATCTCGTCCGACAGCTTGCCCGACGCCTGCGCCGCAGCAGTGCGTTGCTGCGACTGGAGCGAGTATTCGTCCTGCGCTTCGCGGCTGATGCCGTATCGCTTGGCGACCACTTCCGCCGTCCCGATCATGGGCATGAAGATGTCCGGGTGCATCTTCAGCAGTTCTTCGTCACGCGCCGGTGGGGTGCCGCCGCCGGAACGCAGAGAGGTAATCGATTCAAGACCGCCCGCGACGCACACGTCCATGCGGTCGACGATGATCTGCTTGGCTGCCGTGGCGATCGCCATCAGGCCGGAGGAACATTGGCGGTCGATCGTCATGCCAGCGACTTCGACCGGCAGGCCAGCGCGCAAAGCGACCTGGCGACCGATGTTGAAGCCCTGCGCCCCGCCCTGGCTGGCGGCGCCCATGATCACGTCGTCGATCTCCCCGCCTTCGACGCCTGCGCGTTCCACCGCGGCTTCGACCGACCATGAACCCAGCTGCACCGGATGCGTGGTATTGAAAGCGCCGCGGGCCGCCTTGGCGAGCGGCGTGCGGGCGGTGGATACGATGACGGCGTCACGCATGACTGAAAATCCTCTTCCCATGACAACAGGTGATTCTGCTTGCGGTTGTTAAGACAGAACAGGTAGCGCAACGCAAGGAGGTTCGCCCAAGTTTTGAATTTGAGGTATGAGGCCTTCCTTCTGTAGCAAAATGCTCTATCAGCAGCATTCAGAACAAAAGGTATGCCCCTCCACGCGAGGGGGAAGAGACGGATTGGGAGAGTGCATGGTTGAGCTGACGGATGCCTCGGCGCTGGGCTTTGACAGCGATCGGCTGCGCCGGATCGATTCCTTCCTGCAGGAACAATACGTCGACACCGGGCGGCTGAAGAACACGCAGGTCCTGGTCGCGCGCGAAGGCAAGCCGGTGCATTATTCGCACGCCGGTGTGTTGCGCGAAGATGGCACGCCAATGCGCGAAGATGCGCTGTTCCGCATCGCCAGCATGACCAAGCCGGTGACGTCTATCGCCTTCATGCAGCTGGTCGAACAGTGCAAGGTCGCGGTCGACGACCCGGTTGCGCGCGTGCTGCCCGAATTCGCCAGGTTGGGCGCTAATGGCGGCGGCGGTGGCTCGCTGCCCTTCGGTCCGATGAAGGCTGGCCAGCCCATGCGCTTCGTCGATCTTCTGACGCACATGAGCGGCCTGACCTACGGCTTCCAGAACCGATCGAGCATCGATGCGGCCTATCGCAAGGCCGAACTGGACATGTCGCGCCTCGCCTTCGATTCGGACGAATACATCGGCACGCTGTCCAGGATCCCGCTGGAATTCGAGCCGGGTTCGCGCTGGAACTATTCGGTCTCCACCGATGTCCTGGGCGTCGCGGTGGAGCGTTTGTCCGGTATGAAGCTGGGCGAGTATTTCCAGAAATACATCTTCGGCCCGCTCGGCATGGTCGACACCGGCTTCGACGTCGATCCGGCAAAGCAGGACCGGCTGGCCGACGCCTACGGCTATCGTCCCGGTGGTTCGCCACGCCTCGTGGACGAGGCCGCCAGTTCGCGCCTCGTCGAAGCGGCGAAGTTCCATTCCGGCGGCGGCGGGCTCGTCTCGACCATCGCGGACTATCACCGCTTCTGCGCCATGCTCGTCAACCGCGGCGAACTGGACGGCGCGCGCATCATCGCGCCCAAGACGCTCGACCTGATGACGGCCAATCACCTCCCCGGCGGCGCGGACCTCACTGAGATCAGCCAAAGTCTTTTCAGCGAAGCGAACAATGCCGGCACCGGCTTCGGCCTCGGCTTTGCCATGGTGATCGACCCGGCGAAGACGCTGATGCCCGCAAGCCTTGGCGAGTTCTACTGGGGCGGCGCCTATTCGACCGCGTTCTTCGTCGACCCGCTGGAGCAGGTCTCGATGGTCTTCATGACCCAGCTTTACCCCTCATCCACCTATCCCATCCGCCGACAGCTCAAGACGCTGATTTATTCGGCACTGACAGACAGCTACGCCTGAGAAGGAGACTCACGAAATGGCATCCCCCAT
This sequence comes from Altererythrobacter sp. CAU 1778, assembly GCF_054482795.1. Taxonomy (NCBI): domain Bacteria; kingdom Pseudomonadati; phylum Pseudomonadota; class Alphaproteobacteria; order Sphingomonadales; family Erythrobacteraceae; genus Altererythrobacter; species Altererythrobacter sp. CAU 1778. The sequence goes on along the minus strand of NZ_JBTLRP010000002.1, from coordinate 95,496 downwards.
CACCACGGAAAAGCATGGCAACGTCCTCGTCATCACCTCCGACAATCCGCCGGTCAACACGCTCGGCCAGGCCGTGCGCCAAGGCTTGAAGGAAGGGATCGAGCAGGCAAATGCCGATGACAGCGTCGAAGCGGTCGTGATCCGCTGCGACGGTCGGACCTTCTTCGCGGGCGCGGACATCACCGAATTCGGCAAGGCGCCGCGGGGGCCGAGCCTGCCCGAAGTGTGCGACGCGATCGAAGCGAGCGAGAAACCGGTCGTCGCCGCCATTCACGGCACGGCGCTGGGCGGCGGCTGCGAAGTCGCGCTTGGCTGCCACTACCGCGTGGCGGTGCCCTCGGCCAAGCTGGGCCTCCCCGAAGTGAAGCTCGGCCTGATTCCCGGTGCCGCCGGCACGCAGCGTCTGCCGCGCGTTGTCGGCGCCGAAGCCGCTTTGCCGATGGTCGCGATCGGCGATCCCATCTCCGCGAAGAAGGCACAGGACATTGGCCTGGTTGATCAGATCGTGGGCGAAGACAGCCTCGCCGCCGATGCCATCGCCTTTGCCCAGTCCAAGATCGGCCAGCCTGTTCCGCGCGCCAGCGAAGGCACAGCCAATCAGGACGGCGTTAAGAACCCCGACATCTTCGACGCCTTCCGCGCCAAGAACGGCCGCAAGATGCGCGGCTTCGACGCGCCCAACGCCGGAATCGAAGCGGTCAAGGCTGCAGGCGAGATGTCCTTCGCCGACGGGGTGAAGAAGGAACGCGAGCTCTTCGGCAAGCTGATGACCGGCACCCAGTCGCGCGCGATGCGCCACTACTTCTTTGCCGAGCGTGCCGCCAACAAGATCGACGACGTGCCCGCCGACACCCCGCTGATCCCGATCGAGAAGGTCGGCATCATCGGCGCCGGAACCATGGGCGGCGGCATCGCGATGAACTTTCTGTCCGCCGGCATCCCAGTCGTGATCCTCGAAATGAAACAGGATGCGCTCGACCGCGGCATGGGCGTAATGCGCAAGAATTACGAGAACACCGCCAAGCGCGGCCGCATGACGGGCGAGCAGGTCGAAGCTGCGATGGGCCGCCTGTCCGGCACGCTCGAATACGCGGACCTCGCCGATTGCGACCTCGTGATCGAAGCCGTGTACGAGAACATGGACGTGAAGAAAGAGGTCTTCACCACGCTCGACAACACGGTGAAACAGGGCGCTATCCTCGCTTCCAACACCAGCTATCTCGACATCGACGAGATTGCGGCTGTCACCGGCCGCCCCGGCTACGTGGTCGGCCTGCACTTCTTCTCGCCGGCCAATGTCATGAAGCTGCTGGAGATCGTGCGCGGCGAGAAAACCCGCGACGACGTGCTCGCCACATCGATGAAGCTGGCCAAGAAGATCGGCAAGATCGCCGCAGTGTCCGGCGTATGCCCCGGCTTCATCGGCAACCGCATGCTCAGCCCCCGCCAGCAGCAGGCCAATGCGCTGCTGATGGAAGGCGCGAACTACTGGGACATCGACGACGTCCTGCTCGAATTCGGCTTCCCCATGGGGCCGTTCCAGATGGGCGACCTCGCGGGAACGGACATCGGCTGGCACCGCGATCCCTCGAAGATCGAAACGATCCGCGATGCGCTCTGCGCGAAGGGTCGCTTCGGCCAGAAGGCGGGCAAGGGGTATTATGACTACGACGAGGCGCGCAACCGCACGCCTTCGGAAGAAACCAAGCAGATTATTGCCGATTTCGCCGCCGAGTCCGGCCAGGAACAGCGCGAGATCAGCAAGGACGAAATCCGCGAACGCCTGCTCTATCCGATGGTCAACGAAGGAGCCAAGATCCTCGACGAGAAGATGGCGCAGCGCGCCAGCGACATCGATGTGGTCTGGATCAACGGCTACGGCTGGCCGCTGTACACGGGCGGACCGATGTTCTGGGCGGACACGGTCGGGCTCGACAGGGTGGTCGAAGGCCTTGACAATTATGGCCTTCCCGTCAGCGACTACCTCAGGAACAAGGCCAAGGCGGGCGAAAGCTTCAATTGAGCTTTTGCCAGATCGTCGCGGTCGCAGGGAGAGTGTGATTTGACCAGCATAGCCAGCCAGGCGGCCGGGGGCGTTGACACCAGTGTCTCCCCCCGCGCCCGCAACGTCACCCTGTTCCTGCTGACCGCGACCTATTTCTTCAGTTACATGGACCGTCAGATACTGGCGATCCTGCTGGAGGACATAAAGGCCGACCTGCTGCTCAGCGATACGCAGCTCGGCCTGCTTTCGGGCCTCGCCTTCGCGATCTTCTACGCGACGCTCGGCATTCCGGTCGCATGGCTGGCCGACCGGGCAAACCGCGTGAACATCATCTCCGTCGCGCTGACGTTGTGGAGCGGGATGACTGCGGTCTGCGGCCTCGCGACCAACTTCTCGCAATTGCTCCTGGCGCGAATAGGCGTGGGAATTGGGGAGGCAGGCTCCAGCCCGCCCAGCCATTCGATCATCGCAGACATGTACCCGGCGGAAAAACGCGCGTTGGCGCTGTCGATCTATTCGCTCGGCGTTACACTGGGCGCTGCCGCGGGCCAAATTTTCGGCGGCAATCTTACCTACTTCTTCGACTGGCGCACGGCCTTCATCGCCATCGGACTGCCCGGCGTGTTGCTGGCGATCTTCGTCAAACTGTTCGCCACCGAACCGGCACGAAAGGCAGAACCGGGCGCGACCGACGAGGCGCAACATCCATCGGTGATGGACGGCTTCCGCTCCATCTTCTCGAACCGCGCGGCAGTGTGGCTGGTGGCGGGCGTCACCCTGACATCGATGATCGGATATGCTCTGACCGGGTGGACGCCGGCCTATCTTATCCGTGATTTCGGTATGAATACGCTTGAGGTCGGCAATATCGTCGCTCCGCTGCTTGCCATTGCGGGCGTCGCCAGCGGTCTTGGCAGCGGCTGGCTTGCCAACCGCCTGACGGAAAAGCACGGAATGCAGGCCCAGCCGCTGATGATCGCGGCCTTAAAGACTGCCGCCCTGCCCTTCCTCGTGCTGTTCTATGTCGTCGAGAACCAATGGTTCGCCGTGGGCATCTATTTCATCGCGGTGCTGTTCCAGTCATGCTATCTCGGCCCCACCTTCGCCATGATCCAGACGCTCGCGCCGCTCAAGATGCGCGCGGTCTGGGCCGCGGTGACGCTGCTCATCATCAACCTGATCGGCCTCGGCATCGGCCCGACGATGGTCGGCATCTTCTCCGACTTGCTGGAGCCGACCTATGGCGAACAATCGCTGCGCCATGCACTGCTGATCATCGCGCTGATGACGCCGATCGCGATCTTCTGCTACTGGCGCGCCAGCGTGGCGCTGCGGCACCAGGCGGCAACCGCAACAGCTTAGCCGACCAGGCATCATCAAGGGGGCGGGGCGCATTGAGCGCCCGCACCCTTTTGTTCAGGACGCCAAACGAATAGCCGCCTCTCGAACCATTGCTCCCGAACCCGAATTAGAATAGCGGGTATGCAAAAGGGATATGGGAGAGACGATGAGCCTGGACCTGCCAGCACTGCTTACCCCAAAGCCGTCGGGGACCGGCAGATGGATCGGATCGCCCGGCCCCGCCATGGGGCCGCGGCTGTTCGGCGGGCAGGCCGTGGCACAGGCGCTGATGGCCGCTTCGGCACAGGAATCCGGCGGCAAGCTGGCGCATTCGCTGCACTGCTATTTCCTCAAGGCCGGTATCGCGGACGAGCCGGTGATTTACGACGTTACCACGCTCAGCGAGGGGCGCAGCTTCGCCTCCCGACGGATCGAAGCCACGCAGAGCGATCAGGTGATCTTCACCATGGTCGCGTCGTTCCACACTCCCGAGCCGGGCTTTTCCCATCAGGAAACCGCACCGCTTCCGCTCGATTTCGAAGCCGCGCAGGCATCGCTGAAGGCTTGGGTTGCGAAGCACGAACAGGTCGCCAATTCCCCGCTGATAAGTCGCCTGCAAAACCGCCCGGTGGAAGTCATACCGCTCGATCCGGGCAGCCTGTTCGGTGGCCGTGCGCGCGAACCGCACACCGGGTCATGGGTGCGGATGCGCGATGCTGCCAATGCCGGCCCTGACATGCAGCGGGCGCTGCTGGCCTATGCCTCCGACATGATGCTGCTACGCAATGCCATGCTTCCACACGGCGTGCGCCCCGGCACCGATCAGATGCAGGTCGCCAGTCTCGATCATGCGGTATGGTTTCATGAAACGCCCGATTTCGACCAGTGGCACCTCTACGCCACCGGCAGCACCTGGGCCGGGCACGCTCGCGGAATGAACCACGGAACGCTGTTCGACCAGCAGGGTCGCATGATAGCCACCGTGCAGCAGGAGAGCCTGATGCGGCCACGCGGGGAGACGCTGGCGCGCCTGCAGGAAAGCGAGACCGCATGACCGACACGCCCACACCCTTCGCCGATCTCGACAGCGGTGCGCTGGAGGACTGGATTTCGGGGCAAATCGGCTCCGACACGCAGGTGAGCAGCATCACCAAGTTCGAAGGCGGGCAATCCAACCCGACATACCGCGTCGTCACCAGCGCTGGAGACATGGTGCTGCGACGCAAGCCCTTCGGCAAGCTGTTGCCATCGGCCCACGCGGTCGAGCGGGAGTATCGCCTGATCGACGCGCTCCATCCCACGGGCGTACCGGTCGCGAAGCCGATCGCCCTGTGCGACGATGCCGAGGTTATCGGCGCGCCATTCTACCTCATGGAAATGGTCACCGGTCGCACCTTCTGGAACGGCAGCCTGCCCGATTGTGCGCCCGAGGAGCGCGGCGCGATCTATCGCGCGATGATTGCCGCGCTCGCCAGGCTGCACGCGGTCGAACCAGTGGCCGTCGGCCTTGGCGATTACGGCGCGCCGGGCGATTACTTCGCGAGGCAGGTGGGCCGCTGGACGAAGCAGTATCGCGCCGCCGAAACGGAAGAAATCGCCGAGGTGGAGCGACTGATCGAATGGTTGCCCGCGACCATGCCGGTTCAGGACCGCACCTCGATCATCCACGGCGATTATCGCATCGACAACATGATCTACGCGCCGGACCGGCCGGAGATTCTCGCGATCATCGACTGGGAGCTGTCGACGCTCGGAGATCCGATGGCGGACTTCGCCTATCTCGCCATGAACTGGGCCATGCCCGCGGGCGAGCGCGGGGCGCAACTGGGCGGCCTTGACCTGCCTGCGCTGGGCATCCCGACGCTGGATCAGGCGACGCAGCAATATTGCGAGCTGACCGGGCGCACGTCCGTGCCCGATCTGAACTGGTACTTCGCCTTCAACCTGTTCCGCCTCGTCGGCATCATCCAGGGCATTCGCAAGCGCTCGCTCGAAGGCAACGCGTCCAACGCCAATGCCGCCGCCACGGGCGCGCGTATTGTCCCGCTGGCGCAGCAGGCCTGCGCCTTCGCCGACCGCGCCAGGACTTCGTGAAAGGGAGAGAACCCATGTCGCTATTCGACCTGACCGGCAAGACGGCCATCGTCACCGGTTCCAGCCGCGGAATCGGGCGGGCAATCGCGCAGGAGCTGGCCGCGCACGGCGCGCGCGTCGTCATTTCGAGCCGCAAGCAGGACGCCTGTGAAGAAGTCGCCGCGGCGATCAACGCCGGTTACGAGGAACCGCGCGCCATCGCGATTGCCGCCAGCATTTCCGACAAGGCCCAGCTCGAAGACTTGTTTGCCTGGACCCGGCAGCAGTTCGGCCCGGTCGACATCCTCATCTGCAACGCGGCGAGCAATCCGCATTACGGATCGATGGACAGCATTTCCGACGAGCAATTCCGCAAGGTGCTCGACAACAACATCCTGTCCAACCACTGGCTGATGCAGCTCGCGCTTCCCGACATGCGGGCCAGCGGCGACGGCGCGATCGTGGTTATCAGCTCCATCGGGGGGCTGCGCGGCTCGACCTCGATCGGGGCGTATAACGTTTCCAAGGCGGCGGATTTCCAGCTGGTGCGCAATTACGCAGTCGAGAACGGCCAGCACGGTGTGCGGATAAATGCCATTGCGCCGGGTCTGGTGAAAACGGACTTTGCCAAGGCCCTGTGGGAGAACCCGAAGGCACTGGAGGAGACCGAAGCACGTCTGCCGATGCGGCGGATTGGCGAGCCTCGCGATATCGCGGGTGCGGCGGTCTATCTTTCCAGCCCGGCGGCAAAATGGACCACCGGCCAGATGGTCGTGGTCGACGGAGGAGCAACGATATGAGCGGACGTCTGGAAGGCAAGATTGCCATAGTGACCGGTGCGGGCAGCGGGATCGGCCGCGCCAGCGCGCGCCTGTTCGCAGCCGAAGGCGCGAAGGTCGTGCTGTTCGACAAGACCGATGCCGTGACCGCCGTCGCGCAAGACATTGCTGCTACCGGGGCGCGCGCAGTAGCGATGATCGGCGATGCCGGCGAGGAAGGCGATGTCGCAGCGCTGGTAGCCAGGGCACAGAGCGAATTCGGCGGGCTCCACGTGATGTTCGCGAACGCTGGTATTACCGGCGGTGTGCGCGGCGGGTTCTTCGATGCCACGCCGGAACACTGGGCCGAGGTTCTGCGGGTCAACCTGATTGGCCCGTTCCTGGCAGTGAAGCACGCCGCCGGCGCAATCCGAGACAGCGGGGGCGGCGCGATCGTCTGCACCGCCTCGGTCGCGGGGCTTCGTTCCGGCGCGGGACCGGCACAATATTCCGCGAGCAAGGCGGGCGTAATCAACCTCGTTCAGACGGCAGCGCAGCAGCTCGCCGGGACCGGAGTTCGCGTCAACGCCGTGCTGCCCGGCCTGACCGAAACCGGCATGACCAAGCCGATGTACGACGGCGCGCGCGCCGCCGGGAAGGAAGACCGCATCGGTCAGCTCAATCCGCTGCTGCGTGGCGGCGAACCGGAGGAAATCGCCGCTGCCGCGCTGTTCCTTGCCAGTGACGATGCCAGTTACGTCAACGGGCAGGCTCTTGCCGCCGATGGGGGACTGTCGAGCTCGCACCCGACCAGCCGTCCGCCGGGCGATCCCAACCGCCCCAGTTCGTGAAACCATCAGGCGGCGATTGCCGTACGCCTCACCGCCAGCCCGGCCAGGAACTGTTCGGTCGCAGCCGCCCAGCTAAAGCTCGCACCGTATTGCGCGCACGCATGGCGGTCGAGCGTCAGCGCGCATTGCACCGCTTCGCGCAGGTCCGGACTGATGGTGCCCACGCGCGGCGTCAGCACGTCGCGAGGCCCGGCGACGTCGAATCCCGCCACCGGCGTGCCGCAGGCGAGCGCCTCCGCCATGACGAGCCCGAACGTGTCGGTCAGGCTGGGAAAGACGAACACGTCCGCCGCGCGGTAGGCGCTGGCGAGTTCCTCGCCCCGTAGGACGCCGAGGAAGCGCGCGTCGGGGTGGCGGCGCTGCAATTCTGCACGTTGCGGTCCGTCGCCGACCACCACCTTGGTCCCCGGCATTTGCAGCGACAGGAAAGCATCGAGGTTCTTTTCTACCGCCACGCGACCGACGTAGAGCATGACCGGATCGGGCAGCCGCGTCATCGCGGGATGGCGCCCGCCGTCGGGATGAAAGGTCGCAAGGTCGACGCCCCGCCCCCACCGGTGAAGCGGCCCGATGCCGCGGCTCGACAAGTCCTGAGCCAGCGTTTCGGTGGCGCAGAATACGGCCTGTGACGCGCGATGGAACCGCTGGATGAGCGGCCAGAAGACGCCGGCGGGCAAATGCGTTCGCTCCGCCGCGTAGTCGGGGAAATGCGTGTGGAAGGCGCTCGTGAACGGCATGCCTCCGCGTACCGCCCACGCGCGCGCGGCGAAGCCCAGCGGCCCCTCCGTGGCGATGTGGAGGGCATCCGGACCGAACCCCTCGATCATCGCGCCGATCCGGTGGCGCCCCGCCAAGGCAAGGCGGATTTCGGGATAGGACGGACATGGCAGGGAGCGGAAGCGATTGGGGCCGATCACTTCCACCGTGTGCCCCCGTCCGCGCAGTTCGGCGCAGGTCGCCTCCAGCGTACGGACGACGCCGTTGACCTGCGGCTGCCATGCGTCGGTGACGATACAGATCCGCATCACGCGACCTCCTGCAGGGGCGCTTCTGCCGGGGCGCGGGCCGCGATCTCGCTCGGCCAGTGGAGCACTTCCATCTGCCCGTCGTCATGTTCGACCAGCGCAGTGCAGCTTTCGACCCAGTCGCCATCGTTGTAATAGGCGACGCCGTCGAATTCGCGCATCTCGGCTGTATGGATGTGCCCGCAGACCACGCCATCGACACGGCGCTTGCGCGCGGCTGAGGCGACCACCTCCTCGAATTGCGAGATGAAGGCGACGGCGTCCTTCACCTTGTGCTTGGCATGAGCGGAAAGCGACCAGTACGGCAGGTCGAACCTGCGGCGCACCGCGTTGACCAGCACGTTCACTCGCAGAAGCAGGGTGTAGGCCGCGTCACCGAGGAAGGCCAGCCAACGCTTCGACAGCATGATCGCGTCGAACTCGTCGCCGTGCAGCACCAGCAGTCGCCGCCCGTCGGCTGTTTCGTGAATGGCAGAGCGGCGAATTTCGACCCCGCCGAAACTCGTGCCGGAGAACTGCCGGAACATCTCGTCGTGATTGCCGGGAATGTAGGTGACTGCGGTGCCGCCCTTCGCCTTCTTCATGATCCGGCGCAGGATCGCGTTGTGCCGTTCGGGCCAGTAGAACTTCTTCTTCATCCGCCAGCCGTCGATCATGTCGCCCACCAGATACAGCCGGTCGCTGTCGCAGTGGTCGAGAAAGTCGAGCAGCAGCTCCGCGTTGCAGCCGCGGGTGCCGAGGTGGACGTCGGATATCCAGATCGTGCGATAGTGCCGCCGCGGCGCGCCCGATGGGCCGATGCGCCGGTCCGTTTTCGACAACTGCTTGAAATCGGGGGCAGCTTTGCGCTGCGGCAGCGGGACGATTCGATTGAGCATTGCGCGACACCTCCCTGTCGAACCCAGCGCTAGGGAGCGATTGTGACGAAGCGAATCGCATGTGACAGCTTGGTGAAACGCCGCACGGTAGCTACCCGGCCCCTTCCCGTGGATGATCCAAAGGGCGAACATGACGGGCGTCGGGCACCATGCTAGGCCGCGCCATGGCCGAAACGAGCACAGACAACAGCGGCAGGACGCGAAGGTTCGAGCGCAAGCGGGAGGACATCATCCTTGCCGCATCGCAGCTCATCAACGAGGTCGGCGTGCGTGGCATGACCTTCCTCGACGTTGCCAATCGGGTCGGGCTGACCACCACCAGCGTGACCTATTATTTCCAGAAGAAGGACCTGCTGGCAGAAGCCGCCTTCGGCTATGCGCTCGACCACCTGGAGGCGATCGTCGAAGAAGCGGGCGCCATGCCCACCCCGCAGGAGCGTGTGGCCCGGGTGCTGGAACTGGAGCTGGACGACTGGGCCGCCCGGCGCGCGGGCAAGAGTTCACGGCGCGCGCAGCTTTCGGAGATTCGCACGCTCGACGATCCCGTCCGCACGCGGCTGAGCAGGCGGTTTGTCGCCATCGTGCGCCGGATGCGCGATTTCTTCGGGCCGGAGAATACGGCAGAACAGAAGACCGCCAATCTCGTGCGGGCGCACGTGCTGATGGAAAACCTGTTCTGGCTGCCGACCTGGCTGCCGAATTACTCATCATGGGAATTTGCGCGGGTCCACCACTACATGATGGACCTGCTGACCAATGGCATCGCCGGAAAGGGCGGCAGCTGGAACCCGCGCCCGCTGGAAGAACGGGCGCCTGACGCTGGGGAGTCGATGCAGGGTGGTGAGACGTTCCTTTCCGCCGCCACGCGGCTCATCAACACGCTTGGTTATCGCGGCGCATCGGTGAACCGCATCGCGTCGGAACTGAAGCTGACCAAGGGCAGCTTCTATCACTACCTCGAAAGCAAGGACGAGCTGGTCGTACGCTGCTTCCAGCGCACCTATGACCGGGTTTCCTTCCTTCAGCAAAGCGCGCGGACACTGGACGTGCCAATGCGCGATGCGCTCGCCTCGGTGCTGGAAAAGCTGCTGGAAATCCAGTTCCGCGGCGATCTTCCGCTGCTGCGCTTTTCCAACCTTCATGCGCTGCCTCCCGATCCGGGGCGGCAGGTGACGGCCAAGGCTTCGCGGATCGCGCGCCGCCACGCGGCGATGCTGACGGACGGAATGGCGGACGGTTCGATCCGTCCGCTCGACGCTGCCATCGCCGGGAGGATGATCTCGGTCGCGGTCAATTCGGCGCTGGTGCTGCGCGGGTTCGCGCTGGAACGCTATCCGACCGCGCCCGCCCATTACGGGCGGATCCTCGCGCACGGAATGTTCGACTAGCGGTCCACGGCTCGTGATGAAACGAGAGCAGCGGAAGCTCGTTGCCGCATTCGCCTGTTGTCTTGCCGGGATCGTCGGCTCACTGTGGCGTTCACCACCCAGATCGCGCAGCGCTGCGTCGTTTCGGGCAGCCAGCTCGATTTCCGCCCCAGATCGTTTCCCGAGGACCTATGACGATGACCGAGAACCAACCGCGCAAGCTGGTCGACCGCATGGTGCAGCCGGTGGGCCTCGGATGCATGAACCTCAACTGGGCCTACGGCGACCCGCCCGAACACGCGGAACGCGTGCGCCTGCTGAACGAGGCGCTCGACCTCGGCTACGACCATCTCGACACCGCCAGCATCTACGGCGTCGGCGCGAATGAGGAACTGATCAACGAGGCAGTAATGCATCGCCGCGACGAGTTCCTGCTGGCCAGCAAGTGCGGCATCAAGATCGAGGGGCGCAACCGCTCCATCGACTGCTCGCCGCAATCGATCGCGACCACGCTGGACGAAAGCCTGAAGCGGCTCGGCACCGATACGATCGACCTCTATTACATGCACCGCTTCGATCCGAAGGTGCCGATAGCCGACAGCGTCGGCGCAATGTCGCGAGCAATCGAACAGGGCAAGATTCGCAGCTACGGCGTGTCCGAATGGAGCGCGGCGCATATCCGCGAAGCCCACGCGATCGCGCCGATGGCGGCGGTGCAGACCGAATACTCGCTCTGGACGCGAAATCCGGAACTCGGCGTGCTGGAGACAACCAGCGAACTCGGCATCGCCTTCGTCGCCTTCTCCCCGGTCGGTCGCGGAGCGCTGGCCGGTGGATTGAGCGACCCCGAGACGCTGGGCCAGCAGGACATCCGTCGCACCATGCCGCGTTTCAGCGCCGACCACTGGCCCGCAAACCGCGCGCTGATCGCGCATTTCGATGCAGTTGCGACGCGCGAGGGGATGACCCCCGCGCAACTCGCACTAGCATGGCTGCTGGCACGCAACGATCACGTCCATGTCATTCCCGGCACCAAGGACATCGACCACATGCGCGAGAACTTCGCTGCCCGGGCCATCGCGCCGGGCGATGCCGTGCTGGAAGAGGTCGACGCGCTCATCAACCAGCAGACCGTTTCCGGCCACCGCTATTCCGATGCCATGAATGCCTCGATCGATACCGAAGACTACGGCTAGGCCAGCGCAAGCACTCCGGTGAGGATGTGGCGCACCAAGTCGACCTGTCCGCGCGCGCCGGTCTTCGCATAGATTTTCTTCGAATAGTTTCGCGCCGTTTCCACCGTCAGCCGATGCGCACGGGCGGCCTCCGCGATAGTCAGCCCCTGCGCCATCGACCACGCGAGCCTTGCCTCCGACGGGGTGAGGCCGAACAGTTCGACAAGTTGCTCGTGCCGCCCGGCCAGCGTCGAGCCATCGCCGCTGAGATATACCGCCGCCACCGCACCGCTTTCGGCGGAGCGGATCGGAACCACCAGCATGTCCGTCCACGGATCGCGCGACAAGGGAACTGCGCGCGGGCGGGCGTGAGGATCGGCGGCAAATCCGGCGACGAGGCCGGTCAGCTTGCGTTCTATCGCCGACGAGCGCGGCACCAGCCGCCCGCCGGCGCCCCGCGTCAGTTCGCCCGAACGCTGCATCATGCGTTCCGCCTGCGGGTCGCAATCGAGGATGCGGCCCCCGGCGTCGAGCGTGATCCAGCCGAAATTCATCCGGGCGAGCGTGTCTGCGCTCATCTGCGAGCGGGCGCGTTCCTGCTCCAGCGCGGCGAAGACCCGGAGCGCGGTGGCCAGGTGCGGAAGCAGCGCGACCATGAGATTGGCGACGTCCGGGCCGATCGCGCGCTCTCCTGCCAGCACGAACATGGATTGCAGTTCCGCCCCGTCCCGCAGCACGACTGCCCGCAGGCTGGCCTCCGACCCGCCCGGCACGTCGAGCAATTCGGACAAGGTGTAGACCCGGCCCGTCCGGAAGCTTTCGATGCGGGACTGCAAGGCCGCGGGCCACTCGCCCAGCGGATTTGCCGGCCAGACACCGGACGTCGTTTCGTGCCCGAACCCCACACCGGTCCGACCTATCGCCAGTCCGGCGAACCCCGCGCCCGACGCGCGGCGCAGGCGATCGAGGAAAGTCTGAAACAGGGGCTGCTCGAACATTCCCTCGTGCAAGGGGACGAGCAGGTCCGTTTCGCCGAGATTGGGAACGCGCATGGATTTTCTTTATCACTCCCATATGGGAGGTCCAGCGATCAATCGGCGGCCCTATCTGCCCCCGCATGAGCGACGCATCCACTCTCACCCATCTCCAGCGGCTCGAGGCCGAAGCGATCCACATCATGCGCGAAGTCGTGGCCGAGGCGGAAACGCCGGTCATGCTCTATTCCGTGGGCAAGGACAGCGCGGTCATGCTGCATCTGGCCCGCAAGGCCTTCCACCCCTCGCCCCCGCCGTTTCCCTTGCTTCACGTCGACACGACGTGGAAGTTCAAAGACATGTACGCCCTTCGCGACAAGATGGCGCGCGAAAGCGGCATGGAACTGCTGGTCTATCGCAACGCTGAGGCGGAGGAACGGGGGATCAATCCCTTCGATCACGGCCCGCTCCATACCGATATGTGGAAGACCGAAGGGCTCAAGCAGGCACTCGACAAATACGGCTTCGACGCGGCCTTCGGCGGGGCGCGCCGGGACGAGGAAAAGAGCCGCGCGAAGGAGCGCGTGTTTTCCTTCCGCAGCGCCAGCCATGGCTGGGACCCGAAAAACCAGCGGCCCGAATTGTGGAACATCTACAACGCCAAAAAGCGCAAGGGAGAGAGCATCCGCGTCTTCCCGCTGTCCAACTGGACCGAACTCGACATCTGGCAGTACATCCAGCTTGAGCAGATCGAGATCGTCCCGCTCTATTTCGCGGAAGAGCGCCCGACCTTCGAATACGAAGGCGGCCTGTTCATGGCCGACGATCCGGAGCGGCTGGAGCAGGTGCTCGGCGCCATGCCGGAAATCACCATGCGTTCGGTCCGCTTCCGTACGCTCGGCTGCTTTCCGCTGACCGGCGCGGTCGAAAGCGAGGCGGCGACCCTGCCCGAAATCATCCAGGAAACCCTCCTCACCACCACCAGCGAACGTCAGGGCCGCGTGATCGACAAGGACGCAGGCGGCGCCGGCATGGAGAAGAAGAAGCAGGAAGGTTACTTCTGATGACCGAGCCCATCTACCGCACCGACGCCCTCATTGCCGAGGACATCGACGCCTATCTGGACAAGCACCAGAACAAGACCATGCTGCGCTTCATCACCTGCGGCAGCGTGGACGATGGCAAGTCGACGCTGATCGGACGGCTGCTCTACGACAGCAAGATGATTTTCGAAGACCAGCTCGCCGCGCTGGAAGACGACAGCAAGCGCGTCGGCACGCAAGGGCAGGAAATCGACTTCGCCCTGCTGGTCGACGGTCTGGCGGCGGAGCGCGAACAGGGCATCACCATCGATGTCGCCTACCGCTTCTTCAACACGGAAAACCGCAAGTTCATCGTCGCCGACTGTCCGGGCCACGAACAGTACACGCGCAACATGGTCACCGGCGCCTCCACCGCCGACCTCGCGGTAATCCTCGTCGATGCGCGCAAGGGCGTGCTCGTACAGACGCGGCGGCATTCCTACCTTTGCCACCTGCTCGGCATCAGCAATATCGTGCTGGCCGTGAACAAGATGGATCTCGTCGATTACGACGAAGCCGTGTTCGATCGCATCACCGCCGACTATGCCGAATTCGCCAGGTCGCTCGGCATTGCGGATTTCACCGCCATTCCGATCTCCGGCTTCAAGGGCGACAACATCGCTTCCGCACCGAGCGAAAATACGCGCTGGTATTCTGGCCCCAGCCTTATCGAGCACCTCGAGAATGTCGATGTGCGTACCGACGCGGATCGGGCCAAGCCCTTCCGGATGCCGGTGCAGTGGGTCAACCGCCCGGATCTCGACTTCCGGGGTTTCGCCGGACTTATCTCGACCGGCTCGGTCAAGCCCGGCGACGGCGTGCGCGTGCTTCCGTCGGGCAAGACCACGACGGTCAAGGCGATCCCGTCCTTCGACGGCGCGATGGACGGGGCCGTCGCAGGCCAGTCCGTCACGCTGACGCTGGCGGACGAAATCGATTGTTCGCGCGGCGACGTGATCTGCGTTGCTGACGATCCGCCACAGACCGCCGACCAGTTCGAGACGACATTGGTCTGGCTGGCGGACGAGGATCTGCGGGTGGGGCGCAGCTACTGGCTGAAGCTCGCCACGCAAACCGTCTCCGCTACGGTGCAGGAGCCGAAGTATCGCACCGACGTGAACACGCTCGGCCGACTGGCGGCGAAGACGCTGACGCTCAACGACATCGGCGTGGCGGAAGTTTTCGCGGACAAGCCTGTCGTGTTCGAACCCTACACCGACAATCGCGCGCTCGGCGGGTTCATCCTGATCGACAAGGTGACCAATGCGACCGTCGCCGCAGGGATGATCAACTTCAGCCTGCGCCGGAGCCAGAACGTCCACTGGCAGGCGACCGACCTTACCCGTGCAGATCATGCCGCGATGAAGAACCAGACGCCGCGCGTCCTGTGGTTCACCGGCCTGTCGGGGAGCGGCAAATCGACCATCGCCAACGAGGTCGAAAAACGGCTCGCGCTGATGAACCGCCATACCTTCCTGCTCGACGGGGACAATGTCCGCCACGGGCTGAACAAGGACCTCGGATTCACGGAAGCCGACCGGATCGAGAATATTCGCCGCATCGGCGAGGTCGCCAAGCTCATGACCGACGCCGGCCTCATCGTCCTCACCGCCTTCATCAGCCCGTTCCGGGCGGAGCGTCAGATGGTGCGCGACATGATGGAAGACTGCGAATTCGTCGAGATCTTCGTCGACACGCCGCTCGAAGTGGCGGAGGAACGTGACGTGAAGGGACTCTACAAGAAGGCGCGGGAAGGCAAGCTGAAGAACTTTACCGGCATCGACAGCCCCTACGAGCCGCCCGAACAGCCCGACATCGTGGTCAATACGGTCGACATGACGCCCGAAGTCGCCGCCGAATATATCATCCAGCAGATCCTCCCGCTGAAATGAGCGATTGCGCGATGACCGACGGCGAACTCGCCGCGCACCTCGCCGAAGTTGCCGGCCGCATCTTGCTGCAGGTGCGCGCCAGCGGGCTGATCGCAGGCAAGGCACTGGGCGCGGCGGGGGACGAGACGGCAAACCAGTTCCTCGTCCATGCCTTGCGCGCGCAGCGCCGCGACGATGGCCTGCTGTCCGAAGAATCGAAGGACACGCGGGAGCGTCTGGGCAAATCGCGCGTGTGGATCGTCGACCCGGTCGACGGCACCCGCGAATACGGCGAGGCGCGCAGCGACTGGGCGGTCCATGTCGGGCTGGCGGTAGACGGAGAAGCCAGCGTCGGCGCGGTCGCCCTGCCGGGCCTCGACCTGGTCCTGAGGAGCGATAAGCCAGCCGCCCTGCCCAGCCCTGCGGAGCGCCGTCGCATGGTGGTCAGCCGCTCGCGGCCCGCGAAGGAAGCGGTTGCCGTGGCCGAAACGCTGGGTGCCGAACTCATCCCGATGGGCAGCGCGGGTGCCAAGGCGATGGCCGTGGTTCGCGGCGAAGCGGACATCTACCTCCATTCCGGCGGGCAGTTCGAATGGGACAATTGTGCGCCGGTGGCGGTCGCGCAGGCACACGGCCTGCATTGTTCGCGCATCGACGGATCGCCGCTGCGCTACAATTGCGAAGACACCTACCTCCCCGACCTGCTGATCTGTCACCCCTGCGATGCGCGGCGGCTGCTCGAACTCGTCAGTGAGAATTGCGGCCTTTAGGGGCTGGTCTTTTATCACGCCTGTCATGCCGCGGCCGCTGCACTTGGCGGCAGAGCGTCAGCTATCGGCTGACATCGGCACCTGCGGGGTCGAATCGCTCTAGCTGGCTGCGCGTGACGGCGATCGTGTCACCCACCAGCCCGTGCTTCATCGCGGCGAGCGCCAGCCCGCTCCTTGCCATGTCCTGTGGGCTGCCCTTCTCGAGCCAGCGCAGCAATACGCCGGCGGCAAAGGCATCGCCGGTTCCGATCCGGTCGACGATTGGCGCGATGCGCACTTCCTCGGTCTGCCAGTGACTGGGCCGCAGATCGACTCTTGCCGCAAGGCGATGCGCAGTTGCGCTTTCGACGTGGCGCGCGGTCGATGCGATCATCTCCAGTTCGGGGAAGGCCTCGAATGCAGCCTTCGCAGCCTCGCGCCGACGATCTGGTCCATCCCCCGAAAAGTCGCGGCCGAGCAACAGGGAAATGTCGCGATGATTGCCGATGAGGATGGTGGCCTGCCGAACCAGCCCTGTCAAAATGCTTCGCGGGTCCGCGTCCCACGCTTCCCAGAGGTTGGCACGGTAGTTTCCGTCGAAGCACACAGGCACATTCGTTGCGCGCGCGGCAGCTACCGCCGCCTCGGCCAAGGCGACGCCGCCCGGGCCGAGCGCCGGCGTGATGCCGGAGAGGTGCAGCAGGGCTGCCCCGTCCAGGGACACGCCGAAATCGAAATCCTGCGGAGCCGCGAGCGCGAATGCGCTGCCGCCGCGATCGTAAGTCACCGACCCGCCGATCGGTCCGGTCGGCGGCTGGAAGAAATACAACCCCATGCGGCCTGGGAGCGTGGCAATGCTGCTGGTATCGACCCCTGCGGACCCCAGCGCGGACCGCGCCCGTCGACCGAGGGGATTATCTGGCAGCGCGCTCAGCATGCGAGCCGGTCGACCAAGGCTCGCCAGCGCGACCGCGACATTCGCTTCGGCCCCGCCGACCGCAAGGTCGAGCGTGTCGGACCGGTCGAGCATCTGACCCGCCGCACCCGACAGGCGCAACAGCATCTCGCCGAAGCAGACCACCGGTGCAGGGATGGCCATACTCACTGAGCGGGCCGGAAAGAGCAGACTTCGGGGCGGTTTGTCACCCAGGCGGCGGGCGCAAAACCCAATCCGCCAGAGCCGCGGCGAACGGTCAGCATGGATGCGTCAATCATGATTTTCCCGCACTCCCACGTCCCGCCTTGCCGGGCCAACCTTATGTCGTCCGCCTTCGCGCATGGCGACGGACGGCGCATCAAGACTGGCTTCCGGCACCGCATCCCAATCTTCCTCGGAGAAATCAAGCGCGTCGTCCCGCCCGGTGTTCGCGGCTCGGGCGTCATGCATAGTGACGACCGCTTCTGCTCATGGTAGCGCTACATCGAAATGGGAGGAGGCGAATCCGTGAGCGATCAGGACATTAGCAGCAAGGTTTCCAGGCGCGGCGTTCTTACCGGTGCTGCCGGTGCCGGGCTGACCCTGTCGGCAGGACGGGCGTTTGCACAGGAGGCCGAAGGGCAACCGTTGCTCGGCGACTGGCCCCTGCCCGATCCATCCGCGCGCAAACTGCGCTGGGCGATCGTCGGCCTCGGCTTCTTCGGCGTCGGACAGGTCATACCCGGCTTCGCCAAGGCGCAGCATTCGCGCATCAGTGCCTTCGTTTCCGGCAACGCCGACAAGGCGCGCGATCTGGGCGCGCGCTACGGCGTATCGCGGTTCTACAATTACGATAATTTCGACGACATCGCGAACGACGAAGAGATCGATTGCGTCTACATCGTGCTGCCCGTGGGCCTGCACGCCGAATACACGATCCGGGCCTTGAAGGCCGGCAAGCACGTCCTGTGCGAGAAGCCCATGTGCTCCACCGTCGCGGAAGCTGAGGCGATGATCGCCGCGGCGAAGGCAGCGAACCGCCAGCTGGGCGTCGCCTACCGCGTGCATTTCGAACCCAATAATGTCGCCGTGCTCGGCATGATCGAACGCGGTGAACTCAGCGCAATGCGCTATGTCTCGGCCGATCACGGCTTTTCCGCCAATCCCGAATTCGCGCCGCACAAGTGGCGTCTCGAAAAGGTGCTGGGCGGCGGAGGCTCGCTGTTTGACATCGGCATCTACGGCATCAACACATCGCTGATGATGCTGCCCGGTGACGAGGTCCAGACGGTTAGCGCGACCTATTCGACGCCCGCCGGCGATCCGCGCTTCACGGAGGTCGAAGGCGGCATCGAATACCGGCTGCGGATGCGCAGCGGGATCAGCGTGCAGGGCTCCTCCTCCTATTGCTGGAACCCTTATGTCTCGCGCCAGCGGTACTTCGGCGAAACGGCTTCGGTCGAAATGAACCCCGCCACCACGTATGACGACAACAGGATCGAATTGAGCGGTGGCGGACAGGCGCCGCGCACGTTCCGCGCGGGCGAGCCAATGACGCAATTCGCAAGCCAGGTGGACGGGTTCTCTCTCGCCGCGCGCAACAACACGCCGCACCGCACGCCGGGCGAAATGGGATTGCGCGATATGCGGATCATCGCCGCCTGCTACGCCAGCGCCGATGCGGACGGAGCGGCCGTCACCCTGTGACCGCCGCGCCCGTTGCGCGCTGAGCGGGCCAACTCAGTCGTTCAGGTCCACGGGAGTCATCTTCGGGACGAGGAACTGGATTGCCGCAAACGCAATCAGGTATCCGAGCCCGGCGTAGATGACGATCGGGACATAGGATCCCGTCAGCTCTAGCGTCCAGCCCGTCGCCTGCGCGATCAGGATGCCGCCGATGGAGCCGGCCAGACCGCCCATGCCTGCAATGGTGGCGACCGCGCGGCGCGGATAGAGGTCCGAGATCATCGTGAAGATGTTGGAGCTGAAGGCCTGATGCGCCGCCGTGCCGAGGCCGATCAGCAGCACGGCCATCCACGGTTCCGGAACGCTTGCCACGGTGACCAGCGGTACGGCCAGCAGGGCAGCCCCGAACAGCGTGGTCTTGCGCGCCCGGTTTACGGACCAACCGCGCGAGATGAGATGTGAGGATAGCCAGCCGCCCGCAATCGAACCGACATCGGCGAGCAGGTACACACCGATGAGCGCCGGGCCGATGGTGGCAAGGATGCCGCTGTCGCCCTTCGGAAACAGTTCCAGCCCCTGGGTCTTGGACAGGAAGTCCGGGAGCCAGAAGAGGAACAGGTACCAGACCGGATCGGTAAAGAACTTGCCGCAGATGAAGTACCACGCCTGCGGTTGCCGGATCGCTTCGCTCCACGTCAGCTGCCTTCCGACATCGCTTTCGCCGTCCTGTTCGATCCACGCGCGCTCTTCCGTCGACACGTCCGGGTGATCGGCAGGAGAGCGGTAGAATTTGAGCCATGCCCAGAGGACAACGAAACCCAGAGCGCCGGTAACGAGAAACGCCGCCTGCCAGCCGTATGTGCCGGCGATGACGATCGCGATAATCGGGGTCAGCAGCACGCCGACATTGGCGCCAGCATTCAGGATGCCGACCCCCAGCGCGCGTTCGCGACGGGGGAACCATTCGGCAATGCCCTTCACCGCGCCGGGGTAGCCCGCGCTTTCCGCGACGCCGAGTGCCATGCGCGCGATAATGAAGGCCAGGACGCTGCGGGCCGCGGCGTGGAAGCAGGCGGCAATGCTCCACAGTGCGATGGCCAGCGCCACGCCCTTGCGCGTGCCGACCTTGTCGAGCCAGCGCCCGACCACCAGCAGCCCGATGCCGTAACTCGCCTGAAAGGCCGTGACGATGTTGCCGTAATCGACCTCGCTCCAGCCCAGATCATCTTCGATGATCGGCTTCAGCACGCCGATGATCTGGCGGTCGATATAGTTGATCGTAATGACGAAAAAGATCAGCGCGCAAATGCCCCACCGATACTTGCCCGCCGGCTTCACCAGGTCCCCATCGCCCATAATGTCCCCTCCTCCGCTCTACTCTATTGAGCTTGCGAATTGTGCGACCCTATCCCAATGGTAGCGCTAACGTAAGAGGGGATGGAAATGAAGATCACCGGCGCGAAGGTCATCGTTACCTGCCCCGGTCGCAATTTCGTGACGCTGAAGATCGAAACCGACGAAGGCGTTCACGGGATCGGTGACGCGACGCTCAATGGCCGCGAACTGGCGGTGGCGACCTATCTGGAAGAGCATGTCGTGCCGTGCCTGATCGGGCGCGACCCGGCACGGATCGAGGACATCTGGCAGTTTCTCTACCGCGGCAGCTACTGGCGGCGCGGCCCGGTCCAGCTTTCTGCGGTAAGCGCGGTCGATACCGCTCTATGGGACATCAAGGGCAAGGTAGCCGGGATGCCGCTTTACCAGCTGCTCGGCGGGCGGAGCCGCGATCGCGTGCTGTGCTATGGCCACGCCAATGGCAACACGCTCGACGAGACGGTGGAAGCGGTCGGGCGCTACATCGACATGGGCTACAAGGCGATCCGCGCACAAAGCGGAATACCCGGCATCGAGAAGGCCTATGGCGTTGCGCGCGGCACGTTGCATTACGAACCGGCGGATGCTGCCCTTCCCACGGAAACGGTTTGGGACACCCCCAAATACCTGCGCTTCGTGCCCAAGCTGTTCGAGGCCTTGCGCCAAGAATTTGGCGACGAGCCGGAATTGCTGCACGATGTCCACCATCGCCTGACGC
Organism: Altererythrobacter sp. CAU 1778; assembly: GCF_054482795.1. NCBI lineage: Bacteria > Pseudomonadati > Pseudomonadota > Alphaproteobacteria > Sphingomonadales > Erythrobacteraceae > Altererythrobacter > Altererythrobacter sp. CAU 1778. The sequence goes on along the minus strand of NZ_JBTLRP010000002.1, from coordinate 74,653 downwards.
CCAACGAGGCGGCACAGCTTGGCAGGAGCCTGGAAGGCCACCGGCTGTTCTGGATGGAGGACCCGACGCCTGCCGAAAACCAGCAGGCCTTCCGCCTGATCCGCGAGCGGACAACCACGCCGATTGCCGTCGGCGAAATCTTCAACTCGATCTGGGACGCAAAGGAACTGATCGAGACGCAATCGATCGACTATATCCGCACGACGGTCTTGCGCGCGGGCGGGATTACCCATTTGCGCCGCATCGCCGATTTCGCATCGCTCTATCAGGTGCGTACCGGCTGCCACGGCGCCACCGATCTATCCCCTGTGACGATGGGCGCAGCACTCCATTTCGACACCTGGGTGCCGAACTTCGGCATTCAGGAATACATGCGCCATTCCGAAGAAACGGACGCGGTATTCCCGCACGATTATCGCTTCGAAGACGGCTTCCTGCACTGCGGCGAAACGCCGGGCCACGGCGTCGACATCGACGAAAGCCTGGCGGCGAAGTATCCCTACACGCCGATGCAACTGCCCGTCGCCCGGCTCGAGGACGGGACGATGTGGAACTGGTGAGCCCTAGAATGCGGCGCTGATTTCTCGCCCGTCGTAGGTCAGTTCCATGCCGCTGCGCTTTTCGAACACATCCCCGTCCGGCTGCCCGTCGTGCAGGACCACCACCATCTCGCGGCGCGCTTCCATTCCGGGAAAACTGCCTTCCCGCGCGCCGATGGTCAGCGTTCGCGCATCATCATCCCAGCGCATGGGGACGCGCGCGAATTCACCGCTTGCGTATCCCATGTCGGTGCCCTGATCCTCGTAAAGAGTGAACGCGCCATCCGTCCCGGCGAAGACATGCATCGTCAATCGGCCCTGCGGCTTTTCGGCAGTGGACTGGACGTCTTCGCCTGCCGGCACGATCGTCCCGGCGCGCACGAACAGCGGCATCCTCTCACGCGGAGCGGCGGCTGAAATCGTCTGCCCGCCGGTATGGACAGCGCCGGTCAGGGCGTCGTGCCACGCGGCTCCGGCAGGGAGATAGACCGCCCGCTCGCGCTGCTCGAAGCCCGTCACAGGCGCGACCAGCAGCGAAGGGCCGAACATATACTGGTCGTCTATGCTCCAGGCCCTTCGGTCTGCGGCAAAGTCCATCACGAGCGGGCGCATCATCGTGCCGTGATCGAAATGCGTGCCGGCAGCCACGGTGTAGATGTAGGGCAGCAGGCGATAGCGCAGCTTGTGATAGCTGATCAGCGCGTCGCGCATCGCCGGATCGCCTTCGCTGACCAGATAGGTTTCGCGGTAGGGGTATTCTCCGTGACTGCGGAACAGCGGCGTGAAGGCTCCGAACTGGAACCAGCGCAGGTAAAGCTCGCGCCATTCGGGCAAAGCGGCGGGCTCCTCCTTCGAGAAGCGCTCCTCCACCGCGAAGCCACCGATGTCGTGCGTCCAGTTCGGGATGCCCGAAATGGAGAGATTGGCACCCGCGCTGATCTGGTCGCGCAGGTCGTCCCACCGCGCGGCGACATCCCCGGACCACAGGGCTGAGGAGGTACGCTGCACGCCGCCGAAGCCGCTGCGGGTCAGGATGAAGGGTCGCTCGTCCGGTCTCGTCGCGCGCAGCCCGTCTGCCACGCCCTCGGCATGGACCAGCGGATAGGAATTGAAGATTGCCGCCCCCGGCACGCCCGTCACGGGAGACGTCATCTGATATGCGCGTTCCTCGACCGAGAGGTTCGAATGCCAGTCCGGCTCGGTCGCATCCATCCACCACGCGTCGAAGCCCAGAGCTTCCAGCCCGTCGCGCATCTGCCGCCAGTAGATCGCCCGCGCCTCTGCCGAGTAGGGATCGTAGAAAGTGTTGGCATATCCGGGGCCGACCCAGTCGCGTTGCCCAGCTTCAAGCGGGCGCGGATAGAGAAAGCCTTTCTGCGCCAGCTCCCGGCCGTTTGCCGTGTCGGGATAGTATTTCGGCCAGACCGAGATCATGATCCGCCCGCCAAGTTCGTGGACATCGTCGACCATGGAAGACGGATCGGGGAAACGCGCCGGATCGAAGCACTGGCACCCCCACTGGTCCTCCGGCCAGTAGAACCAGTCCTGCACCACCGTGTCGATCGGGATACCCTGCTCCCGATAGGCACCGATCACGTCGAGCAGTTCGGCTTGCGTGTTGTAACGCTGGCGCGACTGCCAGAAGCCATAGGCCCAGCGCGGCATCATCGGAGCTTCGCCGGTCAGACGCCGGTAACCGGCGACCAAAGCGTCCATGTCGGCGCCCGGCACGACGTAATAGTCGATCGCCTTTGCCGCATCGCTCGCGAAGCTGACCGAATGGCGGTCCGCGTCTGGCAGCGGTGCGGCGTGTTCCAGCGCGATGTAGCCCGCGTTCGGTTCCCACTCGACACGCAGTTCGACCGGCTGCCCCTGATCGAGATCAAGCGCGAAATTGTGATACCAGGGGTTCCAGTTCTGCCGCCAACGGTCGAGCACCTCTTCGCCGTCGGCAAACACCTTTACGTAGCTGGAAGAATAGAGCCGGAACTTGTGCCGCCCCGACTTCTCCGGAGCGAAGCTGCCGGTCCACACGACGCGCTGCGTCTCCACGGCATTGCCCGCGGTATTCTGCCCAGTCGTTGCCGCTTCGGTCCGCGCCTTTGCAGCTTCGGGCCATTTCGCCTGATCGCGGATGTACTGGTAATCGATCGTCGGCTCGCGCTGAGATACCGCCAGCCGGTCGCCGAGGAAGTAATCGGCGGACCAGTCCAGCCGAAGTTTCCGATATGGCTCCGGATCGCCGACGCGCGTGATGGAGCTGTTGTCCCACAACAATCCGTAACCCCGCGTCGACAGAAGGTATGGCACCGCGATTGCCATGTTGTGCTGGGCGAGTTCCACGTCCTCGCCATTGTAGTTCATCTGCCGGTTCTGGTGCTGGCCGAGGCCGTAGAAACCTTCGTCGGTCCCGCGGTTGAACTGGACACGCGTGGCGAGCCACTTCTGCCCTTCGATCACCACGGGCTGCAACGTGCGCGCGGCCGCATACTCGTCGAGCAACAGCTTTCCGGCACTATCGTGGATCGTGACCCGGCCATCGGCCAGCCCCACCTGCGCCGACGCGAGCGCAGAGCGAAGCATCGCGACGTCCGCGGTGGCGGAGAACGACGGAGCACCGTCGGCTTCCTTCACGACCATCGTGGTCGGATGCCCGTCCGGCAGGCTGTCCTTCCCGACCGTGACGCGGAAGGTGCCGTCGGCATAGCCGAGCACACGCACCTTCTCGCCCGTATCGGTGGTGACGACCATGCCGTGATCGATTTCCGCGACCTCCCCGGCATAGCACGGGGATGCCGCTGCAAGCGTCAGCGGAACGAGCGCAAGGAACCGCATCGTCATTCGACCGTGGTGGGCGTCGCGATGGCCGCCGGCGCGATCGTCCCCGGCGCCTCGCCCGTCACCGTGAAACGCGTCCGGGTGCGAATATCGTCGGAGGCGCTGCCGATCATCACTTCGATCTCGCCTGGTTCGACGATCCACCCGCCGCCCTGCGCCCACAAGGCGACTTGCGGTGCCGAGAGGGTGAAAGTCACGCGCTTCGTTTCGCCGGGGGCAAGGGCCACGCGGCGGAACCCGCGCAATTGCTGGACGGGGCGAGAGATGCTTGCAACGGGATCGCGAACGTAAAGCTGGACCACCTCGTCGCCTGCGCGTGGTCCGCTGTTGGTAACGGGTACGGTAATGCTGACCTCGCCGCCGCGCGCCGCGATCTGCGTGCGGGACAGCGTCGCCTCGCCATAGCTGAAGTTCGTGTAGCTGAGCCCGTGACCGAAAGCGTAGAGCGGGGTGATCGCCAGATCCTTGTAGCGCGCGGTATCCTTGGAATTGTCCGGGTCGGCCGGACGCCCGCTCGGCAGGTGGTCGTAATTGACCGGCACCTGCCCGGTAGTGCGCGGGAAACTTGCCGGCAGCTTGCCTCCGGGATTGATCCGGCCGGTCAGCACGTCGAGGATCGCAGGCCCCGCCTCGTCACCCAGCATCCAAGTTTCTAGGATGGCGTCGGCTTTCTCCGCGACGTCGGGAATTGCCAGCGGACGACCGCCCATCAGCACGACGATCAGGGGTTTGCCGGTCTGGGCCAGGGCATCGAACAACTCGCGCTGGCGGCCCGGCAACTCCAGGCTCGACCGGCTTCGGGCCTCCCCGGAGAAGTCGTAATCCTCGCCCAGTGCCAGCACGATGACGTCGGACGCCTTGGCCGTGGCGACCGCTTCCGCGATCCCGCTGGCGTCTTCGCTTCGCACATCGAGGCCCGGAGAATAGGTCACGCCAGGCAGACCCGCTTCCATCGCAGCGCGCAGGGTCACGACATCGCCATCCTCACCGCGCGCACGCCACGATCCCTGCGCGGACCGTGCATCGTCGGCAAGCGCCCCGACCAAAGCGATCCGCCCTGTGATGGCGGCCAGCGGCAGCGCGCCGGATTCGTTCTTCAGCAAGACGATGGAACGCCCTGCCACTTCGCGCGCTGCGGCACGATTGGCCGGCGATCGCATCTCAGCCGCTTCGCGCGCCACGTCGTGATACTTGTACGGGTCGTCGAACAGGCCGAGATCGCGCTTCACCCGGAGGATGCGCATGACCGCTTCATCCAGCAAGGGAAGCAGGGTCGGATCGGCAGAGAGCGCCGCTTGCAAATCCTGTGCGTAGACGTCGGCCACCATGTCCATGTCGACCCCGGCCTTCAGCGCGAGCGATGCCGCCTGCGTGCGATCTCGCGCGACACCGTGCTTCGTCAGTTCGTCCACCGCCTGCCAGTCGGACAGCAGGATACCGTCCCATCCCCATTCGTCGCGCAGCATCTGGCGCAGCAACGCCGCATTGCCAGTGGTGGGCACGCCGTCCACCGCGTTGAAAGCCGTCATGTAGCTTGCCGTGCCGGCATCGGCGGCGGCCCTGAACGGCGGGAGGTAAACCTCCTGCATGGTCCGTTCGCCCACTTCCGCCCCGGCGTAGTCGCGCCCGCCCTCGGCTGCCCCGTAGGCGCCGAAATGCTTGGTCGCCGCGATGATCGTGTCGGGTGCCGACAGGTCGCTGCCCTGAAAGCCCCTGACCTGCGCTTCCGCCATGCGGCTTCCGAGGTAAGCATCCTCGCCCGAGCCTTCGACGATCCGGCCCCACCGCGGATCGCGGGCGATGTCGATCATCGGCGCAAAGGTCCAGTGCAGTCCCGCCGCACTCGCCTCGCGCGCGGCAACCCTGGCGTGGAGTTCGGCGGCGGACGGATCCCAGCTCGCAGCCATGGCGATCGGCACCGGGAAGATCGTGCGGTAACCGTGCACGACGTCCATCGAGAATAGCAGAGGAACGCCCAGCCGCGATTCTTCGACCGCGACACGCTGGAGTTCGCGCAGGGGCGCGGCACCGGCGACGTGAAGGTAGGAACCAACCTCGCCCTTGCGGACCTTCTCCAGTTCTTCCGGGCCGAGGCGCGAATTCAACGCTTTCGACCGGCCACCCATGCGCTGGACCAGTTGCCCGATCTTTTCCGCCTGCGTCATCCGGGCCAGCAATTCGTCCAGGTTCACTTCGCGCGCGGCGACGGCGTTCGCCTGCGGTGCCTGCACCTGCTGCGCCTGCAACGGGCTCGTCATCGCGATGCAGCAGGCGGCCACACACAGGCTGGTAGCGCTACCTCTTGCCGAGATACTCATGGTCCGGATTCCCCTCTCCAGCATTCTGCCAGTTTTCTGACAGCCTTGTCATATCGATCGGACGCTAGGTTCGTCGCACGCTTTGTGCAAGCCTGGGGAACGCCACTTGCCCAATGCCTCACCACCGGCGATAGAAGGGCGAACAGGGGGCAGAGTGGTCAGACGGACGACAATAACCGATATCGCCCGGCAGGCGGGAGTCTCCATCAAGACCGTGTCGCGCGTGCTCAATGACGAGCCGCACGTGCGCGCCGATGTGCGGGCGCGGGTCAAGCAGGTGGCGGAAGAACTCCACTACCATCCCAATCTCAACGCGCGCGGCTTGATCACACGCCAGAGCTTCCTGATCGGGCTGACGTACGAACGGCCCAGCGCCAGTTACGTGGTGGAGCTGCAACGCGGCGCGCTGGATCGCCTCGAACACGAACGGTATCGCCTGCTGGTGCTCCCCTTCGACAAGGCGAGCCAGCGATCGAAGGATCTCTTCGCGCTGATCCGCAGCTCATCGCTCGATGGCATATTGCTCGCCCCGCCCAGTTGCGACGATCTCGGCCTGCTCGATGCACTCGACAACGCCGGGATAGCCTATGCCCGGATTGCGCCTACCGTGGCCTTGGAACGCGGCATCGTGGCGATCATGGACGACACCGCTGCCGCGCGTTCCATCGCGGGCCATCTGCTTCAGCTCGGCCACACGAGGCTCGCGATCATTACGGGCCGCCAGACCCATGCCGCGACCCGTATGCGTCTGGACGGGTATCGGCAGGCAATCGAGTCGCACGGCCTCGATTTCGGTTCCGTTCTGGTCGAGAGCGGGGACTTCGGCTTCGAAAGCGGGGAAGGCGCCGCGCGGCGGATACTCGACCGCCAGGATCCGCCGACGGCCATCATTGCCGAGAACGACGACATGGCGGTCGGCGCCATCACCGTGGCCCGCGAAATGGGGTTCTCAATCCCGTCCGACCTGTCCGTCGTGGGCTTCGACGACTCGGAGATCGCGCGGCTGAGCTGGCCGCGGCTGACGACGATCAAGCAGCCGGTTTTCGCCATGTCGCGGCAGGCGATGGACGACCTGCTGAAGCATATCTCAAAGTCGGATGAGGCTTCGTCCGGCTCGACGATGCACCGGCATGAACTCCTCCTGCGCGACTCGACGTCGCAACCTCCTGCCTGAAATTTAACGACGAGAAAGTCTCTCTGCCTGAATTATTGTTACTTTTGCGGCGCGTTTTTTGAATGTTGACATCGTTGTCGGGTTGGGTCTAGCTTTCGGCATCGTCGCGGACAACACGCGGCATACTGAGAGGTCCGGCATCCGCCGGAAATTTGGGAGGGAAGATATGAACTTCGCCAGGAAGAGGCCTGCGCTTGCGCGCACGGCCTCATGCGTTGCCATTGCAGCTTTTTTTGGTAGCGCTACCACCAGCGCATTGGCGCAGGAAGCGGACAGCACCCAGCCGGTAGCTTCTGCGGAAACCGATACAGACAACGTCATCGTCGTTACCGGCCTTCGCGCATCGCTCGATCGGTCGCTGGACCTGAAGCGCAACTCGGTCGGCGTCGTCGACGGCATCTCCGCCGAAGACATCGGCAAGTTCCCCGACTCCAACCTCGCGGAATCGCTGCAGCGCGTCGCCGGTGTCTCAATCGACCGCGTCAATGGCGAAGGCTCCCAGGTTACCGTCCGCGGCTTCGGCCCGGGCTACAACCTCGTGACCCTGAACGGCCGCACGCTTCCGACCGCCAGCATCGCTTCGGTCGGCCGCGACCAGAACGGCGACTTCGTGTCGGGCACGACCCGCAGCTTCGACTTCAACAATATCGCATCCGAAGGCGTTAGCGCGCTGCAGGTCTACAAGACCTCGCGCGCAGCAGTGCCGGGCGGCGGTATCGGTGCGGTCATCAATATCGTCAGCCGCAAGCCGCTCGACGGACCGGACGGCTTCAGCGGTTCGATCGGAGCCAAGGCCGTCTATGACGCGACCGACACTTACGATTTCGACCGCGTCACTCCGGAAGTATCCGGCCTGCTGAACTGGGCGAACCTCGACAACACCTTCGGCGTGACATTGTTCGGCAGCTATCAGAAGCGCAACAATTCCGCCGTGTCGAACACCGCAAACGACTGGAACATCGAAACCTTCGCAGATTTCGCGGACCCCGGTCGCGGCCGCGTGCTGAGCAACGGCACCACGGTGATCAACAATGCGCCCAGCGACGACACGCTGGTCGCCTTCCCCAACGACACGCGTTACCACTATTCGGAATATTCGCGCGAACGCGTCAACGGTCAGCTTACGCTGGAATTCCGGCCGACGGACGTGCTCTCCATCACGGCGGACGGCACCTTCTTCCAGAACGATGCGCAGGAACGACGCACCGACCAGACCAACTGGTACAACCGCCCGTTCTCTGAAGTCACCTTCGACGGGAATACGGAAGTCGCCACCGCGATCGGCTTGGTCGACGTCATCACTTCGCCCAAGGACGGCGGTTTCGAACAGCAGTATCGTGCCACCCGCGATCGCCTGTGGGACGTCGGCCTGAACGTGGAATTCGAAGCCACGGACAATCTGACGCTCATCCTCGACGGGCACCACGGCAAGGCGCAGTCGCTGCCGAACAATCCGCTCGGCCACACCTCGACGCTCTTCGCCCTCGCTTACAAGGGCGTTGCCGGTCAGTCGCTGAACATCGTCGACGGGTTCCCGCAGCAGAGCGTCGTTTTCGATGACAGCGTCAACGGGAACAACAACGGCGTTCTGGATCTGGCCGACCTCGGTTCGCAGGTCGCGCGCAGCCAGACTTCCTCGCAGAAGCAGACCGTCGACGAAGTCCGCTTCGATGGTATCTGGGAAATGGGCGACGACGATCGCGTCCAGTTCGGCGCGAGCTATCGCTCGTCGGCGATGAACCAGCAGGCGACGAGCACCTACAACGCGCTCGGTGACTGGGGGGTCGGCAACATCGGCGACATCCAGACGAATGCCGCCGACCTCGTTTCGCCGTTCTGCCTTGTCTGCAAGTTCAAGGATTACGACACCGGCTCCACGGGTGCCTCGCTGACTGCCTTCCGCGGTCTGGCGACGGACCTCTTTACGGCCTTCAACGTGCCCGGCACCGTCGACGGTCAGAGCGACAACTCGGTCGATGAAAAGATCTGGTCGCTTTACGGTCAGGTGGAACTGAACACCGAGCTGATGGGTCGCCCGACCAACATCGTCGCGGGCGTTCGTTACGAGAACACCCGGTCGAAGTCGGTGTCGCTCCAGCTGGTTCCGCAGTCGATCGTCTGGGCCGCCGACAATGACTTCACGCAGATCGCGTCGGCAACGTTCGAACCGGTTTCGGGCAAGAACGACTACGATCACATCCTGCCGGCGCTCGACTTCTCGATCGACCTGACGGACGAATTGAAGGGCCGCGTGTCCTTCGGCCGCACCATCGCGCGTCCCGACTTCGGCTCGCTGTTCGCATCGACCGATCCGGGCAGCCCGAACCGTCCGACCTATCTCGGCGGCGTACCGGGCGGCAACGCAGGCAACCCGGAACTGGTCCCGCTGGTGTCCGACAACTTCGATGCGAGCCTCGAATGGTATTTCGCACCGTCGAGCTACGTTTCGGCCGGCTTCTTCGACAAGCGGGTGAAGAACTTCGTCGGCACCGGTCAGACGACGACGTCGTTGTTCGGCTTGCTCGATCCCTCGTCGGGTGCCGAAGGCACGCGATCGGGTGATGCGGTCGCGTTCCTCGAAGCCAACAACTACGACCTGTCGGATGTGAACCTGTTCACGATGACGGCCCTGATCTCGCAGTTCGGCCTCGCAGCCGCTTCGGCGCAGTTCAATGCCAACGTCGGGCCCAACGGCCTCGATCAGGCGTTCGTCGATCAGGTTCTGGCAGCCTATGACGTGACGGGCAATTCGGCGGATCCGCTGTATCAGTTCCAGATCCAGCAGCCGGTCAACAGCAAGGACGGCCACATCTACGGTCTGGAGCTTGCCGGTCAGTACTTCCTCGGCGACACGGGCCTGGGCGTTGCTGCGGCGTACACGCTTGTCCGGGGCGATGTCGGCTACGACATCACCGCCGCGCCGACGGCCGACCAGTTCGCCCTGCTTGGCCTGTCGGACACGCTGAACGCCACGCTGATGTTCGAAAAATACGGGTTCTCGGCCCGCGTCACCTACAACTGGCGCGACGCCTTCCTGTCGAACAACAGCCGCGGTTCCTCGCGTAACCCGGTGTTCGTCGCCTCCTACGATCAGGTTGATGCGAACGTGAGCTACGACGTGACGGAAAATCTGACCCTCTCGTTCGAAGCGATCAACATCACCGGGTCGAATACCGAGACCTACGCACGCACCACCAACCAGCCCTGGTTCATCGTCGATGGCCGGCCGAGGTACTACGCAGGAGCGCGCTTCAAGTTCTGAATCTCTTGAACGATCGAGATGAGGGGGTAGGCTGTCATCCGCTAGCGGGTGGCAGCCTGTCCCGCTTTTGGAGAGGATGAATGGCTGATATTTCGGGCCTCGTCGCGCTGGACAGCGTCGACCATGCCGACCTCAGGCTGAAGGCGCTGCATGGGACGCAATGCGGCGATCCGGGCGGGCAGGTGGCCGTGTTCGTGTCGGAATTCGAGGCGTTGCAACGCGACTATCCGATCATATTCCTGCGCTCTGCGGAAGGTGACTTGCAGCCGGTCGCGCTGCTCGGATTTTCGAGGGAAGAGAACCTCTTCATCGAAGCAGGACGATGGCAGGCGCGCGCGATCCCCGCGCTCGTCCGGCGGGGCCCGTTCCGTTTCGCCATGGGTGATGCGGGAGAGCCGACGATCATGGTAGACCTGAACAGCCCGCGAATCGCAGCGGAGGGCGAAGAGGGTGCGCCGGTGTTCCGCGAACACGGGGGTCAGGCCCCATCGCTCGACAACGCGGTGGAGGCGCTACGCCAGATCCACTCCGACGTCGAACGCACCAGGCAGGCGATGCAGGAGTTCGACCGCCTCGCCCTCGTCGAACCCATCCGGGTCAACATTCGGCTGAGCGATCACGACGTCGTCAAGCTCGAGAATTTCCACGGTATCACGATGGAGCGGGTCGGCGCGCTCGGTCCCCAGGAACTGGGCGAACTGAACGCCAAGGGCTTGCTGGCGCCCGCGGTGCTGGCCGCCAGTTCGCTCGGCAACATTGGCAATATGCTCGCCATGCGTAAGCGCCCCGAGGCATGAACGCGCAGGCCGCGCCTCTCCTGCCAAGTCCGCGCGCTATCGAAGAACGCGTTGGCCCGCTGCCGCAGGGCGAGGCGCTGGATCGTCTGGTTCGCGAGGAAGGGCGACCTATCGTTTTTCGCGGTGTCGGCGCGCAGCTTCCGCTGGTCCGCGCCGCGCGCACGTCCGACGCGGCGGCGGGCGAGTACCTGAGACAATATGCACAGCAACAGGCGGTCACCGTCTATCGCGCTCCAGCCGAAGCCGGGGGCCGATTTCACTACAACGACGCGGTCGACGGGTTCAATTTCACAGCGGAGCGGCAGGAGTTCGGCAGCTTGCTGGACGAGTTGCTGTCCGGGCCAGCGGACACGCTCTATCTCGGCTCCACCGATCTCGACCGCTACTTCCCCGGAATGCGCGCGGAGAACGATCCGGGGGTGGCAGAGGTCGTCGGCAGCGAATTCGCGCCCGTTATCGCCAGCCTGTGGCTCGGCAATCGGACCGTGACGGCAGCCCATTACGATTTCTCGAACAATTGCGCGATGTGCGCGGCCGGGAGGCGCAGGTTCACGCTGTTCCCGCCCGACCAGATCGCCAATCTCTATCCGGGACCGCTCGAGCCGACGCCGGGTGGGCAGGTCGTCAGCATGGTCGATTTTTCCGCGCCCGACTTCGACCGGTTTCCCCGCTTCGCACAAGCGCTCGAAGCCGCGCAGACAGCCACGCTCGAGCCGGGCGACGCCATCGTCTATCCGGCGATGTGGTGGCATCAGGTCGAAGGGCTCGACGCTTTCAACGTGCTGCTGAACTGGTGGTGGAACGCCACGCCGGATTACATCGACTCCCCGCAGATAACCCTGCTGCACGCTCTCATGGCCATCCGCCAACGCCCCGAGCACGAGCGGGCGGCCTGGCGGGACGTGTTCGATTATTATGCCTTCGGTGATCCCGAGAACGCACGCGCGCATCTGCCCGAAGCTGCGCAGGGTATGCTGGCCGAAATGAATCCGATGATGGCGCGTCGCCTGCGGGCGGATCTGACGCGAAAGATCCAGCGATGATGCAGAATCCCCCCGTTCGGGTGGTCATTGCCGGAGGCGGCACGGCGGGCTGGATCTCTGCCTGCGCGCTCGCGCGTCAGCTGGGCAGCCTCGTCGAGGTAACGCTGGTGGAAAGCGATGCGATCCCGACGATCGGTGTCGGAGAGGCCACTATCCCGACCGCACGCGCATTTCACGAATATCTCCGCATCGACGAACGCGCTTTCATGCAGACCACGGGCGCGACCTTCAAGCTGGCGATCCGGTTCGACGACTGGGGACAGATCGGTGAGAGCTACGTTCACAGCTTCGGCACGTTCGGCCTGAAGACCTGGGTCGCGGATTTTCAGCACTTCTGGCTCGAGGCGCGCGCCGCCGGGGAAACGGCACCGATCGGCGCATGGTGCCTGGAACACGAAGCCGCGCTGGCGGGAAAATTTGCCGCCGGCGGACAGCCCCCGCTCAACTATGCCTACCACCTCGACGCCGGGCGATACGCGGCCTTCCTCCGATCCATCGCGGAAGGAGACGGCGCGCGGCGGGTCGAGGGTACGATCGCCTCGGTCGAGCGCAATTCGGAAAACGGCGACATCGCCGCGCTGGTCCTTACGTCGGGAGAGCGGATTGCCGGCGACCTGTTCATAGACTGCACCGGTTTTCGCGGCCTGCTGATCGAGCAGGAGCTCGAGAGTGGATATGACGACTGGTCGGAATATCTCCCGACCGATGGCGCCTGGGCGGTGCAGACCGAGAATACCGGCGATCCCCTGCCCTACACCCGCGCGGTCGCCCATGAAGCGGGGTGGCGCTGGCAGATCCCGTTGCAGCATCGCACCGGAAACGGCCTCGTCTTTGCCAGCACATTCATGAACGCCGAAGAGGCGCGACAGAAATTCGTCGACAGTCTTGCCGCGGAAGGTGCCGGTGCCATGGTAGGCGAACCGCGCCTGATCCGCTTCGTTACCGGCAAGCGGCGGCAGATGTGGAAGGGCAACTGCATCGCGCTCGGCCTGTCCTCGGGCTTCGTCGAACCGCTCGAATCGACTAGCATCCACCTCATCATGATCGGCATCACGCGGCTGTTGCAGATGTTCCCTTTCGACGGAGCCACCCTCGCCTTGCGCGCCCGCTGGAACTCGCTGGCCGACCGCGAACTGGAACATGTGCGCGATTTCATCGTGCTCCACTATCACCTCACACAGCGGGACGATTCGGAATTCTGGCGCTCGCGGCGCGAGATGCGCATACCCCATACGCTGCGCGCGCGGATCGACAGTTTCCGCGAAAATGCGCAGGCCTGGCAGGAAGGGCAGGACATGTTCCGCGTCGATAGCTGGTTGCAGGTCATGCTCGGCCAGGGTCTCGATCCGCAAAGCTGGCATCGCCTGCCGCACCTGATGAGCGACGGGCGCCTGCGCCGCACCATGCAGGATCAGCGCGAAGCCATTTCCGCGCGCGTCGAGGCCATGTCCTCTCACGCAGAATTCCTGCGCACGTACTGCGCGAAATAGGCAATGAGAACGCTAACTTTCGCTTGACCCGCATCCGACAACGTTGTCATATCGCCGCGGGATAGGTGTGTTCTGACGCCACGAATCGCGCAGGCCACCGGATGTTTTTTGGAGGGGCTTATCAAACCGCAAGCAACCGGCATTTTCGCCGCCACGATCCTCATGTCGCTGTCGGCCTGCGCCGCTACTTCTCCGGAAATGGACACTGCGTCGGCGGCCACCGCCGCTACCGCTCCAAGGCAGCAAGGTATCGCCAATCCGGAGATCTGGCCGTCCTACACCTACCCGGTGAAGCTGACCCAGGCGCAGGAAGCCAACGTCGCCAGCCTCATCGGCCGCATGACGCTGGAAGAGAAGATCGGTCAGCTGGTGCAGGCAGACCTGTGCTGCGTCACGCCGGAGGATGTGAAGAAATACAACCTCGGCTCGATTCTCGTCGGCGGCAATTCCGGTCCCAACCAGAACGACTTCGCACCCGCCGCCGAATGGCTGAAGGCCGCGGACGAATTCTACCTCGCTTCGGTGGATACCAGCGATGGCGGTGTCGGCATTCCGACCGTCTGGGGCATCGATGCCGTCCACGGCAACGCCAACATCATCGGCGCCACCGTGTTCCCGCAGAACATTGGCCTTGGCGCGGCCCGCGATCCCGATCTGATCGAACGCATCGGCAAGGCCACGGCGAAGGAAATCCGCGCCACCGGCCAAGAATGGACTTTCGCGCCGACCGTCGCCGTGCCGCAGGATTTCCGCTGGGGTCGCGCCTACGAAGGCTATTCGTCCGACCCGCAGCTGGTCGCCTCATACGTGGGCGCGATGGTGCGCGGGCTTCAGGGCCCGCCAAGCAATAACGATCTGCTTTCCGGCCCTTACGTGATCGCCTCGACCAAGCACTTCCTGGCTGATGGCGGAACCGATCGCGGTGTCGATCAGGGCGACAGCTCGGTCAGCGAGGAAGAACTGCGCGACATCCACGGCGCGCCTTACGGACCGGCGATCAGGGAAGGCGTTGCCACGGTCATGGTCAGCTTTTCGAGCTGGCAGGGCCGCAAGATGACGGGCAACGAGAGCCTCGTCACAGGCGTGCTGAAAGACCGCATGGATTTCCGCGGCTTCACCGTTTCCGACTGGAACGCCCACGGTCAGGTCGAAGGCTGCACCAATGAAAGCTGCCCGCAGGCCCTGCTGGCGGGGATCGACATGTACATGGCGCCCGACACGTGGAAGCCGGTTTACGAAGACCTGCTGGCGCGCGCGAAAGCGGGTACGATCCCGATGGCGAAGATCGACGACGCCGTCGGCGACATCCTGCGGGTGAAAGAACGGCTCGGCCTGTTCAAAGCGGGCAAACCCTCCGATCGTCCTTACTCCGGGCAGTGGGATCTTCTTGGCGCTGCGGACCATCGCGAGGTGGCGCGCGAGGCGGTGCGCAAGTCGCTCGTGTTGCTGAAAAACCAGAACGTGCTGCCAATCGCGCCGGGCGGGCGGCTGCTCGTCGCGGGCGAAGGGGCGGACGACATCGCACGCCAGTCGGGCGGCTGGACGATCACCTGGCAGGGCAGCGGCCTCAACAACGATATGTTTCCCGGCGCGACCTCGATCTGGTCGGGGCTGAAGCAGGCAGTGGAAGCCGGAGGCGGCAGCGCGCAGCTTTCGCCCGACGGCACCTTCGCGCAGAAGCCCGACGCGGCCATCGTGGTGTTCGGGGAAAAGCCTTATGCGGAGTTTCAGGGCGACCGCGCCACGCTCGCGCTCGATAGCGATCTGACCGGTCCCTACGAAACCATGCGCAAGCTCAAGGCGCAGGGCATTCCTGTCGTTGCGCTGATGATCACCGGCCGTCCGCTCTACGTGAACCCGGCGATGAATATTGCTGACTCCTTCGTGGTGGCTTGGCTTCCGGGGAGCGAAGGTGGCGGCGTGGCCGACGTGCTGATCGCCGATGCCGACGGTTCGCCGCGTTACGACTTCACCGGCAAGCTGCCCGCAGCATGGCCCAGGACGCCCGACATGGCGGACGGTGCGCTGTTCGAATTCGGGGACGGCCTGACCTTCAAATCCGCCGCGACGGCGTGGACGCCGCTGGCGGAAGTCGACACCGCACAGGCCCGCGACAGCCGCACATGGTTCTCCGCCGGGAACCCGGCCGCCAGCTGGTCGCTGCTGGTCACCGGCGGCGAAGGCAGCGCGCAGACACGGGTGACCACGGTTCCGGCCGAGGCCGCCGAGGGACGCATCCAGGTGAGCGCAGAGAATTTCCTCGTGCAGGAAGGCGCACGACGTTTCGCCATCGCCGGGGGCGCGGCAACGATGTCTCTGCGCAATTTCGAAGCGCTCGACCTCGACCGGGAAACCAATGCCGACGTAAAGCTGCTCGTCACGCTCAGGGTTATCGATGCGCCGGACAGCGCGTGGATCGGCGCGCGCGGAGATGGGTCGATGGGGATGATCCCGGTCAATCTTCCGGTCACCAGCGGTTTCGTGCGCTACGGCATCCCGCTGCGCTGCCTGCGCGAAGCGGGGGCACAGATGACCAGCCTGACCGAACCTTTCATACTGGGGACCAACGGCAAGGCTGACATCGCCATCGGCGAAGTTCGCCTCGGAACGGATGCGGATGTCGACCTTCCTTGCGGCAGCTAGTGCACCGTCCGCAAAGGAGAGATGATCGCATGCGCAAACTACCAGCCTTCGCCGCCCTGCTCGTTCTTGCTTCCCCTGCCGCGCAGGCGCACGAACGTTCCCTGCCGGTCGGCAGTTGCATCAACATGGGCAACAGCCTCGAATCCTTCCCCGAAAGCAGCCACGGCAAGCTGATCGACGCGGCGGATTTCGCCCGCATCAAGGCCGCGGGATTCGAAACGGTCCGCATTCCGGTGCGCTGGTCGGCGCACGCCGCGAACGAAGCGCCCTATGCGATAGAGCCCGCGTTCATGACGCGCACGGGCGAGGTGGTCGACATGGCGCTGGATGCCGGGCTGAAGGTCATTCTCAACGACCATCACTTCCGGGAACTGGTCGAAGATCCGGCAGGCAACACCGCGCAGCTGGCAGCGATGTGGGCGCAGGTCGCGCAGAATTTTGCCGACCGTCCCAACGAGACGCTGTGGTTCGAAATCGCGAACGAGCCGAACGACAAGCTCACCAATGCGAACCTCGTCGAAACGCTCGGCCCCGCGCTGGCGGAAATCCGCAAGACCAACCCCGAACGCGCAGTCGTAATCGGCGGCGAATTCTGGAGCGGCATCTCATCGCTCGAAACGCTGAACCTGCCCGACGATCCGAACGTCATCCCGACGTTCCACTATTACGAGCCGTTCGCATTCACCCATCAGGGCGCGAGCTGGGCCGGTCCGGACATTCCGGAAGTCGGCCGCGTGTATGGCGGTGCGGAAGACAGCGAACGGTTGGCCGCCGACCTCGAGAAGGTTCGGGCCTATACCAAGCGCACCGGTCTCGTCCCGTTCATCGGTGAAAGCGGTGCGTATGAAGCGCACATTCCGCTGGAGCAGCGGGTCGCCTATACCAAGGCAATCCACGACACTTTCGCGCCGGAAGGCATCGGGATCTGCACTTGGGCCTACACCAACACCTTCCCCTTCTGGGATCAAAAGAGCGGGGAATGGCTGCCCGGTATGCTGGAGGCCATGGGCCTGCGGGCACCCGGAAAATAATCCGGGCGGCCGAACCTTTCGTAATGCGCTAGTCGGCGTTAGACTGTGCGGGACTGTAAGCGTAAGGGCCTACGACGAGGCCCGTGAACAGTCCCGCATGGACGGATGCGAGAGGCTCCACATCGACGTCCGTCGCCACGTCCTTCCACATGTTCTGTCCGGCAGCACGATAGGCGAAATCTGCCCGCCCGCCCTTGAATCGCATCCGCAGATCGACGGCGCCGGTAACCGGAGGGGCCGATTGCAGCACTTCGCCGCGCTCGGCATCGCCCGCTCCGGCCCGCCGCCGCAGCACGATCCGGTCACCTTCGATGCCGAGTGCAACGAAATGCGTTTCGTCCATCAGTGCAAGCAGACCCGCGAAATCCTCCGTCGCCGAAGGGGTGAAGGACACGCGCGTCGTGTATTCCGCCTCGTGATGGCGCATACGCCGCCCGACGAACGAGGGCTTGTCGAGACTTCCGGTAGATGCTGATCCGGCAATGAGCGCCAGCTTGCCCGCCTGCCGATCCACGGCGACTTGCTGAACCATCTGCGGCGTTCGCAAACCGATCCATTCGTGGGACAGCGGCCCGTTGAAATCCTCGCGCCAGCGGCCCCAGTCGGTGCCGGGGCTCTCCGGCAGATCGGGCTTGTCCGCTGCCATGGGAACCGGCTCTCCCGGCTGCAGGAAAATCGGCCAGTCGTCCTGCCAGGTGACCGGCAGCAAAAATGTCTCGCGCCCCAGCAGCGTCGATTGTCCGGCGAACGGGCGCGTGGCGAGGAAAACGCCCCACCAGCTTCCATCGTCGAGGCGGACGAGATCGGCGTGCCCCGTCGCTTCGACCCGCTCCGGCCTTTCGGCGGGCAGGTCCCGCTGCGTAAGGATCGGATTGCGCGGGCCGGGCGTGTAGGGTCCTTCGACCGATCGCGATCGATAGATCGTTTCCGAATGGGCATCGGCGGTCCCGCCTTCCGCCGCCATCAGGTAATACCAGTCACCGACCTTGTAGATATGGGGCCCTTCCGCCCAGACCGGCTTGGTCGACAGGTCGACCCCGCCATTGACCAGCAGGGTCGGCTCGCTCGAGACGGTCAGTGTTGCGGGATCGAAACTGCGCTGCCAGATCGCGCGATGCCCTTCGTATTGCGGCGGGCCTGGAGGCTCGTCGTTGTAGACGATCCACGCGCGCCCGTCCGGATCGAAATACAGCGAAGGATCGATCCCGCCGAAGTCGAGCGGCGCTGGCTCGCTCCACGGGCCGGCCGGGTCCTTCGCGGTGATGACGAAATTATCCCCGCATTCGATGCAGGTGTTGACGATGTAGAACAGCCCGTCGTGCCAGCTGATCGCCGGGGCGAACAATCCCCGGTTCGTGCCGAGCCCGCTGAAATCCGCCTGGGAGGGCCGATCGATCGCGTTGCCGATCTGGCGCCAGTTTACCAGATCGGTCGAGTGATAGACGGGCAGTCCGGGAAACCAGCTGAATGTCGAAGTGACGAGGTAGAAATCCCGACCGACCTTCACGATCGACGGGTCGGGCTGGAAACCCGGCAGGATCGGATTGCGAAACTGCCCTTCGGCCACGTCGGAAGACTCGCCCGCCCGATATTCGACGTAATCGAAATTTGCCGTCGGCGCCGCGTTCGCCGTCGAATGCAGCAACGATGCAGCCGCAATCCACGCCAGTTTCCCCGTATTTCGCAAAAGCCCTCTCCTCATATGCCCCAAGGTCCGGCGGGGCTTGCCCGCCAGCCGTTTGCTGCATATGGTAGCGCTATCAATTACGGGAGCAAGGCCACAAATGGCCCGGACGCTTGAAGAGTTTTTGCCTGCGGACTTCCGCTCGGGTCGATTCCTGGGCCGTGCAATGTCACCTGCGGGTCCATCCGTTATCGCGATAGACGGCGGCGAGATTTTCGATCTCACCGGCGAAGTCGCGACCGTGTCGGGCGCTGTCGCCCGCCGTCATTTCACAGGCGGAACGGCACTCGGTTCCGTTTCCGAGGGACTGCCCGATGGGTGGACCTTGCTGTCGCCCGTCGACCTTCAGTGCATCAAGGCGGCCGGTGTCACCTTTGCGCTGTCGGCCATCGAACGCGTGATCGAAGAGCGCGCGCGCGGCAATCCAAGCGAAGCATCGAGGATCCGTGCGGACCTCGAATCGCGGGTCGGCTCCGGTATTCGCTCTGTCGTTCCGGGCAGCGCAGAAGCGAACGAGCTGAAGGCCGCGTTGATCGAAGCCGACATGTGGTCCCAGTATCTGGAAGTCGCCATCGGCCCCGACGCAGAAATTTTCTCCAAGTCGCCGGTCCTGTCGACCGTCGGCGCGGGAGCGATGATCGGCGTGCGTTCCGATTCCGCGTGGAACAATCCGGAACCCGAAGTGGTGCTGGTGTGCGATAGCTCCGGCGAAGTTGTTGGCGCGACGCTCGGCAATGACGTCAACCTGCGCGATTTCGAAGGCCGCTCGGCCCTGTTGCTGTCCAAGGCTAAGGACAACAATGCCAGCTGCTCCATCGGGCCGTTCATCCGCCTGTTCGACGAGACCTTCGGTATCGACGACATCCGCAATGCGGAGGTCGAACTGACGATCGACGGTCCCGAAGGCTATCGCCTCGAAGGCCGCAACGTCATGGCCCAGATCAGTCGCGATCCGCTCGACCTGGTCGGCCAGTGCCTGTCCGAACATCACTATCCCGACGGTTTCGTCCTGTTCTGCGGGACGCTTTTCGCGCCCACGCAGGACCGCGACGATCCGGGCGCCGGCTTCACTCACAAGGTGGGTGATGTCGTCACGATCCGCTCCGACAAGATCGGAACGCTGGTAAACACAGTCACCACGTCGCGCGATGCGCCGGCGTGGGAGGTCGGCGTGGCCGACTTCGTTCGTAATCTTGCGGGTCGAGGACTGATCGACCGCATCTGATAAATATATTGGCGCGAAGAGAAAAACCGCGCGCCACGCAACAGGAGCTTATGCGTAATGTCGGAGGGGACAACTGGAGGTAGCGCGAACCGCGCTATCTACCCCAGTTTGCAAGGAAAACGGGTCATCGTCAGCGGCGGCGGTTCGGGAATCGGCGAAGGACTGGTGGAAGAATTCTCGCGTCAGGGTGCCAGGGTGGCATTCGTCGACGTGAAGAGTGAAGACAGCGAAGCGCTGTGCGAGCGGCTTACCGATGTCGAGCACGCACCGATCTTCCGGTATTGCGATATCACCGATGCGAACGCCTACATGGCAACGATTTCGGAGATGATCGAAGCCCTCGGCGGCTGCGACATCCTGCTGAACAACGCCGCGAACGACACCCGTCATTCGATCACGGACGTCACGCCGGAGCTGTGGGACAGCTCTATGGCGGTAAATCTGAAGCACCAGTTCTTCGCCGCGCAAACGGTCGTTTCCGCGATGAAGGAAGCGGGCGGCGGATCGATCGTCAACCTCGGCTCGATCAGCTGGCACCTCGGCCTCGAGGACCTCACGGTCTATCAGACGGCGAAGGCGGCAGTCGAAGGGCTTACCCGCAGCCTGGCGCGTGAGCTTGGCCGGTCGAACATTCGCGTCAACGCGATCATTCCCGGCAATGTCCAGACCCCGCGCCAGATGATGTGGTACACGCCGGAAGGGGAGGCGGAAATCGTCGCCTCGCAGTGCCTCGACGGGCGCATCCAGCCGGTCGACATAGCAGCCATGGCGATGTTCCTCGCCTCGGACGACGCGCGTTATTGCACCGCGCACAATTATTGGGTGGATGCCGGATGGAGATAAACGCCAAGGTTCGCCAACTGATCGACGCCAGCACCAAGCTGGGCGAAGGCGTCTTGTGGGACGATCTGCGCCAGGTCGTCTGGTTCGTCGATATCAAGCGGCATCGCCTGTGGCATTACGACCCCGCGACCGGCAGCAATGCCTATGACGAGGCACCGGACCAGATCGGATGGGCCGTGCCCGCCGAAAACGGCTTGTTGCTGTGCGGTCTGAAAGACGGTCTCTACACGTTCGATCCCCAGACGCGCGCCTTTGGCAAGCTGATGGACGTCCCCGGCGAACCGTCGCAGAACCGCTTGAACGATGCCTGCACCGATCCCTGGGGCCGGGTATGGTTCGGGTCCATGGACGACGGCGAGAACGCGAATTCGGGCGCCTTTTACGTCTTCGACGGCGGCGAAGTGCGCCAGGCGGGGCCGAAGGGCATCAAGATCACCAACGGTCCGGCAGTAAACGCCAAGGGGACCCGTATCTATTTCACCGACACGACCGAACAGAAGATCATGGTCGCGGATCTCTCGCAGGACGGCGTGGGTGAAGCGAGGCTGTTCGTCGATACCGGTGCCTTGTTTCCCGATGCCTATCCCGACGGCCCGGTGGTCGATGCGGAAGATCACCTGTGGACCGGCCTTTATCTGGGCAGCAAGGTCGCACGGTTCTCCCCCGATGGCGAACTCGTCGCGACGGTCACCATGCCTGCGCGCGACATCACCAAGATGGGGTTCGGCGGAACGGACATGGGAACCGTTTTCGTCACGACAGCGACCAAGAACATGGAGCCGTCCGATATGGAAACCTACCCGCAGGCAGGCAGCCTGTTCGCCTTCGACGCCCCGGTGAAGGGGTTTGCCCAGACGCGGGCCAAGCTGTGATGCGGCGCCTCGCCAGCCTGGCAGGGGCACTCGCACTCGGCGTATCGGCCCCGGCCCTCGCCGCACCTTCGCTAGTCGCCGGTTACGGCGAAGGCATGGTTCTCCAGCGCGATGTCCCGATCCAGCTGTCGGGCAAGGCCGAACCGGGCGAGACCGTCACCGCGACGTTCGGCGGCAGCAAGGCGACCGCGAAGGCGGGTTCCGACGGCGCGTTCCTGATCACCCTGCCCGCCCGCCCCGCTTCCGACCAAGGCCAGACGCTGGACCTCGTCGCGAAGAGCGGACGGGTGACTTACGCCAATATCCTCGTCGGCGATGTCGTCCTGTGTTCGGGGCAGTCGAACATGGAATTGCAGGTTAACCGGGCGCTGAACACCTTCAACGAACTGCGCCTGTCGGCCGACGATGGCATTCGCCTGCTGATGGTGCCCAAGTTCACGGCTTCGACCCCGCAGGACCGGTTTTACGAACCTGCCGGATGGAATGCCGCCTCCCCCGATACGGTCGGCGATTTTTCTGCCGCCTGTTTCTACATGGGCAAGCAGTTGCGGGCAGACCGGCCCGACGTCCCGCTCGGCCTGATCCATTCCAACTGGGGCGGTAGCGCCGCGCGCGCCTGGCTGACGCCGGAAGGGGTGGAGGCGCTCTACGGCTCGGAAGCGCTCGCGCAATTGCGGCAATACTCCGTCGATCCATTGGCAGCGACGCAATCCTTCCTGCCCCAGTGGTTCGACTGGTGGCGTGCGAACGACAACGGGCGCGAACCCTGGACCGACAGTTCCATGCTGGATTGGAAGCCGATCCCGCAGTTCTCCTTCTGGAACGAGTGGACCGGCACCGGACTGGACACCAGCCCGCAGGCCAACGTGTGGCTGCGCCAGACCTTCGATCTCTCGGCTGAACAGGCAGCGGCGGACGGCACCGTCAATATCGGGTCGATCGACGATCTGGACTTGACGTTCATCAACGGTCAGCCGGTCGGCTATACCTTCGGCTGGGGGGTCGAGCGCAGCTACCGCGTGCCGGCCGAATATCTGCGCCCCGGCACAAACGAAGTGCTGATCGCCGCAAACAACATGTGGGACACCGGCGGCTTCTTCGCTGGCCCGGACCGGCTGTTCTTCACGCCTGCAGGCGCCGAAGCGATCCCGCTCGGTGCGGACTGGGAATACTCGCTCAGCAAGGTGCAGGGTGCGCCGCCGCGCGCGCCGTGGGATTCCAACGCGGGCCTTGGCGTGATGCACAACTTCATGGTCGCGCCTCTGGGTGCCATGCGCCTCGCCGGGGTTGCCTGGTATCAGGGCGAAAGCGATGTCGGCCAGCCGGATTACGATGCCAAGCTGCGCGAGCTGTTCCGCGGATGGCGCAGCCAGTTCGGGCAGCAGGCGCGGATGTTGGTGGTCCAGCTCGCCGACTATGGGGAGCGTCAGTCGCAGCCCGTCGAAAGCGGCTGGGCACAGTTGCGGCAGGAACAGCTCGACGGTGTCACCGCAGACCGCAACGCCGCGCTGGTCACCGCGATCGATATCGGAGAGCCGACGGACATCCACCCCGCCAACAAGAACGTGCTGGGCCGACGCCTGGCGATGGCTTTCGAGGGCAAGGCCATGCCGATGCCCAAGTCGGCCACGCGCGCAGGCGATTCCGTCACCGTCAGCTTCACCGGCATCGAAGGCGGATTGCAGGCGCACGGCGGACCGTATCCGCTGGGCGTGGAGCTTTGCGGAGCCGCCGGAAACAGCTGCCGCTGGGTCGTCGCACAGATCGCCGGTGACAGCCTGGTGATACCCGTCGCGGACGGGGCACCTGCTGCGCGCGTGCGCTACCTCTGGTCGGACGCGCCGGTCGCCAATCTCTACGACGCGCGTGACCTGCCGGTTCCGGGTTTCGAACTACAGGTCAAATGACCGGGATTAACCGCCGCGGCGCCATCGCCGGAACGATTGCCGGAATCTCGGTGCTGTCGCTCGGCACGGTCGGTCACGCCTTCCAGCCTGTCGACCGTTTCGTGCGGCGGCAGGGTATCGGCTTCGTGCGCGATGGTGCGACTTACCGGATCGTCGGCGCGAACATGTGGTACGCGGCGTGGCTCGGGGCCGACACGGACTATGGTGACCGGGGACGGTTGCTACGCGAACTCGACCGCCTGCAATCCATCGGCGTCAACAACCTGCGGATCATGGCCGCTGCCGAGGAAGGGCCGCTCAGGAATTCCATCCGCCCCGGCTTCACGCGCGAGGACGGTGGCGAAAACCGGGCATTGTTCGAGGGCCTCGACTTCGCCCTGGCGGAAATCGGCAAGCGGGGGATGACCGCCGTCGTCGCCCTGTCCAATTTCTGGGAATGGTCGGGCGGGCTCCAGACCATTCTCGGGCGTGTCACAGGCGGTCCCTATGTCGACAACGGCGACCCGGCTGCGCCGTGGCCGGCCTTCGCCGACGCGACCGCCGCGTTCTACGCCAATGCCGAGGCGCGAGCGCTCTACGACCGGCATCTCGATGCAATCGTCGGGCGCACCAATACAATCACCGGAAAATCCTATCGCGACGATCCGGCGATCATGAGCTGGCAGCTTGCGAACGAGCCGCGTCCCGGCGGCAGCGATGCGATGATCGCCGCAACGAGCGACGCCTATTTCGACTGGATCGACGCGAGCTTCGCGCGGATACGTTCGCTCGATCCGAACCATTTGCTGTCGCTCGGTCAGGAAGGCACGATGGCGACCAATGGCAGCGAGGCGATCGTGCGGCGGGCCCATGCCGGTGCGGATTACCTCACCGCGCATATCTGGCCGCTCAACTGGAGCTGGGTCGCGGGTGACGATCTCGCGGGCACATGGGCGGACGGCAAGGCGAAAACGGAAGACTACATTGCGGTCCACCAACGGCTCGCGGCACAGGCCGGAAAACCATTGGTGATCGAGGAATTCGGCTTTCCGCGCGACGGAGAGGAATATGCGCCCGACGTGCCGACCGCTTTCCGCCAGCAATTCTACTCGGTGATCTACAAGGCCGTGGAGCAAAGCTGGGCCGCCAGCGGTCCGCTGGCCGGTAGCAATTTCTGGGCATGGAACGGCGAAGCGCGCGCAAAACATGACGACTTCCGCTTCGTCAACGGCGACGGCGCATACATGGGCGATCCGCCGCACGAACCACAAGGCTGGTACGGCAATTTCGACACCGACACCGCTATGCTGGATCTGGTAAAATCTCACGCCGCAACGGCGGCAATCCACGCATCAAAGGACAAATCGTGACTTTGCCAAGGCTTCGCGTCGGCGATTGGGAGGCCGAACTTGCGCCCGACGTAGGCGGGGCGATCACGGCCCTGCGCATGGCAGGCGTGCCCATCCTGCGGGAGACGCGCTCCTCACCCAGCCATCCGTTGCAGACCGCCTGCTTTGCGATGGTCCCTTACGCCAACCGGATCGCGCATGGTCGCTTCACCTTCAACGATCGCCCGGTCCAGATCGCGCCCAATTTCCCGCCACAGCGCCATCCCCTGCACGGCATGGGATGGCTGACCCGGTGGAACATCCTGCGTCATGACGATGCAAGCATTCTGCTGGAACATCAGCATTCCGGCGACAGTGCATGGCCCTGGGCCTATCGCGCCCACCAGCACGTATCGCTCGATCGGCAGGGTTGCACCGTTCGGCTGATGGTCGAAAATCTGTCGGATGAGACTGCGCCGATGGGGCTCGGTCTGCATCCCTATTTCCGGCGCTTCGCCGACACCGTGCTGCAGTTCGAAGCCGACGCCATGCTCGGCATCGATGAGGAGTTCCTGCCCGACGGCGAAAGCCACCCGGTCGACCGGCTTGCCGCCTGGCCGAAAGGCTCTGCCCTCCCCGACGTCCTGACCGATCATTGCTTCACCGGATGGTCCGGGCACGCCCGGATTTCGGATGCGCTGGGCGACATCACACTGCGCGGCTTCGGCACGCCCTGCTGCCATGTCTTCGCGCCGCCCGCAGGCGACGAACTGTGCGTCGAGCCCGTCACGCAGACACCCGATGCATTCAACCGCGCCGCAGACGAAGTGCCGAAAGTCCTTCCCGGGCGCGCCACGGGAATTGCGATGCGGATAGAGGCGACACCTGCAACCGGCAGGCGCATTGCCGCTTGAACGATCCGCGCCCCCTCGACGGAATAACCACCGGCTACGAAGCCCGCTTCGATTTTCCGGATTATGCCGCCGAACCGAGGCGCTACATCCTGGCCAGCGTGCCCCGATCGGGCAGCACCTATGTCAGCCATTTGCTCTGGCAGACCGGGGGCCTGGGCGCACCGCTCGAATATCTGAATTTCGAACCTTCCGGCCCTTACGGCCATGCCCACGATTCCCGTTCGGCGCAGGACGAAATTTGGTCGCAAGTCATCCGGTCCCGTACTTCGCCCAACGGCGTTTTCGCAATCAAGGCCTTCCCCGCGCAGCTCGAGGATTTGGGCCGTCTCAACCCCGCACTTCTCGCGCGCGCGATGCGCTTCCTGCTGGCCGATGGTCCTGCCAGCCGCGTCGTCCAGCTTCGACGCAGGGATCGGACGGCGCACGCCATCTCGCTGGCGCGGGCCAGCCTTTCGGGCGTCTGGCGCAAGGAGCAGGAGACCTCTGACGCGCAGGAGCCGGTGTATTCGCCGGCCATCCTCGCCCGCGCCGGGCGCGACATCGCTCTTCAGGAGCAGGCGTGGGAAGCCATGTATCGCGACATGCGGATTACGCCCTTGGTTCTCTGGTTCGAAGACGTGCTCGAGGATCCGGCGCGCGCGCTGGAGGCCGTGGCGAGTTACCTTGACGTCGATCTCACGCAAGCGCGCCCGGTCGCCGTTCCGCGCATCGAGAAGCAGTCACAGGCCGGGGCTCGCCAATGGCGGGCCGAACACGCGAAGGCCCGCCCCGAAGACTAGTGATTGTGGCGCGGAAGCTTTCTGGAGGTACCGCGGTACTTCAGCGCGAAATCCATCACTCCGCCTTCCGCCAGCTGCCCGGTCTTCTCGCGGAAGATTTCCTCCCACGGGGTGTTCGATTCCGGCACTGGTGGTGCCGGATCCTCGGCCTGCCGCCGGGCGATTTCCTCGTCCGAGACCAAGGCGTCGCAGCGCCCTTCGTTGAGGTCGATCCGGATGACGTCGCCCGTCCGTAGCCAGGCAAGCCCGCCACCCACCGCGCTTTCGGGCGAGACGTTGAGAATGGAAGGGCTGTCGCTGGTGCCAGACTGGCGGCCATCGCCCAGAGTCGGCAGCCACTGGCGGCCTTCGCGGATCATCGCGTCGGGCGGCTGCATGTTCACGACTTCCGCGCTGCCTGGCCAGCCGATCACGCCGGAACCGCGGACCACGAGGATGCAGTTCTCGTCGATAGCCAGTGCGGGATCGTTGATCCGGTGATGGTAATCGTCCGATCCGTCGAACACGATCGCGCGTGCTTCGAAAACCCCTTCCGCACCGGGGCGGGAAAGATATTGCGCGCGAAACTCGGGCGAAATGACCGAGGTCTTGAGCATTCCGAACTCGAACAGATTGCCCTTGAGTACGCGGAAACCGGCGCGCTGCATCAGCGGTTCGTCGAAGGTGCGGATCATTTCGCGGTCCCCGCTTTCCTTGCCAGCAAGGTTTTCCGCCATGGTCCTGCCGGTGCAGGTCAGCACATCGCCCGCAAGCTTTCCAGCGTTCAGCAATTCCCACATCGCCGCCGGCACACCGCCTGCGCGGTGGAACCGTTCACCAAGATACTTGCCCGCAGGCTGCATGTTGACGAGCAACGGCAGGTCGTAGCCGTGGGTTTGCCAGATGTCCGGCGACAGGGTCACGCCGGCATGGGCCGCCATCGCCTGCACATGGGGCTGGGCATTGGACGATCCGCCCAGCACGCTGACCGCGGCAATGGCGTTGAGGAAAGCGTCTTCGGTCAGGATGTCCGAAGGCTTCAGGTCTTCGCGCACCATTTCGACGATACGCTGACCGGTGCGATAGGCATACTGGCCGCGTTCGCGATAAGGCGCCGGGATAGCGGCGCACCCAGTCAGCGAAAGGCCCAGAGCCTCCGCCACGGCGTTCATCGTGCTGGCCGTCCCCATCGAATTGCAGTGACCGGCCGAGGGCGCGCTGCTGGTCGCGCGGTCGAGGAATTCCTCCTCGTCGATTTCGCCCGCTGCCAGTTTGCGGCGGCTGCGCCAGATGACGGTTCCGCTGCCGACCAGTTCCCCTTCGTGCCAGCCGTCCAGCATCGGTCCGCCCGACAGGACGATGGCGGGAATGTCGACCGTGCTGGCGGCCATGATCTGGCTCGGCGTGGTCTTGTCGCACCCGGTGGTCAGCACCACGCCGTCGATCGGATAGCCGTTCAGAAGCTCGACCAGGCCGAGATACAGCAAATTGCGATCCAGCGCGGCGGTGGGCCGGCGACAGTTCTCGAAAATGGGGTGCACCGGAAACTCGATCGGCACGCCGCCCGCGTCGCGGATCCCGTCGCGGGTGCGCTTGGCCAGCTCGACATGGATGCGGTTGCAGGGCGACAGGTCGCTGCCAGATTGCGCAATGCCGATGATCGGCTTGCCGCTGCGCAGTTCCTCGGGCGTGATGCCGTAATTCATGAACCGCTCGAGATAGAGCGCGGTCATGTCCATCCGCTCAGCATTGTCGAACCAGTCGCGCGAACGCAGGCGGCGGCCGTTTGCCGTATCAGGCATTATCTCTCCGATTTGTCTTTGTAAGCGGAAGCGAGGCTCGGCCCCGCGTCCGAGGCCCGTCGGACCAGCGTGTAAGGCAAGGTAATCTGTTCCGCCTCGTTCGTTTTCGCAGGGCGCTTGGCCTTGTGAACGCGCGCGATCATCTTGACCGCCTGCGCGGTCATGTCGCGGATCGGCTGGCGGATCGTGGTCAGTTCCGGCCAGATGGAACTCGCAAGCTCGGTATCGTCGAAGCCGCAAACGGTAATGTCGCTCGGCACGTCGAGGTGCTGGCGGTGGGCCATTGCCACGGTCGCAGCGGCCATGTCGTCGTTCGACGCGAAAATGGCGGTCGGTCGCGGTCTGGCTGCCAACAGCTTGTCCGCCGCGGCTAGGCCCGACCGATAGGTGAATTGCCCCTGCGCGACCAGGTCGTCCGGCACGGCGAGACCTGCGTCTTCCATGGCCGCCCGGTATCCCTTCAACCGGCTGCCGCTGGCGACCTGTTCGGGATTGCCGATGATGAAGCCGATCCGGTCATGCCCCAGCGATATTATGTGCTTCGTCATGTCGTAGGCGGCCTGGAATTCGTCGATCAGCACGGCACCGTGCGACCCGATCGCCCGGCCCGGCCCCACCGCGATCGCGATGCCGCCCGTATCGCGAATGAGGTCGAGCACGCTCTGGTCGTCGCACAAGGGCGGCGGCAGGATGAAGCCGATGATGCCCCCTTCGGCAAGCTTGCGGATGAGCAGCTTGCTCTCCGCCGCGGTTTCGCAGCTCTGCACCATCAGCTGGATGCCGCGCTGGGTCGCCTCGTCGAGGGCACCCATCAGGAATTCGCTGAGGTAGGATGCCGACGGATTGTCGAAAAGCAGCGCAATACGCAATTGCGCACCACCCGCCAGCGAGCGGGCCGCGCGATTGGGCGTGTAGTTGAGCTTGGCAATCGCTTCGAGCACCTGCTCGCGCGTGCCTTCGCGCACGTTCTCCTCGCCATTGATGACGCGGCTGACGGTCATCGGCGAACAGCGCGCCTCGCGTGCGACATCCGCGATTGTCGGGGCCGAGTTCGACCGCCGCGAGCCGCGCCGCGCAGGTTGCTTTTCCTGTGGTATGTTGCCGTCCATCAACATGGCCATAGCCCCCGCTTGAGCTTGCCAGCAAGACACAACGTCGGCGCGCCGGCTTTCACTGTCCGGGCGCTTCCGGAAAGCTCAGCGAGCGGTAATGATCGAGCGTTTCGGCGGGCGCGCGCGTCCCGGCAGGAAGGGGGAGGCCATTGACCGATTGCCAGTAGGCGATGCTGGCATCGCGCCACCAGCGCGCCTCGCGCGCCTCGATCGACAGGTCGGCGCTGACGCTTTCGAACCTTTCCGCATCCACGAAGGATCGCAGGCCCGCCCATTCGGCCTGCATGGCGTCGACTTCGGCAACGCCGCGATCGTATCGCGCGACGAGTTCCTCCCACAGCGTCCGACCGGATGGCATCGGCGCGTCCCAGCTTACATGATGGAACCACAGCAGATAGGCCGGGTCGATCGTCTCGGCAGTCGCCCATTGCGACGCCACCTGGGGCGCATATTGCGCCAGCGCATCGCTACCGGTTGCCGTGCGGTCGTAGCCGATCCCGCTCTTGTCGGCGCGGTGGTAGTAGCACGGGTTCCAGTCCGGTCGTGCAAGGTCGCACACCCACGAACCCGGACCGTAGTGATGGCCGGTCGCCATCAGGTGCGCGAGACCGAGCGGGGTCATGTAATCCACCTTTGCCTCGCGCGAACGCATCATCAGCGGCACGACGCGGCTCAGGAATTGCTCCTCGCGCGAGAAGGTCTGCGCCGCCCACTCGCGCGCGATGTCCTCGCTCCGCAGCCGTGTGTTCCACGCCAGCCGGCCGAAGGCATACCAGTTCGCCTGGTCGAAATGCGTGCCGGTCCAGTTACGCGCGCTGCCGGTGTTGGCGACGCCCGCAATCCCCGCCGGAGCCACGATGTCGGCAACGCTTCCGCCCCGCCCCGTGTCCGCTTTCAGCACCTCGCGCCACATCGGGGCGAGATAGGCAATCCCCGTTGCCTGCCCGAGATATTCCCGCGTGATCTGCGCTTCCAGCACGAGCCTGGACGCAGGCATTGCGCCGAACAGCGGGTGAAACGGCTCACGCGGCTGGAAATCCAACGGGCCGTTCTTGACCTGGACGTAGACATTGTCCGCGAACTTCCCGTCGAGCGGGACGAATTCTTCATAGGCCTGCTTGGCGCGGTCAGCCTCGTTCTCGGCCGAATAGACGAAGGCGCGCCAGATGACGTTGCCCCTGCCCTCCAGCGCGGCGGCCAGCATGTTGGCACCATCGGCATGGGTGCGGCCATAGTCCTGCGGACCGGGCTGCCCCTCCGAATTGGCCTTCACCAGGAAACCGCCGAAATCGGGAATCGCGGCATAGATCTCGTCCGCCTTGGCCTGCCACCAACCACGCACCGCCGGATCGAGCGGGTCCGCGGTTTCGAGCCCGCCGATGTCCTGCGGCGCGCTGAAGCGGGCGGACAGGTAAGCCCGGACGCCATAAGGACGCCATGCGTCGGCCAGCCGCGCCAGCTTGGCGATGTAGCGCGGCTCCAGCATGAAGGCGCGGGCGTTCACGTTGTTCACCACCGCGCCGTTGATACCGACGCTGGCATTGGCGCGGGCGTAATCGATCATTCGCGGGTCGAGCCGTTCCGGCAAATGCCACCAGTCGAAGATCGAGCGGCCTGCATAGCCACGCTCGACGTGGCCATCCGGATTGTCCCAGTGGTTGATCATGCGCAGCGGCGTCGCGGGCCGTTCCTCCGCTGCGATATTGGCTAGATCGCGGCCTTGCGAGAGTTCACGCAGTAGGGCGAAGGCCCCGTAAAGGCATCCGCGCGGCCCCGTCGCCGAAATCACGACCTTGCGAAGCGCCGTCTCGTCGGCCTGATCGATAGAAAAGCCTTCGGCCTCAGGCTCCGTAGCCGCGCACGAAAGCACGATTTCATTGCGCGCAGCGGTATTCAGCGGGCGTGCGAGCAGGCTTTCGAGACCGCGCTGCAACTCCTCCTGGGCGATGCGCGCGCTTTCGTTTTCTCCAGCACCGTCTGCCAGCTTGATGGCGGGATCGAATGCCTCCAGTCTGGCCTTGGCGGCCCCTTCCAGAGGTGCATATCTAAGCCAGAGATCGTAGCCATCCTCGGCGCGCGCAAGCCCGCTCGCCGCTACGCAGGCAAAAAGCGCGACGAACAATAATGTAAGCCGGTTGACAGGCCCTCTCCCTCTTATCATGGTAGCGCTACCACATGAAAGCGACCAGTCAAGACTGGCGCTCGGGGAGAGGGAAAAGGTCATGTTTTCATTCACGCGTGCCGCGCTTGCCGTCGGCGTATGTCTTGCAGCCATTCAGGTGCCGATGGATGCGCGGGCTGCGACTCAGGAAACCGTTGCCGCACATTCGATGGCGGAGGCACCGTACTGGAACGCCTCCCTTCCCACCGAACAGCGCGTGGCCGACCTCGTCGCGCGGATGACGCTGGACGAGAAGATCGCACAGATCACCACGATCTGGGACAACAAGACGGAAATTCAGGGCGAGGATTTCGAATTCGATCCGGCCAAGGCGACCGCGGCGCGGCCCGCCGGTATCGGCATGATCGCCCGCCCGTCTGACTTGCAGGGACCGAGCAGCCCCCGCGTCAATCCGCCGCGCAGCATCGAACGCAGCATCGCCTATGTGAACGCGGTCCAGAAATGGGCGCGCGAGGAAACGCGCCTCGGTATCCCGGTGCTGTTCCACGAAGAATCCCTGCACGGTCTGGCGGCGCAGGATGCCACCAGCTTCCCGCAGTCCATCGGGCTTGCCTCTACCTGGAACCCCGATCTCGTTCGCGACGTCAACTCGCTGATTGCCAGCGAGGTACGGCCGCGCGGCGTCCACCTCGTGCTCTCTCCTGTGGTGGACGTCGCGCGTGACCCGCGCTGGGGCCGTATCGAAGAAACATTCGGCGAAGATCCGTTCCTTGTCGGCGAACTTGGCGTCGCCGCCGTCGAAGGTCTCCAGGGCGTCGGCAAGTCCCGCGTTCTTCCCGAAAACAAGGTTTTCGCCACGCTGAAGCACATGACCGGTCACGGTCAGCCCGAAAGCGGGACGAACGTCGGCCCCGCCTCCATCGGCGAACGTACGCTGCGCGAGATGTTCTTCCCGCCGTTCGAACAGGTGGTGAAACGGACTGCGATCGAAGCGGTCATGGCGAGCTACAACGAGATCGACGGCATTCCGTCGCACTCCAACCGCTGGCTTCTGGAAGACGTCCTGCGCGGCGAATGGTCCTTCCCCGGCGCTGTCGTGTCCGACTACTACGCGATCGAGGAAATGGTTACGCGCCACAAGATCGCCGCCGACAACGAAGCAGCTGCGAAGCTCGCGCTGAGCGCCGGGGTCGACATCGACCTGCCGGTGGGCGCCGGTTTCTCGACGCTCAAGGGCCCGGTCGAACGTGGCGAAGTGCCGATGGCAGCCATCGACGCAGCGGTTTCGCGCATCCTGACGCTGAAATTCAACGCCGGTCTGTTCGAAAACCCGTGGGGCGACGTCACCGAAGCTCGCAAGAGCGGACTTGCCAAGGGCGCAGCGCTCGCACGCAAGGCGGCGGAACAGTCGCTCGTCCTGCTCAAGAACGATGGCGTGCTCCCGCTCGCCATGCCGAGCGGCAAGGGCGAAAAGCCGACCATCGCGGTGATCGGCCCGAACGCCGATGTCGCGCGACTTGGCGGGTATTACGGCCTGCCGCGTCAAACCGTCTCCCCGCTCGAAGGCATTCGTGCGCTCGTCGGCGACAAGGCCGAAGTGGTGCATTCTGAAGGCGTCAAGATCACCGAGAATGACGACTGGTGGGAAGACGAGGTCGTTCTGGCCGATCCCGCTCAGAACCGTACGCGGATCGCCAGCGCAGTCGAAGCGGCGAAGGACGCCGACACGATCCTGCTCTTCATCGGCGACACCGAACAGACCAGCCGCGAAGGCTGGGCCGAGGCGCACCTCGGCGACCGCTCCGACCTCGACCTGGTGGGCGAACAGCTGGAACTGTTCCGCGCGATGAAGGCGCTGGGCAAGCCGGTGGTCGCGGTTCTCGTGAACGGCCGCCCGCCCAGCTATCCCGAGATTGCCGCCGAAGCCGACGCGATCCTCGAAACCTGGTACGCTGGCGAACAGCAGGGCGCAGCCATTGCGGACGCATTGTTCGGCAAGGTCAATCCGGGCGGCAAGCTGCCAGTCACCGTGGTCCGCAACGTCGGGCAGGTTCCGTTTTTCTACGACCACAAGCCGAGCGCACGGCGCGGCTACCTGTTCGACGATGCTTCGCCGCTCTATCCGTTCGGCCACGGTCTCAGCTACACCAGCTTCCAGTTCGGCGCGCCGGTCCTTTCCTCCACCACCGTCAAGGCGGGACAGGGCGTGACCGTGCGCGTGCCCGTTACCAACACTGGCAAGCGGGCAGGCGATGAAGTCGTGCAGGTCTACCTGCGCGACGAGGTCAGCTCCGTGACGCGTCCGGTCAAGGAACTCGCCGGGTTCCAGCGCGTGACGCTGAAGCCGGGTGAGAAGAAGATGGTCGAGATCACCGTCCAGCCGCGCTCCATGATGCTGTGGAACCGCGACATGGAACAGGTGATTGAACCCGGTACCTTCACCGTGATGACCGGACCGAGCTCGGCCGAAACGCAATCGGTCAGCTTCGAGGTCACCCAGTGAAGGCAACCAGACGCAATGCACTGAAGCTCCTGGGGGGCGGCAGCCTCTCCGCCCTCGCCTTCTGCGAAGCGCCCATGGCCTTCGCACAGGCGGCGCCGGTCTACAAACAGGCCGCCGCGCCGATCAAGGCACGCGTGGCAGACCTGCTGGCGCGTATGACGTTGGTCGAAAAGGTGCAGCAAATCCGCACCGCCTGGGCCGGCAAAGGCGATATGCTGGACGGGCTGGTGTTCGATCCGGCGAAGGCGAGTGCGGCATTCCCGCACGGCATCGGCCATGTCACTCGCCCGTCCGACAAGCGCGGCGTGCCCGGCGTCGGCGGGGCGGCAGGCGGGACGAAGGCCAACTGGCGCACTCCGCAGCAGACGGTCGAATTCATCAACGCGCTTCAGCGCTGGGCGATGAACGACACGCGTCTGGGCATCCCCGTGCTGCTGCACGAGGAATCGCTGCATGGATACATGGCGACGGATGCGACCATGTTCCCGCAGGCCATCGCGCTCGCAGGATCGTTCGACACCGACCTGATGCGCCGCGTGCAATCCGTGATCGCCCGCGAAGTGCGCGCTCGCGGCGTTCCCATGGTGCTCAGCCCCGTGGTGGACATCGTGCGCGATCCTCGCTGGGGCCGGATCGAGGAAACCTGGGGCGAAGACCCCTATCTCGTCGCGGAAATGGGCGTTGCGGCCGTCGAAGGCCTGCAAGGTCCGGGCAAGTTCGAGAAACTGGCCGACGGCAAGGTCTTCGCGACTCTCAAGCACATGACCGGCCATGGTCAGCCGGAAGCGGGCAACAACGTCGCCCCGGCCCAGACCGCAGAACGCGACCTGCGCGAAATGTATTTCCCGCCGTTCCGGGAAATCGTCCAGCGCACCTCGGTCGGCTCCGTCATGCCGAGCTATAACGAGATCGACGGCGTACCCAGCCACGCCAACGTCTGGCTTCTGGGCGAGGTGTTGCGCGGCGAATGGGGCTTCGACGGCATCATCGGGTCAGACTACGGCGGGGTGCACGAGATTGCGACGCTCCATCACGTCGCGAAGGACCTCGAAGATGCCGCACACCAGGCATTGCTCGCCGGTGTCGACAGCGAACTTCCCGAGGGCATGGCTTTCGCGACACTGGTGGAAGCGGTCGAAGCGGGCCGTATCCCTGCCGCCCTCGTCGACCTCGCCTGCGCGCGGATGCTCACGCTGAAATTCCGCGCTGGCCTGTTCGAAAACCCGTACGGCGACTGGCCGCTGGCCGAACGTATCACCGGCAATGCCGAAGCACGCGCGCTCGCGCTCGAGGCTGCGCGCAGGGGCCTGTGCCTGCTGACAAATCGCAACGACACCCTGCCGCTGAATGAAGCGCGCATGGGCCGCGTCGCGGTGATCGGACCCAATCACGCCATCGCGCGTCTGGGCGGTTATTCGAGCGTGCCGCAACATCTGACGAGCCTGATCGACGGCCTGCGCCAGGTCGCACCGAACGCTGACTTCGTGACCGCGCAGGGCGTCTTCATCACGGACAGCGAAGACCGGTCGAAGGACGAGATCGTCCTCGCCGACCGGGCCGAGAACCTGCGCCTGATCGAAGAGGCCGTGGCAGTGGCGAAGACGGCCGACACCATCGTCCTTGCGATCGGCGACACGGAACAGACCAGCCGCGAAGGCTTTGCCAAGAACCACCTCGGCGATCGCACCAGCATCGATATCGTCGGCGAACAAAACGAACTGGTCGACGCGCTCGCCGCGCTGGGCAAGCCGCTGATCGTCGCTGCCTACAACGGCCGTCCGCCCAGCTGGCTGAACGTGATCGAGAAGGCCGATGCCATTCTTGAATGCTGGTATCCGGGGCAGGAAGGCGGCACCGCCGTTGCCGAAGCGCTGCTGGGGAAGATCAATCCCGGCGCCAAGCTGCCAGTCAGCGTCGTCCGCAACGCAGGCCAGATCCCGCTGTTCTACAATCACAAGCCGACGGCGCGTCGCGGATACCTGTTCAGCGACGCGGCCCCGCTGTTTCCGTTCGGACACGGCCTTTCCTACACCAGCTTCGAGATTTCCGCGCCGAGCGCGTCGAAATCGCAATACCGTCTGGACGAACCGCTGGAGGTGACGGTCGACGTAACCAACACGGGAAGCCGGGCAGGCGACGAGGTGGTTCAGCTCTACATCACGCGAACCAATCTTTCGGTCACGCAGCCGGTGCTCGAGCTCAAGGGCTTCGAGCGTGTCACGCTGGCGCCGGGCGAGCGGCGGAGCGTGCGCTTCACCATCGAGCCGCGCCGCCTCGCGATCTGGAACCGGGCGATGAAGGAAGTCAACGAGCCCGGGCCCGTAACCCTTTCGGCTGGCAATTCGAGCGCAGCCCTGAAAACAGCACAAGTGGAGATCGTTTGATGATGAAACGGGGATTGCATTCCAGCAGGCGGGGCGTGCTGGCGGGCCTTGCATCCTTGCCGCTGGCTTCGTGCGCCACGTCCATGGTGGACAATGTCGCCGGGGCTGGAACCGTGACCGGCCGCTGGCCCACGCCTTCGCTAGACGCGCTGGCCCGAAGAGGCGGGCGCCGGTTCGGCTCGGCCGTGGCTTCGCATGGGAACTTCACCGACGGCGGTTCGATCGAGAACCCGCTCTACGCGGCGCTCGTGAAGGCGGAATGCGGCATCGTCGTGCCAGAGAACGAGATGAAGTGGCAGGCGACCCGCCCGGACGCGAACACGTACGACTTCGCGCGTCTCGACCGCATCGCAGCATGGGCCAAGGCCGAAGGGCTGGATCTGCGCGGGCACACGCTGCTGTGGCACCGCCCGCAGTGGTTCCCCGAGTGGCTCAACAACTATGACTTCGGCGCCAATCCAGCTTCGGAGGCCGAGCGGCTCGTGGTCGGGCACATCCGCACGGTCACCGATCGCTACCGCGGCCAGATCACCAGCTACGATGTCGTGAACGAAGCGATCGACCACGACACCAACGACCTGATGCAGACGAGCCTCAGCCGTGCCATGGGCAGTGCCGAGGCGGTGCTCGACCTGGCTTTCCACACGGCCCGTGAGCAGCTCCCGACGGGTCTGCTCGTCTACAATGATTACATGAGCTGGGAGCCGCAGCATCGCGAGCACTGCGCCGACGTTCTCCGACTGCTCGAAGGGTTCCGCAAGCGCGGCACCCCGGTGGATGCCCTCGGCATCCAGTCGCATATCGAGATGTTCGAAATTGACCCCGCGACCGGTGTGGGCCCCTACGCGGAAGCCGAATGGCGGCGTTTCCTCGACGAGGTGACCGGCATGGGGTACCGGCTGCTGATCACGGAATTTGATGTGAAGGACAAGGCACTGCCCGCGGACACCGCGCTGCGCGATGCCAAAGTCGCGGAGTTCACCCAGCGCTATTTCGACGTGATGCTCGACTACGACGATCATCTCGACGACATTCTCGCATGGGGCATGGTCGACAAGTTCAACTGGCTGCAAGGGTTCGAACCCTCGAAGCGGGCAGACGGGCTTGAAGTCCGCGGAACGCCCTATGACTCCGATTACCAGGTCAAGCCGCTGCGCAACGCGCTGGCAGAGGTTCTTGCCAACGCCTGAGTCGCACTACCAACCCTTACCGGTTTCCTCGCGAAATGCCGGCCAGCCCTGCTGGTCGGCATTTTTCGTGCGTCAGGCAATGGCGCACCGCAGGGGAACTGCGCCGCAAGTCGGGCAATGCCTCAGAGCCGCACAAACGAGAAGGGGCGCCGTGCCTGCCGGCACGGCGCCCCATTCACCTCCTGGCGGCTGTCTTAGAAGTTGCCGCGCAGGATGAAGGAGAAGCGGCGATCGTTCATGAAGTAGGATCGCGGCGCAAGATCGTCCGGGTTGCCGGTGTACGCCTGCGTCGTCTTCGTCACTTCATTCAGCAGGTTCACACCCTGCACACCGAACTTGATATTGTCGGTGACCGTGAGGAAGACCGAAGCGTCCAGCTGCCCCGTCGGCTCGTTGAAGATCGAGTAGTAGGGGAAGATCACGTCGGACGCGGTCAACAGGAAGCGCGAGCGCCAGTTGTAGGCCGCACGCAACGAGATCGGACCCTTTTCGTAGAAGCCGGTGATGTTGAAGTTGTGCTTCGACAGCTGCTCGAGCGGGAGATTGCCCGGGGGCACCGTCGAATCCGTCGGAACAGCCCCACCGTTCAGGAAGGTGTTGGGCAGACCGGAGCTGTCAATGAACGTGTAGTTCGCCTGCATTCCGAGCCCGTCCAGCGGTGCGGGAAGGAAATCGTAGGTCTGCTGGTAGGCCAGCTCGAAACCCTTGACCTTGCCGCTGCCATCGAAGTTCGCAGGACCACGGATGGTGATATCGCGCGATTCCCCGCTGCCGTTGGTGATCGTTTCAGTCCGCACCGACTGGTAGAAGAAGTTGTCGATGGTCTTGTAGAAGCCATTGAGCGTGACCGAACCGACCGGTGCGAAGTACCACTCCAGGCTGGCGTCGAACTGCCATGCGGTTGCCGGCAGCAGGGTCGGATCGCCGGCGGTGCCGGTGAAGTTGCCCGAAGTGTCGATGCTGGCGGTGAAGTAGTTGCGGATATAACCATTGTCCGGCCGCGAAAGGACCTTCGACGCGGCCAGGCGCAGGACGATGTCGTCCGACAGGCCGAATTTCAGGTTCATGCTGGGCAGGATGTAGTCGTAGTCGTTCTTGATCGAGTTGTAGATGAACACGCCATCGGCGAAGTTCTGCAGAGCGACGTACGCGGCTTCGCCCAGATTACAGATGCCACCCGGTACCACCGTACCGCCACCGGCGGCTGCCGGTCGAGCACGTTCGGCGCAACGCACGTCGAAGTCCTGTGCGATACCGAGCCCGTCACGGGTGCCCGCAGTCCGCGACGTCGCCGACCGGAGATCGGTGGCCACGTAGCGCAGGCCGATATTGCCCGACATGCGGATGTCGCCGAACAGTTCGTCGCTACCGAATTCAAGCATACCGTAGGCCGCGTAGTCGTACTGCTTCACGGACTGGATGTCGGACGGAAGGTAGGGCGAGCCGTCGATTGCGCCGGCACGTCCGGCGAGCGGGTTCCACGTCGGTGCCCCGCCCAGTGCAATCGTCTGAGCCTGGATCGAGCGGAAGAATTCGACCGAGTCGTCGTAACCGTCGATCAGATCGCCCGCGTAGTAGTACGCCCCCGGAGGGCCGGGTACTTCGCCGCGGAAGAAGTTGGGGAATTCATACCGTTCCGAAGAATCGGCAGGCGTGTCGCCGAAGTTGACCGGGCGCGAACCCGACCACGTTTCGCTCAACATGCCCCAGTTGTAGGTGCTGTAGCGCACGGTCTGCTCACGGCCCTGATAGCGGCCGCCGAAACGTGCACGACGCAGGAAGGCATCGTCTTCGAAATCATAGGTGAAGTCGGAGCTGAAGGCGAACTGGTCGCCCTTGCTGTCTTCCGCGTGATCCATCGCCGCGCGCCAGAACTGGAAGCGCGGATCGTTGAAGTATTCTTCGTCGGTCGCGTTTGCGAGATCCGCACCCGGCGTCGACCAGGTGTAGCCGAGGAACTGCGGCTTGTGCGGAACGATGACCGGGTATTCGCCCGAGATATCGAGTTCCTGGTCCGCGAAGTTCGAACCGAAAACGCTGAAGTCCAGGTTTTCCTTGCGCGACGTCGCGTACTGGGCGTCCAGTTCGACGCTGAGGCGGTCGGTCAGCTTCTGCTGCAGGTTGAGGCTGTAATCCGAGTTGGTGGTTTCATCCATCACCTGGCGACGCGCCAGCGAATACTGCGAACCGCCGATCGGAACGAAGGGCGACGTTCCCGGATCGCCGCGCCAGCCATTCGAGGCATCGACGATGTAGCCCGACTGGAACAGGCCGTTCTCGTCGTAGATGTAGTCGGTGAACCCACCCACCGGGCACTGTGCGCGCGGCGGAGTTTCGTCGTTCGGGTCGATACTGCCGTTGCTGTCGACGACGTTCGGTCCTGCGCCGTTCTGCTGACAGCCGATCGGATAGGTCGAGTATTCCGAAAGGTCAGGCGCGGCTTCGTAGGTGTACTCGCCCCACGAATTGGTCGTGTGCGAACGGATGAATTCGGCAGTCAGCTGGGTACGCTCGTCAAGGCTTTCCCACTGTGCCGCGACGGAGAAACCGTCACGCTTGCGGTTGAAATCCTGGGTACGGAACTGGCCGCCAACGGGTGCCACGCGGTAGTCCGCATAGTCTGCGAAGCCATCGGCGCCCGGCGTGCCGAAGTTGCCGCAGACCGCATTGCCGCCCGGCAGCGTGAATTCGTCCGAACCCGACGGAAGCGGGTTGCGGCAAACGAACCGGTCGGCGGTGTTGGCGATGCCAACCAGCTGACCGTCGCGCGTCTGGTAGTTTGCGATCTGCAAGCCGTCTGCGCGGCTCTTGATCTGCGAGAAGGCGCCGCTGACCAGCAGGCCGAACCGGCCGCTGTCCGTGTCCCAGGTGTTGCTGATCAGGCCCGAGATGGTCGGAGTCCATTCCTCGGACAGATCGCCGTAATTGGCTTCCGCGCTGAGTGCGAGCGTCAGGCCGTTGTTGTCGAACGGCTTGCGGGTGTTGAGGTTGACCGTTCCGGCAAGGCCGCCTTCGATCATGTCCGCGGTCGAGTTCTTGCTGATGACGACCGAGCCGAGCAGTTCGGAGGGGACATCGGCAAAGTTGAGCGCCTGACCACCGACGCCAGCGGCGAAGGCGGAGCGGCCGTTGAATTCCGAGCGCACGAAGTTGAGACCACGCACGACCACGCCCGAACCTTCTACCGAGAAGTGGTCGGGGTCGTTCGAACCGGCGAAGCGGTTGATCGCGATGCCCGGAACGCGCTGAAGCGCTTCGGTAACCGAGCGATCGGGCAGCGCGCCGATGTCTTCGGCGGTGATGGCGTCGACGACCGTATCGGCATCGCGCTTGATCGACTGGGCATTGGCGAGCGACTGGCGCAGGCCCGAAACGATAATGACCGTATCGTCGGTGGCGGCTTCTTCCGCCTCGGTCGAAGCATCCTGCGCGAACGCGGCAGAACTCGCCAGCATTCCGCCAAGTACGAATGCCGATGCGCTCGTCTTAAGGACGGCACGAAGGAATGCACCGTCGCCACGACGCTGCGCAATAAGATTGCGGTATGCTTTGGTCACAAGACCCCTCCCATGTTAGCGCTACCAATGGCGCTGACGCGTTACGCGTTCTCCAGCCCGTCTGTTATCGAATCGAAGTTGGGTTGGCAAGAGACGTATGGAGAGTTTAGCTTGAGAACATACGCATATGCTGCGTGGAGAGGAAAGCAGGGGGATCATGACTGAAGCCAATGGTATCGTTACCGGCGAGCGTACGGGGTCGGTTGTCATCGTTGGCGGCGGGACGGCGGGCTGGATGTGCGCGGCCGCGATGTCGCGATATTTCAACGACGGTCGGCGAAAATTCACCCTGATCGAATCGGACGCGATCGGTACGGTCGGCGTGGGCGAGGCGACGATCCCCCCGATCCGCAACTTCAATGCCATGCTGGATATCTCGGAAAGCGATTTCATCCGCGAAACGCGCGCGACGTTCAAGCTCGGCATCGAATTCGTCAATTGGGGGCGAATCGGCGACCGCTATTTCCATCCGTTCGGAGATTACGGCGAAGATCTGCACGGCATCAGTTTCCACCAGCTCTATCTGCGCGAGCAGGCGCGCGGCGGCGACACCGGCCCGATCGACGATTATTGCATGAGCGCCGTCGCCGCCATGGAAGGGCGTTTCGGACGCCCGGCGGCAGGGGCACGCTCGCTCGTCAGCCAGATCAACTATGCCTTCCAGTTCGACGCCAGCCTCTATGCCGCCCTCCTTCGCAGGACTGCCGAACGGCAAGGCACGCGGCGGTGCGAAGGAAAGGTCGTCGATGTCGAGCGACATCCGGAAAGCGGCGATGTCACCGCCGTTCGGCTGGACAACGGCATGCGGGTCGAGGGGGACCTCTTCATCGATTGCTCGGGCTTTCGCGGACTGCTGATCGAGGAGACGCTGGAAACAGGGTTCGAGGACTGGAGCCATTGGCTTCCCTCCGACCGTGCCATAGCGGTGCAGACGACGGGTTCCGATGTCACCAAGCCCTTCACCCGCTCGACCGCGCATGGTGCAGGATGGCAGTGGTACATTCCCCTCCAGCACAGAACCGGCAACGGCCATGTCTTTTCCAGCGCGTTCATGGACGAGGAAGAGGCGCGCGATACGCTGCTGCGCAACCTGCCCGGTCCGCCGCTCACCGAACCGCGCACGATCCGGTTCAAGGCGGGCATGAGGCGCAAGGCCTGGTCGCACAACGTCGTCAGCCTGGGCCTGAGTTCGGGTTTCGTGGAGCCGCTCGAATCGACGTCCATCCACCTCATTCAGAATGGTATCGCGCGGCTGTTCGCTCTCTTCCCGGACAAACCGATCAGCCCGGTTGCCCGCGACGAGTACAATCGGGGAATGCACGAGCTTTACGAGGACGTGCGCGATTTCATCATCCTGCATTACAAGGCGACACAGCGCGACGACACGGAGTTCTGGCGCTACGTGCGCGACATGGACGTGCCCGACAGCCTCGCGACGAAGATCGAATTGTGGCGCCAGCACGGGCGGACCTTCCGCGAAAACGCCGAGTTGTTCGCCCAGCCGAGCTGGATCGCGGTGATGCTGGGCCAGAACATCATGCCGCGCAGCTACGATCCGATCGCGGACACGCTGGACGAAGACAAGGTCGCCGCCGCGATCAGGCAGATGCGGGCAGGCTATCGACAGACGGCGCAGCGTTTGCCGACGCAGGAGCAATTCCTGCGCCAGTCCGGTGCATGGCACGAAGCCACCGCGCCTGCGAGCGCCCTTGCCGGAGAAATCGGGTGAGCGTGCAACCCGTTCGCGAGATCGTGATCGTTGGTGGCGGCACGGCCGGCTGGATGACGGCCGCCGGGTTGACCCGCGTGCTCGGCGCGATGCCGGGCCTCAAGGTCACGCTCATCGAAAGCGAGGCGATCGGCACCGTTGGCGTGGGCGAAGCGACGATACCCCAGATCATCGGGTTCAACCGCATGATGGGCATCGACGAGCGGGAGTTCGTCCGGGAAACCCATGCGACCTACAAGCTCGGCATCGAGTTCGTCGACTGGCTGCGCCCCGGCCATTCCTACATCCATCCGTTCGGGACTTACGGCCTCGATCTGCTGGGAATCGAGTTTCACCATTTCTGGCTGCGCGGACAGCAGCTGGGCGACGCGGCGCCGCTCGATGCCTATTCCATTGCCGCGATGGCAGGACAGGGCGGCAAGTTTTCATGGCCGCATCCCGACCAGCCGAAATCCCCGATGTCGAAGCTGGCCTACGCGTTTCAGTTCGACGCGAGCCGCTACGCCGCCTTCCTGCGGCGCAAGGCCGAGGATGCGGGCGCCGTCCGCGTCGAAGGCAGGATCGCGGAAGTGCTGCGCGACGGCGAAAGCGGCTTCGTCACCGGCGTGAAGCTGGAGAGCGGGCAACTGGTCGAAGGGGAGCTATTCGTCGACTGCTCCGGCTTTCGCTCGCTCCTGCTTGGCCAGGCGCTGGAGGTCCCCTTCGTCGACTGGTCCAAATGGCTTCCCTGCGACAGCGCGGTCGCCATGCCCTGCGCGCTCTCCGGCCCCGAACAACCGCTGACCCGGTCGACCGCGCGCCCGGCGGGATGGCAATGGCGGATTCCCCTGCAGCACCGCGTCGGAAACGGGCACGTCTTCTCGAGCGGCCACATGGACCGTGATGAAGCGACGCGGATCCTGGTGGACAGTCTCGACGGCGAAGCTCTGGCGGACCCCAACCAGCTGTCGTTCCGGGCCGGCCATCGTGCCCGCGCGTGGGAGAAGAACGTCGTCGCTCTCGGGCTGGCAGCAGGCTTCCTGGAGCCGCTGGAATCGACATCGATCCATCTCGTCCAGTCGGGCATCGCGCGATTGCTTTCGCTGTTCCCGACCACGCGCTTCGGCGAGACCGAGATCGCTCGCTTCAACCAGGAAACGGAGCGCGAATATCGCGACATTCGCGACTTCCTGGTCCTCCACTATTGCGCGACCGAGCGGGACGACAGCGAATTCTGGCGCTATTGCCGCAATCTCGAACATCCCGATGGCCTGGCCGAAAAGCTCGAGATGTATCGCAGCTCCGGCCGTATCTTCCGCCACGACAACGAGCTGTTCACGGAGGCGAGCTGGCTTGCCGTGATGAACGGACAGGGCATCCGTCCGGCCAGCCACCACCCGGCTGCGTGCCTGTTAGACGAGGAAGAAAC
Organism: Altererythrobacter sp. CAU 1778; assembly: GCF_054482795.1. Taxonomy (NCBI): domain Bacteria; kingdom Pseudomonadati; phylum Pseudomonadota; class Alphaproteobacteria; order Sphingomonadales; family Erythrobacteraceae; genus Altererythrobacter; species Altererythrobacter sp. CAU 1778. The sequence continues at coordinate 30,201 of NZ_JBTLRP010000002.1, read as the reverse complement.
GCTGAAGCGCCTGCGACACATTCGCGAAGTCATCGGGCAGGTCGTCGATCAACTCCCGACGCAGGAGCAGTTCCTTCAAGGCAACGGCAGCGCGATCGCGGCTGATGCGAGGCTGTACGCGCGCGCATGACGGGCGAACCGGCACCGATAGAACAGGCGGACCTGCCGCTGGACAGCGCGAAGCTCGCCGCCCTGCGCGAAGGTGGCAGACCCGCAGTGTTGCGCGGCGCCGCGTCGCAATGGCCAGCCGTCGAAGCGGGCAGGCACGGGGCGGAGGCGGTGCTGCGCTATCTCGTCCGCGAACCCTCGCAGCGACCCGTGAAAGCAATTGCCGCCGCGCCATCCGAAGCGGGCAGGTTTTTCTACACCGACGACCTCACGCGTTTCAATTTCGTGGAAGCTCAGGGGCGACTGGAGGCATTTCTAGCCGATCTGGCCAAGGCGGTGGACTCCCCCTCTCCGCCAGCGATGGCCGTCCAGTCGGAAGACATCGCCTCGCTGATCCCGCACGTCGCGCAGGAAAATGCTCTGACTGCCCTTCCCGGCGTTCCGCCACGTATCTGGATCGGCAATCGCGTCCGTGTCGCGCCCCATTACGATGCGAACGAGAACGTCGCCGTGTGCGTTGCAGGGCAGCGGCGCTTTACCCTGTTCCCGCCTGACCAGATCGCCAATCTCTATCCCGGCCCGCTCCACCTGACGCCAGCTGGAACGCCGGTGAGCATGGTCGACATCGCATCTCCCGATCTCGAGCGTTTTCCGCGCTTTGCCCAGGCATGGGACCATGCCCTGCAAGCGACTCTCCAGCCGGGCGATGCGATCTACATTCCCTATGGCTGGTGGCACGGTGTGGATTCGCTGGATCCGGTGTCGATCCTCGTCAACTACTGGTGGAAACCCGACGTGTCGGAAGGGATTGCGCCGCACACCACCGCGCTGCTCGCCGCGTTGATGAGCATCCGGCACCTCCCCGACGACCAGCGCCGTATCTGGGGCAATATGCTGCGCTATTACGTGTTCGAGGAAAGCGGCGATCCAGCCGGTCATCTGCCAGACCATGCCAAGGGCGTGCTGGGCAAGCCGTCGCCGAGGCTGTTCGCCCAGATGCGCGACATGCTGCTGCAATCGCTTCAGTAGCCGCGCGGCGTCAGCGACGCTCCAGCACGGACGCCAGCCAGCTTTCGTAAGGCGGCGCGTATTGCAGGGCGGCGTTCGCCTTGTCCTCGAACTGCCGGCGCGCGGTTTCATCGGGTCCAAGCCGGGCCGACCGGTTCTGCGGCGAGACGCCCGCTTCGTAGCCGAGCGCGACGAGCAAGGCTGTCGTCTCCTGCCTCAGGTACGGCGCTTCTTCGCGAAACACGGTGCGCCCCCGCCTGACGTACTGATCTATGAAGCTCCCCAGCCCGTCGGGCAGCGTCTGCTCGCCGAACACCGTGCGTGCGCGCGGGGCGGCATAATGAAGGCACAGCGCATCGCGCACGCCGTCGAGCATCAGCGATGCGCGGCGGTTGTACTCGGCACGCTCCAGCGGAGCGATGCTGCGTCCGGGTAGCATCTCCAGCAGCAGATCGAGCTGCCGATGAGCGAGGTCCAGATGCAACCCCGCAAGCGGTTCGAATTGCGCGCTCGCATCGCCCAGCGCCACGACATTGCCCATCCAGCAATCCTGCAACCGGGCGGGCGCGATGCCCAGGACTCTCACCGGCTCGACGCCGAGCGCGAGCAATGCGGCGTCCTGCGCGATGCCATCGCCCGTGCCGAGCATGGTATGCAAGCCGTCGCGTCCCGCAACCTCGCTCAGCCAGCCTTCGCTCAACAGGCTGTTGCGATCTTCCAGCGCGGCAAGCGCCTGGCCGGGCTTCCCCAGCCAGACCCGCCGGGTCGGCAAAAACGGCTCCCAATTCTGCTGAGCAAAGGCCGGGTGGCGCGACGCCAGTTCGGTGCGCGGGCCGCTGCAATCGAGAAACAGGTCGGCGGAAATGGCCTGCCCGTCTTCCAGCACCACGGCCAGAATATTGCCCTCGCCGTCGAATTCCACGCCGCGAATGGTGCCTGCCACGTGCTGCACACCGATCGATTGCGCCATGCCGATCAGCAGGTCGCGGTAGGCAGGCGGATGCCAGCGCATGGCATAATCGATGTCCGACAGCGGCGTTGCGCGATCTTCCGGGGGCGGAGCGAACCGGCGCGCATCCACCAGCACTTCCGCAATCGATCCTGCGGGACGTTCGCCGGTGATGTTGCGCGGTCCCGCGCCCCAGTTCTTCGCAAAGCCAGTGGCCAGCGCCGGATCGACGCCGCCGCCATAGGGGAACATCCCGTGGCTGCCCTCGGCACCCCAACCGAAATACCGGGTGGCCAGGCGATGCGTCCCGCCAGCCTTGAGCACGATGTCGCTTTCCGCGATGCCCAGCCGCTCGTGCAGTCCGTTGGTGAACGGCAGTGCGCTGACGGCAGTGTCTGCGAATGCGGTGATTTCGACCGGGAGGCCGATCAGCACCACTTCGCAGCCCGGCAGCGCGCGCCGCATTGCGACAGCGGCAAGCACGCCAAGCTGCCCGCCGCCTGCCACGACGATGCGCTGCAAGGGCGCGCGCGGTTCGCTCATGAAGCTTGCGCCAGTCGCGTCTTTTCGGCCCTCAGGAAATCGACATGGCGGGGCATGGCCTCGACCTCGCGAAGGATCGCTCCGCGCAGCGATTCGAAGGCGCGTTCCAGCGTGTGGACGGTTCCCAGCGCGGGGCGCGGATCATGGCAGCGCGGGATGAGGCCCTGCCCGACATAGACGGCAATCCAGCTCGCATCGTAGAACAGGCCATCGGAGTATTTCTCGATCCGGCCGGTTTCGCGCCACAGCTCCATCTTTTCGGCGAGACTGTCCGGCACCGTCATCGTCCGCACGTGGTTCCAGAACTCGGAATCGTCGCGCGTGGTCGCGTTGTAATGCAGGATCAGGAAATCGCGGATCCGGTCGTATTCCATGTCGACCAGCCGGTTGAATTCGTCGCGGTCGCGCGGGTCAATGCGCCCGTCCTGCGGGAATTGTTCGACCAAATAGGTGATCGCCATCTGCGCCAAGTAGATGGAGGTCGATTCCAACGGTTCGAGAAAGCCGCTCGCAAGCCCGACCGCCACGACATTGTGGCTCCACGACCGCTTGCGCCGTCCGGGCCGGAACCGCAGCACGCGCGGATCGGCCAGCGGCTCGCCCTCGGCAGCGGAGCGGATCGCCTCGCACGCTTCGTCTTCGGAAATGAAACTGCTCGCGAAGACGTAGCCATTGCCCATGCGGTGCTGGAGCGGGATCTGCCATCGCCAGCCGGCAGGCATGGCGGTTGCGGTGGTATAGGGGCGCAGGTCCTGCGTGGCGTGGGTGCAGGGCATGGCCGCGGCGCGATCGCACGGCAGCCAATGCGTCCAGTCTTCCCATTCCGCGCCGAGTTCCTGCCCGAGCAAGAGGGAGCGGAAGCCCGAGCAATCGACGAACAGGTCGCCTTCGATGCGTGCGCCATCCCTCAATATCAGCGCCGTTACGTCCCCGCTTTCACCATCGCGTTCCACGCTTACCACCAGTCCTTCGCGGCGTTCCACACCGACGCTGAGGCCGAATTCGCGCATGAACGGACCGAACAGGGTCGCGTCGAACTGGTAGGCATAGCCATAGGTCGAGGAGAGCGAATCGTCCTGCGCGGGCGGAGTGAAGCGGTTGGCGAGCGCGGCAGTGACGGCCAGCGAATAATCGCCCAGATCGCCGGCCAGGCCGTGGCGCTGCATCTCCAGCCAGTAATGATGGAAAGCGACGCCGTTCAGTTCTTCCCCGAACGAACCGAACGGATGAATATAGCTTTCGCCGATCTTCCCGAAGTCGCGGAAATCGATGCCCAGCTTGTAGGTCGCGTGGGTCGCCCGCATGAATTCGGCCTCGGAGATACCGAGCTTTTCCACGAACCCGCGAATATGCGGCAGCGTGGCTTCGCCGACGCCGACGATCCCGACATCCTCGCTTTCGACGAGAGTGACGCGGACTTGCCCTTTCAGGATGCTGGCCAGACCCGCGGCGGTCATCCAGCCTGCGGTGCCGCCACCCAGAACGACGACGCGGACGGGCTCTGCCTCGGATTGCTTCATGGCTGGCACGCTAGGAAATCAGGGCCGGACACACCAGCGTGTATCCGGCCCGAATTGTGGGTAGCAGGAATGCTCACCGAAATGGTCAGCCTTCCATCTGCTCCAGTTCCTTGCCCTTGGTTTCCTGAATGAAACGCTGGACGAGGAAGAAGCTGATCACCGCGCAGACAGCGTAGAAGCTGTAGCTTGCGGCCAGCCCGATGCCGGTCGCCATGACCGGGAAGGTCTGGGCGATCAGGTAGTTCGCGAACCACTGGAAGAACCCGGCCACGGCCAGCGCCGATCCGCGGATCTGGTTCGGGAACATTTCTGCCAGCATGACCCACATCACCGGACCCCAACTGACGTTGAAGAAGATGACGTAGAGATTGGCCGCGACCACTGCCAGCGTCCCGAGGCCGGTCGACAGGACGAGGTTGCCGTCCGCATCGAGGCTGCCCTGGCTGAAGGCGAAGACCATCACGAACAGGGTCGCTGCCATGCCGGCCGAGCCGATCAGCAGGAGCGGCTTGCGACCGACCTTGTCGATCACCGCGATCGTCACGAAGCAGGCCGCGATCGACACGGCGCCCGACACGATGTTGATCAGCAGCGAGTCCGCTTCGGTGAAGCCCGCCAGCTGCCACAGCGTGGAGCCGTAGTAGAAGATCACGTTGATCCCGACGAGCTGCTGGAAGACTGCCAGCATGATGCCCACCCAGACGATCGACCGCATACCGAGAAAGCCCTTGCCGCCCGGAGGGGTCAGCACGTCGCGCAGGCTCGGCCGGTGATCCTCGTTGAAGCTGGCACGAATTTCGGACAGCTTCTTGGTCGCTTCGTTCGAGCCGAACAGCCGAGTCAGAACGCCGCTGGCCTCTTCGGTACGGCCCTTCGCGATGAGATAACGCGGGCTTTCCGGAATGAAGAACAGCGCGACCAGGAAAATCGCGGCCGGAACGGCCTGCATCAGATACATCCAGCGCCAGGCCTGCAACCCGCCCCAGAATTCGTTGGTCGATTCGCCTGCCAGTTGGGCGAGGAGATAATTGACGAGGAAGGCGAGCGTCAGGCCGGTGATGATCATCACCTGCTGCACCGTCGTCATCCGCCCGCGAATGTTCGCCGGCGCCACTTCCGCGATATAGGCGGGAGACAGCACACTGGCGGCGCCGACGGCCATGCCGCCTGCGATGCGCGCGATGACGAATATCGTGTGATCGCCCGTCAGGCCCTGAACGAGCGCACCGACGAGGAACAGGACCGCCGCGATACGCATGACATTGCGACGGCCCATCACGTCGGCCAGCGTGCCGGCGAAGAACGCGCCGAGGAAACAGCCGATCAGCAAGGATCCGACGGTGAAGCCAAGTCCGCCCTCGCTCAGCGCGAAGGCTGCCTTCAGGCCAGGCTGGGTTCCGTTTACGGCGCCGCTGTCATAGCCGAACAGCAGACCGCCGATCGTCGCCACGGCAACGATTGCCGAAATAAGCGCCATATTTGCGCCGTTTCGCGTCTCTTCCAATTACCCTCTCCCCGTTGCTTGTTGCAACATGTGTCCGTTATGGTAGCGCTACCTTCGTCTCAATTTGAAAGCAAAGCAAGCCACGTTTTATCAAGAAGACGTAGGCGGGAAAGGATCGGGAATGTTGCACGGTAAGAATTTGGTGGCCGGAGAATGGCGCCTTGGTGAAGGCAGCTTTCACGCTGTAGAGGCCATCAGCGGAAACCCGCTGGAGCCGGAATTTCACGAAGCATCCCGGCAGGACGTCGCCGATGCCTGCGCTGCCGCTGCCGCAGCGCAGGCGCAATATGCCGCCCTGCCCCTGGCGGAGCGCGCGGCTTTCCTCCGACTCGCCGCGGACAAGATCGACGCGCTGGGCGACACGCTGACGCAGCGCGCCATGGCCGAAAGCGGTCTGCCGGAAATGCGCCTGAACGGCGAGCGCGGGCGCACGGTCGGGCAGCTGCGCCTGTTCGCTGCGGAAATCGAGAACGGCGGCTTCCAGGGCCTGCGGATCGATCACGCGGATGGCTCGAAGACGCCGCCCAAGCCCGATCTGCGGATGCGCAAGATTCCGCTGGGGCCGGTCGCTGTTTTCGGCGCGAGCAACTTCCCGCTGGCATTCTCCGTCGCAGGCGGGGACACGGCCTCGGCCCTGGCGGCTGGTTGCTGCGTGGTCGTGAAGGGACATCCCGCGCATCCGGGAACGTCCGAACTGGTCGCCGGTGCGATTGCCGAAGCGGTCGAGGAAAGCGGACTTCCGGCGGGCGTCTTCAGCCTTCTGAACGGCACTTCGAACGACCTTGGCGAAGCGCTGGTCAAGGACCCGGCGATCGCCGCGGTCGGCTTCACCGGGTCGCGCGGCGGCGGTCTCGCGCTGGTCGCTCACGCGGCATCGCGCGACGTGCCCATTCCGGTCTACGCGGAAATGAGCAGCGTCAATCCGGTCGTGCTCATGCCGAACCGGCTGGCCGAATCGCCCGAAGAACTGGGCAAGGCCTACGTCGGCTCGCTCGCACTTGGGGCGGGCCAGTTCTGCACCAATCCGGGTATCGTTCTCGGCGTGAAGGGTGATGCGATGGACAAGTTCCTCGCCGCTGCCCGCGCTGCGCTGGACGAAGTGCCCGCGCAGACCATGCTCACCGGCAATATCGCTGCCACTTATGCCCGCGGCGCCAGCACCATTGCGGCGCAGAACGATGTCGAGCTCGTCGGGCTCGGCGCGGAAGGTACCAACCTGTGCGGCCGCGCTCAGGTCTACACCACCAGCGGCAAGGCATTCGCTGCCAATCCCGCGCTGGGCGAAGAGAACTTCGGCCCCGGCTCGATCGTCATACAGTGCGACGACCTCAACGAAATCGAGACGATCATCGCCGGTATGGAAGGACAGCTGACCGCGACCCTGCACATGGTGCCGGCCGACTATCCCGCCGCTGCGAAGCTCGTGCCGGTGCTCGAACAGCGCGCTGGACGCGTCATCGCCAACGCCTGGCCGACCGGCGTCGACGTGACCCACGCGATGGTTCACGGCGGCCCGTTCCCCGCGACTTCGGATGGACGGAGCACATCGGTCGGGACGCTTGCCATCGACCGCTTCCTGCGTCCGGTGTCCTATCAGGACATGCCTGCCGCCCTGCTGCCCAAGGCATTGCTCGACGGATCGAGCAAGACCCTGCGCCGCATCGACGGCGACTGGAAGATCTGATTTCCATGCAAGAAGCCCGGCCCCTTTGAACGGGGGCCGGGCCTCTTTCGATCGTGTCAGCGATCGTGGGCGGGGGCACCGCCAAAGCGCCGCTCGGCCCGGCATTGGGTCGAGCAAAAAGGGCGCTATCGTACGAGCGCGTCCCGCTCGAGCTGTTCCAGAACCGCGGCTGAACTCGCGTAGGGTTCGTCCTCCTGCTGCCGGGTCAGTTCCAGATCCCCGGGCTGGGTTTCGCGGCTGCGGCGCCATCCTTCCGGTCCCGGTTCGGCAAGCCCCATCAGACGAAATGCGCGCAGCCAGTGCTGCATCGTGTATTCGCCCCATTTCTCCCGGAAGATCTCGGCATTGGCAATCACGCTGTCGAGGTGATGGACCGGCGGCATGTGGTGTGGGTGATACTGGTGAAACGCCTTTGCTCCCCTCACCCACCAAAGATCGAGCCCGGCGGCATCGCAGACCCGGCCGAAATCCGTATCTTCGCCGCCATAACCGCTGAACTTCTGGTCAAACCCGCCTGTCTTCGCGAAATCGGCGGCAGACATGGCGAAGTTGAGCGACCAGAAGCAGCGGTAGTCTTGGCACGCCTTGAGCGGCGTTTCCGGCGGGCCGGGCCGTTCCGAGTGCTTGACGCCAAGCTGCTCGAACAGCGCGAAATCCACACCGCCGCGCGTCGCACCCTTCGGCAGGTAGGCGACCTCGCCCATCAGAAGGCCGCCTGCCGCGGCCGCAGCCCCCACGTAATCGCCGATCAGCTGCGGATGGGGAATGCAGTCCACGTCGAGAAAGACGAGCAGATCGCCTGCCGCCTCGGAAGCGGCCCGATTTCGTGCTGCGGCGAGACAGAGATCGTCGTCGCCCAAACGGATCTGCCGGATCGGAAACGGCGTGTCGGGCAGTTCGTACAGGTCGCGTTGCAGGACCGCGACGACCAGTTCATCGGGCTTGAACTCGCTCAACGCCAGTCCGCGGACGAGATTTGCCAGATGGCCCTCGCGCCCGTGCGCAAGTGTGCAGACGCTGACGACGCTCATGCCAGCACCGCCTTTTCCGTCTGGGGGTTCGCTGCTGCCGGCGCAGCGCCCGCGCCCTGCCACAAGCGGTCCGCAAGCTCGTCCAGCCAGGCCGCGGCATCGGCGGCAGCAGTTGGCGACAGCAACGTTTCGCGCGTCGCCTGGTTACATTCGGCAGCCTCTTGCCAGAGGGTTTGCCACTCGGCGGGCTGCGATGGCCAGACGGGCCGGGTGGCGCAGACCCCTGCCCTGCCCAGCGCTTCCGCCTTTGCGTATTGCTCGCTGAAATAGCGCCATTCCGGCACCACGATCCATGGCTTGGCGACTGCGGCGATCTGGTGGACGGTCGTGTTGCCGCAGCTCGATACGATCCGGTCCGACGCCGCAATCCATAGCGGCGCATTATCGACCCAGCCTTTCAGTTCGAGATTGCCGGGTGGCGTCTCGTGCCATTCGCTGAAGGTCTCGCCGATTACCACCCACCGGGCCGATGGCTCCGCGCGCGCGCCCAGAGTGAGCGGCGCGGTTGGCGTGCCCTGCCCACCACCGCCCGCGAGGACGAGCACGATCTCCGCATCGTCGGCAATGCCGAGACTGCGGCGAGCGTTCTCCCGGTCGGGGAAATCACCGAGATCGACGCCGATTCCGGGCGCGTAATGCGTTTTTTCCTTCAAGGCGCGGGGCCGGTCGGGCTGTTCCAGTGCCGGGGAGAAGGGCGCGAGCAGGCCTGCTGCCGCTTCGTAGCTGGCCATATGGCCGGGATCGCTGCGGTTGCCATGCTGGAGCACAGCGACATGGGGGACCGAACACAAGCGGGCAAACAGCCCCATCTCGGCGGAGACATCAGTGATGAACAGGGCCGGGTCCGCCTGCGCAAACCAGCCGCTTACCGTTGCCATGGCATCGCGGATCGTGTGCCAGCCGAGCGGCGCGCAATGGAGGACGTTCGGCGTCTGCGCGCTCGACATGTACGGAGGTTCTGCCCCTGTCGGCTCGAACAACGAGGGAATGTGCTTCACGCTCACATTGTCTGCGAGGTCGGGGAAGATATCGGTGCGAGCACAGAACAGGGTCACCTGGCGCCGTCCATGCAGGGCGTTGGCAAGCGCGGCGGCCCGCGTGGCGTGCCCGCGTCCCTGGTGGTGAACGAAAATCCCGATCGGTCCGTCCTTGCTCATGCCGATATCCTTTGTGGCGCGGGTTTGGCATCCGGCGCGAAACCGGGATTTGGCTGCGGCATCTGGAACAGGTGGCGCTTGACCCCTTCCAGCGCGCCACCGGCGTATGGCTGTTTCGCGACATAGACGGACGGGGACTTTGCCAGAGCGTCCAGTTCCGCATTGAAATTCGCGACCAGCACCGCGTTGGGACATTCGCTCAGCATGTCGAGGTCGTTGCCGCTGTCTCCGATCGCCACGACCTTCTGCAAAGGCAAGCCAAGCCGGCGTGCGACGTGCCGCATCGCGCCCGCCTTGCCGGCGCCATACGGCACGACATCCAGCATGGTGCCGTGGCTGTAGATGCATTTGGCTTGAAGCCCGGCGGCGCGCAGCGCGCGGCCCGCTTCCTTCGCGACGAAGGCATTGGCCAAGAGATAGGACTTCTTAAAAGGCGATTGATCGACCTCGCGCTGCGGGGCAATTCCGGGGACGCTCCGCAGGACCTTGACGACTTCGTCCCCGTTCCACGTCGCCGCGATGGCCGCCTCGAATTCCCGATCTGGCGAGAGGTCCGCTCCCTTGCGCCACCAGATCCTGCTACCGACGTCGGTAATCAGAAGGTGCGGGATCGAGTACTGCCATTTGCGCAAAATCCGCATCGCTTCATGCAGGGAGCGGCCGGTAGCGACGCCGAACGCGATATTGCCGTTCCGCCGCGCCCAGTCTTCCAAGGCCGCCGCGCCGTCCCGGCAACCGGTCAGAGTGTTGTCGATGTCGCTCAGGATCAGGGCATCGTGGCTGCCGAACCCCATGGGCCTCACTGTCCGTGGCGCCGTGATGTCCCTGGCAATCGCGACGAAATCGCGCGCGTAGGACGACCAGCTCATCTCCAGCGATTTCCTGGAGCCGTTGGCCGAGCACCGCTGCCATTGCACCGGGTCAGAAAGAAGCTCCGTGATGCGGTCGGCAATATCGTGCGGGTTGGCCGGGTCGGCCAGCAGGCCATGCTGCAGCTCGGATACGATATCGACCGGCCCGCCATTGCGCGTGGCCACGACCGGCGCGCCGTGCGTGGCGGCCTCCACCAGCGTAAGGCCGTAGGGTTCCATATGCGCGGGATTGACGAAGACGCCGCCAGTTTCTCTAACGAGCGCGTAGAGCCCGGTTATGTCGCTTTGCGTGTGCCGCCGCGGCCAGGCAACGCTGCCGTGCAGATCGTGCCGGTCGATGGCCTCGACGATACCATGCAGCACATCGTTCTGTTCCGCTTCGCCCTGATCGATCGATTCCCGCAAACCCGCGATAACAGCCAGATTGGCACGCTCGCGCAGTTCCGGTCGCTGCCCGAAGGCCTCCACCAGCGAGACCAGATTTTTCTTCCGCACCGGCCGGGCGATGGCGAGGATCAGCGGTTTGTCGGCTTGCCTAAGAAACGGCGCAAGCAAAGCCTGCGCGCCGTCGATGTCGGCGGTCGTCGCCCGCTTTCGCTCCACCCCGGGAATGACGCGATGAACCTTGGTGCAGTCGATCGAGGGATAGCCCGGCAGCTGGCGTTCGCATTCATCGCGAGAGGAAGCGATGATGGCGTCCGCTTCCGCAATGGCGCGATCCTCCGCTTCGAAGCGATCCTGCTGTTCCTTCGTGCGCTGCGGGCCCACCTTGTCGTTGACCAGCGAATGCGCGGTGTAGACGAAAGGTATCCCGAATTCCTCCCGCGCGGCACGCGCCACCTCGGCGGCGTCGGCGAAATGGGCATGTATGATGTCGGGCCGCTCGTCCCGGCTGCGGAGCATCTCGAGGAAGGCCTTTTTGAAGGCGGGCAGATCGCCTGCCAAGGCTTCCTTTGACAGGTATTTGGGATTGCCCGTGTCCACCCGCGTTATCCGGAGCTTTTCGCCGATCCGCTCCGACGGCCGGGCATATTCGGGCCCCAGATGCGCCTCGTCGATCAGGCGCGTAACGATCTCCGCATCCTCGACCTCGGCAAGGTCGGCGAGAGCCTGCATGGCGCCGAGCACATAGGTGATGTGCCCCCCGGTATCTTCGGTGATGCCGTACTGGACCGGCGGCGCGCGCAGGCATCCTCCGAGAGCCAGTGCCATGATTTTCAAGGGATCGTTCTCCACTGTTTGAGCCTCAGTTCAAAGCAGTGGCCGCTATCTTTGTTTCCGGATGCAACCTTTATCATGCGCGCAATGGGGCGGTTCGGGGAAACAACCCCACGATCCAACATTGGGATACGCATGTATCGATCAGACCTGTCGCCCGCAGAAGCGGCCGTAAGCCCGCTGGCCGCAAGACCGGGCCCCACCAGAAACGGGCGCGCACTGAAGGTCGCGGTGATCGGTCACATCCGGCATCCGGTGGCCGAACCCTACATGGGGGGAATGGAAGCGCACTGCGCGTCGCTGTGTGAAGGCCTGGTCGCGGCGGGGCACGAGCCTACCCTGTTCGCCGCGCCCGATGCCGACGTTTCATGCGGCAGCGTGGCGATCTGCGACCGGCCCTATGAAGAGGTCTTTCCGTGGGCCGCCTGGCGAGGCTCGGCAGAACTGGACGCTTACCAGAGTGACGCCTTCGGGCGGGCCTGGCGCGAAATCGAAGATGGCGATTTCGATGTCGTCCACAACAACTCGCTCTTCCCCCCATTGATCGGGTGGGCAGCGGCAGCCCGCGTGCCCATGCTGACGTCCCAGCACGTCCCGCCATTCGGGACGATGCACGACGCGGTCTGCGATGTGGCCGATGTCGCCCATGCACGCTTTACCGTGACGTCGTTCGCGCAAGTTCCACTATGGTTCGATGACGCGCCCGCCAATCTGACCGCTGTGTACAATGGCATAGACTGCCGGGCATTTTCCCCCGGCGCCAAGCACGGACGTCTCGTGTGGACCGGGCGCATCACGCCAAACAAGGGCACGGCACTTGCGGCCCACGCCGCGCGGATTGCCGGAGTGGCGCTCGATATTGCCGGCTCCATCGAGGACGAGGATTATTTCGCACGCGAGGTCGCGCCGCACATCGGGGGCAAGGTTCGGTTTCTCGGCCACATGAAGGGCGATGCTCTCAGAAGCCTCGTGGCAGGCGCGTCCGCAGTTGTCGCCACGCCGACATGGGAAGAACCGTTCGGCCTGGTGGTGGCGGAAGCCCTGGCTTCCGACGTCGCGGTGATCGCTTTCGATCGCGGCGCCATGGCGGAAGTAATCGGCGATTGCGGCGTAATCGTTCCCGCAGAGGATGTGAACGCATTGGCCGAAGCTATGGCCTCACCGCCTTCCCTCGCGTCCGGGCAGGCGCGTCGACGGGCTTTGTCGCTGTTCAGCAATGACCGGATGATCGAAGGTTACGTGGCGCAATACCGCCTGGCCATGGCCGCCGCGCGCGAGGCAGAGGAGGCCGCTGCTTGAGCCTTCCGCACCGCTATGTCTTCGTGGGCGGCCTGCATCGAAGCGGCACCAGCCTCGTCACCAATTTGCTGGAAGAGCATCCGGACATCGCGGGAATTCGCGGCGCGCCCGTGCCCGAAAACGAGGCGTGCTATCTCCAGGGCGCGATCCCGCATACGGCGCAGCACGGAGTTCCCTGCCACTTCGCGACCGACCCGGACCAGCATCACGTGGAGGGGTCGCGGTATGACAGCCTTGCGGCTCGCGAACGAATGGAAGCCGACTGGACCGCGTGGTTCGACGCATCGAAGCCTTGGCGGGTGGAGAAGTCACCGGTGAACCTGACCCGGATGAGGCTCTACCAGATGCTTTTCCCCCTTTCGCAATTCGTCGTGGTTGTCAGGCGCCCGGAATTCGTCGCAGCGGCGATGCGCAAATGGACCGACATGGGTGACGAGGCGGTGATCCGACACTGGCACGATGCCCACGCGGTCGTCGCCGCGGATCTGCAATACATCCATCGCTGGCTCATCGTTCGCTACGAGGATCTGGTCCGCAACCCTTCCGCCGAACGGGCCCGTCTGTTCGAGTTCCTCGACCTCGCCCCCTGCTCCAGCCAACTGACGATAAGCGACGGGAACGAACGCTACCGGTCCGGGGTCCCGGCACAGAGCGACCAGCGCGAAGCGTTCGGGTATGACCCGGCGGCGATTGGCGGCCGCCACGTCTTGCGATCCATTTCCGAAAAGATCGGTTTCAGTGAGCCGGGAAGCGCGAATTGCCACTGATGCAGCCGAAGCCCGGCTAACACGAAGATCGGAGCTATTCCGCGCGGAATGCCCCGGCCAACTCTTCGTAGCCCGGCCATATCGGATGGGGTGCATCGAAGCATCGCGCCGCGACCTTCTCGCGCCCGCCCTGCGCGTAATGATTCCTCAGCTCCGGACCGAAAGGATCGTCGACGAAGCGCCCGTCCGCGATGTGCCACAACCATGCGTCGAGACCTTGCGCGATGGCGGCGTAATCCTTGCCCTCGCGGCGGAGCGCCAGCGCCGTGTCGAGCCAGCGCTGCGGAATCTTCTGCGTCCCGTCCATCGCGATCTGCGCCAGCTGATGGCGCAACGCCGGATCGGCGAACCGGGCCAGGAGCGTGTCGGCATAGGCGTTCAGATCCTGCTGCGGAGCAGGGGAGAGCGTCGGCAAGGCTTCGTGCCGCATCAGCCGATCGGCAAGAGCGCGCAAGGCGGGGTCCGCGACTGCTTCATGCACGAATTCGTATCCCGCCCGCAGTCCAGCGTAGGCGAGCAGCGAATGCGCGCCGTTGAGCATTCTCAGCTTGGCTTCCTCGTAAAGAGCGACGTCCGCGACGAGCTGCGCGCCGTAACGCTCCCATGAGGGTCGAAGTCCGGAAAAGCCGTCAGCGATCACCCATTGGCTGAACGCCTCGGTGAACACCGCGCCGTGGTCTGCCATGCCGATGCGGGCCTCCAGCTCTGCGCGATCCGTTTCGGTGGTGCGCGGGACGATGCGGTCGACCATCGTTGCCGGGGCGCTACATTCCTTTGCGAACCAGTCCGAGAGGTCGGGCTGCTCCGCTGCCAGCCACTGCCGCATGAGGGAATCCAGCACCGCGCCATTGTCGGGCAGATTGTCGCACGACAACAGCGTGACCCCCGGCAGCCCCGCATCGCGCCGCGCCGCAAGCGCGCGGGTGAGCAGCGGGTAGAAACCGGAGCGTGCCTTGCCGAAGTCGAGCGCATCGCCTTCGCCGCGGGCGTACCCCTTCTCGGTCACGGTGAAGCTGACGATGTGGCAAGAAGGTTCGGCGATCCGTGCGACGATGGCGTCTTCGCAATCGGGGGCGAAGAGCACTTCGCGTACGCACCCGATCAGCCGCGTGACGCTGCCCTCGCCCGACCGTTCGGTCAGCGTGTAGAGGCCATCCTGCGGATTGAGCTGGCGCGCGACGTCATCGGACCGCAGCGACACGCCGCAAATCATCCAGTCACGCTCGCCCGCGGCCATCGCGCATTGCGTATACCAGGCCATGTGCGCGCGGTGGAATGCGCCAATGCCGAAGTGGACAATACCGACGCGCTGGCTGTCGCGATCATATGTCCCGCCCGTGACCTCCGGCGGAAGGCTGCTGGCAGTGTCGGTGCCGAGCCTCACAGGCGGTAGGCCTGCTTGACGAGGTTGTAGGTCAGGTCACGCGCAGTTTCCGCCGCTTCCCAGTCCTCCATCCGGTGCTCCGCGACGAGTTCGGCCAGGAAACCGCAATCGACCCGGCGCGCGACATCGTGCCTTGCCGGTATCGACAGGAAAGCGCGCGTGTCGTCGTTGAAACCGACCGTGTTGTAGAAGCCCGCCGTCTCGGTCGTCATGCGGCGGAAGCGGCGCATACCTTCGGGCGAATCGTGGAACCACCATGCCGGCCCCAGCCGCAGGCAGGGGTAATGCCCGGCGAGCGGCGCGAGCTCGCGCGCATAGCTGCTCTCGTCGAGAGTGAAGAGGATCACCGTCAGCGACGCTTCGTTGCCATGCCGTTCCAGTAAGGGGCGCAATGCATGGACGTAATCCGTGCGCATCGGAATGTCGGCACCCTTGTCACGCCCGAGGCGGGCAAACAGCTTCGCATTGTGGTTGCGGAAAGAGCCGGGGTGAATCTGCATCACCAGACCATCGTCGAGGCTCATGCCCGCCATTTCGGTCAGCATCTGCGCGCGGAACAGCTCGGCGTCGGCAGGATCGGCGTCGCCGCCCTTCACCTTGTCGAATAAGGCTTCTGCCTCTGCTTCGGTCAGGTTGGCTGTCGCGGCGCTCGGATGGCCGTGGTCGGTGGAGGTCGCGCCCATTTCCGCGAAGAAGGCGCGGCGCTGGCGGTGCGCGGCAAGGTAGCCCTGCCAGCTTTCGCAGTCCTCCCCGGTCAGGTCGGAGAGCGTCCGCAGATTGTCTGCGAAACCTTCGAATTCGGGATCGACCACTGGATCGGGGCGATAGGCAGTAATCACGCGCCCCTTCCACTCGCTTTCGCGAATGGTGCGGTGGTGTTCCAGCGTATCGAGCGGTCCTTCCGTGGTCGCCAGCAATTCGATGCCATATCGATCGAACAAGGCGCGCGGGCGAAACGCGTCGCGCTGCAGGGCTTCGGTGATGGTGTCGAAATAGAAGTCGGCCGTCCTACCCTCCAGCCGCACCTCCATCCCGAACACCTCGGAGAACACCCAGTCGAGCCACATCCGGCTCGGCGTGCCGCGGAACAGGTGATAGTTTTCGGCGAGAATGCGCCAGGCCTCGCGCGGATCGGCGGAATCGCCGCCGACGCCCAAGTCCTCCAGACGCACGCCTTGCGAATAGAGCATCCGGAACAGGTAGTGATCGGGCACCAGCAGGAGTTCGGCCGCGTTGCCGAAGGGCGCATCGGTGGCGAACCATTCGGGGTCGGTGTGCCCGTGCGGGCTGACGATCGGCAGGTCGGCGACCTCGCGGTACAACTCACGCGCGATATCCCGCACGCGCGGCTCCGAAGGAAACAGGCGGTCGGGGTCGAGATGCAAGGGGCGGGTCATGCTGGCGAGGCTTTCAAGTGATCTGGCAGGATGCGATCGGGCCGAAATCCTGCCTTCGTATGTTTTGTGGTTACCGGTTTCCTCGCCGGGTTTGCGTATATCCTGCAAGAATTCAATCGCCGGGTGGCGCCGACCCCCCCTGCCCTCAGGATTCCAGATCGAAGCATGTCGCCGTCACCAGCGCGTTCTGCATGCAGCGAACTGTCGGTAGCAGTGATCGCGCCAATGACGCCAAATTGCGCAAAGCCAGCGTAAAATTAACCACTTGCTCTTAGGCGTGCTCATCAGAGCCGTCTCTGGAGTCCGCCGTGCGTATCATCAATTGCATCGCTTTCGAGCACAACCCATGGTTGGTGCTGCTGGCTGCGATCATGTGCCTGAGCGGCTCCCTGGTGTCCGCTACCCTGTTCCGGCGGACACTTTCCGAAAGCGGGGCGGCCCGCCTGCACTGGTCGTTTCTCTCGGCCGTGACCGCAGGCGCCGCGACTTGGGCAACGCATTTCATCGCGATGCTGGGCTATCACGTTGCGGCCCCCGTCACGATCGACGGGGCATTGACCGTGGTCTCGGCGCTTATCGCCTTCGTGGGCATAGGTCTGGGCCTGGTCGTCGCCACGCGCGGTGCGCGCAGTGCGATCATCATGGGCGGTCCGATCATCGGGCTCTCGATTTCGGCAATGCATTACGTGGGCATGTTCGCCTACCGCGTGGACGGCATCGTGCGCTGGGAATGGGAATACGTGGCCGCATCGCTCGTCATCGCCTGCGTCCTGTCCGCGCTGGCGATGCAAAGGCTGGGCAATTCCTCGGCCCGTCACTCTGTCTGGCAGGCTGGCGCATTGCTCGCCGCTGCCATCATCGGACTTCATTTCGCCGGAATGACGGCGTTCTCCGTGATCCCGCTCAAGGGATTTTCCGGGGCTGACAGCGATGCCTTTGCCGGGATGGCTGCGGCCATCGGACTGGTTGCCCTGCTGATCGTCGGCACCGGCGTGTCGACTTACGTAATCGAACGCAAGACAAGTTCCGACGGCGAGACGCGGATCGCACATATCGCGATGCACGATTCGCTGACGGACCTCGCCAATCGCCACCAGTTTTCGGAAGCCCTCCAGCTGGAATGCCACCGGCGCAAACAGTACGGTCGGCCGTTCTCACTGCTGATGGTCGACCTCGACCGCTTCAAGCCGATCAACGACACGCTGGGCCATCCGACAGGCGACATCGTCCTCCAGCGCGTTGCCCGCAGGTTGCGGGCGGCCGTTCGCTCAGGCGACATGGTCGCGCGCATCGGCGGTGACGAATTCGCGATCATAAGCTTCGGCGCGGCTGACATGGACACCGCCGAAAGGATTTCGCGTAGGATCGTCGAAGTTCTTGCCCGACCGATGGTCATCAACGGCAACGTCGTCGAAGTCAGCGGCAGCGTCGGCATGGCGCTGGCGCCGGAGCATGGCGAAGAGCCCGACGAGCTTATCCAGCATGTCGACATAGCGCTCTACGCTGCAAAACGCGACGGGAAGAACACCTTCCGCCCGTTCGAGCCGATGCTGATGGACGAGATCCAGCGCCGACGCTCTCTTGAAGCATCGCTGCGGCGGGCGTGTATGCGAGACGAATTCTCGCTGGTCTATCAACCCGTCTTCACCTCGAAGACCGGCAAGCTAAGCGGTGCCGAAGCGCTCCTGCGGTGGACCTGTCCCGAGCGGGGCGAGATTTCGCCTGCCGAATTCATCCCGATCGCGGAAGAACTCGGGCTCGTCTCGCGCATCGGCAACGACGTGCTGCGCAAGGCCTGCAAGGATGCGGCGCAGTGGCCTGCCGACATCGACCTGGCCGTGAACGTCTCACCGGTACAATTGCTCGACCCCCGGCTGCCGCAAACCGTTTCGCAGGCACTGAACGATGCCGGCCTCGAACCGCGACGGCTGGAACTCGAGATCACGGAGACCGCGCTCCTCAACAACGACGAGGCCGCACTCAAAACGATCACCCGGATCCGCGATCTTGGCGTGCGAATTTCCCTCGACGACTTCGGAACCGGTTATTCCTCGCTCAGCTACCTGCACAGGTTTCCGATAAGCCGCATCAAGATCGACCGGTCGTTCGTCCAGCAGCTGCCCGACGATCTCGGCAGCGCCTCGATCGTGCGGGCGATCGCACAGCTGGGTGGCAGCCTAAACATGCAGATTACCGCCGAGGGAATTGAAACGGATTCCCAGCTCAGCTTCATTCGCGAGCACGGTTGCGATCACGTCCAGGGGTTTCTGACGGGGCGGCCCATCAGCGCAGAACACTTCCAGACGCTCGCTGTCGTCAGCGCCGTCGCAGCATGATCGCCAGGGAATAACGAACGCCATGCAGATCAGCAGATTGTTATACACCAGCCACGCGAATTTGCGCGCCTCCGGCGTGCCGATCGACGAACAGGTCCTGAAGATCGGACAGGCAGCCGCCGCGCGCAATCGCAGCCGACAGATCACGGGCGCGCTGGTGTTCGTGGAAGGTCAGTTCATCCAGGTCCTCGAAGGACCACCGGATACGGTCGAGGACCTGTTCGAGACGATTTGCTGCGACTTCAATCACTCGCATGTGCGCCTCATCGACCTGCTTTCCGCGCCTGATCGACTGTTCGCCGACTGGGACATGGCAATCCTGTCCGCCGAGAACGATGCGACGATCGAACTGCGCAACGAGCTCGAACAGATTCAGTTCATGGTCGGCGTCAATGCGCGTGTCGCGATCGACCAGATCCGCTCGACCCTGTTGTCAGGTTCCCTCGAACGACGCGCGCGTGGCGCCGCTCTGACAGCTTGAGGCGAACGGACCTGTTTCCGCACCGAGTTCCGGCACGGTGCGGTTTCCCGATAAACGGTCGCTCACGATGCGATTCTATGGCTTTGCCGGGTAATTCGCCCAGACGCTCCGGCCTTCGGGGCCAAAGGCCATAACCTGATAAGCCTGGCGATGGTCGCCATGCTCCATTCCAGGCGAGCCCATCGGCATGCCAGCGACGGCTAAGCCGGTGACCCCGGCGGGGCGTTCGGCCAGCAGGCGCTCGATATCGGCGGCGGGCACATGGCCTTCGATTACGTAGCCTTCGACGATCGCGGTGTGGCACGATCGCAGATCGTTGGGCACGCCGTTCTCTGCCTTGACCCCACCCATATCGGGATGATCGACCGAGGTGACATCGTGCCGGTCGCCCTGTTCCATGTGCTCGGCCCAGGCGAGGCAGCAGCCGCAATTGGGGTCGCGATACATGGTGATCTCGGCCGCCTGCGCCGCACTTGTGCACGCTGCAAGGAAGATCGCGCCGATGACGGGGAGTATCGGGCGGCGGGTCGGATTCTTTTTCAGGCTCATTGGTTGTGTCCCATTTCATTCATCTGTTCGTCCGACATGGTCGACATGTCGTGGCCGGCATGCGGATCAGCGGCGGGCGTTGCGGTGGTTGTCGGTGTTGGAGGCGCGACAGGCGCCAACGCGGCGTCTCGCGCGGCAGGCGCTTCCGCGCGACTTGATGCAGGCTCGGCGCTCGACCCCGCGACTGGCGCATCTTCTGACGGTTCCACGACCGGTGCAGCGACCGGCTCTGATGCGGCCGGAACCGGCGTAGTGATGGCTGCTTCGGCCGGCGACGTTTCCTCGTCCACTGGGGCGGCAGCGTCTCCGCATGCTGCGAGCGCGAGCAGGAGCACTGGCGCGATCAAGGACTTCGCGGCGAATGCGCGTGTATCGAAATGCATGGCGGGCTCCTTCAGAGTTTGAGGTGATTGAGGCCGTGAGCGAGTTCGCCGCCCATATAGGCCTGAACGATCAGCAGTGCCGCAACCGAAAAAAGCGTGAGGCGAAGGGCAAGGCGCGATTGCGGATTTCGGTACGCGATCCATGCTGCCGCAAGGCCAAGAGCTGGGATCAGCATCCCGTTCCAGCGGTGAAGCTGCATGACGGTATCGCCGCCAAACCACATTCCGGTGTGTATCCATCCAAACAGCGCGGCGACGACAGCCCCCGCAGCACCGCCATAGATCATGATCTTCACGGCCGCTTTACGTTCCGAAGTGCGGCGCGCCATTACGAACAGTTCGATGAGTGCGGCCATCAGCAAGAGCGCTATCGGGAAGTGGACCGTGGCCGGATGCAGGCTCTTCAGGGCGCCAACGATCCCTTCGCTTTCAACTTGCACGGCATCATGGCTTGGCGTGGTTTCGTTGGAAACTTTGGCGCTGCCCATCGCTTCCATATCGTGACCGGGCTGAGCATAGACCGCTGCGGTGACAGCAGGACGCTTCGCCTCCTCCCCGTGCTTCTCCTCGCCATGCGCGAACGCAATCGTCGCAGAGAATAGGAGAAATGCACCAGCGATAAGGCGCAGCACGAAGTTCACCGTTTCGCTTTCTCGAACAGGTCGACCAATTCGCCGAATTTCTGTTTCTGTTCGTCAGCATCACCGCTGGCGATTGCTTCGGCAACGCAGCACGCGGCGTGCCTCTTCAGGATTTCGCTCTCAGCCTTGCCCAAGGCGGCCTTGATCGCCTGGACCTGGTTCAGAATGTCCATGCAATAGCGATCGTCCTCGATCATCTGCGCCACGCCGCGCACCTGCCCCTCGATCCTGCGAAGACGATTGACGATGCGGGAACCATCGGTTGCTGACACGTTTAACGCTCCATCTGCGACGATACCCTGCGGGGTATCTTGCAATACTCATGGGGGGTATATATGTCGGCCATCGAAGGAGTTGCAAGGCCTTGAGTGAACTGCTGGTTTCTCGTCGTCGCGTTTTTGGAATGGGAGCGATTGGCGCAGGGGCGCTGGCCCTGCCGGCCTGGGCTCGCGGCGGCGATCTGCACGGCGGCGGTCCCATTCGCGCCGGTTTCGACGAGGTTTCGGGTCGGGAAATTGCTCTCACCATCGGCGAAGGTCCGCGCGTGGTCCAGGGACGCCGCGGGCACGCGGTCGCTGTGAATGGCAGCGTGCCGGGTCCGCTGGTGCGCCTGCGCGAAGGCGAACCGGTCCGCATTGCCGTCACGAACACGCTCGACGAGGACAGCTCGATCCATTGGCACGGCCTGCTGCTGCCGTTTCAATACGATGGCGTCCCCGGCGTCAGCTTCCCCGGGATCAAGCCGGGCGAGACCTTCGTTTACGATATTCCTGCGCTTCGCCAGCACGGTACCTACTGGTGGCATAGCCATTCGGGATTGCAGGAACAGGCCGGACATTACGGCCCGATCGTGGTGGAACCTTCCGGCACGGATGCCGTGAAGGCGGATCGCGATTACGTGCTGCTGCTGAGCGATTTCACCCCGCTTCACCCGCACGCGATCATGGACAAGCTGAAGAAGGGCGAAGGTTACTTCAATTACCAGCAGAACACCTGGACGGACGACTATCCGCTTTCTGGCGAAGACCGGCAGATGTGGGCGCGGATGCGCATGATGGCGACCGACATCCTGGACGTGACCGGTTCGACCTACACCTATCTCGCCAATGGGCGCGGCCCGGAAGAGGGTCTCGAATTCCTGTTCCGCCCTGGCGAGCGGGTGCGGCTGCGCGTCATAAACGGCAGCGCGATGACCTTCTTCAACGTCCGTATTCCGGGCGTGAAGTTCTGGGTGGTCGGCGCCGATGGCCAGAACGTGCGCCCGGTCGAGGTCGAGGAGTTCCAGATCGGCACGGCAGAGACCTACGACATCGTCGTCGAGCCGACCGGCGAAGCCCGGACGATCGTGGCCGAAAGCATGGACCGGTCAGGCATGGCGGTGGCGACCCTCGCTTCGCGTCCTGGCGCGCGTGCGGAAGTCCCCGCGCTGCGCGATCCGCCGCTGCTGACTATGGCGGACATGGGTATGAACCACGGGTCAGGCGGAATGGATCATGGCGGCGGCGACATGGCAGGAATGGACCATTCGGCCATGGGCCATGACATGTCGTCGCACGGTGCGACCGCCGATCCGATGGCCGGAATGGATATGAGCGGCATGGACATGCGCGACACGTCCCTGTTGCCGCCCAGTGTGAAGGTCGGCCCCGGTATCGATATGGTGTCGATGAACCCCGTCGATCGGATGGGCGATCCTGGCCTCGGCCTGGACGACGTGCCGCACAAGGTTCTCACTTATAAGGATCTCGTGGCGCTCCAGCCGAACGACGATCTGCGCCGCCCGTCGCGTCAGATGGAAATTCACCTGACCGGTAACATGGAACGTTACATGTGGTCGTTCGACGGCAAGAAGTTCACCGCCGTCAGCGACGATCCGATCCGCTTCGCCTATAACGAACGTGTCCGTGTGAAGCTCGTCAACGATACGATGATGGCGCACCCGATCCACCTGCACGGTCATTTCTTCGAACTGGTCAACGGCGCGCCTGCGGATCGGCAACCCCAGAAGCACACCGTGATCGTGCAGCCCGGCGGCAGCGCGACCTTCGACCTCACCGCCGACGAACAGGGCGACTGGGCCTTCCACTGCCACCTTCTCTATCACATGCATTCGGGCATGTTTCAGATTGTGACGGTCGCGCCGCAAGGCAGTCAGTCCGATGTGAAGCGGGTGGGAGAAGACTGATGCGCCTGCTCGTCGCCACGCTCCTTGCGAGCGTTACCACTCCCGCCATCGCACAGGACCATTCGGGTCACGCGATGCCTGCCTCGCAAGAGCCTGCACAGACCGAATGCGAGAAAGAAGCCGCTCGCCATCGCGCCATGGGCCATCTGGTTCCCGATGGAGCGTGTGCGCCCACCTCGCAACCGGGCGAACCAGTCTCCGCCGATCCGCACCAAGGCCACGCTGGCATGGATCATTCACAGATGGACCACGGCCAGATGGAAGGAATGGACCATTCCACCATGGACCATTCCGCGATGAACCATACGAATATGGGAGGCATGGACCACGCGGCGATGGGCCATGACGGGATGCAATCGTCCGACCAGGCGTCCACGGACCATCAGGCGACGGACCACGATAGCATGGATCACGGAGCCATGGATCATAGCACCATGGACATGGCTTCCATCCCGCAAACACCGCCTCCGGTTTCGGCGGGATCGGGACCGCCTCTCGCCGCCGATGCAATCTGGGGCGCGGATGCAATGCGCGCCTCGCGCGAGGCTCTGCGCGCCGAGAACGGCGGAACGAGCGTTTTCTGGTTCCAGGGCGACCGCGCCGAATATCGCGCACGCGAAGGCGGGGATGGTTACCTGTGGGACTTGCAGGGCTACTACGGCGGCGACCTCGACAAGTTCTGGTTCAAGAGCGAGGGCGAAGGGACATTCGGCGAAAGCCCCGAATCCGCTGAAATTCAGGGCCTGTGGAGCCATGCGATCGGCCCATGGTGGGACTTGCAGGCCGGCGTCCGGCAGGACCTGACAGGCCCCGAACGGACCCATGCCGTCCTCGGCGTGCAGGGACTTGCGCCCTATATGTTCGAGGTCGATGCAGCCGCTTTCCTGTCGACCAAGGGCGATCTGACGGCGCGTGTCGAAGCCGAACTTGACCAGCGCATTACCCAGCGCCTCATCCTGCAACCGCGCGCCGAGGCAAACCTGTCAGCGCAGGACATTCCCGAACTGGGTGTCGGAGCAGGTCTCGATTCGGTCGAACTGGGGCTGCGGTTGCGCTACGAATTCGTGCGAGAATTCGCCCCTTACATCGGCATCGAACAGGAGTGGAAGGTGGGCAGCAGCGCAGACTACGCTCGCGCTGCCGGCGAAGATCCCAGCGCGACGAATTACGTAGTCGGCGTTCGCTTCTGGTTTTGAACGCCAGCGCTAAGCATTCGAAGCTGGAAATGAGTTAAGGAATAACTACGGAACGCGTCCGCTTTACGTAATTAAATGCTATGTCCGGGCATTCGGCTCTCGGGCCCGGACTTGCCGGCGGCGCCAATCTTTGTCGTGTGTATTGTCGCGAAATTGCCGCTTACGATTTGTTAATGAAAAATGGTGCCCCATAAACGACAAAGGTGGGCACTCTAATCATTGGCGAATTTCCGTCACTTTGCTTCGCTGACGTCCGCCTTGCGCCCGAATCTCGGACGTTTAAGAGCAAATCAAATTCTCTGGAAAGCGGACGTTCGTTTAACGCTGCTGAGCGGCAGCTAGTTAATTCGCTCTCACCAGCTTGTTCATCACCGTCTTATCGACTTATCGAAATTCCCGGCTATTGCGGAGTAGCGCGCCCGAAACTTTGATTTGAGCTAAAACTTCATTCGAAGCGCTCCATTCCTCCAACGCTGATCGCAGGGCCTTTGCTACCGAAACACGGCGCGAGAACTCTACGATCCCGCCGGAGAATCTGGCGCCGGCGGGGTTCTTGATGTGCGACCTTTCGACGTGCTCGGCGAGGCTCACCGACAGGAGATTGGTTTCGCGCGGACTGAGATTGATGAGATCTTGAAATTTTCAGAAAGAAGCGACTTCTTGGACAATCGAGGTTGGCAGGAAGAGAGGGCCTGGCTGCGGTAAGGTTCCGTGTACTGCTGTCGAACCTCCGGGGAAGCTACGGCATCCTGCCCACCGACGGTCTCGAGAGATGGCTTGCCGGTCTCTATCAATCGAGCCTCGGGATCGATCGAGCCGTCGCCTTCGACGATCTACGCATTCCTCTATAGGTCATTGCCGCTGACGTCGGCTCGGCCCCGGCGATCCTGTTGATATGTCCGATGTCCTCAAGGTCGTCCCAGGCGCCTTGGACCGGCGATAGGGTTGGTTAGGACATCTTCACGCGGGACGAAGCCCCGTTCGGTTAGCACCATTGTATTCAAGTCGAGCCCGCTCTCCATGGCCCCGCGCTTCGCCGCGGCGGCGAGCTTCGCCATCATCTCGCCCTGTCCTTTCGCCTGTTCGAGAGCGGAATTCAAAACAATCGCCTGCACCATGAGCGTATCGGCAAATTGCTGCCGGGCGGCCTGATCCATCTGAGCCACACCATCACTCGTGCCCAAGCCCAAGCGAGATTGTCGACTGACCGCCGCAAAGGTCTCCGCCGAGGGAGTGTCGTGGCGACCGCTTGCCGTAAGCCATGCGGACATCCACCACAGCGCGTAGACATCGCCCAGATTGTGCGGATCGAGACCGAACTGGCGCATGACCCCGCCCATCGGCGCCACAATGTCCGGCTGGGTGGAAAAAAGCTGCTGGAGGTCGTCGGCGGCAGCGGTGTCCCTCTCCCGCGTCTGCTCGACGAACCTTGACAGATTGCGCGATGTACGCCGCCGGTCGTAGCTGAAATCGAGGTCGGCAACTTGCTCAGTCGCGTCTACGGCGGAAGGGTCTGCGACGATTTTCTCGACATTCTGCGTGGCAGCTTCGATGCCGGCATTGCCGATACCGGACGAGATAAATGCTCCGCCCATGTCCTGTGCGGCAGCGACGCTGGCCGTTGTCACGGCGATGATCGATGCACAGGCCCAGAATATCCGCGTCATATGCGACCTCCAGAAGCCTGCACCACGAGCGCTAGCCCGCTTTTTTCCCAAGCCAGAACGCTCCGCCAAGACCCAAACCGAGAGCTGCTGCAATCGCAACCAACGTTGCGTTCGAGCCATCGTCGACCTGCGCCAGTGCCTGAGCATCTTCGCGTACAACGCCTGAAGCATCGGACCCGTCGCGCGGGACGAAGCCCTGCTCGCTCAGCACCATCGTGTTGAGATCGAGCCCGCTGGAGAGCGCGCCCTGCTTTGCAGCCTGCGCCAGTTGCGCGAGCATTTCCGGCTGGTTCGCCGATTGTTCGAGCGCAGTATTCAGCAAGGTCGCCTGCACCATCAGCGCCTCGGCATATTGCTGTTTCCCGGCATCGTCCACCTCGGCAAAGCCCGGGGTGGCGGCAAAGGCATTTCGCGCCTGATCGCGCACCGCAGAGATGGTCGCTGAAGGCGGCGTATCCTGACGCTGGTTGGCGACCAGCCAGGCCGACATCCACCACAGAGCGTAGGCATCGGCCACATTCGAAGGATCGAGCCCGTAGGACTGCATGACGCTGCCGATGTCGTCGATCAGGTTGGGCTGTGATGCAAAAAGTTCGGTCAGCTGTGCTCTATCCCGATCAGTTGCGGCTGCTTCGGCAAATTTCTCAAGGTTGGACGAGCGCCGGGATTGCATTGGTTTGAAGCGAAGCAGGTCCAGCTCTCGAACTTGCAAATCCGGCCGAAACTCCTCTGCGGTGTCGCCCTCTTCATCATCGGACTGCACCTGCCATTGCGTGACCGGCATATGGACTGGAACGGGCGGCGAAAAATAGAAATTCGCCTGCGCCGAGGCAGGCGAACTCGCGATCGAAAGCCCAATGAGCCAGAGGAGTTTGATAGCTTTACCGTTCATTTCCGACTCCAAGCAATAAGCAGGCGTGTCTGGAGACACGCCTGCTCTCTCACATGTTTGCAGGTGCTGAACAGGGCTATTTTCTGGCCAGCTGGGCTTGCGCTTCGCCGACTGCCTTGATGGCATTGGTGGCAGCGGTTGCAATAAAGGACATCTCCTGAGCGTATGCTTGCAGCAACGTCGAAGCGGAGGACAGCTGGGACTGTTCAAGCGGCGGCAATCGTTGCAGCTTGGAAGACACGGAGGGGTGCTTGATTCGACGCGTAAATTTGTTGGGGCGCTATCTGGTGGGCATGGGCCTCGCTTTGGCGCTTTCCGCCTGCAATTTTACCGACGATACGCCGACCTATCGGTATCGCCTTAAAGTCGAGGTCGAGACGCCGGAGGGGTTGAAATCTGGCTCCAGCGTGATCGAGGTCAATACAGGTTTCGGCCGTTCGCCAATGGCTCCTTCAAGCCGCGCCTTGCGGTTCAAGGTGCGGGGCGAGGCAGCTGCAGTGGATCTGGGCGAGCGCGGTGTATTGTTTGCTTTGCTACGGTCCGAAAACGAAGTCGAATGGGCTTCGCATGTGATGTTCCTGCTGACTCCGCAGGTCACGTCGAGCGATGGACGAGATTATGAGGCGACTTTTGCCGAGATGCTCAAACGTCGCGGTGAAATCGAGCTGCCTCGCTACTTTCCAATTCAAGGAATGAGAAGGCCCGCCCGCCCCATGCTTGTGACATTCGGCGATCTCGATGAGCCCACATCTGTCGAGAAGGTCGCCCCGGACAATCTAGCTGCGACGTTTGGCGAAGACGTGGAGCTTAGACGAATCACCGTGCAGCTGACAACGGATCCGGTAACCACTGGAATTGAGGATCAGCTTTGGTGGTTGTCCGAATACTACAGCAGAATGCTTGATGGACAGCGGCTGAATGTATCGAACGATTTGGCGAATAATCTCACCCAAAGCGATTTCTCGAAGGAAAGTAAGAAATGAATCGTGATGTATTCTTATCGATTTTGGCTCTCGGATCCCAGACCCCGTCGACGAGGTCAATCTCATGCCATTCGGCGTGCCGGAGTTCGCCGGGGCGTACGAACACATGCGGCGCTATCTGCAAAGCTAACTTGGTCACCATGTAGCCAGTGAAGTCGTCGGTTGCGCGCAGCAGCCCGCCTAGCTCGGTGGGCTCGAGGATTGCTGCATAATGCGTGGCTCTCGGCGTTACGAGAGCGCCCTTCAGCATACTGGTCGGATCGGATTTGCAGCGGGTGGTAGCAACACCGTAGCGAAATACCCGGCCTGCGAACGAGCGGCATTTCTTCGCAGTCTTGTGCTTACCAGTGGCTTCCAGTCGTTTGAGAGGAGCCAGGACTTCGAACGGCTCAATCTCGTCGATGGGTCTGTTCCCGATGGCAGGCGCAAGCTTGTCGAGGAAATAATTGGCCTTGACGATCGTGCCATCGGCGCGGCCATTCTGGACCATCATCTGTTCAATATACTCACGTGCGACTGCCTCGAACGTGTGCGCAGAAAGAAACTCTGCGCGGATTTTTCGCTTCCGCTTCTCAAAGGCCGGGTCGCCCCCAGAAGCAACAGCTCGTCGTGCCTCGTAGGCCGCGTCTCGCGCTTGCTTGAGGCTGATGTCGGGATAGCTGCCGATGCAGAGCTTCTTTTGCGCGCCGCCGATCCGGTATCGGAATCGCCAAAGTTTGCCGCCGGTGGGCGTCACCTCAACATATAGGCCGCGCTCATCAGTTACCTTGTACGGCTTATCCTTGGGCTTGAGTGCGCGGAGGCGAGTATCTGTCAGCGGCATGTGGGGGCCTTTTCATCTGGGCCTTTGCGAAACGGCCTCAAAAGGCCCACAAAAGTGTCTGGAACCCCCGAGAACAAGCGGGACGATCCGGAACGATCCGGGGGCCAAATCCCTAGGATTTCTGCGGGTTTTATAGATTATTTGGGAGAACGTGAGAAGAACAAATGGTGCCAGAAGAGGCATCACATTCAGACTACTTTCCCAAAGCTTATCAAATAGTTAGGAATTCGGCCGTCTCCGAAAAGCCCTCAAAAGGCCCTCAAAAGCCGTCTAATGCATTGGTTCGATGCCTTTTTAGGGACTCAGATTTGATTCTGCGACATCTGAACTTGAACCTGATCAATGACCGCTTTGCGCCCCAATCTCGGTCATTCGGCCTATCGCCCGCAGTTCCTAAAGCGGTCATAGCCGCCGCGCCTAGGTGACTTCCGCTTTTGGGGGCTTTTCAGCGACCCATGAATGGCTGGGTCCGGGTGGGAAGCGGCTGGGCCGATTTTGGTCAGATTTGTGTGATAGCGGACGGTGTGTCTTTGGCATTGAGCTTGTCAGGATGGTTCGAAAAATCGCGCGACCGAAGAAACCTCGCGCTTTTACGGAGCACTTTCCCTCGTAAAGTCTCCCCGTGAAAGATCATTTGCTAACCGATTTATGGCGTCGATTGAATTCAAGCGCTGTCCATCTAGCAGTTTATCATGGTAATTCGGCAACCACTCCAAGCGCCTTTCAATCTCCGTCGTCACCGGATCGCTGGTCAGCGCGACGGTGATCCGCCTTAGCTTAACTCCCACACCGAAGCTGGCGGACAGGTCGTCTGGATCAACCCGCGCAATGCTCTTGGGATCGCGCTCGTCGGCGAAGGTAACCAGCATCGGATAAGCGCTGCCCCGGGACAGCTTGCCATGCGCAGGCCAGGTCCGCGGCAATTCAACCGTGCCTTTGATGAGTAAGACGTTGTCGAACTCGTCTTCCCAAGCTTCGCCCTCGATTTTGGGAGCGAGCATCGGCATCACATAGGATGCCCAGTCGATGTTGTCGTCCGATCGCAAGAGAGCGTAGAGCGTTCTGCCTCCTAGAAGATCGACAGCGACCGCCTCGCCCCGAACCCGGCGATCGATCCGTTTTCCGAACCCGCTCATGGCGCTGCGGCCCATAGATTGCCGCACCTCGATCACGCTGGAACCCGTCCTTAGGCCTTCGGGCGTCTCGACCTCGACCGTCAGACGGTAGCGGTAATCAGGGGTGTGATCGGCTAGTTCACTACCGCAAGCTGCAAGAAACATGCACATAGGTGTGAGCAATGTAGCCCATATGCTGAGAAAACCTCGACGCGACTCCATTCCCCATCCGATCTCATGCGGCTCCTGTCAGTTGAGGTAATAATCACCTCAGATTTACGTACGGTTTCAGGAGCAGTTTTTTGAAGTATCTTCGTCCGCTTTGGGGTCGCTTGCGGAATGTCGGCTCTCGCGGTCCCGAACGCCAAGAGCGGACTGTCCTGCTACGTTTAGAGTTTCGGACGCCGAGAGGCGTCGGAAAGTCGACGGTGCCCGAACCTGCGGGCCGCATGCGATGAGCTATGGGGATTTCGAGTTTGGGCTGGTCCTGGCGTCTGCTGACGACGCCG